>CAVPXI010000014.1:0-492896 GCA_963709585.1 Candidatus Dormiibacterota bacterium | reverse complement strand
GAGGTTTACGACCGGCATTTTGGCGGCGGGCAGTGGTGGTCGGAATCGTACCGTGGCCACGGAGGCAGGGACGCATCGAACATACGTTTGCTATGCTCTGACCCCATGGCATTCGACCTGGCTCAGCGTCTCCGATCCCGAAGGGGAGTGTTGGTCTTGACCGCCACTTGGGTACGCTAGACGGTCAATGCCCAACGATCAGATCGTCATTCGCGGTGCGCGCGAGCACAACCTCAAGAACATCGACCTGACCCTGCCGCGCGACCAGCTCATCGTGATCACCGGGCTGTCGGGAAGCGGCAAGTCGTCGCTCGCGTTCGACACCATCTATGCGGAAGGCCAGCGTCGCTACGTCGAGTTGTTGAGCGCGTACGCGCGCCAGTTTCTCGGACAGATGGAGAAGCCCGATGTCGACCACATCGAGGGGCTGAGCCCGGCAATCTCCATCGACCAGAAGGGAACCAGCAAGAACCCGCGCTCCACGGTCGGCACGGTCACCGAGATCTACGACTACCTGCGCCTCCTCTATGCGCGCATCGGCCATCCGCATTGCCCGAACTGCGGGCGTGAGATCAGCAAGCAGTCGATCGAGCAGATCGCCGACCAGGTCCTGCTCCTGCCCGAGGGAACCCGGCTGCTCATCTCCGCGCCGATGGTGCAGGGCCGCAAGGGCGAGCATCGAGACGTCCTCGACGAGGCGAAGCGCCTCGGGTATGTCCGCGTCCGCGTCGACGGCGTGCTTCACGATCTGTCCGACCCGATCACGCTCGACAAGAAGTTCCAGCACGACATCGAGGTCGTGGTGGACCGCATCATCATCGGGCCGGAGTTGCGTTCGCGACTCCATGAGTTGCTGGAACAGGCGTCGAAGCTCAGCGACGGTCTGATCCTGCTGATCCCGGCCGACCCCGAGAGTGGGATGCAGGAGATGCTGTTCTCCGAGGAGTTCGCCTGCGTGTACTGCGGTATCTCGATGGAGGAACCGGCGCCGCGCAACTTCTCGTTCAACAATCCGCACGGCGCCTGCCCGGTGTGCACGGGCCTCGGCGTGCGTCTCGAGGTCGACCCGGACGCGGTGGTCCCCGATCCGTCGTTGAGCATCGAGGAGGGCGCACTCTCAGGCTGGACGCGCGGCCCGTCGCAGCACTGGATGATGGAGGTCCTCGAGACCGTCTGCCGGCGCTTCAAGATCCCGCTCAACGTCGCATGGAGCGACCTCGACGCGAAAGAGCGGCGGATCATCCTCTACGGGCTCCCCAAGGACGAGACGGTGCGCATGCGCTACGTCTCGCACAGCGGCCACTCGCGGAGCTTCGAGGCCGGCTACGAGGGCGTGATCAACAACCTGCAGCGGCGTTATCGGGAGACCGAGTCCGAGTGGGTCAAGCAGGAGATCGAGCGCCTGATGATGCAGAAGCCCTGCCCCGCCTGCAACGGCGCGCGTCTCAAACCCGAGTACCTCGCGGTGACCATCGACGGGATGAACATCGCCAAGTTCTGCAAGCACAGCATCGGCGCGGCGCTGCGGCGCCTCGACACGCTGCGACTCAGCGAGCGAGAGCAGACCATTGCGCACCAGGTGATCAAGGAGATCAAGGAGCGGCTCGGGTTCCTCCACGACGTCGGACTCGACTACATCACCATCGACCGCGGCGCCGCGACGCTCTCCGGCGGAGAGGCGCAGCGCATCCGCCTCGCCACACAGATCGGCAGCAAGCTGATGGGCGTGCTGTACATCCTCGACGAGCCGTCCATCGGGCTGCATCAGCGTGACAACCACAAGCTGATCCGCACCCTGATCGCGTTGCGCGATATCGGTAACACGCTGATCGTCGTCGAGCACGACGAGGAGACGATTCGAGCGGCCGACTGGGTGGTCGACATCGGTCCCGGCGCTGGCGAGCACGGCGGCCTGGTGATGGCCTCGGGAACCATCGAGGACGTGCTCGCCGCGCCGGCGAGCATCACCGGACAGTTCCTGCGTGGCGAGCGCAGCATTCCGCTCCCGCTGATACGCCGTCCCGCAACCGGGAAGCAGCTGGTCGTACGCGGTGCACGCGCGAACAACCTCCGCAACGTCGACGCCGCGTTCCCGCTCGGCTCGTTCATCTGCGTCGCCGGGGTGAGCGGCAGCGGCAAGAGCACGCTCGTCAACGACATCCTGTACAGAAAGCTTGCCCAGTCCCTGTACCGTGCCAAGCACCGTCCGGGCGCGCACGACCGGGTCGAAGGCATGGCCAACATCGACAAGGTGATCGACGTCGACCAGTCGCCGATCGGTCGCACTCCGCGAAGCAACCCAGCGACGTACGTCGGCATGTTCACCGACATCCGCGACCTGTACGCCAAGCTTCCCGAGGCGAAGATCCGCGGGTACAAGCCGGGCCGCTTCTCCTTCAACGTGTCGGGGGGTCGGTGTGAGGCATGTGCCGGCGACGGCATGATCAAGATCGAGATGCACTTTCTCCCCGACATCTACGTGCCGTGCGAGGTTTGCAAGGGCCGCCGCTACAACCGCGAGGCGCTCGAGGTGAAGTTCCGCGGCAAGAGCATCGCCGACGTGCTCGAGATGACCGTCGATGAAGCGGCGGTGCTGTTCGAGCACCAGCCTCGGATCCTTCGCAGGCTGCGCACGCTGCAGGACGTCGGGCTGGGTTACATCCGCCTCGGCCAGCCGGCGACCCAGCTGAGTGGCGGCGAGGCGCAACGCGTGAAGCTCAGCACCGAGCTCTCGCGTCGCGACACCGGCAGCACGCTCTACATCCTCGACGAGCCCACCACCGGGCTCCATTTCGCGGACGTCGAGAAGCTGCTCGCGGTGCTCCACCGACTCGTCGACGCGGGGAACACGGTCATCGTCATCGAGCACAACCTGGACGTGCTCAAGACGGCCGACCACATCATCGATCTCGGCCCGGGAGGCGGTGACGGTGGCGGCGAGATCGTGGCGTCAGGGACGCCGGAAGAGGTCGCGGCCAACCCGCGAAGCGCCACCGGTGAGTACCTTGCGCGCATGCTCCCGGCTCCGCGGCGCGAGGTCGCCCGCGTAACCGGCACGCGCGTCGTGACCCCACGGCAGCGGCGGCGCGTGCCGGTTTCGACCTGATCGCACACCCGCAAGCAGATCGGGTGCGCTAACGTGGTGGAACGATGACCTCCATGGACGGCGAGGATCGGCGCCTGAGGCTCAGGCGTCTCGACGACTGCCTCGACGTGCTCGAGCAGGCGCATGAGCTCAACCTGACTCAGGTGAGCGATCGGATGGCCGAGGCGTTGAGCGAACGGGTGCCGACTGTCCATCCCGGCATGCTCATCGCCGACGCGATCGAGGAGGTCCTGCGTCAGCAGGAGCCCTACATGGTGCAGATCCGGCCCGAGGTTTCACGCAGGGTCCGCCGCCGGCGCGACCCGTTCGACGTGAGGCTGCTGCTCCAACGCCGCTGAAGGCAAAGCGTCCTGCGGACGTCCCGCAGGTACACTCGCTGAACCCATGAGTGCCTTCGGCTTCGATCCCGAGCAGATTTTTGCTCGGCGGCGCTCCCGCCCGAGGATCGTTCGGCCCCCTGGCCAGCTCCGGCGCCGGATCATCATCTTCGGCGTCATCGCAGCCATCATCGTGCTGCTGATCGTCATCCGATGGCTGCTCGGACTCCGCGCCGACTACCTCTACTTCAAGAGCGTCGGCCACACGAATGTCTTCTGGACGCCGCTGATCGCCCACATCGTGCTGTTCCTGGTCGGGTTCGCGATCGTCGCGGTGCTCTTCGGCGCAGCGGTGTTCGGGTGTTCGATGGCGGCGGCGAACCTCGACCGGCGTGGGCGGAGGATCGTGCTCTGGGGTGGAGCGGTCATCGCGGTGATCGCGGGAATCGCCGGGGGGTCAACCCTGTCCGGCGAATGGCAGGACATCCTGCTCTGGCTGCACTCGACTCCCTTCGGCGCCACCGACCCCGTGTTTCACCTCGACTACTCGTTCTTCGTCTTCACGCTGCCCGCCATCGACGACTTCATGGGCCTGCTCTGGGGAGGGGTGATCCTCGGGATGATCGCGGCAATCGCCATGGCGGTGGTCTCGATCACGGTCATGAACGCACCCGAGGAGCTGCCTCTGCCGCTCGAGCCGCCACCCGGTCGTTCGCCGGAGGATGCGCTCCGCGCCGCGGTCATCACCGGCGGAATCGCGCTCGCGGCGATCTTTGTGCTCGCGGCACTCGGCGCGCACTTCGGGGTCTACCACCTCGCCACCAGCAGCCACGTCACCGGCAACGGGACCAACGGGACGCCGTACGTGGGGCTGGACGCGACCCAGCGCGCGGTGATCCAGCCGGTCCTCGGCTTCCTGCAGGTCCTCGCCGCCGCGCTGGCGATCGCCACCGTCGTGTTCGTCGTGATCCGCTGGCGGCGAGCCTCGACAGGGACCGGGATCGCGTTCGCTTCGATGCTCGGCGGCTGGCTGCTCGTCGCGGGGCTGACCCAGGGAGTGCCTGCCGCGGTGTACCAGGCGACGAGCGTGGGCCCGAACGAGCAGACGGCACAGACCCCGACCATCGGCGACTACCTGACCACCAGCCGCTACGCCTGGGCGATTCAGAGCACGGGCGCGAGTCCGCAAGTGGACAACCGGAGCTTCGGCACACCCCACGCACCGACGCTCAGCGATCTCGAATCCGACCTCGGCACGCTGCAGAACGTTCGCATCCAGGATCCCACGCAGCTGCCCGACACGCTGGCGCAGATTGACCGCAGCCGCAGCTACCAGACGTACTCGACGATCACCGTGGATCGCTATCCCAATCCAGCCACCGGGGCCGACACCGAGGTGATGCTGGGACCCCGGGAGATCGCGGAGGGTGACGTCCCCAACGCGTCCTTCGTGAACACCTCGCTGACCTACACCCACGGCTACGGCGTGACCGCGGTGTCGGTGAACGCAGTCGCCGGCGAGGGCAAACCACAGGTCCTGGTGGGTCACCAGCCGATGACCCTGGTCACCCCGGGTTCGCCGCCTGACCTCTCGTTCGACAACTCGACGACTGCGGATCCGAGCATCTATTGCGGGCTCGACACGACGCAGAGCGTCGTCTCGGGCACCACACAGAACGAGTTCAACTATCCGTCCGGGAGCGGAGACAACACGGTCCACGGCAACGGCAGCGAGGTCGGGATCCCGATCACGAATCCGATCGACAAACTCGCGATCTCGCTCCAGGACTTCGGTGGCTTCAACCTCTTCCTCAACAACTCGCTCACGGCAAACAGCCGCGCGCTCGTGAACCGGCAGATCAGTACCCGCATCACCTCGCTGGCACCGTTCCTGACTGTCGACGGTGACCCGTACATCGTGGTCGATCCCGACACCGGCCATCTCATGTGGATCGCCGATGCGTATGTCAAGTCGTCGCTCTTCCCCGAGTCGTACCAGCAGAGCGACGGCACGTCGTACATGCGCAACGCTGTCAAGGCGGTGATCGATGCCAAGACCTGCGCGATCACCCTGTATGCGGTGAACATGCACGAGCCGATCACCGCGGCGTGGAACGCGATCTACCCCGGCCTGCTCACGCCCCTCGACGCCATGTCGACCTATCTGCGCTCGCATCTTCGCTACCCGGAAGACCTCTTCAACGACCAGGCTCAGGCCTACGCCAAGGTGCACATCACCAGCCCAACCGTCTTCTACAACGGCAGCGACCTGTTCAACATCGCGCAGCAGAGCGTCAACGGGACCAACCAGGCAACCACCGCGTACTATGTCGAGGCGACGCTCCCAGGCACCAGCAGCCCGCAGTTCGTGCTGCTCCAGACATTTTCTCCGGGTGCGAGCGGGGGAGGCGCCACCGCGAACAACATGACCGCATGGCTTGCGGCTGAATGTGACTACACCGGCACGAACGAACCTCAGCTCGTCTCGGTCCGCCTCAACAACGCGGACAACGTCCTGGGACCGCTGCAGTTCGACAACAACATCAATACCAACCAGGTGATCAGCTCGGAGATCAGCCTGCTCGATCAGCACGGGTCGACGGTCACCCTCGGCAACGTGATCATCCTGCCGTTCAACAACAACTCGTTCCTATACGTGCGGCCGCTTTACGTCACCGCAGCCGCCAACGGCGGCACCGCGTTCCCACAGTTGCAGTACGTGATCGTCGGCGACCAGGGCAACGTGCAGCAGGGCACGTCGTTCGCCGCCGCAGTTGCGGCGTTGCTCAACAACGGCGCGCCTGTCCCCGGCCTGCCGTTGCCCGCCGCGGGCACCGGCACCACATCACCCTCGCCGTCACCATCGACATCGCCATCAGCGTCGCCGAGCCCGGGCGCGTCGCCGACGCCGACGAGCATCCCGACCGGCACGATTCAGCAGCAGATCATCGCCCTGGACAGCAAGATCGTCGCCGACAACTCGGCTGCCGAGGCGGCGCTGATGGCTGGCAACTTCACCGCGTACGGCGCCGACGAGGCCAAGGTCCAGGCGGATCTGCAGGCGCTGCAGAAGTTGCTCGCCCAGCAGTCGGCCAGCCCGTCGCCGTAGCGGGAGGCTGCAACGATGGCTGACGCGGTTGACATCGCGCCCGGGATCCATCAGCTCGACACGCTGCTCGGAGGCATGGACCAGCTCACCGCCGGGTTCCTGATCGACGGGCCGATGCCCGCGCTGGTCGAGACCGGCTCGCAGTCCAGCGTCCCCGCGGTTCACGCGGCGCTCGACGCCCTCGGACTCGGCCCGCTCGACCTTCGCTGGATCATCGTGACCCACATCCATCTCGACCATGCCGGAGCGGTCGGGGACCTCGCGAAGGACTTTCCCTCCGCCACCGTGGTCGTCCACGAGCGCGGAGCGCGGCACCTGGTCGACCCGAGCAGGCTCATCGACAGCGCGTCGCGCGTCTACGGACCGCTCCTCGACGGGCTGTACGGCCGGATGACCGCGGTCCCTGAGGATCGTCTCATCGCAGCCGGCGACGGCTTCCGCGTCGATGTGGGCAACGGCCGGCGGCTGGTCCTCGTCGATTCGCCCGGTCATGCCAAACATCACCACGCGGTTCTCGACGAGCACACTGGGACGCTGCTCGTCGGCGACGCGGTCGGCGTGCTGCTGCCCGACATCGGGGTGCTCCGGCCCGCGACCCCGCCGCCCGACTTCGACCTCGAGCAGGCGGTCCACAGCATCCGGCGGTTCGCGGAACTGCGCCCGGAGCGCATGGTGCTCACCCACTACGGTCCGGTGACCGACGCGCAGGCCACGCTTGCCGAAGCCGAGGCGATGCTCCGCGGTTGGGTCGAGGTCGCCGAGCGGGTGATCGAGGACGCCGCGGACGCGGGTATCGACGATGTCGCGGCGGCGCTCGCGGAGGCGTTCGCGCTGGATTCCGAGACGCTGCCGGAGGGTGTCCGCGAGAGGGCCGAGGTGCTCAACGGCGTGCACAGCAATGCGGCCGGCATCGTTCGCTATCTGAGACAGCGGGCGGCGGCACCCGCCGAATGACCACGGCGGCCCGGCCGCGCGACCGGCTCATCGCAGCGGTCGTGCTGAGTGCGGTGATCGGCCTGGTCGGTGGCGGCCTCGCTGCCTGGGGGATCTACGCGCGGTTCGGCCCGGTCGAGCGAGTCACCCAGCAGACCATCGTCGGGGGGTCTGGCGGCAGCGGTGGCGGCGGGCTCACCGCAGGCTCGATCGCCCAGGCCAAGTCCGCTTCGGTCGTCGAGGTGGTCACCCAACCGGTGACCCCGGGGTCGCTGCTCGCAGGACCCACCGGGATCGTCGACGGCTTTGTGGTCTCGGCGAACGGCCTGGTCGTGTCGAGCATCCACGCCGTCCACGGTGCGGCCGCGCTGAAGATCGCCACCGCCGACGGGCACAGCTATCCGGCCACGATCGTCCGGGCTGATCCGAACTCACGGCGTGGTCCTGCTCCAGGCTGTCGGAGCGCAGGGACTGACCCCGCTGACCTTCGCGACCGTGACGCCCCGGGTCGGCGACCTGGCGATCGCCGTGGGGCACACGCCCTTCTCGCCGGTGACGCTGGCCACCGGGACTGTGAGCTCGGTCGGCATCACGATCAGCCTGCCGGACACCGAGCCGATCCTGCATGACGTGCTCACCGTCGACGCGACGCCGGATCCACGCCAGGACGGGGCGCCGCTCCTCGACGGCAACGGCAACGTGATCGGTGTGGTCGTGAATGCCGGGAACGCGGCGCCGGGTGTGGTCGCGCTCTCGATGACCTCGGCGGCGTCCCTCGTGGTCGCGGCAACCGGCGGCGGCCCGAGCGCGGCGGTGCCCGCGCTGGGCGCCCAGTCCCAGACGATCGACCCCGCGACCGCGGCGGCTGCGGGAGCGCCGGTGGGCTCGCTGATTCTCTCGGTGACCGCAGGTGGCCCGGCCGCCGCGGCCGGTCTGCTCCCCGGGGACGTGGTCACCGCGGTCGGGAGCACGCGGCTCGATGCCGACCACCCGTTCGACCCGACCGTGCTCGGCCTCGCCCCGGGGCAGCAGGTGAGCCTGACCGTCTATCGGAACGGGGCATCCAGGACCGTCGAGCTCATCGTCGGAAGCGGCTGATGCGCCCGAGACGGCACACTGGACTCTGATGGAACTGACGTATCACGGCCATTCGTGCATCCGGCTTCGAGGAAGGGAGATGACCGTGGTCATCGATCCACCCCAGACGGCGCTCCCGGGCCTCGCCAAGGGCACGCTCGGCATCATCGTCCGCACCGAGGGAACCACCGATCCGGCGACCCTGCGCCCCCGCGACGGTGAGCTCCAGGAGGTCTGCGGGCCGGGCGAGTTCGAGATCGGCGGCGTCAGCATCCTCGGGCTGGCCGCCGGCGAGACCACGGTCATGCGCGTCGCGGTCGATGACGTGCGGGTTGTGGCGGCAGGCCGCCTGCGCCGCCAGCTCACCGAGGACGAGATCGACAGCCTCGGCCACGTCGATGTCCTGGTCATCCCGGTCGGCGGAGGCGACGCCCTCGGAGCGATCGAGGCGGCCAAGCTCGTCAACGCGGTGGAGCCGAGCATCGTCGTGCCCGCACGCTTCGGCGCCGGTGACGCCGGCGAGTACGACCCGGTCGGCAAGTTCGCCCAGGAGATGGGGCTCGCCGACGGTGCGTGGGAAGCGCAACCCCGTCTCGTGCTCACCGGATCGACGGGCGAGAGCGACGAGACCCGGGTGGTCTTTCTCGAGGCAAGAGCCGGAGGATCGTGATCTTCGAACATCGGTACGCCGCCGGAGCAACCTGCTGATACAATCGCTCAAACCACCCCGGGAGGCTCTGCGCATGGCGAAGTTCGTGTTCGTGACAGGCGGAGTCGTCTCCTCACTCGGCAAGGGAATCACCGCCGCCTCGATCGGCACGATCCTCAAAGCGCGTGGCCTGCACGTCGGGATGCAGAAGCTCGACCCCTATCTCAACGTCGATCCGGGCACGATGTCGCCCTACCAGCACGGCGAGGTCTTCGTCACCGACGACGGCGCCGAGACCGACCTCGACCTCGGTCACTACGAACGCTTCGTCGACGTCGCGTTGAGCAAGGCGAGCAACGTCACCACCGGCAAGATCTATGCGTCGGTGATCGCCAAGGAGCGCCGCGGCGACTATCTCGGTGGCACCGTGCAGGTGATCCCGCACATCACCAACGAGATCAAGCATCGCATCCTCCGAGTGGCCGAAAATGAGCTGCCGCAACCGGATGTCGTGATCGTCGAGGTCGGCGGCACGGTCGGAGACATCGAGTCCTTGCCCTTCCTCGAAGCCATCCGCCAGATGAAGAAGGACGTGGGGCGCAACAACGTGTGCTACGTGCATCTGACCCTGGTGCCGTACGTGAACGCCAGCGAGGAGTTCAAGAGCAAGCCGACCCAGCACTCGGTGAACCAGTTGCGCTCGATCGGCATCCAGCCGGACGCGATCATCGCGCGGAGCGAGAATCCGATCGGCGAACCGCTCAAGGAGAAGATCGCGCTCTTCGGTGACGTTGAGATGCGCGCGGTCATCAACGTCCCGGACGCGAGCTCGATCTACCAGGTGCCGCTCATGCTCGAAGACGCGGGCCTGGGCGACTACATCGTGCAGCTGCTCAACCTCGACGCCACCCCACCGGACCTCACCGAGTGGAAGGACCTCTGCGCGCGCATCGCCGCCCCCAAGCCGAGCGTCCGCATTGCGCTCGTGGGCAAGTACGTCGAGATGCCGGACTCCTACATCAGCGTCATCGAGTCGCTGCGCCATGCGGCGGTGCACTGCGGCGCGGACCTCGATCTGGTGTGGGTCAACAGCGAGCAGCTTGACGAGGACATGAGCCCGCTCGAGGGTGTCGACGGCATCGTCGTCCCCGGCGGTTTCGGCCATCGCGGCATCGAAGGCAAGGTGCTCGCCTCCCGATTCGCGAGGCAACATTTGATTCCGTACCTCGGGCTCTGCCTGGGTATGCAGTGTGCCGTCGTCGATATCGCCCGCGAGGTTCTCGACGGCTCTGACGCGAACTCGACCGAGTTCAATGCCTTCACATCGATCCCGGTCATCGATCTGCTTCCCGAGCAGCGCGACATCGAGGAGAAGGGTGGCACCATGCGGCTCGGCGTGTATCCGTGCAAGCTCACCCCCGGGACGCGCGCCGCCGAGGCGTATGGGGAACCGGTGGTGTACGAGCGCCACCGTCACCGCTTCGAGTTCAACAACCACTACCGCGACGCGCTCGCGGCGGCGGGCGTCGTGTTCTCAGGCACCTCGCCGAATGGCAGGCTGGTGGAGATCATCGAGCTTCGCGACCACCCGTTCTTCGTCGGCTCGCAGTTCCATCCCGAGTTCCGCTCGCGTCCCGGCCGCCCGCATCCGCTCTTCCGTGCGTTCATGGACGCGGCCACCCGGGACCCGAAGTTCGGCGAGCAGCCGGTCACGACCGTCGACGTCGCCGGCGTCGCCGGCGTTCCCACGGAGACGACCAGCCCGGTCTGAGCCGGCCCGCAACGCGCGTCCGGGAAAGTTAGTTACGCGAAACCGCCCGTGCGGGGGTCCGTTGCACCGTCACTCAATAAGGTTGACGGAGGCACATTCGATGATCCCGACCCGCGCCGCACTTGGCATTCCGGCCGCAGTGCTTGTCCTCTCTGGATGCGGACTGGCGACCGCACACGCTCCCAAGACAACCACCGTTTCCATATCACTCCCCGCGTCCGCACCCGCGATTGCGCCGGAGCACCTGACCCGCCCGCTGAGGATGATCGCGCCCACACCGACCTACCTTGTCGCGACGGTCGGAACCGGCAGCACCAGCGAGTGGCTGGAGATCATGACCCCGTCGGGCGCCGTGGTCGCCAGGACCAAGATCAACCCGACTCAGACCTGGATGACCGCGGCCGGCGCCGGTGGCGCCTACTGGACCGCCAACGGCGCGGAGTACGAGCTCAGCGTCTCGGGTACCGTCCGCAAGCTCGGGCTCGTTCCCAGTGATGCGAGCAGCGTCCTCATCGGACCGGACGGCAGCTCCTACGCGTACGCAACCTCCGACACGTTGAACCCCGACCCGGGCAACTACTCGATCCGGAACAAGATCGTCGTGGTGCACCCGGGTGCCCCCGCCAAGGTGATCGGCGACCGTGTCGCGACCGCCGCCGATCCGTGGTCCGGTCAGTCCGGCTGGGACTACTACCTGGTCAACTGGACGGCTGCCGGCATCGCCTTCGCTCGCGTGCCGACGGGCGGCTGTGGCTGCGGCAGCTTCGACATGCAGATGCAGTCGGCGTACTCGGCCGTCATCGATCCCGTCTCGCTCGGCGAGACCACGGTGACCGCCAGCACCTCGTGCCCGCTCAGCGACATCGGCCCCAACCTCGAGGCGGTGTGCTTCGACGGCCCCTACGAGACGGACGCGATCCGCTTCTCGTCCGGCGGCACCGTCATCCACAATTACGCCCTCTCCGGCAAGAACTTCGCCGGCGACGCACTGTTCTCCGATGACGCCAGCCGGCTCGCCTACATCACCATCCCGGTAACTGAGGATCAGTGCCAGGGCGCCGGCGGGCCGATCACGGCGACCCTCCGGCTCATGAACATCGCGACCGGCACCACGGTGAGCCGCGCGATGGGCGACTTCGTCCCCTCCGCCTGGTCGGGCGGGGTCATCTTCGGCTCGGTCACGTCCGCGTCCGGCGCGAATTCGTGGCTGGTGGGTGTGAACCCCAACACGATGTCGGTCACCCGCCTGACCCCCAACGGCTCGAACGTCGGAATCATCGGGATCATGTAGCCGCCGGGTACGCTGCAAGCCATGAGCATGGCGGCAAGCGGCGCCCCGGCCGAGGCGAGGTTGATACGCGGTCGCAACCGCGGCCTCGAGCTCCTGCGAGCCACCGAGGCGGCGGCCCTCTCGGTGGGCCGCTGGCTCGGGCGCGGTGACAAGGCCGGCACCCGCGACGCCGGCCACATGGTGATGGAGGAGGCGCTGGCCGGGATGCCTTTCGAGGGCCGCATCGTCATCGGCCCGGAGGGCTCCAGCAGCCGCCTGCTCGCCGGCAGGACGATCGGTGCCGGTCGCGACCGAGTTGACCTCGCGGTGCTCCCGGTCGACGGCATCAGCCTGGTCGCCGGAGGCCTGAGCCAGGCGCTCAGCGTGGCCGCGGTCGCTGAGACTGGCGGCATCCTGCTGCCACCGCCGGTCGCCTACATGCACAAGATCGCGGTCGGCCCGCAGGCGCGGGGCGCGGTCGACATCAGTGACACCCCGGAGAACAACCTCCGCCGCGTCGCCTTCGCAATGAACGTGCAGGTGCAGGACCTCACCGTCGTCCTCCTCGACCGGCCGCGCCACCAGGCGCTCCTCGAGCGGCTGCGTGCGCTGGGCGTGCGCGTCGCCATCGTCAGCGACGGCGACGTGGGTCTGGCCATGATGGCAGCCTGGCCCGGCTCCGGAATCGACGTGATGATCGGGTCGGGTGGGACGCGCGAGGCGATTGTCGCCGCCTGTGCGATGCGCTGCCTCGGCGGCGAGCTGCAGTGCCGCCCGTGGGTGCGCCACGAGGACGAGGCCGCGGCGATGCGCGAGGCGGGCTACGACCCGGAGGCGCTGCTGAGCATGGAGCAACTCGTCCCCGGACGCGAGGTGAGCGTGGCGGTGACCGGCATCAGCGGTGGGGGCCTGCTTCGCGGCGTTCGCTACCACAACTGGTGGGCTGAGACCCACAGCCTGGTGATGCGCGCCCAGAGCGGAACGGTGCGCGAGATCATCGCCAAGCACCACGTCGCGCTCCAGCCGGACCAGGCACGCAAGGTGCTTTGACGCCGGACACGCTGCTCGAGCCCCCCTCGAGAGCCCTTCGCGCCTGCATGTGGACGGCGAGCCTGGGCCTCCGGCTGCTCGGCCCCGGCCGGTACGCACTCGGCGATGTCATCGGCACCTGCGTGTACGCGGGCTCGCCCGCGAGCCGGCGCCGCTGCGCCGCGAACCACCGGCGCCTCGATCCCGGCCTCGATGCCCGAGCCGCGCGCCGGCGCGCCCTCGCGTCCTTCCGAAACTACGCGCGAACGTCGGTCGACTTCGTCTGGCAGTACGGGGTCCCGGCGCACGCGATGCACCGCCATTTCCGCGCCTACGGGCTGGAGAACGCCCACGCGGCGATCGAGGAGCACGGCGGGGGAGTGTTCGCGCTCGCCCACTTCGGGAGCTGGGACGTCGCCGCGGGGTGCGGGCTCGCGTCCGGCCTGCGCGTGACCGCCGTGATGGCGCCCGTCGGCAATGACCTGGTCACCCGGATCGCCGCGTGGGCGAGGCGGCGCCAGGATCTCGAGGTGCTGGTGTCGTCGAACGCGGCGCGCAGGCTCATCCGGGCGGTGCGTCGGGGCAGGTTCGCCGCCATCCTCAGCGACATCCCCGACCGAGGCGAGACCGTTGTGGTCGACTTCTGCGGTGGCAGGGTTGGCTTCAGCACCGCCGCCGCATGGCTCGCGCGGGTGGCAAAGGTGCCGGTCCTGCCCGTCGACTGCTGGCGATATCGCGGGCTCTACCGCCTGGTCGTCCACCCGCCGGTGGTCATCGGGCCCGCGGATACTGACGCCGAGGTCACGCAACGCATCGCGACGGGGCTGGAGGCGGCGATCCGGCGCAGCCCGGAGTGGTGGTACCCCTTTGGCGAGATCTACGAGCCTTGACCGCGACGCGCCCGCTCAGTGGCGCAGCGTGTTCGCGCCGGGATCCGTGCGCGGACCCATGAGCGGCCGGCCCGGGCGCTCATCGAAGACGAGACGCTGGTACACGCGCCGCCAGAAATGCCCGTAGGTGCGCGCGTCGCGGGGAAGCCCCTCGAGGCGGCGGAGCAGGAGCAGCACCAGAATCGCTAGGCAGCCGCCGCCGAGGATCCATCCGTCGGAACCACCAAAGACCAGCGCGACCACGGGGAGCAGGACGAACCCCACCATCACCGCGATGGCGATCCGGCCGCGAATGGCCCCCCAGGCGAAACACATCAGGAGCGCAATCAGCCCGGCGACCGAGAGCGCCGCAATGGCACCAGTGGCCACAGCGACCCCGCGCCCGCCGTTGAAGCGCATGTACACCGGCCAGCCGTTGCCGGCCACCGTGCAGACTCCGATGAGCATCGCCGCGGTGAGCGGCAGCCCCGCGAGGCGCGCCGCCAGCACCGGCAGGAATCCCTGGGCGAACTGGAGCGGGCCGACGATCACCGCGATGTCGACGCCGGCATGCCGGTACGCGTTGCTCGTGCCGATGTTGCCGCTGCCAAAATGGCGCAGGTCGAGCCCATAGCGCTTGCGGCGCACCAGCAGCCAGCCGACCGGCAGGCCGCCGATGAGGTAGGCACCGAGGCACCAGCCCGCGACAACCCACGGGGAGATCATGACGCCGACAATCATGGGCGCTTGTGTACGGTAGGCGGCGGTGAGGGATAGAGCGCTCGTCGTGGATGGCGGTGCCGCGCTCCAGGAGGACCTGGAGCGGGGTATTGCGGTCGTGCCCCAGCGGATCACCGTCGGGGGCCGGGAGTTCGTCGATGACGGGAATACCGCTGCGTACGCGGCGTTCTACGCCGCGCTCCGCGGCGGGGGGGTGAGCGCGACGTCGACGCCGTCGCCGGGGGCGTACCTGGACGTGTTCCGGCGGAGTGACGCCGACTCGATCCTGTGCCTCACCATCCCGGAGCGCTGGAGTGCGATGCACTCGACCGCTAACCTCGCCGCCGGCATGCTCGAGGCGGAGGAGGGGCGGCGCCGGGTCACGGTCATCGACACCGGGACAGCGGTGGCTGGGTTCTCGTTGATCGCGCGGTGGGCCGCCAACCTCGCCGAGACGACCGAGGACGCCGGCGCCTGGGCGACGGCGATCCGCACCGCCTGCGACCAGGTCCGCGTGTACGGCGCCCTGGCGACGCTGACGTACGTCGCCAGGACGGGGCGAGTCCCGGCGCTCCTCGCCGGGATCTCCAACACGCTGCGGGTCCGCCCAGTCTTCCGCCTCGTCGAGGGAGGCAGCACCGGCAGGGTAGGCCTCACGCGCACCGCCGGCGGCGCGATCCGTCAACTGGTGCGCGTGGCCGTCGACGAGCTCGGTCCCGGGCCCCAGTGGCTGATGGTCTTCCACGCTGACGCAGCCGACGAAGCCGCCGACCTCGCGGTACACCTGAGTGAGGCGATCCACGTGGTTCGCTGCGAGAGCCTGCCGTTGAGCCCGATCTTCGGCGCGCACACTGGCCCGGGGACGATCGGCTTTGCCGCACTCCCATGGCCGGGAGGCACGCCCCCGGACTGACGGATAGCCGCCCGGCGCGCTTCGCGGCGGGTCTGGGCATACCATCGACGCGTGGTGACGGAGGCTGCCCGTCCCGACGAGCAGCGCTCGCGGGACGAGCTTGATCACGACGAGTCCGATGTGGCGCCTCGTTCACGACGCCGCTGGGTGGCATACATCCCGCTGCTGTTCGCGCTCGGAGCCATCGCGGCGCTGCTGGTATATGCGGATCCGCACAAGATCGGCATCGCCTTCCAGCGGTTCAACCTCATCTACATACCGCTCGTCGTCGTGCTCGCGGTCGGCTTCTATGCCGTCCAGGGGGTGCGGTGGTGGACGCTGAACCGTGCGCTCGGCATCAAATTTCCATTGCGGGACACGGTGTTTCTCACCGAGACCGGGCAGGCGACGGCGCTCCTCCCGCTCGGTGAGCTGACCCGCGCGCTGCTCGTGTCGAAGGCGGCAGGCGTGCACCTCGGCGCCGTGGTCGCCAGCGAAACCGTGCAGGAATTGCTGTTCGTGTTCATGCTCTTCGCGCTCGCACTGCCCAAGGCGCTCGGTCTCCACCTCATCGCGATCGCGGTGGTGGTGCCGATGCTGTTCGTGGTCGCGATCGTCGCGATGCTGACCGTCGAAAGGTTGTACGCGCGGGTGCGTCGCATCATCGGACGGGTGCCGGTGCTCAAGCGCATCCGCCCTGCGGTCGACGTTCTGCAGCGCGACACACGCGCGCTCTTCCGGCATGTGGACACGTATCGATACCTGCCGCTCAGCGCCGCACAGGCGGCGATGGCGGTGACCCTGCTCTGGGCCGTCGCTGAGGCGGTCGACCCCGGCAAGTTGAGCTGGACGAGCGCCGGCTTCGTCTACGCGGTGACCCAGGGGGCTGCGTGGTTGAGCTTCTCGCCGGGCGGACTCGGCGCGGTCGAGGCGAGCACCGCGGGGCTGCTGGTCCTGCTCGGCGTGAGCTTCGACCTCGCAACCGCGATCAGCGTGATGCAGCGCCTGGCCGACAAGGGCCTCAACACCGTCATCGGCTGGGTCTGCTACCTGTTTGCCCGCCGCCGGTACCACCTGACCGGGGCGTCGCTTTTCCGATTCGAGATGCCACGGGCGGAGGAGGTGGTGGCGGGCGAAGAATTCTAGCGAACGCCGCTTCGCGCGCTCCGTGTCTCCCAAAAGCACGCCTCGCGCGATATCCAAGACTATCTCGCCTACCACAACTTCGAGCGCGCCACACTCGCAGTCCCAACTTCAGCGCTATGCCGGGTCGGCCAGTGTACGGTGCGCGAAAATGCGCCCGAGATGAGCACGACTGTCGCCTCAACTTGGAATCGCCGCAACCTAGGCGCTATCCCGCCAGCGCGCGCTCCTCCGCCTATATCGATCTTGAAAGACCTTGAGGGCGACGCCCATGCCCTCGCCGCCCTTGAGGGCGATAAGACATGCCCCTTTCCACGGACTTGGATAGATGAGTAGCCACGGCCTCCGAAAGTAGGGGCGATCAAGCGTGTGCGACACCGCCGCACCGCGATACTTCGTGATAAACGCCTCCATTCCAGCCGCATAAACCGCTTTCTTTTTGATAAGACTTCGGAAACTGGTTCGGCCCTCATCGTGGTTTATGAACGAAGTTGTACGGCCCATGGCCGATACTGCCGCAACTCGCATGTGCAAGTCGACGTCCTCTTTCGTTGGCAGACCTTCGTCGAAGCCCCCGACGCGATTGAAGATATCGCGGGTGAACACTCTCGCGCACTCGACGTTGCTGTGCAGGTAGAAGCTGCGCTCGAAGGCGCGGATCGAGGTCCAAAATCCCTCACCCACGGTGCGCTCCGGAATTGTGACGCCCCCACATCCCCGCTCTATCTCCATCACGGCTTCCTCGAGCACTGTCGGCTCCAGCACCATGTCGGCATCGATGAAAGCAACGAGCTCGGTATCTAGATGCGCGGCACCGAAGTTGCGTTGCGCGGAAAAAAAGGGCGGCGGTGTTGTTAGCCCAGTGGGGCCTATCAGCACAACATCTGCTATCCGACGAGCGATATCGTGGGTTCCGTCAGTCGAAAAATAGTCAACGACAACAATAGTCGACACAATGGTCTGCGAACGAAGAGAACGAAGGCATTGCTCAACAGTTCTCTCAGCGTTGAGGGTGATGACGACCACCCCGATCGACGTGATCAAGCCGACTCAAGTTCCTATGTTGGGACTGACGTCCGGGTTAGGGAGTCCAGACTGTGCTGGTGCCTGGGGCAAGGCTGGTCTCGTCGATGTAGGTGACTTCACCTGCGCCCGCTGCCGACCCCGCAATGACGATCGGAAGGACGAACGCAGCGTTGCTGGGGGACGTCGTCGTGTACGAGAGAGACGTCCAGGCGGAAGTGCTGAGCGAAGACCCTCCGGACCTGGACTCCGAGATGACGGTCTTCGTCGCGTCGTACCACTCCAACTGTAGGTAACCTGTCCGAGCAGCCGTACCGGAGAACATCGAGGCAAGGAAGCTGTACGACGTGCTGGGCGAAATGGTGTAGTACGAAGGCCCCAGCGAGTAGGCGTACGCATACCCAGCAGCGGCAGAGGTCATTGCGAGCGAATGCGTTCCGTCGAGTGCGTGCGCTGTCGAGTTGGCCAGCGTGCTGTTGCTCCAGGGAGCCCATGTTCCCACCGTCCCACCCTCGAACGATGCATCCTCCGGCGAAAGCAGGTTGGTTGTCGCTGCGGCCGGGGCGAGGCTGAGCGCGTCAATGTAGGTGATCTCACCTGCGCCCGCTGCCGACCCCGCAATGACGATCGGAAGGACGAACGCAGCGTTGCTGGGGGACGTCGTCGTGTACGAGAGAGACGTCCAGGCGGAAGTGCTGAGCGAAGACCCTCCGGACCTGGACTCCGAGATGACGGTCTTCGTCGCGTCGTACCACTCCAACTGTAGGTAACCTGTCCGAGCAGCCGTACCGGAGAACATCGAGGCAAGGAAGCTGTACGACGTGCTGGGCGAAATGGTGTAGTACGAAGGCCCCAGCGAGTAGGCGTACGCATACCCAGCAGCGGCAGAGGTCATTGCGAGCGAATGCGTTCCGTCGAGTGCGTGCGCTGTCGAGTTGGCCAGCGTGCTGTTGCTCCAGGGAGCCCATGTTCCCACCGTCCCACCCTCGAACGATGCATCCTCCGGCGAAAGCAGGTTGGTTGTCGCTGCGGCCGGGGCGAGGCTGAGCGCGTCAATGTAGGTGATCTCACCTGCGCCCGCTGCCGACCCCGCAATGACGATCGGAAGGACGAACGCAGCGTTGCTGGGGGACGTCGTCGTGTACGAGAGAGACGTCCAGGCGGAAGTGCTGAGCGAAGACCCTCCGGACCTGGACTCCGAGATGACGGTCTTCGTCGCGTCGTACCACTCCAACTGTAGGTAACCTGTCCGAGCAGCCGTACCGGAGAACATCGAGGCAAGGAAGCTGTACGACGTGCTGGGCGAAATGGTGTAGTACGAAGGCCCCAGCGAGTAGGCGTACGCATACCCAGCAGCGGCAGAGGTCATTGCGAGCGAATGCGTTCCGTCGAGTGCGTGCGCTGTCGAGTTGGCCAGCGTGCTGTTGCTCCAGGGAGCCCACGTTCCCACCGTCCCACTCTCGAACGATGCATCCTCCGGCGAGAGGAAGTTGCTCGGCGATTGGCCAAACGCCCCGGTCAGGTCACCGTTGACCGAGCTCGCAGAGCCGCCGAGGAGTGCGACCCCGTACGCCTTCTCGATCGCCGCCAACGTGCCGAAGTGGTCGCCGATTCCCGTGAACTGGCCCAGGCCCTGGTTGTTGGACGTGACCACGATGGTCGCGATATGGCCGCCCGGGGAAGTCAGGCCGCAGCATCCCTTACCGGACGTCCCTTCGTCCCAGGTGATGATGATGACGCCGTTCTGCTTGAACCACGTCGAGCTGATGACCGGGGCGATGTTGGTTGACAGCCACGTATCGCCGGCTGTGATGAGCTGACTGCTGGTGCTGCTCGTGCAGGTGGAACCGGTGGTGGTGTCACCGTGCATGTCATTGCAATCGTTGGGCGTGATCCACACGAAGTCGGGCGCATTGGTGCCGGTCAGAGCAGACACGACACCGCCAGCCGGGTACGTCAGCACTCCCTCAGTGTTCTGGTTAGTAGTGCTGCACCATCCGCCTGAGTTGGTTGTGTATTTGGTGAAATAGCGGAAAGGGTTGTGAGTATTCTGGTAGAGGCCGGTGGTGTCCGCGAGCTTGGTGCAATTGGAAGGCATGTTCTCCATGTATGCCTTCCATGGTATGGGAGTGCTTTTGGCGTGCAACTCGTCGACCAGCGTCGTTGCGGAATACGGAGCGCCCGCGCAACAATTCTGGTTGGCGCCGGTGAGCAGATCCATATAGTCGAGCTGACTGGTGTGCTCGACCGAGTACCACTGCGTCGCCGACGCATACTTCGTCGCGAGGCTGTTGATATACGGCGCGTTCGAGTTGCCGATGATGCTGGTGGACTCTTGGTTCTCTTCCACGACGACCATGACGTGCGGCGGAGGTGCCGCGACGAACGAGGCCGATGTACGGGTCGCTCCGGAGCTGGCGAGTGCCCGAGCCACGCCCGCCGCACTGGCAATTGCTGCCTGCCCGGCTGGGAGCATGCCCGCGAGCCAGAGCATTCCAATGACGAGGACCGCCGATCCGAGGGTCCTGCGGGCCACCGCTCCACGCGCGAAACCTCGACGGTCTACACCCCGGCTCGCCGCCCCCCGAGCCCGGGCCCGTGGCTCGGGGGGCGAAGTTTGAGGCAGATGCCAGTTGTCGTTCACCTCTAGTGACCCGGCACTCGGCGCAACTGCTCCCGCGGAGTGAGGGCGCACGCAGGGTGGGAGACACGCCGCGCTACCCCCACATAGCCTCCTTTCCCTGAAACGCTTCGGCCTCTGTCCAAGCGCCCGATCGGGCGCACACCACAATGCGGGAATGGTACCGGATCCCTCCTATGAATCGAGTGGCGGGTTCCACGCGTGTGACGCGGTTACGTCCGCAGCCCGATCGACGGTCGCCTCTTTGACGGGCGGCCAGGCATCTCAAAGGTTGCTGGCCATGGATCAGCTCCAGGTTCTCATCTGACGGGCGGTCGTTCAGACGCGCGGCTGCCCGGACAAGACGCGTTGACTTACCGGTGCCGAGCGCCTCGCGTTGGCAATGTCCGCCGACAGCGATGTTTGGACGACCTTGAGAAGGACGGCCAGTGTCTCACCGCCGTTGAGCGCGAAGAGGCATGCTCCTTTCCACGGGTGTGGGTACATGAGAAGCCACGGCCTCCGCAAGCAAGGTCGATCCAATGTTATGCGACTGTCGGTATCGAGATGTGCGGCTCCGAAGTTGCGCTGTGCCGAAAGAAGGGCGGAGGCGTCGTCAGCCCGGGCAGCCCGCCGAGCACCACATCAGCCATCCGGCGAGCGATATCTGGGGTACTGTCGGTCGAGAAGTGGTCGACCACCAAGAGCGTTGACGAAATGGTTGGTGCGTGAAGAGAGCGAAGACATCTGGCAACGGTCCTCTTCGCTTTGAGCGTGATGCCCACCACGCCGACGGGACGCGGTCAACTAAGGCAGATTCCTGTTGGGCCAGCAACGACGGTCATGCGAATGACTTCTAACGCGATGCGCCTCGACCCGGCGGGCGTGGACGCGCCGCAGGGAGTTCCCGAGCGACAAGCCCCACCGCGCGTTGAGTAGACTCGTGTCAGCGTCCGCGGACCGCACCTGGAAGGACCGTAACCGTGCCAAGCCTCCGACTCGTCCACCGCAGCATTCGTATCCGGGCACTGCGCCGAGGCTGCCTGGCGGGGCAAAGGCCTTCCGCCCGCCGTCCCGGGTAGCGTAAGACACGGGGCTCGACATGCAGATCCACAACCTCAGGACGCTCTTCCACGACACGCGACGGCAGCTCCGCAACTGGCCCACTGTCGCGCCGCTTGGATCGCTGGTGTCCCCCAACCGCTATCTCCCACCCAACAACCTCCTCATGCGCAGCCGGCTTTCCCGACGCCGGATGCTGCTGCAGGTGCGCAACGGGATGGAGATCGAGTGCCGCGCCGATGAGTTCGCGCCCTTTCTCGAAGTGTTCGTGACGCTCTCGTACGACATCCCCGGTCTCGATTGGTCGACCGTGCGCACCATTGTCGACATTGGAGCCAACGTCGGAATGGCAACGTTGTGGTACGCGAGTTAGGCGCCCAACGCCCGCATTCTCGCAGTCGAGCCGTCGCGGGATGCGGCACGGTTACTCCGCGCCAACATAGCGCGGAACGGCCTAGAGGATCGCATCATCGTCGAGGCGGTGGCGCTAGGACGCGAGCGCGGCACCGCTGTGCTTGACACATCGGGTGCCACGGTCACCGGACGGGTGCGGGCGGGCGGCCCCGGTCTCGAGGTACCCGTGCAGACACTGTCCGATGTCCTCCGCAGGCATGGCTTCGAACGCGTGGACGTACTAAAGGTCGACTGCGAGGGGTCCGAGTACGACATCTTCGAAGGCTCATTTGAAGTTCTGCCGCACATCGCCCGGATCGTCGGTGAGTTCGAAACGGTGGACCACCGTGGGCCGTCGGATCTGAAGCGGATGCTTGAAAGTGCGGGTTTCGAGGTTCGCTTAGACCCAGAGGCGAGCGGGCTGCGTGGCTACTTCGCGGCGATGCGCCCACCGACGCCGTAGCTCCCTACCCCGGACCTTTCTGTGCTGCCGTGTACGTCCGGGCAATGGCGGAGCGGCGCCGCACCCGTGCCGGAGGTGGGCGCCCGGGCGCGCAGCTACCCGGCCAGCACGCACCCGACGCCTCGGAGATACTGCACCCGCTGTTCGGCGCCCCGCGAACCGGGCTGCCGTCGCTTGTTGCGGCCGGGCGTTACCGCCACCAGGGCGCCAACGCGACCCTCTCCTCCTGGCCGAGGATCATCACTCCGCGTTGCCACCAGCGCCCTGCCTCGAGAGCATCTTCTCCGGCGTGCGCCTGCGCACCAACGGGGCCAAGCGCATGCGGGTGCGCGAGAACGCGCTCTACCTGGTCTCCAGGTTGGTCACCCGGCTGAGCCTGATTGGCGTGCAATCAACGGCCCCAACCAACTCCTCCTCCTGCTCGCCGGCGAACGCTTCGTCGACGGCAAGCTGCAACGTCAACCGAACATGGAGGGTGTCGCCGCGTAGCTCAATTCACCGACTCGCCTAGAAGAATTTCCACAAGAATTGACAAGAGCTCACTTTCGGTGGCGCAGGCGCCGTGACATCCATCTGATGGTGGCAAAAGTTGCGATGGCTAGGCAGACGCTCGCTGAGATTGCAGAAATGGAAATGACCTGAGCCAGCGCGACGGTGGCAGCAGGCGTATATCGGACATTGGCGACCTGATCGCTCGCTGGTCGGATCCAGCCAAGCAGCAGGCCATCGACGGTAGTGCGACCTTCATCAGTCGGAGTCCCGATCCACTGCGAGTTGCTGTTCTGGTGAAGGACGTCAAGCGCAACGGAGCTGTCCGGCCGGATCGGTTGCCCTAAGAGCGCAAAGTCATAGGCACCAGAGATCTGGACGATGTTAACGTCCGAGTAATCGTTGACTGTCCGGGTGGACGACGGGTCACTATCTGCATAGAGGTACAGAGCGAAGGAGTGAACCTGCGGCGGAGGCTGCACGACGGCAACATAACGCTGCCACGTGCCGCTTAGCGGCAGATCGGGTAGCGGAGCGCACGAGTTCACGTCGATCTGCCAGAGGCATAGCCGTGGGGGCGCTCCGCTGATGTGCCGGACGTAGAGGGATATCATCATCGATGCGCCCGGCGCTACGTCGCTCAAGCCCCTGGACATACATCCGATATCGAGGTTCGCACGAAGTTCGACCGCTTCACTTCCCAGTGGCCCAGCTTTCGGCAGGACGGAGCTGCTGATGCCTGTCTGCGTGATGGGCAGGACGTCGTTGCAATCGCCGAGCGCCCAGCCCGCGCCGAATGTCTGCGTCCCGAGCATGTTGGGACCTGTAGGTAGGTTCAGCGTGAGGGTCTTGGTTCCACTCCCGGCCACCGATTCACCAACAGCGAGACCCGTGACGTTGAGCGTGTTGGCGGCGGCAGGAACGACGCTAGCTGCACGGTTGCCACTCAGAAGGATCAGGTGGTATGTACGATCAGCCGATTCCGTGAATGTTTCGTGTAGGTGTCCGGGCGTTTGGTTCCAGGCCCCCAAATCCAGCTGTGTGATGCTCGGAACCCCAGCCATCGGGCGCGAGTTTACGATCGCTTGGTCAGCCGCGAGCACCTGAAGTAGACGTAAGTCCGGTGTGGGACCGTTGATCGTGACCGCGTCTACGTTGTGGGCGAGGAGTGGGGGCAGCGTACTCGTCAGTTGATATAGGGCGAGTTCGCCGATGCGGCGGACGAGCCTGAAGTTAAGGCTGTGCCCAAGCGCCGTGTCTAAAGTGGCAGGTGGTGTAATGTCTCGCCCAGGGAACGACGCGTCGATGTCATCGCGAACGAGAACGAAGCGCGCGCGAAGAATATCCATCAGGCGGAGAGTTTCCGAAGCATTTTGGTCGAGCAGTGACTGCGACAGTAATGAGACGGCTGAGCGCAGTTGCGGTGGCGCCGGTGCATAGCCATCCGCGACAGGATCGATGACGGGACGGGTAATGAGCTGCGAGATGAATCCGTCGTCACCATAAAAGCCCCACGTGTACGGCATCTGATAGAAGTCGTCCTCAGGCAAGACAACCACTGAACCTGAGGCTGGCGAAGAATCTATCGCCGCTGCCATTTCGGGCCAGTAGCTGGGTACCGAAACATGAAGAGGCGGAAGCAGCGGGCGGTTGTCTGGAACCACCTCGCCGTTTGCGATGGGGAATGACGCCACGCCGCCTACGACAAGGGCGCCGCTAGCTATTGCCATGGCGCCAAGGATTCGAAACGGACGCTGTCGCGCTGCCAGGCGGAGCTTCGCGAAGCGGCCTAGCAGTATGAACCCCAGGCGGTCGCCGACCATGCCGATGGTCAGCACAGCGAGGATGGAGTAACCAAGGGCAGCTGCCATCAGGAAGCGTCCCGGCTCACGCAATAGCCAACCGAGGGGGAGGGAATATAGGGGATCGAAGACTATTGATCCAGGAAGGTTCGTCCCGGTGCTAAACAGAACAAGAATCAACGCCCCGAGCGCGGTCCCTGCGGCGATTGTGGCCGCGCGTCGATTGAAGTCGCCGTCAGTACGAGCGAGGCCGAGAGCCGCAAACGCCGTTATGGGAAGGAGAAAGCGTGCGAGTGACAGGGGAAACGCACTGTAGGCACTCGCGATGGGCAGATATTCCGCAAAGTTCCAAGACCAGATCGTGTTGAGCCAGAAGGCGTTGGCCAATGTGGCTCGTTGCTCGGTCCACGACCACGCGCTCAGGGTTGACAACTGAGAGCTGGCCACGTCGTGAAGCTGGAATACCGAAGGAACGATCCAGTATGCCGAGGCGGCTAGCATCACCGACCCCCCAGCGGCCGCAACGATCAGCGAGCGTTGGGCCACCTGCCGACCATATAGCGCCAGCCCAAGTGTCGGCGCAGCGAAGATGGCCGCGATAAGCATCAATACCAGTGGCGGGTTCTCGTATGCATATCCAACCAGCGGGGCGCTAAGCCCCAACAGGCAGATCGCCACATACCACGGGAGACTATTGCGACCAGCGGCAAGAATACAGGCGGGTAGTGCCGGGAGCAGCACCAGCGCCGCTATGAATACCGGATTGAACCCGACCTCACTCAAGACGTAGGGGTTCAGGATGTACAGAAGAGCGCCGACGGTCGCCGGCACGGGACGAACGCCTAGAACACGCAAGAGGGCCAGGGCAGAGGCGCCCGCGCCCACGAACAGGAGCGTGTAAAATACTCTCTGACCGAGGCCAGTATCACCGAGCGTGTGACTTATTAGGCCAACAATCGCAGTAGACGGGAATTCACCGGCGCGACTATTCGGTGCTCCGAGGTTGCCTGGCAGCCAGGAGCTGAATACGTTCGCGAAGTTTAAACTGCCGACCGGAGGCGTCACATCGCCCCCGGCGATCACCGTTCCCGGATGGAACCACGTTTGGACCATACCGCCACTTGTTAGTGCAGTTATCGCGAATGCGAGTGCCCATTCGCGTGAGGTAGCGGTCGCCGGCCGTATCAACGGCTGTACGGTTGCGTAGCGTCGAGAGGCTACTAGCTCCGTGAGCAGACAGGCCGCGGCGGCTGCCAGGAGTAGAAACGCGATCATCGCTAGGGCGGCGGCAGCTGAAGGATTGCTTGCTATACTCAAAAGTCCAAGCGCTCCCAAGCCCAATCCAGTTGCCCAGCGTCGCGCGCGTCTCAGCGTGTCGGGATATGCCCAGAGCGAGGAGCGCTGAGTACGCCGCGCAATGAGGGCCTGCCGGCGTTTATGACGCCGGATTCGCGGCCGGATTTGTCCGCCAGAGTCATGAAAAGTTGTGACGACGGCGCGGCTTGGCGGTTGGCCTCTCCGTTGATTTGCTACCCAAGGTTTGACTACCTTCACGGTCGGGCCGCCTCGCGCGGCAGCTGCTTCCTTTGCACCCAGCGGCAGACTGACAGCGATCCCGCGTCGATCGGCTGGTACCCACTTTGGTGATGGCCATTGGTTGGGCATCCCGTCAGGCCCCTGGTCAAGCTAAATTCGTGAGAACTTGGGCAGACCCTACGGCTTACCCGGTCGGAACGGAGCCGATTCATTGCCTTGATCGCGTTGTCGTGTGGCTTAAGGAAAACGTTGACGTCGATGCGGGGGGAGACGCAGCCTCGAGCAGATGGAGAATAGCGTCGGTCGTTGTCTCCCACGTGTGAGCTTCGGCACGGCATCGAGCCCCCAAGGAGAGGGCGCGCCATCGATCGCCGTCGCGTAGCAAACGAATGGCTGCATCAGCCAGAGCCGCTGGATCGCAGCGCGTGAGCTCGCCGCTAACTCCGGCCTCGACTGCGTCGCGTACCCCCGGCACGTCATACGCAACTGTAGGAACACCGTGGGCTGCGGCTTCAATGGCTACGATGCCCCAGCCCTCCCTTGTAGCGGGGAAGAGCAGCACGTCCGCGTCTTCAAGCACTGCGTTCTTTGCGGCTTCGCTGATATATCCGTGTATCGTCACCCCAGGCCACGCAGCAGATTCAAGCTTAGCTTGCAGGTAGCCTGTGCCGATGACGTGTAGATGAGCGCTAGGGATGGCTGATCGAATCCTTGAGAAGGCTTCGACCGCATCCTCGACCCGCTTCGTCCGAACCAATCGCCCGATGAAAACAATGCTGGGATTCTCGGCTGGCCCGAATCGAGAGCGTGGGCTGGGGAGGTCACAGCCTGGCGGTATGATCGCTTCAGTACGGATACCGTAGCGCTCCAGGCTCTCGGCGGTCGAGCGTGACACTGCTACAACGCGTCCGGAGCGCATGCCGCGCAACCATCGCGGTTCGGCAAGATGGCGCCCGATGAGTGCGATCGGCAGCGGATACTCGTGGAGCCAGACCTCGTCGGCCACCTGATGATACAAGGCGATAGCCCGTGGACCCACAACAGCGTGTGCGCGAAAGGGTCTGGTACTAACTGATTCGATGACGCGATCATAGGAGCCTGCTTTTGACCTCAGATGTCGCAGTGCCCACCAAAAAACAGTAAATCGGTTACCGCGCCGGATGTGGTTGGCGTGATCGGTCCGGACGAACTCACCACGAACCGCCTTCGGGGAGAATACCGTGACCTGGTGCCCGGCTCGAATCAAGGCTTCGATAACCCGGCCCACATAAAGTTCGGCTCCGCCGGCGTCGGGTGCGCCGAGATCCTTCCAATTGAGTACGAGTACCTTCACGGTCTCATGCTGGCAGTCGACGAGGACCAGCATCACGACGAGGGCGCATCGCCCCCCACGGCGGCGGAGGTCGTCGTGACACTAGTGCCGAGCCTCCCGTGTCAGACTGGTATGGGCCGCCACGGCCGCCGGCCGAGGCTCCGGTCACCCTAAGCCTTTGCGACTCGCAGGACCACCTGTGTTGTAAAGGCGTAGCAGATGACGGCAGTAGCCGTCAGGCTCAAAGCGGCAGCTGGCGCGAGCGCCAGAGCCCACGACGTCGGATGTAGAAGTGCGCTTAGCGGGATCTCGATTACGAGAGCCGCCAGAGCTATGACCGTTATCTGTGCACGCCGCTTCTGAATCGCTCGCGCGGCCCAGAGCAGAAACGTTGCAGCTGCCACGACGGTCGCGGACAACCCCAGCGCCATGAGGAGTTCGCGCGACGGTAGGAACTGGGCCCCGTACAGGTGAGCCATTAGGAATGGACCAAATGCGACCAAACCAGCCGTCGCGGCGAGCGCCAATACGACGATAGCGGCGATCCCTGCCGCGACCGCACTGCCCTCGTGGCGTCTTGCGAGCCCCGGGAAGAACGCAGCCGTGACTGGTGCAGTCGCGAAGAGAATGGAGCTGGCAACGACTTGGGCAGCAACGAACTGGCCGGAGTCGACACCGCTCAGGGCGTGCCGCGCTGCAAAGAGAGGCACACTCCATACAGCCCATAGGGCCATGGAGCCGGCTGCGCCTGCCAGAGTCTCGCTACGCAGGCCTCGTGACTCACGTGTGAAGGCGGTCTGCTCCGTTGCGGGCGACACGTCTTGTGAGCTGGATCGGAGAACTAGGATGACGGCGACCACTCCTTGCGCGGATGTTGCTAGCAGCGACGCGACGAGGGCTGCACTGGCGGGATCGAGGATGCTTGGTAGGAGCGCTCCCATGAGTAACCGCGCCAGGGCGTTTGCAATCAAGAGAATCGCAACGAGCTTGAACCGTCTTCGCCCGAGAAGAATGCCGGTCGGCACCGCCGCCACAATTGTTGCCACCAGGGTGGCGACTGCGAGAGCGGCGGGTGCATCGCTGCCCACGTGGAGGAATTGGGATGCAAGCGGGACCAATGCCGCCACTGGCACTACCATAGCCAACCAGGGCGCGTATGACCGGAGGGTGCGGGCGAGAATCACGCCATTGGGCGTGACTGTGACGGCGGAGATTCGTGCGACTGCGAATTGTGCCGCGATCGCAAGAAACGACAGGACAGTGAGGAGGGAAAGCAGCGTGCCGATAGCGCCGTAGCGATTCGGGCCGCCAATTCGAGCCACGACTACGTTGAACGCAAAGTTCGACAGCCCGGTGACGAGACCTGCGGCGGTGAGGATACCAGCGGCTTTGGCTGTATCCCGGAGAGCGCCTGCCTTCTCGTCGAGCGCGGGTGGCTCAGCGAGCTGCTCCACTGTGTCGGTAGCGCCGTCGCCGGAAAGGATCGAGATCGTTGCTCCGGTGGCGCCACCGCTGGGCCCATACGTACCTCGAAGGTGAAGTCTGTAGAAGATTGCTGCCGTGTCCCAGAGCACAAGAAAAGCTGCGCGTAGATTAGTGCTGCTGGAGAACTTGTAGTCGATTACCACCGGGGCTTCAATGATGCGGCGGTAGCCGAAATGGGAGGCAACGGCTAGTAGCTCAAGATCGAATGCGAATCGCTTGACGAGGGCGACCCGAAGCACGCGCTGCGCGACCTCCGCCCGCATCATTTTGAGGCCAGTCTGGGTGTCGCGAACCTTTACGCGGAACAGCACCCGTACCAGGCACTGGTAGCACCATGACTGGAAACGCCGGAACAGCGGATACGAGACGCAACTCAGTGGGTGCCGCTTGCTGCCGACTACGATGTCAGCATCGTAGAGTTGAAGCAGGCTTGCCATGCGCCCAATCTCCTCGGGGCCAATCTCCATGTCGGAGTTGATGAGCGTGATCAACTCCCCCTTCGCGAATGCAATTCCGTAACGAAGAGCGAAGCCCTTACCCTGATTGTGAGGGTAGCTCTTGATTCGAATTCGCTCGGAAGCACAAGATTGCGCGTGACGATCGGTCTCACCGTCGCCATCGATGACTACAATCGCCTCCCATGTGATCCCGGTGGCGTCCAACGCCTGCGCGAGGCGGTGAAGGTTGTCAACGATGCGCGCGCCGTCGTGATAAGCCGGCACAATGACGCTCAATCGCGGTCTGTGAGAAGTGCCCTTGAGAGACCCCGCAGCGATCGGAGCAGTGGTTCTACGCCCAACCAGCACAGCGTCGGGTGCCTCAGTTCGCTCGACAGGAGGGCTCGGCCTGTCACTCGTGGAGTCCCCCGCCGTGGCGGGAGTTATCCAACTCGAGGGTCGCATCTGTGAGAAAGTGAATTGCATCCCTCCGTGTATCTCCCTTCGCCCCTGTCCGGTCGCGCTGTCGTCGCAACGGTAGACCGGTCTAAAGGGCCGTGTCAACCGCGCTAAAAGAGCCAAACGACGCATACGCTTTGAGCGCTGCTAAAGCACCAGTCAAGGCTTGACCCCCAATACAAAGACGTGGTAGGTTGCGTGATCGACGTGCTAGCACCGCCGCAAGGAAAGGGATGTTGTTAAGTTGAGAGCGAGGTTCGTCCGTAAGCCCGTCACGGCTGGCATTGCGTTGATGCTGGGTGTGGGCGCGTTTACGGCCACAGGTCACTCGCCACTCGGGCCCTTAACTCTTGTCAACGCGAGTGGGACCACGCACTGCAGTGGCACCCTTGCGCCTGGCGAGTACCACGCCGTTGAGGTCGAGAAAGGTCGCACCTGCACGATCGGCTCGTCGGTGAAGGTTGACTCCGACGTCACAGTGGAATCCGACGCGACACTGAATGACCTCGGGGCAAACGTTGGTCACAATATTAACGCCGACAAGCGGGCGACCTTGAACATCCGCGGGACAACCGGTTACGAGGGGAGCTTCGCGACAGTCGGCAACGACATCAACGCCGACGCAGTTCCAGAGATGGTCACAATCATCGATACACATGTGGGTCATGAGATCGAAATTGAGGGTGCAACGGGTTCAGTGCGCATCGAGTCGGATTCCGTTGCCAACGACCTCCAAGTGACGTCCGCAAAAGGTAGGGTCGACGTTTCGAATAATCATGTCGGCCACAACCTGATCATCGAGCACGACACAGGCTTGACGACCGTGGACGACAACACAGTCGGACACAATGCCACGTGCAATCACAACCCCATGTTTTCCGGATCCGGAAATACAGCTGGCCACAGCAACACCTGCAACATATGACCCGGAGGGGTCGCCAACGCTAGTGCAAGGGGTCGTAAAGCAGAGACACGTCGTGGGCCGTATAGCGCACGGTGAAACCGCAGCGTTCAAGAGTACTCAGGGCAGCCAGACCGTCGGGCAGGTTGCCTAACACCAGAGCCCAATGAGCTCCGACGGAAGGCAAAGCGGTTGCAAGGGCGCAGCCATCTGGCGCCGACGATGCCGCTCCCACGGGGCCGTCTAGCGGCTCCCCGGGCAGTTCAGCGCTCTGTGATGTTAGAAGGTTCCCGGGAAAGAAAACCGTGGCGGGATCGTTCGTTTGCCGGCCGATGAAGGGCAACGCTTCGTAGAGGTGCCAAGGCAGCACCGCAACTAGGGCGTCAGCTGGTATGGCGGCCGTCATGTAGTCGGCAGCTTGATACCACCCTGAGGGATATTCCACCGGAGCCACGATGTTGGCCGTGGAACCCGCCGCGACCGCCCCTGCCGGAATGAGTGCAGCGGCAGCGGTTAGCGCGGCCAGCAGCGGCCCCCCTGTGCTTACCCCCCCGCGCCGGACCCGCAGCCAGCCCCCAAACCAAGCGATCGCCTCTGATCCGAGCACTACAAGTGCAATCAGCCACAGTGAGTCCCATTTTTGCGGCTCCCGATATGCCGCGAAAAGGGGGAAGTGCGATGCGAGAGTTGTCGCGGCTCGTTGTCCTGCCGGCGCCGCAGTGCTGGCGCTTATGGCGACTCCGATCGCGCCCACCAGGATCAGCCACGCGCGACGCGGAGCAACAGATGCCCCGATCACGGCTAGGAGCACCAGGAAGGTAGAGGGAAGAATCCACCAACTGAATTCGATGTCGGCTACGGGGTACCTAAAGAGTCGCTCACTCCACTCGCCATAGAGGCCGAGAAGCGCAGGCAGCACGCCGAAGCCTCCTACGCCCGGTGCTGGGGTCGATTGGAAGGCAGCGAAGTCAGCTCCGCTGAAGGCGCTCACCGCCTGATACGTGCCCGGACCATGACCAATGAAAAACGGAATGACCCCGTAGAGGCTTAGCAACAACACCCCCGCATAGGAAGCGATCGCCCACCGTCGGAATCGCGGAGACTCGCCATTTGCTGTTAAACGCTGCTAGTCCGGCGGCCAATACCAAGAGAATGCCGGCGAAGTCTGCGCTGAACATGAGCGTAAACAGTCCGGCGGCAATGACCCCTGCCGCGCTCAAAGGCCCCGGCTGGTCTCCCAACCGCCACCACGCCGCCATGAAGAGAAATAGTCCGGCTGTCGCCGCGACGACACCCCACTGGCCTTCGACGAGGCGGTCGTAGACGAACGGGTTGAGCATGGCGAGGACACCGACAGTGCACTGAACCCACCACGCGTGGTCGCTGAGCAACGTCATGGCGGCAAAGCCGCAAAGAAACAGAGCCCCAAAGACGTAGACGCGGCCCGCTCCCTGGCCGCCAATGAGGTGTTGGAGAGCGTTAAATACCAACTGGACCGGAGTGTACATCGACCAAGCAATTTGCGGAACTCGAGGTCCGAACGCTATGTCAACTTGAACCAGGTATCCAGGGCTCACCAACGAGCGCAGTGTGATTGCGCTCACGATGGCAGGTACCAGCACTGCTCTGAAGGCTGCGCTCGTGAGGGCGCGCCTCAAGAAACTCACGGTCCGAGTCTAACGACTGCAAAGGTGCGGCGCCTACCCAAAGCTGCACAAGCCGACTGAACCATTCTGTGTTGCAGGCGACCTCGTACATGACGCACTGCAGAATGGAATGGTCAAAGCCGGATGGGGATGTTCACAACCAAGCCGTTGAAGGATCCGTGCCGTCCCACCACGCACCCAACGGAGGGCCATTCCCATTGGCTGGGTTGACAAGTTGCACTCGACGATGTCTGCCGACGGCCGGTCCGGGATGTTGAAAGTCTTGGGTCTTGGAGACGACTGGCGCTGCGGGAAGCGTGTCGCCCACCGACCCGTTGTGGAACGAGCGTGATCGGCTCGGTGAACGTCGCTCCCGGCGTGGTCACGCAGGGGTCGGCAGTCCAAATGCCGATCTCGCAGCGCGACGAACTCATCGGTACAACCACAGTACGGCAACTATCCCGTTACCGTAGAAGCACGCCCTCTGATTGGGCTGCTTGGGAGGGTAGCGCTCCGTGAACCTGCGGGAGGCGAAGCCCCTCATCGCCATGCTCAGGGACGACCTTCGCGAGGAGTGGCTAGAGAACCATGAGGAGCATTGCGACTGCAATCGCGACGGCGCAACGGAGTGCCACTGGCAGCCGGCCCTAACCTTGCGGACTGGGGATGTCGATTGGCTGGAGAAACGCCGCCTCAGCGAGCGGGAGGATGCGCCGTATCTCGGTAAGTATTTCCGGTATGGATACCTCGTCGTCCCAGAAGGAGACGACCCCGGACCCGGGATCGAAGTGGAGGAGGGACTTCTGCGGTGGTTCGACGTTGATAAACCCCTTGGGGCCGATGTTGTACCCGAAGTAGTTGACCAACTCGCCCGACCCAACGCGACGCAGGATCCTGTCGTCAATGTGTTCCGCCCCGTCCCTGACGGCGCGCTGGTGCAGGACGGAATGATCGCCAACTCCCAGAGCGGTGCGGAGTGACGCGCGTTCGGCTCGCTTCGGTCCAGTCCTCCCTCCGGTCAACTGCGAGAGCGAGGCGGCGGCGATGAGGATTGACCGTAGCGCAAACCAAACGATGTCGCTGTTGACTGCGTGGAGCCCTTCGTTAAGCAAACCACCTGCGATCAGCCCATCTCGACACCGCGCCATTGCCTCGGCGCTGAAAAGCCGAGAAGTCCAAGGGGTGAGTGTTCGTGACTGACGTGTTCGTGACTGACGTGTTCGTGCCATCGCGACCAAACGCGCTATTCTCGGTTCGTGGCCAAGTCAGAACCTACCGAGCAGTACACGCCGAAGGGACTGAAGATCCCGATCCCGACGCGCGGCGAGTTCGAGGCCAACCTGGACAAACTGCTCAAGGCTCCGGCCCCGCTGCCGAGATACCGCAAGAAGCCGCGCGCGCCGAAGTCCTAGTCCTACTCGAACCCATTCCTGGCGCCACAGGCCACGCACTCAAGGCTCAGGGCCTGGATTTGGCGCGGTTGCAGGTCGACCGCCAGTACGGTCCTGCAATGCCAGCAAGCCCAGGTTTCATCGCCAATTCCCGTGAGGAAAAGCGGAGCAGCAGCCAAGGGAGTCGTCACGTTTGGTCGGGTGGGCAACCCCGTATTGATAGGAGTTCTGATTGGCATGATTGACCCTCCTGCGCTACCGAATCCTCTTCCAAGGGCCGTCGACCTACCGGCGGGGAACCTTACGCTCTCTGAACCCTGCGCGTTGGGCGATTTTTCAACTCCGAGGCGCTGGGATGTTCTCGACGATACTCAGTTTGTCGGACGGCAAGCCAGCGCCAGAAGGAGGCGGAACTTCGCCTCTCCAACGGGAACGCGGCGCACACCACGGATCCGAGGGGTGAACTCGCGATGGTTGTAGCGCCACGCGTACTCGTCAAGGTAGGACTGGAGCCACTTGGTCGATACCGAACGGTAGACGCCACGCAGCCCACCTTTGACGAGCGACCAGAACCGCTCGATGGTCTGGGTGTGGACGTCGCCATCGCGTAGACCTTGGCCGGGTGCTTGACCCGATAGTGCGACGCCACCTCAAGACCTTCGAGGTTGCCGAAAATGCGGAACTCGTCGGTGAAGATCGTCGAGGACGGGAGCATGTGAACGCGAGCGAGTCGCGCCGCTTCGATCAGGTGGCAGCGGGGACGTATTTGACGACGACCTTGCCCTGACGCTCGACTGCACCCATGACGACGCGCTCGTTGAGACTACGGCCATGCTGGCCGGGGCCGTCCGAGAGGCGGCGCTGACGGGTGAGGTAGGTTTCGTCCATCTCGACCTTGCCATCGAGGACGACCGTGAGATTGTCCTGCGACATGAGGGAGTTGCGGATGACGTTGAACATCCGCCAAGCGGTCTTGTAGGTGACGCCAAGCTCGCGTTCGAGCTGCTTCGCGGAGACACCACATCGGGTGCTTGTGATGAGGAACAGCGCGTAGTACCAGAGGTGGAGGGACGTGGACGACTTGTGGAAGATGGTCCCGGCTGTGGGATGGACGTGGCGTCCGCAGTGGGTGCAGGTCCAGGACTGGCGACCGTCCCCATTGGAGTACTTGCGGAAGGACCGCTCCACCCCGCACCTGGGGCACACGGCATGCTCGCCATCACGCGAGTAGCGGGTGCGCCACAGGTGGGCCATGCACGCGTTGTTGTCGGGGAACTCGGCCACGAACTCCATAACAGAGAACCGCGACCCCGAGGCGGTCCCGCGAGTGGGGCTCTTCCGGTTGGACATGACGGCGTGCAGATCCTTCTACGGTGTGGGGATACTTGCCCATAGTAGCGGGTGGACCAGCCCTCGGGGCCGCGAGGACCCCTATCTGCGCAAAAAGGGATGGAACGACAAGTCAGCGACGAATAGACGAGCGCCGCCGATCACGCTCGTCTGTGTAATCATGTAATCCATGAAAGGACACAGCACTCCCGACCCGCTCACCGACGAGGAAGTCTCCGGCTGGTTCGCCGGCCGCCTGCCCGAGGGGCTCTACAAGTCTGCCCCAACCATCAGCTCCGATCCCGACGAGATCCTGATCGTCGGCGAGATCGACGAACCCGAGTTGCCCGCTGACGCCGCCGAAGGCACCCGCGCCGCTGCTCGCAGCGCCCGGATCGCGCGCTTCCGGGGCGACACCCGCGATGCCCGCGTCAAGGTCGCCCGTGACGCCGAGCGCCTCTTCGGTCGCAAGGTCTCCTGGGGAGCCCGCTGCGGCGGCGTCGAAGAGTTGTTCACCACCCTCGGGGTCCCGGTCATGACCCGGCTCCGGCTCCAGGACCGCCGGGTGCTCGACACCCTGATCGAATCGGGCGTCGCCCGCAGTCGTAGTGAAGCGCTGGCCTGGTGCGTGCGCCTCGTGGGACAGCATCAATCCGAGTGGATCGAGAGCCTGCGCGGTGCGCTGACTGCCGTCCAGAAGGCGCGGGCCGAAGGTCCCGATGTCGCCTGACCCGAGCGATGACGGCGAGGCGCTCGACGCGTACTCGCGCACGCTCACCCAGGTAGCCGCGGCGCTCGCGCCGTCGGTCGCGGCGGTGCAGGTCACCTCGAGCGCGAGGCGCGGCGCCCCGCTCGGGAGTGGATCGGCGGTTGCGCTGAGCTCCGACGGCTACCTGGTCACCTCCGCACACGTGGTCGCCGGAGGCGACGGCGGCAGGCTCGACCTCGCCGACGGGCGCCAGCTTCGCTTCCGCGTTCAGGGGCGGGACCCGCTCTCCGACCTCGCGGTGCTGGTCGCCGAACACGGAGATCTTGAGCCCGCGCGGCTCGGCGACGCGTCCACGCTCCGGGTTGGTCAGTTGGTGGTGGCCATCGGCAATCCTCTCGGCCTTGCCGGCAGCGTCACGGCGGGCGTCGTGAGCGCCCTCGGCCGGTCGCTGCCCACCCGGTCCGGCTCCCAGGTCCGGGTCATCGACGACGTGATCCAGACCGACGCCGCGCTCAACCCCGGCAACTCGGGGGGTGCGCTCGCCGATTCGGCGGGGCGCGTCGTCGGAATCAACACCGCGCTCGCGGGCACCGGCCTCGGTCTTGCGGTTCCGGTCAACGCGACCACCGAGCGGATCATCGGCGCGCTGGTCCGCAACGGGCGGGTCCGGCGCGCGCACCTCGGGGTCGCCGGGGTCTCCCGTCCGATCCCGCCGCGCTGGGCGGGGGAAGTCGGCCGTGGCAAGGGTCTCGAGGTTGTCGAGGTCATCAAGGGGAGCCCCGCCGAGTCCGCCGGCCTTCGCCCCGGCGACATCATCATCGAGGTCGACGGAAGGCCGATCGAGAGCCCTCGCGACCTGCAGCGCCTCATGGTCGACGGTCCGATCGAGCGCTTCCTGGTCATCCGGGTGCTGCGCGCCGGATCCAGTTACGTTGTGACCGCGATCCCGGACGAGCTTGCCGCCGCGTAATACCCTGGGTCGATGCCCAACGCCTTCACGCGCGTTCCCGATTCCCCAGTCCCGCCCCCAGACCGATTCGGCTCCGCGGTGATCCCAGTCGCCGATGCGTTCATGGTCGCCATGTTCTCCAAGCCACCCAGCGGGACGTTGCGGACGACGTGGGTCACACCATCGACCTACTGGATGACTCTGGCGACCTTCCTGGGCGCCGTGGTCATCGCCGGATTGCTCCTCTCGGGCCTTGTGGGTGCCATCACGACCATCTCAATTGTCGGCGTGATGATCTGCCTGCTCTTCGCAATTGGCGCCGGCTCCGTCGCGGTTGTCGGTGGGTGCCAGCGCCGCTCCGTCTGATCTGACGAACCGGGTCGGCCAGGCGTCGGTCAGGGTGCGCGAACGGGTGGCCGTTTCTTGCCCAAGCCGAACACGCATAATTGCGCGCACTCGGTAGGGTCGGCATCCTCGCCAAGACCCTCCGAGGGTCCCCGAAGGAGGTTTGCCATGCCCAGACTGGTCATGACCCACGCTGTCGCCGATGTTGAACGCTGGCTCAAGGGCAAGGACGAGCGTGCCGCGGCAATTGGCTCGGTCGCCACGAACGTGAAGGACCACGTCGCGGCCGATGGGAGCAACAACGTCGCCATCACCGCCGACGTCACCGACGTGGAGGGTGCGCAGGCGATGGTGAACTCGCCCTCACCCGAAACAGTTGCCTTGATGCAGAGCCACGGCGTCATCCCCCCGGTGACCACCTACATCGAGAAGTAGCCCGAGAGCTGGATTCGCCGCGCCGGAGGTTCACCTGAGCGGCGCTGGGGGAGAATCGGGGGATGCGCCCCATCGTCGCTCGCCCCGACGGCGAGATCGAAGTCCTCGGAGGGTTCCGCCCCGCAGCCCGCGCCGGGGGAAAGCTGGTCAAGCTCGACGCTGCCCAGATGATCCCACTGCCCGAGGGCACCACACTGATGCACCTGCCGGGGCGGCGGGCGCTGGCCCTCAACTCCAAGGATCGGCCGGTCGACGTCGAGGCGGACCTGCTCCCCGTTGCCGCGGTGCTCCCGGTCGGCTATCTCCGCACCCTCCTGCCCGCGTCCCGCCCGCTGCCGGGGAGCCGGCGGCTTCCTCTCTATGGATACGCGGCGGTGGTGGAGCACCACGACGAGCTCATGGTCGCGGCACTGAGCACCGACGCATTCGGCTGGTGGGAACCAGGCCGGTACTCCGGTGGCGGGCTCGATGCGGCGATCGAGAGCGCACGCCAGGCGCTGCCGGGCAACCGGCTCGTCGACCACCTTGCCATCTGCGCCACGGACCTCCGCTGCTACACAGCACAGAACACCTTCCTGCGGCGCTACGAGGGCGCGCTGCCCGCATCGCCCGCTTGCAACGCCGACTGCCTCGGCTGCATCTCGCTACAGACCGACGGTCAGGCACCCGCTCCGCAGCCCCGGATGCGCTTCGCGCCCACTGCGAACGAGCTTGCCGGCATGGCGTCATTCCATCTCGGCGGTTCCGACGCGGGGATCGTGTCATTCGGCCAGGGGTGCGAGGGCGAACCGCTGACGCGTGACGACGTCCTGGCCCGAGCGGTCGCGATGATCCGCAAGGACCATCCGGAGGCGACCATTCACGTCAATACGAACGGCAGCCGCCCGCAGGTGCTCCAGGGGCTCATCGACGCGGGCTGCAACAGCGTCCGGATCAGCGCCATCTCGTTCACCGACCCGGTGTTCCGCGCGTACTACCGCCCGGTCGGATACTCGATCGAGGACGTCATCGAGTGCGGCCGGGTGATGTCCCGCGCCGGCGGCCAGGTGTGCCTGAACCTGCTCACCTTCCCCGGCCTGACCAACTCGCGCGCTGAGCTCGACCGAACCGCCGGCGCCGTCGCGGAGATGGGCGCGGGTCAGATTCAGTGGCGCTCGCTGAACTGCGACCACGACTGGCTCGTCGACGTGCTGGCCGCGCGCGGGTTGCTCCCCGACGACGGGATCGGCCTCGCGGCGGCGTATCAGGACCTGGTCGACCGGCTCCCCGGCGTGACCCACGGCAACTTCACCCGGCCGGTGGCGATGGCCCTGGATTGAGCTCGTCGCGGGCGTGGTATCGTGAACTCGTCTCTTCCGAGTGAACCAAGGCGCCCCATGAAAGCTGCGATCCATCCCGTCTACCACGTCGACGCTGAAGTTCATTGCCTGTGCGGCAACACCTTCACCACCGGCTCGACGCTCACCGAGCTGAAGACCGAGGTGTGCTCGGTGTGCCATCCCTTCTTCACCGGGACCCAGCGCATCGTCGACACCGGCGGCCAGGTCGAGCGCTTCCGCCGCCGCGCCGAGCAAGCCAAGAAAGCCTGACCGGCCCCTCCGATAGCCGGTGCGTGCTTAAGGCCGCGAGAGCAGTCCCGAGATATCCAGCTCGAGGCAGGTGACGATGCGTTCTGACACGTCACGCATTTGGTCTGGGGTCAGCTGACCCACCCGCCGGAGAATTGCTTTCTTGGCGACCGGAGACACGAACATCGCGTTGACGTATGCGGCTTTGCCCGACGTCCCATGGCTCGCTTCGCCGCCGATCAGATAGAAGATTGGGTGGGTCCCGCTGACGAGCCGCCGATACAGTCCCGGCTTCTTCGTGGGCATCGCCTGATCGACGGAGTTGATGCGCGCCGCCATTACGTCCTCACGGGATTCGGACGTTCCGTCTTGAAGGAGAAGAATCCGGCGAAGCTTGACCGATACCAGAATGCGCGGCACATCGCCGGGAGCAATGTCCGCTTGGAAGTCCTCAATCGAGTCATATTGCGCGAGCTTGGAAAACTCGGCCTCGGCGCTGGGCAGCAACGCGTCGACGGGGAATCCAGGCGTAAATGGATAGAGGGCTAGACAGACCGAGCCACGCGTGAGGTGGGAGCTCGCAGCTGGCATTTAGAGCCAGCTTTCCACGATCCCTTGCGCCAAGTCCCGGTCCGCTGCACGCTCTTCTCGAAGCAGATCCAAATCCTCGTTGTCGAGAAGCTGATCGACAGACACGGGCTGACCATGACGACGACGCTCAAGCAGCCCGCTGACTGCCTCGTACTCAGCGGGGTGGAGCATGTAGATCGTCGCGCGGCCATGACTCTGCACGACAACGGGCTGATGGCGGGCCAGCGCCTCCCTGCCGGCGTTCGGGATTCGCACGTCGCTCGCTGAGATGATCGTTTCTGACATTCCGTCATAATAGTACGATCCGTCAGGATTGTCCACTGTGCGGAGCTGACCGCCTTTCCCACGATCTGGGTACTACAACTAGCATGCCGATCATGCTTAGAGCCCGGCGCTGCCGCGATCTCCTACTCACGGTTGCAATCAACGCGGTGAGCGCACCGCCTGCCACCTTCTTCTACGGCGGCCAGGCGGTCATCGAAGGCGTGCTCATGCGCGGCAGGGATCGCTACGCGATTGCGGCGCGCAAGCCGAACGGCGAGATCGCCGTGTGCACCGATGTGTTGCGCTCGCGCGTCTACACCGCAAGCGTCTGGCGCCGCCCGTTTCTTCGCGGCGTCGCCGGCCTCTACGAGACCATCCACCTGGGCATGCGCGCGCTGCAGTGGTCGGCGCTCGTGCAGCTCGGCCAGGACGCGGAGATCGGTGAGGGCGCGATTCGCGGCGCCATGATCGCGTCGCTCGTCTTCGCGCTTGCGTTGTTCATCGGCGTCCCACTGCTGCTCGGTGGGCTGCTGCACCACGGCGCGACGCAGTCGATCAGCGCGGTGCTCATCGAGGGCGTGATTCGCGCCGCGATCCTGATCCTGTACCTGCTCCTGATCGGCATGATTCCGAATGTCCGCCGGCTCTTTCAGTACCACGGCGCGGAGCACATGGCGATAAACGCGCTCGAGTCCGGCGACGCCATTGACGTTGCGCATGTTCGCGAGCGCAGCCGCCTCCATCCCCGCTGCGGCACGGGGTTTCTCGTCGTCGTCGCACTGGTGAGTGTCGGCGTCTTTGCACCACTTGGCCTGCTGCCCACCGCGGTGCGGCTTGTCTGTCAGGTCGTGCTGGTGCCCCTGGTCGCGGCCGTGTCCTACGAGATCATTCGCGCGCTCGTCAAGATCCGCACCACCCTGCCGGGCCGGATCGCTCTGGCGCCGGTGCTCGGAACCCAGTTGCTGAGCACACGCCGTCCCGCCGATGCGCAGATCGAGGTCGCGATTGCGGCACTCGATGCGGCTCGCGCGGGTGACAGCGTCGTCTTCGAGGCGTCCGGACCGCGCTGAGACAGTTGCCATGCCAGAGATGACGCCGTTCGAACAGCGCCTTGCGGCGCTCGAGTCCCGATACAACGAGCTCGAGACGCTGCTGAGCGCGCCGGACGCGTACCAGGACCTCGAGCGTATCCAGCAGCTGTCGCGCGAGCAGGCCAAGCTGCGCGAGGTGGTGGAAGCGGCTCGACGCTGGCGCGACGCGCAGGAGGCAGCGCGCGAGGCCGACGAGATGATGCGTGCCGAATCCGACCCGCAGATGATCGCCATGGCGGAGGAGGAGCACCAGACCCAGCTCGCCGCCGCCGAGACTGAGTACGAGCGGCTCCGTACCCTGCTGCTCACCGCGGATCCCAACGACGAACGCGACGTCATCGTCGAGATCCGCGCGGGTACGGGTGGTGACGAGGCCGCGCTGTTCGCGGCCGATCTCTTCCGGATGTACGCGCGATATGCGGAGCGGCAGCGCTGGCGCATCGAGGTGCTCGACCAGAGCGAGACGGCCGGTCACGGCTTCAAGGAGATCGTCTTCGAGGTGCATGGGCAGGGTTCGTACTCGCGGCTCAAATTCGAGTCGGGCGTGCATCGGGTGCAGCGCGTGCCCGAGACCGAGGCGCAGGGACGCATCCACACGTCCGCGGCGTCCGTCGTGGTGCTCCCCGAGGCGGACGATGTCGAGGTCGACGTCAACGAGAACGACCTGAAGATCGACGTCTATCGCAGCACCGGTCCGGGCGGCCAGAGCGTCAACACCACCAACTCGGCGGTGCGCATCACCCACCTTCCGACCGGCCTCGTGGTCACGATCCAGGACGAGAAGTCGCAGATCAAGAATCGTGCCAAGGCGATGCGGGTGCTGCGTGCGCGCCTCTACGACCTTGCGCAGGCCGAGCGCGACGCGGAGCTCAAGGCGACGCGCCGCTCGATGGTGGGCAGTGGCGACCGCAGCGAGAAGATCCGCACCTACAACTTCCCGCAGTCGCGCGTCACCGACCATCGCATCGACCTCACCCTGCATCAGCTCCAACGGGTGCTCGACGGCGACCTCGACATGCTGATCGAGCCGCTGTCGAACGAGGACCAGGCGCGCCGCCTCCTCGAGGACGACCCGGGCGATGCCCCGTCTGGGCACGCCGCCTGAGGTGGCGTCGACCCCTCCAACGCTCATCGACGTGCTCCGTCTGAGCACGACGTACCTCGGCGACCACGGCAGCACGTCGGCGCGCCTCAACTCCGAGCTGCTCTGCGCGCAGGCGCTCGGGCTGCGCCGCATCGACCTGTACCTGCAGTTCGACCGCCCCCTCGACGCCGGGGAGTTGACATCGATCCGGGAACTGGTCAGGCGCCGAGGGAAGGGTGAACCGGTCGCGTACATCACCGGCACTCGTGAGTTCTACGGCCGGCCGTTCGCGGTCACGCCTGACGTGCTGGTGCCGCGTCCCGATACCGAGACACTTGTCCAGCGCGCTGTCGCCTTTCTGCGCGCGCGGCCGGGAGCGGAACTCCGCGTTGCCGACCTCGGAACCGGCAGCGGCTGCATCGCGATCACGCTCGCCGCCGAGGTCCCCGGCATGAGCGTGACCGCGACGGACCTTTCACGCGCGGCGCTCGACGTGGCCCGGGCCAACGCGCTGGCGCTGGACGTCGACGTCTCGTTCGTCGAGTGCTCGTGGGCGGATGCGCTCGATGGACGGTTCGACCTCATCGTCAGCAACCCGCCGTACGTGACCACCGAGGAGCTCGAAGCCGTTGATCGAGACGTGCGTGACTTCGAGCCCCGCGGCGCCTTGCTCGGCGGCGATGACGGCCTCGACGCCTACCACGCGCTGCTCGCGTCGATTCGCGAACGGGTCACCACCGCACGGGTGATGCTCGAGGTCGACCCGGGCCACGCCGACGCTGTCGCCGCGCTGGCGACTGCGACCTTCGCGGGCGCGGTTGCGTCCCCCGTGCTCGACCTCACCGGGCGGACCCGAGTCATCGATGTCGAGGTGCCGTGAGCCTCGACGGCGCGGTGCAGGCGATCAGGCGGGGTGGCGTGATCGCGATCCCGACCGACACCGTCTACGGGCTGGCCTGCGACCCGGCGAACCCGGCCGCGGTGAGCCGCATCTACGCCATCAAGCGCCGCCCCGATGGGCTCGAGCTGACCCTCCTGACCGCGTCCCTGGCTGACGTCGAGGACGACGTCGATCTGAGTCCGGCGGCGCGAACGCTGGCAGCCGCGTACTGGCCGGGGGCGCTCTCGATCGTGAGCACGCTGCGCAGCCGGCGCTGGGCGATCCCGCGCGACGGCAGCACCCTCAGCGTCCGGGTTCCGGATCACCCCATCGCCCTCGAACTGCTCCGGCGCACCGGCCCACTCGCCACCACCAGCGCCAACCGCCACGGCGAGCCCGCCCCGGACACCGCGGAGGGCGTGACTGCGGCGCTCAGCGCCGAGGTCGACTGCGTTCTCGATGGTGGTCGCTCGGCCGGACTTGCCTCGACTATCATCGACTGCACGACGACGACCCCTCGCGTGCTGCGCGACGGCCCGATCAGCGCCACCGCGTTGCTCTCGCTTCTTGGGGGCTTTCCAGCATCCACCACGGAGGGGCAGTGATCGCAGTGACCGGCACTCATGTCGACATCCGTCCGAGTGTCCCGGCGGGCGCCGGATTCAACGACAAACCCGCCCTGGGCGCCACCGATCCCGAGGTCGCGGACCTCCTCGAGGAGGAGTTGGAGCGCCAGGAGGACACGCTCGAGCTCATCCCTTCGGAGAACCTCGCCTCGGTGGCCGTGCTCGAGGCGCTGGGCTCGTGGCTCAACAACAAGTACGCCGAGGGCGTGCCCGGCAAGCGGTACTACGGCGGCTGCCAGGTCGTCGACAAGGTGGAGAACCTCGCTCGCGATCGTGCCAAGGCGCTCTTCGGGGCCGAGCACGCCAACGTCCAGCCCCACTCCGGCACCCAGGCGAACATGGCCGCCTACGCGAGCGTCCTCAGCCCCGGCGACAAGGTGCTCGGGATGGCGCTCGACCAGGGCGGCCATCTCAGCCACGGCTCCCCGGTCAGCTTCAGCGGCAAGATCTATCACTTCGAGCCGTATTTCGTCGACGAGACGACCGGCGTGCTCGACATGAGCTCGGTGCGCGAGCGCGCCCTCGAGTTCCGCCCCAGGATGATCGTTGCCGGCTACAGCTCGTATCCACGCATCCTCGACTTCGCGGCCTTCGCGGAGATCGCCCAGGAGGTCGGCGCGTATCTGATGGTGGACATGGCCCACTTCGCGGGCCTCGTCGCCGGCGGCGCGCACCCGAGCCCGGTCCCGCACGCCGACTTCGTGACCCTCACGACGCACAAGACCATGCGCGGGCCGTGGGGCGGGGTCATCCTGTGCCGCTCCGAATATGCCGACCAGGTCGACAAGGCGGCGTGCCCGAACGTTCAGGGCGGCCCGCAGATGCACGCGATCGCCGCCAAGGCGGTGATGTTCAAGCAGTGCGCGCAGCCGGCGTTCCGCGACTACGCCCAGGCGGTGGTGACCAATGCCAAGGCGATGGCGACGGGCCTGACCCGTCGCGGCCTGCTCCTGACCACGGGCGGCACCGACAACCATCTGATGGTCATCGACCTGCGCCCGACCGGCCTGCGCGGACGAGCGGTCCAGGCTGCCTTCGACGAGGTGGGTGTGACCGTCAACGCCAACGCCTTCCCGGGGCACGGGGGATCGCCCTTCAACCCCAACGGGATCCGGCTCGGGTCGCCGTCGGTGACCTCACGCGGGATGGGCGAGGCCGAGATGGACGAGATCGCGGCGCTGGTCGCCCGGATGCTCGGCGGCTTCGACGACCCCGCGGTCCGCGACGAGGTTCGCGAGGCGAGCCTCACCCTCTGCCGGCGCTTCCCGCTGCCCTATCGAGGCCGCTCGACCGCGTGATCGGTGCCGCCGTCGCGTCGCCCTGGCTGAACGCACTGCCACCGTTCCTGGTGGCGAGTGCCGTCTGCATCGCGGCGGTGCCCGGATCGATGTGGCTTGCGCGGCGCACCAAGGCGGTGGCCCAGCCCGACGGCGATCGCCACCTCCATCCGAATCCGACGCCGCGTCTCGGCGGCATCGCCATGTTCGCCGGGTTCGCGGTGGCGATCGCCATCTTCGGTTCGAGCATCACCTACCAGTGGCAGGTCCTCGCGGTCACCGGCGCGATCACGGTCGCGATGGCGGTGGACGACATCCTCGACCTCTCCTGGCTGAGCAAGCTGGGCATCGAGGTCGGCGTGGGCGTTCTCACCGTGGTGCTCGGCATCACGATCACCACCATCGCCATCCCCGGGGCCCACGCGGCGTCGGTGTGGGACCTCATGTGGCTGGCGGCGCCGGTGACCGTCGTCTGGCTGGTCGGGATGCAGGTGTCGGTGAACCTGCTCGACGGCGCCGACGGCGTTGCGGCCGGCGTCGTGGCGATCGTCGCCGGGGTCTGCCTGCTCGCGGCCATCAACCGGATCCAGGAACCCAACGACGTGCAGAGCGGCGTGGTGATCCTGAGCGGCGCGCTGATGGGCTGCTGCCTCGGGTTTCTCATCTTCAATCTCCCGCCTGCCCGGGTCTTCATGGGCGATTCCGGGTCGCACTTCCTCGGCATCGCGCTCGGGGTGATCACCATCCTCGGAGTCGCCAAGATCGTCGTCGGACTCTCGATCCTGGTGCCGCTGATCGCTCTCGGCCTCCCGATCGGCGACACTGCATTCGCCATCGTCCGGCGCACGCTCGCCGGCCGGAACCCGGCGGCTCCGGACGCGGGGCACCTCCATCACCGCCTCCGAGCGGTCGGCATGAATCCACTCGAGACCGCGCTCACCTTCTATCTCGTCACCGGGATCCTCGGCTGCCTGGCGCTCACCATCTACGGGCACCGCCGGATCATCGACGTCGCGCTCGGCCTGCTGGTGGTCGCGCTGGTGGTGCTGGTGTGGCGCAACCGGCGCAGGGTTCCACGCATCCCTTTCGTGGCGGCTGAGGAAAGCGAGGTGCAGGTGGACGGGCGCCGGGCGCTCCCGTCGCACATCCATCACCGCGGCGAGGCCGACTGAGCGGCGCGCCGGCGCCCCGCAAGCCGTCCGGCGCCGAGCTCGCGGGCATCGGGGTGTCCTTCGCGGTCGCGCTGATCGTGCCGCTCCTCCTCGGCGCCGGCGTCGATGCGCTCCTGCACACCAGCCCGATCGGCGTGCTCATCGGGCTGCTGCTGGGAATCACGGCCTCCTGTTACAGCGCGTTTGCGCAGTTCAGGCGCTACGTCTAATGTGCCGCTCGGCCGTGCCACGACGTCCAGTTGATATCGTTGCCTCGGTTTGACAGTCCAAGTAAGGCAGTGGTGGAAGAGGTGATCTCGGAAGGTACGTCTCCACGCCCGGCGCCATCCGCGAATGCGCTCCGCCTGGTACGCAACGCGGCGCTCGTCTGCGCAGGCGCGGCGGTCATCGCCGCCGTGGTCGGCATCGTGCTCGGACATGCCGGGCCGGGCGGAGCACTTGCCACCGGCCTGGCGATCGGCTCGATCAATGGCGCACTGGCGGCGCGATTGATCGCGCTGCCGATTCCCTTTCTGGCCACCAGCCTGCTCCGGATCATCACCCTGAGCACGATCGGTATCGCCATCGGCCTCGCCTTCGGGCTCGCCAACGTCTGGCTGGTCATCCTCGGCCTGGGCATCTCGCAGGTTGTCCTCGCGGTCGCCGCCCTCCGTGAGTCGATGCGAATCGCATGATCCTTGCCGCCGATCAACCGCCGGGTACGCACCCGACAATCCAGGTCTGCGGGAATGCCTTCCTGTGCGTGTTCAACTACGACACCCTCATCTCCAGCGGCATCGCGATCGTGCTGACACTCGGGGTCGGATTGGGTGTCGCGTATCGCCTCAGCCACGGCAAGCCCGGCAAGCTCCAGTCGGTGCTCGAGCTCCTGCTGAGCTACATCCGCAACCTCACCAGGCAGATGGTGTCGGACGAGGGCACGGACTTCATCATCCCGATCGCCGCAACCATCTTCCTGTTCGTGCTGTTCGCCAACTACCTCGACTTCTTTCCGCTGACGGCCCCGGTCGAACCGGCGGCTGCGGATATCAACCTCACCCTGGCGATGGCAATCGCCGTGATCGTGATCGTGCAGTGGTACAGCATCCACGTGCTCGGGTTTCGCGGCTACCTGCGGCGCTTCACCAAGCCGTTCGAGCTGCCGTTGCTGGCACGGATCGCCTTCACGCCACTCAACATCATCGAGGAGATTCAGAAGCCACTGAGCCTCGGGCTCCGGTTGTTCGGCAACATCTTCGGCGGGCTCGTGATGGTGTATCTGCTCACCCTCGGGTTCACCGCGTTCGCCGGATCGTCAGTGATTCAGACGGCGCTGTCGCCCATCTGGATCCTGCTGCTGGTGGCATGGAAGCTGTTCGACGTCTTCCTCATCGGCACGATCCAGGCGTTCATCTTCATGCTACTGACCATTATTTATTTCGGCATGGCCCGTGAAGGTCTCGAGGAGGAGCACCACGGGGCAGCTTCACACGCGAACGAGTTGAGGAGAGAGACCACATGACCCACGCACTGATCCTGATGGGGGCGTTGATCGCCGCCGGCCTCGCGCTTGGTGGCGGTGCAATCGGTGCCGCTATCGGTGACGGCCTCGCCGGCAACGCGACCATCGCCGGCACCGCCCGTCAGCCCGAGGCACAGGGGCGGCTCCAGGTGACCATGTTCCTGATCATCGGCCTCGTCGAGGGGATGTACTTCATCAACCTCGCGCTCGGGTTCTTCTTCATCTACGTCATCGCCAAATAAGACGAGGTCGTGACAACGGTGATTGCCGCCTCCCAGCCGGCCGGACTGCTCACCCCCAATGGGACGTTCGTCGCCGAGCTGATCGCGTTCATCCTGATGATCCTCATCCTCGGGAAATACGCGTATCCGCGCATCATCGCGGCCGCCACCGATCGCGAGAACAAGATCGAGGCCGGACTGCGTGCGGCGCAGGAGTCCGAGGAACGTCTCGCAAAGGTCCAGGAGCAGGTCGAAAAGACGCTCGAAGAGGCGCGCGCCCAGGCCCGCGAGATCCTCAACCGCTCGCACCAGGGGGCGACGGCGGATGCTGCGGAAGTCCTTGCCAAGGCGAGGGCCGACGCGGAGGCGCTGATCGAGCGTGCGCGCGCCGAGATCGGTGGCGAGCGTGATCGCGCGATCCAGGACCTGCGCAACGAGGTCGCCGGCCTCGTCATCGCCACGACTGAGCGCCTGCTCGGTGAAACCCTTGACGCCAAAGCGCATCAGCGCCTCATCGACGGCGCCCTGGCCAACGTCGTGGACAACCCGATCGCGAAGCCCGAGAAGAACTGACATGGAACGCGCCAGCATCATTGCCCGCCGCTATGCCGAGGCGTACTTCGCGCTCGCCCAGGCTGCAGACGACATCGCCGGCTGGCGCGAGCAACTGGCGGCGGTCGCGGAGACGCTCGGTGACCAGGCAATCAGGGAGGCGCTCGCGAACCCAAAGACGAGCCTTGCCGAGCGAGTTCGCCTTGGACTGCAACTGCTCGACGGTGCCTCACCAGAGGCGCGCAATCTCGCCCGGCTGCTCATCGAGCGTCGCCGTGTCGGCATTGCCCGCGAGATCCTTTCGCATTACGACGCACTGGCTGACCGGGCGTCCGGCGTTGTTCGCGTCGAGGTCACGACCGCGGTGCCCGCCGACGCGGCGCTCGAGAAGCGCATCCGTGATTCGCTGAGCAAGCAGCTCGGTAGTGAAGTCCAGACAACCGTGCGCAGCGACCCATCCATCATCGGCGGGCTCGTGGTCCGCATCGGCGACCGGGTCATCGACGACAGCCTGCGCACCCACCTGCAACAGCTCCAGGCAGCCCTTGCCTGATCGAGAGAGAGGAATGACGAACTGATGGCCATACGCAGCGACGAGATCGGAGAGATCCTCAAGCAGCGCATCGCAAGCTTCGAGGCGCCAGTGGTCGACGCCAACGAGGGCGTGGTCACGTCGGTCAGTGACGGCATCGCCCGGATCTATGGGTTGGAACGCGCAATGGCCGGCGAACTGCTCGAGCTGCCCGGACCCGGAGGCGAGGGCGTGGTGCTCGCGCTCGCACTCGACCTGCGCGAGGACGGCGTCGGCGCGGTCATCCTCGGACCGTACGAGCATCTCCAGGAGGGCGATTGGGTTCACACCACGGGCCGGATCGCCGAGGTGCCCGTCGGCGACGAGCTCGTTGGTCGCGTCGTCAACGCGCTCGGTGAGCAGCTCGACGATCGCGGTCCCATCGAGACGGCGCAGACCCTCCCGACCGAGCGCGTCGCGCCGGGCGTCATCCAGCGACAGAACGTCGACACGCCGATGCAGACCGGCCTCAAGGCGATCGAACTCGATGATCCCGATCGGTCGTGGTCAGCGCGAGCTCATCATCGGCGACCGCCAGACCGGCAAGACCGCAATCGCGATCGACTCCATCATCAATCAGAAGGGCACCGGGGTCATCTGCATCTACGTCGCCGTGGGGCAGAACGCGCAGAAGGTGGCCCAGATCAAGGCGACTCTCGAGCAGCATGGTGCCATGGAGCACACCATCATCGTCGCGGCCACCGCGTCCGACCCGGCGCCACTGCAGTTTCTCGCCCCATACGCCGGCTGCGCGATGGGCGAGTACTTCATGCAGAAGGGCGGGCACGCGCTGATCATCTATGACGATCTCAGCAAGCACGCCGACGCATATCGCGAACTCTCGCTCCTGCTCCGGCGTCCACCGTCGCGCGAAGCGTACCCGGGTGACGTCTTCTACCTGCACTCCCGGCTGCTCGAGCGTGCGGCGCGGATGAGCGACGAGGAGGGGGGTGGAACCCTCACCGCGCTGCCGATCATCGAGACCAAGGCGAACGACGTGTCGGCGTTCATCCCGACCAACGTCATCTCGATCACCGACGGCCAGATCTACCTCGAGACCGACCTCTTCAACGCCGGGATCCGGCCCGCGATCAACGTCGGTCTCTCGGTCTCCCGCGTCGGTGGTGACGCCCAGACCAAAGCGATGAAGCAGGTCGCCGGACAGCTGCGCCTCGACCTTGCCCAGTATCGGGAGCTCGCCGCCTTTGCGCAGTTCGCCGCCGACCTCGACAAGGGAACGCGCGATCGTCTCGACCGCGGCCAGCGCATGACCGAGCTGCTCAAGCAGCCGCAGTACGACCCGATGCCGTTCGCGAAACAGGTCATCAGTATCTTTGCGGGTGCGCGCGGCTTCCTCGACGATGTTCCTCTCGACCGGGTTCGCGACTTCGAGAAGAGCCTGCTGCGCTTCATGGATCAGACCCATCCCGAGATCGAGGAAGAGATCAACAAGGATGGGCGCATCTCCGACGAGCTCGAGAAGGCTTTGCGCGCGGCGGTCGACGAGTTCAAGAAGACGTTTGCCGGATGATCGTGCGGATCCCCACCGGCGCCGTGCGGCGCACCGTCAGAGGCTGACGCTCCATGCCCAGCCTGCGCGATCTGCGCCGCCGTATCAAGGGCGTCCAGAACATGCGCAAGATCACCAAGGCGATGGAGCTCGTCGCCGCGGCGCGCATGCGGCGTGCGCAGGAGCGCGTGCTCGCGGCTCGCCCGTACAGCGACGAGATCGCCAGCGTCATGACCGAGTTGATGCGCCGCTCTCCGCAGTACGAGCATCCTTTCCTCAAGATCAATGACGTCCAGAAGCGACTGATCATCCTGGTCACGGCCGACCGCGGCCTGGCCGGCGCGCTGAACAGCAACAACACGCGGCTGGCGTTGAGCGACGCGGCGAAGACGTCGGTCCCGGTGTCGTACGTCACCATCGGGCGCCGAGGGCGTGACGTGCTGCGCCGTCTGCACCGCGACCTCATCGCGGACCAGAGCATGCTCGGCGATCGACCGACCATGGGCGATGTGCTTCCGGCCGCGCGGGTTGCGATGGAGCAGTACGAGCGTGGCGACGTCCAGCAGATCGACATCGTCTACGCACGCTTCATCAGCGTCGGGCGCCAGCAGACCGTGTTGCAGCGGGTGATCCCGGTGGTGCCGCCTGAGGATGCGAAGGCGGTCAGCGCCGACTTCGAGTACGAGCCCGACCCGAAAGATGTCCTCGACGCGCTGCTTCCCCGATACGTCGAGGCGCAGGTGTACCGCGCCGTTCTGGAGAACGCCGCATCCGAGCAGGCAGCGCGCATGGTTGCGATGCGCAACGCGTCCGACAACGCAAACGAGTTCATCGAGGACCTGACCCTCACCGCCAACAAGGTGCGGCAGGCGTCGATCACGACAGAGTTGATGGAGATTGTCTCCGGCGCCGCGGCGCTCGAAGGCTGAGGAGAGAGATGCCAGTAGTGAAGGTAAAGGCGGACACCGGCGCCGTCGTGCAGGTGATCGGCCCGGTCGTCGATGTTGAGTTCAGCGGCGAGCGCCTGCCTGAGATTCTCGACGCGCTCGAGATCGACCGCGAGGACGGTCGCAAGCTTGTGCTCGAGGTGCAGCAGAGCCTCGGCAACAGCACCGTGCGCACCATCGCGATGGACACCACCGAGGGCGTGCGCCGCGGTGACGCCGTGCGCGCAACCGGTGCGCCGATTCAGGTTCCGGTCGGCGAGGAGACGCTCGGCCGGATGTTCAACGTCATCGGCGAGACCATCGACGGCAAGGGGCCGTTCGGCGGCACAGCCCGCATGCCCATGCACCGCACGGCTCCCACCATCTCCGAGCAGTCGACGGAGACCGAGATTCTCGAGACCGGCATCAAGGTCATCGACCTCATCTGCACGTTCTCCAAGGGCTCGAAGATCGGACTCTTCGGCGGAGCCGGCGTCGGCAAGACGGTCATCGTCATGGAGATGATCCGCAACATCGCCCGCGAGCATGCGGGATACTCGGTCTTTGCCGGGGTTGGTGAGCGCACCCGTGAGGGCACGGCCCTCTACGGCGAGATGCAGGAATCCAAGGTGCTCGACCAGACCGCACTGGTCTACGGGCAGATGAACGAGTCGCCCGGCGCGCGCGCCCGGGTCGCGCTCACCGCACTCACCATCGCGGAGTGGTTCCGCGATGAGAAGGGCGCCGACACGCTGCTCTTCATCGACAACATCTTCCGGTACACCCTCGCCGGTGCCGAGGTCTCGGCGCTGCTCGGACGGATGCCCTCGGCGGTCGGTTACCAGCCGACGCTCGCCACCGAGATGGGCGACCTGCAGGAGCGCATCACGTCGACCAACAAGGGGTCGATCACCTCCGTGCAGGCGATCTACGTGCCGGCGGACGACTTCACCGACCCCGCCGTCGCCACCACGTTCGGCCACCTCGGCGCGACGGTCACGCTCAGCAGGTCCATCTCAGAGGCCGGCATCTATCCCGCCGTCGACCCACTCGAGTCCTTCAGCCGCGTGCTCGACCCGAACGTTGTCGGCGAGGAGCACTACCGCGTCGCTCAGGGCGTGAAGCGCGTGCTCCAGGAATATAAGGAGCTCCAGGACATCATCGCCATCCTCGGACAGGAGGAGCTCACCGAGGATCAGAAGCAGACCGTCAGCCGTGCGCGCCGCGTGCGCAACTTCCTGTCGCAGCCGTTCTTCGTCGCCGAGGTGTTCACCGGGCGTGACGGCAAGTACGTGCCGCTGGAGGAGACGATTCGCGGGTTTGGGGAGATCCTCGACGGCAAGCACGACGACCTGCCCGAGGACGCGTTCTACATGGTCGGCACGATCGACGAGGCTGTGCAGCGCGCGGCCGCGCTGAAGGGCGAGGAAGGCGGCGATGCGAAGCCTGCGGAGAGTGCGCCAGCCGCTGCGGCTGAGGAGGCTCCAGCGGTGGAAGGGGACGCGCCTGCTGACGCGCAAGCGGCCAAGCCCGACGAGGAAGCAAAGGCATAACAAGCATGGCCAACAAGCTCCAGGTCGAACTCGTCACCCCGGAGGGTCGCGTCTTCAGCGAGGAGGCTGACTTCGTGCTCGCGCCCGGTGTCGAGGGCGACCTCGGGGTCCTGCCCCAGCACATCGCCTTGCTCACACCGCTGCGCAATGGGGTGGTGACCATTCGCAACGACGACGCCGAGCATGTGCTCGCGGTCTCGGGCGGGTTTCTCGAGGTCCTCCCCGACAAGGTGACAATCCTTGCGGATGCCGCCGAGCGGGCCGAGGACATCGATGAAGCGCGTGCCGAGGAAGCGCGCAAGAAGGCGCAGGAACTCCTCGCCCAGAACGTGGGCAATGAGGAGGCGGTCATGGCTCTCGAGCGCGCCACCTTGCGACTCCAGGTCGCGGAGATCCGGCGTCGCCGTCACGGGCACTCGCCGCCTCCTCAGTGACGTCGCCGCCGGGGCTCGACCTCGAGGCGCTCGCCGCGTACCTGGCGCCGCTGGTCGGAGGTCTTGCTGGCGCGCTTCGAGGCGAGGTCATCGCCGGCGGACGCTCGAACCTCACCTACATCGTCGATGACGGCGAACGCCGTTTCGTGGTGCGCCGGCCGCCGCTTGCGCATGTGCTCCCGACCGCGCACGACATGGCTCGCGAGTATCGGGTGCTCTCGGCGCTGCAGGACACCGGAATTCCGGTCCCGCGCGTGATCGCGCTGTGCGAGGACGACCCGGTGATCGGCGCTCGTTTCTACGTCATGGAGTGGATCGACGGCCACGTCGTCCGCGACGCGCTCCCCGCGGCGTTCCCCGACACACGCCAGACGCGCCGCGCGATGTCATCGGCGTTGATCGAAACGCTCCTGCAGCTCCACGCGATCGACCCTGACGCGATCGGACTCGGCGATTTCGGCCACCCCGAGGGCTTCCTCGCTCGTCAGGTCCGGCGCTGGTGGCAGCAGTGGGAGGCGTCGAAGACTCGCGAGCTGCCGAGCATCGAGGCGCTCCGCCGCCGCCTCGAGGAGACGGTCCCCGCGCAGTCCGCCTCCGGGATCGTCCACGGCGACTACCGGCTCGACAACGTCATGTACGCACCCGCCGATCCATCGCGCATCGTCGCCGTGATCGACTGGGAGATGTGCACCATCGGCGATCCACTGTGTGACCTCGGCCTGCTCTGCGTGTACTGGGCGGACGACGACACCGAGGCTGCGGCGCGCACCCTGCACGGCCGAGCGATCACCGTCGAGGACGGCTTCTACAAGCGAGCCGACATCCTCCGCGACTACGCTGCGGGGACGCAGCGCGACCTCACGTCGCTCGACTGGTACATCGCGCTCGGCGCATACAAGCTAGCGATCATCGCGGAGGGCATCACCGCGCGATTCCTGATGGGGATGACCGTCGGCGAGGGGTTCGAGACGATGGGGGAGATGGTGCCGGCCATCGTCGAGAGTGGGCTCGAGGCGCTGGGCCGGTTGGATACCACGCAAGGAGGCTGAACATGGACTTTGCGGAGACACAGAGGGTGCGCGAGCTCAGCGAGAAGGTCTGGCGCTTCATGGACGAGCGCATCCGGCCGGCCGAGGAGGAGTACTGGCGCGGCTTCTCCGCGGAGACCATCCCGCAGCGGATCTCGCCGGTGATGGAGGAGTTGAAGGCGGAGGCGCGCCGGCGCGGCCTCTGGAACCTGTTCCTGCCGGACAACCGCTTCGGTCCTGGTCTCACCAATCTCGAGTACGGCGCGCTCGCCGAGATCATGGGCTGGAGCGCGATCGCGTCGGAGGCGATGAACTGCTCCGCGCCGGACACGGGGAACATGGAGGTGCTCGCGCAGTTCGGGACTCCCGAGCAGCAGGACATGTGGCTCCAACCGCTCCTGGCAGGCGAGATTCGCTCGTGTATCGGCATGACCGAGCCCGAGGTGGCCAGCTCGGACCCCACCCAGCTGGCGACGCGCATCGATCGGGATGGCGATGATTATGTCATCAATGGCCATAAGTGGTTCACCAGCGGGGCGGCGCATCCCAACGCCCGGGTCATCCTGCTCATCGGCATGACCCATCCCGACGCCGAACGCCACGCCCGGCACACCATGGTGTTGGTGCCGATCGACGCGGCCGGGGTGACCATCGTCCGCCAGCTCAAGGTCTTCGGTTTCGACGACCCGGGCAGCCATTGCGAGGTCCTGCTCGAGAACGTCCGCGTTCCACAGACGGCGCGCATCGGTGACGAGGGCACCGCCTTCATGATCGCCCAGGCGCGGCTCGGCCCCGGGCGCCTGCATCACTGCATGCGTCTGATCGGCGCCGCCGAGCACGCCCTGTCGCTGATGTGCGAGCGCGCCAAGTCACGCACCGCGTTCGGTAAGCGGCTTGCCGAGCAGGGCGTGGTGCGCGAGCAGATCGCCAAATCGCGCATCGAGATCGAGCAGGCGAGGTTGTTGTGCCAGAAGGCCGCGTGGCTGCTCGACACCCAGGGCAGTCTCGGCGCACGCTTCGAGATCTCGGCGATCAAGGTGGTCGCTCCCAACGTCGCCCAGACGGTGATCGACCGCGCCATCCAGGTGCACGGCGGGGCCGGCGTGTCCCAGGATCTGCCCCTGACTCAGATGTTCGCCTACGCGCGATCCGCGCGGTTCATGGACGGGCCCGACGAGGTCCACTATTCGATCATCGGCCGCGAGGAACTGAAACGGGAGGAGGGGCGCGCGTAACGCGGCCCCAAGCGGGAATTGATGCGACGGCGGGATCGCCAGGATCCGCTTTCGGACCCGACCAGCCATCAGCCGCCTATGTGCACCGACCAGTGGTGTCGGTAGCAAAGCAGCACCAGGTTGTCCCATCCCGTCTGCCCGGCCTCGGTGTTCGGTGGAGAAGAGCCCGAACGGCTCAAGTGATAGCGAGCGCCGAGCGGGCTATCTGCTCAGCGCCTTTGGAATACTCTGCGCCGTGAACGGCCCGTCTCGGATGATCGGCCACCGCGTCCTCGTCGATGGGATGATGGGGTCCGGGAAGAGCACGTTCGCACGTGAGCTCGCGGCAAGGACTGGTTTGCCGGTGATTCACCTCGACGTCCACTACTGGAAGCCGGGCTGGGTGCGACCGTCGGACGACGAGTGGCGAGACCGGCAACGCGAGTTGCTCGCCGGCGAGGCTTGGATCATCGACGGCAACGACAACGAGACGCTCGCCATCCGGCTCGAACGCGCGGAAACCGTCGTCTTTCTCGATACTCCTTGGTGGTTGTGCGCGAGTTCGCGCGTTTGTGCGGGGGCTTCGCAAGCCCGTCGGCGAGATGCCCCAGGGCTGCGAGGACTCGGTCAGGCGACGCTTGCGCGACGAGTGGGGCGGCGTAGGGAGGATTTGGCGCAACCGCCGTTCAGAACCTGAGTACGCACGCTCCGAGATCTCGCGGCACGCGTCTCACAAAACGGCGCACGTGCTCCGTTCGCGGCGGGAGGCGAGGGCGTTTCTCGATGCCGTCTGCCGCTAGATATGCCCGCCTCTGCCCCCTGGCAGCTCCGCCAGAATACGAACCGACGAGGCAACCTCCTGCGGCGACGCTTGCGGAGGGGGTGGTATTAGCGATTGACGAGGTTGTCCAGCTGTACTGGCGGGCGTCGTTTGGCGGTCAATGGCCGTTGGGCGCGCCGGCCCCCGGTCACCCGAGAGAAAACGCTCGTCAATCGTGCCGCGGGGCTGGACTGCGTCAGCCCGCTGGCCCGTCAGGGCGAGTTATGAAATCAGCCTTTGATGATGTTATGAACAGGCGCAACCATCGGCTTGCCGGGATCAGCGCCGAGCTCGGTCATGATCGGGACCAGCGTCGCCCCGAACGCTTCGAATGCCTCCTGAGATTCCCAGACGTCAAACACCTGGATCAAGCCGTCCGCTTCCATTGCACAGTGATACAACCTTCCGGCAGGCGCTCCGGCTCCCGCCGCTTCGAGCCGCTTGATCGTGTCGTCGTACCGTGCGGGCGTGAACGAGCTGGGCGTGAAGTAAAAGCTGAGTGCCATATCTGGGTTCCCTCTGCGTCTTTCGGTTGTGGTCGAGGCTAGGGTCCATCCGTCCCTGGCTCGGGGCGGATCCTAACAAGACTTCCGACGGCCTTGTCGGAGCCTGAGGGGTTCGAGCCCACGGTGAACCGGCAGTGGTCGCAACTCCCGAGTGGAGGGTTGTATTAACGATGGACGAGGTTGGCCCGGGCTATGGCCGCGCGGTCGTTCGTATCCCAGTTCAACGCTCGTTGACACTCGCCCGCTCACTTTCGATCAAGTCGAGCTATCCATGCTTCCGGACTAACGGTGTGGCTAGGCCTGCTCGGGAAGAGGGATCGAATGCCACAGGACCAGCTTCCAGGCGCCGCCGTCGCGGCGGAGAATCAGCGTGGTCGGAGCCGAGATGTGCTGCGGGGTGCCGTGCATCGTGTAGTCCTGGTCGATCCAACAGGTCAGTAGCCCTGTGTCCCCCCAAATGCGCTCCTCCGCATCTCGAAGTTGCGTTTCCACGTCACTCACCGCGGGCATCAGCTCGCGGAGGTAATTGTCTACGTCGCCTCTGCCGCGCAGCCAGCGTCGCGAGCCCTCGTCGACACTCTGGATATCCTCCGTCAACATCTGTCTCATCCGATCAGCATCCAAGGCATCAAGCGCCGCGAAGAAGTCGGTTGCGACACTTTTCAGTTCGCCTGGCATCAAACGGTTCCTCCATGGTGGTCGGCGATTGCGAAGTCTCCATGTACGAGCCTCGCGCGTCAAGAGGGCTCGATGGTGGCGACTGCAATGACAGGCGACGACCTCCGGCATGACCGCGGGGCGAGCCCCTCGGGCAGTCGCCATTTGTCACTCCCGGCATATTAGTGGAGGACGTGTGCGCTTCAAACCGCAAATGTAGGTTAAGCCGGCCGGACCGGTGCATGACGGGCGATTAGCCGCAAACCGGGCCGGTCGATAGCGTGGATGTGTCCTTGTACAACGCCCCTGGTCGACCACGCCATCCTCGACGTCGCAGGCCGGTTCCGGTGGCGCGCGGGCGACCGCGCTTGTCGACTGGTGCTACCCGATGCCCCATTCCATGCCGTGAAGACGGTCGTCGTTGGACACCTGGAAAACGAGGCATCCGTCGATCACGTCCCCGGCGTCGATCGCATAGCTGCCGCGATGGAAGTTGGCGCAGCCTTTGACGACGTCGTTGACCTGGGCGTTTGCGGCAGTGTTGTCGGCGAGGATGAGGGCTGCGTCGCGATTGGGATCGACCAAAATCGAGCTAGCCCACCCGTTGATCTGGAGCTTGGCGGCGACGAAGCGATATCCGTCGGCGGGGTGTGCCCCGCTCGTCCCTTGAGCGGGGTCGATCAGCGCAAGCACTGTGACCTGCATCCCGTCTCCCGAAGGGGCCCAGTACGTGTAGGGCGTTCCGACCGAGAGTTCCACCGCCAAATGGGGTGCCGGCGCACCCGGCACCAACGATGGGTCGGTCGGCGGTGGCAATGGGGAGGTGCCGTTGGCCGGCGGTGCCAACGACGAGGGGGCGGTGGTTGGCGCTGCCGACGCTGAGCGCGCGATGGTCGGGCTCGATGCCGCGCATGCCCCCAGAGTGACGCTCGCGGTCGCAGCGACGAGCCAGAACGCCCAGCGCGTACGACCGCGGCGCCGGTCCGTTGCGGTGTTGGCTGCCATGGTGTCTCTGTCGTTGGTCGCCGTCATCCGGCGGGCTGGTCCCATCACCCCCTTACTAACGCTTCCGGAGGCGATTTTGCTGACACAACCGCGCTCTGGCCGATGGAGCTGGGCGGGTCGCGAGGCGGGGCGTCTTGGGGGTCGTAGTAACGACGGACGAGGTTGCTGAGATCGGTCGCTTCCGGCCTCCTCAGAGCATCACCTCGTGCCAGTCGACAACGTGCCTCGCGGCGCACGCCTTTGCGGCCCAACATCGCACCTCGCATGTCAGCAAAATCGCCTCGGAAAGCGTTATTAAGGGGGTGATTGGATCAGCCGGCCGGATGACAACGAGTGAATCCCGGCCAGAGCTGGCGTTCGAGGCCCTGGTCGCCGCCGATGCGAGGAGGCTGTACACACTCGCGCTCTCCATCCTCAGGGATGAGGGCGAAGCAGAGGACGCGGTGCAGGAGACGTTGCTCAAGGCCTGGCGGTCCTGGCCGTCCATATCGGAGAGCGATCACCTGGCGCGCTGGCTGACCCGCGTGTGCGTCAACCAGTGCACCAGCATACGCCGGCACCTCCGCGCTCGAGGCTGGCCGCCACTCGAACTGTTCGAGTCGGCCGGTGCGTCTCGGGGTCAGACCAGTCCCGCGGAGACCATCGACATCGACCACGCATATCGCACTTTGTCGATAAGGCAGCGGGCAGCGATCACCCTCAACTACAGGTACGGCTACTCGGTCGAGGAGTCCGCCGATTTCATGGGATGCAAGCCGGGCACTGTTCGCACGCATGTCGCGCGCGGGTTGGCTTCATTGCGAAAGGAGCTTGGCGATGCTTGACATTGAGCCTGAGTTGGACCGACAGCTGCAGGCCATGTACGACCGCATCGCAACTCAGGATCCGCAGCCAAGCCTCGGGCGGATCACGACGCGCGCGTCGCGTTCAGGTCGAAAGGCGCTGGGTCGTCTCGCCGGCGTTGTCGGAATCGCCGTGATCGCGGCGGGAATCGTCGTGTTCGCCACTGAGTTGAGTGCACACCGCGTGAGCACCCCGGCGCCGGCCAAGCACTCGGTGTCGCCGCTGCGCCCCGTGTGGTCGCCGAGCCCCCTGCCGTCGCCACACCCCCGGTTCGCCCTCTCGCTCAGACTTGCCCATTCAAACCGAGTTGCCCGTATTGGCGCCCGTCCTGGTGCCGGAGACGCAGGGCATGGGCACCGCAAGCGTGACGATCATCCCCGAAGGGGAGCTCTACATTCAGTACGCGTGCGTCGGCGACAGCTCGTTGGTTGTCACCGCCACGGGCGTCCTAGGCCCCGAGGTGCGCCCGGGCTGCTCGTCCTCAGCCGCCGATGCCGCCATCGTTGCCACGTCGTTGCCCTCATACCCGAATCAGGTGCTGAAGGCGGCCGACCTCGGGAAGCCAGTGACCATCGAGATCTCGACCTCGCCGTCGACGACGTGGGAGATCTTCATCGCGGAAAGTCCTCCGCCCGTGCCACCGTCCGTCGCTTCCCAGGGTTGGATCGCAGCCTCCGCGAACCCTTGGACCTTCGGTGGGGGTGAGAACGGCGACATCTACCTCTTAAGTCCAGGCGCCTCTCCGCGGCGGGTTATCGGATCCGACGGCGACGGCATCGCCCAGGACTGCCCGGCGTTCTCACCTGACGGACAGCGGCTCGCCTACGGAGAGGCCCGCGCCTCAGGCGCCGTCACGTCAGGTCGAGGGGTATGGCCCGTTTCGGATCGAGCCGTGGTGATCGTCGCACTGAGCGACCCATCCCAGCCGCTCATGCGTCTCACCCTACCGACGGCTCCGGGGGAGATCGCATGCCCGCAGTGGTCGCCCGACGGCAGGCATGTCGCCTACCGCGTGGGGGCTGATCTGTGGGTCGCCGACACCACGTCAGGGAAGACGACGCTGTTCCAGGTCCTGGCCACGCCGTGGGGCCAGAACGGATTCGCATGGTCTCGCGACGGTAAGCGAATCGCGGTGGCGGAGCCGGGCCACATCCGCGTCGTCCCGATCGACGGCAGCACCCCCACCGTGATCGCGGTACAGGGAGTTGTTCCCGGGTCCTACTCGGGATCCATCGGTTGGACGGCCGACGACGGCATCATTTACACCAGCACGGACCCGGTCAGTGATTCACTGGTCGTGAACCGCATAGACGCCGACGGCAGCCACGACACACAACTCGCGTCCGGTGGTTACAGCACCGTTTCCACGGTTTCCCCGGACGGCAACCGAGTGGCATACGTCGCCGCTAGCTCTCAACACGTCGTCACCATGGACACCCGCGGCCGGAACGTCGTTGAGGTGCCTGTCCCGCCCAACTTCTTGGTGTCCGGGCTCCTGTGGTCACCCGATGGCAAACGCCTGCTCCTCAGCTCGATCGATGGGGTGGTTTCGGTCGCGGTGGCGCCTGGGCCATCGCCAATCGCGTACGCGGACGGGCAGTTCAACTCGGAACTCAACCTCGAGTGGTCGTGGCCCGAGGTGACATGGCAACCGGTGACAGGTCCAAAACGATGATGGGAGGTCCAAAAAGATGCTGCGACGTTTAGCTCCCGAGGGTCTGGATCTGCGACCGGGTGAGGGCCACTCGGAAAATCATCAGTTCGTCCAGTTGGCCCACGAGCGCACTGGTCCCGTCGACCCCATCACAAGTGCTCACACCGGCCCGCATCGGCGTTCTTTTCGAGATATCAGCGGTTGTTGCAGTCGTGGTGGTCGCTTGAAGTTGGCCGTCCACATACAGCGATGCCGTAGTGGTCTGTCTGGTCACGGCCACCCAGTGCCACGCTCCGTCGTTGACCACCGCCGTTGAACCCAGGTCCACGTAGTCTTGGCCGACGGTATTCTGAGCCTCGAAATTGACCACCCCGTTGGGCTGCATTCGGAACCCCCAAAAGCTGGTCCCGTCGGAGTCGCACTGCGCTCGCTTCTCCCAAATGGCCTGTTCTTGGGTTGCCGCGGTCGTCTTGAGAGCGAACGCGAACGTGAAGGCATCGGTACCAGGGTTGCCGCCATCCGTGTTGAATACGACTTGATCCGCCGCTCCGCCAAAACTGAACGCCTGGTCGGTTCCATACACACCCGGACCGAACGTGACTCCGACGAGTGTTCCGTTATCCATGCCCACGGAGTCGTTGGCATTCCCCTCGGCTGGCCACCAATAATTCGGCGACGGCGGCACGGGAGTGGATGATGGAGTCGGCACGAGCGTTGCGGTCGGCGCAGGGGTTGCGATCGGCGCAGGGGTTGAGGTGACCGTCGTTGCGGGGGTCGGGGTTACCCTCGGAGCGACTGTCGATCCACATGCTGCGAGGCCAAGAGCGGCGATCGCCGTGCCTATGGTGGTTGTGCGTTTCATCTCTGTCTCCACCATTCAAACGGGACCACGTCACAACAGTTACATCCGCGCAAATGCGTCAAACACCTCCACAGGCGATGGATTGGCCTCAGCCGGACCAACGGGGCGCGTATTTCCGCATCTCGGGATGCACCCGGTGCAGGTGATCCAGTCGCTGGGCCGCACTCGCCTGCCAGCCAACGACCAAATGTGTGTCCTTGCCAAGGTCCCCGAAGTAAGAAGGCGCGGCGCGCGACGACCGCCACCCATGGAACTCGTCCTGGGATGGACAATGAGGCGGCGCCCCTTGCCGAGCGACAGCAGAGGTTGGAAATGAGATCCATGGCGAATTGGGTGGCTCTCGTTGCAGCGGCAGGGGTCGTCGGGATGGCGATCTTCCAGATCCTTTTGGCCCTCGGCTTCCCCCTGGGCCACGCCGCGTTCGGTGGAGCGAACGGGGTACTACCCGCAAGATTGCGCGGCGCAAGTGCGATATCTGCCTTCGTTTTCGTCGCGGCGTTCTATGTCGTCCTTGCTCGCGCAGGACGCCTCGGGGTCGCGAGGGAATCCGCGCCCGTGCGCGTCGGAATCTGGGTGCTCGCAGTAATCGTCGGCCTGAGCACACTCGCTAACAGCGCTTCCCACAGTCGATGGGAGCGGTTCCTCATGGCACCGATCGGGCTGGTGCTCACGGCCTGCTTCGTCGTAGTGGCCTTAGACGGATGACCGATGTCCGGCCTGACCAACTCGACTTTGGCGAAGGATCGCGACCGCGGTGATCCTCGCGTCTCGATCATCGGAGCACGGCTCGACCCGTCGCACCCGTTCGCCGTCGCCAGCCCGCGCCTCACACCTTGATGACGATCTTTCCTCGAGCATGACCTTGTTCCAGGTAACGCATCGCCTCCGGGCTCTCACTCAGGGTGTAGGCCCGGTCGACGACCGGCGTGACCTTGGCGCCTTCGATGAGTTCCTTCAAAACCTCCAGGTCCTGTCGGTTCCACTTCGTGAGGAACGGTTGTAGCCGCTTACTCACGAATGGGGATACCACGCGCTCCTTGTTTTCGCGGCCAAGGCCATTGATCCAACGACCGGCCGATCCTCCGATCGTGACGAAGTCCCCCGAGCTGTGAGCGCACGTCGCAGGTCGGTCAGCGAACGATCCGCGATGTCGAGGATGAGGTCATAACGCTGCCCACCCTTGGTGAAGTCCTCCTGGGTGTAGTCGATGACCTGATCGGCGCCGATGGATCGCACCATGTCCCCGTTCGTGCTGCCGCATACGCCGGTCACGTCACCGCCGAACGCCTTCGCGATCTGCACGGCGAATGTGCCCACCCCTCCTGACGCCCCGTTGATCAAGACCTTCTGCCCTGGCTGAACGTCGCCCTTGTCGCGCAGAGCCTGCAGCGCCGTCAACGCCGCCAAGGGTACGGCGCCGCCTGTTCGAAAGTCAGGTTGGCCGGCTTCCGCACCAGTACGTCCTCGACGACGCATGCGAACTCGGCACAGCCACCTGTGGCGACGGCATCGCGACGATCGGGGCGTATGGCGGCCCGCGTCCGCCCGAAGACCTCATCACCTGGAATGAACCGCGTCACGTTCTTGCCAACTGCTTCAACCTGGCCCGCGATATCGCCTCCGAGAACGGTGACCTTGCTCGGTTTGCGCAGCCCAAAAATCAGGCGCGCTAGGTACGGCAGGCCGCGCATCAAGTGCCAGTCAGCGGCATTCAGCGAAGTTGCGATGACCCGCACCAGCACCTGATCGTCCCTGGCCAGCGGTTCGTCGATCTCTCTGAGTTCCAGGACATCAGGTGAGCCATAGGTGTCGTAGACGACCGCTTTCATCGGCTCCCCCTGATCTGCCGCGGCGCGTATGCGTTCACCGTGTCTGACCCGGTCATACGCGCACGACAACGGCGGCTACCTCGCATGCATGGAGCATGACACCCGCGCTCGCAACGCGACAGGGCCGTTGGTCCCGTCCCGGCGTTCCAGCCCGCACTCAAGCTCCAGGAGAGTTCGGCAGCCGCGGTAGAAGCTTCTACTCTGGCCGACGCGCCGGTCTAACTCGACGTCTCTCGACAGGGTCGGACTAAGGAATGAATGCCCCGACCATGAAACGTGGACCGAGGCACGGTCTTGGTATTTCGATGGACGGGATCGCGCCAGTTTCGCTTCATCCTCCTCTGGACGATGTCAGAGAGACCGATCATCGGCTTCACGGCGGAGCTGGAGCGCCAGGCTGGGGACGAAGAAGGACGCGAGGAAGATCGGCAGAAAGCTCTTTCCGGTGCATCGGAAGGCGACGGTCTGGCTCTCGGCGGCGTCGAAGGTCTGGGCTCGGCTGGAGTTTCGGCCGCTGCGAACTTGCAGGGTGTGACGTCCAGGTTCGATTGGTATCTCGACCGTGTCGTTCATTTCGACCGATCCGGCAAGGTGACCGTCAACCACGATGTCGTACGTGCCACGTCGGACCTCGGCTCCGAGTGCTTTATGCGTCACCTTCAGAGTTGCTGTCATGTTCGACCTCCATTGTCGGGGCTGGGCCTGATCGTTCAGCCGTGGCACGCGCGTGAAGCTCCGTCGGCCGACCGGGGACGACGAAGCCCGTGATGAGCTCCTCGTCGACCAACAGGTTGTGCCAACCGCACCGATGAACTTCAGGGCTCGATCAGTGACCACGATCGTGAGGCCGGGCACGCCCAGATTCACTATAGGGCTGCTAACGCTGGGTGGCAGTCGCTCGCGTCACTTCCGGTGCCAGGAATCATGCACCCGACGTATGAGAGTCAACCCTACCCATGCGACGCCTCCCAAGACGACGATAACGACCAGTAACTCGGGGAGATGGCCGCCAACGAAACCCATTGCGTGTCTACAGTACCCCCGTAGCGCGCCCGACGTTGGACGTATCAGGGGTCTGAGATATCAGGGGACTATGACGGTCTTCCCCTCAGTGTTGGGGTTGGCGTTCAGTTTGGCAACGTCACCGAGGCCGATCCGTGTGATCGGCGTTGCCACGATCTGTTCGCTGACGACGGCCTCCGCGTAGTCGAGCACTTCCTCAGCGCCGTAGGCACGTAGCCGGTCGGCCGCGTCATCGCGGGCAATAGCGATCACCTGGGCACCTGCGTTGGCGAGTGGAGTGGTGAATGAGCCAACGCCGCCGGCAGCGCCTATAAGCAGGAGCGTCTTGCCAGTGGGCGATCCGTGAGGGTCAGGGAGAAACAATCGCCTGTCAGCAAAATCGCCTCCGAAAGCGTTAGTAAGGGAGTGATCGGGTTAGCCCGCCGGATGACGACCAGTGAATCATTCCCAAGCTGGCGTTCGAAGCCGTAGTGGCTGCGAGTTGTCGGGTAAGTGACTGACACCGGATGACCACGGTGCCACGCTCGCGGTGCTAAGAGCACTGGCATTCAAACGCCACATCAGGGAGATCGAAACCATGGCAGCCGGTAACAGGTCCTACATGGTGCGCGGTCCAAGGTTCGTGATGGCCGGGCTGGCCGCCCTAGCTCTCGCCGGATGCGCAACGTCGACCTCGGCACCAACGCCCAGCAATGCCCCCACGGCGACACCGCAACGTGTGGTCACCCGGACTCCTTCGGGAGGGGGCGGTGGGCAGTTGACGCGCGGCAACATCGACCCATGCACCCTGATGACGATCGAGGAGGTGGCCATGGTTTCCGGTTATAACACTGGCCCGGGCGTCACCAAGGTGGTGGGCCCAGAGCGCGAATGCCTCTTTGGCTACGTGGGCGAGGACACGTGGGTGAGCGTCGCGCTGTGGCAGGGCGTGGATCCGGCTGCCGCGAGGGCGTATTACAACGCCAGCAAGGCATTGATTCCTCCGTCGTTCACGATCGCCGAGTTGCCGACCTTCCATGGTGGGGCCGTTATCGCCCACTCGCCCGACCCAGAAGATACCGGTATTTACGTGATCGACGGGTCGAACGTCTTCAACGTCGTGTGCGTGCTGATGCGCCCGCCCTGCAGCGACGTCCAACTCGAGGCGGGAGCGAACTTTGTGGTCGGGCGGCTGCCCTGACGGGGCCGTCATCCTGACCGGGCAGGTCTACTCCTTGCTCCCTTGCCGTGTGGACGCCGACGGTGTCTGCTCCCGCAGCCCGATGACGTTGTAGGCCTGCACGGGGTCGTGGAACCCTTTCAGTTGGAGTGGGCCGACCGGTTCGATGCTCACGAGGTCGCTCACGGTCGCATAGGCGCGCGGCGAGAGGAGGATCTGGCCGCCAAGCGCTTGGGAGCACAGACGCGATGCGAGGTTGACGACGCTCCCGGTTGCGCGATAGTCGAACCGTCCTTCGAAGCCGACGCGGCCGAGGGTCGCGTACCCCTCGGCGATGCCGATGCCCGCGTCGAGGTCGAAGCCGTTGCGTCGCCAGGCGTCGGTCACCGCCTGCATACGCTCACGAATTTCGACCGCCATTCGCACCGCCGCGGCCGTGTGCTCGACGCACGGCATCGGGTCGTTGAAGATGGCCATGATCGAGTCGCCGGCGAACTGCTCGAGGGTTGCCTCATAGCGGAGGATCAGCTCGCCGACGGCCTCGTAGAACTGACTGAGCGCGCCTATCACCTCTTCGGGCTCCGCATTCGCGGCGAATGCGGTGAAGCCTCTGAGATCACAGAACAGAATCGTGACCTCGCGCCGGTGCGGCTCGAGCAGCTGCGCGCCCCCGGACGTGATCACGTCGGCTACCGCTGCCGAGAAATAGCGGCGCAGCCGATCCAGACCTTCGAGTTGCGCTACTTGACTCTGAACACGTTCCTCCAGCGTCCGGTTCCATTCGGCAAGCTCAGCGGTCTGCTTCTGGATCGTGTCGTGGTACTCCTTGATCCGCAGCAGCGAGCGCACCCGGCTGAGCAACTCCTGCGGATTGAACGGTCGACTGATGAAATCGTCCGCTCCCGCCTCAATGGCGTTCACCTTGTCCTGGTCGCCACTCGACGTCAGCATGACGACCGGCAGAAGTTGCGTCGCGGGCTCCTCGCGAATCCGGCGGCAGACGTCGTACCCGGTCATGTCGGGCATGAGGATGTCGAGGAGCACAAGGTCGGGTGGCTCGGAGTGCAGCTTCGCGAGTCCCTCTTCGCCGGAAAGAGCCAGAGCGACCGTGTAGCCATGTGGTGTGAGCATCGCCTCGAGGAGCCGCCCGTTCTGCGGCGTGTCATCGATGACCAATAAGCGCGCAGCCCGATCCATCAGCCGTCTCGCGCCGAGCCGTTGCAATACGCGAGCACCTGGTGGGGAAAAATGGCCACATCGATGGGCTTCACGATGACCCCGGCGAAGCCGGCCCGAGAGAACCGGTCCCGGTCGACCGGCATGACCGACGCGGTGAAGGCGACCACAACGATGCCGGCGATGGCCGGATCAGCCCGGAGGCGTTCGAGTGCCGTCACCCCGTCGATGCCGGGCAGTTCGATGTCCATGAGGATGATGTCGGGCTTGGAGTTCGATGCCATCCGAAGCCCGGTCTCGGCGTCCGACGCCTCGATGGTGCGAAAGCCGTGGTACTGCAACAGATCGCGAGCGAGCTTGAGATTCTTCTCGTTGTCCTCGACGATGAGCACCAGCTGACCCTGGGCAAGCGTGGTCATGCGACCGGCGCCGTGGTGTGGGTTGCCGTGGCGGCGACTCCCGCGGGAGGTGGCGCTTCGCTGTCAGGTGGGATCGCGGTGCCCTGGGTGCGCGGGATCGTGAAGGTGAAAGTGCTGCCGTGGCTCGGTTCGCTCTCCACACGGAGGCTGCCGCCGTGGAGCTCGACGAAGCGTCGCGAGATGGCGAGGCCGAGACCTGTCCCCTCCTGGAGGTGGGACGTTCCGACCTGCTGGAACTCCTCGAAAATGCGGGCTTGGTCCGCCGGCGCGATACCGACACCGTCATCGCGCACGCTGACCACCACGTCGTCGCCGACAGCATGAGCGCTGACGCCGACATGACCACCCCTGGCTGTGAACTTCAAGGCGTTGGAGAGCAGGTTGAAGAGCACCTGCTTGAGCATCCGTTCGTCCGCCTCGATGACGCCGATGCCCGGGTCGACCTCGAGCCCCAGCGCAACGCCCTCACGCGTGGCGCGTTCGCGCGACAGTGCCACCGAGTTCTCTACGACATCGGAGAGTGCGAAGGGCGTGATTTGCAGATCCATCCTTCCCGCCTCGATCTTGGAGAGGTCCAGGATGTCGTTGATCAGCGCAAGCAGATGGCGTCCCGAGGCGTGGATATCGGCGACGTACTCCGCCTGCTTGTCGTTGAGATCGCCGAACAGGCGGTCCTGCAACACCTCCGAGAAACCGATCACGGCGTTGAGCGGGGTGCGCAGCTCGTGCGACATGTTGGCGAGGAATTCCGACTTGTGCCGGCTGGCAGTCTCGAGCTCCCCATAGAGGCGGCCCAGCTGGTCGTTCATCCGGTTGAGGTTCGTGGCGAGGGCACCGAGCTCGTCGCGGTTGGGGACGTCGACGTGGCCCGAGAAATCGCCCGAAGCGATGGCCGCCAGCCGGGTGTCCATTTTCCGGATCGGCCCGATGAGGGACCGGGAGATGACGAAGCCCAGGAGCAGGGCCACGACGACGCTCCCTGCCGCGACGCCGATGAAGAGGTGTTGCGAGTCCGCGTAGGCACTTGTGTTGAGGGCGATCAGACCAGCGGTTTCCACGTTCGTGGTGTGCACGAGCTGGTTCGCCCGACGCAGCAAGTCGGTGGCGCGGTCGTTGCCCTGGGTGTTCTGCAGCAGCTGAGCCTGGCTTGCCTGTCCATCTTTGTCGTAGGCGATGATCCGGGTGATCACGCTGGAGAATTGACGGAAATCCAGCTCGATCTGGCCGAGGAGGTTCCTCTCTTCAGGAGGGGGCACGAAGCCGAGTTGGCTGATGTCTGACGCTGGGCCGATCGTGATGCTCGCGGTCTGGATGATTTGGTCAACTGCCAGGCTGACCGCCGGCGACGTGTTCACCCCCGAGAAGATGCTGGCGAAATCGTTATCCACCCGCAGCGCCATCAGGTTGCCCAGCAGGACGACGTCGGTCTGGAGGTTCTGATATGCCACTGTCCGCTGTTGCAGCTTCCCGAGTGTCTCGACGCGGTCGTTCGCGTCGCCGAGGACGCGGAGACCGAGAACGCCGACCGTGACGAGCAGGACAACGATTCCGACGAAGGCGACGAGAAGCTTGCGGTTGACCGTGGCGGGGACGCGCGCCACGGCACGCACCAGCGGGTTGTCAGCCAGGTTCAGGAATGCCGGCACATCAGGGGCTCAGGACAGGCGTTGACCCGGTCGAGCTGGTGATGAGCCACCGCCCGCCGATGCGAGCAACCTCAAGCTGGGTGGCCACAACGCCGACCAGCTTACGGGTGGGGACGTCGACGAAGTGGCACTCGAAGTAGAGCGTGCCTGTATTGCCGCTGACGGTGATGACAGCCTTGTAGGCTGGCGTTTCGTCCACCCAGTCGTTCTGCGGCTGGAACGGTTTTGATTGGGCCCACATGGCTCGAATCTGGTCCTTCCCTGAAGCGGTCTGCGTGCCGATCTGGAACGTGGCGTTGTCAGCCCAGAGAGTCATCATCAGATCGAGGTCCTTGATCGAAGCGGCCTTGTGCCAGGTCACCTCGATCTGGTCGATCTGGTACATGTCCGCCTGCTTCTGCAGCGTGGCCACCTGCGCGGTCAGCGTGGCGGATGATGGAGCCGGGTCGCACGCGGCAACCACGAATCCCCCTGCGACCATCGCTAGTATCAGTAGATCCCTTCTCATGATCGTCGCCTCCAACCGCCGTCCGCCTGGGCTGAACTCCCGGCACTGCGGTCAATGAATCAATAGCAGAAGTCGCAGGGGTCCGCTGTCTCCTCGCTGACACTTGGGGAGACAGGGCGCGCGTGACTCTCGATCACGTCGGCTTCCGGGCACCGAACCGGAGTGACTCCACGACGTGCTCCAATGCCGCCCGCTGGCTTTGGGAGGTGTCGGGTGCGTACGTGGCATCAACGACCAGTCGCTGCCCGTTGACGTCGAGGACCCACAACTGGTCGACCTGGCCCGGGACCTCCTCATAGCGGTAGCCCACGCCGTAGGCAAGCCAGCTGTTGAAGTTGTGATTGCCTGTGGCGTCGACGTCGCAGGCGTCGAACTCGCTCCACGCGCTCGACTTCATGTCCGCGGGCACCGACCACTCGAGGTATTTGCCCGTGTACCCGGCGAGGGTCACGTCGGTCGGTGTGGTGGCGTTGCGCGTCTTCTGCGCGACGAGCGCGGCAACGAGGTTCGCGACGCTCGGCCCGGGGTCGAACCCCTGGCCCTGCCAGTGGCATGGGTCGCGATAGACCTGTCCGACGTCCCAGATACTGAAGCCCAGCAGCGGCTTGGTCGCTCCGCTGAGCATGAAGTGGCCGTCCTGCTCGAACCAGCCCTTGGGCACGACCACGGTGTACTCGGGATAGGTGCCCGAGGCCAGCACCAGCGCCGAATGCGTCCCGGCGGTGAGTGGCACGACGCCGGTACTGAACGTGGGAACGGGCGTGGACTTAGGGCTCGGCGTCGACGCGGGCTGGGTCGTCGGCCTTGGCGAGATGGTGCCACGGTGCCCGTTCAACTCAATCGCGAACAGCCCTATCGCTGCCGCTAATGCGGCAACCGCGGCAATGGCGACGAGACGACTGACCACCTGATGGCGCGAGCGCGCCGTCGGCACCGTAAAAAGTGCGACGCTTGCCGGCGGATCCTAAGTCTTGATGTGGTTGTACAGAGCCCGCAGCTTTCGGTCCAATTCGGGCTCGGTGTCAAGCATCGTCAAGCTCCTTTCGCAATGAGGCCAGCCCGCGTGCGACATGGGTGCGCACGGTCCCGGGCCTGCATCCCATCAAATCCGCGAACTCCTCGACCGAGTAGCCGTATCCGTAGTTGAGGGTGATCGCTGCCCGCTGCCTGATCGACAGGCGGCGGTATGCACGATCGACGTCGATGATCTCTGCGGGGCTCCTCTGACCACCCCACGATCCGGCCGCCTCGAAGAGTTCGAGTGGCGGCCCGCCTCGCGCGCGGAGGCGCCGGCGCACGCTGGTGCAGTGGTTCACGCAGACGCGGGTCAGCCAGCGCGGGAGGTGATCGCTGTCCCGGATGGAAGGCCACGATCGCCATGCCTTGAGCAGCGTCTCCTGCACCGCGTCCTCGGCCTCGCCATCGTCCCTGAGGATGGAGAGCGCGAGTGTGTACAGCCGCTTTGCGTCGGTGGCCACCAGAGCCTCGAACGCCAGCTCAGGCAGGGATTCGCTTTTCGTGATCTGGCTCGCTGATCCAATCACTCCCTTACTTACGCTCCCGGAGGCGCGTGCCGCCGCGGTTAGTGACCTCCAATCTGGAGTGAGCTGACGACTTGATCCAATTGCGTCCGGTCAGCTGGGAGGTGTCCGGCGAGAACGTGGCATCAACGAGCAGCCGTTGCCCATTGACGTTGAGGACCCACAGCTGGTCGACCTGGCCCGGGACCTGCTCATAGCGTTCGCCGTTGCCGATGCCGAGCCAGCCGGCAAAGTCGCGATCGATGCCGTTGAAGGCGATGTCGCAGGCGTCGAAGTCAGTCCATCTAGTCGACTTCATGTCAGCGGGAACCGACAGCTCGAGATATTTGCCCGAGTACCCGGCGAGGGTCACGTCGGTCGGCGTGGTGGGGTTTCGCAGCTTCTGGGCGACGAGCGCGGCAACGAGGTTATCGACGCCTGGCTTGGGGACGAACCCGTTGCCCTTCCAGTGGCACGGGTCGCGGTAGACCAGTCCCACGTTCCACACGCTGAGGCCCAGCACCGGCCCGGGTTCTTCCGAGTTGTACTTGACGACGAATTCACCCAGATTGAGCCAGCCTGAGGGCACGGCCACGGTGTAGCTGGAATAAGTGCCCGTCCCTAGGACCTGCGCTGTCTGCCTCACGGCCATGAGTTTCGCGTTGCCGGCGCCGAGTGCGGAAGTGGGCGTCGCCGCGGCCGTGGTGCCTTTCGACGACGTGGGTGTCGAGGTTGTCGCCGCGCATGCGCTTGCCAGAAGCCCGACGGCGATCGCGCCCACGAGCGCGTTCGCGCGCAAGTGTCCAATTATCTTGTTGGACCTGTTATCGACTGTCATGGTCTCGCTCCCCGATGTGGCATTTGCGATGCCACCGCTCGCAGTGACGCGAGCGTTGCACCGTGGCCATCCGTTGTCAGTCAACTGCCTGACAGCTCGCGCGGACCCCATCAGCCGCGTGTGCCGCCGCTGCACAGGTCGCCGATCGCGGACTCCCGCGACCACCACGGCTCGATCCGAAACCGGCCACACGCCTCGATCGTCCCCGACGCTGCCCGAGGCGCGGGCCTCACCGTAGGCGAGCCGCTGTCCGTCAGGTGAGAACGCAGGACACGCATGGGCAGCTACCACGTCACGTCTCCTTCGCTGTCATCCAGCGGGCTGATCGATCACCCCCTTACTAACGCGGCCGGAGGCGACTTTGCTGACACGCGACATGCGCCTCGTCGCTCTTCCCTCGACATGTGCGGGCACCGTTGATGGAGGTGCCATCGCCTGGCGTGCTGCGCCGGGAGCACGCGGCGATCAGGACCAGACGGGCGCGGGCTCAGTCCGAGTCAAACTGTCCTCAGGGTGGCGGCTCCACGACGGCAATTCCGTCTGCGATGTGGATGCGCCAGCGCTGCTCGTGCACCGCGCGGTGGTGCGGCCGGCACAGGGAGACCAGGTTGTCGACCTCGGTTCGGCCGCCGTCCGGCCAGTGGATGATGTGGTGGCCATCGGTCCACGCGGGGCGGGCGGTCGCACCCCGGAAAGCGGCAGCCCTGGTCGCGGAGGTTCAGCGCGGTGCGGATGTGTGCGGGGATGGTGCGCGTGGCCCGGCCGACCGAGAGCGGCGTCACCCCCGTGCTCCCGGCCGTCCACGCCGAACCATCGGCGGGCGGCGCCACCGTCACCAACGTCCGCACCGCGTCACAGGCGATCCGGCGCGCGGTTTCCGGATGGATCGGGCCTACACCGCTCAACTCGGCGGGCTGTGCATCAGCTCCAGAGCGCAGCGTCTCCGCGCTCACCGTGACCATGAGATGCGGCCGCTGCCCGTGCACATCGCGGTGGTCACCGCAGCGCAGCTGAGTGGCTGCAAGATCGACCAGCGCGTCGGCACGGCGCTGGGACGCCGACCGCGTCTCTCCACGGCTCATACCGTGACTGAGCGCATCGATCGCGGTCTTCACCAGCGCACCGCCTTCGGCATCGAGCTCACCACGCAGGACGAACACGCCGCCATACGTCTGCTCGCACTCGAACCAGCGACGCTCGTGGGCGCGGTTGTCATCGGCGAGCACGCCATCGGGGTCGAGCCGCAGCCGGGTCACCTGGGTGAGGGTGCGCATGGCCCTGGGGTCGAGCGTCTCCGCGGCTCCCACCAGGATGCTCTCGAGCGGCGCCACCTGCTCCACGCCGACATCCTCGGCGAGGTGGGCGATCATGGTCACGTTGCTGAAGGAGGCGCGACCGGCACGGGCGCTGTCGAGCGCGGCCGGCAACTCGCCGAGCGTCCGCGCCAGGTGCACGCGGTAGGCGGCCGCCTTGACCGTCATGCCGCAACGTCGCAGCCAGGACACCGTGCTCCCGCCGCCGTCGGCCTGTGCTCTGCGAGCGCAATGGAAGCGATACAAGCGGCGGATGAACTCGGCTTCGAGCCGATCGATCGACCGCCGGATGTCGATCAGGTCCGCGCCTAGGGCGTGTGTGGAGAAAGCGTCGATGAACTCGCCGACGAGCGTATCGACAGCCTCATCTATACGCTCTCGCGCATCCGGCATCGCGAACGCTTCCATTGCTACATTGTACCAAACACCTGTTCGCCACAGCACGGACAAATGTCATCCCGGTATAAGTTTTAGCCACTTCCGGCAATAACATTGCAGGCGTGGCACGGGCCCGGGATCCCACGACCGCCGGCTGCACCGCCCCGGCCGTCAAGTCTCCCGATCGGTGGCCAGGTCGATCCTCTCGCGAGGCACATCCGCGTGGCCCTTGCCGTCCGGGTCGTCATCGGTGGAGTAGCCGAGCGAGCCCCGGATTTACACCACGTCAGCTGACGTCACTCTGGGCGACGACCTGACCCTGATGGAGATACTCAGCAACGGTAATCCAGGAACTCGGAGCGCGCAGATCAAGCGTCCCGACTGACGAAGGTAGGCGAATCCCAGTGCCGGGCGCGGCCACTGAACCAGCAGGCCTCGTTTCCTGTGGTAACGCAGTCTCACGCCGAGCATCCGCAGCTTCAGGCTGTCGGGAATAGGTCCCGCTGCCTCGAGATGACGCGCAACGATCAGTCCGTCCTGCACCGCATGGTCACCGGGAGGAAGTGGTGTGCCGGCCAACGCGTCGGTCGCTCGCTCTGCAAGGCCGTTACCGAGGACGCCCGCCAGCTCCGGCCAGGCTCTCGCCATGGTGCGCACGCGCTTCGCCCGGAGGAGCTGGGATGTTGCCCGCATCCCGCGGAGATCCGAGCCGGCGGAGTAGGGCCCACCGGTCGAGAGGGAGCGGATGAATTGCGCTTCCATTGCAGCCAAACGGTGGCGTGCCGTGTCCATGATCAGTTCGCGTTGCCCATGCGCCGCGCGGCCCCGCGCGCGATGGCCATCCGAATGGCTTCCAGCTCAGCCTCCAGCTCCGACTCTCGCGGAAAGTCGTCGTCACGTTCCAGCATGACCCCGGGAGGCGCAATCCGCGAACAGAGCTCTTCGAGCAAGGCCAGCGGGCCCGGTCCCACGGGGTGCGCATGAGTGTCGTGATACAGATCGCCGCGCAGCGTGCCGCCGGCCACGTGAACGTAGGCCAAACGGCCGAGCGGAAGCCGGCCCAGGGCCACTACCGGATCCCACCCGCCGTTGCGCGCGTTCGCGTACATGTTGGAAACATCGAAGAGCAGCGCTGTGTCCGTTCGGTTGAGTAGCTCGGCCAGGAACGACGCTTCATCCATCGCCGCTCCCGGCCACTCCACCAGCGTGGCGATGTTTTCTAACGCCAGCGGGAACGGCAGCATTCTCTTGGTCCAGGCCACGTTTTCGACGATGACCTCCAGCGCCTCGCGAGTTCGCGGGACGGGAAGCAGGTGTCCCGCTTCCAGGCCTTCCGCCCGCACGCATGCCAGATGCTCGCTGACGAGGCTGGCGCCCAATCGCTGGGACACGCGGACCAGGTGGTCGAGCCGCCGCGCATCCGGCTGCTCGGCTCCTCCAAGCGAAAGGCTGAGGCCGTGCACGATGACTGGCACCCCCCGCGCGACCATCCGCGCCAGCGCCGGCGGGATGTCGTCGAGCCTGATGTTCTCCGCCGTCACTTCGACAAAGCCGAGCGCCTCACGCCGCTCGATTGCGAGCGCCAGTTCAGGTCGCCAGCCGATTCCCAGACCGAGCGGCGGCATCATGCGCACCCGCCACATCCGCCACATCCGCCACAGCCGCCGCAGCCGCCACATCCACCGCAGGCACCGCGGTTGTTTCTCTCGCGCTTGAGTGCGTGGCCAATGTCGTTGAGCGGACCGCCTTCGAGGATCGCCGGCCCGTAGATGGCCACGGCCAGCGCCAGATCCGTCGGCGTCAGCAGCGCCGGGGCGTGCTGCGTCGTTTCCTTGAGGGCCAGGTGCTCCTCCTGCAGGCGCTTCAAGACGGCGTTTCCACGTTGGGTGCGGCGTCGCAGTTTGACGAGGTAAAGGGTCGCGACGAGCGTCACGAACAATCCCCAAAACACTGAGTTCAGGGAGATGCCACCGCCCGCCGCACTCAGTAATAGGATGGAGGCCGTGAGGCCCCCGCTGCCGATCGCCAATCCGCCGGTCAAGCGGGCCCGCTCATTCAGGAGCAAGCCCGAAGCTTGGAGAGCATCGCGCACCGGCTCCGTGGCCGGCTCGGCATGTTTTCGAATGTCCTCAACCGAGTTCGGGTTCTTCGACTTTGACACGAAGTCGATCACCGAAAGTTGAATCGGATCCTCCAAACTGCTCGGCGCCGGCTTCAAAGCAACCACCTTTCGGTCGCTCCGGAACTCGATCAACCCCATGTGTGTGAGGCCGGCCAGGGTGGCGCCAATCGCCCTGGGGACTCCATCGGCGAGGTAGGCAGCCTCAAGTGGACTCAGCTCTACCGAAGAGAGCAAATCAGCTGCTCGAGTCTCGATCGCCATCTGTTACCTCCTGTACTCGGTGAGATGGCGCAAGCATCCGACGGGAGGCACCGCTGCGACATCCGGGAAAAGGCTCACGCGATGCTCATATTTGGTGCTCAATTCGTCGCCGCAGCCCGATTGCGTTAGCTCTCCGCTCCTCGATCACCGGCGCGGCTGGTGGCTGCCCGTAGGCCTGACAGCCGACCGAGATGGTCGTGGCTCTACGGTTTGAACGCGTGGTGCGAATGTAGTCTCGAAACGCGTAACGGACCTTGCGTCTTGCGCGAAGCTAAGTCACCAATCGCCCGTGCGGTTGCTTGGACTCGACGGCCTGCTACACGCCAGTCAATTGAGTGAGCTTCGCGGATTCGGCCCTTGCGAGAGCCTCCGTAACACCCGTCGAAGCCGACGAGACCCCGCACATCATGACGCCTTGGGTGAATGCGACCTGAATGTCCCCACCAGTGACGCACGCGAACTCGTCGGCTTTGCTCGCACTTCCAATCGTTGGGTGACTTGACGTGGTCTGGCCCCCCGGTGGGCAGGCGGCGCTCACAAAGTTTGGATAATCAGTGGCGGCTGCTGCACGGCTGCCATCGACAACCAGCGCGATCACGATGCTCACCGTGCCATCACTTGCCATGAAGGAGCGCATGTCTGTTCCGGCCTGTCCGCCGATTTCCGCGTCGGTGAACTGGCTGAGGGGCAGCGCGCCACTGACGGCGCCCGAAACCTCAGAGGCGGTCAGCATGAGCGCTGTCACGGATGAATCCACACGTTGCGACGTCGGGGTCGGAGATGACGCCGGGGCGCCCGTTGCATACTGGACGGTGATCTCGGTGATCGCGCCCATGGTCACAAAGGTGACCCCGAATTGCGCTGATGACCCGGTCCGGCTGAACTGCCAGCTGTCGCCGCTCACCGCCTGAGAAGGGTCGGTGGCCTGGACCGTCCATCCATTGGTGCCCAGCGCACTCTCGTAGAACGTCTCCACATCCGTCAGTGAATGAGGGTCGTCGATTACGAGTGTCTCGCTGCTCTGCCCTCCCGTGCCAACAAGGAAGTTGTCGGACACGGTTGACGCGCCCGCCTCGGTGGGGAATTGGCGCAACGGGCTGTTGCTGAAGCCCTTGATAAGCACAACCACGACCACGAGAACGACGATCAGCGCGATCGCGCCGCACCCTCCACAACCGAAGAGCCACCAGCGGCGGCGGCTCCGCCTGGCGGGGAGCGTTGCCGGGAACGCGGGCGGCGTCGGAGCCGGCGGAAGGGGTGGTGCGGGTGGCTGCATGAGCGTGAACTCTATGGCGCGTGCGTTGATGTCGCCATCGGGGGAAAGGCTCACTCGGGTACTCATTTCCGGTGCTCATTTGGGTTTGGGTGTTTGCCAGGGCTGTAGACTCCGAGCCGGTGAACGCTTGGGCGTCGACCCGTCGGCAGCTCGCCGCCACGCTGGTCTTCGCCGTCCTGATCACCGGCGGACTCGCCGCCGCGACCAGGCTCACCGGGACGGCCGAGGCGTGCGAGCAGGTGTTGATCGCCTCCTCCCAGGAGAAGGCGAGCATGCTGCAGGGCTTCGCCGTTTCCTACGACGCTGAGCGGCCGCAGGTAGGCGGACGCTGCGTGACCGTGAGCGTCGAGAAAGTCGACTCAGGTGACGCCGAGCTGACCCTGGCGAACGGTTGGGCCGGGTCGACGCGACCTGAGGTCTGGTCACCCGCCAGTTCGGCCTGGGTCAAGCTGCTCACTGCGCAGGCGCCCGCGGTTGCTGCGCGACTCCTTCCGGCCGGCTGGGAGAGGGAGAGCCTGTTCCAGTCACCACTCGTCATCGGGATGCCAGCGCCGATGGCAACCCTGCTCGGCTACCCGACAACGCCGATCGGCTGGGCGCTCATTCTCAAGCTGGCGCAGGACCCCCAGGGCTGGGCCCGTTATGGTCGTCCGCTGTGGGGCAAGTTCAAGCTGGGCAAGACCAACCCGACGATCTCCACGTCCGGCCTTCATGCCCTGATCGGGGCGTACTACGCTGCTCCGGGAGGCGGCGCCCTGACAGTCCCCACGGTCACATCGGCCCCCGTCGAGGCCTTCGTCCGCGAGATCGAGGCGAGCGTCGTCCACTACGGACAGACCGCCACCGACTTCCTTCAGAACTTGCGCTACAAGGACGATCAAGGAGGGGATGCCCCGCTCCGCTATATCTCAGCCATCGCAGTCGAGGAGCAGGAGCTCGCCGATTACAACGCCGGTCTCGTGGCCGGAATCCAGCACTCCCCGCCGCGCGTCAAGCTGGTCGCCATCTATCCGTCCGGGGGCACTCCCGTCGCCGACCATCCCTATGTCGTCCTGGGCTGGTCGACCGAAGGACAGAAGGCGGCAGCGCGCGATTTCGAGAATTTTATCGGGCAACAGACGAACACGATTGAGGCGCGTCATTTCAGAGTCGATTACGCTCCCACCGCAGCGCTGAACAGGTTGGTTTACCCATACGCTCAGCTCCCTGCGCTGGTGACCTTGCAGCCGCCTGACGGCGATGTTCTGCGGACCATGATCGAAGGCTGGGAACGGGTGCGAAAGGCGGCGCGCGTACTGATCCTGATCGATGCCGCAGTCGCCCCCGGCACACTCACCGATGCGACCAGAAACCTGGCCGGCGCCGCCTCGGGTTTCGAACTCCAGGACAAGGTTGGCGTCTGGACATTCCCCTCGTCCGGAGGTCAGCCGGCATCGCACACCGTGCTGCGCGACGTTACCGGGAACGCGGGATCGCTGGGTGCCACGCTCGCCGGCGTCAAACCGGTGAAGGGTTCTTCTGACCTTGCAAGCGCGCTCGATGATGCGGTGACACAGATGATCGCGAATTACGACCCGACTGCGATCAATGCTGTGGTTGTGCTCGAACTCTCCCCTGGGAGACAAGCGGCGGACACGGGATTCCTGGCGACAGAGGCGCCGCTTGTGCGGGTGTTCACAGTCGGCCCGACCAGCGACCTATTGAGAACGATTGCGCTCGTCGCCGACGGGACGTTCTATGAACCTGGGGCGGCGAGCCATTTCCTCAACGACGCCATCTCCAACTTCTGATGTCGTCCCCTCCGGCGCTTGGCCGCGTCGCCGTCCCCGCAATCGCAGCGGTGACGGTGCTGGCAAACCTCGCGCTGGGCGTGGCTTGGTCACTTGCGTTGCTCGCAGGCGGGGCGGTCCTGTTGTTCGGTGAGCTGTCGCCGCGACTGTTGCACGCGCGTCCGCCGGCAGCGGTTCAGCTCCCGGCAACGGATGCAGAACCGGGACGTCCGGGGGTCTACCCGCTGACCCGGAAGGAGGTCGAGGTGGCAATCCTGGTTGCCCAGGGCAAGACCAACAAGGAGATCGCAAGCCGGCTGTTCAACTCGGAACGCACCATCGACAACCACGTTCAGCACATATACAACAAGCTGACCATCGACTTCGGGCCGAACTGGCGCTATGGGTGCAGGAGCGTGGATTGTTGACTCCCGTGACCGGAGCGAAATAGGCGCCACCAGCGCTTCGTCGGTGTGGGCCGAAGTAACGGCCGCCACCCTGCACACGGGCCGCTCTTGCGGCGACATGCTAATGTATGAGCATGTTGGATCGCCGCCTTCAGGTTCTGATCGATCAAAGCCTCTGGGCGCGGCTCGAGCGCGAAGCTGAGCGTCGGAGTGTCTCGGTCAGCACGCTCGTGCGCGAGGCGATCGATGACCGCTATCCCGGCAGCTCCGCAAAGCGGCGAGCGGCTCTCGGTGCAGTGTTGCGGGCGCCGCTGATGGAGGTGCCATCGCCTCGGGTGCTGCGTCGGGAGCGCGACGCGATCAGGGCCAGACGTGCCCTGTGATCCTGCTGGACACGACGATCCTCGTCTATGCGGTTGGGGTGAACCATTCGCTGCGAAGTCCCTGCGCGCAACTCCTTGAATTGGTCGCGGAGGGTTCTGTTCGAGCGACCACGACCCTCGAAGTGATCCAGGAGTTCACCCACATCAGGGCACTCCGCCGAACGCGAGCCGACGCGACGGCGCTTGGGCGCAACTACGCGATTGGTTTGAGTCCCCTGGCGCAACCGGAACTCGAGGATCTTCTTGGCGGCCTCGAACTGTTCCGGCGTATCACCTCCTTGGGTTCGTTCGATGCAGTGCTCGCTGAGACGGCACGCAGGCGCGGCTGGTCGCTTGCATCCGCTGACCGAGCCTTTGCGCGCGTTGCCGGGCTCGCCCACCTCGATCCCGCCTCATCGTCATTCCTGGAATCGGCGCGAATCGCGGGCTGACTTTGCGCGGGCTCAGTCGTAGCCGGTGGCCCCGTCGATCCTCTCGCGGAGCAGGTCCGCGTGGCCGTTGTGACGCGAGTACTCGTCGATCATGTGCACCAGGATCCAGCGCATCGAGACTTCCCGTCCGGTCCTCTGCAGCCCCGTAGCATCCAGCGCGCGCCGCGAGATGATGTCGTCGGCGCGCGCACATTCCTCGTGCCAGCTCGCGAAGGCTTCGTCGACGTCCGCGGTATCGACATTGTCGAAATCGCCGTCGCGGTCGTCCTCCGACGAGTAGCGGTCTTGCACGTCCTCGCCCCCGAGCGTGCGCCAGAACCAGCCGCGCTCGACGTCCGCCATGTGGCGCACCAACCCCAGCAGCGACAGCGATGACGGCTCCGCCGACCGGATGCGCAACTGATCCGGCTCCAGACCCGCGCACTTCCTGGCCAGCGTGGCGCGTTGCCACTCGAGGAAGGCGAGCAGCGTCGAGCGCTCGTCGCCGGTGCGGGGAATCTCGTCGTAATCCACGTCCGTCGGCGCGGCTAGGCGATCGTGACCTTCTGGTTCAGGTAGACGTCCTGAACCGCGGTGAGCAGATGCACGCCGTCGCGCATCGGTCGCTGGAATGCCTTGCGACCAGTGATCAACCCGGTCCCGCCCGCCCTCTTGTTGATCACGGCGGTACGCACGGCTTCAGCCAGGTCGGCCGCCCCGTTGGACTCGCCGCCGGAGTTGATGAGCCCGACCCGTCCGGAGTAGCAGTTGAGCACCTGGTAGCGACAGAGATCGATCGGATGATCAGACGTCAGACTTCGTGTAGACGGCATCCGCGGTCCTGCCGAATTTCAGCGCCGTGAATCCGCCGTTGGTGGTCGGCAGCTTTTGCTTGATGATGTCGGCCTCGATGGTGACCCCGAGGTGGTTCGCCTGGCCGGTGAGATCAGCTGCGAGTGCGTAGTCGACACCGTCCTTCTTGAAGGCCGGGTTGCGGAGGTAGCACCAGAGGATCGTGGCCATGCCGAGCTCGTGCGCCTCGTGGAACATCCGCGAGATCTCCACGATCTGCCGGTCAGCCCCGTCCGAGCCGAAGTAGATGGTGGCGCCGACCGCGGCGGCTCCCAGATTCCAGGCTTCTTTGACGGTGCCGAACAGGATCTGGTCCGCGCCGTTTGGGTAGGTGAGCAGCTCGTTGTGGTTGAGCTTGACGATGAACGGGATGCGATGTGCCCACCGCCTCGACACCGCGCCGAGCACGCCGAAGGTCGAGGCCACCGCGTTGCAGCCCCCCTCGACCGCGAGCTCGACGATCTTTCCGGGGTCGAAATACTCGGGGTTGGGTGCAAAGGATGCCCCTGCGGAATGCTCGATGCCCTGGTCCACCGGGAGAATCGAGACGTACCCGGTGCCACCCAGACGGCCGTGGGCGTAGATGCTGCTCAGGTTGCGGAGGACCTGGTTCGAGCGATCGGTCCCGGTCCAGATGCGGTCGACGAAATCCGGCCCCGGAAGATGCAGCATCGTGTTCGGCACCGTCTCGCACTGGTGCTCGAGCAGGGACGAGGCCTCGTCGCCGAGCAACTGCTCCACGGTTTCGGTGGCGGGAAGGGTTGCGGTTGCCATGGTGTCTCCCGATGCGTGTTGGCGATCCCTCTCGATGCCACTCTCTAATCTACGCGGTCGGCACGGTATCCACCCGGTCAGCGGGGCCGTCGGGTACGGTAGGCGGAGATGGAACTCCTTCGCATCCGAGGCGGGCGCCGGCTCGAAGGGAGCGTCGCGATCTCGGGGAGCAAGAACGCCTCCCTGCCGGTCATGGCCGCGGCGCTGCTCACCGACCAGGAGGTGGAGTTGGGGAACGTCCCCGACATCGAGGACATCTCGACCATGGCGCAGATGCTCGAGCACGTTGGCGTGCGAGTGGAGCATCCGGACACGCACACCTGGCGTCTGCACGCCGCCGCGCTGCGCACCACCGAGGTCGATCCCAACCTGAGCAGGAGGATGCGTGGCTCGTTCCTCCTTCTCGGCGCGCTCGTGGCACGCGCCGGTGAGGCGAGCATCGCCAAGCCCGGAGGCGACGACATCGGGATGCGCCGGGTGGAGCAGCACCTCGAAGGACTGCGCCTCATGGGCGCTGAGGTGGAGGAGCACGAGGGCGGGTACGTGGCTCGCGCCCGCCGCCTCCACGGTGCGCGCATCTCGCTCGACATGCCGACCGTGACCGGGACCGAGAACCTGATGATGGCGGCGGTGCTCGCCGAGGGCATCACCGTGATCAGCAACGCCGCGCGCGAGCCGCACGTCTACGACCTCGCTCGCTGCCTCATCGGCATGGGTGCGCACATCACCGGAGTGGGCACCGAGTTGATCGTGATCGAGGGCAGCGGCGGGCTGTTGCACGGGACCACGCACAACATCACCGCCGACTACATCGAGGCCGGGACCTACATGATCGCGGCCGCCGCCACCTACGGCGACGTCGTCGTCGAGCACATGCGACCCAGCGACCTGCGCTGGCTGTTCATGAAACTTCGCTCGGCGGGATGCGACATCGTCGAAGGTGCGCACCATGTGCGCGTCACCTGCTCACACCTGCGTGGGGTCGACATGACCACCTGGCCGCACCCGGGTTTTGCCACCGACATGCAACCTCAGTTCTGCGCCCTCATGACCCAGGCGACCGGGCCGAGCGTGATCAGCGAAGCGTTGTACGAGAACCGCTTTCGCCACGTCGCCTTCCTGCAGCAGATGGGCGCGCGCATCGCCATCGACGGTCGCAGCGCGGTCATCAACGGGCCCGCGCGACTCCACGGGACGAGGATGAGCATCCCCGACATCCGCAGTGGCGCCGCGCTGGTGATCGCGGGCCTCTGCGCCGCCGGCATCACCGAGCTCGACAACGTGTTCCATCTCGAACGCGGCTACGACGACCTCGAGATGAAGCTCGCCGGTCTGGGCGCCGACATCGAGCGTCTCACCACCGACGAGCCCGGCACCGAGGTGCGCGATCTCACCGGCGTAGTCGGCGACTGAGGCACCCGACCAGTGCTGGGCAAGAAGGTCGGCATCGATCTCGGTACGACGATGACGAGGATCATCGTCAAGGGCGAGGGCATGATCGCCACCGAGCCGACCGCGGTGGCGATCCGCGACGGCGGCACCCAGGCGGCGGTCTTCGGTGAGGCGGCACTCGAGACGGCGGCCGGAGATGCGGAGTTCCAGCTCCGGAGACCCGTCGCCGGGGGCGAGATCGTCGACGCTGCGTCGGCGCGGTGGCTCGTCAGCCACGCGATGATCCGCGCCGCCGGGCGGCAGCGGATCTTCAAGCCGGACGTCGTGATCGCGGTGATGTCGTCCCTGCCCGGCGGGCAGCGGCGCACGCTGCTCGAGGCGGCCGCGCTCGCCGGCGCACGGACCGCCTACCTGCTCGACGCCCCGCTCGCCGCGGCGATGGGCGCGGGCGTCCGCCTCAGCGGACCCAACGGCCATCTCGTCGTCGATATCGGCGCCGGCAAGACCGACATCGCAACCCTGGCGCTCGAGGGCACCGTGAGCGGTCGCTGCCTCAGCGGACACGGCGGCATGCGTCTCCATGGGTGCGTTGCCGACCATGTCCGCCTGGAACATGGGGTGACGCTCGAGGCGGCAACCGTCGAGGAGGTGGTCGCCTCGCTCGCCAGGGTGGGACCGCACGAGGAGCGCCGGCTCGAGGTCATGGGTCGCAGCGAGAGAGGCGAGGAGCGATTGACGATCACCTCGACCGAGATGAACGCGTGCCTCGAAGCACACGTGCGACCGATCCTGACGGCGCTCACCGCCGTCCTCGACGACACTCCGGGGCGGTTGATCAGCGACATCCGGCGCGAGGGCATCCTGCTCTGCGGGGGCGGCGCCCGCCTCGAGGGGCTCGACAGCGCCATCGCCGCCGCCACCGGCATCGACGTCCATCGCGACACCCAGCCGGAGCTCTGCGCCGTCCGCGGGACCGGCTACGCCCTCGACAACCTCGACGTTCTCAAGCGCGCACTCATGTACATCCGGTAGGACCGAAGCTCAGAGCGTCGCCTCGATGCCGGCGAGAACATCCTCCACCCGGATCTGGTCCATGCTCGCCTGGTTGGCGACACCATCCTCGAAACGGGGGGGTGCCAGCGCCTGGATCACGCGGTGAGCGGGACCGTAGGCACCGCCACGTGCGCCGTCGGTGGGTCCGAACAGTCCAACGGTCGGCGTGCCCATCGCAGCGGCAAGCTGGAGGAGCGGGGTGTCGCTGCCGACCAGAAGGTCGCAGCGGGCCACGACTCCGGCGAGGGTCGCCAGGTCGATCTCGCCGACCAGGTCGGTCGCGGCCGCGCGGAGGTCGATCTTGGTCCGTTCCGCGGCATAGCGGTCGTGCGGCGAGCCGACGATGAGGATCCCGGCGCCGTGACGCTGGGCGAGCAGGTTGGCCAGATGTGCCCAGCGTTCGGGGTCCCAGACGGTCGCCGCCGCCGGCGCGGCGAAGCTCTCGGCGTACCCGGAGCCGGGTGCGATCGCGACCAGGAGGCGTCCGTCACCGAGCCCGGTGCCATGCAGCACCTGCTCGGCTCGGCGCCGAGCTTCGGGACCCGGCTCGAACACCGGAGTGTGGAGTTGCTGATGGACGCCGGCGACCTCGGCGAGGCGCAGCCAGGTCTCGGCCTGGTTCTCCGCCCGGCGCGGCTTGACGCGGCCGGTGAGCAGCAGGCCGGCGCCGCCGCCGACCCCACTGCGCTGCGGGATGCCGGCGAAGTACGCCGCCGTCGGCGCGGCGACGCCCGACGTGCACAGGAACACGGAGTTGAGACGCATGCCCCTCAGCGCCGCCCACAGTCGCAGTCCGCCGGTGCTCCTGCCCCGGAGCCCGGGCAGCGGGACGACCCGGTCAACCGGCGGAATGCCGTCGGCGAGGTCGACTGCTGTCGACGGGCAGACCAGCACGATCCGGGCGGTGGGGTAGCCGGCGCGCAGGGTGCGCAGGAGCGGTGTCGACTGCAGGGTTTCGGCCATTCCGCCGTTCACCACCACCGCGATATCCACTCGCGCACGGTATAGCGTGTGACGCTTCGCGCGCGGGATTGCGCGTGAGGCGCGCGATTGACGCCGCGGTGCAACCATATGGGCGGATGAGCCCTTCTCTCGCCGGCCGCGACCTTCTCAGCATCGCGGACCTCACCGCCGACGAGATCATCGCGGTCCTCGATCTGGCCGACGAAGCCAAGTCGGGCCGGGATCTCGGCAGCCCGCTCGCGGGCCGATCGCTCGCGCTTATCTTTCAGCGCCCGAGCAACCGGACCCGGGTGTCCTTCGAGGTGGCGATCCACCGTCTCGGCGGTCACCCGATCGCGCTCTTCAACCCCGAGGTGCAGCTCGGCGAGCGCGAGTTGGCTGCGGACATCAGCCGGATCCTCGACCGCTACGCGGACGGCATCGTCGCGCGGGTGGTCTCGCACCGGGATCTGGTCGCCATCGCCGGCGCGGCTGCGGCTCCGGTGATCAACGCGCTGACCGACGCCGAGCACCCATGCCAGGTGCTTGCCGACTGCATGACCGTGCGATCGACCACCGGGCGGCTCGCGGGCGCCACGGTCGCGTACATCGGTGATGGGAACAATGTCTGCACGTCCTGGATCTATGCCGCGGCGCTGCTCGGGGTGCACCTCCGGGTGATCTGCCCACGCGGCTATGAGCCGCCACCCGCCGTTGTCGAGAGGGCCGCCGGCATGCGGGCGCCGGGGACCGGCTTCGACATCACCCACGACGCGGCACCGGCCCTGCGCGATACCGAAATCATCTACACCGACGTTTGGACCAGCATGGGCCAGGAAACCGAGCAGCAGCGCCGGCGCGAGGACTTCGCCTTTCTGCAGGTGAATGACCGCCTGGTTGCGCTCGCGCCGCCGGGGGTCCGGGTGATGCACTGCCTCCCGGCGCACCGCGGTGAGGAGATCACCGACGCGGTGATCGACGGCCCTCACTCGGTCGTGTTCGACCAGGCGGAGAACCGCCTCTGGGTCCAGCAGGCTCTCCTCGCCCTCATCTACGCGGGCAACGGCCTCGAGGTCGCCGCGTGAGCGACCTGCTGCGCAATGCGCACTTCTTTCTGCAGAGCCTGAGCTGGCGCGACGGGCTCGACGTCATCGTGGTCGCCTTCCTCCTCTATCAGCTCCTGAAGTTGATCAGGGGCACGCAGGCGGTGCAGCTGCTGCTCGGCCTCGGCGTCATCTTCGTGGTCGGCTGGACGGCTCAGCTTCTGCACCTCCGCCTGCTCGAATTCATCTTCAACAACGGAACCCAGGCGATCGTGATCGCCGCGATCGTCCTGTTCCAACCCGAGCTGCGCCGCGCCCTCGACCAGGTGGGCCGGCTCGGCACCGTTCGCGCGGTGCTCGGACGCCAGCCGGAGCTGGCCTACGCCCGCACCGTGGACGAGGTACTGCGCGCCGCCGGCTCGCTGGCGGAACGCAAGGTCGGCGCCCTGATCGTGTTCGAACGTGAGACCGGGCTCGAGAACCTCGCGGCAACCGGCGTCCATGTCAACGGCGACGTGACCGGGGAGATGCTGGCCACCATCTTCGTCCCGGGTTCGCCGCTGCACGACGGCGCGGTGATCATCCGGGAGAGCCGGATCATCGCAGCCGGCTGCGTCCTGCCCCTTGCCGAGACGCTTCCCGGCGTCGGACGCATGGGCACGAGGCATCGCGCCGCCCTCGGCCTCACCATGCAGAGCGACGCCGTGGTGCTGATCGTGAGCGAGGAGACCGGCCTGATCAGCATCGCCCACGACGGCAAGCTCTATCGCGGTCTCGACCAGGCCAAGCTCCACGAGATGCTGGTCACCCTGCTCGCCAAGGAGGGTGGATCCGGACGTGCGGCGATGCTCCGCCCGCTGGCGCGAGTCGGCACGCTGCGCACCCTGGGGCGTCGCTCGCATCCGTGAGCATCCCGGGCTTCATCCGGCGCAACTGGAAGCTCAAGGTGGGGTGCTGCGTCATCGCGTTCTTCACCTGGGTTGGCGTGGTCTATGCGGGCAATCCACCCGAGACCAAGGTCGTGTCCCTATCGGTCCCCCAGAGCACGGCGAGCATCCCGCCCTCCTATGTGCTCGTGCACGCGGTGGACCCCGTGCAGGTCCGGGTCGGTGGCGATCAGAACACCCTGGATGCGCTCAATTCCGCCGTGCTCACCGTCAGCGTCGACTGGTCGGCGGCGAACCACGCGGGCACCTATTCGATCCCCATCTCGATTGTGAACACCGATCCGAGCATCGAGTTGATCAACCCCCCAACGTCGGTGCAGGTCGACCTGGATTCGTACGCGTCAAAGTCTGTTTCGGTCACGATTCAGATCACCAACCCGACCCCGGTCGGCTTCGTAAGCGGCAGCCCACAGGCGACCCCCTCGACGGTGATGGTCCGCGGTCCCGCGCACGAGCTCGTCGGGCTCGAAGCGCTCGTGACCGTCAACCTCGGCAGCCAGAAGGCCAACTTCCAGGCACCGCTGCCCGTCCTCGTCTACTCGAACAAAGTTCGACTGAACAACGTCGAACCCATCCCCTCCTACGTCAGCGTCAGCATCGCGATCAAGGCGGTCATCACCACGAAGGTCGTGGCTGTTCTTACGCGCACCGAGGGGAGCCCGTCTCCCGGTCACTACCTGACCGGGATCCTTGTCAGCCCGATCACCGTGATCGCGACCGGGTCCCAGGATCTGCTCAACACGCTCGACTCGGTATCGACCGCACCGATCCCGCTGAACGGCATCTTCGGCCTTTACACGGTCTCGGTCACGATCACCGCGCCGGCGGGCGTGACCCTGTCACAGAGCAAGGCCACGGTGACGATCGAGATGGGCACCGTCCCGCCGCCGCCGCCGACACCGACACCGACACCGTCGCCGTCACCCACGTAACCCCTTCTCACGCGGTCCGTTCCAGAGAGGTCCCATGTGCGGCATCATCGGCTACACCGGCCCCCGCCCCGCGGCGCCCGTGCTGCTCGACAGCCTTCGCCGTCTCGAGTATCGAGGCTACGACTCGGCCGGGATCGCGATCATCGATGCGGACGGCGACGTCGCGACGGTCAAGAACACCAACAAGGTCGCTGACCTCGCCCGCCAGGTCGAAGCCGAGGGGACGCCGTCCGGCACCGTCGGCATCGGGCACACGCGCTGGGCGACGCACGGCCGTCCGTCGCTCGAGAACGCGCATCCGCACCAGGATTGCACCGGGCGCATTCACGTCATTCACAACGGCATCGTCGAGAACTATCGCGAGCTGCGGGCCGAGCTGATGTCGCGCGGGCACGAGTTCCTGAGCGAGACCGACACCGAGGTCGTTCCCCATCTCATCGAAGACGCCTTCCACGGCGATCTCGCGAGCGCCGTTCGGAGTGCGCTCAACCGCATGCAGGGTGCGTGCGCCCTGGTGGTCATCTCCGCGGATCAGCCCGACCGCGTGGTGGGCGCACGGATGAACGCCCCGCTCGTGGTCGGACTCGGACGCGGCGAGGTCTTCGTGAGCAGCGACATCACCGCCTTGATCCCGTACACCAAGCGGATCGCGCTGCTCGGCGAAGGGGAGATCGTCACCGCCACCCCTCTGGGGATCACTGTGCAACAGCTCGACGGCACCGCCGTCGAGGCGCGCATCGTCACCGTCGACTGGGAGGCGGAGCAGGCGCAGAAGAACGGCTTTCCGCACTTCCTGCTGAAGGAGATTCACGAGCAGCCCGAGGCGGTGCGCAACGCGCTTCGCGGCCGCATCGATGACATGGGGATGGTCGTGCTGCCCGAGTTGGGGATGGATGACGACCAGCTCGCGGAGGTGCATGAGGTGGTCCTGGTTGCGTGCGGATCGGCCTGGTATGCGGCGATGGTCGCCGGCTACGCAATCGAGCATCTGGCAAAGATTCGCTGCAAGGTCGAGGCGGCGAGCGAGTTCCGGTATGGCGAAGCGCTCGTCGATGCGCATTCACTGGTGATCGCGGTGTCGCAGTCGGGTGAGACTGCCGACACGCTTGCGGCAGTGCGGCAGGCGCATCGGGCCGGCGCCAAGGTCATCGCAATCACGAATGTTGTCGGGAGTGCATTGCCACTCGAGGCCGACGGCGCGCTCTACATGCAGGCCGGACCGGAGATCTCCGTCGCCGGCACCAAGACCTTCATGACTCAGATGGTGTGCGGTCTGCTGCTCGCACTTCGTCTCGGTGATGCACGCGGGACGCTGGATGTCGGCGAGCATCAGCGACTGGTCGCGGAGTTGCAGAGCCTGCCCCCCTCCTGGCGCGGACCCTGGAGCTCGAACCGATGCTCGTCGAGCTCGGCCAGCGGTTCGCGCACACGCACAGCGCGCTGTACATCGGCAGGGGTATCAACTTCCCGATCGCGATGGAGGGCGCGCTCAAGCTCAAGGAGATCTCCTACGTGCACGCGGAGGGATACGCGGCGGGCGAGCTGAAGCACGGACCGATCGCGCTGCTCGAGCCCGACGTCCCGGTGATCGCCATCGCCACTCGCTCGGCGACGCTCCCGAAGATGGTGAGCAACGTGCAGGAGGTGCATTCGCGCGATGCGCCGGTGATCGCGCTCGTCACCGAGGGCGAGGATCCGTTCGACGCCGGGTTCGCGACCACGGTGCCGGTGCCCGCCTGCTCGGAGGTGTTCTCGCCGCTGATCAACGTCATCCCGCTGCAGCTCTTCGCGTATCACGTCGCCGTGCAGCGGGGATGCGACGTCGACCAGCCGCGCAACCTCGCGAAATCGGTGACTGTGGAATAGTCGTCGCATGACGATGGTTGTCGGGGTCGATGTGACCGTCGTGGATCGCATCGCCGCGGCGCTGGCCCGCCACCCGCGCTTTGCCCAGCGCATCTACACCGACAGTGAGCAGCGGTACGCCGCCGCCAAGCCCGAGCGATGGGCGAGCAGGTGGGCCGCCAAGGAGGCGGTCAAGAAACTCTATGGTTCGATCGGCGAACGCATGCCGGCGTACAAGGACATCGAGGTGGTCCGCCGCCGCGGTGGAGCTCCCCAGGTGCACGTTCGCGGCGAGCCGACCGATATCGCTCTGTCGCTGACCCACGACGGGGGGCTCGCCATCGCCGTCGCGGTCGACCGCGGCCCGCGCCGCCGGACGCTGCCGGCTCCTCCCGATGGGCTGGTGCTCGCCGATCGACCCGAGGACGGGCACAAGGGCACCTTCGGTCGCGTGCTCGTGATCGCGGGATCGAAGGCTTTTACCGGCGCGCCGCGGCTGGCCGCGATGGGCGCCGCACGGGGAGGCGCCGGGCTGGTCGAAGTCGGCATCCCCGAGGCAATCCACGCGATCGTCGCCGCCGGCTGCCTCGAGGTGATGCCCACACCGCTCCCGGACGCCGGTACCGGCACGCTGCACCTCGACGCTGTTCCCACCGTGCGCGAGCGGCTCCGCGGCGCGGATGCGCTGGTGGTCGGACCCGGACTCGGGCAGTCGCCGGACACGGTCCGAGCACTCGTCGAGATCCTGGTCGGGCTGCCGTGCCCGGCCGTGGTCGACGCCGACGCCCTGAACATCATCGCGGCCTCAGGATTCGACTGGAGATCGACCGGGCAGACCATCGTCGTGACCCCACACCCCGCGGAGATGGGCAGGCTCGCGGACATGGCCACCGAGGCGGTGCAGGCGGACCGGCTCGGCACCGCCGAGCGCTACGCGCGGGAGCATGGGGTCGTGGTCGTTCTCAAAGGCGCCGACACGGTGGTGGCGGCATCGAGCTTCCCCACCCATGTCGATCGCCACCGCATCGTCGCCCTGGCGACCGGCGGGACCGGCGATGTGCTCGCCGGCCTGATCGGCTCCATGCTCGCCCAGGGGCTCGGACCTCGCGACGCCGCGGTGGCCGGCGTGTCCATCCATGCTCAGGCCGGTCTGATGGTCCAGGCTCGCCGGGGACGCGCGGGGGCGCTCGCCTCAGACGTGATCGACACCCTGCCCGCGGCCCAGGAGCTCCTCAGAGCGGCGCTCGAGGCGGCTACTGCCCGTAGATGAACCCCATGATGTCCGCGCTCGTGTCGCTGATCACCCGGTAGTCGACCCGGTTCCATCCGGCGAAGTTCATCTCCGAGAGCTTGAAAGCACCCGCCGGGATCCCCGCGGCCGGTCCCACCGCCTCGACGTAGGCGACGTGACCCTCGGGGCTCACACCATCGACGCCCGGCCGGAACACCACGATCGCGCCCGCGACCGGCAGCCGGCCTTCCTTGAATCCCATCTGTGCCGCCGCGATGTACCAGCTCCCGGCGTTGCCGAGCCACGGGACGCAGCGCCGCGTCGCGACGTAGTACGTGCAGAACCCGTACGCGAAGTGATTGCCGCACGCCCCCGATCCGACGTGCGGTCCGGCCTCGAGAAATGCGATCTGGTTGTCGATGCTGGCGATCTGTGCGGCGATCGCGCGCGCCGGTCCGTTGAGTCCCGCGAACAGCGTGTTGCGGTCTTCGAGGATGGTCAGCAGGCGGTCGCTCTGGGCGGCGAGTTGGCCTTCGAGGCTCTGCGCTGAGGCGGCGTCGGAACGGATCGATGTCTGCTCCGCGACGATGGCATGGTTGGACGCGGCGAGACGCTCGACAAGGTCGAGAACCTGTTGCGACACCTGGTTCGCGGCCTTCAACTCGTCAATCGCCTGGTTGAACGACTGCGCGCTCAGCACCGCCGCCAGCACCTGGTTGCCGCCGCTGGTCTCGTACGTTGCGCGCGTGATTCCGGCCAGTTGTGCCTTGTCCTGCGCAGCGGTCGCGTTGTTGCTGTTCAACTGACTGCTCAGCGCCAGCAGTTTTGCGTTCAGCTGTGCGAGCTGGTTGCGCTGGTTCAACACCTTGGTCTGCTGCGCGTTGAACATCGCCTCCGCCGAACCGACGGATCCACCTGCGGCGCTGATGCTGGGTTGCAACGCGGCGAGCTCTGCGATGAGTTGCGCGCGCCGGTGTTGCAGCGCTGCGATGGCGGAGCTCGGCGCCTGCGAACCGTTTGCCTGACTGTTCGGGATGGCTCCGATACCGGTGGCCAGAAGGGTGATGACACCTGCGACGGTCAGGGCCACCTTCCGGCTCCACGTCAAAATAGACATCCTCCATCATCGGCCGCCGGTGCCCTAAACGGGCATCGCTCGGTTGGTCCCCGCGGCACCATAGCGACCTTGATGGTCCAAGTGCAAGCCGGACACCGGGCGCCACAGTACCGCGCGCGCAGGCCACGTATATTGCGGACGTGTGACGTTGGAGCGACATCAACAGGCCGACCGAGCCTTCGACGAAGCGGGGCCGACGCTTGCCGACGTGGGCGAGCAGGCGCTTTTGAAGGCGCTCACCGGGATTGCGCGAGCGTCGTCGCCGCCCCTGGTCATCGGCGCCGGTGACGACGCCGCCGTCTGGGCTCCGGAGCCCGGGCGCGACCTTGCGATCAGCCAGGATGCCCTGGTCGAGGGCGTCGATTTCCACCGATCCTGGATCAGCCCGCGCGGGCTCGGCGCTCGCGCGCTTGCCGTCGCGCTCTCGGACCTGGCCGGGATGGGCGCCCGACCGGTGTGGTGCGCGGCGACGCTCTGCGCCCCGGCGAGCACTCGCCTCGAGGACGTCCTTGACATCCAACGGGGACTCTGCGCCGCCGCAGCCGCCTCGGGGTGCGCGGTCGCCGGAGGCGACGTCAGCGCAATCGACGGGCCACTGGTGATCGACGTCTCGGTCGGGGGGACGCTTGCGGCCGGCGCGGCGTTGCGGCGCGATCGCGGCAGTCCCGGCGACGTGATCGTGGTCACGGGAACGCTGGGCCGAGCGGCCGCAGGACTGCGACTGCTCCTCGACGGAGGCGCCGAGCTGTCCGAGCAGGAGCGAGCCTGGGTCGAGGCCCAGCTCTCGCCGGTGGCCCGGATTGCCGAGGGCCTCCAGCTGATCGAGGCGGGGGTGCGCTGCGGCGGTGACATCAGCGACGGGCTGTTCGTCGAGCTGGAGCGGATCACCGACATGTCCGGCTGCGGCGCAGAGATCTGGCTCGATCGGGTCCCAGTCGAACCTGCACTCGTGGCGGACTTCGGCGCCTCGTGGCCGGACCTCGCGCTCGGCGGCGGGGAGGATTTCGAGCTGGTCGCGATCCTGCCGCGCGCGGCGGTCGGCGCCCTGCTCGAATCCTGGCCCGACGCGCTGGCCCCGCTCGCAGTCGTCGGAGCCCTCGGCGCGGGCACCGGTATCGTCGTCCTCGATCGGGAAGGAGGAGCGCGGGTGCCGCGACCGCGCACGAGCTCGCGGCACTTCGCGTGAGCAACTCGGGGGCAGCCGCACGATGCTCGACCGAGACGGCGACGCTCGCTCTCGGAGAGCGGATCGGCACCCGGGTCGAACCCGGCGACCTCATCCTCCTGAGCGGCGAGTTGGGCGCAGGGAAGACGGTGCTGGTGCGCGGCATCGCGACGGGTATGGGCATCGACCCGGCCCTGGTGCGTTCCCCGACATTCGTCCTGCACCACGTGTACCGCGCCGGGGCGAAGGTCCTGCACCACCTCGACCTGTACCGCCTCGGGCCGAGCGCCGACATCCGCCTGCTCGACATCGACGAGATGCTCGAGTCCGGCGGTGTCGTGGTCGTCGAGTGGGGTGATCATGCGGCGCGCGACGAGCGCGCAATTGCCGGCATCAGCATCAGCATCGACATCGACGACGACGGCTCGCGTCTGATCACCCTGCTGCCGGGCGCGCCCCGACGGATCGGCGACGCGTGGAACCAAGGAGGCCGGGCGTGAGCGTGCTCGCCATCGACACCTCGTCGCGGTCGCGGCTCGTCTGCGTGCTGACGACGGCGGACGGCGACCTGCTCGAATCGGAGGTGATCCGCGACCAGCCGGTCGCCGTCTCGCTGCCTCCGGCGCTCGCGCGGATGCTCGCGACGGTCGACCGCGCCGTCGTGGTGGTCACCGGCCCGGGGACGTACACCGGCGTCCGCGCCGGGATGGCGGCCGCGCTCGGCGTCGCCCATGTGCGCCGGCTGCCGCTGCACGGCATCGGCTCGCTCGAGGTGGTGGCGAGCGGCGATCCGGATGCTGCGCCTGGTGACTGGGTGGTCAGCGACGCCGGGCGGGGCGCGCTGTACGTGGCCCATGTGGGCGATGCCGCCAACCCGTCGCGCATCCGTCAGGCCGACTTCGACGCAGTCGGCGCACGAGTAGTCAGCAGTGACGGCGGCGCGATCGCCGGCGTCATCCTGGTCGACCCGGCACGGGCGCTGGCCCGCGCGGTCCCGCTTGCACTCTCACGACCGGCACTCGAGCGCGCCGGCCTCACCGCCCGCTACTTCGACTAGTCGACTAAAGGTGTCGTTATCGCGACTGCCGTCTCCGTTTGCCGCGGTTATGATGCAGATACCGACTCCACCATTGATTTTCAGGGTGTTCATGCAGGTCGTCCCTCGTCTCTCCGTCGAGCCGATGCGCTACGAGGACATCGCCGCCGTGCAGGCAATCGAGCGTCAGGTCTTCGCGTCGCCGTGGCCGAAGAATGCGTACGCGAGCGAGCTGTCCCAGAACCGCCAGGCGTCGTACATCGTGCTCCGCCAGGACGGTGGCATCGTCGGATACGCGGGGCTCTGGCGGGTCGCGCTCGAGGCCCACGTGACCACCATCGGCGTCCGCGCCGGTGATCACTCCAAGGGCTACGGCACCGTGCTCTTCGCAGCCCTCGTGCAGCGCGCCTACGCGCTCGGGGCGCGGTGGATCACGCTCGAGGTGCGCGACACCAACGACCACGCCATCCGCCTCTATGAACGATTCGGGTTCAAGGCGATCGGTCGCCGGCGCGGGTACTACACCGACAACGGCGAGGACGCCGTGATCATGTGGAGCGACAGCATCCATGCCCCGGCGTTCAAGCGGGGATTCAACGCGATCCTCAGCGGCCTCGACGTGGCCGGGGTCGGGGGCGGACCCTCGATGGAGTACCCGTCCGCCTGAACGTCCTCGCGATCGAGACCTCCTGCGACGAGACCGCGGCGGCGGTGCTGTCCGACGGACGCGAGGTGCGTTCCTCGGTGGTGTCGTCGCAGATTGCCCTGCATGCCGTCCACGGTGGCGTCGTTCCCGAGCTCGCCGCGCGTGCCCATCTCGAGGGTCTCGCGACCGTCGTCGACGCCGCACTCGCGCCCATACCCGGCGGCTGGGACGCCGTCGACGCCATCGCGGTCACTCGCGGTCCGGGGCTGGCAGGATGCCTGATCGTCGGCACGATGTACGCGTCGAGCGCCGCCATCGCCCGCGGCGTGCCGATCGTCGGGGTCTCGCATCTCGCCGGGCATGTGTACAGCGCGTGGCTCGCCGACCCCGAGCTCGAGCCCCCATACCTCGCGTTGCTGGTCAGCGGCGGGCACACCGAGTGCGTCGTACTCCGTGAGCACGGCGTCGCCGAGCGGCTTGCCGCGACCCGCGATGACGCCGCCGGCGAGGCCTTCGACAAGGTTGCCCGCCTGCTCGGCCTGGAGTATCCGGGCGGCCCCGCGATCCAGCGGGTCGCTCGCTCGGGCGATGCGCGCCGGTTCCCGCTGCCCCGCACCCGGCTCGACGGGGCATTCTCGTTCAGCGGCTTAAAGACCGCCGTCCGCTACATGGTGCGTGACCTCGGATCCGGATCGCTCACCGATTCAGGCGTCCCCGCCGATCCGCAGGTGGTTGCCGACCTCGCGGCGAGCTTTCAGTCGGCCGCGGTGGATCAGCTGGTGTCGGGCCTGGCAGCCGCGGCGGATCGCACCGGGGCGAGCACCGTGGCCGTGGTCGGCGGGGTGGCGGCCAACCAGGCGCTGCGCGACGCGGTTGGAGCGCGATTCAGCAGGCTGCGTGTCGTGGTGCCGCCCTTCGACCTCTGCACCGACAACGCCGCGATGATCGCGGCAGCCGGGTGGCAGCGGCTCCGGCTCCACGGTCCGGATGCTCCGGGGTTCGACGTGGATCCGTCGCTGGCGGAGTGCGCGTAGATTCCATCCGCATGAGCGCCGCCGGCGACCCGATCCTGCAGCGCTCGGAAGCCACCGAGCGCTATCTCGAGGCGATCTATTACATCGAGCACGAGGGCGAGGTACCACGTCCCGGCCGGCTCGCCGAGTGGCTCGGCGTCAGCGCGCCGACGGTCACCGTCTCGCTCCAGCGCCTCGCGCGTGATGGGCTGATCCGGATCGCGGGCGATCGGTCGGTCGAGCTCACCGATGGCGGTGCCGCGGCCGCCGCGACGATCGTACGCCGCCATCGCATCGTGGAGCGGTGGCTCACCGACGTCCTCGGGTTCGACTGGGCCACCGCCGACCTCGAGGCGCAGTCGCTGACCCACGGCATGTCGGCGACGGTTCTCGACCGGATCGACGAGTTGCTCGGCAGGCCGACCACGTGTCCGCACGGGAATGTGATCCCGGGACGGACGCCCCCGGAGGGCGGACGGCTGGTGCGGCTCGTGGAGCTCGAGGACGGCGATCGAGCCCGGGTCGCGCGGATCTCGGAAGTCGCCGAGCACGAGGCGCCGCAGCTGCTCCACCTCCTCGATGAGCGGGGAATCGTCCCGGGGATCGAAGTCGGGATCGTCGCTCACTCGCCGGGCGGGTGGGAGCTCACCGCCGCAGACGTGCACGTGGCCGTCGACTCGGCGGCCGCCCGGGCGATCTGGGTCGAGGCACCCGCGGACCGTTAGGTTAGGCTAAGCTAACGCGCCGCTGCGGCGCCATCCATCTGTCCAAAGGGACGAGTTCGTGGTCGGAAGCCTGCTGATCTTTGCGAGAGAGGGGCTCGAGGGCACCCTGATCTGCTCGATCCTGCTGACCTGCCTCGCCGCAGCGGGGCATCGCGAGCTCTTCCGGTACGTGTTTCTCGGTGCGGGCGCCGCCGTCGTGCTGGCCACGGCGGCCGGGATCGTGCTCTGGATCGCCAGCGGCGATGCGTTCGTCAAGACTCGACCCCGCAGGCCTGGTTCGAGACCGGCGTCTTCGCGGTCGCCGTCGGCGTGCTCACCTACATGACCTTCTGGATGCGGCGCAACAGCCGGAACATGGGGCGAGAGCTGCGCGAGCGCGTCTCCGAGGCGGTGCGTGGCGGCTCCGGCATCGCTCTCGGTCTCATCGCGTTCGTGACCGTCGGGCGCGAGGCGGTCGAGACGGTGATCTTTCTGATCGCCATCGCATACCAGAGCTCGCCGCTCCAACTCGTGATCGGTGCGGTGATCGGTCTCGCCATCGCGCTCTCGGTGAGCTTCGCGATATATCGCGTCGGCGTGCGCGTCAACCTCGGCCGCTTCTTCGCCGTCGTCGGCAGCCTGCTGATGGTGGTCGCCGCCGGCCTGCTCGCGGACGCCGTGCAGATCCTCCAGGGGCTCGGGGTCCTTCCGGGCGGCTCGATGACCCTCTGGAACATGAGCGGGACACTTCCCGACAACACCGGGATCGGCGACGTACTGCACGGGTTGGTCGGCTACAGCGCCGCGCCGACGGTACTCCAGGCGATCCTCTGGGCGGCCTTCCTCGGGGTGGGGCTGACGCTCTTCCTGCGCCCGGTGCGGCGGCGCGTCTCGAGCCCGCCGTCCGCGCCCGCGGCCGCGGTCTGACAATCTCCTGATTCCGGGGCGCCGGGCTTGCATGGCTGGCACTCGGTTAGGTAGAGTGTTAGCAGTCACCCACCCAGAGTGCTAAGAACCCAGGAGGTCCCATGTCCCTCAAGCTGCGCCCCCTCGCCGATCGCGTCGTCGTCAAACCGGTCGAACGCGATGAGATGACCAAGAGCGGGATCGTGCTGCCCGACACCGCCAAGGAGAAGCCTCAGGAAGGCATCATCGAGGCGGTCGGCAACGGTCGCTACAACGAGCAGACCGGCGTTCGCATCGCGCTCGACGTGAAGGTTGGCGACCGCGTCATGTACGCGAAGTACGCCGGCAGCGAGGTCAAGATCGACGACACCGAGTACCTGATCCTCGGGGAGAAGGACATCCTCGCCGTCGTCGAGAAGAACGGCAAGAAGAGCTAGGCAGGAATGCCGGCAAAGCAGCTTCGCTTCGAGGCGCCCGCGCGCGCCGCGCTCGCTCGCGGTGCGGCGATCGTCGCCGACACCGTCGCGGTGACACTCGGACCACGCGGGCGCACCGTGGTGCTCGACAAGAAGTTCGGCCCACCCCTGATCAGCAATGACGGGGTGACGATCGCGCGTGAGCTCGAGCTCGAGGATCACTTCGAGAACATGGGCGCGCAGCTGCTCAAGGAAGTGGCGATCAAGACCAACGACATCGCCGGCGACGGCACCACGACCGCCACGGTGCTGGCCCGGTCGATGCTCGACGAGGGGTTGCGCAACCTCGCCGCGGGCGCGCTGCCCAACGACCTGCGCCGCGGCATGATGGCGGCGTGCGACGCGGCCGTCGCGGCGATCCGCGCGCGATCGCATCCCGTCAAAGGTGGCGACGACATCCTGCGCGTGGCCACGATCAGCTCGGGCGACGCCGGCATCGGCGCGATGATCTCGGACGCGTTCGACAAGGTGGGCAAGGAAGGCGTGGTCTCGGTCGAAGACGGCACCGGGATCGAGACCGAGGTCGAGGTGGTCGAGGGCATGCAGTTCGACCGCGGATACATCTCCGCACACCTGGTCACTGATCCGCAGAACATGGAATCCGTGCTCTCGGACGCTCGAGTTCTGGTCACTGATGCCAAGATCTCGTCGGTCACCGATCTGCTCCCCAGCCTCGAGCTGGTGATGCGCGCCGGACGTCCGCTGCTCATCGTGGCCGAGGACGTCCAGGCGGAGGCGCTGGCCACCCTGGTCGTCAACCGGGCACGCGGCACCTTCAGCGCGATGGCGGTCAAGGCTCCCGCGTTCGGGGAGCGCCGCGACGCCATCCTCCAGGACATCGCCGTGCTCACCGGAGCGACGGTCGTCAGCGAGAAGACCGGTCAGCGCCTCGACGCGGTTCGTGACGACCAGCTTGGTGTCGCAGGCCGCGTCACCGTCACCAAGGACGACACCACCATCGTTCGTGGGGGTGGCACCAAAGCCGCAATCGAGGCGCGCTGCGCCGAGATCCGGCAGCAGATGGAGGAGACCACCTCCGACTGGGATCGCGAGAAGCTGCAGGAGCGGCTCGCGCGGTTGACCGGTGGCGTGGCGGTGATCAAGGTCGGCGCCGCCACCGAGGTTGAGATGAAGGAGCGCAAGTCTCGCGTCGAGGACGCGCTCGCCGCCACCCGGGCGGCCATCGAGGAAGGCGTTGTCGTCGGTGGCGGGGTCTCGCTGCTCCGCGCCATACCGGCCGTTCAGGCGCTCAAGCTGGAGGGCACGGCACGAATCGGTGCCGACATCGTCGCCCGGGCGCTCCGCGAGCCGCTGCGGATCATCGCCGAGAACGCCGGTCTCGAGGGGCAGGTTGTCGTCAACGAGGTCGCCGGCGCCAAGGGCGATCACGGCTTCGACGCGGTGACCGAGACCTACGGCAACCTCATCGAGCGCGGGGTCATCGACCCCACCAAGGTCGTCGTGTCAGCGCTGGTCCATGCAACCTCGATCGCCACCATCGTGCTCAGCACCGATGCGCTGATCGCTGACGCGCCGGAGCGAGAGGAAGGCTCGCCGGGCGGCGGCCATTCGCACGGCGGCGGTGGCATGGGCATGGACGACGACGACATGGACTTCTAGCCTCGCGCAGACCATCTGGCCATCCCAGGGCCGCGTGCGTCCGTGACCTCGACCGGTGTCGTACCGTTGCGATGGTCATGCACCGACCACCACTGACGCCGGCGAAGCGCTGACGTGTGCGGGATAGCGGGCTTCTGGGGGCCACCCGACCGGGCGTTGCTCGAGGCGATGACCGAGTCGCTCCGGCATCGCGGTCCGGACGATGACGGGTACTTCGAGGACGCCGTCGCATCGCTGGGATTCCGCCGCCTCAGCATCATCGACCTCGAGCACGGCAGCCAGCCGGTGTCGATGGACGGGGGCCGGCTGCAGATGGTCTACAACGGTGAGGTCTACAACTTTCGCGAGCTGCGCGCGGAGCTCGAGGCGCTGGAGCACACGTTCAACACGACCTGCGACACCGAGGTCGTGTTGCATGCCTACGCGCAGTGGGGCAACGACTGCTTCCGCCGTTTCAACGGCATGTGGGGGCTCGCGATTCTCGATGAGCGTGCCCCGACCGCCAGGCTGGTGCTTGCGCGCGACCACTTTGGCATCAAGCCGCTCTTCTACGCGCGCCACCGTGGCCGGGTCGTGTTCGCCTCCGAGATCAAGGCGATCCTGCAGGACGACACCTTCCCGCGCGAGGTCGACGAGCAGCAGATGTACGAGTACCTTCGCTTCGGTCTCTTCGACCACAACGACGGCACGTTCTTCCGCGGGATACGCCAGGTGCCCGCGGCAGCGTTCGCAGTCGTCGAAGGAGGCACCATCTCGGAGACCGTGTACTGGACTCCGCGGCTGTCCGAGGATGGCGACGCGAGCCCCGAGGCGTTTCGCGCCGTGTTCGAACGCGCAGTGCAGCGCCGTCTCGTCGCTGACGTCCCTGTCGGCATCTGCCTGAGTGGCGGCCTCGATTCGTCGTCGATCTGCACGGTGATGGCCCAGCAGTTGCGCGATCACGTTCGCGACACCGAGTCGCTCGGTGACCGCCTCAAGACGTTCTCCGCGGTGTTCCCAGGCGACCGCATCGACGAGAGCACCTACATCGACAGCGTCCTCGAGGCGACCGGTGCGGACAACAGCGCGGTGCAACCCACCGACCAGGACTTCATCCGCGAGCTCGAAGCGTGGGTCTGGCACATGGAGGAGCCGATGGTGTCGTCGGCACCCTTCGCCATGTGGATGGTGATGCGGCTGGCGAGGCGCCAGGTCACGGTCACGCTCGACGGCCAGGCGGGCGACGAGTTGCTGGCCGGGTACGACCACTATCCATACGTGCTGCTCCGCCAGCTGCTGCGCGAGCGCCGCTATGGCGAATTCGCTCGTGAGGCGTGGCTGCTCCGCGACATCGTCAGCCCGCTGGTCCGCCGCCGCCTGCGTGAGCGCGGTCAACGCGTCGATGTCGCGGGGATGCTGTCGCCATCGTTCACGCGTGGACGCAAGCCGCCCGACGACGACCGCGTGGCCGACGATCTCAAGCGCCGCCTGCTCCAGGACTTCCGCACCTACAGCCTGCCGCCGCTGCTGCGTTATGAGGATCGGGCCTCCATGGCGCATTCGCTCGAGGCACGATTGCCCTTCCTCGACCAGGAGCTCGTGGATTACATCCTCACGCTGCCCCGGCGCGCGATCATCCACAACGGATGGACGCGGGCCATCGTCCGCCGCTCCCTCCACGGCGTCCTCCCCCCTTTGGTGGAGGCACGCCGCAAGAAGATCGGCTTCACCACGCCCGAATTCCGCTGGTACCGCCGCCAGCGCGCGGTGCTCCAGAGCCTGATGCGCTCGCCGTCGTTCCGCGCGCGACCGTACTGGAAGGCCGCCGCGGTGGCCGAGAACTTCCGGCGAGCGTGCGCCGGCGAGGTCGAGGAGTTGATGTTCTTCTGGCGCGCCGTCAACGCCGAGGTGTGGCTCCGTGTCTACATCGACGGCAAGACGCGAGCGCTCGACAAGAACAGCTACCAGGGCGGCTTCGTTCGCCGTGGAGATCGCGCGACCGCGAGCAAGCTGGCCGGAGGCGAGGCCCTGCTCGACGGAGCGCGGCTCAATTGGGGGCGTCATCTCTTTCTTGAGGACAGGGGCCGGATCTGGGCGCGCTTCCCGCTGCGGTCGACGCTGATCAAACCCGGCGATGATCTCCTCGAGGCGATTGCCGGCAGCCTCGAACGGCTGCGCGGCGACGGCATCGACGTCGAGGACGGAGACATCCTGCTGGTGAGCGAGAAGGCTCTGGCGATCAGCCAGGGACGTTCTTACCCGATCGGCGAGATCGCCGTCTCCCGGACGGCCCGCGTGCTGTCCCGGTACGTGAGCCACGAGCCCACCGGGGTCGGCCTCGCCCATCCCACCACCATGCAACTGGCCATCGACGAGGCGGGTGCGTCGCGGATTCTCCTCGCCGCGGTTGCCGCCGCCGCCACCAAGCCGCTGGGAATGCGCGGCGTCTTCTATCGCGTGGCAGGCCACGGGGTCAACGCCATCGATGGACCCTCGTCGCTCAACATCCCTCCCTACGACACCTGGGCGACCAAATCGCCACTCGATCCGTCGGGTGCGGCGCTCAGCATCGCGGCCGACGTGCGCCGGCGCACCGGACGCCGGATCGCGGTTGCGATCATCGACGCCAACGACATGGCCGCCGAGGTCTTCGCCGCGGTCGGTATCGACCCCCAGTCTGTTCTGGCCATGGTTGCCGACAACCCGCTGGGGCAGTCGGACGAGCAGACGCCGTTCGGTCTGGTGCGCCGGGTCGCGCCGAGGGAGGTCGCGGCGCCCGCGCCGGAGCCCGTACCGGTCGGGGCGTGAGCACGGCGCGAGGGAACGGCGCCCTCCGCTGGGCTGAGATCGACGTCGCAGCCCTGGCGGGCAACGCCGAGGTGATCGCGGCGCTGGTCCGGCCCGCGACGGTGATGGCCATGGTCAAGTCGAACGGCTACGGGCACGGCATCCGGATCGCTGCGAGGGCGGCGCTCGACGGCGGGGCCGAGTGGCTCGGCGTCTACACGCCGCAGGAGGCACTCGGACTGCGCGCGGACGGGTTCGAGGCGCCGATCCTGGTGGTGGGGTGGAGTCCGCCGGCGACGCTCGGGGACCTGATCGCCGGGGGCGTGGACGTCAGCGTGCTCGACGCCGAGGGAATCCGTGCGGTGGCGGTGGCGGCGTCCGCGCAGGGGCACAGAGCTCGCGTCCACCTCAAGATCGACACCGGCCTGCACCGGCTCGGCGCGCTTCCCGAGACCGTCGACACGCTGATCGCAGCGGTGCGCGAGGCCTGGGACCGCGTCGAGGTCGCCGGCGTGTTCACCCACTTCGCGGATGCGGGCGAGGATCCCGCTTTCACGATCACCCAGCACGGCCGTTTCCTCGAGGCCGTCCAGGCGCTCCGCCCGGTCGCGCCGGATGCACTGCTGCACACGTCGGGCAGCGCCGCCATCCTGGCGCATCCCGCGATGCACCACGACCTGGTGCGCGCCGGCATCGCGTTGTACGGTTACCCACCGGTGCCCGGTCCGGCGTCGCTCCGGCCGGCGATGAATGTGTTCTGCCGCGTCGCACAGCTGCGGACCGTCGCCCGCGGCGAGAGCGTCGGTTACGGACGGACGTGGCGAGCCGAAACCACGCGCCGGATCGCCACCGCCACGCTCGGATACGGGCAGGGTCTGCCGCGGGCGCTCTCCAACCGCGGACACCTGGGGATTCGCGGCGGGCGGTGCCCAATTGTCGGGATCGTGAGCATGGATCAGGTCGGCGTGGACGTGTCTGACGTGGACGGTGTAGTGGTTGGAGACAGCGCGATGTTCATCGGGTCACACGCCGGGATTCGCATCGGCGCGGACGAGGTGGGCGAGCTCGTCGGCACGTTGCCGCACGAGATCCTCTGCGGCATCTCCGAGGGTATCCCGCGCCATCCTGCGGCCACGCCTGCTGCGCTACCGTGAGGGTATGAGCCGGCCGGTACGGATCGCTGTCGCCCAGTACGAGCCGCACGTCGGGGAGCTCGAGCAGAACCGGTCACAGGCGGTGCTCTGGGCGACGTCGGCGGCCAGCCAGGGGGCGCAGCTGATCGTGCTTCCAGAGCTGGCTTCGAGCGGGTACGTTTTCGGCGACGAGGCCGAGGCGCAGCGTTCCGCCGAGGATCCCGATGACGGACCGACCGTCCGGGTGCTGCGCGAGGTGTGCGCCATGCATGGGTGTCACATCGTGGCCGGCATCAGCGAGCGGGACGGCGACTGCAGGCACAACAGCGCGGTGCTGATCGGTGCGTCGGGACGTCTGGCCACCTATCGCAAGCTGCACCTGTATTACGACGAGCGGTCGTGGTTCGAGCCCGGCGACGACTTGCCGATCGTCGACCTCCCGTTCGGGCGGGTCGGCATGATCATCTGCTTCGACCTGTGGTTCCCCGAGCCCGCCCGAGTGCTCGCCCTGGCCGGTGCGGAGATCATCGCGGTGCCGACCAACTGGGTGGCCTCGTTCAAGCGCACCGTCTGGGACGACCGAGGCTACTGCCAGGGTGACTACGTGGCGATGGCCACGGCGGCGCAGAACGGGGTTGTCATGGCCTGTGCGGATCGGGTGGGAGTTGAACGCGGCGTGACATTCATCGGCGCGTCGATCATCGTCGGCGCCGATGGCTGGCCGGTGTCCGGCCCGGCGAGCAAGGATCAGGAGGAATTGCTCATCGCCGACGTCGACCTCGACTCCGTCGAGCAGGCGCGGCGTCGTACGCCGCGCAACCATCTGCACACCGATCGGCGCCCCGATGCATATCGTGCGTCGGCCGGGCGCGCGGCGCCCGCGACCGGGGCGCACGCCTGAGCGCGACGATCGGGGCGACGGCCCTGCTCGAGGGGCTGAATCCGCCGCAGCGCGAGGCCGTCGAGGCACCCGACGGGCCGCTGCTCATCTTTGCCGGCGCCGGAAGCGGGAAGACTTGCGTGCTGACTCATCGCATCGCATACGTGATCGCAACCCGGCGTGTGCGCCCGGACGAGATCTGCGCGGTCACGTTCACCAACAAAGCGGCTCGCGAGATGCGCGCTCGCGTCGAGCAGCTGATCGGGGACAGCATCCGGGGCATGTGGCTCGGCACCTTCCACTCGCTCGGCGCGCGGCTGCTCCGCCGCGAGGGTGAGGCGATCGGGATTCCGCCGGGATACACCATCTACGATGAGGCGGACCGTCTCTCGGCGATTCGCGATGCCATCCGCGCCGAGGGGATCGACGAGAAACGCTTGACACCGAACCGCGCGGCGCATGCCATCAGTGCCGCCAAGAACGAGCTGCTCGACGCCCGCGACTTCCAGGCTCGGGTCACCCCGAACACGATGGACGAGCAGATCGCGCGCATCTACTGGGCATACGAGCGCGAGCTCGATGCCGCCTCGGCGCTGGATTTCGACGACCTGCTGCTGCGCGCGGTGACGCTCTTTCGCGAGGCCGACTCGGTGCGCGAGTACTACCAGGATCGCTTCCTGCACCTCTTCGTCGACGAGTACCAGGACACCAACAAGGCGCAGTACGAGCTCGTGAAGATCCTGGGCGCGAAGCATCGCAACGTGACAGTGGTCGGCGATGACGACCAGTGTCTGGCGGCGGGAACCATGATCACCATGGCCGACAGATCAGTGCGACGCGTCGAGGATGTCCGCAGCGGCGACAGCGTGATGTCGGGATATGGGAGCGGAACCTTCCGAGGAGCTCGCGTTGTGGACGTGCGGTCGCGGGTCACGGACTCCGTGCTCACCGTCAAGACCGCTCAGGGCCGGACACTCACGAGCACACCCGAGCACACGCACTTTGCGGGGCACCACCTCGGCACCACCCCGCAGATCTATTTCACGTATCTCATGTGTAAGAAGGGCGCCGGCTATCGGATTGGCACATCGCAGGTGCACACCAATGGCCAGGTGAAGCCGATCGTCGGGTATCGGCAACGATCTCAGCAGGAGCGAGCTGATGCTCTGTGGATCGTCTCAACGCACGCAAGCGAAAACGAAGCGCGAGCCGAAGAATACGTCCTGTCCCTCCAGTACCAGATCCCCACATTGCCATTCGTGCCGAGACGCGGACGGGGCACGAACGGCCTGGTTCACGACAAGGCGTACATCGACCGCGTTTTCGCTTCGGTGGTGCACCTCAACGGCGGACTGAGACTGCTTGCCGACCGCAACCTGTCAATCGATCATCCCCACCATCGGCCAAGGTCCCGGAACTCGAGCCGCCGGCGGGTCGTGATCACCCTCTGCGCGGATCGCCGGGGCGCGACGCCCATGCACCGTATCTCGATGGGAGGCAACGACCAGGCTGGCAAGGCGGCATTGGAAGGCATAGGGTTCAGCATTCGACCTTCCAAGGGCAACGGCAGTTGGCGGTTCGAGACCTCGCGGAAGGACTTCGGCGAGGTGATGCGCCTTGCCGAGACGATTCGCGAAGCGATGGACGCGGAGGTCGCTTTCACGGCTTGTCTGGGAGGCACCGCGTCCGGGCGGGGCGAGCTTGTGACGACGCTCCCCTTCACACCTGCCGCTTCGCTGCTGCCGGGAATGGTGATGTTCGACGAGCACGGTGGTCTCGATGTGATCGAGGAGATCGGGCGCACGCATTCGCGGCAGACGGTGTACGACATCGACGTGGAACCGACACACAATCTGATCGCCAATGGACTGATCACCCACAACTCCGTCTACGGCTTCCGTGGCGCGGACGTGCGCAACATCCTCTCTTTCGAGCGCGACTTCCCGGATGCCAAAACCGTGACACTGGAACAGAATTACCGCTCCACGCAGCCGATCCTCGACATCGCGCACTCGGTCATCAAAAACAACAGCGAGCGCGCGGAGAAGCGGCTCTGGACCGAGCAGAGCATCGGTGAACCGGTCCGGCTCATCTCGGTCTACGACGAACGCGAGGAGGCCCTGGCGGTCGGTTCGGAGATCGAGAATCTCATCGGTCGCGAGGGAGTCACGCTCGCCGAATGCGCGGTGCTCTACAGGACCAACGCGCAGTCCCGTGCCTTCGAGGAGGTGTTCCTCAGGCGCGGCATCCCATATCAGCTGGTCGGCGGTCTGCGCTTCTATGACCGGCGAGAGGTCAAGGACGTGCTCGCCTATCTCCGTCTCTGCGTCAATCCTCGTGATTCGGTGTCGTTCACGCGCGTGGTGAACACGCCGCGCCGCAAGATCGGCGATCGGAGCGTCGCCGAACTGGAGAAGCTGGCCCGCAAGAAGGGGCTGGGTCCCCTCGAGGCGGCACAGCGGCTCGACGAGGGCGACCAGGCGCTCGGGCCCGCGGCGATGTCGGCGCTGCGCGGCTTTGCGAGCCTGATGGAACGGCTCAGCCAGGATGCGCAGCGGGTTCCGCTCCCCGTGCTCCTCGATCGTGTGCTCGACGAAACCGGCTACCGCGAGATGCTCCAGGACGGCACCCAGGAGGGCGCGGAGCGATGGGCCAACGTCCTGGAGCTGGCGGGACTTGCCGCCGAGTATTCCGACGTCCCACCGCCCGACGGGCTCGTGCAGTTTCTCGAGAACGTGGCGCTGGTCAGCGACGTCGACACCATGCGCGACGAGGCGCCGGGGGTCACGCTCATCACGCTGCATCAGGTGAAGGGACTCGAATTCGGGGTCGTCTTCATCGCCGGTATGGAGGAGGGGCTCCTGCCCCATACGCGGGCGCTCGAGGAGGGCGACGCCGGCATCGCCGAGGAGCGCCGTCTCGCCTACGTCGGGATCACGCGCGCGCGCCGCCGGCTCTACCTGCTTCACGCGTTCCGGCGGCACACGTATGGCACCCCGCAGGTTGCCGAGGCGTCCCGATTCCTCGGCGAGATCCCCGGCGAGATGCTCGAGGTCCAGCTTCGACCGGGCGCCCCGTCACTGGGAGACGTCCGCGCCTCGGGAGCGGTTCGCCGGGCCATCGCCGGCTACGCGACGCGACCCAACCCGGTGGAGCTCGCACCACAGCGGTTCAGCGAGGGCATGCGCATCGGTCACCAGCGCTACGGTGAGGGCACGGTGCTCAAGAGCACGATGACCAGAGGTGGTGAGGAGCTGGTCATCAAATTCGATGACCACGGCGTCAAGATCTTCGCGGTCGCCGACGCGACGCTCTGGCCCATCGTGGAGCCGTGACCAACCCATGGACGTCATGACCCCCGAGCTCGCGAGCGACCGAGCTCTCGTGCTGCGCAAGGAGCTCGAGCACCACGCCCGTCAGTATCACGTGCTCGACGCACCCGAGATCACCGACGCCGAGTACGACCGCTTGTTTCGCGAGCTCGTCGACATCGAGTTGGCATACCCCGACCTGCAGACTGCCGATTCGCCAACCCAGCGAGTTGGTGGTGAGCCTGCGGCGAACTTCACGAAGGTCAGACACCGGACCGCGATGCTCAGTCTGAACAACGCGTTCGGTCCCGACGAGGTGCGCGAGTTCGGCGTCCGCGTCGAACGCGCGATCGGAACGGTGAGCGGCTACGTCTGCGAGCTGAAGATCGACGGGCTGGCGATGTCGATCACCTACGCCGGCGGGCGTTTCGTCCGCGCGGCCACGCGTGGCAACGGCGTCGAGGGCGAGGACGTGACCGCGAATGTGCGCACCATTCGCTCGGTGCCCATGACGCTTGCGCAGGCGGATGGCGGCCTCCCCGCCGAGCTCGAGGTCCGCGGCGAGGTCTACCTTCCGAAGGCGGCGTTCGCCGCGACCAACGCGCGCCTCGAGGACGCCGGCAAACCCGGATACGCGAATCCGCGCAGCGCGGCGGCCGGCGCGGTGCGTCAGCTCGACCCCTCGGTCACAGCAACGCGCGGCCTGCAGACCTTCATGTACGCGATCGATCCGCCCGGCAGGATCCGGAGCCAGGTGGAGGTGCTCGACACCCTCGCCGCGCTGGGATTCCGCGTCAATCCGCACCGCCAGCTCGCCGGGTCGATCGATGAGGTCCTCGCATTTCTCGAGGCGTGGTCCGAGCGGCGCCACGACCTCGACTACGACACCGACGGCGTGGTCATCAAGGTTGCGTCGCTCGCCGAGCAGGCGGAGCTCGGCACGATCTCGCGCGCGCCGCGCTGGGCGATCGCGTACAAGTTCCCGCCGGAGGAGCACGAGACCCAGGTGCTCGACATCCTCGTGCAGGTCGGGCGGACCGGCGCGGTGACGCCGGTGGCGATCCTCGAGCCGACCCTGGTCGCGGGGTCGACGGTGCGCCGCTGCACGCTCCACAACGAGGATGAGGTCGCGCGCAAGGACGTGCGCATCGGGGACACGGTTCTGATTCACAAGGCCGGCGATGTGATTCCCGAGATCGCCAGGGTCATCCTCGAGAAGCGTCCCAAGAAGGCGACCCCGTGGCAGATGCCCGAGCGCTGTCCCGCCTGCGACTCGCTGCTGGTTCGCGAGCAGGGTGAGGTGGTCCGGCGCTGCCTGAATCCGCTCTGTCCGGCGCAGCGGCGCGAGCTGCTCATCCACTTCGCGGCCCGCGGGGCGATGAACATCGAAGGGCTCGGCCCCGCCGTGATCGATCAACTCCTCGACCTCGGGTATGTCACCGAATCCGCCGACCTGTTCGGCCTCACCGCCGAGCAGCTGCTGACGCTCGAGGGATTTGCCGAGCGGTCGGCGACAAAGTTGATCGAGTTCGATCGCGTCGCGCCGGCGCGTGCCGCTGGCGCGATTCATCAACGCGCTGGCCATCCGTCATGTCGGCGAGCACACCGCCGACACCCTCGCGGCGCATTTCGGGACCATCGATGCGCTCGCCGCCGCCACCGAGGAGGATCTGCTCGGCGTCGAGGGGATCGGCGCGGTCGTCGCCGGACACGTGGCCGCGTGGCTTGCGTCGATCGAGGGACGCACCGTCCTCGAGCATCTCCGCGCCGCCGGTGTCGATCCCGAACGCGCGGCCGGCGGTGGCGGCCCGTGGAGCGGGCAGGCCTGGGTGATCACCGGGAGCCTCGACGGCTTGAGTTGCGCGGACGCGGAGGCGCGCATCCGGGCGCTCGGCGGCAATCCAACTTCGAGCGTCAGTCGCAAGACCCACGCGGTCGTTGCCGGCTCCGCTCCCGGGAGCAAGCTGGAGAAGGCCCAGCGCCTCGATGTCCGGGTGCTCGACGAGGCGGAGTTCGTCGCCGAGCTCGAAGCCGCAGAGGGATCTCGCTGACCAGCGATACAGTGACCACCATGGCGGCCCCCCGGCGCGCAGAGCGCCTCCTCGACGACAAGGCGCAACTTCGAGCGCGACTGCGCGCGTCACCGGACGGCCCGGGCGTCTACGTCATGCGCGGCCCGGATGCGCGGGTCATCTATGTCGGCAAGGCCTCGAACGTACGCAATCGGTTGCGGTCGTGGTTCAGCGGGGTCGACGCGTTGCAACCGCGCACCCACCAGCTGATCGGGAGCGTCTTCGACTTCGAGGTGATCGCGTGCCAGAGCGAGCACGAAGCCCTGGTCCTCGAGAACACGCTGATCAAGCAGTACCGTCCGCGCTTCAACGTGCGTCTCAAGGACGACAAGAGCTATCTCTACCTCAAGATTCCGCGTCCCGGCGTGCACGATGCGGTCGCTCCGGGCACGGCGCGAGAGGAGGTGCGCAAACCTCGTGGCAAGAGCGCCGAGGGCGCGACCCTGTTCCCGAGGCCGTACTACACCCGCAAGGTGATCCGTGACGGCGCCCGCTACTTCGGGCCGTACACGAGTGCGCAGTCGCTGCGCACCACGGTCCGCTCGCTGCGCACCATCTTCCCATTTCGCACCTGCAGCGACGAGATCTTCCGGCGCGGTCGCGTGTGCCTCGACTATCACATCAAGCGGTGCTCGGGGCCGTGCGAGGGCAAGATCGACGCTCCCGAATACGCCCAGATCCTCGAGCAGGTGCAGGAATTCATGGAGGGCAGGTCGGACACGCTGCACGATGAGTTGCGCGATCAGATGGACGCCGCCGCCGACCATCGCGACTACGAGCTCGCCGCGCGCTTTCGCGACCGGCTGCGTGCGATCGAACGGATCAGCGAACGTCAGACGGTGCTGCGCGGCGCTCGATCCGACGAAGACTGCATCGCGGTTGCGGTCGAGGCTGGGCGCGCCATGGCCGCGGTGTTGAGCATCCGCCAGGGGCGCGTGATGGCGATGGAGACACATGAGCTCGAGGGCGTCGCGGGCCTCGATGCCGCACAGTGCCTCGGCGGGTTCCTCCCGCAGTATTACGCCAACGTGACCTCGATTCCGCGCCGTCTCCTCGTGTCCGATGAGATCGAGGACCGCACTGTGTTCGAGGAGTTCCTCGCCGAGCAGCGAGGCGGCCCGGTCGAGGTGCACGTCCCCAAACGCGGTGCCGCCCGGCAGCTGATCGCGCAAGCGGCGGAGACTGCGCTGGTCGCGCTCCGCCAGCAGCGAATCGTCGATGACTACGACGCCGCGAAAACCGAGGCGCTGCTCGACGACCTCGCGGCGCGGCTGAAGCTGCCCGCCCCGCCCCGGCGCATCGAGTGTTACGACATCAGCAACACGATGGGCACCAATTCGGTCGGCTCGATGGTGGTCTTCGAGGAGGGCCGGCCGGCGCCGGCGAGCTACCGCCATTTCGGCATCAAGACCGTCGAGGGCTCCAACGATTTCGCCTCCATCGAGGAGACCCTGCGCCGCCGCTTCCGGAGACTCGGCCCTCGCGATGACGGTCCGGATGCGGATGTCCCGCTGCTCGACCCCGCAGGTGCCAACGGCGCCAGCGAGCGTCCCCGTCGGGCTGCGCGCGGTGGCGGCGACGATGTGGATATGAGCTTCTCGGTGCTGCCCGACCTGATCCTGATCGACGGCGGCAAGGGACAGCTGAGCGCGGCGGTCAAGGCGTTGCGCGAAGCGGGGCTGACGCGTATTCCGGTGTTCGGGCTTGCCAAGCGAAACGAGGAGCTGTACAAGCCCGGCCGGGCCCGGCCGATCATCATCGAGCGCGACAGTCCGACCTTGTTCCTGGTGCAGCGCGTTCGCGACGAAGCGCACCGCTTTGCGATCACCCATCACCGGGCTCGCCGCGGACGGGCCGCGCTGCGATCGAAGCTCGACATCGTGCCAGGGCTCGGCCCGGTCCGGCGGAGGGCGCTGCTCCGCCAGTTCGGAAGCATCGACGCCATCCGCGACGCACCGCTCGAACAGCTCACGACCGTCGTGCCGCGGCCGGTGGCACTGCGCGTCAAGGAGCTGCTGTGAGCGAGGAGGATTCCACAGCGGGCATCGCGATGACGATGACGTCGTTCGGCTTCAAGTTCGGTCTCCCCGCCGACGCGGGGTGGGTCGTGGATGCGCGAATGGTGCGCAACCCGTTCTGGGTGCCGGAGCTGCGCTCGTTCACCGGACTCGATGCAGCGGTCCGTGACTATGTCCTCGAGGATGAGGTGGCACGCGACCTCATCGATCGCACCCACTCCCTGATATCGTGGTCGGCGCAGCGCAACGCCGAACGGGGCAAGGATGGTCTGAGCCTCGCGGTCGGCTGCACGGGTGGGAGGCATCGATCCGTGGTGATTGTCGAGGCGATAGCGGAGCGGCTGCGCGGTGACGGTCTGACGGTCACGGTGACCCATCGCGATGTCGACGTGCCCGATCCTCGCCTGTGAACACCTGCGCCAACTGCGGCAGGGAGAACCCCGCGGACGCGGGCTTCTGCAACGGCTGCGGCTCACCGCTGACAACGGCACAGGCGCCGAGGGCACAGCGCAAGACCGTCACGGTGCTCTTCTGCGACGTCACGGGATCGACCGCGATGGGGGAGCGGCTGGACCCGGAGAGCCTCCGCCAGGTGATGCGCCGCTACTTCGACGCCGCGCGAAAGGTCATCGAGCAGCATGGCGGGACCGTGGAGAAGTTCATCGGCGATGCGGTCATGGCGGTGTTCGGCGTGCCCGTTCTGCACGAGGATGATGCGTTGCGCGCCGTCCGCGCGGCTGTCGGACTGCGTGATGCCCTCGCCGACTTGAACAGCGAGCTCGCACGCGACTACGGAACCACGGTCACGGTGCGCACCGGCGTGAACACTGGTCCGGTCGTCACCGGAACCGAGGAACGCCTCGCGACCGGGGACGCCGTCAACGTCGCCGCGCGCCTCGAGCAGGCTGCTGCGCCGGGGGAGATCGTCATCGGTCCGGAGACGTGGCGACTGGTGCGCGACGCGGTGACCGTGGAGCCGCTGGCACCGCTCGAGCTCAAGGGAAAGAGTGAGCCGGTGCCCGCGTACAGGCTGCTGCACATTGGCGTCGACGCTCGGCCACATCGCCCCGGGTCGAGACCCCGATGGTCGGGCGCGGCACACCGCTGCGGATGCTTCGCGACGCGTTCGCCAACGTCATCGACGGCAGGTCGTGCAGCCTGTTCACCGTCCTCGGCGCCGCGGGCGTCGGGAAATCGCGCTTGACCGCCGAGTTCCTGCGCGGCGTCGATGCCACCGTGCTGCGCGGCCGCTGTCTCTCGTACGGCGAGGGCATCACGTACTGGCCGGTGATCACTATCGTGAGACAGTTGCTGGCGGCGTCGGAGGGATCGGCAGCCGCCGAGTTGATGGAGCGAGACGGAAACGTCTCGGCGGCGATCCGAACGCTGCTCGGCGAGCATATCGCGGCCATATCATCGACCGAGATCGCGTGGGCCGTTCGCAAGCTGCTCGAGTGCGCTGCGGACAGCAATCCGCTCGTCGTCGTCTTCGACGACGTGCACTGGGGCGAGCCGACTCTCTTCGACCTCATCGAGCACATCGGGGATCTGAGTCGCGGCACCCCAATCCTCGTGCTCTGTCTCGGCCGGCCGAGCTCCTCGATCGCCGGCCAGGCTGGGGGGGCGGCAAGCTCAACGCCACCACGGTGCTCCTGGAGCCGCTCAACGCCGACGAAACCGAGGCATTGATCGACGAGTTGCTGCCGGCCGGCGGGCTCCTTCGATCCGCAACTTCGCGTACGGATTCGCACCACGGCTGCGGGGAATCCGCTGTTCCTGGAGGAGATCGTCGCCATGGTCCGCGAGTCGAGCAGCCACGACGTCATCGTGCCGCCGACCATCAAAGCGTTGCTGGCGGCTCGGTTCGATCAGCTGCGACCGGAGGAACGCGGCGTGCTGGAGCGCGGTTCGGTCGAGGGCCAGTCCTTTCATCGCGGTGCGGTCGAGGTCATGGCGCCCGATGCGCCCGACGTGGCGGGACAGCTTATGACGTTGGTGCGCAAGGATCTCCTGCGCCCCGACCGACCGGTGTTCGCCGGCGAGGACGCCTTCGCCTTCCGGCACCTGCTCATTCGCGACGCCGCATACGACTCGCTGCCGAAAGCGAACAGAGCCGAGCTGCATGCCAGCTTTGCCGGGTGGCTCGAGCAACGCGGGCGCGATCTCGAGGAGCTCGACGAGATCGCGGGCTACCACCTCGAGCAAGCGTTCCGCTACCGCACCGAGCTCGGTCCGGCGGACGAGCAGGCGCGGGCTCTGGGCAGAGCCGCCGCAATCCACCTCGAGGCCGCGGGTCGCCGGGCGCTCGACCGTGGCGATACGACAGCGGCGGTGAACCTTCTGGAGCGGGCCGAAGTGCTTCGGCCGGTGCACACGATCGACGTGGCGTTGGAAGAGTCGCTCATTCAGGGGCTCGCCATGTCCGGCAGGCTGAACGAGGCAGTCGCACGCTCGGAGACGGCAGCTGATGCGCTTGCCGCAACCGGTGATCGCATCGGCCAGCTCCAGATACAGCTGATCGGTGCGATATGGCGGACCAACCTCGATCCCACCGGAAATGACAGCGCTCTCGGGGAGTTGGTGGCGGAGGCTCGACCGGAGATCGAGCGCAGCGGCGACGATGGTTCCCTGGCAATGCTCGAGCTGGCGGCCGGATTTGTCGATCACTACTGCTGCCGCTTCGAGGTCTCGCTGGAGTCGCTGACGCGCTCGATTACGTACGCAACGAATGCGGGGAAGCTCTGGTTGGCACGCAATGCTCAGGGGGTGGCGGCGGCAGCGGTCGCGAATGGGCCGACTTCCGGCCGCTGAAGCGCTGCTCTGGCTGGAGACGACGGATGCGGCGAGCCCCATCTATCAACCCCTGCACGGCGTGTGGATGGCGGATATCCTCGCGTCCTGTGGGCAGTACGAGGACGCCCGATCCCTCTTCGATGCCACGGTTGAGCAGGTGCGTGAACGAGGAATGGTGACGTTGGCCGCGATTTCGATGCAGACGGGGTGGCGGATCGAAACCCTCGCGGGTGACTTCGCAGGCGCGGAGCGGGTCGCGCTATCGGGCATCGAACAGCTCGAACAACTCGGCGAGCGCGCCTGGCTCTCAACCCAGGAGTGCCAGCTCGGTGAGACGATGTATGCGCTGGGCCGGTTTGAGGAGGCGGAGCGCTGGGCGACGCTTGGCCTCGAGCACGGCGGCACTGATGATGTGCTGACTCAGACGATGGGCTTGCAGCTTCGCGCCAAGCTGCTCGCGCGGCGCGGCCAAAGCGGCGCGGCGCTCAGCCTTGCGAAGCAGGCTGACCAGCTGGCCAGATCGACGCAGGCACCGCTGGTGCAAGGTGATGCCGCGCTCACGATGGCGGAGGTCCTGTATCTCGCCGGGAAGCTCGACGAGTTTGAAGCCGAAACCCGGCGCGCCGTCGACTGCTACGAGCAGAAGGGAGCACCCGCATGCGTGATCCACGCGCTGGAGCTGGTTGCCGGATGGAATGAGAGGCGTCCGGCGTGAGCGCTCCGGTGCCCTCTGGACCGCCGGGCTGACAACGTCCATGGATGCGGCCCAATCCTTCACGAATCGCGTCGTCGCGGAGCTTGCCCCACACACGCCGCTCCTCCCATGCTGCCGGCGCGCTCTCGTCGACGGACTGGCGCTGGTGACTTCGACGCCAGGCGCCATCGCCACCACGCGTCCCGCCGCAGTGCGAGCCGCGATGCAGGCGCTGCATGCCGAGCGGATCACCGCGCACGTATCGAGGGTCGGAGCGGCGCGGCGCACGCAATACGTCCTGGTCGGTATCGAACCCGAGGTGGTGCAGACGCGGTCCACCCGCACGTGCTGCACGCGGAGCCGCCTCCGGGGGGCCTTTCTGGGTGCGGGACGGCTGGTTCGGCCCGATGGAGAGCCGTATCTCGAAGTCGGCTGCGCGGACGAGGATGCCGCCGTCCAGTTGGTCGCCGACTTCGCAACTCTGGGCATCGGCGCGCAGATGCGGCTGCGTCGCGGGAGGTGGGTCGTGACGGTGCGCTCCGGCGCCGCGGTAGGGGCGGCGCTGAGCTCCATCGGAGCGCAGGCCGGCCGCCTCACTTTCGAGTCGGGGCGGGTGATCCGCGAGGTCCGCAGCGGGGTCAACCGCCGGCTCAACGCCGAGACGGCGAACCTGCGCAGGAGCGCCGTGGCCGGCGTCCGCCAGGTCGAGTTCGATCACCGTCCTGGAGGCGGATCCCGCGCGCTGGCTCGCGCTGCCGCCGGCGCTGCGGGAGGCGGCGGCGCTTCGTGCCCGCCATCCGGACGACGACCTGGCGCAGCTGGCGGAACGCGCCGGCTGCAGCCGTCCCGCGATGGCCGGCCGCTTCCACCGTCTGATCGCCGCGGCGGGTGAGGGCGGTGATAGGGTGAGAGCGCGCCCCGAGCGGCGCCGAATCACCTGACACTGGAGGTTGCCCCGCATGGGAGTGAGAGTCGGCATCAACGGCTTCGGCCGCATCGGACGCAACGTGCTGCGCGCCGCCAGAGAACGCTCCCCCGAGCTCGAGATCGTCGCCGTCAACGACATCACCACCGCCGACATGCTGGCCCACCTGCTCAAGTACGACAGCGTGCTCGGTCGATTCCCCGGGACGGTTGCTGCCGATACTGACAGCATCACGGTGGACGGTCACGTCATCAAGGTGCTCGCCGAGCGAGACCCGCAACGGCTGCCGTGGGGGGATCTCGGCGTGGATATCGTCGTCGAATCGACGGGGTTCTTCAGCGACGCGGTGCGGGCAAAGGGCCACATCGACGCCGGCGCCCGCAAGGTCGTGATCACGGCTCCGGCGAAGAACGAGGACATCACCATCTGCATGGGCGTCAACGACTCGGCCTACAACCCTGCCGAGCATCACATCATCTCGAACGCATCGTGCACCACCAACTGCCTCGCCCCGGTCGCCAAGGTGCTCAGCGACTCGTTCGGGATCGAGACCGGTTTCATGACCACCGTGCACGCTTATACCAAGGACCAGGTCCTCCTCGACGCCCCGCACGAGGACAAGCGCCGGGCTCGCGCCGCCACCCTGTCGATCATCCCCACGACCACCGGGGCCGCCAAGGCGGTTGCCCTGGTGCTTCCCGAGCTGAAGGGAAAGTTCCAGGGCATGTCGCTGCGCGTCCCGGTTCCGGACGTCAGCCTCGTCGATCTCACCGCGACGCTCTCGAAGAGCGCCACCGTGGACGATGTCAACGGCGAGATGCGCGAGGCGTCGAGCGGGAAGCTGGAGGGCATCCTCGCGGTCAGCGAGGAGCAACTCGTGTCGATGGACTTCCTCCACGACCCGCACTCGGCCATCTTCGATGCACCATCGACGATGGTGATCGGCGATCACACCGTGAAGGTGCTCGCCTGGTACGACAACGAATGGGGCTACTCCTGCCGCGTCGTCGACCTGGTCAACCTCATCCTCTCGCGGCTCTAAGGGACCTCGGTGGCATCGGTGTCGAAGGCAACCATCGACGACATCGACGTGCACGGCAAGCGGGTCCTCCTGCGCGAGGACCTCAACGTGCCGATGCGCGACGGCGCCATCAGCGACGATCGCCGAATCCGAGAGGCGATCCCCACCATCGAAGCGCTCCGATACAGAAGCGCGCGGGTGATCGTGGTCGCGCATCTGGGGCGCCCCAAGGGCAGGATCGACGACAGTGCTCGCCTCGGGCCGATCGCGGCGCGCCTGAGCGACCTGCTCGGCGCCGATGTCCGTCTCGCCTCGGATGTCGTGGGCGACAGCGCGTGGAGCATGGTCGAACTCGCTGCGTGACGGCGATGTCGGCATGCTCGAGAACGTCCGTTTCGAGCCGGGCGAGGAGGCGAACGATCCGGAGTTCGCGAAGCAGCTCGCCGCGTTTGGGGATGTTTTCGTGAACGACGCCTTCGGGACAGCCCACCGCGCCCACGCCTCCACTGAGGGCGTTGCCCACCTGCTGCCGGCGGTCGCCGGCAGGCTGATGGCTCGCGAGCTCGAGATGCTCGGTGGTGTCATGGACAACCCGCGCACCCCGGTCGTGGCCATCGTCGGCGGCTCGAAGATCTCGACCAAGGTTGGCGTGCTCGACCACCTCCTCGATCGCGTCGATGTGCTCTGGGTCGGTGGCGCGATGGCGTGCACGTTCTACCGCGCGCTCGGGGAGAGCACCGGCACCTCGCTCGTGGAAGAGGAGCAGGTGGCCACAGCACGCCGTCTTCTCGAACTCGGCGCAAGGACGCCGCGCCGACCTCCGTCTCCCGGTCGACGGGGTCGTCGCGGAGCGAGCCGCCGCCGGCTCACCGACGCAGGTCGTCGCCTGGAAGGCGATCCCCGAGGGCTGGATGGTGGTCGACGCCGGGCCGGACACGGTGGCGCGCATCGCCGCCGACTGTGCCGGTGCCGGGACGATCATCTGGAACGGGCCGCTGGGCATCTACGAGATTCCGGCTTTCGCCGCGGGCACACGTGAGGTGGCGCGCGCAGTGGCGGCCTCCAAGGCGACCACCGTGATCGGCGGGGGCGACCTCGCCGCCGCCGTCCAGGACGCGGGCGTTGCTGACAAGATCGGCTTTATCAGCACCGGCGGCGGCGCCACCCTCGAATTCCTCGAGGGGAGGACGCTCCCAGGGGTCGCCGCTCTCCGTGACCGCGAGGTCGCCCGGCGTTGACGGCAGGACCCCGGGGGGCCGCGGCGTCGCGACGGATGGTGGCCGGGAACTGGAAGATGAACACGACCGTGGACGAGGGCGTGGCCCTGGCGCGCGCGGTGTGTGTTGCGGTGTCGCCGACGCCGGGCGTCGACGTTGCCGTGCTTCCTCCGTTCACGCATCTGTGGGCGGTCCACGCAGTCCTCGAGGGGACCGGCGTACGGCTCGGTGCGCAGGACGTCTTCTGGAAGGACGCAGGCGCTTTCACCGGGGAGATCTCGCCCGCGATGCTGGCCGGGTGGTGCGACCTCGCGCTCGTCGGGCACTCCGAGCGTCGCCATCTCTTCGGCGAGCGCGACCACGAGGTTGGCAAGAAGTTCATCGCGTCGCTCGCGCACGGTCTGGAGGTGATCCTGGCGGTGGGGGAGACCGGCGAAGAGCGCGACGACGGCCGCACGTTTGATGTCGTGGACCGCCAGCTCGACGCGGTCTTCGCCGAGCTGGAAAGCCTGCCCGCCGTTGACGACTGGGTGATCGCGTACGAACCCGTGTGGGCGATCGGCACCGGTCGCACCGCGACCCCGGCGCAGGCGCAGGAGGTGATCGCCCACATCAAACAGCACGTGCGAGCCAGGTTCCTCGACGGTTCGCCGCGCGTGCTCTACGGCGGCAGCGTCACCGCTGCCAACGCCGCGTCGCTGTTCGCCGAACCGGATATCGATGGCGCGCTCGTGGGCGGCGTGAGCCTGCGTGCCGAGGAGTTCGGCGTCATCGTTGCCGCCGCCGCCGGAGCAGGCCCCGGCACTCGTGACGGCGCCTAGCGCCGCATGAGCGGGGTGCGACCCTTCGTGCTCGTCATCCTCGACGGGTGGGGATGCAGTCCGGATCCATACGGGAACGCGATCGCGGCCGCGCGCACGCCCGAGTTCGACGTGCTCGAGACACTGTGGCCGCATACGCAGGTGGACGCGAGCGGTGAGGCCGTGGGGCTGCCGCCGGGTCAGCAGGGAAACTCAGAGGTCGGTCATCTCACCATCGGCGCGGGACGGCTCATCTACCAGCCCCTGTCGCGCATCAATCGTGCGATCGAGGACGGCAGCTTCTACGAGAACGCCGCGCTGTGCGAGGTGGTCGATCGCGCGCGCGATCGCGGCGTGGCGTTGCACTGTCTCGGGTTGATCTCGCCGGGAGGGGTGCACAGCCACCAGGATCATGCGGTCGCCCTCGCCGAGCTGGCGCGACGCCGGGGCTTGGACGCCGTGTGGTTTCACGCGTTTCTCGACGGCCGAGACGAGCCGCCGACGAGCGCCGCGGGCTTCGTTCGCACGTTCCTCGAAGGACTGCAGCGGGTCGGCGCGGGCGCCGTCGCATCGGTGAGCGGTCGCTACTACGCGATGGACCGGGATCGGCGCTGGGACCGCACCCAGCAGGCGTACGAGGTGATCGCCGGCGCCGGCGACGGCACCGCCGCCGACCCGATCGCCGCCATCGAGGCGGCGTACGCAGCGGGGGTCACCGACGAATTCGTGGCCCCGGTGTCGATCCTGCAGGCGGGGAGGCGCGTCCGGATCGAGGATGGCGACTCGATCGTCTTCTTCAACTTCCGCCCGGATCGTGCTCGTCAGCTGTGCCATGCGCTCGTCGACGCGGATTTCGAGTGGTTCTCACGTTCGAGGGTGCTCCGCGACGTCGACGTGGTCACCTTCACCGAGTACGAGCGGGACCTCGATGCGCGCGTTGCGTTCCCGCGCGAGGACGTCCGGCACACGCTCGCCGACGAGGTGAGCGCCGCCGGGCTGCGCCAGTTCCACGTCGCGGAGACCGAGAAATACGCGCATGTCACGTACTTCATCAACGGCGGCCGCGAGACCGCGTTCGACGGAGAGGAGCGCGTGCTCGTTCCATCGCCCCGGGTCGCCACCTACGACACGGTGCCGGAGATGAGCGCGGCGGGCGTCACCGATGCGGTGATCGCCCGGCTCGAACATGGCGAAGACGCGCTGATCATCGCCAACTACGCCAACGCGGACATGGTCGGGCACACCGGCGACTTCGACGCCACCGTGCGTGCCGTCGAGTGCATCGACGCGTGCCTGGGCCGCCTGGCGCGCGCTGTCGACGGGTGTACCGGGGGTCTGCTCGTCACCGCCGACCACGGCAACGCGGAGTACAAGATCGATCGCCGCGACGGTTCGGTCCTCACCGCGCACACCACCAGTCCCGTGCCGGTGATCCTGTGCGGCGCCGGCAATCTGCCGCTTCGCGAGGGTGGGGGATTGCGCGACGTCGCCCCCACCGTGCTGGATGCGATGGGACTCCCGGTACCGGCCGCGATGACCGGCAGGTCGCTGCTCGGCCCGTGACCGCGCGCCGGCTACTGTGGTTGGTAGGGAACCGGCTCGATCTGGTCGATGGGATGTGGCCCGCTCTGCCATCCATCGCCGGGACCGAGGGTCGGGCGGCAGGCGCCACCGCCGGAAGCGCACGCCACCGGCTCGGTGTGAATCGCGACACCGTCGCTCCAGCTGACCGTGATGGTGACCGTGAACGTCTCGGTCGCTGTGATGGTCGCCCCGGGCGAGACGTCGGCATAGTCGTGGCTCACCGGGCACGGATCGGTCCAGCGCTGCGTCGTGGGGTCGTAGCTCGGCAGGCTCGTGGGTCGGTGCTCGACCGGGCCTGGCGCAATCGTGCGCGTACCGTCGCCCCAGCTCCATGCGACCGGCCCCGGGGTCACCGTGACGTCGTAGAGCAGGAAGAGCGTGTAGCCGTCCACTACCGTCGTGGTCAGCGCGTGGTACGGGTCGGGGACGGTCGGAACCGTCGAGTCGGTCCACGCGCAGGTGGGGATGTGCACAAAGCTGCGCGAGGTTCCGGAGCCGCCGGGAAGTGTCTCGATCCCTCCGACCGTCCACGATTTCGTCAGCGCCGCCACCAGGTCCGCTCCGATCGGAAACGGTGGTGTCTGCAGGACGCTGACCGGCGGGACCGGAGGGGGAGCGTCACCCGCGAGGTATGGAGCGCTGAACCAGAACGTCGCGCCCTGGCAGCTCCCTCCGAACGGTGCCACTGTCTGCGCATCCTGCCAGGTGCCGCGGGTGCGCAGGAACGCCGTGACGGCGATCACATGACCGGCGACGTTCGCGGCGGTGGCGGGACTGCCCGGCGCGGTGTCCGCGGGGTTACCGCCGGGTGGGATCGCGCCTCGGAGCGCATATCCGAACCCCGATTCGAAGCCGTCGTAGCCACCCGCAGCATTCTTCCTGAAGAAGGGATGGATGGCGATTGCCGCGACGATGCCACCGCCCGGTGACGGTGATCCCGGACCGACGTGGAAGAGGTGCGAATCCGGGCAGGTCATTCCCTGGGGATTGGCTCCGGGTGGCGGGATCTGGAGTGGATTGGGGGGCTCGGTCCCCGTCGGGGTGATGTCGGCGGGGATGATCGGGAGATACGTTCCGCCTGCGCCGGCCACAAGCTTGCCGTCGGTCACGGCGCCGGTGCCCTGGCTTGACGGTCCGGGTTGGGCGCCGCCGCTGCCGCCCCCGCCGCCCGCGGCGAAGCCCGCCGCGCCCGGCATCAGCGCGATCAACACGCCGATGACGCACGCCCGACGCCGGCGTGGCGTCACCGGCTGCACCACGCCGCCGGCGGCCCGCTCGGATCCTGGCAATTTCCCCCGGCATCCGCGAACCAGATATCGCCCAGCACCGGGTCATGGCGGAGGACGCCCGGACTGAAGATGGTCGTGTCCTTGGTGAAATCGACGATGGTCGCGCTCGTCCCGTTCGACGCGTGGACGGTCTCGCTGCAGGGTCCGGAGTAGACGACCACGAAGACATAGGAGTCGTCGGCGGGCAGGTTCTTGCGCGCGAAGTACGCCCTGCCGGCGGCGTCAACCGGAAAGAGCTTCCAGCTCAGCGGATACAGGTTGCAATCCGGCTGGTCAACGGTTCCGCCGTTCTGGAGCGCTTCGACCTCGACCGCCGGAATCAGCGCCGGCCCGACGAGGAAGCGGAGCGCGAAAAGCTGGTCGTGGCTCTCCGCCCACTTCCACCACCCGCTGTCCCGGTTGCTCGCGTCAGCCCAGTGCTGCGCGGTGGCGTCGGATACCGCCCGTCCGGTCATGTTGGTGACCGCCGGCACCGCGGGCACGTGCTCCAGGACAAGCTCGTCTGCCGGCGGCACGGCGGTGACACCGTGCGACGACCAGAGCTGCTGACACGCGATCGAGACCTGTGTCAGCGCCGTGGTCGCCTTGACCGCCGCGCACGGACCGGCCGCCACTCCCGGAGTGGCGGCGGCGGCTGACGAGGGCGTCGCGATGCCATCCCGAGGCACCGTGGCGCCACACGCTGTCGCCGCAAGCAGCCACGAACCGATCAACACTGTTGTCGCGAGCCCCCTCACCACCTCACCCGAAACTCTCGCTGCGCTCGACGGACGTCGCACGCCCGGTGGCGGCTCCGCCATCGACCCTTCCCGTGGGGCCGCAAGCATGGCAGCTTGGCTGGGCGGCCGGCTACTCGATGAGCAACTCCGCGAGGAGCGAGGCATCGATGTTGCCGGCGCTGAGGATTGCCACGGTGTGCGGCGTCGGTCGGCTGTCGACCATCGCCGCGTAGGCGAGGGCTCCGGCTCCCTCGGCGACCACCTTCACCTCGGTCGCCAGGCGCGCGACCGTCTTTCGCACGGTTGCCTCGGGCACGACGACCCACTCGCCGACCAGCGAGCGCAGGCGCGCGAACATCGCCGGATCGAAGGGCGCGGCGGTTCCGTCGGCGATCGTGGCGGGCGTGAGCGAGGGCGGGCCGTTGAGCGCAAATGCCTGCTGCCACAAGGGATATCCGTCGGACTGCACGCCGACCACCTGGACGTCGGGTTTGAGCGCGGCGAATCCCAGCGCGATGCCGCAGATCAGCCCGCCACCACCGACGGGCACGAAGGCTCGCTCGACATCGGGAAGGTCGGCCATGATCTCGGGCACCATCGACGAGTGGCCCTCGATCACCGCCTCGTTGGCGAACGGATGGATGAACGCTTCAGGATCACGCTCCCACTCTCGGTTCGCGATCCATTCGAGCAGGCGATCGCGGGGCATGAGCACGGCGTTCGCGCCGAGCTCGCGGACTCCGTCGACCTTGAGCGCGGGCGCGGTATCGACCATCATCACCCGACACGGAACCCGGAGCTCGCGGGCGACGTACGCGCACGCCAGCGCCGCGTTGCCGGCGCTCACGGTGAGCAGCCCGCGGGCCACCCGCTCGCTAGCGAAAACGTGCGCGGCGGCGAAGAAGCCGCGAACCTTGAAACTTCCCGTGGGTTGCAGCGATTCGAGCTTGAGGAACCCGCCGCCGGGGGTCGGGATCAAGGGCGTGTGGCGGATGTGCGGCGCCAGCAGTCGCGCCACCTCGTGCACGCGGGCCGCGTCGACTTCCTGGATCGCCGTCACAGCGCGACTTCCGTGCCCACTCCTGCGGCGACCGCGGCGTCATAGACGATCCGAGCCACCACGGCATCCTCAAAACCGCTCCCGGTCGACTTGTACAGGGTGATCTCGGCGTCACTCTGCCGCCCCGGCTTCAGCCCGGCGAGCACCTCACCAACCTCCGTGATCGTTGCCGCGTCCCGTCCCTGCAACTCGTGAGCACCGGCCGGCGGCGCGCTCTCGGCGGCACCCTTCCACTCGACGAACACGCGGGCGAGGCGGACCGTGTCCGCATCGACCTCGGGCCCGAACGTCCCTCCCACCGAGGTGACATGCGGTGCCGGCGTCAAACCAGTCGTAGCGGGTGATCGGCTCCCTCGCGTCGGTGCAGCAGCAGACGACGTCGGCGCCCCGGATCGCCTGCTCGAACCCCGACAGCACCGTGCAGCGCGGATCGGCGGCGGCCAGCGCCGCAGCGCGGTCCGGGTCACGCGAGCAGATGCGGATGCTCGTGAAGTCTCGAACCTGGGGCACGGTCGCGAGATGGGAGTGGCCCTGCACCCCGGCACCGAGGATGGTCAGCGTCTTCGCATCGGATCGGGCGAGCGCCCGAACCGACACGGCCGCGCCGCCACCCGTCCTCATCGCGGTGATGTGCTCGCCGTCCATGACGCTCAGCAGCGAGCCGTCCTGCTCGTCGAAGAGCGTGATCACCCCCTGATGGGTCGGAAGCCGGCGTTCGCCGTTGCCCGGGAAGACGGTGACCGCCTTGAGCGCGAGGCCCCGCTCGGCAACCCAGCCGGGCATCGCGCCGAGCAGGCCCGACGGCGCACGCGCCGCGGTGCGCGGCGGCACCGACGCCCGACCCGTCGAGTAGGCGAGAAATCCAGCCTCCAGGGCGTCGAGCATCGCCGGCACGGAGAGCAGACCCTCGACGTCGTGCCTGCTGAGAACCAGCATGACCGGGCATCTTGGCACGGTTAGGCACAATGGAGGCGATGAGAAAACCGCAGACAACCTCTGAGCAGGTCACCTCCGCTCGCGAGTTCGACGCCGTGATCTTTGATCTCGGCGGGGTGATGACCGAGCCCCTCTTCCACCACCGAACCGATGTGCCCCCCGAGTACTTCGGCCTGATCGCGTTCTTTCTCGGCGAGTTCCGCGACCACTACCACCTGACCACGGGTGCCCACGACCTCCACCTGCTAGAGATGGGCAAGATCTCGGACGACGAGTTCTTCGACCGGATGACCGCCCGCTACGTCGCCGCCGGCAACGAGCCGGTGGATCCGCGCGAGGCGCAGCAGGCAGTCTTCGGCCGCGGCATGGTCGCGTGCGGCGCCATGGCGGACGCCGTCCGCCAGATCCGCGACGCCGGATACCGGACGGCTCTGCTCACCAACATCTCACGCGAGGGGGAGGCGATCTTCAGCAAGCTGTTCCCCGTCGACGAGCTCTTCGACGTGGTGGTCGAACTCATCGAAGGTCGGGATGCGCAAGCCGGATCCGGAGATCTACCGGTTGACGTGCAGCCTGCTCGGCGTGGGGCCGGAGCGCTGTCTGTTCATCGACGACCTGCTCTGCAACGTCGAGGCGGCGGACGCCCTCGGCATGCAGACGATCCAGTGCCTGGACCCGGTCGCCGTCGCCGATGAGGTGGTGCGCCGCCTGCTCGGTCATCCTGCCGCTGCCGAGGCCGGGGCGGGGGCGTGACCGCCGACCGCGCTGCGCGGTCGATCGCCGGCGAGGGTGAGGCACTCGAGATCGCCGGGATCACCGACCGCGGCCCGGTGCGCACACAGAACCAGGACGTCTGGGATGCGCACATCAGGGCGGGTGGGAGAACGGCGTTGCTCGCCCTCGCCGACGGGATGGGCGGTCACAAAGGCGGCCTCGAGGCAGCCGAGGCGGCCGTGACGGCGGCGATGGCGACGCTGCTGGACGCCGAGCCCGCCAGCGACGCGGCGGGCGCGCTGCGCCGGGCTGTCGCCGCCGCCAACGACGCGGTGGCGTTCGCCCGCGAAGTCGATCGGGGGCAACCCGGGCACGACCTTGATCCTGGCGATCATCAGCGGCAGCCGTGCCTCGGTCGCCAACGTGGGCGACAGCCGTGTGTATCTGATCAGCAGCTCCGGGGTGACCCAGGTCACCGAAGATCACTCCTGGGCCGCGGGTCAGGTCCGCCTCGGTGCCCTCGACGCGGAGGCGGCGCGCCATCACCCGAAACGCAATCTCATCGAGCGAGCGGTGATGGGCGACCCGGTCGAAGCCGACATCTTCGACGTCGACGCGGCTGCGGGGGACGTCCTCCTGCTGTGCTCGGACGGCCTCTGGGAACCGCTCTCGGATCAGGCCCTGGGTGCGATCGTGGCCACGCCCGACCCCCTCGGGGTCGCGCTGACCCGCGCCTGTGACGCCGCTCTGGCGGGCGGGGGGACTGATAACGTGACCATCGTCGCGGCCCGCTGGCTCCCGCTTTCATCGGGTAACGTCTGACCCTCGATGGCACGTCTTTACGCCCAGTTCGGCGCGGTCGTCTTCCTTGCGGTCGGCCTCGGGGGCCTGCTGACGGGCGACGCGGGAAGCGTGGTCCACCACCAACCGCAGGGCAATTTTGGACCGATGGCGCTGCACCTGACCTACGTGAGAGACGTCCTCGACCTGGTCATCGGTGCGGCGCTCGCGTTCGCTGGATTTCGAGCCCGCGAGACGATGGCCGAGGAGATCGTGCTCACGGTCGGCGTCGTGCTCCTGCTGCTGGCGCTGATCGGTTTCCTCGCTCCGGACAATGCCGCCGGGACGCGCAGCATCGCCGGCGTGCACTTCACGCTGGTGATGAACATCTTCGACCTCATCACCGGCGCGCTCGGTGTTCTCTGTGCTCTGGGAGGCTCAGCGACCGCGCCTGCCGCAGGCTGAGCGCACCCTAGACGGCGGCGCCGCTCGCCGACGCGGTGCCGTTGGCTGCGTGCTCGCCGCGATGCCGCGCGGTCGCCATCATGTGCACCGCACCGGTCGCCACCGGCTTGGCCCTGCTCAGCGCGCGTCCGGTTGTCATGGCACCCTCGCGCGCGGCGGCGGTCATGAGGCGGAGTTGCGCGCGTGTCTTGTCGCCGGTCTGCGGCGCGATGCAGAGGCCGACCACGGTCCCCAACGCCGCTCCGTGCATGAATCCGCGGATATAGCCCATACCGGCACCTCCTGTCGAAGTTCGATCGTTCGGATTCACCCTACACTCCCGCACCGTTTCAGGTCAGCGACGTCGCGGACCAGGGGCCGTCGGGCACGATGCGCAAGCGCTCGACGGGGCGCCCCGCGATCAGGTGCTCGGCGATGATCACGTCGACATCGCTGACCTCGAGGCGGCCGTACCAGACGCCGTCGGGGTAGACGATCATGATCGGCCCCTGGTGGTGCTGCTGGTTGCAGCCCATCCTGGTGGTGCGCACCCAGGTCAGCTCGAGCCGCTCCACCTCGTCGCGCAGCCGTTGCAGGACGTGCTCCGACCCCTGACCGCCGCAGTGGTGACGCCCGACCGTGGTGCAGACGAAGACGTGCAGGTTGCGAGGCGCCGGATCAATCATCGCGCCCAATGGTCGCCCACCCGGGCGCGGCTCCGCCCTGTGCTCGCGTGCGAAAGTAGCGCCAGGATGGAATTGAGCTTCGCCTTCTTCGCCGACAGCGCCGTGGTTCCTCCTGACGGCAAGCTGTACGTGCTCGGCGGTGGCTTCAGCGCCCTTTCGATGGCATCGCTTCCCGGGCGTGCCGCGTTCGCGGTGGTGGCCGGCTTTCGCTTCAGCGCCGCCGATGTCGGCCAGGCGCACCAGGTCGAGCTTCGCCTCACCGACGCCCAGGGCAAGCTCGTCCTGGCCCCGGTTACCCTGCAGTTCCAGGCGGCCGGGCCGCGGCTGGTTCCCGGGCAGGAGGTCAGCATCTCAACGGTGACCATCCTCCAGCCGATGTTCGGCGAGCCCGGCGTGTACGCCACCGAGTTCTGGACGGGTGGGAACCGGATCGGCGCTGTCAACCTCAACGTCGAGGAGCGCAAGGCGCCCGAGCCCGTCCCCGGGGACCGGCCGAACTGACCCTCCGCCCAGGTCAGTACTCGTAAAAACCGCGCCCGCTCTTCCTGCCGAGATAGCCGGCCGACACCATCCGGCGGAGCAGTGGGGGAGGCGCGAAGTCGCTGTTCGCATACTCCTCGTACAGCGATTCGCACACGAACATCGCGGTGTCCAGGCCGATGTAGTCGAGCAGCTGGAGCGGTCCCATCGGATGGCCGCAGCCGAGCCGCATCCCCTCGTCGATGTCGTCACGGGTGGCGAAACCCGATTCGTAGAGCCGGATCGCATGGGTGAGGAATGGGATGAGCAGCAGGTTGACGATGAAGCCACCCCGATCCTGGGCGACGATGATGCGCTTGCCGAGTCGCTCGCCGAGGGCGCGCGTCTCCTCAAGGGTCTCGTCGCTGGTGGCGATGCTCCGGACCACCTCGATCAACTTCATCACCGGGGCGGGGTTGAAGAAGTGCGTGCCGATCACCCGGTCCGGCCGCCGGGTTGCCCGCGCGATCTCGATGATCGGCAGCGCCGAGGTGTTGGTGGCGAGGATCGCATCCTCGGACACGATGCGGTCCAGCTGCTCGAAGACGGTGACCTTTGCGGGCAGCTGCTCGACGATCGCCTCGACGCAGAAATCGCACTCCGCGAAATCCTCGAGGTGCTCTGTGAAGGTCAGCAGTCCATTGATCCGATCGACGTCGTCATCGCTGAGCTTCCCGGTCTGGCGCCCACGCTCGAGCGACGCGCTGACCCGGCGCTGGCCGGCGGCCAGCTGCTCGGATCCCGCCTCGGTGACCAGGGTTCGGATGCCGTTGCGGGCACACACCTCGGCGATCCCCGAACCCATCAGCCCCGCGCCGACGATGCCCACGCTCCCGATCTCCATGGTTTGACACTCCTTTGAGGCAGCGGTCTGAGCAGCGGTCGCTGCGAGAGCGGCCGTCCAGCAGCGTGCGCAGTCTGCCCCAGGGCGGGCGGCCGGCGCACCTATGATGGGCGGCATGGGGTCACCGGGCACGGTCGCGATGGTCACCGACGACCTCATGTTCGCGAGCCGGCTCAGCACCACGATGCGACGAGCCGGTGGCAGCGCCGTGCTCGTGGCCGGCGATTCCGTTCCGGACGTGGACGTGGTGTTCGTGGACCTCAACGATGCCGTCGAGCCGCGTCTCGCGCTGATCGGGCGCTTGCGCGGCGAGCGCCCCGGCCTTGAGATCGTCGGTTTCTCGCATCACGGCGACCTCGAGCTGCGACGCCGCGCACGCGCGTCGGGTGCGACCCGGGTCGTCAACAACGGCGCGATCCAGGCGGTGGCGCTGCGGCGGTCCGGCCTCGGCGCCGCCGGCGCGTCGTGAGCGGCATCGCGGTCGATCTCGACGCTCGCATCAGCGCCGAGGTCGACCGGACGCGTGAAGAGGTCATCGAGACCAGGCGGGTGCTGCACCGGCACCCCGAGCTGTCGCTCGAGGAACACGACACCGCGGACCTGGCTGCGCAGCGCAGCGCCGACCTCGGCTTCACGGTTCGCACCGGTGTGGGCGGGACCGGGGTGCTGGCCGATCTCGACAGCGGCCGGCCCGGTCCGACCCTGATGCTGCGTGCCGACATGGATGCGCTGCCGATCGCCGAGCGCGGCGAGGGGCGCGTGGTCACATCCGGAGTCGACGGGGTGATGCACGCCTGCGGGCACGACGGCCACGTGGCGATGACACTTGGGGCCGCGAGCGCGCTCGTCGCGCTGCGTGACGGCTGGTCGGGGCGCCTCCGGCTCTGCTTTCAGCCGGCCGAGGAGACTGCCTCGGGGGCGATGCCGATGATTGACGACGGGGCCGCCGACGGCGTGGACCGCGTCCTCGGCATCCACCTCTGGGCGCCGCTCGAAACCGGACGAGTTGCAGTCAAGTCTGGCGTTATCTTTGGGAGTGCCGACAGCTTCTCGCTCACGATTCAAGGGCGTGGGGGGCACGGAGGCATGCCCCACACCGCCATCGACCCGGTGGTGGTGACCGCGCAGGTGATCCTGGCGATCCAGACGATCATCAGCCGGGAGACGTCGCCGTTCTCACCGGCGGTGATCACCATCGGTCGGGTGACCGCCGGGACCGCCTTCAATGTGATCGCCGAGTCCGCGGAGCTGCTCGGCACCACGCGGGCGATCGAGGCGAGCGAGCGGGAGCGCCTCCTCAACCGGGTCGCGGAGATCGCCACCGCGGTGGCGAGCGGCTATGGCGCCGAGGCGCACTTCGTTCGGGGCAGCGGCTGTCCGCCGGTCGTCTCCGACACCGCGACCGCCGACCTCGTCCGTCGGGCCGCCGCAGCAACCGTCGGCGAGGACCACGTCGACATCGCGGTCCCGATCACGGTTGGCGACGATGTGGCGTGCTTTCTCGAACGCGCGCCCGGCTGCTACTTTCTCGTCGGGGCCGGCCATCCTGAGCGCGGCCCGGTGCCGCCGCATCACAGCGCCTACTTCGACATCGACGAGGCCGCCCTTCCGGTCGGGGTCGAGACCCTGGTGCGCGCCGGCCTGGACGTGCTCGGCTGATGGATTTCATCCGCTCACGCGAGGATCGCAACGACCTGTACAGCACCGTGGATCTCACACCGCGGCCGACGTCGGAGTCGGCGACGCTGCTGTCGGTGGCCATGGAGATCGAGCACGCCAACAACTCGGGCTACGTGCACGGGGGCACGATCATGCGAACTCGTCGACACGGCGGCGGGCATCGCTGCGGTGAAGCACGCTCGGCGCCGCGTCGTGACCGCCACGATGGACGAGATGAGCTTTCTCGCTCCGGTGTACATCGGCGACCTGCTCACCGTGCATGCGCGTGTCAATGACGCGCACCACACCTCGATGGAGATCAGTGTCCGCGTCGACGTCGAGCGCATCCCGTCCGGCGAGAAGCTGCACGTGGCCAGCGCGCATCTCGTCTACGTGGGCCTCGATCGCGACGGCAGACCCGCCGAGGTTGCCAAGGTCATCGCGGTGACCGAGGAGGAGCGTCGCCGTCAGGCCGAGGCGCGGGTGCGCCGGGAGCAGCGCCTGCTGCGCAAGCGCGCGCTCGCCGAGGCGCTGCGCGGGGACCGGTGACGCGGCGCCTGTCGCCCGGCGCAACCCCTCGGGTACGATGACCGCGTCATGTCCGAGGTGAGCGCACCGTTGACCGTTCGGGATGCGACCGCACCGGTGCCGATGGCGCGTCAGCACATCCGTTTCGCCTTCTACCGCGTACGCCCGGAGTGGCGCCTCCGACCCGCCACCGAGCGAGCGGCTGATCGCGAGGAGGTTGCCGCGCTGGTTCGTGAGATCGGTGACCGTGAAGGCGTGCTCATCCGTTCGTACAGCACGGTTGGCACGCGTGGCGATGCGGACTTCCTCCTCTGGCTCGTCAGCGAGCGTCTCGACGATCTTCACGAGTTCGCCGCCCGCCTCAACCGAACCCGGCTCGCCGCGTATCTCGAATCGCCGTACAGCTATTTCTCGATGACCAAGCAGAGCATGTACGTCGAGAAGCACCGTCACGACAACCAGGAGGGGAGGAGCAACCGCCTGGTTATCGCCCCCACCGGGCGTCGCTACCTCTTCGTTTATCCTTTCGTGAAGACCCGCGCGTGGTACCGGCTGAGCGCCGACGAGCGGCAGCGACAGATGAGCGAGCACATCGCCATGGGCCACAAGTACCCCGGGGTGAAGATCAACACCACCTACTCGTTCGGACTTGACGACCAGGAGTTCGTCGTGGCCTTCGAGAGCGATTCGGTTGCGGATTTCCTCGACCTCGTGCACGAGATGCGAGCGAGCGAGGCATCCACCCACACCGTGCGCGACGTGCCGTCGTTCACGTGCATCGCCATGGATGTCGACGAGGCGCTGTCCGCCCTCGGTTAGCTTGCGAGCACGGCGCGTCGACGTTCGGCGCCCTGCAGGGACGCGAGCACCACTTCCATGACGTGCATGACCTTCACGTCGGATGCATAGCGCGCGGCACCGGCGCGCAGCTGCAGCAGGCAGGAGATGTTCTCGGTGACCACGATCTCCGCCCCGCTGGCGCGGATGTTGTCGAACTTGCGCTGGAGGATCGCCTCGCTGCGCTCGGGTTGGCGCGCGAAGTAGGTGCCCGCGCCGCCGCAGCACATCGCCCGCTCGTGCAGCGGCACGACCTCGAGATGCGGGATCTGATCGAGCAGGCGCCGCATCGCGCCGCGCTCGGGTCCGTCGATCGGCAGAGCGCACGGCTCGTCGATGGTCACGCGCCAGCGCAGCGGACCAAGCTCGCCGCGTACCCCGTTGCGATCGAGGAAATCGCTTGCCAGGGCGGTGTGGTGCCCCACCTCGCGAGCGCGCGCGCCGACCTGGCGATCATCGCCGGCGATGCTCCCGTACTCGCGATAGTGCTCCGTGCAGGACGCCGTGTCACCGATGTACGCGTCGACTTCGATATGGCTCAACACCGCGCTGTTCCTGATCGCCATGTCCACCATCGCATCGCGGTCGCCGAGCGTGCGCGCGGGCAGTCCGCTGCAGCCCAGCACCGGGACGTGGACGTCATACCCGGACGCGAGCAGCACTCGGATGGTCGCGTCGGTTGCCTCCGGCGCAGTCAGATTCGCCAGGCAGCACACCAGCATCGCCACGTCTCCGCGCGACGGCTGCGCGGGCGCCGGCAGGTCGCCGAGCATCTGGTACACGGTTCGGTCCGGTGGCGGGCCGCCCTGCTCGGCCAGCGCACCCACGGTCCCGAACCAGGACAGCACACCGCTGCGGCGCGCGAGGCCGTACAACCCCGTGCGCCGTGTGAAACGTGCGAATCCGTGGAGGGCGCGGAGCGCGGCCGGTCGCGGGAGCACGCCGCGGAGCGCGAAGGACTGCGCCCAGGGATAGCCTTCCTGCGCGTGCAGCTCCTGGCGCGCGCGGCTGACGATGTGACCGGTCGGGACGCGAGGAGCGCAGGCGGCGACACAGTTGTCGCAGGTCAGACAGCTCGAGAGCGGTCCGTCGGCGATGTCGCGCAACTCGAGGCGACCCTCCATCGCGTCCCGGATCAGCGCGATGCGTCCTCGAGCCGTCTCCCATTCGACCGGGTTCACGACGTATGCCGGGCACGTGGCCTGACACAGCGAGCACTTGTTGCACTCGCTCGCCGCCTCGTAGACGTCGGCGAGAAAGCGCGGGGTCGGGACGGCGACGCCGGCCATTGGGCCGGGATTGTAGACGAGATCGCAAACCGCTCCACCCGGGTGCTGGCTCGCCGCGCCGATCCGTAGAGTTGCGTCGATGATCGCGGACTACCACGTCGAGGCCTTCACCGCGGAGGAGCAGCGGCTGCTCGCCCCCCACGTGACCAACCTCGATCGCCCCGTGTTCGCCCTCACCAACCTGCCCCAGGTGACCGCGGCGGCCCTCTTCGCACGCTACAGCCGCAGCGCGAAGAGCCTTCGGCGGCTCCTGGTCGACGAGTTTCTTGCCGGCGCCACCCGCGATCCAGCGGTTGATGCCGGCGCCGGACGCGAGCGTGCCTCGGATCTGTTCGGACGCGTGCTCGCCGAGTACGGCGACAACTCGGTGGCGCAGCTCGGGGGTGTGCATCTCGCCTGCGAGCAGGTCTCCCAGCCGCTCGCCAAGGCAATCGAGTGGGGGCGGCTCGCCGCGTACCTGGAGCAGTCGACGCGATACATCCCGTACACGGATCGCCGCGACGGTCATTACCGGTATCTGCGCGACCGGGAGTTGCTCGCATCGCCGCTGGGGACGACCTACGTCCGGGCGATGGACCTGCTCTTCGACACGTATTCGGAGTTGCGCGAGCCGCTCGCGCGGCACCTCGACGAGACCCTGCCGCCCGAAGCCGACGAGAGGGCGCGCCGGCGAGCGATCCGGGCGCTCGCGCTCGACCTGATGCGCGGGCTGCTTCCGGCAGGGACGGTCAGCAACGTCGGGATGTACGCATCGCCACAGGCGTACGAGCAGCTCGTGCTCCGTCTGCGTGCCCACCCGCTTCCCGAGGCGCGCGCGTACGCGGAGCTGGTCAACGTCGAGTTGCAGCGGCTGATCCCGGAGTTCCTGACCCGGCTGGATCGCCCGGATCGGGGCGGGGTCTGGGTCGAATACCTGCGCGAGACGGCGGCCGCCATCGCCCGCGATGCCGACCTGCTCGCCCCCGAGAACGAGTGGGGGCCGACGGGCGTGACCCTGGTCGAGTGGGATGGCGACGGCGAGGATCGCATCCTCGCGTCGGCGCTCTTCCCTTACTCGCACGCGTCCCAGGAGCGGCTGCTCGCCGCGGTGCGCCCGCTCTCGGCGCCTCGGCGGGCGGCGCTCTTCGCCGCGGCCGTCGGGCACCGGGGCAACCGGCGCCACCGGCCGGGACGCGGCTTCGAGCACTGCGACTACACCTTCGAGGTCGTGTCCGACTACGGCGCGTTCCGCGATCTGCAACGCCACCGCATGCTCACGATTCAGTGGCAGGAGTTGACCCCGTCGCTCGGGTATGAGGTCCCCGACGCGGTTGTCGACGCCGGACTGGGGGAGCGCTGGCACGTCGCCGTCCGGGAGGCGGAGGCCGCGTACCGCGAGATCGTCGACGTCTTTCCGCAGCAGGCCGGCTATCTGGTCACGCTCGGCCACCGTGTTCGATACGTGATCAAGCTCAATGCGCGCGAGGCCATGCATCTCATCGAGCTGCGCACGTCTCCGCAGGGGCATCCGAGCTACCGGCAGATCTGTCAGGAGATGCTCCGGCTCATCGACGAAGTCGCCGGACATCACCTCGTCGCCGGGGCGATGCGCTTCGCAGGGTCGGACGACGTCCACCTCCCGCGATACGCGGCCGAGGCCGCCGGAACCTCGGCGTCGGACTAGGAGTCCGGGGTCGGGGCGGCTCTATCGCGACGCCTGGTCCGGCATGTCAATCTGACGTCGTGAAGCGACTCGTCGCATCGATCGCCACCTGGGCTGGGCACAGCTACCCCGCCCGGCTCATCGGCGCATTCGGTTCGAGCCAGGCGAGCAACTACGCGTCGGGCCTGGCATTCAACGCGTTTGTCAGCATGTTCCCGCTGATCCTGGGTTTGCTGTCGGTGCTCGGTTATGCCACGCAGTCGGCCGCCGCCAAGGCGAGCGCGCTCTCCGCCATCCTCGGCTTCTTCCCGGGTGACTCCCATACCGCGCTAAAAGATCTCTTCAACTCGATCCAGCAGAACTCCGGCCTGCTCGGCATCGTCAGCGTCATCGGCCTGCTCTGGAGCGGAAGCAGCCTGTTCACCGGCATGGAGTTTTCCCTCGGCGTCGTGGTCGGTGTGCGGCAGCGCGGCTTCCTCCGCCAGCGAGCCATGGCGCTGGTGATGACCATCCTCTTCGTGGTGGCGCTGGTGGCGACGATTGGTGTCAACTCGCTGATCGCACTCCCGGGCATCATCTGGGGCTTCGAGCCGGCGGTGGGGCTGGCGGTCTGGTGCCTGTTCATGCTCGCGATCTACCGTCTGGTTCCCAACCGCACGTACCGAGTGCGCGAGCTCTGGCCCGGGGTGGTCATCGCCGGGACGGCCATGGAGCTGCTGACCCTGCTCTGGCCGTTCTACACGCACTTCTCGAAGGGCGCCTCGACCTACGGCGCTGTGTTCGCGCTCGTCTTTCTGCTCGCCGCCTGGCTGTACTTCCTCGCCGAGTTCATCCTCCTCGGAGCCGTCGCCAACCGGCTGCACGCCGGCGAGCCGGACGCCCGCGGTCTCCTCGGCGAGCGGATTGCGCGTCGAATGCCGGTCGCAGAGGGGTCTCGGACCAGTGGTGAGGTTTCCCGGACGGGAGCGTGACGTATGATTGACAGCACCATGGCAATCACCTCCCCGTCCATCGTCACGATCTCCGACACCGCCCGTGAGCAGCTCAAGGGCCTCATTGCCGACCAGCCGGCCGATCGCGCACTCGGACTTCGGGTTTTCATTCAGTCCGGTGGATGCTCGGGCTTCTCGTACGGCATGGGCCTGGATGAGAATCCACCCAAGGAAGACGACCAGGTCGTCGACGTCGAAGGAGGCCTCAAGGTGTACGTGGACGCGTACTCCTCGCAGTATCTCCAGGGTGCCGAGATTGATTACGTCGATGAGCTGATGGGTGGCGGATTCACGATCCACAACCCGAATGCGGTCAGGACTTGCGGTTGCGGCCACTCTTTCCAAACTGGCGACTTGGCGGGCGAAGCCAAGTCCTGCTCGCACTAGCCAAGGAGTCCTGACCGGCGGCTGATCGCCGCTGCATCCGGCTGGACTTGCCGATATCGGCGTCAGCGACTGCGCCTCGCTCGGTCACGCATTGGAATGCGCTCCCTCTCGGGCTTGTCACTTCCTTGATCTCGGCGGCCCAGCCGGCGCCTCGGCGATCAGCCGCCGGTCAGGACGACCTGGCGAAACGGTCTCCTTCTTTGGAGACCTTGGCTCGTCGGTGAGAACCCTCAGGCGACCGGGACGGCCGTTCGGGTGGCGGCGGCTCTTCGCATAGTTGAGTTGGCGTCTCGGTCTCGGATGGCGAGGGCGATGATCGCGCCGACCAGGGTGAATCCGGCGGCGGCAAAGAAGGCGATTTGGAACACGGTGACGTTGCCTGCGAGGCTTGCGGTCCCGCTCTGGGTGCCGATGATGGTCGAGAGTGTCGCCACGCCGAGCGCGGCTGCGAGCTGCCGCTGGGCGTTGTAGAGCGCTGTGGCGCGCCCCGTGTCGTGTGGTGAGATTTGCGCGAAGACTCCGGCATTCATCGAGATCACCACATACGCCCATCCCACGCCGACGAAGAACATCACCGCCCGGAAGAGCCAGAGGTTTCCGTTCAACAGGAATGCGAGCAGGGAGGTTGCGACGGTGACGCCGATGAGGCCCCCGCTGATCAGGCGGCGAGGGCCGATGCGCGGGTAGAGGCGCCCGACCAGCTGCGACGAGACCAGCACCCCGAGCGCCTCCGGAGCGGTGCTCGAACCGGACACGAGGGCGGAAAGTCCGCGGCCGGTCTGCAACCAGATCGGCGCGACGAAGAGCAGCCCGAGAAATCCCGCGGCGGCGAACAGTGACGCGAGGTTGGCCACCCCGAACAGGCGGTGGCGCAGCAGCCGGAAGTCGATCATCGGTTGATCGGCATGCAACTCCACCCAGACCAGGATCGCGATGAGCGCCGCTCCGCCGGCGGCGGTTGAGGCGATCAGCGGTGACGCCCAGCCGAGGGTCGCCGCCTCGCTGAGCGCGTACAGGAACAGCCCGAAGCCGGCGGCGGCCAGGACGAAGCCGGCCACGTCGAAGCGCTCGCCGGCGCGCTCGCGGTGCTCGGTGAGCTTCAGCGTGCTGAAGACGAGCGCGGCCAGGCCGATCGGGACGTTTACGAAGAACACCCAGCGCCAGGACAGGCTGTCGACGAGTGCGCCACCGATGAGGGGTCCCAGCGCCGGGGCCATCACCGTCGGGATCACGAGGATGCGCGCCACACGTGCTCGCTGCGCGGGTGGATAGGCGCGGTACAGCATCGCCATGCCCACCGGGGTGAGCATGCCGCCGCCCGCGCCCTGCAGGATGCGGAAGAGGACGAGCTCGAGCACCGACTGCGACAGCCCGCAGAGCGCCGAGGCGATGGTGAACAGCGACACCGCGGCGAGGAACGTGCGCTTGGTGCCGAACCGATCACCGACCCACCCCGACGCGGGAATCCAGACCGCGAGGCTCACCAGGTACCCGACCACGACCCCATCGGTCGCCGCCGGGCTCACGTCGAAGTTCCGAGCCATCGCCGGGAGGGCGACGTACACGATGGTCGCATCCATGATGGTCATGAACATGGCGACCACGTAGATCATCGCGATGATCTGCTGGTATGAGAGTTGCAGCCCGCGCACCCAACCATCCTCGCTCAGCGGCGCGGCGCGGTGCCCCCGAACGCCGCCCTGTTTGGCTCGAGGGCTCGCGGGTAAGCTTGACCGCATGGAGATCAAGGAACTGGGGCACCTCGTCCTGTACGTACACAACATCGAGCGATCTGCCGCGTTCTACGGCGATGTCCTCGGATGGAAGCAGCTGAAAGCCAGCCAGGACGGTCCGCTGGGCAGGATGCCGGTCGCGCTCTTCAGCAGCGGCCGGACGCACCACGAGCTGCTGCTCATCGAGGTGGGCGAGGATGCGCTGCCGCTGCCGCGCGGACGGCACGTCGGCCTCTATCACTTCGGCCTCAAGGTGGGCGACTCGGACGACGAGTTGCGCGCGGCACTCCGGCGTTGTCAGGAGGCGGGCGTGAATATCGTGGGCACCAGCGACCACACCGTCAGCCACAGCCTGTACATCCTGGATCCCGACGGCAACGAGATCGAGCTGTACGTTGACGTTCCCGGCGTGAGCTGGGACCTGGAACATGTGATGGCGCCCGTGAAGGCGCTTGCTCTGTAAGGAATTTCGCCATGCCTGCTGTGACCGTTGACGACATCACCGCTCTGCCGCACATTCCCCAACCGGACCCCGCGGCGGCGTCGTTCCGCCCGGTGATCAGCGTGGCCACCGCGCCGCACGGGCTCGAGGGCGAAGGATTCCCGGTGCGCCGCGCGTTCGCCGGCACCGATCCCGCGCTCATCGACCCGTTCATCCACATGGACCAGATGGGCGAGGTGGAGTACGCGCCCGGCGAACCCAAGGGAACGCCCTGGCATCCGCATCGCGGCTTCGAAACGGTCACCTACATGATCGACGGCACCTTCCAGCATCAGGACTCCAACGGCGGCGGCGGCTTGATCACCAATGGCGACACTCAGTGGATGACCGCCGGTGCGGGCATCCTGCACATCGAGCGCCCGCCCGAGGAGCTGATCGCCAGCGGCGGCCTCTTCCACGGTTTCCAGTTGTGGGTCAACCTCCCCGCGGCCCAGAAGTGGGCGCCCGCCCGCTATCAGGACATCCGCGCCGGCAACGTCGCGCTGCTGACCTCGTACGACGGCGGTGCGCTGCTGCGGGTCATCGCCGGCGAGGTCGCCGGCCATCGCGGACCCGGGATCACCCACACGCCGATCTCGCTGGCCCACGTGTCCGTGAGCCCCGGCGCTCGGCTGGTGTTGCCGTGGCCGCGAGATTTCAACGCGCTCGTCTACGTGCTCGCGGGCAGCGGGACAGTCGGTGAGGAGCGCCGTCCGATTCAGTCAGGACAGCTCGCCGCGCTCGGCGACGGTGACGTGATCACCGCAACCGCCGGGACCCACCAGGAGAGCCGCCATCCCAACCTGGACCTGCTCATCCTCGGCGGCCGGCCGATCCGCGAGCGGGTGGCCCATTACGGCCCGTTCGTGATGAACACCCACGCGGAGATCGCCCAGGCCCTCGCCGACTACCAGGCCGGCAAGATGGGCACGGTTCCCGCGAACCACATCGGCAACTGACCTACAGGCCGTAGGTCTCGAGCAGGCGCAGCCAGATCTCGCTCACCGTCGGATACGACGGGACGGCGTGCCAGAGGCGGTCAAGGGGCACCTCGCCGACCACCGCGACCGTCGCTGCGTGGATGAGGTCGCCGACCCCCGGGCCGGTGAAGGTCAGGCCGACGATCACCTTGCGGTCCTGGTCGACCACCATGCGGGCGTGCCCGGTGTACCCGTCGGCGATCAACCCTGCGCCGGAGACATCGCCGATCTCGTAATCGACTGCCCGGACGTTGAGTCCCGCCGCCACCGCGCCGGCGTGCGTCAGTCCCACCGACGTCACCTCCGGGTCGGTGAACACGACCTGGGGCACCGCGGCATGGTCGGCGGTCGCGGCGTATTTGGACCAGGCTGCGGGCTCGCCCGAAAGCTCTCCCTTGGCTCGTACCACGATCGCGTCTCCACAGGCACGAGCCTGGTATTTCCCCATATGGGTGAGCAATGACCGATGGTTGAGGTCTCCGGCAGCGTAGAGCCAGTCACCGCCACCCTCGACGCGGCAGGTGTCGTCGACGTTGAGCCACGACCCGGGACGGAGCCCCACGGTGTCGAGCCCGATCTCGTCGGTGCGCGGCGCCCTCCCGGTGGCCACCAGGACCTGGTCGCCGGTGATGGTCATCTGGTTGCTGCCGTCGAGGTCCGCGACCTCGAGTGAGACCTCGCCGTCGCCGGCTCTCGTGACCCGGTCGGTGCGTTTCTTGAAGAGAACGGAGATGCCCCGCTGCTCGAAGGATGCGCGCACTGCCTCGCCGGCGAAGTCCTCGGTGTTGCCGAGGAGACGCTCCTCGCGAACGATGACCGTGACCTCCTCGCTGCCGAGCGTTCTCCAGGCGTCGGCCATCTCGCACGCGACCACACCGCCGCCGATGATGACCAACCGCCGCGGCACGGCCTGCGCGCTGGTGGCTTCGTGGCTGGTCCAGGCCTGCGCGGTTTCGATGCCCGGAATCGGTGGGATCGCCGCCCTGCTGCCAGTGCAGAGGGCCACCGCGTAGCGGGCGCTGAGCGTGTACTCGGGTCCGTCTGGTGGGGTGACGGTGACCCGGCGCTCGCCGGCCAGCCGTCCCCGCCCGCGGGCGAGATCGATGTGGTGCCGTTCCAGCCACTGGACCTGGCTGTCGTCCTTCCAGTGAGAAGCGAAGCTGTCCCGCCGTTTGAGGACGGCCGCGCTGTCGATCGTCCCGGTCACGGCCTGGCGGGCGCCGTCCACCGCCAGCGCGGCACGAAGCACCTGACCGCTCCGGAGCAGTGCCTTGCTCGGCATGCACGCCCAGTACGAGCAGTCACCGCCGACCAGCTCGTTCTCGACCACCGCGCAGGTCAGCCCGCCCTTGACGATGCGCCCCGCGACGTTCTCGCCGGTCGATCCTGCCCCGACGACGACAACGTCGTATTCACCGTCGCGATCGATCAAGGGCATGGGTGCGCCTCCAGGTGGTGAGTTGCTTGAGCGGTCTCAGGCGACGTGAAGGGGCTCGCGTGACGGCGGGGTTGGCGTCCCCACCACGTCACGCCCCGGCTTCTCATCGCTGACGTCGTCGTCGCCGGGGTCCTCGGCAGAGCGGTCCCGGTTGCGGCGGAAGAGCAGCGTGCTGCCGATGCCCGCCACCGGCAGGGAGACCGCAAGGTCGATCGCCTGCAGCGTCAACCCGGCCGCGACGGCGAGCGAACCGTTGACGCCTTCGAGGAGCAGCGCTCCAGCCCACCACGCCTGACCGGTGCCGATGCCCGCGATGCCCTGGATGGGGATGGTCAGGAGCAGCGTCCGGATCGACAGGACGAACCACGTCTGCCAGAACCCCAGATGCAGCCCGACCATGCTCATCAGCGCCGCGTACTGGATGACGGTGGCGACCCGGCAGAAGATCGTGCTGCCGACCAGGTTCGCCCACCGTGCGCGGCTGTTGAGCACATCGAGCTCGGCCTCAGCACGGGCGGCGACGCCGGCGAGCCTCGGAATCCGCGCCGCAAGCCTTGTCACCAGGGACCGAGGTCCGGGAATGATCAGCGAGAGCAGCACGCCCAGACCGACGCCGAACGCCAGTGCGGCCGCCAGGATGACCGCGGGGTGGACATGGGCTCCCGTGAAGATGGCCGCGACAACCGCGATCAGGGAGAGACTGACGACGTCGAGGATTCGAGCCACGATCGCGCTTCCCGACCCTCGCGCGACGCCGACGCCGAATCGTGTCCTCGCCAGGGCGACGAACGTGATGTCGGCAGATGGTCCGGGCAGCAACAGGCCGGCTCCCCACGATGCCGCCGTGGCGCCGAGCAGCTCTCGCGAACTCCCCCGGCGCCTCGGGAGCAGCGCCGCGAACCGCCACGCGCGGCCCACGAGGAAACATGAGGCGCCGAAGGCGGCCAGCGCGATCGATCCAACCGACGGGTTGATGCCCTGCCAGCGGAGGTGGTTCCCGCCGAACAGCCGCCAGACGAGCAGAAGCACCAGGACGGTGACGACGCTGGTGATCGCCGCCCGGAGCAGACGCCCACGGCGAGCAGAACCCGAGATCGACACGAAAGCTGATTGTCGCTCTTTTGTCCGCTCCGGGGTCGATGGTTTGCACAGGGGTAGGCACGCTGATTTCTCAGCGTTCGCTGGTTTTCAGGCGGGCATTGATGGTTCGGTGTGGCCAGTGGACGGACCGTGTAGGCATAATCCGAGCTCATAACCCGTTTGTAAGGTCTTCTCTCCGAAGGTCGCAGGGTCCCAACACTCAGGAGCTTCTTGCATGCGCAACAGAACGGTGATCGTGCTCGGCGCCGACGGCTATCTCGGCTGGCCGCAGTCGATGTACCTGTCCGGCCAGGGCTACCGCGTGATCGCGGTGGACAATCTCGTTCGGCGTCGCTGGGACCTCGAGTGCGGCACCTCGTCGCTCATCCCGATTTCGACCATGGAGCGACGCGTCGAGCGTTGGCATGAGCAGGGCCACGGCGAGATCGAGTGGCGCCTCATCGATCTGACCGACGCCGAAGCGCTCTCAGAGTTGATCGCATCCACGAAGCCGGACGCCGTCGTCCACTTCGCCGAGCAGCGATCGGCGCCGTTCTCGATGATCGATCGCGAGCACGCGGTCATGACCCAGCTCAACAACGTAGCCGGCACCCTGAACCTGCTCTTCGCGATTCACGAGCATGCGCCGGAGTGCCACCTCGTGAAGCTCGGCACGATGGGGGAGTACGGCACCCCGAACATCGATATCGAGGAAGGGTTCATCACCATCGAGCACAACGGCAGAACTGACACGCTGCCCTACCCGAAGCTGCCCGGAAGCTTCTATCACCTCTCCAAGGTGCACGACAGTCACAACATCCATTTCGTGTGCCGCGCCTGGGGGCTCGCCGCCACCGACCTCAACCAGGGCGTCGTCTATGGCTGCGCCACGCCCGAGACCGCGCTGCATCCCGAGCTCGCAACCCGGTTCGACTACGACGGAATCTGGGGAACCGTGCTCAACCGGTTCATCGTGCAGTCGGCGATCGGCAAGCCGCTCACCGTCTACGGCAGTGGTGGCCAGACGCGCGGCTTCCTCGACATCCGCGACACCATGGCCTGCGTTCAGCTGAGCATCGCGCATCCCGCCAAACCCGGCGAGTTCCGCGTCTTCAATCAGTTCACCGAGCAGTTCTCGGTGCTCCAGCTGGCCGAGCTGGTGCGCGACGCGCGTGCCGCGCACGGTGGTCAAACCACCATCGACCACACGCCGAACCCCCGCTTCGAGAAGGACACTCACTTTTACAACGCCAAGCACCAGTTGCTCGTCGACCTCGGCCTCGAGGCGCACAAGCTTCGGAGCACGCTGATCGACTCGGTCATCGCCACCGTCGAGCAGCACATCGACCGCGTGGATGTCTCGCAGGTGGGCGCGTCCGATGTCGAGTGGACGACCGGCCGTGCTCGGGCGGCCACCGGCAAGGCGCAGGTCACGGCTCCAGCAGCGGAGACGGTGGCGTAGCGCCGGTGGCGCTCGCCGAAGTCGACGTCAGCCTGACGATCCCAGTCCACAACGAGGCTGAGAACATCGGGCGCGTCCTCCGGGACGTGATGCCGGTGCTCGCCGAAGGCGGTCGCACTTACGAGATCGTCCTGGTTGATGACGCGAGCCAGGACGACACCGCCGGTGCGGCGCGGATCGCGATGGGGGAGGCGGCATCAAACCTCACCGTCGTGACCCACAGACAGCAGCGCGGCTACGCCATCACGGTGTGCGACGGGCTGCGGGCATCGCGGGGGAAGATCCTCGCGTTCATGGACGGCGACGGCCAGTTCGACCCACCCGACCTCGGTCGCGTGATCGCCGCGCTCGATCATGCGGACATGGTTGCCGGCATTCGCGCTCGACGCGCCGACCCCTGGTATCGGTCATTCGTGAGCGCCGTCTACAACCGGGTGGTCCGCATCGCCTTCGGCATCCGCGAGCTCGATTTCGACTGCGGCTTAAAGGCGTTCACGCGCGAGGTGTGGGACGGCGTCACTCCTATCCGCGCTCGCTCGGCGGTGTTCAATCCCGAGATGTTCTTCAAAGCCCACCGGCTGGGATTGGGGGTGATCCAGATCCGCGTCGAGCATCTTCCCCGGCTCGCCGGGCGCCGCTCCGGCGGGCGTCTCATCCCTGTCGCCCGAGCGATGCGCGACGTGATCCGTCTTCGCGTCTCGCTGGCGATGACCTGGCGACCGGAGGGCGCGCACCGGGAGCGAGCCTAGATGCGGAGAGCGGCGGTTCCGGGATTGGTCACGCTGGTGATCCTTCGTTTGCCGTCACTCATGGAGCCGCACTGGTACACGGACGAGGCGGGGTACGTGAACGTCGCTCGCGAACTGCTCGGCGGCAAGGTCCTCTACTCGCAGACCTGGAACAACAAGCCACCGGGGATGCTCTGGACGATCGCGCTGGAGGTGAAGCTCTTCGGGTCGAGCGAGGTCGGACTGCACGTCCTGACGCTGATCAGTGGGATGCTCACCATCGCGGCCATCGTCTGGGCAGCGGGCCGTCTGTACACGCCTCGACGCGCGCTCGTGGCGGGGGTGATTGCCGCGGTGATCCTGGGCCCGCCCTTCCTCGACGCCGAGCTCGCGCTACCGGAGAGCCTGATGATCGCGCCCCTGAGCTGGGCGGGCGCCATCGTCCTGGTGCGAATTCTTCGCGGGGACCGAGACGCCGTCCCGCCCGGCATCCCGCGCTGGCCGCTCGCGGTCGGCGTGCTCATGGCCGCCGCGATCGCCTATCAGCAGACTGCGGTGGCCGAGACTTCGGCGTTCTTCTTCGCGATGCTGCTGGCCCCGAACCTGCGCCGCCGCGACGCCTTCGTCTTCCTGGCCACGGTCGCGGCCATCACCGTGGCCTGGCTGACCGCGGCGGTCATCACCGCCGGCGCCGGCACCGTCGCGTTCGCGCTCGCCGGCTTCTACGTGAGCTACACGCAGAAGGCTCTGCCGGCGAGCGCCGCAGGCGGGGTCGCGCATTTCGGCCTCGCCGCCGGTGCGGCGCTGCTGATCGCTGCCGGAGCGATCGCCAGCCGTCGCCGCCCGCGAGTTCGACTGGGTGCTCGCGCTCTGGGCAGGTGCCACCCTGGTGGTCACCGCGGTCGCCGGGCAACCCTACCCCCACTTCCTCGAGCCAGCGGTGGCGCCGCTCACCTTGCTGCTCGTGGGGGCCTCGGTACCATCGTCGAAGCGGTTCCGTGCCGGCGGCCGGCGCTCGCTGGTCGGTCCGGTCCTGCAGATCGGCGGCCTGGCGATCGCGATACTGACCGCGAAGGTCGCCGGTATCGACTGGCTGCCGATCCCGCCGTCGGCGACCAACTCGCACACCCTCAGCGGTTACTACGGCGGCGCGGCCGCCGCCGCGTTCGATCCGACCTGGAGGGCACGATGGCTGAACGACTTCGACTACCGGGTGGCGGGCGACGCGAACGCGGCAGCCTGGATCACATCCCGGGGGTTGAGCGGCGACACCGCCGTCGTCTGGTCCTATGACGCGTGGGTCTATGCCCTCGCAAACTTGCAGGTCGACATGCCAACGCCTCCGATCTACAACGACGAGGTCCTCCTCGGGTACGGCGGCCCCGTCGAGCAGTACGTGGCCAAGCAGCGCCCGGCGCTGATCATCGTCGACGCCCAGGCGCAGGTGCTCTTCCCGGAGATCGGCAAGCTGCTCGCCGGCGGCGAATACGTGAACGAGTACCACAGCTACCCGGACACCGTGTGGGTCCGGGCCGACACCGCCCAGACCCTCCCGTGAGTGTCGCTCGCGGCGAGCGGCTGCGCGTTGATCGCATCCTCCTCGGGACCGTGATCGCGGTCTTCGCAGGATTCGCGGTCGCCTACACCCGGATCACGCCGGTCGGCGCGTCGCCCGACGAGCTGTCCCACCTCCACTACATCAACGGCATCGCAGATCACCTCCGGCTGCCGCCGGCTGGCGAGCCCGAACGTCAGCAACCGCCGCTCTACTACCTCCTGGGGGCGATCGTCGCCAGGCTGAGCGGGGACGATCCGCACCTCATCCGGCTGGTTTCCGTGGTCCTCGGGGTGCTCACGATTCTCACCGTCTACGCGGTGTCGCGGCGCCTCTTCCCACTCCGGCCGGCGCTGGCCGTGGGAGCCGCGGCCCTGGTCGCGCTCCTCCCCGAGGCGCAGTACCTGGCAGGAGCGATCAACGACGACAACCTCGCCTGGCTCGCCGGCGCCCTGCTCGTGCTCGCCGGGGTCGTCGTGGTGCAGAGCGAGGTGGTGACGCCGCGTCTCGCTCTCGGGGCCGGGCTTGCGGTCGCCCTCGCCGTGCTCGCCAAGGAGACGGTCTGGATCCTGGCGCTGTTGCTCCTGGTACTGGTCGTGGTGCGATGTGGCCGCCAGCTTCGCGCTCTCCACGCGGCCGCGCTGCTCGTGCCGACGATCGTGCTCGCAGGGTGGTGGTTCGTGCGCAACGCCGTGGAGTTCGGGAGTCCGCTCCCACCGTTGCACCCGATCACCGCGCAGCGCCAGGTCTTCGACTCATTCGCGCAGGTGCGCGGCTATCTCGCCGCCACGGCGGTGAGCCTGGTGGGCATGTACGGAGACGGCGCGCATCTCGTGGCGATCTCGATCCTCGGAGTTCGGCCGCTGCCCGCCACGGTCGCGATCGCCGGCGTCGCCGTGATCACCATCGCCGCCTGCGTCGCGGTGGCGCGTTCCTGGGCGAGATGGGACCCGGTGCGGCGGAGGGTCGCGATCCTCCTCCTCGGCGCGCTGCTGGTTGCGGCGATTCAGTCGGTGTTGAACTCGGCCACGTTCGATCTTCAGCCGCAGGCGCGCTACCTGCTCGTCGCGGTCGCCGCGGCGGCACCGATTACCGCGTGGACGATCGCGTGGCGGCGGACCGGGCCGCTTTCGACGACACGCGCCACGGTGATCGGCGCGCTGGTGGCGCTCGCCTTGGTGCTCGATGTGTCCGGCCTGATCACCGCCGCCCACACCGCGGTCTGATCACCGGACCTGGTCGCGGAAGCTCACCAGCGTCTGCGCCAGCCCATCGTCGAGGCTGACACTCGGGCTCCATCCGAGGCGATCGGCGGCCAGCGAGTTGTCGAGGGCGCTGCGCGCCACCTCGCCGGGTGGAAGCAGCTCGCGCTCGGGCTCCCCGCCATAGCCGGCGAGCGCGCAGAGGCGGCGGACCAGATCGCCGACCGCGGTCTCGCGGCCGGTGCCGATGTTGAGCGCGCCGGTCACGTTCGAGGTGAGCCCCAGAACGTTCGCGGCGACGATATCCCCGACGTAGGTGAAATCCCGGGTCTGGGCGCCGTCGCCCCGGATCACCGGCGCCCGGCCCTCGAGCAACCGGTGGCTCGAGATCGCCACGACACCCGCTTCGCCGGTGCCGTCCTGCCCCGGGCCGTAGACGTTCCCGTAGCGGAGCGCCAGCGCATCGACGGCGCCGGCCCGCGTGAAATGGCCGAGGTAGTGCTCGATGCTGAGCTTTGCGGTGCCGTACGGCGATCGTGGCTGTGCCGGTTCGTCCTCGGGTGTCGGCAGGCGGCGCGCGGCTCCATAGAGGGCTCCGCCGGATGACGCGACGACGACCCGCCGGCACCCGGCGGCGATCGCCGCCGCGAGCACGCTCACGGTCCCGAGCACGTTGATTCGGGCGTCCGCCGCCGGCTCGCGCCAGGATCGGTTGACGCCGCCCTGCGCGGCGAGATGGAGGATCGCCGTGGGTTTCCAGCCCTCGATAGCGGCGCGCGACGCGGCCTCGCCGACATCCACCACCTCGAGACCCGCGCCGCCGGGGAGCGGCCGGTACGAGGCGTGACGCAGGTCGTCGACGACCAGCACCTCCGCTCCGGATTCGAGCAATGCCTCGACGCTGTGGACGCCGATGAAGCCGGCGCCGCCGGTGACGACGACGCGGGTGCCGTGCAGTGACGCGGCCATCAGCGCCTGCTCATCAGCGCGCGCAGGAAGAGCCCGGTGTTGGCCGGTCGCTCGGCCATGCGGCGCATGAGATATCCATACCACTGCACGCCAAACGGCACGTAGACGCGCACCGTCTCACCGGCCGCGACGAGGCGGTGCTGCTCACCGGGGCGGATCCCGAAGAGCATCTGATACTCGTGTTTGAATCCTGGTCCGCCGATGTCGCGGACCAGGCGGCCGGTCGCCTCGACGAGCTTAGGGTCGTGCGTGGCAGCCATCGGCAGCGCGCCGCCGGCGATCAGCGTGCTCAGGCAGTTGATGTACGCAGCACGGATGGCGTCGGGGCGTTGCCAGGCGACGGACGGCGGCTCCAGGTATGCACCCTTGCACAGACGAACACGCGAACCCGGCACCCCCAGGGCACGGCAGTCGTCCTCGGTCCGGTGGAGCGACGCCTGGAGCACCGCCCCGGTCGACGGGAAGTCCTGGCGAATCAAGGCGACGAGACGCAGCGTCGAATCGGTGGTGGTGTGGTCCTCCATGTCGATGGTCACCAACGAGCCGGCGGCGCGGGCGGCGTCGCAGATCACACGCGCGTTGTCGAGGGCCATGGACTCGTCGAGGGCCTGCCCCACCGCGGAGAGTTTCACCGACATCTCCGCGACGGTGGCAAGGCCGTCCTCGGCCAGGCGGGCGGCGAGGGCGCGGTATGCGTCCACCGCGGCACGTGCCGTCGTGGCGTCGCGGGTGTCCTCGCCGAGATGGTCGAGCGAGACCTGCAGCCCGCCGGCGGTCAGGTCCCGGGTCACGCGGACGGCGTCCTCGATGGTCTCGCCGGCGACGAAGCGACGGACCACCTGCCGAGTCACCGGCGCCGATGTCACCGCCCGCTTGATCTGACTGCGCCGCGAAGCCCAGAGAAGCACGTGGCGCAGCGCCGCCGAGGGACTTGCGCCGGCGCCGGTGGAGGACGGCTGAGATCCCCAGGGCTCGCTGGTCACCGCGCGGATTATGTCCTCGGCCCCGGTCGGTGTGGTCAGGCGGACCACCGGGGCGGTCGCCGCTCGAGGAACGCGGTCATGCCCTCGTTCGCCTCCTCCGACGCGAAGAGGCGCGCTGACAGCTCCACCATCGCGTCCCCATGCCGCTCGATCGCCTCCCGAACGCTGCGGTTCGCAAGGAACTTCGACTCGACGAGTCCCTGGGGTGATGCCAGGCGCAGGTCGGCGGTGAGGGCTCCGACAGCGCCGTCGACGTCGTCGGTCGCGATCGTGACCAGGCCGACGCGTTGCGCCTCGGTGGCGTCGAAGGTCGCGCCGGTGAGGTAGTAGCGCGCCGCGGAGCGCTCGTCGAGTTGGGGCAGCACGGTCACCGAGATGACCGCCGCCGCGACTTCGAGTCGGGCCTCGGTGATCGCGAACGTGCTCCGCGGCCCCGCAACCACGATATCGCACGCGCCGAGCAGCCCGATGCCGCCGGCCCGCACGTGACCGTCGATGTTGGCAATAACGGGACGAGGCAGCTCGACGATCACGCGCAGCAGGGCGAGCAGGCCGCTCGCGGTTCCGGTCATCGGGCCCGTCGATGCTTCGGCGAGGTCTGCGCCCGCGCAGAAGGTGGTCCCAGTATGCGTGAGCACGACCGCGCGGACGTCGCCATCAGCGCCGGCGGTGCGGAGGTGATCGGTGAGCTCGGTGATGAGCCGGCGAGAGAGCGCATTGCGGTTGTGGGGTGAATCGAGCGTAACGGTTGCGATGCCGGCGTCGATTGCGAGATGGACGAGCTCGGTGTCGGTCATGATCGGCAAGGCTACAGGGAGTGCGCCACCGGCGGGCTCAATCGCGACCGTCCACCCGCTTGAGGAACTCGTCGAAGAGCGGCACGGTGAACGCCGTGTCTCCGTGCGCAGGGCTGTACAGGATCCCCTTGGCGATCAGCGCCGAACGGCGTGGCGCGACCGACTCGACACGCACACCGAGCGCTGCGGCGATGTCCCCGGAGCGGTGCGGTCCCGGGCCGAGCGATGCCATGGCGACGAGGTACTCCCGTTCCCGCGGCGTGAGCCGGTCGAGGCGAACCCGGAAGAAGTTCTGGTCAAGCTGGTCTTGAACCCGCGGCGCCGCGCGATCGACGTCATCGGCGGTGATCGGGCTCTGCGGCGCCACGTTCCAGACGTGGTAGCCCCACTCCTGCAGGAAGTACGGATAGCCGTGCGATCGCTCGACCATGATGTCCAGGGCCGCGTCGTCGATCGAGGCGCCGCTCTCCTCGGCCGGCACGGCAAGTGCCCGTCGAGCATCGTCGGCATCGAGCGACCCGATTTCGGGGAAGTCAAACAGGCGCTCCGCGTAGGACTTGGCCTCTCCCGCCAGCCCGCGCAGCTGCGGAAGCCCGGCGCCGGTGACGATCACCGGCAGGCTGAGCTGATTGGTCCGGTGGATCGCGACGATCAACGCGGAGAGCTCCTCGGAGCCCACATATTGCAGCTCGTCGACGGCGAGCACGATGCCCGTCCCACGGTCCCTCGCCGCCTCGCCGCAGGCGACCAGCAGGTCGGTGACGTCGTCCGCGAGGTTCCCGGAGTTCGCAAGGCCCCTGAGCGCCTCGACGTCGATCGAAACGCGTGTCCCGTCGGGGAGCTGCAGCGTGAAGGTCTTGAGTACCCGCAGCGCTCGGGTCACGGCCGTCGAGACGACGTTGCTGCTGAGCGGGAGGAGGATCCGGCGGAGCCGCGCCGCCAGCAGCGACGGGAAATGACCGTGCTCCGGCGCCTCGATGATCCCGACCCGGAAGCCCTCCTGCTCCGCGATCTCGGCGAACCGGTTCAGCAGGACGGTCTTGCCCGCCCCTCGCAGTCCGATCATCAGCAGGCTCTTCCCGGGTCGCCCGGCGACGGCGCGACGGAACGCGATCCCGAAGCGGTTGATGAGGTCATCGCGTCCGGTCAGCGCAGGAGGCGGCGTCCCAGCGCCGGGGCGGTACGGGTTTGCCAGCTCATCCATGGATCAACGAAGTTTATCCGCCTTGACAGCTCTTATCAATGTTTATGGTACTTAGCCAAAATGCAGTAAAGGTCTGAAAATCACCGGCGAAATCGCCGGGATTGGGAGATTCGCGGAGCAATGGTTCCCCGAGCCTCGGTTCGCGGCGTGAATCCGAGAGCCGGCTGGCCTACGCGGGCACTTCAGCGGACGCTTGACGCCGGTGGCGGAGACCGTCGAATCCGAGCATCCCGAGGGCTATCCAGACCAGCGCAAACCCGCTGAGCAGCGCGAAGGATGTGGTCTCGCGGAGGATCAGCACGCCGATTGCGAACTGCATGACCGGGGTGACGTACTGGAGCAGGCCCATGCTGGACAGTGGGAGCCGGGTGGCGGCAGCGGCGAACAACAGCAGCGGAAGCGCCGTCACCGGCCCCGCCGCGATGAGCAGGATGAGGTGGTCCGGGGTTGCTGCGTGCCCGACGAAGGTCGCGTCCCCGGCGAAGGCGAGGACCGCGAGCACGATCAGCGCCGGGAGGCTGGTCACCGCACCCTCAATGAACAGGCCCTCCGGCGGCGAGGCTCGCACGCCCTTCTTGAGGAATCCGTAGGTACCGAACGAGCACGCCAGGGCCAACGCGATCCACGGCGGTCGGCCGAAGTCGACGCTCAGAACCACGACCGCGACGACGCCAAGTCCCACCGCCGCCCACTGCACCGCGCGAAGCCGCTCGTGAAGGATCACAACTCCGAGCCCGATGGTCACGAGCGGATTGATGAAGTACCCGAGGCTCGTCTCGATGACATGGCCGTTGTTCACGCCCCAGATGTAGACGCCCCAGTTGACCGCGATCGCGATACCGGCGGCGCAAAGGCGCAGCACGGTGCCGCGGTCCAACTCGCGCAGGCCGCGGAGCTCGTGACGAAGAGCGAGCAGGACGGCGATGAGGGCGAAGCAGAAAACGATGCGACACGAAAGAATCTCGAGGGGTGTCGCGGGCTCGAGCAGCGGCCAGAAGAGCGGAAAGAGACCCCACAGCACGTACGCGCCGAGCCCGTACAGCAGACCGCTCGCAGCGGGGGTTCGTCTCAGGTGCGTACTCGCGCCGGTGCCAGCTAGTAGATGAACGCCTCGACGTCGTGGAGCGACGTGATGTGGCGCTGATCGACGACGCCCAGACCGAGCATGTTCGCCTCATCGACCGTGAAGCTCGTCGAGCCCTGCACGCCGACGACGTACGCCACGTGTCCGAACTGGCTGTAGCCGTGGCCGGGTCCGAACACCACCAGGCTTCCGACCCGCGGCCTCATGCCCTCGGGTCGGCCGGCTGCGCCCGCCGTGTAGGCCCACTCCCACGCGTTGCCACTCCAGTAGACGTCGCGCAGTGAGGCGACGTACCACGTGCACTGTCCCCATGGATAGTCGTCCATTCGTGGCCCGAATGCGAAGGGCCGCAGCGCGTTCCCGTCGACCTGTGCGGCGCCGGCCCCAGCCGCCGCCGCCGCAGCAGCAGCAGCCGCCTCCTGCTCGCGACGTACCTCGGCGATCTTCGCGTGCACTCCCTGGAGTTGCGCCAGCAGCGTCGCGGCCTTGCCTTTCAGCGACGAGGCCTGCTGACGGTATGCGACCTCCTCGGTCTGCTGCTGCCCGGACAGCGTCTGGAGGCTGGCGACCAGCGCATTCGCGTGCAGCTGATCGAGCTCCTGTTGTTTCTGCAGTCGGTCCAGCTGGTCGCGTTTGCCCTGGATCTGGGTCACCAACTGCTGGACGCGCGCGCTCACGTGGTCAGCGCTGGTCAGCGCGTCCATCGCGTCCATGAAGCTCTTGCTGTCGACGAGAATTGCGGTGACCGATCCGTCATCGGTCAGCTCGTAGACGTGCACGAGGATATTGGCAAGATCGGCCTGATCTGCTGTGTATTCACTGTGGACGATCGGCACTTGCGCGCTCGTGTTCGCCAGGTTCTTGTTGGCCTGGTCGAGCTCGAGCTGTGCCTGCGCGAGTTTCCCCTGCGTGGTCGCGATCGCCTGCGACGATGAGAGTGCATTCCCCAGCGCGGCCGAGCTCGCGTTGCTCAGCGATGCGATCGCGCGATTGAGCGCACCTGCCTGCGCTGAGAGCGCCTGGATCTGCTGCGTGAACTGATCAGCAAGCGCAGTCCTTTGACTGAACGGGGAGCCGACCACCAGCAGTGCGATCGCGCCGGCCGAGGCGGCGAGAGACACGCGGCGAGCGAGCAACGAGTGCCTCCGTGAGATGAAACCGAACAGGTGAACGGTCCCCGACCGTAACAGGCATCCTCCGAACGGTCAACCCCATTGCGACGGCTTTGTCGTTTGGATCCGACCGAACGCTGCCCGTGTCACTGCAGACGCCTCATTCGCGTCTGCGCAGCAGCGCTAGTCTGGAGATTGGAATGGACTTGTTTGCGGGACACATCCCCGAGCTGATCATCGTTCTGGTGGTCATCCTGATCATCTGGGGACCGGGCAAGCTTCCCGACGTCGGCGCCGCAGCCGGACGCGGCATCCGTGAGTTCCGGAAAGCTTCGGCCGAAACCCGCGAAGCGGTGCGCAGGGCGACGGAGACGGAGACGCCGGGGGAGCCGCCCGCCCCGGCTCCGGTGCAGCCGGTGCCGGCTGCCGAGCATGAACTGGCTTCGCTCCCCGAGGGGCCGTCAAGCTCGAGCTGACAGCCGTGCCGCCCTTCCCCGGTGCTGCGGCTAGCCGCGGTCGGGTGACATCGCCCCCACCGCACGGAAGGCCTCCTCGCGGGTCCGGTAGTCGTCGATGCGCAGGATCAGCCGGTCACGCAGCGTGAAGACCATGAAGATCTCACCGTCGAGGAACGGAATCTCCCGGAAGCGAGGGCCGGCGATGCCGACGATCACGCTCTCGCCGGCCGCATGCAACTCGAGCCGCTCGATGCCGGTCTCGCCGCTTTCGAAGGAGGCGCCGATGCGCTCCAGAACCGCCGGCCGCCCATTGCAGACGAGTTCAGGGCGGACCCCCTGGTGCACCACATCCGGATCGAGACCAGCGGCGATCGCGTCGAGATCCTGCCTCCGCCTCGCGTGGAAATGGTCGAAGACGGCCGCCATGGCTGCGTCGCTCATGGGCTTCTCCTTCGTGGCGGTGGGCGCAGTGGCGTCGACTAGTATCGAACTCAGGCTTCTCCATGCAAGCGAACAGAAAGGCCCGACCGTTCACCATGGTGTGCGATGAACGATGACCGCTGGGCATTTCCCCCCCAGCCACCGGCATGGCCACCCGCGCCGTCGACCACGCCGCCCAGGCGCACCTCGCCGATCCTCGCGGTCGTTGCCCTCTTCGCCGCCACCGGGATCATCGCCGCCGGCATCGGCGTTGGCAGCGTGCTCCTGGTGCGCCATATCCAGGGCACTCAATCGACCTCGGGCTCACCGACGGCCGTGCCGGCGACGACTGGTAGCGCTGCGGAGGCACGCGCGCTCTACCAGCAGGCGGTGGCGTCGACCCGCGCCTCGACCGGTTTCCACTACGTGGCCGTGACCGCGGGTGGTTATCCCCAGACCATCGTGGGTGATGCCGGGCAGTCGGGGGGAAGTCAGGCGATCACCTTCGATTCGAACTACGGTGCCGAGCAGTTCACACTGCTTCTCGTCGGCACCACGGTCTACTTCAAGGGCAACGTCCCGGCAATCGAGGATCAACTCGGCGTGTCCGCGGCGTCAGCCACGAGCGTTGACGGCAAGTGGGTCTCCGTGGTGGGCGGCAACGGTCCGTACACCATCCTCCAGCCGGGTATCACGGCCGGCAGTCAGGCGAAACTGACTCTGGCGCTGACCCCTGAAGTCCAGCACCAGAGTCACTGACGCGGGAGGTGTCACGGCCACGAGGATCTCCGGAGCCGTCCCACCCACGAACAACCTCCCTGCCGGGACCGGAACACTCGACGTCGCTCCGAGAACCGACCTGCCGATCATCGATACGTCCACGATCTCCGTCGGCGTCGTGGTCCTGACATCCACGACCACCTTCAGCGCCTGGGGCACGGCGCCGTCGGTGAGTGCGCCCACCGGCGCCGTCGCCTGGTCGAGCTTGACGACCGCGGTGCCCCCCGGCGGGTATGGCAGCGGCGGTACCCCGGCGGGGGCGCCGACGCCGACGGCCACACCAGGCGCCATCTAACCAGCGCCGCCGGCAGGCGCCGGCGCCAGTCACCCTGGGCGGATCGACGTCTCGATCGGGGCGGGAAAGGCCTCGGGCGCCTAGCGCGGCTGCACGAAGCGTTCGGCGACGAGATCCTCGAGGACGGCTCGGCCGATGTCCGAGGCTTCCAAGTCCTCGATAGCGTGTGGATCGAGGTCGGGAAAGAACCTCGCGACCCCAGCGGGATCCTCGTCCGTCAGCCACCGTATGAACGTGCGTCCGAATTCGGCCGCTTTTTCGTCGGTCAACTCATCGATTCGTGCCATCAGCGTCTCCTCGCTTGAAGCCGGCGGCGATTGCAGGCCGGCGGCCGGATTATGCCCGTTCGCACCGGTCACGATCGAGGTATGGCCGCCCGGAGCGGGAGGGGGAGAGACGCTCCAGGGGCGGCCACACCCTTCAGATCGTGGAGCTCGCGTGCAGCTCCGTCGTACTCGAAGTTGTATGGACGCAGTACGCACGTGGGCTGGAAGCGCACTCCGTCATGTCTCCGAGAAGTCGAGCTTGAAGGCAGATCGCCGACCCTGTCAGTCCGCAGGCGCACACACGGCCTCCGTCAGCGGACAGCTCGGATGCGGCGCTGATGGTCAGGCGCTTGTTTCCTACGCCGCGGCACCCGGCTGCGCGGCCTGCGCGGCGGTGACGGCACGGCGTCGTCTGGCGATGACCGCGAGCGCGGCCGGCGCGGCGGCAGCCAGCGCGAGGTTGCGCATCCAGGATCGGTTCAATCGATGCCCAAGCGCACTGTCGAGCGACAGTCTGCCGGGGCCCGTGAGAGCCAGCGATGCGGCGCTCCACCCCAACAATGCTGGGTACTCGAAACCTCCCTTGCCGTTGAAGAAGCCCTTGTCGACGTGCATCGAGGAGGCGACGATCATCGTCCCGGCCACGGCGGCGCCGGCCCCTGGCGTCGCCAGGCCGACCGCCAGGAGGGCGCCGCCGCCGGCTTCGCCCAGGCCGGCCGCGATCGCGTTCAGGGTGCCCGGGCGAAACCCCAGCCTGGCGAACGTCGCGCTCGTCTGTTCCAGGCCGGCGCCGCCGAACCAACCGAACAGCTTCTGCGCGCCGTGGGCTACGAGTGCCCCACCGACCCCCATGCGCAAGGCGAAGAGGGCGAGGTCTCGCGCGCTCAGACTTCGATTCATTGGATCAGTACCTTTTGATCACGACGCGGACTGCGACATACATGGTATAGCACTAATCATTTCTGTATTGCAAATAGCCGGTAGTCGATGTATTATTGGTCAATGGCAACCTCCAAGGGCGAGACCAGGGCAGTTACGACATCCGTTGACAACCTGCTGTTGCCCCTGCTTGAGCACCTCGCGCGTGTCGGTCGGAACGCCGGCGAGGCAACGCTGGCGCCCGGGGGGCTTCGCCCCCGTCACCTGATCGCTCTGAGGCTCCTCAGCGAACAGGGGCCTGCGAATCAGCAGGGGCTCGCGGACTCGCTGAGCCTGGATCCGAGCAATGTCGTCGGACTGCTCAATGAGTTGGAGGAGCGCGAACTGGTCACGCGCCGCCGCGATCCGGTCGATCGCCGCCGCCACATCGTCGAGCTGTCCGCGCTGGGCGGGAGCGAGCTCTGTCTCGCCTACGCCCGGCTGCGTCTTGTCGAGGATGACCTGTTCAGCGCCCTGAGCGCAGAGGAGCGGGCAACGCTCTACGACCTGCTGGTCCGCGCGGCGGGAGTGTCGGTGCCTCCCTGCGACGTTGCCGAGGAACCACCCACATGTCCGGCCTGAGCGTGTTCGATGCCGGAGCTGAGGAGCAACCCATGATCACTCCGGACATTGAATTCGGATTGGATTCGTTCGTCTACGTCAGTGTCGACGAATCCGGTCGACAACTCAGCGGTGATGCGGTTATTCGGAACACCGTCGAGGAGGCGGTCCTCGCCGATGCTGTCGGCATCGACTCGTTCAACATCGCCGAGCACTACCGGCCCGACATGATGGACTCCGCGTCGCACGTGATGCTGGCCGCGATCGCCGGTCGAACCCAACGCATCCGCCTCGGTACCGCCGTCACCGTGCTCAGCACCCAGGACCCCGTGAGGGTGTACACCAATTTCGCCACCCTCGACGCGGTGTCGAACGGTCGTGCACAACTCATCGTCGGTCGCGGTTCGCTGACCGAGTCGTTCCCGTTGTTCGGATACGACCTCGCCGACTACGAGGAACTCTTCGAGGAGAAACTCGACCTGCTCACGCACTTGCTGCGCGACCAACCGGTCACCTGGTCCGGCACCTTCCGTTCACCGCTCACCAACCAGTACGTGAGTCCTCCGCTCCCTGAGGGACACCTGCCCACATGGGTTGGTGTCGGTGGCAGTCCGCAGTCGGTGATCCGCGCTGCCCGCTACGGGCTGCCGCTCATGCTGGCGGTCATCGGCGGGAGTCCGAGCCGATTCGCACCGTTGGTTCAACTCTACAAACGCGCGCTCGACAAGTACGGACACGCGCAGCTTCCGATCGGCATGCACTCACACGGCTACGTCGCCAGGACCGACACGGAGGCCGCTGAGATCCAGTGGCCGTACTGGGCGGAGATATTCGAGAATGCGGCAGCCGAGCGGGGGTGGGCGCGTCCCACGAGAGAACGCTTTCAGGCCGAGATCGACGATGGTTCGTTGTATCTCGGTTCGCCGGAAACGGTTGCGACCAAGATAGCGGGCGTCATTCGCCAGCTCGGTCTCAGCCGGTTCGACTGGGCGTACGCGACCGGGCGAGTACCCCATGAGCAGCGGATGGCGACCATCGAGCTGTACGGACGAGAGGTGATTCCGCGGGTCCGGGAGTTGCTCGCGCATCCTGTGGCGGAGGCGGATGCCATCAGACTGCCGGCGGCGGTCGCTGGATTCTCCAGTGTCTAGCGGGGAATCGGCCGAGCGGCGTCTCGGCATCGTCGGGCCGGCAAGGTCGGTACGACCATCGCCCGTGCCGCAGTGGCAGCCGGATACGACGTGGCGATATCGGGATCGGGACCTGCCGACCGCATTGCGCTGATCGTCGACGTGCTCGCTCCCGGCGCTCGTGCGGTGGCGACGGATGAGGTCGTCGGTTTCGCCGACCTCATCATCCTGGCAGTTCCCATGCACCGCTTTCGAGAACTTCCCCGCGATCTCTTTGACGGCAAGATCCTCGTCGATGCGATGAACTTCTGGGAGGAGATCGACGGCGTCGACGAGGAGCTCGCCACCGCGCAGATGGGCACGAGCGTCGTCGTCCAACAGCGCTTCACGTCGGCGCGCGTGGTGAAGAGTTCAATCACCTGGGCTACTACGAATTCCAGGAGGACAGGCGTCCGCGTGGCACGCCGGGCCGCATCGCACTCGCCGCGGCCGGCGATGACCGCGCTGCGGTTGCAGCCGTGATGCAGCTCATCGATCGACTTGGATTCGACGCCGTCGGTGCCGGGACACTCGAAGCCGGCGTGGCTCCGGGGCCCGAGGGCACGCTGTTCGGTGTCGCTCACAGTGCCGACGAACTATCGGGTCTCCTCTGGTCTGAGGCGTCCTCCGCATAGACGCGATTCGCCGAGCCAGTTCAGGGCGCGTCGATGATGGGGAGGAACTCGCGCCAAGGGCCGACCGCCTCGGTGTACTGCTTGGCCATGGTCTTGACGATCTGGCCCAGATGATTCAGATCGTGCACCACCCATGTGGCGAGGAGCTGACCGATCGTCACCTCTCCAAACGTCGGGTGGACACCCCTTCGTTGCAGATCCTCGACTTCGATCAACGCGTCGAGCGTCTCGAGATTTGCGATCCGCACCGCGGCAAGCCGATCCAGGAGATCAGGTAGCGTCCAGCCCCTGAATTGCGTAAACCCGGCTTCTCGGTCCACCGGTTCGAAGACGCGTTCAGTGCCATGTTCGAGGATCACGCGCGTCCGATCGATCCAGTCGTGCTCCTCGATGTAGGTGAGATGCCCGACCACTTGGTACGGAGACCATGTTTCCGGTCCTTCGTCGCCGGCGATCCAACCATCGGAGAGGTCCCAGAGCATCGCCCGCACGATATCCGGCGTGCGGCGTAACACTTCCTTGCCAGGCTCGAGTGCGAAGTCCATGGCCTCCTCCAGGTGGCGACGCCGGTCGCGCTGGCCATGGTAGTCGACCGCCATCGCCGTCGCGGTTCTTCACAACCGGCTCGGTTGTGTCGGCCGCACCTTTGGGTGAGCGCGCGGGCGCGCTGTCGATTCCTCCTTTCGATCCTTGAGCCGGAGGAATGGAGTCTCCAGGTAGCGGTACGACACAGCCGCCGCTGCCACGGAGAGTGCCGTGGTGGTCACGAGTGTGGCGGGACCAACCATGCCCAGACGCGTCGCGACCACCGCAAGGCACAGTGGGTGGTACAGGTAGACGCCATACGAACGTTGACCGATCCACGTGAGCGGGCGCCAACCCAGCGTTGCCGTAACTGGGCGCAGCGGGCGAACGGCAAGGGCGATGACGATGGTCGCGGATGCGAGGGCAACGAGCGTGTACCCCACACCCTCCATGAATGGGGACGCTTGCTGCGCGAAGGCAAACACGAAGCCAAGTGCAAGCGTTCCAATGAGCGTTGCGATGCACATGGCGCGCCGGTTCAGCCGCTCGAAGGCACCCATGGATGCTGCTATCGCCACGGCACATCCGATCAGGAGTGAATCCGCGCGAGTGTCAGTTCGAAAGTAAGCGCCCTGCACACCCATCAGGCGGTGAATGACAACGACCGCGATCATCGCGATGGTTACTCTGAGCGCGAGCCGCCGGCCGCCGATGCGAAGTAACACGGCGAGCGCGAGCGGCCAGGTCCAGTAGAACTGCTCCTCGATCGAGAGCGTCCATGTGTGAATGAGCAGTCCCGAGTGCACCTGCCCGAACGCGACGACCCAGTTGGCTACGTAGAGGGCGGCGGCCAACGCCTCGTGGACGGTGTCGCCGGCTGACTTCGGGTAGATCACCTGTGCGATCAGGACGCCGAGCAGCAGCGTAACCGCCAGCGCCGGGAGGAGACGTAGCGCACGGCGCATGTAGAAGCGCTGGAAGGAAATTCGGCCGCTCCTTTCGTGCTCGGCAAGGAGGATGGAGGTAATCAGGAACCCACTGAGCACGAAGAAGATGTCGACCCCCGCCCACCCACCGATCAGCATCTGAGGCCAGCTGTGGGAGGCCACCACGGCCAGCACCGCCACGGCGCGAAGCCCGTCGAGGCCCGGTATATGGATGCCTCGCTCGTTCATCAACGTACGATCGCCTGCGAAATCGCGCCGTCTGCAGCGGTCTGGTGGCGACTTTGCAACGCCGGTGTTGCACCCTGCATGTATCAAAATCCGGGCAGCACAGCGGGAAGCGGCCGGATGGGCGGATATTCGATGGGAGGACACGCATGACTGATCACAAGGTGGCAAGCCGAGAGGAGTGGCTGTCCGCTCGCGAGGCGCTGCTCGCGCGCGAGAAGGAGCACACGCGGATGGGTGACGAGCTCGCGAGGCAACGGCGCGAGCTACCGTGGGTCCGGGTCGAGAAGGAGTACCGGTTTCAGACCGACGAAGGTATCCGGACGCTCGCCGAGCTGTTCGGCGGTCGGTCACAGCTTCTTGTCTACCATTTCATGTTCGGGCCGAGCTACGAGGCGGGCTGCCCGACCTGCTCCTCGAGCGCCGACGCAGTCAACGGCGTTCTTCCGCATCTCAACGCACGGGATGTGACCATGGTCTACGTCTCGCGCGCTCCGCTGGCGAAGCTCCAGGCCTATGAGCGCCGGATGGGCTGGAGCTTTCCCTGGGTCTCATCGGCCGAGAGCGACTTCAATTTCGACTTCGGCATGTCACGGACAGAGGAACAGACCCGCGAGGGGATCAAGCCGATGATCGAGGCGGGGATGCCGCCAGTCGTGGATCACCTCGCGAGCGCCTCCGGAACAGACGTGGTCGGCTACCTGTCCGAGGGCCCGGGCTTCAGCGCTTTCGTCCTCGACGAGGGTGCCGTCTACCACGTCTACTCCACCACCTCCCGTGGGCTGGAGTTCTTGATGGGGTATTACCCAATCCTCGACCGTGCCCCCAACGGTCGCGATGAAGCCGAACTCGCCTCAACTCTGGCTCCGCCGCCACGACGAATACGAGAGGCGCTAGCAATTCCTCAGCGCTTGATGGCTCGTCCTTCGAACGTGTAGCCGAACGGCTTCGGCTCGCCCTCGGAGTAATACGTGTCGAGCTTCTCAACCACGAAGCCTGCTTCCTCGATCAATTGTGGGATGTTCCGGGTGAGGTGACACCCGCCCGCGAGTTGTTTATTCAGCGGTTCGAGTTGGCGCTGCCATCGCTCGACTGGCGGATCGGGGGCGTGCCCATGCTCGACAAAATGTAGCGAACCGCCCGGTTTCAACACGCGGCGCATCTCTCCGAGTGCAGCGCTGAGGTTGGGAATCGTGCAAAGCGTCCACGTCGAGAGCACTGCGTCGCACGCTTCGGATTGGAGTTCCAGGCGTTCGCCGTTGCGGCCCGCCGGCACCACCGGGACCGTCGACCGAGCGATCCGCGGTTCAGCAATCCGCATACACACCGACGACGGCTCGATAGCCAAAACCCTTGTAACCCCCGACGGGTAATACGGCACGTTGAGTCCGGTGCCGAACCCGATCTCCACGACATCGCCAAGCAGCCCAGTGCAGACGCGAGCGCGCACCGCGCGATTCGCCTTCCGGTCCATGGCCCTATCCTGAAGGCGCGGCAGGAGATGATCCTGATAGACACCCATTCAACATCCTCCTCGGGGCAAGAGCAGCGCCGACCGGTCAACCGTGATCAGCGGACAGTATGTCTAAGTCGGCTCGCTTCGGTGGACCGATGTCCACTGACTGACGGCCGCGAGGGCTCGTCCCCGCCCCGTACCGTGCCGCGATCGGACGGCTATGCCCCTTGAGATCGTGGTGGTAGGACTGCACAATAGGTGACTACTATGAGTCAGCGCACAGCGGCGCCAACAATTCGTTTTGACGCCACGCTGTACACGATCGACCAACGGACTATTTTGCGTTTGCCCGAGGAAGCGAGCGGGAAACTGCCGTCGCGCGGGCAGGTGGCGGTACGAGGAACCCTCAATGGCCATGGGTTCCAGACGGTGCTGGAACCAGATGGCTCTTTTGGCCATTGGATGGTGATTGATGAAACGCTGCGACAAACCGCTGCGTTACGCGCGGGTGACACCGCGACGCTGGAAATCGAGTCACGCAAAGACTGGCCGGAGCCGATCGTGCCGCAGGATCTTGAGACAGCCCTGGCAACTGCCCCACAGAAGATCCAAGACGTATGGAGAGACATAACGCCGATGGCGCGCTGGGAATGGGTTCGCTGGGTCAATGCAACTCAAAACCCCGATACGCGCAAACGACGAGTTGAAGTAAGCATCTCGAAGATGAAAAGCGGGAAGCGACGGCCCTGCTGTTTCAACCTTGCCTCATGCACCGACCCAAACCTGTCAAAGAACGGCAGGTTGATTGAGCCGGGGTGATTCATCGGACCTGACAGGCGCGGCCACAGGTCATCTGCGCAAAACTGGTGCCCCGAGTCAAGCACTAGGCGGCTACGTGCAAGGAGCACCCACTCCCTTCACCTCAATTGTATCAGCGCACCGGGGGCTTGCGGCAACACCCGGGGCCTGCCGCAGAATCGCTGACCTGGGGCAGAAATCTGCGGAAATGGGAGGCGCGCAGTGCGGGTGCTGTTGTCGATGTATGGCTCGCGTGCGGACGTCGAACCGATGGTGGGGCCCGCGGTACGGTTTCGGACCATCACCGCGGAGGTGCGAATTTGAGCGAGCATGCGGTGGTGATCGCCGGAGCCGGTCCGACGGGGATGATGCTGGCGGCAGAGCTGACATTGGCGGGGACCGACGTTGTCATCGTCGAGCGACGTGCCAGCTTCAAGCTCGAAAGCCCGCGCTCGCGAGGTCTGCACTCGCGCACCATCGAAGTGCTCGATCAGCGTGGCGTCGTTGATCGCTTTCTCGCCGAGGGAAAGACGGTGCAGGTGCAGGCATTCGGTGGAGTCCCGATGGACATCAGCGATTTCCCCACCCGCCACAACTACGGGATGGCGCTGTTGCAGAGCCACTTCGAGCGCATCATGTCCGGCTGGCTCGATGAGCTGAGCGTTCCCATCCTGCGCGAGCGCGAGGTGACGGGTTTGACGCAGGACGACAGCGGTGTCGATGTCGTGTTGTCCGACGGCACATCGCTGCGGGCGCAGTATCTGGTTGGTTGCGACGGGGGCCGCAGCGTTGTGCGCAATGCGGCCGGCATCGATTTCGCGGGCTGGGATCCAACCACGCGCTGGATCATTGCCGAGGTCGAGATGGAGGAGATGCCGGAATTCGGCCTGCGTGGCGGTGGTGGCATCGGCCCTGCCGAGGAGGGACGCGTGGGCGTCACCCTGATCGAACCCGAGGTGAACCGCACCGACGAGCCTACTCTGGAAGATCTCCGCGCAGCGCTCATCCGCGTCGACGGAACGGACCACGGGGCGCACAGCCCGCGCTTTATCTCTCGCTTTACCGACATGACACGTCAGGCGGTGGCCTATCGCAGCGGGCGCGTGCTGGTTGCGCGAGACGCGGCACACGTGCACGCACCGATCGGAGGCCAGGGGTTGAACATTGGCGTTCAGGATGCGGTCAACCTGGGCTGGAAGCTGGCCCAGGTGGTCAGCGGGACATCACCGGTGAGCCTGCTCGACACGTATCAAGCCGAACGCCACCCGGTTGGTGCGCGGGTGCTGCGGAACACCATGGCGCAGAGGGCGCTCGGCGCAACGGACGACCGGTCCGTTGCACTGCGCGATACGGTGATGGAGCTGCTGCGCATGGACGAGCCGCGCAAGCACATCGCCGCCATGATCGCGGGCCTCGACGTTGCGTATGACCTCGGTGAGGGACATCCGCTCTTGGGGCGCCGCATGCCCGACCTGGATCTCGCGACTGCGGATGGCACCGTGCGGGTGTTCTCGTTGTTGCACGACGCCAAGCCGGTGCTGCTCAACCTCGGTGCGCCCGGCGGCTTCGACATCGCACCGTGGGCGGACCGGGTCCAGGTGATCGATGCTGAACATGCCGGGCTGTGGGAACTTCCGGTACTTGGCGCGGTCACCGCTCCCACTGCCGCGTTGATCCGGCCCGACGGACATGTCGCCTGGGTGGGGGAAGGCACCGATACGGGACTGCATGACGCCCTGACTTCCTGGTTCGGTCCACCATGACGACGGGACGGTGACAGCCGGCAGGTCGACACACCGTTGACTTTTACCATCTGGTAATATAACCTCTTGGTAATGGATATGAAGGACTCCCTGAGCCGCGCCTTCGCGGCCCTTGCCGACCCCACCCGCAGGGCGATCCTCGAGCGCCTCGCGGCCGGGGAAGCCGGCGTGGTCGAGCTCGCAGATGCCTCCACACTGACGCAGCCTGCCATCACCAAGCACCTCAAGGTGCTCGAGCGGGCGGGCCTGATCGGTCGGGCCCGCGACGGCCAGCGCCGCCCGGCGCGACTTCAGCTTGAGGGGCTGCTCCCGGTGGACGACTGGCTCCGTCGTGCCCACGCCGAATGGTCCGACCGCCTCGACCGTCTCGACGCCCATCTTGCCGCCCAAACCGAGTCAACCATTACGGAGGAGAACCCCGATGCCTGAGACCCGCACCGCCGTGGACGTCCGATCTGCGACTCCGAGCAAGCAGCTCGTCATCGAGCGCACCCTGAAGGCCTCGCCGGAGCGGGTCTTTGACGCCTTCACAGACCCGGACCAGCTCAAGAAATGGTGGTGGCCCAACGGCTTCACATGCCCCGCCGCAGAGGTCGACCTTCGCGTCGGGGGGACGTACCGGCTCGCGATGGAGTGGCCGGACGCCATCCCCGCCGACGCCCGGTTCTCCCACTACATGGGTGGCGAGTACTACGAGATCGACCGTCCGCGTCGCCTGGTCATGAGCGGCCGGGCCGTCAATGACGAGCAGGGGGAGCTGTTCGCGACGCTCATTGAGGTGACCCTTGAGGATCGCGACGGGGGCACCGCGCTCACCATGCGACAGTCCTACTTCGAGCCGATGCCGCCCGCCGAGGCGATGGCCGGTGCCGAGCAGGGCTGGTCCGAGCAGCTCGACAAGCTCGAGCGGTTGCTCGTGGATTGACGGAGAGGGGCCGGTGTGAAGACACACACACTTGAAACAGCGGAGGCCGCAATCGTCTACGACGTCGAGGGCCCGCTGCCCACCGCCGACGGACGCCCACCACTCTTCATGATCGGGCAGCCCATGGATGCCAGCGGTTTCCGAACGTTGGCGTCGTACTTCCCCGACCGCACCGTCGTCACCTATGACCCGCGCGGTCTCGGTCGCAGCATCCGCAAAGACGGCCGGGTCGACAACGTGCCCGCCGTCCAGGCGGGCGATGTGCACGCCGTCATCCGGGCTCTCGACGTCGGGCCGGTCGAGATGTTCGCGAGCAGTGGCGGCGCGGTCACCTCGCTCGCCCTTGTGGAGGCATATGCCAACGACGTCGCCGTGCTGGTGGCACACGAGCCGCCGCTGGTGCCGGTGCTTCCGGATGCGGGGGCCGCCGACCGCGCCATGGCGCAATTTCGGGACGCGTACGCGGCTAAGGGGCAGGGTTTCGGGATGGCGGCCTTCATTGCCATGACGTCGTGGCAGGGAGAGTTCACCGAGGAATACTTCGCGCAAGCGACACCGGATCCCGCCCAGTTCGGGATGCCGAGCGAGGACGACGGCTCCCGGGACAACCCCCTGCTCTCCGAGCGTTCCACGGAGGTCAGCAGCTATCGCCCTGACGTCGAAGCGCTGGTGGCCGCGCCGACACGCATCGTAATCGCTGTGGGCGAAGAGTCCGCTGGGACCTTCACCGGACGCACCTCGGTGGCCACAGCCGAACTACTCGGTCAGCAGGCGACGGTCTTCCCCAGCCATCACGCGGGCTTCGCAGGCGGCGAATTCGGTTACGCCGGCCAGCCCGAAGCCTTCGCCCACAAGCTGCGCGACGTCCTAACCAAGGACAACTGACACCGCGGTGGGAGCCACCGTGTGTCCACGGTCCACAGAGAGCCCGGGAGGACATTCTCGAACCTCCGCGAGGAAGTTCTCGAAACGGTGCCAACGCTCCCGGACCCGATACCCCGACCGCCGTAGCGTGGCCAGTCGGTGCGCGTTGAACTGCTGCACCGCTGGAGCATCCTCTTCCATGCGTGTTAGTTCGCGTGCCACCGCCCGCGGCGTGTCCATGACGCCATCGCACCCATCCATGAAAGTGCTTGCTGAAGGTCAGGTCCTGGACAAAGTTGGAGCGGGAGACGAGATTCGAACTTGCGACATCCAGCTTGGAAGAGTTGCGTTCTTCATTCGGGTCGAAATTGGTCCAGTCCTGAATTCAAGAGCAGCGTCAGCTTGCGACGCTGCTCTGCTTAGGAGCGGCAGCCTCGCGCAATCATGTGTCTTGATGTTCGGCGCCAACCTACCCCCGGCGCCAGGCTTCGGTGCCGGCGCAGCGCCCGTGTAGGGAGTGCCACTTGCGACGTCTTCAGGTCGTAGGCGCCAAGGAATCTGCGCAGCTCGACGTTGATAAGTTGGATTCACTACGCGTCCTCGAAGTCTATGTACGATCGGAAGCGTGCATCTACCTCCGCTTCCGCCGGCAAGCGGTGAACCCGGGACTGAGACGGCGCAGCGATATTTGGCGAGCGCCTTCAACTCGGTAGAGGCCGTTTTTGACGTCCTTGCGACTATCCGTGCGCTTCGGAAAGCCAAGGGCACGCTACTTAAGGGCCGCCTCCCGGCTAACGAAGAGGATCTTCTTCGAGCGGCGATCGTCTTCACTGGAGCGGGCCTCGATGCAAGTCTGAAGCGTTTGATCCGCGACACGCTGCCAAGCCTTCTGGCAGTAAGCCGTCAAGCCCACGATAAGTTTGAGGCGTTTGCCGCTAGCAAGCTCGGGATTGGCGACCTCGCTGACTCGAAGTCGGTCGCACGCTATCTGACCAGCCCGGACCCCCGGAGCCAACTCATTGAAGATTACGTGTACGAACTGACGGGATCTAGCCTCCAATCGGCCGATGAGGTGGACAGAATTGCGGGCGCGCTTGGGATCGACGCACGTACTTTGCGCGAGCGGATTAGGCAGCTCAAGGACTTGTTCATTGCCCGAAACCAAGTCTCCCACGAACTTGACCTACAGCGGACGGAGAAGAGAGGCGACCGAGCGCGCAGACCGCGAGCGATTGAACGCACCAAGAGGCTCTGCCATGAAGGCCTAGAAGCAGGGCAACTCATCATCAATGCAGCTGGCGGGCTGCTGTCAGACGGCGCCCGCTAAACTTCGGGGCGGGGATGGGTGGCGGTTACACGCGCCAGAACCGCGCTCATGGCTGCCGGCTGATGACCGACCGCGACCATCTGGTTAATGATGAGGTTGACGAAACCGTCGTACGTCACAGCCCCTCCGAGATACTCGTTAACGAACGCGTGAAGGATGGTTCGACCCGGGACATGACCAAGCCAATTTCCGTCGGCAATCGTCGCTCGCAACTCCTCCGTGTAGCTCGTGGCCCACTCGTCAAGAATCGCTGCATTTCCAACTGACGCCCTCAACGCGGTGACTCGGTCTAGAGAGGCTTCGATAGAAGGCAGGAGGTCTCGAGCCGGTGTCGGGGTGTCGGGTGCCGCCCCTATCGATATGCTCTCCATCAGCTCGTTATTCACTCGCTCTTGCAGCTGTACGAGAACCACCCTGCTAATGCTTCGCTCCGCAACACGTTTCAAGGCATCCGCCGTCGCGGCGGGTTCATCAAGAACTGGGGTCGCTACCACAGCGGCGTAGGCTCGGAAGACGAACTCCGGATCCAGAAGGTAGTTCTCGATGTGGTAGACGTCCCAAGACAACACGTGGCCTTCGGGCAAGTCGTCGACCTGAGTTTCGCTGTCGCGGTCCGTGATCGCGAAGTATCGGTCGGCCAACCCGGTTTGTTCCGCCAGGCGCTGGAGGGCGCGATACAGATCGCGGACGCGCCCCTTTGATCCGCCGCTAATCAAGTTCGCATGCGCGCCGAGGTCAGGGAAAAGCCGCCGTACTACGCTGACGTCGAAATCGCGATCCCCGCCTCCCTCGAAAATGAGGACCTTGCCCGTTGGTCGATAGGCGGCCAGGTCACCGACGAGGTCGAGCAACGCCGCTTCCATTTCGTCCTCGGCGACCGCAACTGCCTGATTTGAACCGTGTGCAACGTTTGTTGCACTGGTCATGTGGAACACGCTGAAATTTGGGTTCCCGACCGTTGCCGTAACAGCGCATCGGAGTGCGTCACCAGCCAGAGTTGGTTGCCGAGCCCTCTCGAGAGGTGCCTGAAGTAGAAGTCCGGAAAGCCCTGGAGAAGCCCCGGGTTCAGGTGGAGCTCTGGCTCGTCGAGCAGGATCGTGGAGTTGCCCGCCGTCGAACCGCGTAGACGAAGGTAACCGTACAAGACCTCCTTCTCTCCAGAGCTGAGGTCATTGATATCGTGCGTTTCCCCGGTCGAGAGGCGAACCGGGAAGCTCGATGCTTCCGTCCTCGGATGCCTGCACGCCGAGGTATTCCTTCTCTGGAAAAAAGGTACAGAAAAGCTCCTTCAGGGTTTCGTCGAGGGTTTGCGATGCGTTGTCGGGACCGCCCGCCTGTTGAGACACCAGCGAGCGCACATACATCGTGACCAACTCGGACTTGATGTTCTGGTATTTTGCTTGCCAGTTGTACAACGTCTGTGTCCGCCGCTGAGTCTCGAGAGCCTTCACGTCCAGATTAAATGCCACCGATTGCCTCGCGAGCATAGGTACGGGACGCACTGTGGAAGTCGATGATCCCGAGGTGCTCAGGATCGTAAGTCTGAAAGATGACCTTCGCGACGAGGGAGGGCGACGTAAGGAGTTGGCCGGTCGGAAACAGTGTCAACGAGAGCGAGTGAGTAGCCTTTGCGACCTCGCTCTGTAGCTCGGCGGCAGTATCCGTACAGCGTTGAGCGACCTCAGGCACGAGTGCGGGGTACTGAGCCGCGTACGCAAGGGGGGAGTACAGGTATGCCTCCATGGGGAGACGCGTGACCTCGGCCCAGATGATTGGCTCGCATAATGGATACGCGTGCTCCGCCAAAAACGCGGTTTCAGCCGCAGCTAACTGAATAACCGCCGATATCTGTATGGGTATTTGCTTGTCGCGGAAGACTCCGCTGAGGTTGTTCGGGTCATTGAGATTCACCTGAAATTCGCCGAACCACTGCATCCACTCGTTCGTTTGGTATCCGCCGTAGACACTCTTGAGCAGTCGTATCGCGTCGAGGATGCATGACTTGCCACAGCCGTTTGGTCCAGCAATGAGGATTAGGTCGCTTAGATCTCCGACGGAGAACTGCTGAATAGCACGGAAGTTCCGGATATCGATGCTCTGAAACCTCAAGCCAACACCTCCCGGCCGCACGAGCCGACGTTAAGCAATCGCAGCAAAGTGGATATCGAGATCTGCGCCGAGGGCGCTCGCCACCCGATCGAGCGTAGCAAGCGTTGGCTCGACGCCGCCGGCCTCGAGGCGCGCGATGACGGACTGGCTCGAACCCATCTTGTCCGCTAGCTGTCGCTGGGAAAGGCCGGCGGCGATGCGGAGCCGACGCACCTCCTCGCCGATCTGAAATGCTCGCTGGGCGCGCCAGTATGCGTCCCGCGCCGCCGGCGTCGCCAGTCGATTGGCCCGGACTTCCTGCCATGTCTTCCTGCTCATCGTGAATCCTCCTCGACATGTCCTTCGGCAATGCACCGAGCCATCACTCGTTTGGCTCGAGCGACCTCCCGCTTCTCTTGTTGCCTCGTCTTCGCAAACACGGTCAAGAGAACGATCCTCCGGCCGTGAGCGATGTAGTAGCTGACCCGTGTCGGCTGGCCGCCAAGGTAGAAGCGCAACTCGCGTAGCTTGCCGTCGAGTTGGCGGGTGTACGGCTCGTCAAGTAGGGCTCCTTTCTCCTCTAAGCGGTCGATGTGGAAGGCGGCGCGGCCGAACAACTCGTCGTCGAGCCCGAAGAGCCACTCATCTACTTCCGGCTCGAGTTCGACCGTGCCCCAACCCATAGCACAGATGCTATCACCAGTCGATCACGAACCCGTTGCGGCGCGTTTCCCTTGCTGACGTGGGAACGCGACCTCTGACAATGGGCGGACGACCGCCGGGCTCGCTGCTTTGCCCGGCATGGTAGGTGCTCAAATCTCGAAAGGGCCCCGGCTACTCAGGTGGCTAGTCGAACTAGCCACCCCACTGAAAGCGACGCCGGCGCGCCTCCGACGGACATTTCAGTTCAACAGGCGGCCGCTCGCTCCCCTTGCCCCGGCCAGCGTTGCTGTCCGTAGCTCCCGCTCCTCACTGCCACAACGAAGTGGGATGAAGGGCTGATGTGTCAGTGAGGAGCGGTACCAAGGGAGCGAGCTGGTTCTGTGTGTGTCTGGCGGGCTGGGTTTTCCGGTTATTTCTGGACCGTGAGCGTGCGCATCACTGCCTCGTAGACGTCAGCCGCGTTGAGGTGAGCGTAGACCTGCTCGATCATGCGCAGACCGCTATGTCCGAGGAGTTGGGCGAGTTGCACCGGGTTCATGCCGCGGCGCATCGCCTCGGTCGCGAACGAATGCCGGAGGAGGTGCGGGTGCACATGCCGTGTGATCGCGGCGCGGTCGGCCGCGCCACGGAGGAGCTGGAGGACGCCGCTGGTTGTCAGCGGCGCGTACTCGCCGAAGGCATCACGCCTGGCCGCGAGGAAGATCCTGTTGCCCCGGGCGTCCGCTGGCCGGACGCGCTGATAGCGCTCAGGCGAATGGAGCGGGAGACGAGATTCGAACTCGCGACATCCAGCTTGGAAGGCTAGCGCTCTGACCAGCTGAGCTACTCCCGCGTCCCGACCATGGTACCCGCCATTCGGCGCAGGCGACGGTGCCGCGGTAGGCTCACCGCGCAATCGGGTGAACCGGGAGGAGCCACATGAGCGAGGTAGCCGAAACGCCCGCGCCGCCTTCCACGTGGCTGAACACCCACCTCGGCCGCGGGATCCTCCCCGAACGCGGCTGGGGCCTGACCGTGAGCCTGCTGCTCATCCCCGCGATCCTCGGGACCAACCTCATCTACGGGTCACTCAACCATGGTCCCAACCGCATCTTCCTGCAGACGCCGCTGGACCGAGCGCTGCCGGTCGTGCCGATCTTCGCCATCCCCTACGTGTCGCTGATTCCTTACATCGTCGTCAGCCTCATCGCGTTTCTCTTCTTTCGCGTACGCGTCTACCGGTCCGCCGCGCTGACGATGATCATCGTGTGGTTCATCAGCTACGCCTTCTACTTCTTCCTGCAGTCGTACGTCGCACGGCCGCAGGTCGTCGGCACCGACCCGTTCTCCGGGCTGATCCGAAGCATCTACGCGTCCGATCAGCCCTACAACGACTTCCCGAGCCTGCACACATCGCTGTCGACGATCATCGCCCTGCACTGGTGGCGCGTCGACCGGCGGATCGGCCTCCCAGCCGCAATCTGGGCCGCGCTGATCGTCGCGTCGACCGTCCTCGTGAAACAGCACTACCTTGCCGACGTGGCCGGCGGCCTTGTGCTCGCCGGGGCTGACCTCTGTCCTCGTGATGCGGGTGACCCGAGCTGCATGATGCCTGCATTCCCCGCGTGAGGTACGATGCAGTCGATAGATCCAGACGACCACCGGAGGGCAACAGACATGACACTTGTGATTGCGCCTGCAGCGCCCACCCTCTGATGTCGTACCCGGCGGCTCCGCCGCCTGATCGTCCGCTGATTCCGCGCCACGCGCTGGTGCGGGACTGCACACGGGGCTCCGGGCTCTCACTGCAGCATGGAGTTCCCACTTGTCCCATGACCTTACCGTCTCACCGCGCTAGGGTGGAACGGCTCACTCGAAACGGCATTCGCTGAGGCCACTCGCGACGGCCGCCGCGGCCTCGTCATCCGCGTCGACGGACGTGTAGTGACGGTTCTGACCGATGCCGGCCAGCAACGCGCGCCGCTGGCGGCAGCACTGTCCGGCGTGCCCGACGACGGCGGCATCACCACCGGTGACTGGCTCGTCATCGAAGGCGGCGTCGCCGTGCATCTGCTCCCGCGACGGAGCGTGTTGATGCGTCGCGCTGCCGGGATCGCGACCGCGGGCCAGGCGGTTGCGGCCAACATCGACCTCGTCTTCATCACCGTCGCACTCGGCGCTCCACTGAGCCTCCGGCGCATTGAACGGGCGCTCGCCATGGCATGGTCCAGCGGAGCGGCACCGGTCGTGCTGCTCACCAAATCGGACCTGAGCGCCGATGTCGACGCCGATCTTCGCGCCGCACGTTCGGTCGCGGGAGGCACCGAGGTCATCGCGGTCAGCGCATCCGGCGCGGGGCTTGCGCGGCTGCGCGAGGTGCTGCTCGAAGGCCTGGTCGCCGTCCTGGTCGGGCCCAGCGGTACCGGTAAGTCGACGCTGGTCAACCGGCTGTCCGGTAACGAGACGCTGGCCACCGGCGAGGTGCGCGCGGACGGCAAGGCCGGCACACGACCACGCGCCGGGAGCTGATCGAGCTCCCGGGGGGCGGGCTCATCATCGACACGCCGGGCACACGGGAGCTCGGTCTGTGGGACGCCGGCGCGGGTATCGACGAGGTGTTCGGCGACCTCACCGAGGTTGCAGCGCACTGCCGATTCCGCAACTGCAAGCACGAAAAGGAACCCGGATGCGCGGTGCGCGACGCCGCGGCCGGCGACCCGACCGTGCTCGCGCGCCTCGAGTTCGAAGCGCAAGCTCGAACGCGAGCAGGAGCGCCTCGACAGTGCCCGTGACCTCCGGGCGAAGGCTGAGCAGCGTCGCGAGCTGCGCCGCCGGGCGCGCGCGATGCGGCAGCGGTCACCATGACCCGGCCGTGCCCTGGGAGGACGTCTGTGCCTGAACGCTCATCGAGGCGCTCGGCGTGGCGCAAGCCTAAGCGGCGGTGGCCTGGCTCCCTGACTGTGCGGGCTCGGGCACAGTGCTGGAATGGCCAGGGAAGCCGTGTGGAGTAAAGCTCAACGCCCCGAGCACCTGGACGTTGTCTGCGTTGAGCGTCGTCAGGCCGACCTGCGTTCCCTGCGCCACGATGTACACCCCGGCCTTGACCGAGCTGCTTTTCGCAGTCGCGCCTCGGACGCCGTGATACGCAGTCGAGCTCGAGATGGTGATGTATGCGAGCTGCCCATCGCCGGTAACGAGCGTGACGGTCTTGCCGCTCACCGACTGCACGCGCCCCGAGATGCTCGGTACCTCGACGGTGATGGCTGTCGCTGCGATCGGTGAGGTCACAGTCGGCGACGTGCCGGTCCGGCTCCCGCGCACCGCAACGACGTCGCCGACCTTGACGGCGCTGAGGTGTACCTGCTGCTCTTCACGGCTGTAGGTGGTCGACGAAGTGGTGGTGACCGTGACCGTGCCCGCGAGCGTCCGCAATGTCAGCGTCGATCCACTGATCTTGATGACCGTGCCGGTCTCCCCGCCGCAGAAGAACGACGGTCCGCCAAACCCGTCGCCTGCAAACGGTGCTCCGCACATCGAACCGCCTGGGCTGTGGCCGCCGAACGAGGGCTTGTGCGCTGACGGCGAAGGGCTCGGTTTGGTCACCGCGGCGGTGTTCGCCGAGTTCGGTGATGCGGCGTGAGTCACGATGAACCCTGTGGTGGCACCGACGACCGCAATGGCCAGCCCGATCACGAACAGCCGAATTCGACCGGTTCCCTTACCCAGGGACTCGGCCAGCGGCGGAGGAGGCGGTGGTGGTGCCGGGAAATCGGATGGCATCTGTACCCAACAGAATACCTCGGAGACCTGTCGAAAAGGTTACTAACGCACCAGAAGCGCCAAACGTTAGGTAGGGCCGCCGAAACGCTGTTCCATCTCGGCGACCCAGGTTGCGAGCGTGCTTCGGTCGCCGATTCTCGGGAACAGGGGATCGCCCATCTGCAGGGTGCGCCCGGGCCCGAGCGTCAGCAGCTCGTCGGTCGCGGCGCCAGGCCACGAGCGCTCGCCGGCTTGAAGACCGAGGATCGAAGCGAGCCGATCGCAGCCGAAGGGCACAAACGGAGCCGACACGATCGCCTCGATGCGCGCGACGTTGATGGCCGTGCGCAGGATGCACGCGACCCGCGCCATGTCAGTCTCGTGCCAGGGCGCGCAGCGATCGAGGTACTGATTCCCGAGCGTCCAGAGACTGCGCAGGGCAAACGCGGCGGGCCGGAAGCGCATCGCGTCCATGTCCCCCGCATACGCCGCCAGCGCCGCGTCGAGCGAGGCGGCGAGCTCCGCCTCCTCCGGACCCGGCTCGCCTCCGTCCGGAACGGTCATCCCGAAGAGCTTCTCGGTCAGCTTGAGGGTGCGCTGGACGAAGTTGCCGAAGATGCCGGCCAGGTCTTTGTTGACGGTTAGCGCGAAGCTTTCCCAGGTGAACTCGGCGTCGTCCGACTCCGGCGCCGAGGCGAGCAGCGCATATCGCCAGTAGTCGGCCGGCAGCAACTCGATGGCGGCGTCCATGAACACGCCGCGCTGCTGGCTCGTCGAGAACTTGCCGCCGTAGTAGGTGAGGTAGTTGAAGCCCTTGACATAGTCCACCAGCTTCCAGGGCTCACCCGATCCCATGAGCGTGATCGGGAAGTTGATGGTGTGAAAGGGGATGTTGTCCTTGCCGAGAAACTCGGTGTAGCGGACGTCGCCGGCGTCGAACCACCAGGAGCGCCAGTCCCGGACCCCGGGGTCGAGGTCGGCCCACTCCTTGGTTGCGCCGATGTACTCGATCGGCGCGTCGAACCAGACGTAGAAGACCTTGTCCTCGAATCCCGGCCATCCCACCGGGATGCCCCATTTGAGATCGCGCGTGATGCTGCGATCCTCGAGCCCGACATTGAGCCAGTTGCGCGCGATTGATGACACCAGGATCGGCCAGTCGGTGTGTGAGTCGATCCAGGCGCGAACCCGGTCGGCCATCAAAGACTGGCGGATGAAGAGATGGCGGGTGGCGCGTACCTCGAGCCGGGTGCTGCCCGAGATCGCGGACCGCGGGTTGATCAGATCCGACGGCTCGAGCAGCCGTGCACAGTTCTCGCACTGATCACCATTGGCACGATCGTAGCTGCAGTGCGGGCAGGTTCCGATGATGTAGCGGTCGGGCAGGAAGCGCTCGTCATCGAGCGAGTACACCTGGTCGGTGACGCGCTCCTCGATCATGCCGTTGGCTCGGAGCTGCTCGGCAAAGTGCCGGGTGAGCTCGGCGTTCTGCGCCGACGAGCTGCGCCCGAAATGGTCGAAGGACAACCCGAAGCGCCGGGCGAGGTCGGCCTGGATCTGGTGCTGCTCGGCGCAGTACTCGGCAACGCTCAGCCCCGCAGCCGCCGCGGCGAGCTCGGCCGGTGTGCCGTGCTCATCGGTCGCGCAGATGAAGAGGACCTCGTGCTCACGCAGGCGCATGTAGCGCGCATACACGTCGGCGGGGAGCATCGAACCGACCAGGTTGCCGAGGTGTTTGACGCCGTTGATATACGGCAAGGCGCTCGTGATGAGATGGCGACCCATCGGCGCATCCTACAAGGGGTAGGAGCGGCGCTCCCCCTCTCGGAGCGTCGCCGGACTCAGCGTAGGGGGATGCGAGGCGTTTGGAGCGTTCGTCAGACCGATCTTTGCGGCCCGTTGCAGCGCCACCACCATCGAAACCGGGGCATCTGACGTCGTTGCCGATCCGTTGCCCCACCGGCTGACCCGGTGAGCTGCTGGTACGCTGCGGCTATGCGAGCTCCGAGCCTCCGATGAAGGGGCTCATCCTCAGCGGCGGCAAGGGGACGCGGCTGCGGCCGATCACCCATACCGGCGCGAAGCAACTCATCCCCGTCGCCAACCGGCCGATTCTCTTCTACGCAATCGACGCGCTGACCCAGGCCGGGATCCACGACATCGGGATCATCGTCGGGGACACCGCGGACGAGGTGCGCGCAGCGGTGGGTGACGGGTCGAAGTTCGACGCCGAGGTCACCTTCATCGCCCAGGAGGCGCCGCTCGGTCTTGCCCACGCGGTGGGCATCGCCCGCGACTTTCTCGCCGGGGACAGTTTCGTCATGTACCTCGGCGACAACCTGATCGCCCAGGGGATCGGCACGCTCGTCGACGAGTTCCAGCGCTCCGAAGCCGACACCATGATCCTGCTGGCCCGGGTCCCCGAGCCGCAGCGCTTCGGGGTCGCGGAGCTCGAGGACGGACGCGTGATCTCGCTGGTGGAGAAGCCGTCGGTGCCCCGCTCAGACCTCGCGCTGGTGGGCGTCTACCTGTTCTCTTCGCTGATCTTCGAGGCCATCGACGCGATCGAGCCGAGTGCACGCGGCGAGTTGGAGATCACCGACGCGATCCAGCGCATGATCGACACGGGCAAGCGGGTCATGCCGTACATCATCGAAGGCTGGTGGAAGGATACCGGTCGCCTCGACGACATCCTCGAGGCCAATCGCATGATCCTCGACACGCTCGAAGCCCGCTGCGACGGCACCGTGGGTGAGGACGTCCGGCTCCACGGCAAGGTCGTGGTGGAGGAGGGGGCGACGCTGCGCAATTGCGTCGTCCGCGGACCCGCGATCATCGGCAGCGGGACAGTCGTCGACAACGCCTACATCGGCCCGTTCACGTCCATCTACTTCGACTGCGTCGTGCGCAACGCCGAGATCGAGAACAGCATCGTCCTCGAGGGCACTCGCATCCACGACATCGCCGGCAAGATCGACGGGTCGCTCATCGGCAAGGAGTGCGAGGTCTGCAAGTCGCCGGCTCGTCCGACCGCGGTTCGCCTCATGCTCGGCGACCACTCGCGCGTCGAGCTCTGACGGCGACGGCGCTTGTGGCCGGCGAGCCCGCGGCCGGTCGGTCGCATGGTGAGCGGCGCTGAAGTATCTGGTGCTCGGCACGCCCGGACAGCTCGGCGGCGACCTCGTCGACGAGGGCGCGCGCCACGGGTACGACATGGTCGGCCTGAGCCGCGAGGCGTGCGATATCACCGACGCCGTCGCGGTCACGGGTGCGATCGACGCGGCGCGGCCCGACGCGGTCATCAACTGCGCGGCGTGGACGCTGGTCGACGCCGCCGAGAAGCACGAGGCCGAGGCTGAGGCAGTGAACGCGACCGGCGCCGGCATCGTGGCCGGCGCGTGCGCGGCCGCCGGCATTCGATGCTGTCATGTGAGCACTGACTACGTGTTCGACGGCACCGCGACGTCGCCCATCCCCGAGAACGCGGCGCCCGCGCCGCGATCGGCGTACGGGCGGACCAAATGGCACGGCGAGCTCGCAGTGCGCGAGCGGTGCGCCGACCATGTCATCGTGCGCTCCAGCTGGCTCTACGGGCGCCGGGGTCCGAATTTCGTGCTCACCATGCTGCGCCTCGCCTCCGAGGGCCGGCCGCTTCGGGTCGTCGCCGACCAGCACGGCGCACCGACCTGGACGGGCCACCTCGCGCCCGCGATGCTCCGCCTGCTCGACCTCGGCGCCACCGGGACCTACCACCTCACCAACAGCGGGGCCACCACCTGGTACGACCTGGCAGTCGCCGCCATCCGTGCCCGCGGTCTGGCGGTCGACGTCGTCCCGATCACCACCGCGGAGTACCCGACCCCGGCGGCGCGCCCCGCTTATTCGGTGCTCGAGAACCGTGGATGGCGCGACCTCGGCGAACCGCTGCTGCCCGACTGGCAGGAAGGGCTTCGGGCCTACCTGGCGAGCGCCGAGGCCGGAGGTCCGCGCTGACGTCAGTCCTCGAGACGGGGCTCGGTCCGCTTGTCCGCGCCCACATAGAGCAGGCCACCGAAGAGCCCCGCGTTCTTCAGGAAGTGGACGAGCTGACTGCGCCGATCCTCGGGTTTCTGGGCTTTCCAGAACGGATGGCCGACGAATGTGTTGGGGATCAATGTGAGCGCGAGGAGTCGGGCAGACGTTTTCGGCAGGATGCCGAGGGCGAGGGTGGAACCGGCCACCATCATGGTCGCGCCCTGGGCTCTGGCGATCATCGGGTCCTCGGGCACCGGCAGCGCAGCCGCCGCCAGCTTTGCGTAGCGCTCCGAATTCTTGATCATCCCGTAGCCGGAGTAAACGAAGATCCCGGAGATGCAGAGGCGGCCGACGGTTCGTATGAGCGTTCGCATGGCTCCAGACTCTAATGGGTGGCGAGCAGCTCGGCTGAGGAGCAAGCTGCTCCCGAGCCGCCGGCGGGTGACCACTCTTCGACTCAGAGCGCTGAGCTCCAGGCCTAGACCGTGGCCCCGACGGTTGGCGAGGAGACAAGACGGCCGGTGGGATGTCGTGCCCCGAGCACTGATCCATTAGGGCGCCGCGATGCTCCTCCGGCTCGTTGTCGCGTTCACACAGGAGGAGCGCCACATGGTCTACCTCGGCATCGATTGGGCGGAGGCGCACCACGACGTGTGTCTCCTTGACGAGGCAGGAGCCCGTCTCGACAAGGCGCGCGTCCCCGATGGGATCGAAGGCCTGGCACGCATCCATGAGCTGGTCGGGGCGCACACCTCGAAACCCGAGACCGTGGTGGTTGGCATCGAAACCGACCGCGGTCTGCTGGTGCAAGGGTTGGTGGCCACCGGGTATCAGGTGTATGCCCTGAATCCGTTCGCGGTGAGTCGCTACCGCGATCGCCATACCGTGTCGCGGGCGAAGTCGGATCCGGGCGACGCCAAGGTGTTGGCCGAGTTGGTCCGCACCGATCGCCAGAACCATCGCCCGATGGCGGGCGACAGCGAGCTCGCGGAGAGTCTGAAAGTGCTCGCCCGCACCCATCAGACGTTGGTGTGGGCGCGCGTCCGGCATGCCAATCAGCTGCGCAGCGCGCTGCGGGAGTTCTATCCCGCTGCACTGGACGCGCTGGGCACGGAGTTGGCCGGTCGGGACGCACTGGCGTTGCTCAGCCGAGCACCCACGCCCGAGCAAGGACGGCGGCTGACTCTCAACCAGCTCCGGGTGGTGCTGGCGCGTAGCGGGCGCCGTCGCGGGATCGCCCCCCGCGCTGCGGCCTTGCAACGCGCACTGCGTGCGCCGCAACTGGCGCCGCCGCCGCTGCTCGCCAGGGCGTATGGCAGCTCGGTGCTGGCCATGGTGCGCGTGATCAGCGAGTTCAATGCGCAGATCGCCACCCTCGAGGCCGAGCTTGCCGAGGCTTTTGAAGATCACCCGGACGCCGAGATCCTGCGCAGTCTGCCCGGACTTGGTGTGATCCTCGGCGCCCGGGTCTTGGCGGAGTTCGGTGACGACCGGACCCGCTATGAGAATGCCAGAGCGCGACGCTGCTATGCCGGCAGCGCTCCGATCACTCGTGCCTCAGGCACTCGGTCGGTGGTCCTGGCGCGTGTGACGCGCAACCGCCGTCTCGCCGATGCGCTCTACCTGTGGGCCTTCTGCACCCTGACGCATTCAGCGGGCGCACGTGCCTATTACGCGGCTCATCGTGCCCGCGGCCACACCCACCATCAGGCGCTGCGTGCCCTCGCCAACCGTCTCGTCGGCATCCTCCACGGCTGTCTCGAACATCGCTGCTGCTACTCCGAACGCGTGGCCTGGCCACCCATCCGTCAGGCTGCTGCTTGACGACTTATCCCCGTGGGATGTCTAGGTCACTTGTACCGCGCGACCGGTCGCGCGCCTCGGCGGTCAGAATGGCGCTCCTGCGTCCATTGTCCAGGGGGTACCTGCATGGCTGAGAGCGTCTACCGCGTCACCGAGCTCGTCGGGACCAGCGCCGAGTCCTGGGAGAAGGCAGCCCAGATCGCCATCGAGACCGCATCCTCATCGTTGCGCGACCTGCGCATCGCCGAGGTGGTCAAGCTCGATCTGACCGTCGAGAACGGCAAGGTCGCGCGGTTCCGCACCCGCCTCAACGTCTCGTTCAAGTACGAGAACGAGTAGCGGCGCTCGCGCCGTTTTTGGGGCATAGTTCGCGGCGATGTCCGCTGATCGCCCCCCGCCGGTCGTGCCGTCGGCGTTCACGACTCGCGGCCATCGCCTGGCGTACACGGAGTTCGGCGACGGCAAGCGCTGGGTGCTGCTCTTGCCCGGGCTGCTCATCCCGGCGCTGATGCAGGAACACCTTGCGATGGCGCTCGCCGCGAATGGGGCGCATGTGCTCACCCTCGACCCGCTTGGGCACGGGCGCTCCGACCGTCCCAGTGAGATGGCGGAGTATTCGATCGAGTCGTTCGCGAGCGACGCGATCGCGCTGCTGGACCACCTCGACATCGACGAGGCCGTGATCGGGGGCACATCCCTGGGCGCGAACGTGACCCTGGAGATCGCGCACGCGGCGCCGCGGCGGGTGCGCGGCATGATCATCGAGATGCCGGTGCTGGAGAACGCACTGGTGGCGTCGGTGATCGCATTCGGTCCGCTCCTGGTGGCGCTGCATTTCGGCGAGCGCCTCATGCGGCCGGTCGCTGCGGGGCTTCGCAGGATCCCGCGGCGCCTCGTCCCCTTCTGGGGCAATGTCGCGCTTGACGTGGTCCGCCAGGACCCCGGTCCGAGCGCCGCGCTGCTCCAGGGCTTGTTCTTCAGCCACATCGCCCCGTACAGCGCGCAGCGGCGTGAGCTGACCATGCCGGCGCTGGTGATCGGGCACCACATCGATCCGGTGCATCCTTTCTCCGACGCCGGCGTGCTCACCGGCGAGCTCCCGCATGCGCGTCTCGTCGAGGCGTCGAACATCCTCGAGCTGCGCCTCCGGCCGGAACGGCTCACCGCGGAGATCGCTGGATTCGTCGCGGAGTGCTGGTCACCGCGGGCGGTCGCGAAGCCGCGCCGCCAGCGCCGTCGCAGCGCCTGACGCTAGGCTGGTGCCCGAGATGTCGCCGACCGCTGCCCCACGCCCCCGTGTCCTGAGCGGCATCCAACCGGACTTCGGCCTGCACCTCGGCAACTACCTCGGTGCGCTGCGTAACTGGGCCCGCGACCAGGATCGGTTCGAGAACTACTTCTGCATCGTCGACCTTCACGCGCTGACGCAGCACCCGGACCCCGAGCGGCTGCGCTCGCTGACCATGGAGCTGGCCGCGATGTACATCGCCTGCGGCCTGGACCCCGATCGCTGCGAGATCTTCGTCCAATCGCACGTTCCGGCGCATACCCAGCTCTGCTGGATTCTCGAGACGCTCACTCCCATGGGCTGGCTCGACCGGATGACCCAGTTCAAGGCGCGCATCCAGGCGCAGGGACGCGAGCGGATCAACACCGGGGTCTTCACCTACCCCGTGCTCATGGCTGCGGACATCCTGCTGTATGACGCCGACTTCGTCCCCGTCGGTGAGGATCAGCGCCAGCACATCGAGCTCTGCCGCGACCTCGCCAACCGGCTCAACTCGCAGCGCGGCGATGTGTTCAAGGTGCCCGCAGCCTTGATCAGCGAGGTGGGCGCTCGGGTGATGGGACTCGACACGCCCGACGAGAAGATGAGCAAGAGCATTGCCGTGGATCGTCCGGGACATGCGGTGCTGCTGCTCGATCCGCCGGAGGTCGTGCGCCGCAAGATCGCCCGCGCGACCACGGACACCGAGCCGGCTGTCCACAAACCGCTCGGTGCAGGCGTCGCCAACCTGCTCGAGATCTACGCAGCCCTCCATGAAATCAGCGCCGACGTGGCCTTGGGTGCCTTCGAAGGAAAAACCTACAGCGTGCTGAAGGGTGCCGTCGCCGATTCCGTCGTCGACGCGCTCGGCCCCATCCAGGCGCGATACGCGGAGCTGCGCAGCGACGACACTGCCCTCCGCCGCCTGCTCGCGGATTCCGCCGCGCGGGTGCATGTCGTGGCAGACGCGACGCTGCGGCGCGTGCAGGAGGCCGTGGGCCTGCGCTGATCGCCTACGCGATCGCGGCGTCGACCTCGTCGAGCATCGCGTGCACCTCGGGTTTCGAAAAATGCAGGCGCGCCGGCTCGAGCAGATCGATGAGCCGGGCGGCGAGCCCGGCCTTGGCGTCCATCGGATGGAGTGCGCCACTGATGTACGCGGTGATCACCTCGTCATAGGCGTCGAAGCTCACCCGGCCGCCGTTGGCCTCCGACCGGTCGACGATGAAGGGACCCCCGGCGATATCGAAGACAACCTTCTCGATCCAGTCCATGATCGGATTGAAGGTGACCTCGCCAGGCGGACAGAACGCCTTTCTGATCTTGCCCGTGATCTCGTCAGGGCTGTCATGAACGAACACCGCGGAACCGGGATCGCTCTTGCTCATCTTCATGGCTGCGAACACGTCGCGCGCCGCCTCCGGCGGCACGGGCCACACCGGGGGGCGGCGGAGCCCGAGCAGCAGCGGGTGATGCAGCGCAACCGGCTTCATCGGTGCCCCGCTCACGCCACGAAGGGCGTGGATGCGCATCTGCATGGCGACGTCGCGGGCGATCACGTGCGCCTTGCGCTGATCCATACCCGCGTGGGCGATATGCGCACCGAGCGCGAAGATGTCGGCGGCCTGCATGGCCGGGTAGATGAGCTTGGCAAAATCGACGCTCTCCCGTTCCTGGCGGCCGAGGATGCTGATGCTGCGCTGCATCCGCGCCAGCGTCGTGTTCTTGCTCACCTCGATCACCGTCGCCCAGTACTCGTCGTCGTCCCTGTACAGGTCCGACGCCAGTACGAACTCGACCGATCCCGGGTCGGCGTCGACGCACAGGATTGAGGCGCGGATCGCCTCGGTGAAGTAGCCGGTCGCGATACGGCGGATCAACTCGCGGTCACCGCCGAGCTTGTCGTTGATCCAGGTGTGCCAGTCGGCGAGGAGGATCGAACAGTGCACGCCGGCCGCGGTGAGATCGCGCACTTTCGCCATGCTCATCAGCCCGGTGCCGAGGTGAGCCTTGCCGGAGATCTCGAATCCGATGTATTGGCGCAACTCGAGCCCGGCGTCCATCAGCGGCGGCAGCTCGTCGGCGCCGATGACCTCGGCGGTGTGGCGCTCGACGAGCGCCATGCGTTCAGCGGTGGTCACGCCGCTGAGTGTGCCAGACGAGCGTCAGACGGTGAGCTCAGTCGTCGTGGGTGTCGTCGTACGCGACGCGGTGCGGTGCGACCTCGTCGAGGAGGTCGGCTTCCCAATCGAGCAGCGCGTCATGGAGCCGGGCGGTGTTGCGTGCCTGCCAGAGCGCCGCGGGTGCGGGGACGGGCAGGACGACCTCGAGCTCTGCGAGCTGCCGCCACATGTCCGGCGGCACCTGGCGATCACGCTGCAGGTTGTGGTTCTCGACAGTGTCGAGTACGCGTTCGAGCCGGCGAATATGCTGGATACGCAGCCTGCGGCGGGCTTTCGCATCTTCGGCGCGCGCTTTCGCCGCGTCCATGTCAGTGATTGCGCCTTGGAAGCTCATGTCGCTCGTTGTCTCACGTGATGCCTTCGCTGATCAGGTTATCCACGCTGTCATACAAGTAAACGGACCAGGGTTACGTTCGGATTACGGACTGCGCGGCCTTAGGGTTCCGGATTGGACATCTGCTCGATGCGCTCGCCTTCGATGTGGCGGTGGCGCACCTGCCCCTGCAGGATTGTCACCGCGCCCGGGCCGAACACCTCCCACCTGCCTTCGCGGAGCACGGCGGCGGTGCGCTCGTCGATGCCGATGACCTGCGCCTCCTGGGCGAGGCCCTCCTGTGCCCACGGAATCCACGCGTCGCCGAGGACGTCGAAGTGGGGGAGGATCGCGCAGCCCGGGACGAGGCCCAGGGCATCGACCGAGCGCTCGTGGATCTCGCCGGGCCAACTCGTCTGGACGAGGCACCACTGGCACAGCGCCATCGCGCCGGCGGACGACCCGGCGAGCGCCGCACCGGCTCGCCATGCCGCGGCGATCGCTTTCCAGACAGGGCTCGCACGGAGCACCTCGACGACCCACCCGGGATCGCCACCGGCGATGTAGACGAGCCCCGCTCCGGCGGCCTCCGCCACGACCTCGGGCGAGCTGGCGTCGTCCTTGGTCCGGATGCGCAGCTCGTGCACGTCGAGGCCCAGGCCCGCGAACCAGCGCCGGGCTGCGTCGACGGCTCCCGACGCGAAGTCCTGCGCCGCGGTCGCGACCACGAAGGCCGGTCGTCCGGCACACGCATCGCGAAGAATCTCGTCCTGGTGCTCGTTGCCGGGGTGGAACTCGTCGCCGCCGACGAGAGCGAGTGGACCGTACATTGGACGAACAGTCTCCACCCTTCGGGGAGAAGAGGCGCGCCGCGTACTTCCCCCTACACTCTCAGCGCGCTCATGATGGATCCGGAAAAATACACGTCCGCGACAGTCGTGTCACGTCGCGACCCCGCTCCGGACCTCTGGATCATCCGGATACGTCCCGACACGGAGCTTCCGTACCGCCCCGGCCAGTACGTGACCCTCGGGCTGCAGTCGAACGGCAGGGTGATCGAGCGCCCGTATTCGATCTGCTCGTCGCCCCTCGAGGACGAGATCGAGCTGTTCATCGAGCGGGTCCCGGACGGCGAGCTCTCCGATCCGCTGTTCGCCCTCGGCGTCGGCGGCGACCTGATCGTGCGCAGGCGTACCAAGGGACTCTTCCTTCGCGAGGCACCGCTGCTGGACCAGCCGCACCTGTTCGTCGCCACCGTGACCGGGATCGCGCCGTTCGTCAGCCTGTTGCGCACGCTCGCATCGCGGGCGAGAGCCGGCGACTGGACCCCGGTACCGGTCGTCACCATCCAGGGCGCCGCGCGCTCCGTCGAGCTCGGGTACGCCGACGAGCTCGTGGCCCTGGAGCGGGAGTTCGACTGGCTCACCTACGTGCCGACGGTGAGCCGGCCGTGGGAGGACCCCGAATGGCACGGCGAGTGGGGGCGGGTCGAGGACGTCATGCGCAAGTACGCTGACGCCGCGGGAATGCGCCCGGGCAACGGCGGGGTCTTCCTGTGCGGTCACCCCGGGATGATCAGCGGCGCTCGGGCGATCATGCGTCGCGCCGGCTTCGACAACAAGGCGATTCGCGAAGAGCAGTACTGGCCGGATTGATGATCGCCTCGATCGATTGGGTGACCCTGCATCAGAAGCTTGGATTCATCCTCGTGGTTGCAGCGGTGCTCGGCGCGCTCGTGGCGCTGATCTCGCTGGTGACGCCGCTCGTGGGAATCGTTCTCAAGATCTACCTGCGGCTGCTGCTGCTGGCGGTCGCCGTTCAGGTGGTCCTGGGTGGAGCCCTGTATCTCATGGGCCACCGTCCCACGCACGCACCCCAGCACTATCTCTACGGAGCTGGGATGGCGGTCACGCTCGGTGTGACCTTCGCGGTCGGCCGGCGAATGCCGTGGCCGCTGTCGAAGCTGCCGCTGTTGATCGGCGCCATCGTCGCGGTCGTCTTCGCGGTGCTAGCGCTCAGCTCGGGCTGAATGGCGATGGCACCGAAGCGTGGGCCGAGCTGTCCAGGACGGTCACGCTGAAACGCGACCGCATGCGCAGCAACCCGGCGAGCACCGGCGCACCCAGGAAGATCACCGCGAGTGCATTGCCCGCAGCCCGGAAGCTGTCGTACACCAGAGACGTCGCCACGTAGAAACGACCGAACCGAGCGAGCGCTGTGGTCAGCGAGAGCCCCGGCTGCCATCCGAAGCCCGGCGCTCCCCGGTAGAAGGTGGTCCAGTCCCAGACATCGAGGAGGGCGCCATAGGCGAAGCCGGTGATCGCTCCGACGATCGCCAGGATCACGATGTCCCGCCAGGTCACGGGCCCGGAACGGCGCAGGCCCGCCAGGCCCGCAACCAGCCCCACGAAACCGCACCCCACCATCTCGTAGGGAAGCCACGATCCGATCCCGCCGGTCGCAACCGCCGACGCGAGCAGCGCCACCGACCCGGCGAGGAACCCGTAGGACGGTCCGTACACGTAGCCGGCGGCGAGAATCAGAAAGAAGATCGGGCTGAATCCGCCCAACCCGGTGACGAGCACGAGTCGCAGTCCGGCGTCGACCGCGGCGATCGCCGCCAGCAGGGCAAACCGCCGTGCATCCAGCCGTCGCGTCGATGCCTCGACGAAGATCAGCACGGCGACGACGCCGAGGCTGAGGACCAGGGATGTGGCCGCCGGCGGCGTGTCCGCAGCCACGAAGGGCCACAGAAACAGTGCCAGCCCCGCGATCGAGATCGCGCCGACTCTCACGCCACCGCCACCGGAGTGAGCTCCCGCACCAGCCCGGCACCCACGGCAAGCGTCCGATCCGCCAGCGCAGCAGCCAGGTTCTTGTCGTGAGTGGCAATAACGACGGAGCTGCCCGCCGCGCGCAGGCGGCCGATGGCACGGCAGAGTGCGTCGCGTGCCGCGTCGTCCATGCCGCGAGTCGGTTCATCGAGGAGTGCGATGCGCGGTTCACCGGCGAGGACCGCGGCGATGGCCGCTCGCTGACGCTCGCCCGTGCTCAAATCGCGTGGATCTCGCTCGGCCAGGTCGGCGAGACCGAGGTCGGCAATGATCGTGTGAGCGTCATCGCTCCGTGGATCGCCGCGCACCGTCCACGCCACCTCGGCGGCGACGGTCGCGCGGTGGAGGAGGGCCATCGGATTCTGCGGCAGGAACGCAACCCTCCCGGGCTCGCGATGCACCTGCCCGGAGAGGGGTGCGAGCAGCCCGGCGATGGTGCGCAGCAGCGTCGTCTTGCCACCACCGTTGGGGCCGACGAGTGCGACGACCTCGCCCGCGCGGCCTTGCAGGCAGACCGGCTCGAGAATGGGGATGCCCGCCGGTCCGGTCGTGACGCCACTGAGCTGCCAGGCGACCCGGGAAGGTGCCGGCTGCGCGGCTGGGGGGAATGTGGGCATCTCGGCGATCCGGCCCTGGCCTCCTGTCGCCGCGTCGGCGACGCGCCCGCGTTGCACCGCGAGCCGGCGTCCATCGAGCAGACCGAGCTGGTCGAGGCGATGCTCGGCGACCACCACCGCGGTGCCCGATCGGGCGAGCGCTGCGAGGATGGCCACCAGCGATCGCGCGCCATCCTCGTCGAGCTGGGAGAGCGGCTCGTCGAGCACGAGCACCCGAGGACGCATGGCGAGGACGCCGGCGAGGGCGAGGCGCTGACGCTCGCCGCCGGAGAGCGTGGCGACCGCACGGCCGCGCAGGTGCGCGATGCCGGTCTGCTCCAGCGCCTCGGCGACCCGTGACGGCATCGCTGCCGGCGGCGTGGCGGTGTTCTCGAGCCCGAACGCGACGTCGCGTTCAACCGTCGGGTACACCGACTGCAGCTCGGGATCCTGGAACACGAAGCCGACCTCGGTCGCGAGCACGCGGGTCGGGGTGGTGATGACATCGCGGCCGCGCACCACGGCGCTCCCACCGACGGTGCCGCCGTGGAAATGCGGCACCAGCCCGTTGAACACCCGAAGGAGCGACGACTTCCCGGAGCCCGACGCGCCCGTGATCACGGTCAGGCCTTCGTGGACGCGCAGTTCGGCGATGTCGAGTGCGTCGGTCTGGCCCGCGGGATAGCGATACGTGAAGCCCGACAGCGCTGCGACCGACGGCCGCGTCATCGCCGCCACACCAGCGCCGGCATCGCCAGGGCAAGACAGCACGCCACGCCGATGACGTTGACCGGCGGCACCGATAGGGCGGGAAACGGGTACCAGTCGCCGATGACACCGGCGACGCGGAGCAGCACAAAGGCGACCGCGGCCAGCGCGGCGACCACGCCCACCGCAACATCGGCCCCGCGCCACACGACGTCGGTGTAATGGGTTCGCGCCCCCGACCCGTAGCCGCGCGCCTCCATCGCCTCGGCGAGTGTGATCGAGCTCTCGAGCGCGGTGAGCACGACCGGCACCGCCAGGTCCGGCCATTCCCGAACGCGGCGGGGACGCCACCCACGCATGCGTTGCGCGTCGCGAATCTCGGTGGCGCTCCGCGCGATTGCGGGGATCAGGTTGAGCGCCGTGCCGATCGCTGCCCCGGTCCGCGCGAGCGCGCTCGGGAGGGCGTCAACCAGCGAATTCGGCATCAACACGAGCGAGAGCGGCGCCGCCGCCACCACGGCTGCGGCGATCCCCAGGCCGATCGACGCGCCGAACAGCGCCGCCTCGATCGTCAACGAGCCGCCGAACACCGGGATTCCGGCGGGCAGCACCAGGAACGCGTGATCACCGGTGTGGCTCGCGAGCGTGGTGATGACGATGGCGATGAGCGCCGCGACTGAAAGCGCGATCGCCATGCCGCGGAGCGAGACATCCGGCCGGCGCAAGGCGACCAGGACGTTGAGCGCGCAGAGCAGCACCAGCACGCGGTACACGGGGTTGCCCGATGCGAGCGCGATCGTGATGCCCGCGACCGACCAGGCGGCGAGCGCGCGAGGGTTCACTCGCGGCGCCGTCGCAGAACTCGAGCGCCGAGCAGCCCGAGCAGCCCTCCCGCCCCGACTACTGCGAGCAGCACCCCGACGTTGACGCCAGGCGGGGCGCTCGCCGATCTGAGCGATCCCACCGCTATCGGCGTCGCGCCGGGAGTCGCAACACCGAGCACCCCGGCCGTCGGTGTCGTGGGTGCCGGTGGTGTTGCCGGGTGCGCTGTTGACGTGGCGGACTGCGAGAGCGTGGCTCGTGGCGGAGGAGTCGCTCTGGCCGCGGGCGTCGGTGTTCGCGCGGGTGGCTGCGTGACCACGGGGCAGGTCCCGGCCGGCGATGGCGGCGGCGGGTCGGCACCGTTTTGCGAGTTGTAGCGGAAGCCGATGTCGTCGCCATTGCCGACCGCGACGTTCGAGGCGCCGAGATCGGAGACGGTCCATGCGCCGCCGGCGCGGGACACGAAGAGCACCCAGTACGAGCCGGTGGACGTGAAGCAGCCTGGCGGGTAGGTCGAGGGCTCGTCGTCGATCTGGCAGATGGCCGCACCGAGCCCTCCGCCATACGACGAGATTCCCACCTCGAGCCCGCTTCCCTGCAGCACCGCGAGCGCCGTGGCCGTGGCGGTGCTGAAGCCCACGCAGCGCCGGATCACGCGCCCATCTCCGTGCTCGACGACCACACCCGCGCGGTGCGCGACCGCCGCCTGGGCGCAGAGCGGCGCCGCCGGTCCCACGCTGGCGGCGCTCGACGCGGCACCGAGACCGACCGCCATCACGGGCAGGGCGAGCGCGAAGCGAAGCAGGCGACGGATCACTCGAGGCTCATGCTCCCCGCCGGCGGCGCGTGCCGAGGACGACGCCGGCCACCACGACAGCCGCCGCAAGCGCCGCGATCACGTAGATGGCGGCCGTCGGAAAACCGCTCGCGGTTGCGGGAGACGTCGCCAGAGGCGGCAGTGCGCTCGCGCTCGGGCTCGGCGGCGCGGGCGCCGTGGTCGTGATGCTCGTGGGCTGGGGTGTCGGCGTCGCGGCGGCTCCCAAAACGGAACCGGTCGGGGCCGGAGACGGTGCCCCGCCGGTAGCGGAGACCGGCGTCGGCGTCGCGGCCGGATGGGGCGTGTGGGTGGGTGCCGGCGTCGGCCTCGGCGTTGGCGCCGGCGACGGCCCGCTCAGCGTCGCGTCCGGCTGGAAACAGCGGGCGCTCCCGCAGGTCAACGGGTAGGCGCCGCGCTCGAGCGCCGGCGGGACCTGAGCGGTGGTGAAGGGATCGGGGGCGGGGTTGCCGGGGAAGGCGAAGCCGCCGTCGCTGTTCTGGGTGGCGATGAGCTCGGCGAGCGGCGCGTGGCCGCCGGGTGCCCAAGCGGGTCCGTCCGGGTTCTGGCCGGTGGCGAGCAGCGCCTGGAGGACGAGCGCGGTGGAATCGGGGTCGGTGCCCGAGCCGGCCTGGTAGGGGAAGCCGCCGCTCGTCAGGTCCTGCTGGGTGTGCAGCCAGGCGAGCGCGGAACCATCCCGGCTGTGCATCCCGGCGGCGTCCAGGGCCATGAGCACCATGGCCGTGGAGTTGGTGTCGCTGGTGTCGAAGCCGGTGTCGTTCTTGACGAGCTTGAAGTCCCAGCCGCCGTCGCTGTCCTGGGCGGTGATGAGATGGCCGAGGGCCGCCGCCGGGACCGGCTGATGGGCGGCGACCAGCCCCTGGATGGCGAGGGTCTGCGTGAATGCCTCACCGTCGCCGAAGACGCCGGTGCCGGCCGCGTAGAAGCCGTTGAGGGTGGTGAGCAGGTCGACGCCCCCGAAGGAGGCGGGGTTGAGCCCGGCGGCGGCGACCGCCTGGAGGAGCTCACCACACGCCCCGGCGGCGGCGCAGGCGGAGGCGGCGTGGGCAGCGAGATAGGCCATGACCGAGGGCCGGCGCCGTGGCGCAGCGCGTTGGGGTCGTAACCGGCGGCGGCCGCCCCGATCGCGTACTCCTCGCTGACCGCGTCCGTGCTCGCCCCCACCGGGATCGATCCGTCACTCCCCGACTGCTGCCCCTGCAGGTAGAGCAGCGAGGCGGTCGCTGCGTGCGCTTCCGCTGCCGGCGTGAGACCCCGGGTGAAGACCACCTGCGCCGGATAGGGCTGCATCGCCAGCGCCGGCGGGACCTGAGCGGTGGTGAAGGGATCGGGGGTGGGGTTGCCGGGGAAGGCGAAGCCGCCGTCGCTGTTCTGGGTGGCGATGAGCTCGGCGAGCGGCGCGTGGCCGCCGGGTGCCCAAGCGGGTCCGTCCGGGTTCTGGCCGGTGGCGAGCAGCGCCTGGAGGACGAGCGCGGTGGAATCGGGGTCGGTGCCCGAGCCGGCCTGGTAGGGGAAGCCGCCGCTCGTCAGGTCCTGCTGGGTGTGCAGCCAGGCGAGCGCGGAACCATCCCGGCTGTGCATCCCGGCGGCGTCCAGGGCCATGAGCACCATGGCCGTGGAGTTGGTGTCGCTGGTGTCGAAGCCGGTGTCGTTCTTGACGAGCTTGAAGTCCCAGCCGCCGTCGCTGTCCTGGGCGGTGATGAGATGGCCGAGGGCCGCCGCCGGGACCGGCTGATGGGCGGCGACCAGCCCCTGGATGGCGAGGGTCTGCGTGAATGCCTCACCGTCGCCGAAGACGCCGGTGCCGGCCGCGTAGAAGCCGTTGAGGGTGGTGAGCAGGTCGACGCCCCCGAAGGAGGCGGGGTTGAGCCCGGCGGCGGCGACCGCCTGGAGGAGCTCACCACACGCCCCGGCGGCGGCGCAGGCGGAGGCGGCGTGGGCAGCGAGATAGGCCATGACCGAGGGGCCGGCGCCGTGGCGCAGCGCGTTGGGGTCGTAACCGGCGGCGGCCGCCCCGATCGCGTACTCCTCGCTGACCGCGTCCGTGCTCGCCCCCACCGGGATCGATCCGTCACTCCCCGACTGCTGCCCCTGCAGGTATTCGATCGTCCTCGACAGGGGATCGACCTGCGTGGCCGCGCTGCCGGTTCCAATGGCGAAGGCGAGCAGCGCTGCGCCCGTCGCTCCAGTGGTCGCCAGTGCGGCGACCCTCCTGGTCCTGCCCATGTCGGCACCCCACGCGGCGAAGGGAACTCCACCCTTGCCGGAGTTGTCCTCGCCGCATGAGGTTTCCTCCCGTCGTGCGCGGGGGTGGAGGTCGACGCCTCGGATCGGTCTCCTGGCTTGCGGATCAACACCGACCACGGCCGCCTTCCCGGGAGGTCGCCCTCCCGGTGGCACGATGGCCGCCGGCTCCCCGCTCACAGTTGCGCGACAGCGCCGGATTGTCACCGGCTTCCCGTCACCCGGAGCGTTATTCAGATGTGGCCGTCGAGTATGCGCCGGGTCCCGGCGGATTCGTCAAGGGGCCGGTGGGTACACTTGAGGCCATGCTCCAAGCCGGCCCGCGGGCGGTCGCCGTCATCTCCGTGCACGCCTCGCCGCTGTCGGATCTGGGCAGCGGGGAGAACGGCGGGATGAACCTCGCCATCCGCAGGCTGTGCGAGGGACTCTCGCTTCGAGGCGTACCCACCGACGTGTTCGTGCGTCGCGACGGACCCGGCCCCGACGAGGAGTTGATCGCGCCGCTGAGCAGGCTGGTTCGCCTCCCCGTGGGGCCGCCGCAGCCACTCCGCAAGGAGGCTGTCCGGGCGCTGCTCGACGACTTCACCGGCGCGACCATCCGTCACGCGGCGTCGGAACGTCGCTCCTATCGGGCCATCCACGGCCATTACTGGCACGGCGGCCTGGTGGGCCGGCAGCTTCGAGAGGCGTGGGACGTTGCGTGGGTGCAGTCGTTTCACACCCTGGCGCTGACCAAGGCACGCGCCGGCCTGCCGCTGGATGCGCTCCGCGCTCAGGCCGAGGGTGAGCTCGCCGCCCAGGCTGACCGCCTCGTCGCCGCGAGCGCGGCCGAGGCCAAAGACCTCATCCGGCTGTATCGCGCGTCCAGAGACCGCATCTGCGTTGCCCAACCCGGCGTCGACCCGCGCCTCTTCGCCGAGCACGACGGCTCCGGGCTGCGGCGAAGGCTGGGTCTCGAAGATGCCCGCGTGGCGCTGTTCGCCGGCAGGCTCGAACCACTGAAGGGCGCGCAGATCCTGCTCGACGCCGCAGCGATCCTCAGGACGCGGAGCGATTTCGCGGACCTTGCCGTGGTCGTCGCGGGCGACGACAGCGGCGACGGCGCGAACGATGGACGCGGCGGCGAACGAAACCGCCTTGAGCGCCACGCGGCGCGTATCGGGCTCGGCAACCATGTTCGATTTGTGGGCGCCGTGCCGCACGACCAGCTCGCCGTGTACTACGCGATGGCGGATGTGTGCGTCGTCCCCTCGCTGACCGAGAGCTTTGGCCTCGTGGCTCTCGAGGCACAGGCGCTCGGGACCCCGGTCGTTGCCGCCTCGGTGGGCGGCCTGCGCGAGGTCGTGGAGGACGGCGTGTCCGGCTTTCTCGTCGAAGGCCACGACCCAGAGGACTACGCCCGCGCCGTTGCCGACGTGCTCGACGACCCCGCTCGCAAGGCCGAGATGGGCGATGAGGCGCGCCGTCGCGCCGGTCGCTTCACCTGGCTCCGCGCGGTGGATCGCCTCGCCGCGATTTACGACCGCATCAGCGTTGAGGGCCAGCCGTCCGGAAGCCCGTGTGGCTATGAGGACGACGAGGCCGTTGCCCTGATGAGCAGCGCGGCTAGCTAGCGGCGCCGGCCGCTCGATCCACTTCGCGGGCGCGTTGAGCCCGCAACGACCCGTCACGGCCTTCGCGCAGGATGCGCACCGCCGGACCAGGGAGATCGCCCTCTTCGAGGGCGCGGTCGATGGCCGCGATCACCTGGTCGTCGACGAGATAGTTGGGGTAGAGGCACTCGGTGAAGATCTCGGCTTCGTCGATGGTGCGCTCCGCCCACATCGCGGGAAGCGCGTCGAAGTAGCGCTTGACGTACGGCCGGAGCAGCTCGGGTCTCGGTCCGTGGGCCATCATGCCGCCGACACCGACCGATCCGATGTAGAAGCCACGAAGGATCGCCGCCATCGAGGCGACGGAGAGCTCCCCGTCGGTCGCGCCCTTCCAGGCCTTCGGCATCGGCGCGCTCGAGTTCGGCGACGCGCCGCCACGCCTCTTCCTTGGCGGTCGCGGTCGGCCGGGCCGCGAGGCAGGCGGTGCCCCGACGCCGTCCGATGTCGCTCGGGTCCGCGGCCATGGTCGCCTGGATCAGAGCGGCGTCCGCGTGCCCCTCCTCGGAGAGCTGGCCCAGGATCAGCCAGCGGAGATCGGTATCCACGTCGATGCCGGGAATGCTTTCGCTGCCGTCGAGCATGGCCGCCACTCTCCGGAGCGAGTCTTCAGAGGCGGCGGTGGCGATCAGGATGCGTGCCCAGATGAGCCGCAATTCGATGGACAGCGTGTGGCTGTTCGCCTGCTCGACGGCCACCTGGTGCAGCAGCTCCCGGGCCAGGGTGCGGTTGTCCTGATCCCCGTAGAGGTCGATCGCCGAACGTGCCTGACTGGTGACCCGCTCAACGAGCAGCGGGTCCTTCTCCGTCGGCGCGTGGCGAGCGACGAGCTCGACGAACTCGCGAGTCGGCATCTCACAGTCGCGCGTGAGGTCCCAGAGCGCTGCCCAGCACAGAGCCCTCGCAAGCGGGTCCGCAAGGTTGGACAGGTCGGTCTTGAGCGTTTGCAGCGAACGGGGGTCAAACCGAAGCTTGGCGAAGGTGAGGTCACCGTCATTGAGGAGCACGAAATCGCAGACGCGCTCACCGATGAACTCGGTGATCGGGGTGATCGCTCCGGTGAGGTCGATCTCGATATGGCGGCGGAGGCGCACGACCCCTTTCGCGTCGCGGTCGTAGAGGCCGACGCCGGCGCGGTGGGCGCGCAACGTTGGATGCTCCGGGAGGGCGGTCTGCTCGACCGCGAAGGCGGTGTACCTGCCGTTCTGCTCCGCGAGGAGAGCATGAAATGTGTTCAACCCGGTGGTCTGCAGCCAGTCCTGGCCCCAGCGCGTCAGGTCGCGACCCGACGCGCGCCGCAGGCAGTCCAGGAATTCCTGCAGGTCCGCGTTGCCCCAGCGGTACCGCTTGAAATAGTCCTGCACGCCGCGCTTGAACGCGTCGTCGCCGACCCACGCCACAAGCTGGCGCATCACCGACGCGCCCTTGTGGTAGGTGATCCCGTCGAAGTTCTGGCGCACCGAAACGGTGTCGGGAACGTGGTCGGCGATCTGATGGGTGGTGACCAGCTGGTCCTGGCGCGCCGCGATCGCTTTGACGCTGTTGGCAAAGTCGACCCACGCGTTCGTGAAGCGGGTCGACTTCTCCATCGCGAGGTTCGCCATGTACGTCGCGAACGTCTCGTTGAGCCACAGGTCGCCCCACCAGCGCATCGTGGTGACGTCGCCGAAACCATGGACGTGCGCCATCTCGTGGAGGATCGTCTCCGCCCGCCGCTGGAGCTGGGCCTCGCTCGCCTGACCGCGGTGGATGTACGCCTCGTTGAAGGTGACGCAGCCCGGATTCTCCATGGCGCCCATGTTGAATTCGGGCACGAACAACTGGTTGTACTCGTCGAACGGATAGGTCAGCCCGAAGTACTTCTCGAAGAAATCGAGCCCGGCGGCCGTGATCTCGAAGATCTCATCCGCCTGGGCGTCGACCCAGGTGGCAAGTGACTCGCGACACCACAACGCCATCGGGATGTCGCGGTGCTTGCGCTCGACCGTGTGGTACTTGCCGGCGACGACGGCGATGAGGTAGGGCGGGAGCGGAGGCGTCGTGTTGAAGTGCCAGGTCTTCAAGTCACCGCGAGGCTCGATGCGCAGGACGCGGCCGTTCCCGCAGACCCGCCACGCGCTCGGGGCGGTCACGCTCATGGTCACGCCGGCCTTGAGGTCCGGCTGATCGAAGCACGCCAGGACCTTGTGCGCATCGAAGGGCTCGAAGTGGGTGTACACGTATACCTCGTCGTCCACCGGGTCGCGGAGCCTGTGCATGCCGACGCCGGTGTGCTGGTATTCGCACTGCGCGGTCACCGACAGCCGGTTGGAGCCGGCGCGAAGACCGCTAAGCCACAGGACATTGCCGTTGAACCTGTGCTGCGCCTCGGTGAGGCGCTTGCCGTTCAGGGTGCACTCGTCGATCGATTGTGCCGCGATATTGATGAAGGTTTCCGATCCCTCGTGCGCAGCGTCGAAGAGGATCGTCGTCGCGCTCTGGAAGGTCTTGACCGCCGGGTCGTCGCTGAGCACCAGCGAAACCTCGTACGAGAGATTGGACAGTAGTGCGGCACGAGCCTTGGCGTCCGATTCGGTGAGATTGTCCTGGAGAGGCGGTCGGTCGAGAGCGGTCACAGTCACGAGCCGAAGCCTACTAAAGTCGCCCCAGGGACCCATGGGATCTCGTCGCGGGGGTGTTCGAGACGATCGACGCGCCTCGCCTCGATGGTCGCGCCGGGGTCGCCGAACGCCGTGCGAGCGGGGCGAAGGCGACTTCGTCAATCGCGGATCGTTTGTTACGATCGGCCGCGATGCTGTCGGGCTACGCGCCGATCCTCTTCTTCTTCGGCATCTGCGCGGCGTTTGCTGTCTTCGCACAGCTGCTCAACGCGGTGCTCGGTCCAAAGCGTCCCTCGCCGACCAAGGACCTTCCTTATGAGTTCGGCATGGTCCCGAGGGAGAGCGCACGGCGCCGCTTCTCGGTGAGTTTCTACGTCACCGCGATGCTCTTCATCATCTTCGACGTCGAATCGATCTTCCTCTTCCCGTGGGCGACGATCGTCCGAGAGCTCAAGGTCTTCGGCATCGTCGAGATGGGAATCTTCATCGCGACGCTGCTGGTGGGATTGCTGTACGTCTGGCGCAAGGGGGCGCTCCGATGGGATTGAACAACGAGCTGATCGTTCCGCGCACCGGGGGCCGGAGCATCTTGCTTGCGGACGCGGACGCCGGAACCATCGCCCTCCCCCAAACCGGGGCAGCCGAACGTACCGCGCTGCAGAGCGGGTTCGTCACGACCACGCTGGGCAAGGTGATCCAGTGGGGTCGGTACAGCTCGCTGTGGCCGGCACTCTTCGGGCTCGCCTGCTGCGCGATCGAGATGATGGCCACCGGCGCCGCGCGCTATGACATGTCGCGCTTCGGGTGTGAGGTCTTCCGGGCGTCACCGCGCCAGTCCGACCTGATGATCGTCGCCGGTCGGGTCTCGCAGAAGATGGCGCCCGTCCTTCGGCACATCTACGACCAGATGCCGGAGCCCAAGTGGGTGATCAGCATGGGCGCGTGCGCCTCCAGCGGGGGCATGTTCAACAACTACGCGATCGTGCAGGGCGTCGACAAGGTGGTTCCGGTCGACGTCTACATCCCCGGCTGTCCACCCCGCCCCGAGGGGCTGCTGGACGCGGTCATGAAGCTGCAGCAGAAGATCGCCGGGGAGCTCCCCGGCTCGCTGCTCGGGTAATGCCGTGACCGCCGTGGGATCGCCCATGAGCGGCGCGCGGGCAGCGGACCTCCTCGAGCGGGAGCTTCCGACCGCGGTGCGCCGTCGCGACGCCGGATTCGGCGAGGTGACGGTCTGGATCGATCGTGCCGACCTGGTCGGTGTCTGCACGTTGCTGCGCGACCATCCGGACGCGGCCTACACGACGCCCGTCTTCGTCACCGCGGTGGACTGGCCCGATCGCGAGCCCGCCGAACCACGCTTTGACATGGTCTACATGCTCCGGTCACTGCAGTACAACGATGTCTGCCGGCTGATCGTGCAGCTCACCGAGGACGATCCCAACGTGCCGACGCTCGAGGGCGTCTTCGCCGGCATGGACTGGCACGAGCGCGAGTGCTTCGACCTCCTCGGCATCACGTTCATCGGCCATCACGACCTGAAGCGGATCCTGCTGCCCACCGACTGGGACGGTCACCCACTCCGCAAGGACTACGCATCCTTCGGCGAGCCGATCGCGTTCACGCACAACCTCGAGTGGGCCCTGCCTGCGCAGGAGCGGCCGCGGGACATGCCCGGAGGGTCGCGATGACCGCGCTGCCGCCTCGGGGGACACCGACGGCGCCGCTCGACCCGCTCAGCGAGCAGTACGAAGCCGGCCGCGAGCGGCTCGGCATCGAACCCGGCCTCGATGCGATCGATCTCGTCGAGATCGGCGACAGCACCATGGAATTGAACATGGGGCCGATGCACCCCTCGACGCACGGGGTGCTTCGCTTGGTGCTCAACCTCGACGGCGAGGTGGTGCGCGAGTGCCGTCCCGACATCGGTTACCTCCATACCGGGTTCGAGAAGGACTTCGAGCGCCACACCTATCAGCAGTGCATCCCGTACACGGACCGGATGGACTACCTGTCGCCCCTCTTCAACAATCTCGGCTTCTCGTTGGCAGTCGAGCGTCTGCTCGGCATCGAGGTGCCGCTGCGCGGGCAGTACCTGCGCGTGATCATGTGCGAGCTCTGCCGACTCGCCAGCCATCTCCTCTGGTACGGCACCAGCGCGCTCGACCTCGGAGCCACCACGGCTTTCGTGTACGCATGGCGCGATCGAGAAAAGCTCCTCGACATCAACGAGCTGGTCAGCGGCGTGCGCATGCACACGTCGTTCATCCGGGTCGGCGGTCTGCTCGCGGACGTCCCCGATCCCTTCTACGAGATGGTCGGGGCGGTCATCAAGACGTTTCCCAAGCTCATCGACGAACACGAGCTGCTGATCACCAAGAACCCGATCTGGCGCCAGCGGACCGTGGGCCTGGGGCGGCTGAGCCCCGAGGACGCGATGGCGTACGGCGCCACCGGTCCCGTGCTCCGCGGCAGTGGCGTGGCCTACGACCTGCGCAAGGCACAGCCGTACAGCTCTTACGACCACTTCGATTTCGACGTTCCGATCGGCCGCACCGGGGATGTCTACGACCGCTATCTCGTGCGCATGCAGGAGATGCGCGAGTCCTTGAAGATCATCACCCAGGCATTCGAGAACCTTCCCGACGGTCCCGTGAACACCACCGACCGGCGGGTCGCGCTTCCGCCACGCAATGAGCTCAACACCAGCATGGAGTTGCTCATCCATCACTTCAAGCTCGTGACCGAGGGGATGCGCGTCCCCGCCGGTCAGGTCTACCAGGCGATCGAATCGCCACGAGGCGAGCTGGGCTTCTACCTGGTGAGCGACGGGACCAACCGGCCGTACCGATGCAAGGTTCGCGCCCCATCGTTCAGCAATCTCAGTGCGCTCCCCCACATGGTCAGGGGCGAGCTGATCGCCGACGTGGTGGCCGTGATCGGCTCGATCGACATCGTGCTCGGGGACGTCGACCGATGACCTACGCCAGGCCACGGCGATTTCGCGGGCCCCGCGCGTGACCCTGCAGGCGGAGACGCGGACCGCCATCGAGCATGCCCGCGATCGCTACCCACTTGCGCGCAGCGCGATCCTCCCAGCGCTGTGGGCGGTGCAGCACGAGCGCGGGCTGATCACGCCGGACGCGATGACCGAGATCGCCGGCATCCTGCAGGTCGCCCCCAGCGAAGTCGAGGGGGTCTCGACCTTCTACTCGATGTACTTCCAGCACCCGCACGGTCGCCACGAAGTCATCGTCTGCATCAACGTCTCCTGCGCCCTCCGCGGCGCCGAGGGCATCGTCGACCACCTCGAACGCACCCTCGGCTGCCCGTCCGGCGAGACCACCGCCGACGGCGCATTCACCTGGTCGAGCACCGTCGAGTGCCTCGGCGGATGCGGCGGCGCCCCAACCATGCAAGTCGACCACCACTTCGCCGAGAACCTGACCCCGGACCGGGTGGACCAGATCCTCGGAGCCCTGAGAGAGGCGCCGGCGCCCCACGAGGAGCAAGCGGTGAAGGCGGGTGGCGTCGCGGGGGGCAGCGCCGCCGCGCGGCCGGGCTCCGAGGATGCGTCACCCTCCAGCAAAGCCGACTCCGAAAGGAGACCCGGCCGCGCGGCGGCGAGGGGCCCCGCGACGACAGGACCCGCGACCACCGAGCCTCCCGCTGGGGCGCCTGAAGCGACGAGCACGGAAGCGACACCCCCGGACGTCAGGAAGCGCACGCAGCGTCGCGGTAAGGCTGGTCAGTAGGATGCAGCGGCCAATGGGTAGATCCGCACTGGACCATGCGAGCGCCGATGGCTGAGTACAAGCTGCTCACCAAGGATTTCGGCGCGGAGGCGCTTCAGACGCTCAAGGGGTACGAGGGGGTTGGCGGATATCAGGCGCTTCGTGATGCGTTCAAGAAGTTCACGCCCGAGGCGCTGGTTGCCGAGGTGAAGACGAGCAATATCCGCGGTCGGGGAGGGGCGGGATTCCCGACCGGGATGAAGTGGTCCTTCCTGCCGAAGGACGTGTTTCCGCGCTACCTCTGCTGCAACGCCGACGAGTTGGAGCCGGGGTGCTTCAAGGACCGGTACCTCATCGACGAGAGCCCGCATCAACTCATCGAGGGATTGTTGATCGCGTCGTACGCACTCCAGGTGAACATATCGTTCATCTACATCAGGGGTGAGTACTACGACCAGCGACTCCTCCTCGAGCGGGCCGTCGAGGAGGCGCGCGCGGCGGGGTACATCGGCAGGAACATCCTCGGCAGCGGTTTCGATTGCGACGTCATCGTGCACGGCGGCGCGGGTGCCTACATCTGCGGCGAGGAGACGGCGCTGATCGAATCGCTGGAGGGTCTTCGAGGCCAGCCGCGGCTCAAACCACCGTTCCCCGCGATCAAGGGCCTCTACGGGCAGCCGACCGTGGTGAACAACGTCGAGACGTTGTGCAACATGCCCCACATCGTGCAGCGCGGTGGCGACTGGTTCAAGTCACTCGGCACCGAGAAGAGCGCGGGGACCAGGGTGTTCTGCTGCAGTGGCCACATCAATCGCCCGGGAAACTACGAGATGCTGCTCGGCACGCCGATCCGCCAGCTCCTCGACGAAGAATGCGGCGGCATGTGGCACGGCCGGACGCTCAAGGCGTTCCAGCCGGGTGGAGGATCCATGCAGGTGCTCCTCCCCGAGCACGTCGATCTGCCCCTCGACATGAACGCCGTCCAGGAGGCGGGGTCGTCGCTTGGCGCGGGCGCGATGATCTTCATGGACGAAAGCACCTGCCTCGTCGACGTGTCGATGCGACTGGTCGACTTCTATCGCCACGAGTTCGTGCGGCAAATGCGTGCCCTGCCGGGAGGGGACCTATTTCGAATCCGAGCTGATGCACCGGCTCGAATCCGGTCAGGCGACACGGGCGGAGCTCGCCAGCCTTGCGGACATCTGCTCGAACATGGACGGCCGCTGCTTCTGTCCGCTCGGTGACACCGCCACCTGGTTCGTGATGTCGGCATACAAGTACTTCCGCGACGAGTTCGAAGCGCACTGTGGTGCCGGACGCTGCCCGGTGAGGGCGCAGGCCACGGCTCTGGTGGCGTGACCGCGGTGGCGGAGACGGGAACGCCGCCCGAGCAGCCGGACGACGGCCGCGTCGGCATCAGCATCGACGGACGGCAGCTCCGTGTTCCCAAGGGAACGCTGGTGCTCGACGCGGCCACCGAGGCCGGTATCCACATCCCGATCTACTGTGCCCACCCCAAGATGGACCCGGTCGCGGTGTGCCGGATGTGCCTCGTCAACATCGAGAAGTTTCCGAAGCCCCAGCCGGCATGTGCGACGGTTGCCGGCGACGGCATGGTCGTGCGTACCGACCTTCCTGAGGTGACCAAGCTCCGCGAGGGGATGCTCGAGTTCCTCCTCCTCAACCACCCGCTCGATTGCCCGGTGTGTGACCGGGGCGGGGAGTGTGACCTCCAGGACTTCACCTTCCGCTACGGCCCGGGCATCTCGCGTTTTCCGATCACCGAGAAGGTCCACTTCAAGAAGGCCGTGCCGCTCTCCGAGCACATCGAACTCGACCAGGAGCGATGCATCCTGTGCTGGCGCTGCGTTCGCTACTACGACGAGATCACCGGTGAGAAGGAGATCGTCCTCCAGCAGCGCGGCGTTGACACGCTGGTCGCGACCTTCGACGACCGGCAGCTGGAGTCGAAGTTTCAGGGCAACCTTCCGGAGGTCTGTCCCGTGGGCGCGCTCACGCACCGGAAGTACCGCTTTGTCTCGCGTCCCTGGGACCTGCAGCGGACCGCGAGCATCTGTCCCGAATGCTCGTACGGATGCAACATCAACGTTGACAGTCGTGATTTCGAGGTGCGCCGCTTCGCATCGCGCGACAACCCGATGGTCGATGACATGTGGCTCTGTGATCGCGGTCGCTACAGCTTCGATCGCTGGAACAGCTCGGACCGGGTCCGCCGTCCGGTGGTTCGCAGCGACGACGAGTTGCGCGACGTCTCGGTTCCCGAGGCGATCACCCAGGCCGCGCGGCGGCTGCGCGAGATCGCTGACGAGTACGGCCCCGCATCGATCGGGGTGCTCGGCTCGAGCGCCAGCACCAACGAGGAGCTGTTCCTGCTCGAGCGGATCGCCCGCCAGGTGATCGGCACCCCGCACGTCGACCATCAACTCCAGCCGTTCGACGGGCTCTCGGCCGCCGAGCACGGGCTCGCGATCGCCGAGATCGAGGATTGCGATGCGCTGGTGGTGCTCGGCACCGAGCCGGAAGAGCAGGCACCGGTGCTCACGCTTCGCCTGTACAAGGCCGAGCGAAAGAAGGGTGCGCGCGTGATCCGCCTGAGCAGCGACGTCGCGGTAGCCGACGCGGTCGCCGCCGCCTCCGGCTCGTCCCGGATCGGTCTCATCGCCGACGAGACCAATCGCGTGCATGCCGCCGAACTGGCAACCGCGCTCGCCGCGATCGGTTCGGTGCGCCGCCTCACGATCACGCGCGGCATGAACGGGCGGGGCGCCAAGGACCTCGGATTGCTCCCCAATGTCGGCCCGGCGTATGCGTCGATCGCGGAACCGGGCAAGAACGGCCGCCAGATCCTCGAGGGTCTCGCCGCGGGGGAGATGCACGGTCTGCTCGTCCTCGGACCCAACCCGGCACTCGAAGCCGCCGGCGAGCTGCTCGAGCGCGCCGTGCGCAAGGCCGCCTGCGTGGTGGCGTTCGACACGCGTCCGGGTGTCGTCTCTCGCTACGCCACCGTGCTCTTTCCCGGCCACGCGATCTTCGAGAAGGCGGGGAGCGTCACCAATCTCGAAGGGCGGGTGCAACGGATCCGCGCCGGCCTGCCGCCGGCGACCGCAAGCCCGGTGGAGACGCGTGTCCTGACCACCCTCGCCGGGGAGATGGGAGCCGTCGGGTGGGGATCGGGTGATCCGCTTGCGGTCAACCGGCTGATGCGCGAGGAGTTTCCCGCGTACGGGCGCGCGGGCAACGGCGGACGGGCGCTCTTCACCGCCGAGGCAGTCGCGTGATCGGGCCCGACGATCTCTGGTGGGTCCTGCTCATCAAGAGCGGCGTCCTGGTCGTCTTCCTGCTGACCGCATTCGCGTATCTGACGCTGGCCGAGCGCAAGATCTCGGCGCGCATTCAGCTTCGCTACGGTCCCAACCGGGTCGGTCCCTTCGGGATGCTCCAGCCCGCCGCCGACGGCTTGAAGCTGTTCTTCAAGGAGAACGTCGCTCCCGCCCAGCGCGACAAGGTCCTCTACCTGGTCGGACCGAGCCTCGCGGGCGGCGCTGCGCTGCTCGCCTACGCGGTGATTCCGTGGGGCACCAACAGCTGGTTTGGACACGTCTTCCATTGGGACATCGCCCACATCAACGTCGGGCTGCTCTTCATCCTCGGGATCACGTCGCTCGGCGTGTACTCGCTGTTCCTCGGTGGATTCGCCTCCAACAGCAAGTACTCGCTGCTCGGCGGCCTGCGCTCGTCGGCGCAGCTCATCTCCTACGAGATGGCGGTCTCGTTCGCGCTCATCGGTGTCGTCATCCTCTCCGGTTCGCTCGACCTCGAGAAGATCGTGGGCTCGCAGTCGGGACTCTGGTTCATCGTCCTCCAGCCGCTCGCGTTCATCCTGTATTTCACCGCCGCGTTCGCCGAGACCAACCGCTTGCCGTTCGACCTACCCGAGGCGGAGACGGAGCTCATCGCGGGGTACCACACTGAGTACTCGGCGATGCGATTCGGTCTCTACTTCCTCGGCGAGTACATCAACATGGTGACCGTCTGTTCGATCGCCACGGCGCTATTCCTCGGCGGCTGGCTGCCGCTCCTGCCCTTCCATCCCTTCGACTGGATCCCGGGCCCGATCTGGTTCCTCGGCAAGGTGTTCGTGCTCCTCTTCGTGATGATCTGGGTGCGCTGGACGCTGCCGCGGCTCCGCTACGACCGGCTCATGAACTTCGGGTGGAAGGTGCTGCTGCCGCTCGGGCTGATCAACATCGTCGTCACCGGCGCGGTCGTCGCGCTCCGGGCATAGCCGTGGCGAGGGTGCAGCGATGATCAAGGAGATAGCCAAGGGGCTCGCGTTCACGCTGAAGAAGATGGGGACGCACCCGATCACGGTTCAATGGCCCGAGGAGCAGAAGCCGGTATCGCCGCGACACCGCGGCCGGCACATCCTCCACCGGTACGACAACGGGCTCGAGCGCTGCATCGGCTGCGAGCTGTGCGCCGCCGCCTGTCCGGTGGGGTGCATCTACGTGCTCGCCGCCGAGAACGACCCGAAAGCGCCGATCTCACCCGGCGAGCGGTACGCCGAGCGCTACGAGATCAACCTCATGCGCTGCATCTACTGCGGCTACTGCGCCGAGGCATGCCCGACCGAGGCGATCACGCTCGGACCGCGTTTCGAGCTCGCCGATTACCGCCGCGAGCGAACCGTTGTCACCAAAGCCGAGCTGCTCGAGTTGTGGCCCGGCTTCGCGCAGGCGCAGGGCCCGGCGAGCCCGGTGGGCGCGGGCGCCGATCAGACCGGACGCGAAGTCCTCGACCCCGGGGTGCGGCCGCGCGCGGCGTGGGCCGCTCAGGAGAACACCCTCGACCACGAGAGCGCACCGCCCCCGGGTGCGCTCGGCGTGCCGGTCGACGTGCCGACCGTCATCGAGCCGGGAGCCGGGAAGACGAGATGACGGTCCTTTTCGCGGTGGTGATCGCGCTCGCCGCGGTCAGCTCGCTCGGCGTCGTGCTCTCCCGCCAGACGATCTACTCGGCGCTGAGCCTCGTGCTCACCGTGTCGATGCTCGGGGTCCTGTTCCTGCTGCTCAACGCGCAGTTCCTCTTCGCGGTGCAGCTCATCATCTACGCCGGCGCGGTGATGGTGCTGTTCGTCTTCATCGTCGCGCTGCTGAGCCCGGACGCGGAGGACCGTCCGACACTCGATGTGCGCGCCGTCATCGGCATCCTCGGGGTCATCCTGGTGACGGGACTGGTCTTCGTCGCCGCCCGCAACGGGATCACATACAACACCAACGGATTCCACGCCACGACCGTCGGCAGCGCCAGCAACCCGTACCACACCTTCAACTTCCCGCAGGACGCCGTCAACAACGCGGGCAACGTGCAGACGGTCGCGGGACAGCTGTTCACCAACTACCTCCTGCCATTCGAGATCACCTCGATGCTCCTGCTGGTCGCAGCCATCGGCGCTGTCTACCTGACCAGGCGCTCGAGCCAGTGACGGAGCACGGCGGATGTTGAATCCGAATCTGTTTCCGTTCCTGCTCGGACTCGCCGCGTTCCTGTTCACGGTCGGCGCCATGGGCGTGCTCATCCGGCGCAACCCGATCGTCGTGTTCATGTGTATCGAGCTCATGCTCAACGCCGCCAACGTGGCGCTGGTTGCCTACGGCCGCTTCCTCAACAGCGAGGAAGGTCAGATCTTTGCCTTCATGGTGATCGTCGTCGCCGCCGCGGAGGTCGTGGTGGGATTGGCGCTGATCACGCAGATCTTCCGGCTCGGCCGCGAGCTCGATGTCGACGACCTGAGCGAGATGAAAGAGTGAACGTCAGCACCTCGTCGACGCTCGTCGTCCTGGTGTTGCTCTTTCCGCTGATCGGCGCGGCGCTCAACGGGTTCCTCGGTCCGGTGCTCGGCCGGCGCTTCGTCAACATGGCTGGGACCGTCTCGATCTTCGCGTCCTTCGTGGTCGCGTGTCTCGTGCTCGCCAGCGTCATCGGCGCACCGGCGGGGCACGGCGCCATCAGCGTGCGTCTCTGGGACTGGATCAACCTCGGCGGCGGCACCAATCTCTCGGTCGGGATGGACTTCACGCTCGATGCGTTGAGCGCGCTGATGCTCATGGTCATCACCGGCGTCGGCTTCCTGATCCACGTCTACAGCGTCGGCTATATGGAGCACGACCCCGGGTTCGCCCGCTTCTTCAGCTACATGAACTTCTTCATCTTCTCGATGTTGATGCTCGTGCTCGCTGCGGACCTGGTGATCCTCATCATCGGGTGGGCACTCGTCGCCTTGAGCAGCTATCTGCTCATCGGGTTCTGGCACGACCGGCCCAGCGCGGTGCTGGCGGCTCGCAAGGCGTTCATCACCCAGGTGATCGGTGACGTCGCGCTCGTGATCGCGGCCTTCCTCATCGTGCTCAACACCCACACCCTGAGCCTGCCGAACATCTTTGCGCGCACCCAGGCGTTCCCAGCAGGGGGCGCGCTGATCACCGGCATCTGCGCGCTGCTGGCGATCGGGGCATTCGCCAAGAGCGCGCAGTTCCCGCTGCACACCTGGCTGCCGGACGCGATGGAGGGCCCGACGCCGGTCTCTGCGCTCATCCACGCGGCGACCATGGTCACCGCCGGCGTCTACCTCATCGCCCGCTTCCACGTGCTGTTCAACCTCGCGCCCGTCGCCGAGGGCATGGTGGCCTGCGTCGGCATGGGGACCGCCGTGATGGCGGGCATCATCGCGCTCTCGCAGATCGACATCAAACGCGTGATCGCCTACTCGACCATGTCGCAGATCGGCCTGATGATCTACGCGGTCGGCATCGGCGCATATTCCGCGGGGCTGTTCCACTTCGCGATGCACGCCGTCTTCAAGGCGCTGCTCTTCATGGCGGCGGGCAACGTGATCCACGCCCTCAACGACGAGCAGGACATCCGCCTCATGGGCGGTCTCCACGCCCGAATGCGCTGGACACACCTGGCTTTTGGGGCGGGATCACTCGCGCTCGCCGGCTTCTTCTTCTCGGGCTGGTTCAGCAAGGAGGACCTGCTCGGGTTCGGCACGCTGTCCGGTCCGGGGCCGGCCCGTGGATCCTCTACGCGGTCGGAGTTGGCGTCAACGTGCTCACCGGTCTCTACGCGTTCCGTCTGTACTTCACGGTGTTTCAGGGCGAGCCCCAGACCGCGCGCGGCTTCGCCGTCAAGGAGGCGGGGTACCCGATGCTCATCCCCGTGGTCATCCTCGGTGCGCTCGCCATCGTCGTCGCGTGGCCGCTTCAGTTTCCGCTCCCCAACACGCTCCATCTGTTCAGCGACTTCCTGAGCCCGGTGTTCGCGGGGTCGCAATCTCCATTGCTCCACGACCCCTCCTTCGGCCTCGCGCTCGTAGGTCTGGTCATCGGGACGGCGGCGAGCCTAATCGGCATCGGCTTGGCGATGCGCCTCTGGTATGAGCACCGTCCCGATCCGCAGTTCGTTCTCGCGAGGCTGCCCCGGGTGATCCCGCTCCTCTCGTACAACAAGTTCTACTTCGACGAGATCTACGATCGCGCGCTGGTGCAACCGATCAAAACCGTCGCGCGCACGGCGAGACGCGTGGTGGAGCCCGACGTCATGGACAGTTGGGTCCAGGGCATCGGGGAGCTGCTGCGCGGATTCAGCCTCGACCTGCGCCTCGTGCAGACCGGGTTGATCCGCGATTACGCATCGATCTTCACCGTGTTCGCCGTCGTGCTCGTGGTCGTGTGGGTGTTCATCGCGCGATGAACCACATTCCCTGGCTCACCCTGCTGATCGTCATCCCCGCCGGGTCGGCCATCCTGCTGCAGCTCGTCCCGCGCCGCCTGACCGCGGCGGTGAAGGGCCTGACCATCTTCGCGACGCTGTCGGTCGCGGTCATCGTCACGTTGCTCCTGCTCTGGATGCCGGGGAACAAGGCGACCGGCGGCCCCCTGCCGCTGCACTTCCAGGAGACCCACGCGTGGCTGCCGGCGATCAATGCGACGTACCACGTCGGGATCGACGGTGTCTCCGCGTGGCTGATCGCGCTCAACGCCGGCGTGTTCCTGCTCGGGGCGCTCGCGATCTCGCGCAAGACCACCGACCGGTTGCGCTTCTACTGCACGCTGGTGCTGCTGACCGAGGCCGCCACCACCGGCGTGCTCCTGTCCATCGACCTGCTGCTCTTCTACATGTTCTGGGAAGGCATGCTCGTCCCCCTCTACGTCCTGCTCAGCAACTGGGGCGGGGACAAGCGAGGGCCGGCGACTCTCAAATTCATCGTGTACACCGTGGCCGGAAGCCTGCTGATGCTGGTGGCGATCATCTACCTGTACATCCAGTCACCGTCGGGCTCCTTCGATCTCGAGAGCATCCTCGCGCAACCGATCACATCGGGCGCCGCCTACGTCATACCGCTCATCCACGTCACGACGTTCACCCCGAAGCAACTGGCGTTCATCTGTTTCGCGCTCGCGTTCGCGATCAAGATCCCGATCGTCCCCCTGCACACGTGGCTGCCAGACCTCTACGAGGCCTGCCCGCCTGCGGTGCTGGTGTTCTTCGCGGGCATCGTCAGCAAGCTCGGCGCCTACGGTCTCATCCGGTTCGCGCTGACGCTCTTCCCGGGAGAGATGGAGAAGTACCGATTCGTGCTGGCCGGCTTGGCCGTGCTCAGCATCATCTACGGGGCGCTGATGGCGCTGTCGGAACGTGATATCAAGCGCATCGTCGCCTACGCGAGCATCAGCCATCTCGGCTTCATCGCGCTCGGCATCTTCTCCCTGACCGACAACGGGATCAACGGCGCCGTGATCCAGATGATCAACCACGGCATCATCATCAGCGCGCTCTTCCTGATCGTCGGCTTCGTCGAGGCGCGCACCGGGACGCGCGACATCGGCGAGCTGTCCGGCCTCGAGCGTCGGATGCCGTGGCTCTACTTCTTCTTCCTGGTGGCGACACTGGCCGGCCTCGGCATGCCCGGCATGAACAGCTTTGTCGGCGAATTCACCATCATGCTGGGAGCGTTCCAGCTCAACTGGGTGTATGCGGTCCTCGCCGGTGGCGGGGTGATCATCGCCGCCTGGTACATGCTCCGACTCCACCAGGGCTTGATGCACGACCCACCCAAGCCGCGGACCGAGGGAGTGCACGACCTGCGCATCGGCGAGGGACTCCTGCTGGTGCCGCTGGTCGCATTGATGATCTTCATCGGGCTGTACCCCAAGCCCATCACCGACGTCTCCACCGGGTCGGTGAGCACCGTGGTGAACCTGATCCAGCCCGCAGCGTCGAACCCGGCGACGCAGTGATGCTGATCGCGGCCTCGCCGGTCCCGCTGACGTTTCCGGGCGGACGTGACCTCGTCGGGATCCTTCCGGAGCTTGTCCTCGGTGGCGCGTTCCTGCTGCTCATGCTCCTGGATCTGGTCATCCCACCGTCCCGGCGGACGTGGCTCGCGGGCATCGCCCTTGTTGGTATCGCGGCCACGTTCGGGGTCACGGTCTGGGCGTGGTTCGACGCGAATCCCGGCCGCCTGGTCTACTCGGGCTCCTTCGCCTACGACCGTTTCGCGCTGTTCGTCGACGCGATCCTGCTGGTGAGCGCCGGGCTCGTGGTCATGATCAGTCCGAGCTATCTCAACCGGCGGGGTCTGCATTACGGCGAGTACTACGCGCTCATCCTCGCCGCCACCCTCGGGATGATGCTGCTCGCCGGGGCGACGAGCCTGATGGTCATCTTCCTGGCCATCGAGCTGCTCTCACTGGCCCTCTACGTGCTGAGTGGCTTCTCGCGCCACGAGGAACGCTCCCAGGAAGCGGCGCTGAAGTACCTGCTGCTCGGCGGCTTCGCCTCCGGATTCCTGCTCTTCGGCATGGCGCTCATCTACGGCGAGACCGGGCACACCCAGCTGGCACAGATCGCCGCGGCGATTCAGAGCCAGACCACCATCGCCGTCGATCCACTTCTGCTCGCCGGCGTGCTGCTGCTGTTCATCGGATTCGCATTCAAGGTTTCGGCGGCGCCATTTCACTCCTGGACGCCCGACGTGTACCAGGGCGCGCCGACGTCGGTGACGACATTCATGAGCGTGACCACCAAGGTGGCCGCGTTCGCGGCGCTTGTGCGCGTCTTCACGTACACGTTCGACGGTGGGGGAACCCACTTCTACCAGCACTGGGAGCCGGTGGTCGCGCTGGTGGCGATCACGTCGATGGTGGTCGGCAACATCGCCGCGCTCACGCAGACGAGCGTCAAGCGCATGCTCGCGTACTCGAGCATCGCCCAGGCCGGGTACATCCTCATCGGCGTGGCCGTCGGCCCCGTGCTGCTGCCGTCGGGGCAGGCGAGCTCGTTCGGGACGATCGCGGTGCTGTACTACCTCGCAGCCTATGCTGCCGGCAACCTCGGCGCGTTCGCGGTCATCACCATCATGGCGGGACGCGGTGAGGATCTCGACAGCTACGACGGCCTGCGCGGTCTCGCCCATCGCCGTCCTTTCGTGGCCGCCAGCATGGCGCTCTTCCTGTTCTCGCTCGGCGGGTTTCCGCCCACCGCCGGCTTCTTCGGGAAGTTCCTCGTCTTCACGGCCGCCGTCAATGCGGGTCAGGTCCCGCTCGCGCTCTGGGGGATCGCAACCAGCGCGGTGTCGGCGTTCTACTACCTCCGAGTTGGATTGCTCATGTACCAGCGCCCCGCCGTGGGAGCCGAGGAGTACCGCTGGTCGCGCACCGGGTTCGCCGGCAGTGCGGTCCTGGTCGCGACGACTGCGGGCACGCTCATCCTCGGAGTCATGATCGTGCTCGTCTACACCGCGGCGTCGGCGTCGCTCAGAGGGTTGATCGTGTGAACGACGAGCTGCGCGCGCAGATGGTCGAGATCGTTGCACCCGACGGCGTCGCCGGCGACGTGGTCAGCCCGGGTGACGTGCACGCGCTAGCGCTGGTCGCGAACCTCTGCAATCAGCACGCTGTCCCGATGATCGTGACCAGCGGGACCGCTGGCGCGCCGGCAGGCGCTCCTGAGCACGGTGGGATCATCCTCAGCGTGCACCGGCTGGCCGACATCCATGTGGCCGCGGCGGGTCTCACCGTCCGCGCCGGGGCGGGCGCGACGGTCGCTCGGGTGCGGTCGTCGGTGGCCGAGGCCAAGCTCGTGATCGTCGGCCTGGACGAGGACACCGGTTCGGAACATGTGGGCACGCTGGTGGCTCGCGGCGAGGTGCCTCGGCGCTCCCTGGCGGGCGTGGAGGCGGTCCTCTCCACGGGCGAAGCCGTCAAGGCGGGCGGCGCCGCGCTCAAGGACGTGGTCGGCTACGACCTGCTCGCGGTCCTGCTGGGAAGCGCCGGTCGTCTGGCGATCATCGCGGCGGTCACGTTCCGGCTCGAGCCTGCAGCAGGGCGCACGGCGACATCCAGACCGCCGGGGACGCGAACCTGGGAGCCGGCGCTCGCCGGCGCATTCGACCCGAAAGGCTTACTGCGCTCAGGCGCTTTGCGGTGAGAGGCAAGGTCGGGGAGGTCGCCGGGAGGTACTGGCACGAGTACACGCGGATGCGCACCGCGATCTTTTTCCTGCTCGGGATCCTCGCAATCGTCCTCATCGGCTCGTTCGTCCCCCAGCAGAACACGTCGGATCCGGGCAAGGTCGAGGCGTTCCTGACCGCGTGGCCCAACCTGAACGTGCTCTTCGCCGACCTCCAGCTGCCGCTCACCCAGGTGTTCGTCTCACCAGTCTTCTACGTGCTGCTCGGCCTGCTCTACGTGTCGCTCGGATGGTGCGTGATACGCCGTGGCCGGGCCCTGATCATGCGCACCGCGCACGGATACAAGCGCACGCCGCAGTACTGGGGCGAGTGGGGATCGTGGCTCTTTCACAGCTCGTTCTTCCTGTTGCTCATCGCGGTGGTGTGGGGCAAGGCCACCGGGTACCAGGGTCTGGTGACGCTCACCCAGGGTCAGAGCTTCACCAACACGCCTGCCGGATACGACACCCTTCAGCAGGGGCTGCTCTTCCACGGTAACTACGCGCCCTTCACATTGCGTCTCAACAGCTTCGAGGCGACGTATGCCGCCAATGGCGAGGCGAGCAACTACGTCAGCAACGTGAGCGTCTTCGACCGCGGCAGGAAGGTGGAGACCAGGGACATCCTGGTCAACGATTTCCTCAGTGTCAACAACGTCAACGTGTACCAGCAGGACTACGGCTGGGCGCCGACGATCGTCGTGAAGAATCCCGCCGGACAGATCGTGTACGACGGGGCCATCCAGTTCTTCGACGATCCCAACAACATCGGCAACAAGGCGTTGGGGGACGGCGTCCTCAAGGTCCCGGACTTCAACTACACGATCCCGGGCGCCGCGCAGGCGGTGCAGTTGGGGGCCAAGATGTCGTTCTTCCCCGACGCGACGCCGATCGCATCGGTCGGCAGCAACGGATCCATCGACCCGACGGCCACGACGTACGGACCGGGTGGGGTCGCGCCGCGCAACCCGGTGCTCGAGATGCAGCTGTACGTCGGCAACCTCGGGCTGAACAGTGGCGCTTCGCAGAACGTGAATCAACTCAACACGTCCGGGATGAAGCCGTATTTCACCAACGCGCAGGTGATCCCGATCACCCTCGGTCAGACCCTGCCGCTGCCGATCGACACCGCCAACGGCGAGACCGTCGACTTCTCGATCTCCTTCCCGTCGGTGACCCAGTACTCGCTGTTCCAGGTCAACGACGACCAGGGTGTCCTGCTCGTCTACACGTCGTTCATCCTGATCATGACCGGCCTGCTCACCAAGCTCTACCTGCGTCCCTTCCTCGAGCGCCGCCAGCGCAAGCGGCGCCAGCCGATCACCCTCGATCGGCGCTGGTCTTCGGATGCGAGTGGTGAGCCTCAGGTCCCCGACCGAGAACCGGCCTCGGTCTGATCACGTCCCGGCGCGAGCTCGGCAACCCGTGCGGGGGAGAGGTAGGCGAGGTGGCGCAGCGCCTCGCCCTCGTAATCGAGCTCGAGGAGCCCTCCTTTGGCACACTGCAGGCGGTGGAGCGCGTAGCGGGGCCGGCCCTCGGAGGCCACCCAGAACCCCTGGATCGGGTCGCCGTGGCTGACGCAGATGCCGCCTTCACCGGGATGGTCGGCGATCAGTCGCAAGAGCGGGAGGCGGATGCGCGCGGCCAGCTCGGCGATGGTCTCGTCGTTGCCGAGGAGACCCGGCCACACCATGTGGATGAGCCAGAGCGGGCGGCGCCACGGCACCTGCCTGGGCGGGACGCCCTGGAGGTAGAGGCCGAACCGGGTTTCGATCAGGTCGTCGGTGTAGGTGATCGGCACGGAGTTGAGGTACGACGCGATGATCTCGGCAGTCTGCCGGGCGCGTTCGAGCGGACTCGAGTAGATCTGTCGCGTGCTGGTGCGCGCGAAGTAGCGGCCGAGCGCATGCGCCTGCTTGACCCCCTTCTCGCTGAGTGGAAAATCTGGAAGATGGCCGTAGAGGACGCCGTTCGGATTGCGAACGTCACAGTGGCGAACCAGGTGGAGGCGGGTCGAGACCGGGGCTTCGCTCACTCAGGGCGATGCTACGGGATGGCGCTTCACCGAGGTCCGCACGCTTGAAACGCAACCTGTACATCATCCTGCCGGTGGGGCTGTACCTGCTCCTGCGCATCCCTTCGCTCATCGAACCGCAGTGGTATCAGGACGAGGCGGGCTACGCGTCGACCGCCTGGCTCACCCATCTCGGCTACGGGCTCTACGTCAACGCCTGGAACAACAAACCGCCGCTGCTGATCGGCATCTACGCACTCAGCGGGAAGCTCTTCGGGACCAGCGAGGCGGGGCTTCACGCCCTGACCATGCTGAGCGGGCTGGCTGCGATGGTCGCCGCCGTGTGGGGCATGTCGCGCCTGCTGTCGAGACGAGCGGCGTTGTGGGGTGGCCTGGTGATCGCGGTGATCATCGGCTCGCCGATGCTCGACGGCAACCTCGCGCTCCCCGAAAGCCTGCTGATCGGACCCGTGACCGTCGCGATGGTGTGGTTCCTCTGCTCGTCCGCCGGTCCGGGAGCGCGAAGGCCGCGTGCGATCACGCTCGCCTCGATCGGCGTGCTGCTCTGTTGCGGCTTCCTCATTCAGCAGACCGCGCTCGCCGACTGCGCGTCGATCGTGCTCTGGTGCCTGGTGCGCCGCAACTGGCGGACGATGCTGATCGTCGGCGGAACCTTCGCGCTCATGGTGGCGGCCGTGATCGTCCCGTTCGTCATGAGCGCCGGCGCGCACAACGTCTGGTTCGCACTGGTGTCGTCGTATGTCGACTACCTCAACGACGCGCTCGGCGACCGGCTGCCGGCCTACCTCGTGCGCGCCGGCGTGGTCCTCGGCATGGTCGCGGCGGCATGGTTCTACCGCACCGCGGCGGACGGGCGCCTCGAGCTCGTACGCATCTGGGCAACCGCGCTGCTGTTCACGGCGGTCGCGGCGGGGTATTCGTACGAGCATTTTCTGCTGCCGGTGGTGATCCCGCTGGTCCTGCTCGTCACCGGCCTGGTATCGCGTCACCACGATCGTCTGTCACAACGTCTGCGCCGTCCCCGCGTGCTGCTCGCCGGTGCCGTCTTCGCGGCGATCGCGTCGACGGGGTGGTCGCTCTTCATGGCCGGATACCGATCGACCGTGTGGAGTGTCGGGTATTACGCCAACGCGGCCGGCTACGTGACGGGCTCGGTATCGCAGTTCGACTACGACACGTATTTCGGCGCGCTCAATTACGGCGAGCACGAGGCCGAGGCATGGATCAGCAGTCACAACCTCGTCGGGGTGACCGCCATGCTGTGGACGAATCTCGCCTGGCCCCTGGTCGATGACGACCTCCTGCCACCGACACGCAGCGGTCCGCTCTACGTGACCCTCGCACTCGAGAATGGCACCGCCGGAATCCTGTCGAGGATGAACGCAATGCCCCCGCAATTGATCCTTGTGACCCCAGTAGGGATCGAGAACCTGAGTGATATCCGCGCGTTCATCGGCGGCCACGACTACCGCCAGGTGATGGATGCTGACGGCATCCAGCTCTACGTGCGCTCAGGCGGCTGAGCGGCCGGCATCGCCGCGCCGCCGTCGTGTCGCCGAGCTCGCCGCCCGCGGCTGGGATCGCACGACGTACACCGTGTCCAGGCCGGCGCTGTACGCCGCCACGTAGTACTGGGCGAGCAGCGGGATGATGGCGGGCCGGAGCACCAGGCTCGGCCGGTTGAGCACGATGATCGTGGGCCGGTGGCGGGCGATGTACGGACCGATCGCCCCGCGGCTCCCCAGGAGCACGTCATCGTTGAAGAGGCCGACCGTCGGCAGCACGGTGTTGAGCGGGGTCAAGAGGTAGACCCATTCGTCCGAGGTGTTCCAGACGACGGCTGAGGCGTTGGCGTAGTGGTGCGCGTCCAGCCATGCGGCGACCGTCTCGTCGAAGACGACGTTGTGGGAGAAGCCGTTCTGCCAGCGGGTTCGTTCCGAACTGTTCACCAGCCCGGCGTAGCCATCGGCGTAATACGTGGACAGGCTGCGACCATTGATCCAGTACGAGCCGGCATAGGAACCCTCCGCGGCGGCGACCAGCACGCCGGCCGAGAGCAGCGCCGCACCCAACCAGAGCCGGTGTCCGCGTGCGCCGGTGACGAGCACGGACGCCCGATCCCAGGGCGTCGCCGCGAGCGCCGAGCAGATCCATGGGATCGACGGCAGCAGCAGATGCGGATAGGGGAAGTGGGCCGATCCCGCGACGAGGAGATCGATTCCCGCGAGCAACCAGAGCATCCAGAAGCAGTTGCGGGTTCGGCGTGCGACCAGCGCCGCGCCAAGGACGATCGCGACCACCCCTGCGGCGATCCCCGCGAAGTGGAGCACCCGCGCGAGCAGGGTGAGCGGAAGGGAGTTGTGGGCGTAGATCCCGTAGAACGCGACGATCGCAAACCAGGTCGCGCCCACGCCCGACGCGATGATCGTCGGCACCAGCCAGAGCGCTGTGACCACGAGCCCCGCCCCGAAGAAGCGAAGCAGATCTGTCCATCGCGCCGGCCGCGCGATGAGCAGGATGATCGCGATGATGACGATGTCGGCGATCACCGTCTGCTGCATCCCGAGCGCGATCGAGGCCAGCGCACCGGCGGCGTACGGCGCCCAGTGGTGCCGTGCCGCCCACCATGGCGAGGCGACGGAGACGAGCATCAGCATGCCCGCCCAGGTCATCGGGCCGATCAGCGCCCCCTCCGGCAGGAAGAGCTCGGAATCGAAGATGGGTGGGCCGATGAGCAACGCGGCCAGCACGCAGGCGATGGCGGCGCGCCGTCGCGAACCGGTGAGCCGGGCCACGCCCCAGCCGACACCAATCACCGAGGCGATCGCGCTCACAAACGGGACCAGGTGGATCGCGGCTTCCGTGTACCCGAGAAAGTGGGTCACGATCCCGTAGGTCCAGTACTGCACCGGCGGTTTGTTGTCCCACGCGCCCGGTGAACGGTAGAGAACGCCGCCACCGAAGACGGTGCGTCCGACGTAGGCGTAGGTGCTCTCGTCGGAATACCACCGCGGCTCGAGAAACGCGGGGATGCGGAACGCTACGATCAGCGCGACGCCGGCCGCAAGTCCGGTCCACGGAGCCTGCGTGGCCGCGTGTTCACGCACCGAGCCGGCGGAGTCTGTCATTCGGAAAGCCTTCCCCACCACGTGTCCAACGGAGTGGCGCCCCCGGTAGGAGTTGAACCCACGGCCGTCGAGTTAGAAGCTCGCTGCTCTATCCGCTGAGCTACGGGGGCGCGCGGCGAGTGTACCTGCGCTGATTCGTCCGGAACGCCGGTCACCGCGCCATATAATCGCCGAGCCTCCTCTGCGGAGACTTATGGTGGCCATAGCTCAGCTGGTTAGAGTGCCAGGTTGTGGCCCTGGAGGTCGCGGGTTCGAATCCCGCTGGCCACCCCAATTCCCGGTTACAGTCGCCGGCGATGACTGCAGACGAGAGCGGCGATCACATCGCCCGCAATCGCGCCTCCTGGAACATGTCGGCGGCCAAGTACGCCGAGCCGGGGCGCCGAAACTGGGCCGCTGGGCAGCCCTCCTGGGGTATCTGGGGCATACCGGAGAGCGACGCGCGCATCCTCCCCGACGTCGCCGGCCTCGACACCATCGAGCTGGGGTGCGGCACCGCCTACGTGTCGGCATGGCTCACGCGCCGCGGCGCGAGGCCGGTCGGGATCGACCTGTCCGAGAACCAGCTCGCCACCGCCCGTGCACTCCAGGATGAGCACCGAGCTTCACTTCCCGCTGATCCACGCCAGCGCCGAGGCGGTCCCGCTCGCCGATGCCACATTCGACCTGGCGATCAGCGAGTACGGCGCGGCGATCTGGTGCGACCCGTACCGCTGGATCCCCGAGGCCGCCCGGCTGCTCCGTCCTGGAGGCCGGCTGATCTTCCTCGGCAATGGTGCTTTGCTGATGCTCACCATGACCGATTCCGACGCCGACGGACCCGCGGGCACCGAACTCCGGCGCGACTACTTCGGGATGCATCGATTCGAGTGGCCCGACGACGAGAGCGTCGAATTCCATCTCAACCACGGCGACTGGATCCGTCTCCTCCGCGGCTCGGGTTTCGACATCGAGGCCCTGATCGAGCTCCGCCCCTCGAGCACCGCGACCACGCGCTACCCGCATGTGACCCTGGACTGGGCGAGGCGCTGGCCGTCGGAGGAGGTGTGGGTGGCCCGGCGTCGGTAGACTGCGGTCAATGAATGACGATCGCTGGGACGCCGTCGACGCGTACACCACCGGCGAGCTCCAACCCGCCGACCCGGTGCTCGAGGCGGCGATCAGGGACAGCGCCAGTCTCCCGAACATCGCTGTGTCCCCCGCCCAGGGGCAGTTTCTCAACGTGCTGGCGCGCGCGATCCACGCCCGCCGGATTCTCGAGATCGGCACGCTCGGCGGGTACAGCGCCATCTGGATGGGGCGCGCGCTGCCCGACGACGGCCGGCTGATCAGCCTCGAGCTCGACGAGCACCACGCCGAGGTCGCGCGCGGCAACATCGCCCGCGCCGGGCTGGACGGCAAGGTCGAGGTGCGGGTCGGCGCGGCGCTCGACAGCCTCGCGGCGTTGCGAGCCGATCGTGGCGAGCCCTTCGATCTCGTCTTCATCGACGCCGACAAACGCAACACGCCCGCGTACTTCAGCGCGGCCGTCGACCTCTCGCATCCCGGCAGCCTCATCGTCGTGGACAACGTGGTGCGCCAGGGGAAGCTGATCGACACCGGCAGCGACGATCCAGATGCCGAGGGCATGCGCCGCCTCATCGAGCAGATGGGGGCCGATCGCCGGATCGCCCCGGCGGTGATCCAGACGGTCGGGGTCAAGGGCTGGGACGGATTCGCCTTCGCCCTGGTGGTCGGGGCTTAGACGGAGACCAGGGCGCCTGGCGCCCCGAGGGCCGCCGCGGTGCGTCGCGCCGCCGCCGTCGCCACGTCCACCGGGACCTCGCCGCCGTGGAGCAACGCGTCAGCATGGGGCAGCCACGAGGCGTCATCGGCGAACCGCGTGAGTGAGGGCTCGCCGCCGAGCCGGCAGAGATAGCGGGCCGCGATCCAGCCGAGGCGTCCGCTGCCGGTGTCGGCCGCGAACTGGTTGGCCTGCTCGGCAAGCCGCGCACCGATCGCGATTGTGGCCATGCGTCGCGCGATGCGACGCAGCGGCAGCTGTCTCGCGTCCGGATCGTCGATGCCGTTCAACGCCCGCAGCTGGATCTCGAGGCGCTGGAGCGTGTCGATGAGCACTCCACCCAGGGGCGCGACAGCTCCGCCGCTCGAGACCCCCTCGGCCCGGCGCTCGCTGTCGCCCAGGAAGCCGGGCAGCGCGCCGTGCTCGATGGCGCGCTGCACGTCGAGCGCGATCACGTTGCCCGATCCCTCCCAGATCGCGTGCACGTAGACATCACGCAGCAGCCGCGCGTCGGGCCAGTCCTCGATGAACCCGTTGCCGCCGCGAACCTCCATGCCCTCGGTGGCGCAGACTCGGGCGCGCTCGGTGCCGTGCATCTTGAAGAGTGGGGTGAGGAGTCGCAGGGCGTCGCCGGCTTCGCGGTCGCCGGAGTCCGCGCGATCGGAGAGGTCTGCGACGCCCATCGCGGCGCTGAGGCCTGCGACCGAGTCCACCACGAGCTCCGCGAGCGTGTCGCGCATCAAGGGGTGGAGATCGAGCCGCCGCCCGAACGTCGATCGCCCCCGCGTGTGTGTCAACGCCTCGAACGCGCTGCGCCGCATGGCGCCGGCGGTGGCGGTGGCGATACCGATCCGGGTCGCGTTGACCATGTCCATCATCTGGGGCAGGCCACGCTCGAGGGCACCCACCTGCCACGCGAACAAGTCGCGCAGGCCGACCTCGGCCGACGCCATCGCGTGGGTGCCGAACTTCTCCTTGAGGCGGTGGATGATGAAGGTGTTGCGTGTTCCGTCCTCGAGCAGACGTGGCATCAGGAAGAGGCCGAGCCCTCGCGGTCCGGGGGCGGCGCCCACCGGTCGGGCGAGCACCAGGATCAGATCGCTGTGCGCGCAGCTCGCGAACCATTTCTCGCCGGAGAGGCGCCAGGTGCCATCGCCCGCGGGAGCGGCTACGCTCTCGTTCGCGCCCACATCCGATCCGCCGGCCTTCTCGGTGAGGAACATCGCGACCGTGAGGTGCCTGCCGGCGTCGTCGATGATGCCGGGAACAAAGCGTGCGGCCAGGGACGGGTCGTTGCGTTCGAGGCAGCGAGCGGCGGCGTCCATCATCCCGATGGGACAGCCGGTGACCGCCTGGTCGGACTCGAGCAGGAGATAGAGCATCGCGGTGACCAGGCTTCGCGGCGCGCGTCCGGGGAGCCCGCGCCATCCGGGCGCGTAGGCGGCGCGCACCGCGCCGAAGCCCAGGACCGTCGATTCGAGCTGCTTGTACGCCGGATGGAATTCGATCTCGTCGACGCGCTCCCCGCGACCGTTGTACGAGCGCAGCACCGGCGGGTGCCGGTCCGCGGCACGGGCCAGTGGCTCGATTACCCGTGGCACCAGCGTGCCGAGCTCGCGGAGCGCCCCCTCGACGACCGGCCACGCGGTCTCGCCGACGGTCCGGCGGGTCAGCCAGCGCAGATGCTCGTCCGGCTGGTACCAGTCGGCGTCATCGCCAGCCGGGATGTACCGCACCCCGGAATCAGAGGGCAGCATCCGCTTCACGATAGCGCGCTGCCGCGATCACCACAGACCCCGCGCTTCCAGGACCTGTTTAAGGATCCGAGGACGGTCGGTCATGATGCCGTCGACACCGATGTCGAGGAGAACTCCATCTCGGTCTCGTCGTCAACGGTCCACAGATGGACCGGGAGCCCGGCGTGGTGCGCCGCGTTCACGAACCGCCTGTCGATTCGAAACCTGCTCCAGCGCGGCGGCACCTGGAGGCAGTCGGCGTGGAACCGGGGCATCCTGCCCGTCCTCGATGCGGCGTACGCCATCACCGTCGCCACCTGTCCCATCGACGAGCAGATCCGTCCGTCCGCGAGCGCCCGGATGCGCGCGACCCGTCGATCGGAGAACGACCCGATGCACACGCGATTGAACGCATCCATGCGCTTGACGAGCGCGACCAGCGGAGCGACTGTGTCATCCGCCTTGGCATCGATGTTGAGGTAGACGTCGTCCCAGCGAGAGAGCAGCTCCTCTAGCGTCGGGATCACGATCCCGGTGCCGCGATGGGGGTAGGTCAGGCCTCCGTCGGGAGTGAATGCGTACCCGGCGTCGGCCTCGCGAACCTCGTCGAGGGAGAGCTCGCAGACCCTCCCCACGCGATCGGTCAGGCGTTCGAGGCTGCTGTCGTGGAACACGAGGAGCACGCCGTCACTGGTCACCTGGACGTCGGTCTCCAGGTATCGGTACCCCATGGCGACGGCGGCCTCGAACGCGGGCAGCGTGTTCTCCGGGGCCTCGCCGCCGCCCCCGCGATGGGCGAAGGCGATCGTGGTCGATGTCCCAAAAAAAGAACGCTGCACCATGGACGTGGCGGTCAGCGTAGCCGACGGGTCCCTAACGCACCCAGGTTCCGGCTCCGGAGAAGGCGCTGAACAACGGTCGCGGCACGCGCCCGTCCGCGACGCAGACGGCGCCGACGCCGCGAAGCCGCGCCTCGGCACTGGCGCGCAGCTTGACCCGCGCCCTGCCTCCGATGGACGGAATCAAGTGTTCCGCCTCGCGGGGCGAGAGCCGTCCGATGAGGCTCGTCTCGTCGGCGGGGTCGCGGAGGAGTCCCGGCGTATCGGCGAAGATGATGAGCAGAGTCGCGCCGAGCGCGACCGCGATCTCGGCGGCGAGCCGGTCCCCGTCGACATTGATCGCGGTTCCATCCTCCGAGGCGATCGGCGGGCAGATCACCGGGGTGACCCCGCCTGCGAGCAGCCTGCCCAGCAGCACCGCGTCGACGGCATCGATGCGCCCCACATGGTTGCCGTGGAGCACCCTGGTCCGGCCGTTCTCCCGAATCCGCAGGGTGGGCCGGCGCGTCCCCCGCACCACAGCGCCGTCGAGACCGCACAGGCCGAAGGCGTTGACGCCGAGCTGCCGGAGCCGCTCGACGATCCGCTTGTTCGCCCGTCCCGCATATGCCATGAGGAAGTGGTCCATGGTCGTCGCGTCGGTGAACCTGCTCACGTCCCCGCGCTCCGATTCGACCATCCGGGGCGGGCTGCCGAGCCGGGTGGAGAGGTCGTCGAGCTCCCGGCTGGCGCCGTGCACCACGACCGTCTGCTCGGTGGTGGTCGCGATGTCCTCGAGGAGCGGGTCGAGCCGGCGAACACTCCCGCCGATCTTCACGACGATCATCAGATCGGGTACAGGCCGCCGAACTCGAGCCCGAGCGTCTCGGGGAAGCCGTGGCGGACGTTGCACGCCTGCACCGCCTGACCGGCTGATCCCTTGACCAGGTTGTCGAGGGCGGCGGTGACGACCACGCGGCGCGAATGCGGGTCGCGCTCGAAGCCGACGTCGCAGTAATTGGTCCCGCTGAGCAGCTTCGGGGAAGGAGAGCGGTGCAGACCGGTGCGCGACTTGACGATGCGCACGAACGGCTCGGAGCCGTATCGAGATCGATAGACGCGCCAGAGCTCGCGATCGTCGAGGTCGGCGTTGATGAACGCGTGGGCGGTGACGAGCACGCCCCGAACCGCCTCGACGGCGGTCGCGGAGAACGCCACAGAGCCGAGGTGGAGTTCCTGCACGATCTCCGCGGTGTGGCGGTGGCCCGTGGGCGCGTAGGAGCGGATCTCGCCACTTCGGTGCGCGTGGTGGGTCGCGTCTCCCGCCTGTGATCCGCCGGCGGAGGAGCCGACCTTGGCTTCCACGACCACCGGGATGGCGGGGTCGAGCAGCCCGGCGCAGGCGAGCGGGGCGAGGCCGAGAATCGACGCGGTCGCGAGACACCCTCCGGCGGCGATGAGCGACGCCGACGCGATCTCCGGGCGGTGCATCTCGACGAGGCCGTACACGGCGGTGGCGAGCAGCTCCGGCGACGGGTGAGTCCAGCCGTACCAGCGTGGGTAGTCCCCCGCGTCGCGCAACCGGAAGTCGGCGCCCAAGTCGATCACGACCGGCGCTGCGGCGCGGAGTTGATCGATCGCCGCGCTCGAACTCGCTGTGACTCATGGCCGCGAACACGACGTCTGAATCACCGAGCGTGTCGCGTGTCGAGAAGCGCAGCTCGGTGCGGCCCCGCAACGGCGGATGGAGGGAGGCAACGGGCTTTCCGGCGAGACGCTCGGAGGTGACCTGGACGACCTCGACCTCAGGGTGGCCGGCGAGCAGGCGCAACACCTCACCGCCCGCGTACCCGGCGCCTCCCACCACCGCCGCGCGGATCATCCGGCGCCCAGGGCGAGTTCGAGCACCGAAACCGCCCGCTCGAGCTCCGCGATCGAGACGTGCTCGCGCGGTGTGTGATCGAGCTGCGAGTCGCCGGGTCCGTACGCCACCGCCTGGCACCCCCACGCGGGACCGAGGATGTTGAGGTCGGACGTCCCGGTCTTGAGCTTGAATCGCGGTGTCCCGCCCCGCGTGCGGATGGCGCTGACGAAGCCGCGGGCAAGCCGGCTGCGCCGGTCGGTGCGCACCCCCGGTTCGCGGCCGAGAACGGTCAGTGTGGCGGTGGGCGCCGAGGATCGCGCGACCTCGATCAGCGCGTCCACTTCGCACCCCGGGGAGTCCGAACACCAAGATCCACGCTCGCCCGATCGGTCAAGCCATCGCTCCCCGAGTTCGAACCCCAGCACTCGGACGTCCACCCGGTCGAAGACACCCGCGTCGCCACCGGACTGCCCGGCGCGATCCTGGAGCGCTCGAACCAGGGCGACACAGCGGTCGGGCGCGCTCGGCTCGCGACCCGCGCCGTGGGCGTGTGGCTGGTCGACGCTCGCGCGCAGCCGCAGGCTCCCCTTGTATCCGATGGTCACCGCGTCCCAGCCACTCGGCTCGAGAATCACCAGTGCGGATGGAGCCGGGATCGACGCCGCCAGGTGGCGCGCTCCCCGTGATGTCGTCTCCTCCTCGACGGCACCGACGATCACGTAGCGTCGCCCGCCGTCGCGGGGCTGCCGGCTGACCGCGGCGATCGCCGCCGCGAGCGGACCCTTGGCGTCGACGGCGCCTCGCCCGTGGAGGAGATCGCCGTCGCGGCGGACGCCGATGTGACCGGGGACGGTGTCGATGTGCCCGACGAGCGCGATCGTCTCCGCGCCCTCGCCCCATCCGGCCACCACGTTGCCGGCGGCATCGACGTCGACATCGAAGCCGGCGCGCAGCAGCCGCGAGACCAGCAGCGACGCCACCGCGTCTTCCTCGCCGCTCGGACTGGGCACCGAAAGCATCGCGGTGAGCAGCTCGGCGACCTCGATTCTCGTGTGCGTCGCAACGTCTATACCCAGCGCCACCTCAGCCTCCCACCGCAACCTTCGCGCCGCGAGCGACCTCGCGGACGTGGTCGGCGACACGTCCGGGAATGTCGACGCCGGTCACGTCGATCGAGTTCTTGAACTCCATGGTCGCGTTGACCTCGCTGACCAGCAGCCGGTCGCGATCCTCGAGCAGATCGATCGCCAGGACCCCGCCGCCGACCGCAGCCGCCGCGCTCAGCGACAGCCGGCGCAGGGTCGCGTCGACAGGGCAGTCGCGCGTCCTGGCGCCGCGCGCCGTATTGGTGACCCAGTGCTCGGACTCCCGGTAGATCGCGCAGACGACCTCGTCGCCCACCACGAACGCGCGGATGTCACGACCCGGCTTGTCGACGTGTCGTTGCAGGTAGAAGACCGAGTGCTCGGGCCCGCCGAGCAGCGCCTTGTGCTCGAACAGCGCCTCGGCGGCGTCGCGGTCGTTGATCTTCGCGAGCAACCTGCCCCACGAGCCGGTGACCGGCTTGAGCACCACCGGGAAGCCCAGCTCCTCGCACGCGCGAAGTGCGGCCTCGGGTGAGAACGCAACCGCGGTGGCCGGCGTGGGAACACCCGCCACCTCGAGCGCTACCGACGTGTCGAGCTTGCTCGCGCAGGTGGCGGCCACCGCATGACGGTTTACGGTTGGCACTCCCCACGAGTCGAGAACTCGGGTCACGGCGAGCCCGCGCGTCTGCGAGATGCTCCGTTCGAGCACGGCGTCCCAACGCCGCACGGGTTGCGCCAGCGTGAAGGTCAGCTCCCGGTCGTCGACGATCTCGACGTCGATCCCGCGGTGCACGAGCGCGTCGCGCAACAACTTCTCCTCGACGCGGACGCGCGAGCAGAGCATGCCGATGAGCATGCGATCACTCACCCCAGTCGACTTCTTCCGGAGGAGCGAGCACGAAGCGAGCAGGATCGAGCCCAACCACCTCGAGCTCGGCATTGCACTCCGGGCAGGTCACGACCTCACCGCGTTCGACGCTCGCGTCGACCGCGACCTGCGCGTCGCACTCAGGACACATGGCGCACCTCCTCGAGGGCAGCCCAGCCGCCCCGCCGGATCAGGTCCACGAGCGAGCCGGCTTCGATGATGCGCAGGGCGACGCCCGACGGCGGCTCGCCGTGCAGCGTCAGCGTCGAAGCAACGATCGTCCCGCTGAGCGCATCGACTGTGACCTCGTCCCCGTCGTGGAGGACACGGTGCGCGTCCGCGCAGCGGATCACCGGCAGGCCGATGTTCACCGCGTTGCGGTAGAAGATGCGGGCGAAGCTGGCGGCGATCACCGCCGCGATGCCGTTGCGCTTGATGGACAGCGGCGCGTGCTCGCGGGAGCTGCCGCAGCCGAAGTTGCGCCCGGCGACGATGACGTCACCGGGCTGCACGGTCTCGACGAAGTCTGGCCGGGCCTCGATCAGGCAGCTGCGCCGCAGTGCGTCGGGATCCGTGGTGACGTTGTAGCGCCCCGGCATGATCGCGTCGGTGCTGACTCCGTCGCCGAGGAGGAACACGCGGCCGCTCACGAGACGAGCTCCAGGGTGGCGGGATCGGTGATCGCACCCGCCAATGCGGATGCGGCGGCGACCGCAGGCGAGGCCAGGAAGATCTGCGCGTCCGGGCTGCCCATGCGGCCCGGGTAGTTGCGGTTGCTGGTCGAGAGCACGCGCTCGCCGGGACCGACCACGCCGTGCTGCCGTCCCAGGCAGGGGCCGCACCCGGGGTTGAGCACCAGCGCACCGGCGCGCGCGAAGGTCTCGATGTAACCGGCGCCGAGCGCCTCCAGGTACACGCCGCGCGACGCGGGTACCACGATCGTCCGCGTGTTCGGATGTACAGTGTGCCCCGCGAGGATCGCGGCCGCGATGGCGAGGTCGCTGAGCCGGCCGTTTGTGCAACTGCCGATGAACACCTCGTCGAGCGGAGTCCCGGCAACGTCGTCGATGTTGTGGACGTTGTCGATGCTCGGGTGCACCGCGACCTGCGGCCGCAGGCGCTCGGCGTCGACGACCAGCGTACGCATGTATTCGGGTCGGACCGGATGCAGGTCCACCGGCTCGCCGCCGGAGTGTGCGAACGTGACCGCGTCGGGTTCCACGATCCCGGTCTTGGCGCCGAAGTCGGTGCTCAGGTTGCAGAGCGTCAGGCGCTCGTCGACGCTCATCGCCGCCACCGCCTCGCCGCCCCATTCCACCGCGCAGTAGTCGGCGCCATCGGCGCCCATCTGCGCGATCACATGGAGCGCCAGGTCCTTGGCGTACACGCCGCGAGGGAGCGCGCCACGCACATCGATCCGAACTGTTTCCGGGATCCGGAACCAGGTCTTGCCCGTAGCGAAGACCACGCCGATGTCGGTGGACCCGAGGCCGGTCGCGAAGCACCCGAGGCCGCCGTAGGTCGTGCTGTGCGAGTCGGCCCCGACCACGATGCCACCAGGCTGGGCGAGGCGCCGATCGACCATCACCTGGTGGCAGATGCCCTCGGCGAAGAGATTGGTGATCGCGTGCTCGACGCAGAACTCGCGGATGACGCGGTGCAGCTCCGCCGCCGCAACCGTGTTGGCGGGCATGACGTGGTCGAAGTTGAAGACGATGCGGCTCGCGTCCCAGAGCGGCAGATCGAGGCTCCTGAACGCCTCGATGGCGAGCGGGCCGGTGACGTCGTGCGCCATCGCGACGTCGACCTCGGCGATGACCGTGTCCCCCGCGTGCACCGGGCGCTCCAGGCGGCGGCTGAACAGTTCCTCGGTGATGGTTCCCATATCGATCTCCTACGCCTGTTCCCAGCTGACGATCAACGCGTCGAGGGCCGCGACGTCGAGGGGCCCGTCGTCGCCGCGACGCTTCACCTCGGCGGTGAGGCTTCGCAGACGGGCGTCGTCGAGGCGGACGCCGAGCGTTGAGGCGCGATCGCCGATCGCGTGGCGGCCGGCGAGGCGGTGGCCGGCGAGAATGCTGCGTTCGCGTCCAAACTGGGCGGGATCGAGCACCTCGTAGGCACCGGGATCGAGGAGCACCGCCTTGGTGTGCATCCCCGCCTTGTGGTGGAACGCGGTCGGGGCGGTGACCGCGGCGTTGAAGGGGACGGCGACGCCGAGCATTTCCGCAAGCATCGCGTCGAGCTCGGGCAGCATCTCGAGCCGGTAGTGCTCGACCAGCTCGGGCTGGATGGTCACCAGCCGGGCCATCATCGCCGAGAGCGGGACGATGCCATTGCGCTCCCCGATACCGAGGATGGTGGTGTCGATGTGCGTCGCCCCGGCCTCGAGTGCCGCGAGCGCGTTGGCCACCGCGCACCCGGTGTCGTCGTGAGCATGGAACTCGATGTCACAGCCGACGTTCCGCCGCACCAGCGACACCAGATCGTGGACCTGCGGCGGCGTCGCGACCCCGACGGTGTCGGCGAGGCCGACCCGGTTCACGCCCGCGCGGTCGATCGCGCGATAGATGCGCACCAGGTCGTCGGGGTCACTTCGAAACGAGTCCTCGGTGCTGAAGCGTGCTTCGCAGCCGGCGCTGCGGATCTCGCCGACCACGGCGGTCCCGACGTCGATGATCTCGGCGATGCTCATGCCGTGCGAGACGGGACGGAGCCGCGACGACGTTGCGATGAGCACGTCGACGCCGTCAACACCGGTATCGACGGCGAGCCTCGCGTCGTCGAGGCTGCACCGAACGTGGGTGAGCAAGCGAAAATGCCGTTCGGTCCGTGCCAGGCGGCGAAGATCCGACTCCGATTGCGGTGACGCCACCGGCGAGGTGAGCTCCATGTAATCGACGCCGAATCGGTCCAGTGCGCTCGCGATGGCGAGCTTCTGTTCAACCGTGAAATGAGCGAGCGCGAACTGCTCGCCCTCGCGGAGCGTGCTGTCGATGATGCGAAACGAGGTGATGCTCATGTCTTCCGAATGTGCTGGTGGACAAAAGAAAAGAGCCCCTTCGAGGAAGGGGCTCTTCGCGGAATCTGATCCGGTGCTAACTGGTCGCCGTCACCTCATCCGTGCGCAAAGGAACCCACTCCTCGGGAGCGAGACGGCTTTTTTAGCGAGGCGCGCGGACGTCTGCATGACGGGGTGCAGCGTAGCAGCGGTCGATCCATCGCGTCAACCACCTATCCTTTCGCCACCCATGCAGAGCGCAACGGCATCGTCCTGATCACGCCGTGTCGAGGTTCCTGCGTGCATCGCTCGGTGCCGATTTCGGATACACGCCGGGCGAGCAGCCGTCGGATGCGGGCGGCTGGCTGAAGCTCAACAGCAACAAGTCGCCGCTTCCACCGTCGGCGACGGTGGCCGCGGCCGTCGCCGCCGCGGCCGCCGACCTGGCTCGCTATCCGAGCCCGGTCGCCGAGCCCTTGCGGAGCACGCTCGCCCGCCGGCATCGCGTCGAGCCGGAGCAGGTGTTCGTCGCCAACGGTGCCGACCAGGTGCTCGACTGCTGCTTTCGCGCGTTCGCATCGCCGGGCGACACGGTCGTGCGCACCGAGCCCGGGTACTCGCTGCTTCCGGTGCTGGCGGCGCTCTTCTCGATCCGCGACGATCCGGTTGAGCTCGACCCTGACGGCTCGCTGCCGGCGGAGTTCGCCCTCCGGCATGCCGTTCTCCGTGTCGTCGTCAATCCGAACGCACCGACCGGACACTGGACCCCGCCCGCGATCCTGGAGACCCGGCTGCGCGAGGCCGGAGGTGTGGTCGCGATCGACGAGGCCTACTGCGATTTCGCGCCGGCCTCGTGCGTCCCGCTCCTTGCCGCGCACACGAACTGGCTGGTTGTCCGGACGCTGTCGAAGTCGCATGCGCTCGCGGGCCTTCGGGTTGGATACGCACTCGGCGACCAGGCGGTGGTCGCCGACCTCAACGCGGTGCGCAACTCGTACCCCGTGGATCGCTGTGCGATCGCCGGGGCGATCGCGGCACTCGAGGATCAGGCGCATCACCGTCTCATCGTCGAAACGGTGCTCCGCGAGCGCGCGCGCATGAGCGATCGACTTCGTGGACTCGGATGGACGGTTCCGCCCTCGGATGCGAATTTCGTGTTCGCGTCGCCGCCTTCGGGGGTCAGCGCGGCCGCGATCGCAACCCGCCTCCGGGATGCGCGGATCCTCGTCCGCCACTTCGCGGTTCCCGGCCTGGAGGGCGCTCTGAGGATCACCGTCGGCGACGCCGCGGCGACCGATCGCCTGCTCGCCGCGATCTCGGATCTCGACGGGTCAATCCTGAGTCGCACGTAGAATCCCCGCATGACAGGCCTCGACGCGCTGCCGCCCGGCGCATCGGTTCGCGGGCGCGCCGATGGATTCGCCGATCACCTCGTCGGTCCGGCCGGCCGCCGCCGGGTGCTCACCGATCGGCTCATCGAGACCTTCGAGGCATGGGGTTACGGCTTCATGGTCACCCCGCTGATCGAGCCGCTGGACACCATCGCGGCAGGTGTCGGCGGCGTCCAGCAGTCGGCCCTCTTCCGCTTCATGGATTCGGATGGAGCGCTGCTCGCGCTCGTGGGCGAGCGCACGGTGAGTGTGGCTCGCGTGGTCGCCACCCAACTCCACGACGGCCCTTTTCCACTGCGCCTCTGCTACGCCGGCTCGGTGCTGCGCAATCAGGCGCTCAACGCGGGTCGGCGACGCGAGAGCCTCCAGGCGGGATGCGAGCTTGTCGGCGCCGGCGGTCTGGCCGCCGACGCCGAGTGCATCGCGCTTGCCGCCGCGGCGCTCGAACGCGGTGGCGTGGAGCACATCCAGGTCGACGTCGGTCACGCCGACTTCATCCCCGGGCTGCTCGATTCCGCGGGGCTGGACCCGACCGCACGCGAGGAGGTGCTGGCCGCGCTCGCGCGCCGGGACCTGGTCGCGGTCGAGTCGGCGCTGGACGGCACCGACGCCGCGGACGCGGAGCGCCGCCTGCTGCTCGCGTTTCCGACGCTTCGCGGCGGCCGCGACATCCTCGACACCGCCGCCGGGGAACTCCGCGGCGAACGGCCGCATCGCGCGCTCCAGGAACTTGCCCAGCTGTGGGATCTGCTCGACGCGCACGCCATCACCGATCGCGTGCACCTTGATCTCGGCGCGGTCCGCGACTGGGGCTACTACACCGGACCGACCTTCGAAGTCTTCAGCGAGGACTCGGGCTTCGCGCTGGGGTCAGGGGGACGGTACGACACGCTCCTCTCTCGCTTCGGTGCCGCACTCCCCGCAACCGGCTTCGTGCTTCACGTTGATCGCTGCCAGGACAGCATCGTGCGCCGCGCGGGCGTGCTCGCCGCACCCGATGTGCTCCAGGTCAGCTGGGACGACGGCGCGCATGCGGATGCGCTGGAACTGGCCCGCGGCCTGCGCCGGCGTGGCGTTGCCTGCGCGTGCGATCTCGCCGCGGGAGGTCACGGTGACGTCAGGGTGAGCCCTTCCGGTGCTCGCTGGTCACACCTTGGACGTGACCAGCACGGCACCGTCGACGCGGCGGTGGCTGCGCTCGTTGCGCGAGTGCCGTGAAGGGTTTGCGCGTTGCGCTCCCTGGGGGAACGCTGTTCGAGAGCGCGTGCGGCCTGCTCAACGCGGCTGGGATCACCCGTCTCGATCCAGCGCGTTTCGACCGGGAGCTGAGCATTCGCGACGGCGACGACGTGTATGTGAAGGTGCGCCCGACAGATGTGCCGGTGTACGTGGAGATGGGCGGCTGCGAATGCGGCATCGTCGGCAAGGACGTGCTCTGGGAGAGCAGCCGTGAATGCTACGAGCTCGCCGACCTCGGCTTCGGTCAGTGCCGCCTCGTGCTCGCGGCTCCCCGCGATTCGGCGCTCGCGCGTGGGGTGTGGCCGCAGGCGGTGCGGGTCGCGACCAAATATCCGGTATCCGCGCGCCGCTTCTTCGCCGCGCGTTCGTTGAACGTCGTCGTGATCCGTCTGCACGGGTCGGTGGAGCTTGCGCCGCTGACCGGCCTCGCCGACTGCGTGCTCGACATCACCGCGACCGGACGGACGCTGGCGGCGAACAACCTGGTCGAGATCGCCGAGGCGGGGACTTCCACCGCTCGACTGATCGCCAACCATGCGGCGCTCAAGAACTCGCAATGAGTCGGTGGGGGCACTCGCGCTCGCGCTCCGCCGCGCCGCAGCTCTGCGCCTCACCGCAGGTGCCGCATGACCATCGAGCTCGCCGTTCTCGATCCAGCGCAGTTCCGAGCCGTCATCGTCGGGCGCGAGCGCGTGGGATTCTCCGCGACCGACATCGATCCGGCGACCACCGAGCGCCTCGAACGACTCTTTCACCGTGAGATCGACGCGCGCGACGCGGTGCGCGAGATCATCGCCGATGTCCGTGCCCGCGGGGACGCGGCGCTGCGCGAGTGGACGTACCGGATCGATGGTGTCGACGTCGAGGCGGTCCACGTCGATCGCGCGACCATGAAGGCGGCATGGGATGGGCTCGGGCAACCGCTGCGCAATGCGCTCACCGCCGCGGCGCAGCGGCTCCGCGAGTTCCACGCGCTGCAGGTTGACGTGCTCGATCGCGGCGCGGGCGGCGCATGGCTGCACCCGGTGCCGCTCGGTCGCGTCGGCTGCTACGTGCCAGGCGGCCGCGCTGCCTACCCGAGCACCGTGCTCATGTCGGTGATCCCCGCACAGGTTGCGGGGGTCGAGCGCATCGTGGTCGCCAGCCCACCGGCACCGAGCGGTGGGGTCCATCCCCTGGTCGCGGCCGCGGCGCATCTGCTCGGCGTGCGCGAGCTGGTCGCCGCTGGTGGCGCGCAGGCGATCGCGGCGCTCGCTTTCGGCACCGAGAGCATCGATAGGGTGGACAAGATCGTGGGGCCCGGCAACGCGTTCGTGACCCTGGCGAAGCACGAGGTGTTCGGTGCCGTGGGCATCGATCAGCTTGCCGGACCGAGCGAGATCGTCGTCATCGCCACCGCCGGGGCGGATCCCGAGATGGTCGCCGCCGATCTGGTGTCGCAGCTCGAGCACGATCCGCTCGCCTGGGCAGTGTGTCTCACCGACGACGCCGTGCTCGCCGAGTCGATCGCCACACGGTTCGCCGGTATCGCCGGCGATGCGGTGCGGCAGGCGATCATCGGCATCGCGGCGGGCAGGCATGCGGCGGTGGTGCGCTGCACGTCCCCCGAGGAGATGGTCACGCTCGCGGCCGCCTTCGCCCCCGAGCATCTCTCGCTCCAGGGGGCCGCCGCGGAATCGCTGCGCGCCTCGGTGCGCAACGCGGGCGCGGTGTTCGTCGGGTCGATGTCCCCGGTGAGCATTGGAGACTACGTCGCCGGTCCGAACCACACCCTGCCGACCCAGGGGGCCGCTCGATATCGAGGACCGCTCGCGGTGATGGACTTCGTCCGATGGCCGAGCGTCGTGCATCTCTCGGACGCCGAGTTCGATGCGCTGGCGCCGGTGGCGATCTGCCTCGCCGAGGCCGAGGGACTGGCCGCGCACGAGGGAGCGATTCGCGCTCGGATGCGCGTCGCGCGGGAGCCATGAAGTCGGGGTTGCGCACCGCCACGATACGGCGGGACACGCGTGAGACGCAGATCAGCGCGGACGTGACCATCGACGGCACCGGCATCGCCGCGATCTCCTTGCCACTGCCGTTCTTCAAGCACATGATCGAAGCGTTCACCAAGTACAGCGGCATGGACGTCGCGCTCGAGGGCGCCGGTGACATCGACGTCGACGCGCACCACCTGGTGGAGGACGTCGGCCTCGTGCTCGGGGCGGCGGTGAGCGACGCGCTCGGCGACCGTGACGGCATCAGGCGATTCGGGGAGGCGCACGCGCCCCTCGACGAGTCACTGGTGCGCTGTGTCGTCGACTACGGGCGCCGCCCACACGTCGTCTACGCGATGGAGCCGCTGCACGGACGCATCAATGATTTCGACGTGGAGGTCATCGCCGAATTCGTCAAGGGCTATGCGCAGGCGGCCGGCGCCACCATCCACCTGGACTGCATCCGCGGCGACAACCTCCATCACATCGCCGAAGCCGCATTCAAGGCGCTCGGCCTCGCCACGCGCGAGGCGTTTCGCGTCGTGGGTGGTGGGGTGCCGTCGACGAAAGGGACGCTGTGACCCCGCGCGTCGGAGTCTGCGACTACGGGGTCGGCAACCTGCGCAGCGTCGAGCGCGCGCTCCAGGTCGCCGGCGCGGAGCCGGTCATCAGCGCTGACCCGGGCACGATCCTCGCGTGCGACGGCGTGGTGCTCCCGGGGGTCGGTGCGTTCTCGGTTGCCGCGCGAGCCTTGTCGGATACGGGTCTCGGCCACGCGGTGCGCGAGCTGGCGCGGCGCGACCGGCCAGTGCTCGGCGTGTGCCTCGGGCACCAGCTGCTCTTCGATGGCAGTGATGAGGGGCACGGCGGCGAGGGCCTGGCACTGCTGCGCGGACACGTCGTCGAGCTGTCACCAAGCGGCGGGCTCAAGGTGCCCCACATGGGCTGGAACACGATCACGACCCTGCGGGAGTCAGCACTGCTCGACGGTGTCGCGTCCGGTGCCTACATGTATTTCGTGCATTCGTACGCCGCGGTGTCCGAGCCGGGTGACACTGTCGCGGTGACCGCATACGGTGACGACCTGGTCGCTGCCGTCGAACGAGGCTCGGTGATGGGCACGCAGTTTCACCCTGAGAAGAGTGGTGCCGCGGGGTTGCGGGTGTACGCGAACTTCGTCTCGATGTGCGCGGCGCGCGTGCCCGCGCAGCGCGCGGGGTGAGTCATGGACGTGATCCCCGCTGTTGATGTGCAGGGCGGCCGGTGCGTGCGGCTCCGGCAGGGTGATCGTGCGCAGGCGACCGTCTACGCGGCTGACCCGGTGGTTGCGGCCCGGAGATTCATCGATGCAGGTGCTGCGCGCCTGCACGTGGTGAATCTCGACGCGGCTCGAGGATTGGCGGCGCCGGACAGCGTTGCCGCGGTCGCGCGCATGGTCGCGGTTTCGGTCGCGGCCGGCTGCGCGGTGCAGGTCGGAGGCGGCATTCGCGACATCGACGCAGCCGCGCGCTGGCTGGACGCCGGCGCTTCGCTGGTCATCGTGGGCAGCGTGGCCGCGAGAAACCCGGACCTTGCGATCGCGATCTGCGTTGCCGCGCACGGCCACGTCCTTCTCAGCCTCGACGTTCGCGCCGGCGTCGCGCGGGTGGAGGGATGGACCGAGGACGGAGCCACGGCGGCAGAGCTGCTCCGCGAATGGCGAACGTGGCCCGCCGCGGGTGTCGTGTACACCGACACGGCGCGAGACGGGTTGCTCGCCGGTCCCGACCTCGACGGGCTGCGCAGCTGTCTCGAGCTGTACGGCGGGCCGGTGATCGCCTCGGGGGGTATCGGAAGCCTCGACGACATCACCGCCTGCGCCGCCGCCGGAGCGGCCGGGGTCATCGTCGGCAAGGCGCTCTACGAAGGTCGGGTCGACCTCGCGCTCGCGATGCGGGCGGTCGAGAGCGCCGCCTCATGACCCTCGCCAAGCGGGTCATCCCATGCCTCGACGTCGTTGCGGGCCGGGTGATGAAGGGCGTCGCATTCGTCGACCTGCGCGATGCGGGTGACCCGGCCGAGCTCGCGGCCCGGTATGACGAGGACCGGGCGGACGAGCTCGTGTTCCTCGACATCACCGCGTCGAGTGACGGGCGCGCGATCCTGCTCGACGCCGTGCAACGAACCGCCGACCGGGTGTTCATCCCGCTGACCGTCGGCGGCGGCGTACGCAGCATCGCGGATATCGACGTCCTGCTCCGCGCCGGTGCCGACAAGGTGTCCATCAACACGGCGGCGCTCGAGGATCCGGCGCTCATCGAGGCGGCCGCGAGCCGGTTCGGGTGCCAGTGCGTCGTGATCGCGATCGATGCGAGGCGAAGGGGGAGTGGTCACGAGGTGTACTCGCGCGGCGGGCGTCACGCCACCGGGCGGATGGCGGTGGACTGGGCGCGTGAAGCCGCCGAACGCGGTGCCGGCGAGATCCTGCTGACGTCGATGGACCAGGACGGGACCAGGAACGGGTACGACCTCGACCTGACCGCAGAGGTGGTGGCGGCCGTTGACGTGCCCGTGATCGCCAGTGGTGGCGCCGGCAACCCCGAGCACCTGCGCGGCGTGCTGGCCGGCGCGGGCGCCGCCGCGGCGCTTGCCGCATCCATCTTTCACTTCGACGCCTATCCCGTCCCCGAGACCAAGCGCTACCTGCACGATCATGGGGTGGAGGTCCGCTTGTGACCGACCCCATCCGGCCGCGGTTCGGCGACGACGGGCTGGTCACGGCGGTCGTGCAGAATGCGACGACGTCGGAGGTGCTGATGGTCGCGCACATGAATCGCGACGCGTGGGAAGCGACGCTTCGCACCGGCCGCGCGACGTTCTTCAGCCGCTCGCGGCAGCGCTTGTGGGAGAAGGGCGAGACCAGCGGGAACATCATGCACGTGCGAGCGGTTCGCATCGACTGTGACGGTGATGCGGTGCTGCTCAACGTTCATCCCGACGGCCCCGCGTGCCATACGGGCGAGCGCACGTGCTTCTTCACCGAGGTCGATTTCGTCACCGACGGCGCGAACGTGAATACGAAAGTTGACTAGACGAGTGGGGATTCCGTAGGATGTGCAGCCAGATGAACGGCGCGGATCTCCCTACACTCACCCGGCGGTTCTGGCTCGACTGGGGACGTATCCGTTCGGGCATCGCCCACTGTAGCGGCTAGTACTCGCGCTGAGGCACCTCCGGTGCCTCGCCGACACATCGCGGCCGGCGTGCCGCGCCAGAACAGTGCAAACCCATTCGCGCGCGACAGCCGCGCGTGCGAGCACAGGTCACAACACAACGCAAATGCCCGGAACACCAAGCCCTTTCCGACCGCATGCAGACCGGGAGTCGGTCTGATCATGTGCGATGCGTGCGGCTGCACCACCGAGCTCGAGCGCATGTCGGGCGCCGAGCAGGTCAAGGCCCGGAGCAACCGTCTTCGCGGCAGCCTCGGCGAGGAGTTGCTCGAGGACACGGCGGTCTTCAGCGACGACGCGGAAGTCATCCTCAAGTTCCACGGCGTGTATCAGCAGGACGATCGTGACCTGCGCAAGGAGGCGCGGAAGCTCGGCCTCGACAAGCACCACATGACGATGATCCGCACGCGAATCCCGGGCGGCATCGTCAGCCCCGACGCCTATCTCGCACACGACGACATCGCCGGCGCGTGGGGAAACGGCACGCTGCGGATCACCACCCGTCAGGACCTGCAGCTGCACGGGGTGCTCAAGGGCGACCTCAAGCGCGCGATCCGCGCCATCAACGAGTCGCTGCTCACCACGCTGGGCGGATGCGGCGACCAGGAGCGGAACATCATGTCCTGCCCGGCGCCGTGGAGCGATCGTCTGCACAGCGAGATCAACCGCGCGCTGGCGGCACTCGTGAGCGGACTCACCCCGACCACGCGTGCGTACTGTGAGATCTGGCTCGACGGCGAGCTCGCCGCGTCGAATCAACCGGATCCACCGGACACGCTCTACGGCGAGCGGTACCTGCCGCGCAAATTCAAGACCGCGATCGCGGTCGAGGGCGACAACTGCGTCGACATCTACGCCAACGATCTCGGGTTGGTTGCCCACGCAAACGACGACGGCGACCTCACCGGATTCGATCTGCTCGCCGGTGGCGGCCTCGGCCGCACCGCGAACAAGCCGAACACCTGGCCGGCGGTGGCGCGGCCGCTCGCGTACGTGCGACCGGAGCATGTTGTCGAGGCTGCTCGTGCGGTGGTCGCGGTGCAGCGAGACTACGGTGATCGCACCGATCGGCGTCATGCGCGGCTCAAGTACCTGATCGCGGATCGCGGTATCGACTGGTTTCGCGCCGAGGTGGCGTCCAGGCTCACGTTCGCGCTCGAGCCGTCGCGCCCGCTGCACTGGAGGACGGCGGACGATCACCTCGGATGGCGCGAGCAGGAGAACGGCACGCACTGCTACGGACTCTTCGTCGAGAACGGACGCATCCACGACGGGCTGCGATCCGCGTTGCGCGAGGTCGTCGAGACGCTGCGGCCCGAGCTGCGCTTGACGCCACAGCAGAACATCCTGATCACCAATCTCACCGATTCAGGCCGCAAGGTGTTCACGACCATCCTTGATCGCTGGGAGGTGGCGCGGTCGGAATCGCTGCCGAGCGCGATCCGGCATTCGATGGCGTGCCCGGCATACCCGACCTGCGGGCTTGCGGTCGCCGAGTCGGAACGGGCGATGCCGAGCCTGATCCGGGAGATCGCGCTGGTCCAGCGCGAGGCAGGAGTTGAGGATCAACGCATCAGCTACCGCATGACCGGCTGCCCCAACGGCTGCACGAGGCCGTATCTCGGCGACGTGGGGTTCGTCGGGACGACGCTTGGGAAATACGACATGTTCCTCGGCGGTGACGTCGAGGGCACGCGCCTCAACGAGCTCTACATGCGCAACGTCAAGCTCGAGGAGATCCCACACCTACTGCGTGGTCCGCTGTTCGAGTACGCCCGCACCCAGCTCCCCGGCGAGGGGTTCGGCGACTGGTGCCGGCGCCAGGGCGTCGCCCAGCTTGCCGAACGTCACGCGTTGGTGGAGGTGCCTGCGTGAACGCAACCGACCTGCAGAACGCGACCGCCGAGGACATCCTCGCGTGGACGTACCGGAGATTCGGTCGCGTCGCGCTGGTCGCCAGCTTCCAGGCCGAGTTGATGGTCCTGATCGATCTCGCCTGCAAGATCGTCCCCGCGCCCGAGGTGCTCACGCTCGACACCGGGCGCCTGCACGAAGAGACGCACGACTACATCGAATATGTGCGCGAGCAGTTCCCGATACGCCTGCGCATCCTCGCCCCGGAATCAAACGAGCTGGAGGCGATGACCTCGGAGCACGGCGACATGCCGTTCCGCAAGTCGGTGGCGTTGCGCAACCAGTGCTGCGCGGTGCGCAAGGTGAACCCGCTGGCGCGGGCGCTGCAGGAGTACGACGCGTGGATCACCGGACTCCGCCGAGATCAGACCCCGACGCGCGCGGCGACCCCGGTGGTCGCCAGCGATCCCGGGCACGAGGGCATGACCAAGGTGGTGCCGCTCGCGTCCTGGAGTTCGAGAGCAGGTATGGGATTACCTCCGCGACCACGGCATCCCTCATCATCCGCTGTACGACCGCGGCTACATGTCGATCGGCTGCGCTCCGTGCACCCGGGCGACCCAACCCGGGGAGCAGGAACGCGCCGGCCGCTGGTGGTGGGAGAGCGATGCCCACAAGGAGTGCCTGCTGCATCCGCCGATCGAGGTGGCGGGCGCTCCAGAGCCGGCGGAGGTGCCCGCACGGCAAGGTGCCGTGTGATGAAAGCGGCCGCCTACTACCCGGTCGTCCTGGATCTCCACGAGCGGCGCTGCGTCGTGCTCGGCAACACCCCGCTCGCCGAGGAGAAAGCCGCAGGCCTTCGCGCCAGCGGCGCAAGCGCCATCCACCTCCGGCGCGGGTTTCAGCCCGGTGACCTGGTGGGTGCGTACCTCGCGATCGACGCGAGCGACGATCCGGACGGCCAGCGGGCCGCACGCGCCGAGGCGGACCGCGAGCGCGTGCTCCTCAACGTCGTCGACGTCACCCCGCAGTGCGACTGGATCGCTCCCGCGCTCGTGCGGCGCGGTCCGCTCCAGGTTGCGATCTCCACCTCCGGCGAGAGCCCATTTCTTGCGCGCGCGTTGCGGGAGCGCATCGAGTCGATGCTCGGCGCGGAGTGGGGGCCCTTCACGACATTGACGGGGCGGATGCGACGCCGGCTGCGCCGGGCCGGGGTTTCGGGCGATGCCCAGCAGCGCGCCTACCGGCGGCTGCTCCGATCCCGGGCGCTCGGAATGCTTCATGAGGGCAGCCAGGACGCCGCCGCCGCCCTGGCACTGACGATCGAGCAGAGCGCGCACGCCACCGACCGCGGGGTGCCGATGGGCGAGGTCGTCCTCGCCGGAGCGGGACCAGGGGATCCGGACCTGCTGACCATGGGTACCCGGGCTGTTCTCGCCGACGCCGACGTCGTGTTTCACGATGCGCTGATCGGTCCCGAGGTCCTGCGGCTCTGCGGCCCCCGCGCACGCCTCGTCGATGCCGGCAAACGCTCGGGCCGCCGGTCGGCGGCGCAGGCCGGCATCAACGACGCGATGATCGCCGCCGCTCGCGCCGGGGACCTGGTGGTGCGCCTGAAAGGCGGCGACCCGTTCCTCTTCGGCCGGGGTGGCGAGGAGGTCCTGGCGTTGCAACGTGCCGGAGTCCCGGTTCGGGTGATTCCCGGTGTGAGCGCGGCGCTTGCGGCTCCGGCGTCGGCCGGGATACCGGTGACCCATCGGGGCGTCGCAGCGTCGGTCGCCTTCGTGACCGGTCACCGCGCGGGTGGCGATCTGGCTGCGTTCGACGAACTTGCGAAGAGCGTCGACACCCTGGTCGTTCTGATGCCGGCCGAGCTCGACGCCATCGCCGGACGCCTCTCGGCGGTGCTCGGTCCCGACCGGCCCGCGGCGATCGTGTCCCAGGCGACCACAGCGGAGCAGCAGGTGGTGCGCGCTCCGATCGGAAGCATCGCCGCGGCGGCGCGTGCGGCTCGCCTCGAGCCACCCTCGACGCTCGTGGTGGGCAATGTCGTCAACGTGCTCTCCGACCTCGGCGGCATGTCCCTCGCCGACCGTCAGGCGCCTGCGGGAGCCCTCGCCGCGCCCGGGTGACCAAAGGTCGCGTGCGCGAGCCTCGAGGTTAGGATGGTCATCGCTTGTCCACCCATGTCACCAAGGTATCGCCCGCATCGCTCGCGACCGCCGCTGTCGGCGGTCCCGGGTACATCGAGCGCATCCTAAACTCGCTCCCCTGGTGGGCGCTTCCGGCGACGGTCGTCACCGTCCTCGGACTCTTCGGTCTCTACTCGATCTGGACCGCGTTCCTGACCGGCGGGATCAACCAGAGCGGTCCGTATCTCTCACCGTTCTACTCGCCGACCCTCTGGAGTACCGGACCGGTCAGCCCGGCGCTGTGGGTGCTCGGCTCCCCGCTCCTGTTTCGCGCCACCTGCTACTACTACCGCAAGGCGTACTACCGCTCGTTCTTCTGGGACCCGCCGTCGTGCGCGGTCGGGGAGCTCCGCCACCGCAACTACCGCGGTGAGACGGCGTTCCCGCTGTTCCTCAACAACCTGCACCGCTTCCTCTTCTACCTGGTGCTGATCGTAACGGGCTTCCTCTGGTATGACGTGTACCTCGCCTTCTGGGCGCCCGACGGCCACGTTCAGCTTGGTCTCGGTACCGGCATCATGCTCGTCAACGTCATCCTGCTCAGCGGTTACACGTTCGGTTGCCACTCGTGGCGCCACCTGGTCGGCGGCGGGCTCGACTGCTATTCGAAGTCGACGCTGGGCCAGGCGCGCTACCGCGCGTGGCAGTGGGTGACCGTGCTCAACCAGCGCCACCCGCTCTGGGCATGGTGCAGCATGTTCAGCGTGGTCATCACCGACGTCTACATCCACCTGCTCCGCGCCGGGATCCTCATCGACCCGCACATCGTCTTCTGAGATGGCAGGGTCTCCCGAGCCATACGACACCATCGAATGTGACGTGCTCGTCGTCGGAGCCGGCGGTTCGGGCATGCGCGCGGCGATCGCCGCGGCGGAGGCCGGCTGCAGCGTGACCGTCGTCACCAAATCGCTGCTCGGCAAGGCCCACACCGTCATGGCCGAGGGCGGCATCGCCGCGGGCATCGGCAATCTCGACCCCGAGGATAGCTGGGAGGTGCACTTCGCGGACACGATGCTCGGCGGCCAGCTGATCAACAACTGGCGCATGGTCGAGCTCTACGCGCACGAGGTCATCGATCGCGTCCTCGAGCTCGAGCGCTGGGGTGGGATCTTCGATCGCACCGAGGATGGGCTCATCATGCAGCGCGCCTTCGGCGCGCACTCGTGGAGGCGGCTCGCGCATGTCGGCGATCGCACCGGTCTCGAGCTCATCCGCACCTGCCAGGACCGGATGGTGCACACCCAGGGGGTCGACGTGTGCATGGAGTACACGCTCACCGCCCTGCTCAAGTCCGGTGACCGGGTGTGCGGTGCCTTCGGTTACAACCGCAACACCGGAGCGTTCGTGGCGTTCAAGGCCGGCGCGGTCGTGCTGGCCAGTGGGGGATGGGGGCGGATGTTTCGCTACACGTCCAACTCCTGGGAGTGTTCCGGCGATGGCGCAGCGATGGCATACCAGGCCGGCGCCGATCTGCTCGACATGGAGTTCATGCAGTTCCATCCCACCGGCATGATCTGGCCACCCGGCGCGCGCGGGATCCTCGTGACCGAGGCGGTGCGCGGTGAGGGTGGCCTCCTCTTCAACGCCGAGGGGAGCCGTTTCATGCTCGACTACGACCCGGTCAAGAAAGAGCTGTCGTCGCGCGATGTCGTGGCACGCTCGATCTACAAGGAGGTGCAGGCCGGTCGCGGCACGCCCCACGGCGGTGTGTACCTCGACGTGCGCCATCTCGGCGCCGACTACATCAAGCGCAAGTTGCCGTCGATGTACGAGCAGTTCCACGCGCTTGCATCGATCGACATCACCAGCCAGCCAATGGAGGTGGGTCCGACGATCCACTACACGATGGGCGGTGTGCGCGTCGATCCCGAGACCGCGGCGACGACGCTGCCCGGGCTGTACGCCGCCGGCGAGGCGGCCGGAGGTCTGCACGGCGCCAACCGTCTCGGCGGGAATTCGCTCGGCGACATTCTCGTCTTCGGGCGGCGCGCGGGCGATGCCGCCGCCGAGTACGCCCGAACGACCGGAGCGACCCGGGCCATCGACGAGGCGCAGATCGCGACCGAGCAAGCGGACCTGCTCCGGCCGCTCGGCGGCGATGCCAACGGCTCGGCGCCTGCTGAGAACCCATACAAGCTGCACGAGGACCTGCAGCTGGCGATGCAGGACGATGCGGGCATCGGGCGCAGCGAGGAGTCGTTGCAGCGCGCGCTCGGCGCAATCCTCTCGCTCCGTGAGCGAAGCGCCCGCATCCGCGTCTCCGGTGGTCGCGCGCTCAACCCCGGCTGGCACACGTGTCGCGACGTCTCCAACATGCTGGTGATCTCCGAGGCGATCGTCCGCGGCGCGATTGAACGGCGCGAGAGCCGGGGCTCGCAGTGGCGCTTCGATCACCTCGAGCAGGAGGTGGCGTTCGGCAAGGTCAACTTCGTGACCCGCCGCGGCGGCGACGCGATGCAGGTCGTCAGCGTACCGCTCACCCCTCTGCCCGATCACCTCCGTCTCCTCCTCGAGCGCAGCCGATTCTACGATCCCGCCAAGCTCCCCAAGGGGTATCTGACCGAGCCGGCGCCCGCCGGCCGCACCGCCAGGAAGAAGAAGTAATGGCAGTCGTGGATCAGCCCGCCGCGAGCGTCGAGCTGCCCGTCGAGAACGCGCTGACCGCGAGTGGGCTCACCGGCGAGACGCTGACGCTCAGGGTGTTCAAGGGCGTGCCGGGCGGCGAGCAGGCCGAGGTCGCATACCAGGTCCCGGTGGTGGCCGGCATGGTGATCCTCGACGCGGTGCACTACGTGCAGCACAACCTTGACACGGATCTCGCGTGCCGGTGGAACTGCAAGGCCGCCAAGTGCGGCTCGTGCAGCGCGGAGGTCAACGGTCACCCCGTGCTGATGTGCAAGACCCGTCTGGACGACCTCCCCGCCGGGCCGGTCACGGTGCACCCGCTGAAGTCATTCCCACTGATCAAGGACCTGGTCACCGACGTCTCCCGAAACTACGAGGTGAATCGTGAGATTCCCCCGTTCACCGCTGCGCCCGACGACGGCACGCCATGGCGGATCCCGCAGCAGGACATCGACCGTCTCTACGAGTTTCGCAAGTGCATCGAGTGCTTCCTGTGCCAGGACGTCTGCCACATCCTCCGCAGCCACGACTACGCCGACCGGTTCTACGGACCACGATTCTTCGTTCGTGTCGCCTCGCTGGAGATGCACCCCAAGGACGTCCTCGATCGTCGGGAGCAGACCCGCGAGCAGGGCGGGCTCGGGTACTGCAACATCACCAAGTGCTGCACCGAGGTGTGCCCGGAGCACATCCACATCACCGACAACGCGATCATCCCGCTCAAGGAGCGGGTTGCGGATGTGCACTGGGACCCGGTGCGCTTTGTCGGGCGCAAGCTCTTCGGTCGCAGCGGCGATTGATAGGCATCCTCGTTCTGAGCGCGGTCATCGTGGTGATGATCGTGATCTTCGCCTGGTTCTACTTCTACTCGCGGACGCCGGCGTGGGGGCAGTCGGACACGCGCAAGGCGTTGCTCAACATGATGGTCGTCGTCGGGCCGATCTTCGGGCAGCACTACCGGCGAGAGCCGCCGGAGATTCCCAGCATCTCGGCGCCGGGCGCTGACGATGATGAGCCCCCGGCACGGATCAGTCCGTCCGGACCGAGGGAGTAGCATCGCCACTCATGGGGAGGACGATCTCCGCCTGCGTCTTCGACATGGACGGAGTCCTGATCGACACCGAGCCGGTGTGGCGTGAGACCGAGCACGACGTGTTTGCCCGCGTCGGCGTCGAGCTGACCGACGCGCAACTGCGCGAGACCTGGGGCATGCGCATCGAGGAGGTCGTCGACTACCGCTACCGGGTCCGGCCGTGGAACGGCATCCGGCCGCGCGCCGTCGAGCGCGAGATCATCCGCGAGATGGTCGAACACGTGCGCGCGCACGGCGTCTCGATGCCCGGTGCGGTCGAGGCGATCCACACCGCGCGCGACGCCGGGCTCCGCGTTGCGATCGCTTCCTCGTCGAGTTCGAGAGCTGATCAACGCGGTGGTCGACCGGCTGGGCATCGGCGAGCTTGTCGACGCGGTGTGCAGCGCGGATGACGAGGAGCGCGGCAAACCCGATCCCGGCGTGTACATCAGCGCCGCGCGAGCGCTCGACGTGATGCCGTCGTCATGCGTCGCCATCGAGGATTCACCGGTCGGTGTCACCGCCGCCATCGCGGCGGGCATGCGCTGCATCGGGCTCCGTTCGGACGGCGCGCTGGCCGGTGACATCAGTCACGCCCACGTCGTGATCGACTCGCTGGTCGACATCACCCCGGAGCTGCTGCTCAGCCGATCCTGATGCCGGTGGTCAGTGAGCCGAGATTCGGATCGATCTCCGCGCGTCGCGAGCTCATCACCTCGACGACCTGATGTACCGACTCGGCGCTGCGGTGGAGCGCGGCTCGCTCGTCGTCGGTGAGCGCGACATCGATCACTTCGATGAGGCCACCCTCGCCGAGCCTGCAGGGGACGCCGGTGAACAGCCCGTTGATGCCGTACTCGCCCTCGAGATGCACCGTGCAGGGCAGCACCTGGCGCGTGTCGAGCACGATCGCGTCGATCATCTGCGCCACCGCGGCGCTCGGCGCATAGAAGGCGCTGCCCGTCTTCAGCAGGTTCACAATCTCCGCGCCGCCGTCGCGAGCACGCTGCACGATGCTCGCGAGGCGTTCGGCGGGGATGAGCTCCGCGGCGGGAATACCGGCGACAGTCGTCATCCGCGTGAGCGGGACCATGGTGTCGCCGTGACCGCCGAGCACGTACGCCTGCACATCGTGCACGGAGGCGTCGAGCTCCTGAGCGATGAAGGTGCGATAGCGAGCGGTGTCGAGGACGCCGGCCATGCCGATCACGCGCGAGCGCGGGAAGCCCGAGACCGCCATCGACAGCTGGGTCATGGCGTCGACCGGGTTGGCGACCACGATGAGAATGCAGTCCGGGGACCGCTCGACGATCTGCCGGACGACGCCCGACACGATCTTGGCGTTGGTCATCACCAGGTCGTCGCGCGACATCCCCGGTTTGCGTGGGATGCCACTGGTGATCACGACGATCTTCGACCCGGCGGTCTCGTCGTATCCGTTGGTCCCGGTGACCAGCGAGTCGTACCCGACGATCGGGCCCGACTGGAGCATGTCGAGGGCCTTGCCCTGAGGGAGACCTTCGACGATATCGACGAGCACGACATCGGCGTAGTCGCGTTCCGCCACGCGCTGGGCCAGCGTCGCGCCCACATTGCCGGCGCCGACGACGGTGATCTTGCTTCGCACGGCGCTCGATTCTACGCAGGCGCTCTGCTGGCCCGGGCTACTTCTCGCTCAAAGGCGGGTCCTGTCATCGTGGGGACCACTCGCCGTCAGCCTGCCCCACGCTCAGGCGCGGGTCCTGTCGTCGCGGGGCCCCTCGCCGCCTCCGGGTCGGGTCTCCTGGAGCGAGTCGTCGTGGCTGGTGGGCGACGCATCCTCGGAGCCCGACCCTCCGGCGGCGCTGCCCCCCACGACGCCACCCGCTGAGTCTGTGAGCCCTCCTGGCATCGTTCGGCAATCCCGCCACAACGCCCCGCTGCTGTAACGAGCCCGCGGATGCTGAGCGCTGCGTAGGATGCGGCGTGCTGTGCAGTCTCACCATCGGCCCCTGCTGAATTGGGAGCGGACGCCGTCCTATGGCAGTGACGGGGATGCGATTTGGGTCGGGGTCGGGGGTCCTCGCGATATGGTGCTGCGGTTGGGCTGGATGGGATGGTGAGTCCGGTGAAGGGCGCGGGCGCTAAAGGGAAGCCGAAGGCGCCTGCTAAGGCGAAGGTGCGCAAGCGGCGATTGCCGGCGGGGGCTCGGGAGCGCGCTCCGATCGTGGTGGCGCGGCTTGCGCTCGAATATGGGGATGCGCATACGGAACTGGACTTCGGGGATCCCTGGCAGTTGCTGGTTTCGGTGATCCTCAGTGCGCAGACGACCGACGTCAATGTCAACTCGGTGACACCAAACCTGTTTGCGCGCTACCCGAGCGTTGGGGACCTCGCGGCAGCCGAGCAGGCGGACGTCGAAGCGATCATTCACAAGACGGGCTTCTTCCGCTCCAAAGCGCGCGCGATTCGCGAGATGAGCCAGGACCTCGTTCGGCTGCATCACGGCGAGGTGCCGCCACGAATGGAGGACCTGGTGCAGCTCCGTGGCGTGGGACGCAAGACCGCCAACGTGGTGCTGGGAGTCGCGTTCGCGGTGCCGGGATTCGCCGTCGACACGCATGTGACGCGCCTCACCAGAAAGCTCCGCCTCACCGCCGCGACCGACCCCGTGAAGATCGAGGCGGACGTGTGCAGCATCGTCCCCGCCAGCGAATGGACCGCGTTGAGCCTGCGTCTCATCCTCCACGGCAGGCGGATCTGCATCGCCAACAAGCCACGCTGCCACGAGTGTGTCCTCGCCGACATCTGCCCCTCGGCGGAACTCGGTCTGACCACGCCCGGCCGCGCCCCACGACATCGAGCGGCGACCGCTCGCTAAACTCTGCCGGGATGCTCAGGGCAGGATCATGAGTCAATCGGTATACGGGGAAGTCGCGACACCCCCGAAGCCGGGTACGATGCGGGTATCGCAGTGATCCAGACGAGGGAACGCGGCCAGCAGCAGGCGCCCCTCACGACAGCTTTCCCGGCCATCGTCCGTCCAGTCGGCGCTCCTCGGGCGACGACGCCGGCGCCGGTGGCGGAACCATCGCACCATCACCTTCCCGCGTGGGTGAAGCGGGCGTATGCGCAGGCACGGCCGATTCTCGCCGATCTGCTCGGCAGCCTCGAGGGTGAGCCGCGCGACGAGTTGCAGCGATCGATCGACGAGATCACCGCGCGCATCAACACCGGCAAGTTCAGTCAGGCATTCCAGTACCCGCAGTTGATCGCGACCGGGATGGAGCTGTACCAGCAGCAGCGTGCGTCCAACGCGGAACGTGCTCGCGCCGCGCATGCGCTCGACCTGCTGCGCCGTCGCGGCAGCGACATGCTGCGCGACGCCGGCCCGCAACTGCCGCCGGAGGTCACCTCGCGGTTGGGCCGGTCGCTGCGCGGGGCAACGTCGGCGGAGGAGATCACCGAGGTCGAGACCGAGGTGCGCCAGGCGGTCGAGTCCGCCCGGTCCGTCCAGGATCGCAAGCGAGAGCGCGAGATCACCAAGACACGCACGAAGATTCAACGTGCTGCTCCACGCGCCCAGGCGCGGCCTGTGGGGACGACCGAGACATGGCAGGACGTCCTTCGCCGGCTGCAGGAGCAGATGGCGGAAGAGGCGGGGGCGTGACCTCGGTCCCTTTAACGGCCTCCATCGACCCTGACAGCCTCGCGCTCGAGGCGGGTGATCCGGAGGTGGGGTCGGTGATGCGCAACGAGGTGGTGTTCTGCCTCCCGAGCACGCCGGCCGACGCGATCGCCAAGCTTCTCGCCGACAACATCCTGAGCGAAATCGTCGTGCTCGTCGACCGCCGTCCGGTCGGCTACGTCGCCAAAGAGGACATCATCGATCACCTGATCGCCGGCGACATCGTTGTGTCCGGAAGCGACTTCGCGATGCGTCCACCGTCGACGAGCGTGCAGGCACGCAACATGCTGCGCCAGTCACCGCTGCTCGTCGACGAGCATCAGCGGCTGAGTGAGGTCGTCGCGCTGATGGCCCAGCACGAACGCCGCCTCGCCATCGTCACCCACGAGGACGAGACGGTGGTGGGCATGCTCACCCCGCGCGAGCTCGCCGATTTCGCCCTCGCGCGGCGCAGGGCCGTCCATGCCTGAGCTCGAGAGCATCGCCTCCCCACTGGGTGCGGAGTGCGATCCCGAAGACACGCTGTCCGACGTGCTCGAGGTGCTGCGTCTCCAGGACCCGGTGCCGCTGCTCGTGGTTCGAGGTGAGAGCGTGCTCGGCACCGTCGGCCTCGAGACCATCACCTCCTGGTTCGACGTGCTCGACCAGACCAGCGTTCGTGACGTGATGCGTCCCGCACCCGAGATCGACCTCGGTGAGCGCGTCGAGCGCGGCGCCGACGTGATGCGTCACTCGTCCGCGGAGGCGGCAATCGTCACCGCGTCCGACGGTGGAATCTTCTCGCGCAAGAGCGCGCCGGTCGGGATGGTGAGCGCCGCCCACGTCCTCGGCGCGATTGCAAAGAATGTGATCGACAAGGCGCCGATGAAGATCATGAGCGGGCACCTCGACCTGGGGTTCAACGTGCCGATCACGCCCTGCCAGCGCAACTGCCCAATCCGCCAGGACATCGCCACCTACATCGACTATGTCAGCCAGGGCCGATACGTGGACTCGTGGTCGGTGATCCATGAGACCAATCCGTTCCCCAGCATGCTCGGGCGGCTCTGCAATCACCCGTGCGAAACCGATTGCAAACGCGGCTGGGATCCCGGCGAGGAGCCGGTGACGATCAAATCCATCAAGCGGTTCTCGACCGACTTCGCGTTTCAGCAGGGGCTCTGGATCAACTACAAGATCGCGCCCGCGAACGGCAAGCGCGTTGCGGTCGTCGGCGCCGGGCCTGCCGGCCTGACGTGCGCGCTCGACCTGCGCGTGCAGGGATACGACGTCGCGCTCTTCGAGCGCGAGGCCAAGGTCGGCGGCCTGCTGAGCACCTCGATCCCACCGTTCCGCTTTGATCACCGTCAGCTCCAGTGGGAGCTGGACATGATCATGTCCACCGGGATCGAAGTGCGCCTGAACAGCAATGTCGGGCCGGATCCCGACGACATCAAGACCAAGGACCTGCTCGACGAGTACGACGCGGTGTTCTTCTCGATCGGGATGATGAAGGGACGGATCCTGCCGATCCCGGGGAGCGATCTGCCCCAGGTCATCGACGCCATGAGCTTCCTGCGTACGGTGTCATACGACCGGATCCCCGAGCACTTTCCGATCGGCGGGACCGTGGTCGTCGTGGGCGGTGGTGCGGTTGCCACCGACGCGTGCCAGACGTCGATCAAGCTCGGTGCCCGCGAGGTGTGGATGGTGGCGATCGAGCCCGAGGACCACCTCCCCGCTTTCGGCAACGAGCTGCACGAAGCCAAGGAGATCGGGCTGCGCATCAAGGACGGGGTGATCGTCAAGGAGGTGCGTGCAGACGAGAAGGGCAACGTCACCGCGGTGTCGTTCGCCCCGCTGAAGGACCTGGAGTTCGATCCACTCAGCGGCAAGTTGATCTTCTCGTCGGTGAAGGAGCAGGAGAACGTCGAGCAGTGGACGGTCGCCGCCGACTACTGCATCTTCGCCTCGGGTCAGATCATGGAGCGCCCCGACGAGCTCGTCCCCGTGACCCAGCGTGGTCTGCTGTCGGCGGATCGCGGCGGCCACACGGGAGTCCCCAAGCTCTTCTGCGGCGGTGACTGCGTCCAGGGTCCGTCGTTCATCGTCGATGCTGCGGGCTGGGGACATCGCGTCGCGCGCTCGATTCGCGAGTTCCTCGGCGAGGACATGGAAGCCGCGGGCGACCGCATCTACCAGACGGTCGTGGAACGCACCGACGACCATCGTCAATCGGAGCTGTTCGCGCGCACCGAACCCGGCATCCTCGCGGCCGCCAAACGCTACGACATGGCCGAGGTCGAGCAGTCCTGGAGCGATCAGACGGCGATCGTCCAGTCGATCCGCTGCTTCCAGTGCGATTCGGTGCATCACTACGACCAGACGGTGTGCGTGCTCTGTGGCGCGTGTGACGACGTGTGCCCCGAGAAAGCCATCGACGTGGTGGTGTTCGGCGAGGATCGCGAGCGTTCCTCTGGCGGGGAGACGCTGGTGTGCGCGACGTCCGGGGGCGTGCCCGGAGGCGGCGGCTACGAAGGCGAGATCTACATCAACTACGACCGCTGCACCAACTGCAGGATCTGCGAGGACCACTGTCCGGTGAACTGCATCACGTTCGAGCGGGTGCGCTTCGTCGATGACACCATGCGGGTCGTGGAGCGTCCGGACTTGAGGATCGATCTGCCGCTCGTCGCGGTGGGGTAGCGATCGAGCCCCACGAGCGCTTCATGCGCCGTGCCCTGCGGGTGGCTCGCGCCGCCGGGGCGCGCGGTGAGGTGCCGGTCGGCGCGGTTGCTGTGCGCGACGGCGCCGTCCTGGTGGCCGCTGGCAATGCGATAGAGCGGCGCGGGGACGCCACCGCGCACGCGGAATTGCTGGTGCTGCGCCGGGTTGCCCGGATCGTGGGCGGCTGGCGTCTGGACGGTGTGACGGTGTATGCGACGCTGGAGCCATGTCCGATGTGCGCCGGGGCGATGGTCCAGTCACGCATTCTGTCGTGCGTCTATGCCGCCCGCGATCCCAAGAAGGGCGCCGACGGCAGCGTGTACGACGTGCTCCGCAATCCGCGCAACAACCACCGGATCGCGGTTGTGCACGGTGTCGGCGCTACCGAATCGGCGGCGTTACTGCAGGAGTTCTTCCGCGCGCGACGCTGAGCTCAGGACGCGGTGGTCGCTGTGTCGCGCTTGGTGAGATCGACCTCGTGCGCGCGGATGACCTCGCTCACCTGGCTCGAATACCAGGAGTAGAACTCCTCACGAGCCCAGCGCTGGGTGTCGCGATGCTCGGGATTGTCGCGCCACGCCTTCACCGACTCGTCGTTCTCGAAGAGTTCGAGCGACACCTCCTCGCCGTCGGGAGTCTCAAAGCTCTCGATCGAGATGAAGCCGGGATGCTGCTGCACCAGTTCGTGCATCCGCTTGCTGCGCCGTTGGTACTCCTCGACATCGCCGTCGGGCCGGTTGCGCGATCGGAACACCACCAGGATCATGGCCCAATCTTCACACAGCCACGGACGCCAGGCGGCGCAGCGCGCTTCGCGCCGCGTGATAGCCGCACATCCCGTGCACGCCGCCGCCGGGAGGGGTGGAGGCGGAGCAGATGAAGACGTCGGGGTTGGGCGTGGAATACGGGTTGGCGCGCGCCACCGGCCGGGTGAAGAGCTGGCCGAGATCGGTCACGCCGCCCGTGATCGCGCCGCCGACATAGTTCGCGTTGTATTCCTCGACATCCGCGGTGCGCATCACGTTGCGGGCGAGGATGCGATCGCGGAACCCCGGCGCGAAGCGCTCCACCTGACGTTCGAGCACGTCGGTGCGGTCGAGCGTCGACCCGGCGGGAACGTGGCAGTACGCCCAGCCGGTGTGCTTGCCGGCCGGCGCCGCGAGGGATCGAAGAGGCTCGGCTGCACGACGATCGCGTAGGGGCGGTCGGGGTGCTCGCGGCGCCAGACGGCGGCTTCCGACGACGCGATCTCGTCAAGGGTGCCGCCCACATGCACCGTCGCCGCGTCGAGGCAGGCCGGATCGGTCCACGGGATGGGGCCGTCGAGAGCCCAGTCGATCTTGAAGATGCCGGGGCCGAAACGATAACCGCGCAGCCGGCGAACGTACCGGCTGGGCAGCACCCGGGACGCGATGCTTGCAACCTGGTCGGGGCCGGTGTCGAAGAGCACGATGCGCGACGGAGGGAGATCGGCCAGTTCGCGCACAGGCCGTCCCGTCTCGATCCGGCCGCCGAGGGAGAGGAGGTACGCGCCGAGGGCGCTGCTGATCGCCGCCGACCCGCCCTGCGCGATCGGCCAGGTCTCGACGTGGCCGGTGAGCAGGAAGAGAAGGCCGACCGCGGCGCTGACCGGCCGGGTGAGGGGCAGCGCCGAGTGGGCGGCGCAGCCGGCCAGCAGGGCGCGAGCGCGCTCGCCGCGAAACCACCGGTGGCCCAGCACTGTGGCCGGGAGCAGGGCGGGGACGCCGAAGCGCGCGAGCAGGAGCGGATGCCGGGGCAGATGCGCCGGCCCGAGGATCTCGGCGATCAACTCATGCGGGTGGTGGAGGAGGGGGCCGATCAGCCGGCGGTACGCGGCCGCGTCCGCTCCGAGCGAGCCGGCGGTCGCGTCCATGGACTTGCGGAGGATCACCGCCGGCTCCCCGTCGAGCGGGTGCGCGACCGACGCCGGCGGCTGGATCCAGGTCAGTCCGTGCTGGGCGAGTGGGAGCGTCGACAGGTACGGCGAGAGGATCCCGAGCGGGTGCGCCGCGGAGCAGACGTCGTGGTGATAGCCGGGGAGAGTGAGCTCGGCGGTGCGGGTTCCGCCGCCGATCGTGTCCGCTGCTTCGAGGACGAGGACGGAAGCCCCATTGCGCGCCAGCTCGACCGCGGCAGCCAGGCCGTTGGGACCGCTGCCGATGACGACAGCGTCCAGGCGCTCCGGCAATGCGGTTGCTACGCCGCCGGGGTGGCGGCGACGACTTCCCCGCTCGCCAGCACCATCCCGTCCTCGCAGACCGCCTCGACGCGGCCTCCCTGGAACTGCTGCTCGTAGACCTTGGCGTACGCGCCGCCCCGGCGGAGGAGCTCCGCGTGGGTGCCCTGCTCGAGGAGTTGCCCACGGTCGATCACGAAGATCACGTCGGCGGCGAGGATGGTGGAGAGCCGGTGCGCGATGGCGATGGTCGTGCGGCCGGTGAGCAGCGGCTCGAGCGCGGCCTGGACCAGGCGCTCGCTGGTGGTGTCGAGGGCGGAGGTCGCCTCGTCGAGGATCAGCACCCGGGGTGCCTTGAGGACGACCCGGGCGATGGCCAGGCGTTGCTTCTCGCCGCCGGACATGCGGTAGCCGCGCTCGCCGACGAGCGTGTCGTAGCCCTCGTCGAGCGCGACGATGCGATCGTGGATGAACGCCGCCCGCGCGGCGGCCTCGAGCTCCTCCTGGGTCGCGTCCGGCTTGGCGTACATGAGGTTGCGGCGCACCGAGGCGTGGAATAGGTAGGTCTCCTGGGTGACCATGCTGATCGCGTTGGCAAGCGACGCGATCGTGTAGTCGCGGACGTCCATGCCGTCGAGCAGCACCGCGCCCTTGGTGACGTCGTAGAGGCGGGGAATCAGGTAGGAGATCGTCGTCTTGCCCGCGCCGCTCGGCCCGACGATCGCGGCGAGCTGGCCGGACTTGACCCCGAAGCTCACGTCCTCGATCGCCCAGTCGCGGCGGATCTCGTTGGGCACCGGATCGTTCTCGTCGGGGGATTGTCCGTTCGGGATCACGACGGTCGCCGTTGGTCGCTGGACCGGCTCGGTCATGGGTCCGAAACTGCCCCGGTCGTAGCGGAAGTACACGCTCTTGAGCTGAACGTCCCCCTTGATGTCGTTGGCCGCGACCGCGCGTGCGTCCGGCCGGTCGACGATGTCGTGGGGCATCTTGAGGTAGTCGAAGATCCGCTCGAAGAGCGCCAGGCTCGCCTGGATCTCGATCGACACCGAGAGCATGCTGCCGATCGGGAAGAAGAGCCGGCTCTGCAGGGTGGTGAAGGCGACGATGGTGCCTGGGGTGATCGACGGCACGGTCGTCGCACTGCGCCCCGCGAGCACGAAACCGGCGATGAGATACACGAGCGCCGGAGCGCTGCTGAAGAACGCGCCGATGACGGCGAAGAGAGCTCGACCGATCATCTCCTGACGGATGGCGAGGTTGGCGAGCCGGTGGTTCTCCTTCCGGAATCGCGTCACCTCCTCCGGGCCACGGCCGAAGACTTTCGCGAGGAGCATGCCCGACACCGAGAGTGTCTCCTCGGTGATGGCGCTGATCTCGGCCTTCGATTCCTGCGCCTGCATCGTGATCTGGCGGCGCACCTTGCCCGCGCGATATGTGTAGAAGACGAAGAGGGGGGTGATCGCCAGGGACAGCACCGTCAGCTGCCAGGAGAGGATCAGCATGGCGACCAGGGTGCTCAGCAGGGTCACGATGTTGGACAGGAGCGACGTGGCCGTATCGGTGACGACGGACTGGATGCCGCCGACGTCATTGGTGAGCCGGGACTGGATCTCACCGGTTCGCGTGCCGGTGAAGAAACGGAGCGACATTCCCTGCAGGTGCTCGTAGAGGCGGTTGCGCAGCTCTTCCATCACGCGCTGGCCCACGCGGTTGGTGATGTACGTCTGGAGCACGCCGATCGCGCCCGTCACAATCGTGATCCCGATCATGATTCCGACGAGGATCTCGATCCGGGGGAGGTTGACGGGCAGATAGACCAGGTGAGCAGCGACCGATGGCGTCGCAGCTACCGTTCGCGTCGGAAAGAGGGCCGTGTCGAAGACGACCTTGATGAGGACCGGGTTGATGACCCCGGCGCCGGCGGTGATCACCACCAGCCCGGCAATGGCCGCCACGCCGGCCCGATGCGCCCCGAAGAGGCTTGCCGTCTGGCGGAGGAGCTGCCGATTCGGGACGCGCCCCGAGGGTTTCTCGCGTTTGCCGCCCATGAAGCCGCCTCCGTGCATCACGGCAGCAACCCTTCCGAGTACGAGCGGGTGGCGGGTGTCATTGCTTCGACTGTATCAAGCTGATGGCGTTTTCCCGATTTGGTGACGGCACTCGAATTGCCATTGCGGCCGCTATATCATCGGCGGCGATTCAGCGCGGAGGGAGCGCTGGCGTATGACGACTGGGAAGCCCATGACCATCAATTCGCTCCGTATCGCAGCCGCGTCGGTTGGCGCGGTCCTCGGCATCGCGGGCTGCGGCGGATCAGCCGGCACCTCGACACCAACGCCAACGCCGACGGGCGGTGGTTTGACTATCCCTGGAATTCCGGGGCTGGGCTCCAGCGGGTCGGCTCCGGCCGCGAACACGCTGTTGACAGTGGCGAACGCGCAGAGCATCAGCGGCGACCCGAACGTCACGGCGCTCGCCGGCGCCTGCGCGGCGACCACCTGCGTGTATTCGGACACAAGCGGAATGGGCGGTGGTGGCGGGGTCGTCTTCGTCCAGCCCTTCCCCGGAGCCTTCGCCCAGGCAGCGTTGCAGGCGGCGATCTCGGCGGCGCTGAGCGGCCAGACCACGGCCAACGGCGGCACCGCGACCTCCGTGTCCGGGCTGGGGAGCGGTGCGATCAAGGAGATCGACGCGAACTCGGCCACGTACGCGTTCGTCAAGGACAACTTTCTTGTGGTGATCAACGTCACCTCGGGATCGAAGTCCGGTGCTGCCATGGATTCACAGGTCGGAGCTGCGGCTCAGACGATCGCGGGGCGGGTATAGGTTCACGTCGAGAAGGGGTCCAAGCGAGCCAAACGCGCCCAAGTTAGATTTCGCCGTGTGCTAGATTGCCGGACACGCGGGCAACCAGGCGGTCGCGTTGACAGCCAGCCTGCGAGGGTGGGGCATGGCAGCGCAATCCGAGGTCAGCTGCAGGATCGCTGCCAATGACTCCGAGGCCTGTCGGGATCGCGGTCCAGGCAGATCCAGCATCTCTCAGCGCGGTTTTTGGTGGGCACGCCACTTTCGAAGCACCCCAACCTCCGTCTTTCCTGGCCCGACCGTCACTCCACGCCGCTGCGTGGCGCAGCTTGCATGAGTCGGCCTGGTACGTAACGGCATGATGATGGGCAGGCGGGTCCGGAGAGTGAGCGCGCTGCTCGTGTTGGCTGCGTTCGCGGGAGGAGCCGGCGCCCTGAACGTACAGGCTGCTGGGCCGCCGAGTGGTGAGGGACTGACCTCGGTCCACGCGGGAGCGGCGACGGCGGTGCCAGGGAACGTCTCGGGCTCGACTTCCAACGGCAATACCGCGACAACTACCGCCCAAAGCGGCAAGGTCGTGGTGATCGTTGAGGAGAACGAACCGTACGGGAGCATCGTCGGCAATACGCAGGCCCCGTACCTGAACCAGTTGATTGCCAACTGGGAGCTGTTCACCAACTACACGGCGGTAGCCCCGAGCAGCACGCCGGACTACACGGCCATGACCAGCGGTCTGACCTCTTCGCCGTCCCCTCCATCGCCCAACATCTTCCAGGCCATCGACGGCACCGGCGGCGTGCTGACGTGGAAGGAGTTCATGGAGTTGATGCCTGGAAATTGCGCAAACGGAAACTACGCCAACATTCCCGGAACCACGGTCCCGCTCTATACCGCCAGCCATGACCCGGACTACCAATACCGAGCCAACTCGACCTGCTCCACCAACGACGTGCCGATGACCACCACCAGCTTCAACCCGGCCAGCCTGCCTGCGTTCAGCTACGTGGTGCCCAACCAGTGCGACGACATGCACACCCTGCCTGGCAGCGGCCAGGCCTGCCCCGCCTATTTCGGCTCGAACGGCGGCACCAGCGTGATCGGCATGGGTGACAACTGGCTGGCCTCGGTGGTCCCCTCGCTGCTGGCCCAGCCCGGCGTGACCGTGGTGATCACCTGGGACGAGGGGTCGATCAACACGACGCCGTGGGAGCATGTCGTGGCGCTTGCGGTCGGGGCAGGGGTGACCCCGGGGTCCACGGACGGCACCCCCTACACGCACTACAGCCTGGAGGCCGGGCTCTACAACTACTTCGGTCTGGGCACCGCCCCCAACAACGGCGCCACGGCCACCCCGCTGCCCATCCCTAGCCCGGCACCCGCGCCCGCCCCCACCATCGCCTCGTTCACGCCTACCTCTGGCTGGCCCGGGACCTCAGTGACGGTCGAGGGCAGCGGCTTCACAGGAACCAGCGCGGTGTCCTTCAACGGCACCGCCGCCGCCTTCACCGTGACCTCCGGCAGCCAGCTCACCGCCACCGTCCCGGCAGGGGCCACCACCGGGCCTATCAGCGTGACCACCCCCGGTGGCACTACCAGCAGCACCCAAGCGATGCAGATCCAGGTCGACACCACCCCGCCAACGACCACGATCACCTGCAACAGCGCCACGTGCACGGCCTGGTACAACACCACGCCGGTGACCGTCGCCCTGGCGGCCACGGACGACACTGGCGGCTCCGGTGTCAAGGCCACCTACTACACCACCAACGGCTCGACGCCGACCACCTCGAGCACGGTCTACACCGCGCCCTTCACGGCGTCGACAACGACCACCGTCAAGTTTTTCTCGGTGGACAACGCCGGCAATGCTGAGGCCGTCAAGTCCCAGGCCATCCAGATCGACACCATTGCACCGACGACGGCCATCACCTGCAACAACACCACGTGCTCCACGGGCTGGTACAAGACATCTCCGGTGACGGTTGCCCTGACGGCCACGGACAACACCGGTGGCTCGGGTGTTGCCGCCACCTACTACACCACTGACGGCACCAACCCGCAGACCAGCACGACCGCGATCCTGTACACCGGCTCGTTCGCAGTGTCGCAGACAACGATCGTGCAGTACTGCTCGGTGGACGCCGCGGGGAACACGGGGGCCGTCAAGTCCCAGACGATCAAGATCGACGCCGCACCGCCGGTGGTCTTCATCACATCGCCAATATCGGGATCGAGCTTTGCCGTGGGCACGAGGGTGAGGGTCACGGCCAGCGCGTCCGATGTGGGCACCGGCTCGGGCGCGCCCTCTGGTATCGCTAACGTGATCTTCTACCTCGGGACCACCAAGCTGGACACCATAAAGACGAGCCCGTACACGTTCATCTGGAACACCTCCAAGGTCAAGCGTGGGACATACCGGCTGACGGCCGTGGCCACGGACAACGCCGGTAATTCGACGACCTCGACTGCCGTCACTGTGACCGTGACCTAATGATTCACGGAGAAAGAGTCCAGAGCGCGCCACGGCTCGCGCGTCGTCTCAGAGGTGCTGCGCTCTCGGGTCGCAGCGCAGCTGCGACACCGCCATGCGGTGCGGCACGGCCTTGAGGCGGCGGTTGCCACCGCGATTGAGCCGGTGCCGCACCGGCTCGCCTGCCCCTCACCAGACGAAGCCGGGATCGGCGCGGTCCCACCGAATCGCCCAAAACCGCCCTCGGTGAATCGGCGGGGGTCGCCGATCTCGATGAGCAGCTCGGCAACGCTGCGCGTGTCGAGCCCAACGAGCATCCCGAGGGTGGATCCGGTGCGCTCGACCAGCTTCGCCAGGTGTGCCTGATCTCGCGCTCGCATCGATCGAGTTCGAGGATGTCACCGCGGCTTTTTCGAGCAGTTGCGCTTCCCGAGGGCGTTGGCAATCCGTTGGTTGGCGGCTCGGGCTGGGACTCAGGCCTTCTGCCACGATCTGGCGAAGCCGTTGCTGCGTACGAGGTTTCTGGCGGAGAGGGTGGGATTCGAACCCACGGTGGCTATAAACCACACCGCTTTTCGAGAGCGGCACCTTCAACCACTCGGACACCTCTCCGGGAGCGTCGAGTATAGGGGCGATCGTCGGCTGCCTCGATTGGGGGCAATGGGTTGAGGCGCCGTCGTTACCAGTAGTACCAGCGACCTCCGCGCGGGCGGACTGCCAAGCCAATGAGCCAGAAGATCAAGAAGATGAAGGCGATCCACCAGAGGACGTGGAGCGCGAAGCCGAACCCGAAGAGCAGGGCGGTGAAGAGAAGGAAGGCGATCAGGACGCACATGACGGAGGTTCTCCCTGAGGCGATATGTAGCTGGGATGGTAGATACCCGGCGGGGGCTTCGTGTGAAACGACCGGGCGGCGCCGGGCTGGCCCGGTGGTCGCGGATACAATCGGGGAGGAGCGATCGCCTAGTTGGTCGAGGGCGCCGCACTGGAAATGCGGTATACCGCGTCAAGCGGTATCGAGGGTTCGAATCCCTCTCGCTCCGGTTTCCTCTCAGTTGCGGTGCTCTGTCCAGCCTGCCGACAACCCATCGCCCACGTCCGGTGTCGAGGGACGCGCCGGCGATGGACCGGCCGGGAACTCCACGAATCGTCCGGCGAGTTCTGGATCGATCCGCTGTGGGAGTATCGATTCGCTGGCGTCAGTGCCTCTGATCGCAATGGCAAGCATCCCATCGACGCCATCCCCGTTCCCATCGATGGGGGAGGCGGCGCGAGGATCACGATGCACTGCGCCCGTGGCTGTGGCGCGACCCCCTCGCACCGCGTGCCCGACATTCCGGCTGCTGCGCGGCTCTGCCTCGAGGAGGGGCTCACCGAATTTCCCCTACCTGACTGACGCCTAACGGCGCCCCGCCGGTTGATAAAAGAAGGGCGCCTGGCGGCGATGAGCCCGACCGAGTTGCCATAAGCGCCGCGTCCCTTGTGGTTTCTCGGGGTGGATCCACGTATTGCGACGAAGCGGATGGGGTCCGCCGGACGGTGCCGTCGGGTGACAATCACCGAGTCGGGATCAGGTGATGTTGAGCGGTGAGCGACCTACAGCTCAGCCCCAGACCGATGACCGGTGACTTGGCAACAGCACGCTGGGCGCGCGATTTATGACGCGGACCTGGCTGTCCTAGTACTGTTCACCCGGGCGAGATGTCTGACCGACAGGGTGCATCCTCGAAGCTGGATGCCACGAGCGAAGGGGCGACTCAGGAACGCCGACACCTATTGCCGACGCGGCATGGATTCATGCACATACGCGAAACGGGTGTCGGGGGTGTGCCCCTGCTGCTGCTACACATGTCACCACTATCGAGCCGGATGTGGGACGCGATGCTGCCGTTGATGTCCGCTGATCGGCGCGTTCTTGCGCCCGACCGGCTCGGCTTTGGCGACTCCGACCGCCTGAAACGCCCGATCCGGTTTCCCGAATACGCTCTGGCCACCCTCGACTGCCTCGATGCTCTCGGAATCGGACAGGTGGATGTCCTCGGCATCCACACCGGGTCATGCGAGGCGATCGAGCTTGCCAGCACCCACCCTCAACGCGTGCGCCGCATCGCGGTCGTGGCTCTGCCCGCGCTTGATGAACGTGAGCGCGCGGAGCTCAAAGCTCATTACGGGCCGATGCCGGAGCCGACATCTGACGGATCCCATCTGCAGGCGTATTGGCACTGGTGGCGTGGCACCGAAGGAGATTCCGTTCGGCCGACGGAGCTCGTGCACACGCGGATGCTTGACCATCTGCGTGCGGCTCCCAACGTGTGGTGGACGTACCACGCGGTTTTCGACTATGCAGTAGGCGAACGCACGGCACTGATCCGCCAACCTTTTGTCGTCTTTGGACCTCACGATGACCTTTGGGAGCCTACTCGGCGGGCTGTAGTGAACCTTCCTCCCCAGGCGCGGTTCGTGGAGCTCCCGCATCTCGCTTACGAGATCTTCACACTTAGCGCGGCGGAGATGGCCGCCCGTGTTCGAGAGGTTTTCGACGGGGAGCCCTGACCTGAGCAGAGGGTCCCCGCGAGCCGTTTCCCTTCCTCCGACGTCTATTCTTCGGAGAGAACAGATGCCATTTTCCGTTATTGCGCTTCAAGGAGCGTGCGAGTGACCCTGGACCAACCGCGCGCCATCGATATCGTGTGCAACCTGTTCACCGCCAGCGAAGTGGCTCTGCGCGGCCAGTCCGTTGACGCGACGTTTTTGACCCAGGTGCGCCTCGAGCCCAGTGTCCAGCGGGGCATCTCAGTGGAGGAGATGCTGGCGAAGTTGGATGAGGCTCGAATCGAGATAGCGCTCATCCCGGCCACCAAGGCGGGATCGTGGCGGATGCGGGACTCGTGGAACCTGCCATACGAGCGAGTTGCCGAAGTGTGTGCTGACCATCCGCAACGCTTTCGCGGACTTGCCGGAGTTGATCCGACGCTAGGGATGCGGGGGCTTCGGGAGCTCGAACGTGGGGTGCGTGAGCTTCAGTTTGTGGGGCGCATCTGTACCCACACTGGTTCGAGCTGCCGCCCGATCACGCGCTCTACTACCCGATCTACGCCAAGTGCTGCGAGCTCGATATCCCGATCATGTTGCAGGTGGGACAGTGCTTGCGATATGGGAGCGGCCACACGTTTCCGAGTGTCGGCCGACCTATAACCCTCGACCGCGTGGCGTGTGACTTCCCCGAGTTGAAACTCATCGGGATGCACATCGGCTATCCCTGGACGGAAGAGATGATCTCGATGGCGTACAAACACCCTAACGTCTACATTGGGTTAGATGCATACGCACCCAAGTACTGGCCGGAATCCCTCCGGCACTTTGCAAACTCCTGGGGAAGTGAGAAGGTCCTCTTCGGCACGGACTTCCCCGTGATCGACATGGTGCGGGCTCGCGCTGAGATCGACGCCATGGACCTGCGCCCAGAGTTTAGGACCAAACTGCTGCGAACCAACGCTCTGCGCGTCTTTAACCTGGGCCTTTCAGCCGGCTGAGGGACTCAATGCCTGGTTTGTGCCTGCATGACGCATTTGCCGCAGCGGCTCGCGCAAATGCTGACAAGGTCGCTGTCATCTACGGAGACAGTTCGTGGACCTACAAAGCTCTCGAGTTGAGATCGCGGCGCTTGGCCATAGCCTTGGGCGAAGGACTTGGCTTGCAATCAGGCGAACGGGTCGGGCTGATGCTCACCAATCGGCCAGAATACTTCGTAGCGACACTGGGGATCGCCCGAGCCGGGCTCACGCTCGCCCCGATACCCTACGGGTCTACCGAGCGAGAGCTGGCGCATTTCGTCGAGTTCCAGCGGGATGCGTGCGCTGTTGACTGATGACGCTGTAGCGGACCGGCTCGAAGACGCCATGGACGGTTGGCGAAGTGGGGGAGTCCAGATCCACGCCTGGGAACACCGAAGGAGGACTTCGCTCGGTATCCGAACTCATCGAAGCCAGCGCGGAACAGCTGATCGCCCGTGACGTGGACGAGAACAGCCCCTTGTTCTTTGGGTACACGTCGGGCACCACCGGCAAGCCAAAGGCTGCGGTCATCTCTCACCGCGCGCGAACGGGGCTGATGCTGCTGCTTGGCCAGGAGTACGGCTGCTACACGAGCTCTGATACGAGCCTGATCGCAACACCGATGTACCATCCAGCGGGACTCACGCGCGCCATAGCGCCGCTCATCTTCGGTGGCTCCGTTGTGCTGCACCCAGGGTTCGATCCTGAGCGACATGTGGCCGAGCTCAACTCAGGGCGCGTCACCACGACCTTCATGGTGCCGACGATGTTCGCCGCCATATTCGATCTCGCGCCTCGGCTCCGCCCGCAGTCGAGCACGGCGGTAACCCTTCTCTCGAATGCGTCGGCACTGCCCGAACATCTAAAGACACTGATCCTCGAACAGTGGCGCAACGCCCGCCTGTTCGAGATCTACGGATCCACGGAATGCGGCACCGTAGCGTCACTCCGGCCTGAGGATCAGCTTCGCAAGCAGCGTTGCGTAGGGCGTCCGCTCGCGCTCAACGAAGTGCGAATCTACGACGACGACATGCGTGAGACCATGACGAACGAAATCGGACAGCTCTACTCGCGCAGCCCGTTCCTGTTCAGTCGATATCACCGTGATCCCAAGGCAACGGATGCCGCCTTTCACGGCGGATTCGCAACATCGGGGGACCTCGCCCGCCTAGATGACGCGGGCTATATCTACGTCGTCGGACGTCGATCGGATGTCATCAAATCCGGGGGAGTGGGGATCTACCCGCGAGAGGTGGAGGAGGTTCTGATGGCCCATCCTGCCGTGCGCGACGCGGCGGTCCTGGGAGTTGCCGACGCGCGATGGGGAGAACGTGTCCACGCCGTAGTTGTGCTGAATGCCGGTGTGAGGGCCTCTGAAGCCGAGTTGCTGGAACACTGCCGGCGCCTCCTTGCTCCCTACAAGTTGCCTCGGAGCATGGCGTTCTCCGCAAAGTTGCCTCGCACCGGAAGCGGCAAGGTCCTCAAAGCAGCGCTCGCCGGCGACACCGGCTGACAGGAGTTCAGGCGCTCATCTCGGGCGGGTCGCGGCGAGGAGCGCATCGAGGCTTGGCGCAGTGTCGAGATCGCGACACGCGACACTTATCCCGCTCGCGAGCAGGCCGGAATTGTCGCCGAGTTTCTCTACGAGTTCATCGCGTGACAGTGGTCGTTCAGGCCCACCGCGATTCACCATCACGCGCTCGTCGAGCACACGGCCGTCCTTCGTACGGACGGTCGCGACGCCAGCGAACTGGTTTGGAAAGATCCGCGTGCATTCGCCATCGACGACCACGTCTGTCCGCTCCGCTATTCGCCGTCGCTCCCGGTCCGCAAGCGTCGCGGCGGTAAAGTCTCGGGGCGATACGCCGAGGCCGCTGCCACCGATCAGGGCCGTTGCGAACACGAACGGGGCGCTGAACGTGGCGTGATAGGGCGTTTGTGGATGCCGCTTCTCATCGATCGGATCGCCGATCGTCCGCCACGCGGCCTCAGCTGTCCCGAGCCTCACTGAGTTCACGTCGGCTGCTACCAAGCCGCGATTCTTGAATGCAAGTGCAGCGTCAACAAACGCGTGCGTGAAATGGTTGCACGGGTACGGTTTGAAGAAGATCGACGGCGTGTTCCAACGTTCTCCGAGCGAGTTGGTAACAGCCTCGGGATGCCAGCGATTCCCGCAATAAGCTTGAAAGAACCCAAATCTGCCCTCAAGGATGGTTACGGGACCCGTCAAACCGTACAGGGCCATCTCAGCCGCGGTCACCGCTGCGTGCGCTGCCCAGCCGCCATGGAACTGCTTGACCGAGCCTCCCGCGCGGTTCGCCTCGATCAACCCGGCTCCGAGGGAGCATGCGATCGCGATTGCGCTCATGATCCCGTCAGCGTCGCAGCCGCGGAGGCGGGCGGCGCCAGCGGCCGCTGCCACTGCACCGATGATCGACGTCGCGTGCAGACCGCGCTCGAAGAAGATCGAGTTGCCGAGCTCGGCGTCGTACTGCGCCATCGCCAGCCGAGTGTTCACTTCGTAGGCGGCAACGAGGGCCGTCAACAATTCGGCCCCGCTGGAGCCTGTCGCTTCTGCCTCGGCGAGTAACGCCGGGATCATTGGGGCGCTCGGATGGACGACCGAAGGAAGGTGCGTGTCGTCGAAGTCCAGAGCGTGCGCGTAGGTCCCATTGACCATCGCGACGATGGTTGCCGCTCCCTTGCGATCTTCACCGACGAAGCTCGCCTGCGGCGATCCTGCTCCCGAGTGGTCGCGAAGGCGCCGAACAGCAATCGACGCCTCGGACCCCTGAGCGGCAACACAGATGCCGGTGATGTCGAGGATACGGTCCTTCGCGCTCGCGATGACCTCGGTAGGGATGTCTTCGTAGCGAAGAGCAGCGACCCACTCAGCGATGCGCGGGGCGAGAGCCTTCATCTAGGTGTGATAGCGAGCGGTCGAACCGGCGACCCGGTAGCGCCCACCAGCTTGAGCGGCGCGAGGATGAAGAGAAACTCGTGCACTCGGTCGCGAGCGAGGTCCTCGAGGTCCATGACCTCGACGATGTGGATACCGTGCTCGACCAGGAGGATTCTGTGCACGGGAAGGCGAGCGTGTCCCGCCCCCTCAGCAAGCCATTCATACGCAATGGTGTCGGCGCCCGTTACTCGGATACGCCTGGCCGCGAGCCAGCGTGCAGCCGACTCATCCGGTCCCGGCACGCCCGTCGCTAACCCAACATACGCGGCGACATCCTGATAACGCCCGGCAGGCCATCCGGTGCGGAGAAGGACGGCATCACCAACGCGCACCTCGACCTTTTGCGCGCGAGCGGTCAGCTCAAGCTCGTCAGCGGTGATCGGATGTGCCGCCGGCAAGGCGTCGACTCCGAGAGCGTGCGATACATCGAGGAGTACGCCGCGACACAGTATCGGTGTGACGGTCTCGACGCCGAGCTCCTGGAAGCGGCCCCCTCGAGAAGTCTCTGCGGCGTCCAGGCCGCCGTACAGCCTCATGTCCTGTGCGACGTGGCACAGCGCGTCGATGTGCGTGCCCGTGTGACCTCCCATCGTGAAGAGCTCGTTGGCCCCGGTGGCGCCGTCTACACGGGTGGAATCGCCATGTCGGCGGATGAGGGCCATGCGGAACGGTGGATGGTTGGGGCTTGTCGGGGTGGATGCTTCCAGCGGCCGAGCTAGATCGTAGACGAGGGCTCCCTCAAGGGAATCCCAGAGACTACTCACCGTCTCTCCTTCAAGAGGCGGCGCGCGCGTTTGGCGACCGGCACGTCGACGAACTCCCCATCATGCAGCTTGGTCGCTGCACCACCTGCTTGTTCGAATGCATCGATGAACTCGCTGTGCCCACGCGAGCTCCTCGGGGGTTGGCGTGAACACATCGTTTATTACCGGCACCTGGCGCGGGTGGATTGCCGACTTGCCAAAATACCCAAGTCGACGTGCAGTCAGAGCCTCTTCGCGGAGGCCAGCCGGATCATCGAGGCGGGTGAACACGCCGTCGATCGGTGCCGGCTTGCCTGCCGCGCGGGCTGCCACCACCAGCGACGATCGAGCAAAGAGCAACTCCTCGAACCCGCTCCCGACCCCGAGGTCGAGTGCGAGGTCGGCAGCGCCGAGCGTGAGGTCCTGAGTGCACTCACATGCAGCAATCTCGTACCCCAGCATCACGCCGCGCGCGCTCTCGATGGTGCACGTGAGCGGAATGGCCGGAGCTCGCTCCGCAACCCATCGCACCTCATCAGGCGACTCCACCTTGGGGATTCGGATACCGGCGCAGCGACCGAAGATCGCGGCAAGGTCGGCCTCGGCGGCCGCGGTGCGTGGCTTGTTGATGCGAACCCACGACTCCGGATGCGCCTCGAGCACCGAACTCACGAGTGCTCTTGCGTGATCCTTCAGCGCCTCAGGCACGGCGTCCTCGAGGTCGAGCAGTACAGCGTCCGCACCAGAGTCGAACAGTTTGGCAAGTATCCGTTCGTTGTGCCCAGGCGCAAACAGCCAACTCCTGATGAGGCTCACTTAGACCACCCCGTCCTGGTGGAGCTGGGCGATCTCTACCGCGCTGTAGCCGAGGCGTCCGTACACGGCTTCGTTGTCCTGTCCGACGCGCCGGCCCGGCCAACGCACCTCGCCAGGCGTCGCGCTCATCCGTGCGATGACGTTCTGCATCAGTACACTGCCGAGATCCTCATCGACAAGACGGATGAACGTTTCCAGCGCCCGGTACTGAGGGTCGGCGACGATTTCGCTGATGTCGTATACGGGCGCCACGGCGGCGCCCGCTGTCTCAAACGCTGTGATCACAACGTCATGGTCGCGCTCTGCTATCCAACCGCCGACCATCTCGTCCAGCAGGTCTGCGCGTTTGGCTCGTTCCGTCTGGCTCCGGAACCAAGGCTCCGTAACGACCTCCGGGTGGCCGACCAGCTGCATCACTCTGGTGGCGATGCTGTTGGCTGAGGTTGAAACAGCGACCCAGCGCCCGTCACGGGTCACGTAAGTATTGCGTGGGGCGTTGTTCGTCGAGCGGTTGCCGTGCCGCTTCGGGACTGCGCCGAGCGCATCGTATGCGGTGGCCTGCGCCCCGAGCACCATGAGAATTGGTTCGATTATCGCCAGGTCGATCACCTGGCCATCACCATCCTGCGCATCGCGTGCATGGACGGCGGCCATCACAGCGAAGGCGCCGGCGATGCCCGCTATTCCGTCCGCGAGTTCGAAGGGAGGCAATGTGGGCGGTCCGTCCGCCGAGCCAGTCATTGCTGCAAAGCCGCTCATTGACTCGGCCAGTGTCCCAAAGCCTGGCCGCTGCGAGTATGGGCCCGACTGGCCGAAGCCGGTCGTGCGCAGCAGGATCAAACGATGGTTCTCCGAGGAGAGCCGGTCGTATCCGAGACCCCACCGTTCCAGCACACCGGGGCGGAAGTTCTCGATGACGACATCCACACCCTTGGCGAGCTTCAACAGAAGCTCCTGTCCACCGGCCATGGATAGATTCAACGTCACGCAACTCTTGTTCCGGCTGAGCTGCTTCCACCATAGCCCGTGCCCGTCCTTCTGCGGCCCGTGGGTTCGCAGAGGGTCGCCCTGCGGGTGCTCGACCTTGATCACCTCTGCGCCGAAGTCGCCTAGCAGTGTTGCGGTGAACGGCCCCGCATATATCGTCGAGAGATCGAGGACGGTCAGTCCGGTCAGTGGTCCACGCGGCATTAGCTCACCCATGCCTGCTCTAGTGCGGCAGCGTCGGTTGCCGTCGCGCCGTCAGTGGCCGTCTCAGGAATTCGCCTGAGGCGGGCGCGACGACTTCGCCGTCGCGGTATACAACGGTGCCACGCAGCATCGTTATGGTCGGCCAGCCTCTCAGCGAAAGTCCCTCGAAGGGTGTGTATTCCTGCGCGGAGTGCAGCAGCCGCGGGGTGACAATTTGCTCACGGGTGAGGTCGACGATGGCGAGGTCTGCGTCCGCGCCGACCGAGATCGTGCCCTTAACCGGGTGCAACCCATATGCACGCGCCGGGTTGGAACTCGCCAACTCCGCAACTCGGTGCAGTGTGAGACCGCGCTTGTGATAGCCCTCAGAAATGAGGGCGGGGTAGAGGAGGGCGGTACCACCAAAGCCGGGCTGCGCCGTCCAGAGTTCGTCTTTCTTGAGCTCCTCGAGGCAACACGCATGGTCCGAGGCCACCCAGTTGATCGAGCCGTCCGCGATTGCATCCCACAAAGCGTCGGCGTCCTGTCGGGTTCTGACGGGTGGATTTACCTTGCCGCCCAGACCGCGGCCCTCGAGTGCGTCGTACGTCAAACAGAGATGGTGGAGCGTTGTCTCTGAGCGGATGTCGAGCTCCGGGTACAGCAACCGGACCTGACGTACAGCTGTCAGTGCTTCCGCGCTCGACAGATGAAGTAGGTTGATGCGCACCTTGGTATCACTGGCCAGCACTGCAGCTTCGTGAATCGATATACGCTCACTCAGCGGTGGCCGAGCCTTGCTGTACGTCTCCAAGGCCGGCATACCGATGTTGCGAACGCGATCCATGAAGAGCTTGATCAGCTCAGCATTTTCACAATGGATCGAGAGGGACACGCGACCGCGGTCTCCGTGATTGCGATCGGCTTCAGCGACCTTCTCCATCATCATGTACAGATGACCAAAATCGTATGAGTTGGACATCGTATACGCGGCCGCATCGGTCGAGGAAGAGGAGAGATTTAGGCCCTTGTAGAACATGTAGTACTTGAAACTCGTGATGCCAGCCTCTCGCACCATCCAGTCGACTTCGTCCAGCTGCGAGGTCGTCATCGGTGCGATGTGGAAGCCGTAGTCCGTGTGCGCGCGTCCCTTGGCTCGGTCCAGAACCTCGGGGAGGATGTCGCGGTAGGGCCCCACCTTGTTGAGGTAGTGGCTTCCGGTTCGGAAGTAGCTGATCACGCTGGTGCCGCCGCCGACGAGCGACGACTTCGTTTCAGACGCCGCGTCAAGCTCGATGTCACGGTAGATCCCTATGTGAAAGTGACTGTCGACCCCACCCGGGAACACGACGCGATCGCGAGCGTCGATGACGACGTCGGCTTCCGACCGCGGGATCTCCTCGGCGATCGTAGCGATCCGGCCGTCCCGGACACCGATCGACACTGCCGCCGGCTCTTCCAGCCCGGGCAGGATAACCAAGCCGTTGGTGACGATCGAGTTGTAGCGGTTCATCGGGCTAGCGCGCCGAACCGCTGCCATACTGTGATTGCGATGGGCTGGTGGATCATGGGGGTGTCATCCTGAGCGGACTCTTCGAGCGCGCGGCGCTTGGTGAACGGTGGCGAACAGCGGAGTTTAGGCTCGACGACCGAGCACGTGAGGTCACCGCGTGGGCCGGCGATGTGTTCGCGCTGTTCACTGACGAGGCCTTCGCCCACAGTGCTGGTTTCGCCGGTATCCCGGTACCGGGCGAAATGGTATTGCTGCTGTTGGGCGGGCTCGCAGAGGGGACAGGCGTCTTCGATGAGACAACGCTGGCGATGACTCGGCTGGATGACGTTCGCTTCGTAAAGCCCTGCATCGTGGGGGATAGCATCCATCTCGAGATGGAGGTCGCGCGAAAGGAGGTCTCGGCTTCTGGACGCCGTGGGTTCATTACCTTCGCATGGACGTGCAGCAATCAGCACGACGAAACCGTGCTTGAGGCGCTTGCGACCTTCGCGTTCCGCATCGTCTAGGAGCGCCACGTGGGCGGACGCTTCTCGAGGTAGGCGCGAAACCCCTCGGAGGGGTCCGGCGACTCATCGAGATACCTGAAGAACTCGCTGAGCTCGATCCGCAAACCTGCTTCGACACTCTGGTCGGACGCGTTATTAATAGCAGCTTTCGCGGCCGACAGGCAGTCACGCGATTTCTCGCGGAACGCGGCCACCAGCTCGTCGACGCTGTCGTCCAGATACGCGCGGGGGACCGAGCGCAAGACCAGACCGATGCGTTCGGCGGCCCTGCCGTCAATCCAATGCGCCGTGAAGATCAACTCCTTGGCGCGCTGCATACCGAGCCGGCGCGGCGCGCGCAGCGTAGCGCCGCCTCCTGGGATGACTTCAAACTGCGTGTGGTTGTCGGAAATCTGAGCCTCGTCAGCACACACCGCCAGATCGCAGGCGAGCAGCAGTTCGAAGCCGCCCGCTCGAGTGAGCCCATTGACTGCCGCGACGGTTGGCACCGGGAGCCGTTCCAGGCGCAACAGGATTCGATGGAAACGCTCGAGGAATTCTCGAAAGAACACGTGATCCTCGAATCCCCGCTCGAGGCACGTCAGATCCATGCCGACGGAGAACACGTCGCCGACGCCCGTGATCACGAGGGCGCGAATGTCGTCGCGATCTTCAACCACGCGACACGTCGATTCCAGGTGGTCGAGGACAGCCTCGTTGATGGCGTTGAGGGCGCCAGGGCGGTCGAGAACAAGGTAGAGGACGCGGTCGCGCTCCTGAGTTCGATGTCATGCGCTCGCTCCCGTCAGGTGGCGCGCGATGACCGTCCTCAAGATGTCGTTGGTACCTTCACCTATGGCCATCAAGGGCGCGTCACGATAGAGGCGCTCGACGTCGAATTCCTTCGAGTAACTGTAGCCGCCGTGAATCCGCATGCATTCGAGTGAGGTCTTGATGCACACCTCGCTCGCGTAGAGCTTAGCCATCCCGGTTTCGAGGTCGGCCCTCGCGCCGGCGTCAAGGCGAGAGGCTGCCCACCACGTCAAAAGACGCGCGGCCTGCACCTCGGTTGCCATGTCCGCGAGCCTGATCTGGACTGCTTGAAACTCTGCGATCGGCTTCCCGAAGGCACGGCGGTCCTTCGCATACGCAAGCGCCAGGTCCAACGATGCCTGGGCGATGCCGACGGCCCGTCCCGCAATATTGCACCGACCAAATTCAAGCGCCGATAGCGCCTGCTTCAACCCCAGGCCTTCAACGCCACCCAGCAGGTTCCCCACGGGCACCGGGCACTCCTGAAGCACTACCTCGCACGACTCGGGCCCCTTGTAGCCGAGCTTCTCGATATCTCGGCTGATGCTGAAACCCGGCGTTCCGGCCTCGATCATGAGGATTGACATGCCGCGATGTCGGGGTTCGGCAGTGGGGTCGGTCTTGACCAGAACAGGGAGCGGATCGGCATGGCGCGCGTTGGTGATCCACATCTTCGTGCCGTTCACGACGTAGTGGTCGCCTGAGCGGCGGGCGATCGTCACGATCCCCTGCAGGTCACTCCCGGCCTCCGGTTCTGTCAGAGCCAGACCGCTGCGCCGCGCGCCGGTAGCGAGCTCGGGGAGCCACCGCTGTTTTTGATCCTCGGTGCCGTGGATCGCGAGGATTCTGGTGGCCAACGTGTGCGATCCTAGGATGCCTGCTACGCCCATCCACGCTTTGGAAATCTCTTCGAAAACGATCGAATACGAAACGGCGTCGATAGCGATGCCCCCGTACCTTTCAGGCACGAGCATTCCGAAGAGGCCCATCGCTTTCATCTGCTCGACCAGCGTGTCGGGATACCGTCCTGCCTGCTCCCACTCGCGGGCGACAGGCGCGATGCTGCGGCGCGCAAAATCCCGGACGGTGTCGCGTAGGGCTGCCTGTTCGGCATTCAGTTCAAAGTCCATTGCTCAGCTCCCAGGAACGAACATAGGGAGGTTGCGGCCATCGGGCAGCGGCTCCCATGCGATCCGCACCGGCATGTCGCAGCGCACATCCTCGGGCGCGCATCCGATGACATGGGTCAACAGTCTGGGACCTTCAGAGAGCCGAACGATGGCGACAACATACGGCGCCTCGAAGCCTGCGGGCGCGCGGTGCACAATGGAATGGCTATACACCGTCCCCGCGCCTGACGCAGCGACCAGTTCGAGCTCAGTGCGATGACAGACGGTGCAGATCGTGCGCGGGTATAGCTGATGATGTCCGCATGCAAGGCAACGCTGGATGAGGAGGAGCTGGCTGCGGGTGGCCTCCCACCACTCGGCAGCCTCGGGCATGAGGCTCGGCATCGTCGTCTCAACCACGCCCGAGCACCACAGTTGCGTGCGTTGAGAACATCCCGCCGGTTCCGTGGCAGATGGCCGTCTCGTGTTTGAGGAGCTGACGGTCACCGCACTCGCCACGCAGCTGGCGCACCGCCTCAATGAGGAGCAGGATGCCGAACATCCCCGGATGACAATAGGAGAGGCCGCCGCCGGACGTATTGATCGCCATGCGTCCTCCGGGAGCAAGTGCCCCGCTTTCGGCCAGCGCCCCGGCCTCGCCAGGTTCGCAGAACCCGAGCGCTTCTAATGTCAACAGGACGGTGATGGTGAACGAGTCGTACACTTGGATGACATCAATTTCACGCGGAGCGAGTCCGGCCATGCCCAAGGCCGTTGCGCCCGAGACGCTTCCGCCGGTCCTGACGAGGTCGGGCATCTGCGCGATGCCCTGGTGCGTTGTCGCTTCGCCATGGCCGAGCACCCACACCGGCGGCTTGGCGAGCGACGCAGCACGGTCCTCGGAGACGAGCACGACTGCACCGCCACCGTCTGTCACCAGGCAGCAATCGAGTGCGTGCAGTGGCGAGCTAACCATTGGTGACTTGAGGACGTCGTCGACGGTCAAGGGCCCGGACCCGTAGTGAAATGCCTTGGGGTTCTTGAGCGCCCAGGCGCGCGCAGCCACCGCGACTCCCGCCAGTTGCTCCGACGTGGTGCCGAACTCGAAGAGGTATCGCTGCGCCGCGAGTGCGTAGCCCGAGATCGGGTTGAGCAGCCCGTATGGCGCTTCGTATTGAGCTTCGGGCGTGCCTGGATCAACCACACCCGCGAGTTGACGAGACCGCATGGATCGCTGGTTCGACCCGTAGGTGATGAGCGCAACGTCGCACGCGCCTTCGCGGATCGCATGCGCGGCGTGGCCGACGAAGACCTCGTACGATGGCCCCCCGGCGAAGGTGGTGTCAAACCATCGCGGGAAAATGCCGAGATATTCGGCGACCTGGGTTGCCGCAAACCGTGACGAACCATTGGTCGCAAGGCCGTCGACGTGATTCGGATCAAGTCCGGCATCCTCGAGGGCCGCGGTGATCGCCTGCACCTGCAGCTCGTAGACCGACTTTCCGGTGATGCCCAGGTCGAACTCGGCAACGCCGACGATCGCAACTCGCTTGCTCACGTCAGCAGAAGTTCTATCCAGGCAGACGTGACGGCCTCGTTGTCGCCGACCAGGACCCGCTGAGTCAGCCGAACGGTATGTTCAGCGACCGAACTCGACCTCGCCCTCAACGCGCACGGTGTCACCCGCGAACACCATCGAACTGAAGCGAAATCCCATTCGCTTGACCTCGGCATTTTTCGGCGCCCAGGAGAGTGCGTGCTCGGCGAGTAGTGCGCCGAGCATCTGCCCATCCACCAAAGGCTGCGGTAACCCCAGAGCGGCGACAACGACAGGGTCATAGTGCAAGCCGTACCAGTCCCACGTCGCGGCCGCATAGGCGACTAGCGACGCCAGGTCGAGCGTGCGCTCGAGCGCGGGCAGGACCTCTCCTGCTTTCACAGTTCCTGATAGATGAGAGTTTCGCGGTTGAGCGCGAGTGGCTCATCGCTCGTCGTTGTGTATCGAGCTTCTGAGCTCACGATGAGCATCGACTTGCCGCTCTTTGCCTGACGCTCCGTCATATCCGCGATCCGCCAGGTAACGGCAACGTGGTCGCCCGCGCGAACAGGACGAAAAAATTCGTACTCGTGCCCGCCACGCAGCACCCGGCAGCCGGTGACCGGCAGATGCCACTGGTGGCCGCCGCTCAGGATCTCGGCGCGCGTATCGAGATATTGGTTCAACTCGCAGATGAACGTTGGCGGCGCAATACCCTCGCGCCAGCGCGGATTGTTGTCACCGATTGCCATGGAGAAATAGCGGAAGGCAGCCGCCGACAACGGTTCGGGCGCCGTGTACTTCGCTTCGCGTCCGATATGGGCCCGGACGTCGTCAGTCAGCAATGTTCGGCTCACGGGAAGAGCGCCATAGGATCGATCTCGATCAGAAACTCGGGCCGTAACAGCTTGGGGATGACGAGGCCTGTCGAGGCCGGATAGGGCTCACTCAAACGGCGGGCACGGACCTCGGCAACCTGGCGGTAGTCGTTGAGTGCCTCCGGCAACACGTATTCGATGGTTTTCACCAGATCTTCGGGCCCCAGCCCTGCCGCCTGAAGGACGGCAACGATGTTGCCGTACGTATAGTCGGCTTGCGCGACCACGTCGCCGGCAAACAGTGCTTGCTCCGACGGTGGGTCGAGCGCAGCCTGGCCCGACATGAACAGGACGCGACCGGCTTTCACCGCCGGGCTGTAGGTGAGCTTTGCGTACCGCTCCCAACCGGGGTTGACCGCCTCGGGCGGATGCCGAGACGCCATGAAGTCGACCTGGATCAGGGCATCCGGATGGCGAAGCCGCTCGACCAGAATTCCGGTTGCCCCTGGATAGACAGGTCCGAGCTGCTCCTTCCGGACGCGACCGGTGTACCTGTACTCGGAGAGCACCGAACTCGGGGCAGTAATCGACTGTCTTGGTCACATTGGCCATGGAGAGGCCGAGTGACGAGAGCAGTGCCGATGCCTGCTCATACACTGCCGCGGTCTGCGCGAGGAGGTCGCCCTCGTCCGGAGCGGTCAACGACGGGAGGTACACGACGCCGTCCAGCGGGTCGTCCTCGCCGCCTTTCTTGGCCACGACCTCGATCTCAAGCAGCGCCTCGGGACGGAGCAGCCGCGTGACGCACACCGTGTTGACGGCCGGGTCGGCGCCTGCCAGCACCTCGCGACGGACACGTTCGATCTCCGCATAGTCGCCGATGGCTGGGGCTGCGACGTACTCGACGACGCGAACGATGTCGGCGAGTGTCAGACCCGCGGCTTCGAGAATCGCCTCGATCTTGTTGTAGGCGGTCCGAACCTGCTGCCCAACCGGTCCCTTGACAACGATCGTGCGTTGCTCCGGATCGAACTCCGACGCGGTGTGGCCGCTGAGCATTGCTACCCCACCACCGACATTGAGCCCCAGCGAGAACGTATAGCGCGCGTAGTCGAACCACGGAAAACGGACCGGCTTGATGGCGGTGATCACTGGCGTGAACCGACGAGCCGACCCAACTGCGCTGTGAGCTCCGTCACCGAAGTCAACGAGTCCAGCGCGAGGACGGCTTCCGCGAGTCGCTCGTAGCCGCTGCCGGCGTTGAGCTGGAACTTCTCGAGCAACTGCTCGTCGCTCAGCGGGTGGTCGGGGCCGCCTCGACTGCCGCTCACCGCACCCGTGCGTGTCGTGCCATCCCGAAAGCTCACCTCAACTCTGCCACCCGCAGCCGCGGCTGGCACACCTGGCTCATACGTCTCGAACGTGACGCGCGCTGCCAGTTCGAGGATTGATTCCTCCTGGATACGGCCTGGAGCGAACGATTCGAGGCCGAGTGTGCCGTCAAGCAGCAGTGCAGCTGTGCACCACTGCAGCGAAAATTTGGCTTCATACGGTGTCCGAGGGTGCAGCTTCGCGGACTCGGGAGAGCACACGATGGCCGCTGCATCGTCGGGCAGGCGGAAGTGGATGGAGGCAACATCGGCTGCGCGGACGCCGGCTTCGCGCAGCGCGTCAAGGGAAGCGTGAGAGAGCTGACAAGCTGGATATGGCTTGATGGTCAGCCTCTCCGTCTCCCATCGCTCGCCGAGGGCCGTAACCAACCGTGCGGCGTCTACCGAGCGCCCCACGTACGCTCGATACAGGCCGGATTCGCCCTCGAAGATTGTCGCCGGACCAGTTGCGCCGGCTGCCGCCAGACGGCTGGCGATCAACCCGGAGTGGGCCGACCATCCCGGGTGCAACTGCTTGGTGCTCGAGCCGTCCGCAAGGAACTCGAGACTTCCGGCTGCGAAGCTCCCCGCAATCCCGAGCGCATTCACTGCCGCGCTCTCATTCAGGCCGTAGAGACGAGAGACGGCCAGCGCCGACGCGAAGGTCCCGCACACGCTGGTTGCGTGGAACCCGCGTGCGTGGAAGCCGTGGGGCACCGCCGCTCCGAGCCGGGTTACGGCTTCAATTCCCGCGATCACGGCGATCAGGAGCTGCTGACCGCTGGTCTCGCGCTCTTCCGCGGCCGCGAGGGCGGCGGGCAGCACGGCGACGGTGGCATGGACCAGCGAATCGGCATGAGTGTCGTCGAAGTCGAGCGCGTGGATGAGACTCCCGTTTGCGAGGGCGGCGCTTGGAGCTCCGGTCCGGTCGCCGCCTATGACGGTTGCCTCGCACGGTCCGCCCAGGCCGACCGCGATAGCGAGGGCAGGCTCCGCCTCACCCATTCGCCGCGCAGCCAAGCCGCAACCCAAGGCGTCGAGTACATGTCGTCGGGCGGCTCGGCGGACTCCAGCTGGGATGTCATCCAGCTCTAACCCGAGTGCCCACTCGGCCAGCCTGCCGGATGCGCTCACCTCAGACTGCACCGAAGGCGCCTGAAGCCTCGAGCTGGTGCACCCGTGATTCGTCATAGCCGAGCAGGACACGAAGAATGCCGTCCGCATCCTCGTTCCGATGCGGTGCTCGCCGATGCGCCTTTCGAGGCTCGCCGACGCGCACCGGAGTGGCTGGGGTCGTGATGCGTCCCCATCGATCGTGGTCTGTCTCAACTAGCATGCCGCGCGCGGCTATCTGCGGATCCTGCAGAGCCTGCTCAACTGTGTTGATCGGCCCGCTCGGAATACCTTCCGACGCCAGCAACGGAAGCCAGTAAGACGCAGGCCGGGAGCGGAAAATCTCGATGAGCATTGGGACGAGCACGTCTCGGTTCTTGCGCCGAGCAGCGAAATCCAGGAATCGCGGGTCTTCGGCGAGTTCCGGCCGCTCGATCACCCCGGTCAGGCACTGCCAGAACTTCTCCTTGGCGCATCCGACCACAATCCAGCCCTCGCTGGTTTCGAAGTTCTGGAATGGGACTAGCGAAGGGTGGGCAGAGGCAGCAAGGCGCTCCGTCATATATCCACGATTCAGATACCACGTAGCAGGGTAGCTAAGCAGGTTGACCGCGACGTCGAAGAGCGACAGATCGCAGTCGAGTCCACGGCCATCGCGCCGGGCTGCGTGGATCCCGGCGACAAGAGCGAGCGCTGCCACGAAGCCCCCGCAGTAGTCGACGACACTGAGCCCCGATTTGGTTGGAGGGCCGTCCGGTTCGCCGGTCAAGCTCATCCACCCAGCGATCCCCTGGAGGATGTAGTCATAGGCGGGTTCGGCCTTGCGCGGCCCGGTCATCCCGTAGCCGGTCAGTGCGCAGCAGACCACTCTCGGATTCACGTCGCTGAGTTGGGCGTAGGTGACACCGAGCTTCTCTGGGATGTCTCCGCGCAGGTTCGAGTACACAGCGTCTGAAACCCGGACGAGGTCGCGGAGTACCTCCCGACCTGCCGCAGTCGAGAGATCGAGGGAGAGACTCCGTTTGTTGCGGTTGAAGGTTTCGAAGAAGAGGCTATCCTCGCCTTCCTGGAACGGCACCACGTAGCGGCCGACATCGCCACTCGACCGCGGATCCTCGATCTTGATCACCTCCGCACCGAGGTCGGCCAGGTGCACGGAGCCAAACGGCCCCGCACCGTACTGCTCGATCGCAACAATTCTGACGTCTTCTAGCGGCAGCACCCCGTCAGAGTAAACATCAGACATTTGACTGGTCAAGCGGCCTGGTCGGGGAGGCTCACTGTTCCGGGACCCATGTCGCGGGCCCACCGAATCGGGCGATCACGAGGGCTCCGCGCGGTGATCTTGTGTCCGTGCGCACGGCGCCGGCCGGGACGCTCACGCCCTCACCCAGCCTGTAGGTGACCTCGTTCAGTTCCAACTCTCCCTCCAGGATCCAGAATTCTTCCTGGACCATATAGTGACCGGAGACTGGACGGACCCACCCAGCGGGGAATCTGACCAGGGTCCAGAAGGCGCCAGCGTCCTCCTTGCGCAACCGGGCCACCACGACCTTGGGTGAGCTGTCCGGAATCGTCAGTTCGTGCCACTCGACGTTCACAGCCGCAAAGATTACCTAGTTGACGAGCGAAATGTCTGACGTTTACCGTTCGGGCGTGGATTCGAAAACGACCAACCTGGACCGGCATGGGCGGTACTACGAGGACTTCGAGATCGGGGACGTTTATCAGCATGCGCTGGGGCGGACAATCTCGGAAGCGGACAACACGTGGTTCACGCTCCTCACAATGAATACCAACCAGGCACACTTCAATGCGCCTTATGCAGCGCGATCCCCCTTCGGCCGCCTTATCGTGAACTCGGGGCTCACGGTGGCGATGGTGCTCGGGATCTCCGTGGCTGACACGTCGCAGAATGCGTTCGCCAACCTTGGCTGGACCGACATCACGCTGCCGCATCCCGTCTTCGTCGGGGATACGCTCTTTGCGGAGACTCGGGTGCTCGAGAAGCGGGAGTTGGCGTCTCGCCCGTACGCGGGAATCGTCGGCGTGCAGACACGCGGGCTCAATCAGGACGGCGACGTGGTGATGACCTTTCGGCGGTCATTCCTGATCTACAAACGCTCCGCGCCCCAGGATAAGGACGTCTTCCCGGTCGCTGGTGAAGCGTGGCCACAGCCGTGAAGCTGGCGCTCGGCCCCTGGGGAGAGACGGTCGAAGAGCAGGTCGCTGCCAGCCGCGCCGCGGAGGACGCGGGTTTCGACAGCGTCTGGACAACCGAGTTGCACCGAACCGCGTTCGTTATGGCCGCCGCGATCGGCTGTGCCACCTCGCGAATTCGCGTCGGCAGCGGCATCGCGCTGGCATTTGTTCGGAGTCCCATGATCACTGCGCTGACTGCACTCGACCTCGATGATCTGACCCGCGGGCGCTTCGTCCTCGGGCTCGGGCCGGGCGTTCGTCGCCTCACCGAGGAGTGGCATCACGCGGAGTACGGACGGCCTGCACCGCACATAGCCGAGACGGTCGAGGTGATCAGACGTTTTGTCGCTGGCAGTCACACGGGTAAGCCGATCGAATTCGAGGGTGAGTTCGAGCCCGTCCACGTTCGGGGGTATAGGCGCCCCTACACACCGATCCGGACATCGATTCCGATCTACCTAGGGGCGGTGGGCCCGGTGATGTTGCGAACCGCCGGCCGGATCGCGGATGGCTGGATCTCGCACGAGCTGAACTCGCCGGCGTACCTTCGCGACAAGGCGCTGCCGCTGCTGCAGGAGGGCCTGGAGCAGGTCGGCCGTGTGCGGTCCGACCTAGAGGTGGTTGCGTCCGCTGTTTGCATGGTGGCGAGCGACGGACGCGAGGCGAAGCGTTGGGCCGCTCGCTTGGTCGCGTTCTACGCGACTGTCCGATCCTACCAAGACTTCTTCGACTTCCATGGCTTCGGCAATGAGACCCGTCTCGTCCAGGAGCGCTTCCGCGCGGGCGATGAGGCCGCCATGGCGGATGCGGTGCCCGACGCGATGGTCGACGCGCTGACGCTCTCCGGCACGCCGGATGAGGTGCGAAAACGGTTGAAGGCATACGACGGCCTGGCCGATGTGGTCAAGCTGAGCCCCCTGACGCACATGGTGCCCAACGAGGTGAGCAGGGAAGGCCAACGGGCGCTGCTCGAGGTCTTCGCGCAGGGAATGTGAGGTGACGACTCAGGCCACTGGCGCGGAGCTGAACATCGCCAACGGCGTGCGCGAATTTGCAATAGCGACTCCGCATGCGGTCGCGGTAGTCGACGGCTCGCGTGAACTGACGTTCGCTGCACTCGATGAGCGATCCTCGCGGCTGGCTCAAGCGATGATCGGTCGCGGCTTGCACGTTGGTGACCGCGTGGCGGTGATCGCCGGCAACCGGCTGGAGTATCCGGAAATAGCCTGCGGGCTCGCGAAAGCTGGAACTCGTCTCGGTGCCGATCAACCCCCGACTCTACGGCACCGGAGATGGCGTACATACTCGAGCACTCGCGCGCTCAGGCGGCGATTCTTGACGAGGCGTTGCGCAGCGTCGTGGAGCCGGGCATGACCACTGCCGGTATCGAGAATTCGCTCGGTCTCGGCAATGACTACGAGTTGGTGCTGGATGGTGCACGTGCGGTGGACCCTCGCATCGAGGTGCCCGAGACCAATGCATTCACCATCTGCTACACGGCTGGCACTACCGGCAAACCCAAGGGCGTGGTGATCAGTCACCGTTCGCGGTCGATCACCTTCTACCTGACGGCGCTCGAATGGGGCCTCGGGCCCGCGAAGACGACCATCGCGGTTGCGCCCATGTACCACGGCGCCGGCTTCGCATTCGCCTACGCGGCGTGCGTCACGGGGGGCACTCTCGCGATGATGCCCGCCTTCGATTCGGAACTCCTCCTACGGATGATCGCGCAGCACCGACCGAGTTCGATCTTCCTGGTACCGGCGCACATCCAGATGTTGCGGGCACTGCCAGATGGAACCGTCGCGCGGAGCGACACCTCCTCATTGTCGACTATCTACGTGAACGCGGCGCCTCTGCCGCAGCAGGCCAAAGTATGGACGATCGAGAACTTCCGTACAGCGGGCCTGCACGAGCTGTACGGGTCCACGGAAGCGTCGATCGTTACCAATCTCCGGCCACCGGATCAACTTCGCAAGGAGCGGTGCGTCGGGCCGCCCTGGTTCATGACGCAGGTACGACTGACGGGACCGGATAGCCAGCCAGTAGCCGCAGGTGAACGCGGGGAGCTGTGGAGCCGTTCTCCCATGGTATTCCGTGGATACCTCGACGATCCAGAGGCCACGGCGCAAGCAACAACCGAGGATGGCTTCGTCAGCGCTGGAGACATCGCAGTGGTTGATGAGGACAACTATGTCTACATCGTCGACCGGGCACGCGACATGATCATCACGGGTGGCGCGAATGTGTACCCGCGCGAGGTGGAGGAGGTCCTGCACACGCACCCGGCCGTGGCTGACGTCGCGGTCGTGGGTATAGCCGACGAGAAGTGGGGTGAGCGCGTCGTGGCCGTGGTCGTTCCCCGTGGCGAGGCACCTTCGCCCGAGGAGCTGGTTGCGTTTGCGCGAGGATCTCTGGCCGGGTACAAGCTGCCAAAAGAGGTTCGCTTCGTCGATTCGCTGCCGCGGAACGCGGCTGGAAAGATCCTCAAGCGACAGATCAAGGACGAGTTGCAGTCGACGCCGGGAAGTTAGTCGCGCTCGACCTCGCGTAGGAGCCACACCACGCCGTCGGGGGCCGTGCCGGCTGCCAGTCTGCCGAGCGGTGTCGGCCGGATGGCCCGGACACCACCTAGCAGTGCCGCGGCGGCGTCGAGATCGCGCGTCGTGAGCCCAGCAGCATGGAGACCGCCGCTCATCACACCGTTGTGCGGTCGGCGCGATGTCGCGACGTCGACTAGTTCGAAGATCTCCAGCCGCATGGTGGCCTCGTCCGGCGCGGCGAGGTTCGCGTACCGCAGACCAGGGAGATCCTCCACCTCCATCAAGGCGCTCATCAAGGGGTCGCGAATCTCGTTGCTGAGCACCACCGCCATGCCTGTCCCGTGATCCCAGTACGCGCGAGATGCCGAGACATCGGGGACCATCCATGCCACGGCGGTTAGCTCGCTGGTAAGGCGCTCGGGTGCCGTGTCCAGAACTGAGGGCCGACCGTGGCTGCGGTCGGAGTATTCGATGGCGACCACATCGAGACCTTCTTCCGAGGTGAATCGGAAGTCCGCCATCTGTTTGCCGCGAGTGCCCCAACGGATGATCTCGGTGCGTGCAACAGACATCCGGTCGAGCGTATGAGCCAACTGGTCAGCGTCGCGAGCGAAAAGGTTGAGTTCGATCGGCCCCGTTAACCTTCCTCGCCTTGGGTGCCCGGGATTCGGAGTTGTCACCGCGAGCAGGTATCCCGGGCTCGCGGCGCCGGGGACGTTCAGGACCTGGTATTCGGTGGCGGCGGCGAGTTCGAACAGGGCCGACGCCACCTCAGCGTCGAACGCTCCACTGGTGACGACGACGAAGCCCAAAGCGGTAAGCAGGTCGCCCCCTCCGGTACCGGGCACAAGCCCGATCACCGCGAAGGCAGGTTCAATGAGTGCCCGAGTGACGTTGGTTCGGACTGGCTCCATCCCCGGGCGAGCCTCAGTTAGCCACTCGATCGCTATCGCGATCCTGATGCAGGAAGAATGGGGTCCCGTCCGTCGCCACGCCACTGGCAATCATCCCGATGGGCGCGTCCACCGGTGCTGATGCTGAGCCAAGGCGCCGAAGCGCCCCGATGATGTCTGGAGCGCGGAATCCTGTGATGACCGCTCCCTGGCTCAGCGGCCGAGCGATGTTCCATGCGTTTTCGACCGTTTCCTCGGGCAACTCGACCACCTCGAATCGGAAGGTCGGCTCGTCCCGTGGCGCGAGGAGCGCGATGTGATGTGGGGTATCTGTCCTCGGCAGCTCGAGCATTTCTCCCACCTGTCGTTCGCTGCGCGTGTACTCGAGCACGACATCAAGACCGGTGTCACCGGTCCACACACGTCTCACCGCCTCAATGTCGGCGACGATCGACATCGTTGCGGTCACCTCGCTGACAAGAAGGTCGGGAGCGAGGTCGAGAATGCTCGGCCGGGGCACAGTCGGTTCGATAACGACGAGGGGAACTCCGTCGGATGTGATTAGCCGTGCCATGGCGAAGTGTTTGCCGTCTTCGCGGGTGTATTCAGCAGTTCCGTCCAGCTGAGCCCCGGATTCTTGGCCCAATGTCACGACGTCGCTCAGCCTCCGAGTGAACACGTCGACTGCGACGGCGCGCGCCTTCAAGCCCGTCTCCCGCGCCGGTGGGAGCGGCGTTTCGACGGCGAGGATCCGACCCGACGCACTCCCGCGGATGCCGACGAGGTGACAGCTCGTCGCAGTGGTAATGCCAAACAAACTCGTGACGTCGGCCGCCGTCAAGTTGAATGTGGCGATAGTCTCAAACCCGAGCGCGTGCAGAAGTCGCATGCCTCCTCCCGCTCGCTCCACTCCGATCACTGCCATGTCTGGGCGCAAGGTCGGATTCTCGACGGGTTCAGTCATCGGGCATCGCTCGCCTTGGACTGGGCCCGAGCGAGGCGCTGGCCAATGAGGCGCCCAAAGGTCAGCGCGGGCGTTACCGACATTCCGCCGCAGAAGCTGTTCCCCATGAGAGTCGCCGCGCCGATGACCTCACCAGCCGCAAACAGACCATCGATGGTCGAGCCGTCGGCGCGTTGCACGCGGAGGTCGATGTCGACCGCGATGCCACCGAAAGTCAGGAGACTCGTTCCATGGTTGCGGATGGCGTAGTAAGGGCGCCGATCGATCGGAGCCATCAGCAGCCGGCGCCCCAGTGCGTCAGATTGCATTCGGACCCCCTGGTTGTATTCGGCCACCGTGGCCATGAGCCCATCTGGATCGATTCCAGCGAGGGCGGCGACAGCGGCGAGCGTCTGCGCGCTGTGGACGCCGGCACGACGGTTGGCACGTTGACGCAGGGAGTCGGCAGACCAGTCTCCGACCATAGGCGATGATTCGTCCACTGCTCGGTCGTCGCAGATCATCCAAAAGGTGGTCCGATCCAGACCGAGGAGCGCGCGCTCCTTCCGGTCCATGCTCGGCTCGTCCTCTGCGATGAAGCGCCTTCCGCGCAGGTCGACGTAGATCTCCCAGGGCGTGCGCTCCTGGGCCACCAGCCGGGGGCGTTCTCGCCAAGGAACGCGCACAGGATCTCCAGCCTCGTCCGGAATCCCACCGAATGTGGGCAGGTACGATCCCGTCCGGGCGACTGACGCGCCGATCGACTGTGCTAGGCGGAGTCCGTCACCGGTGGCAGCGGCAACCGTGGAACTGAACAGCGGCTTGCCTTCAAGCTCCTTGAAGAGTTCGGGGTTTGAGCCGTACCCTCCGCTGGCAAGGACGACCGCGCTTGCCCGCGAATCGCGGTCACCGCAGACGACGCCGACAACGCGGTTGCCCTCGGTGATCAATCCCTCGGCTGGAGTACCAAGGCGAAGCGTCACCCTTCCCGGGCGAACCTCCTGATCGAGAAGGCGGCGCAGGACGGCAAGAATCGAACGGCCCGCGTCCTTTCCGTAATAGGTGCGAGCGACCCCGTACGCGTCGTGGCCGTAGTACGTGATGGGCGTGTCAGGACTGAAATCGAATCCATTCTCATCCAGCCAGTCGACGGTTGCCGCGGCATGGGACGCTGCGAGTTGCACGAATTCTACCGGCGCGGTGCCTCCGGAAATCCGGAGGACATCCGCCACGTGCAACTCGACGCTGTCCTTGAGGCCATGACTTGCCTGCCGGCGCGTCCCTGCTGCCGACATATGACCGCCGGAGACGTGCAAGGTCCCACCGATGTCAGCCGACTTCTCCAACAAGAGGACCTGGAGTTCCGCCGCGCGCCGCCTCGATTGCGCAAGGGATGCCCGCCGTTCCGGCCCCAACCACGATGACGTCGTACGCGTCGCTCACGACATCACCCCTGACGCGTCCATGGGGACGCCGTCACTGCCCGTCGCGGGACCACTCTCCCAAGGTTCGGGAGCGCACCGGAATCCCGGCGATGATCGGGCAGGCGGTGTCAGGATCGTAGTTGAGCGCCTCCGCCTCAACGATTATCCGTGCCTCGTCGGTGTAGAGATTCTCCAACTCGCCGTCACTGCGGATGATCCACGTGCAACCGTCCGGCTGACCGGAGAGAAAGTGGCCGTGCTTGACCCATGGTGGACGGTAGAAGTACACGCCGGTTTCCAACTCGCCAAAGTTATAGGTCATCGACCCACCGATCGTGTATGCCTCTTCGGAACACGGGTGATGAGCCAGGCGAGCGTCGACCCAGCCGGGCGCCGCCCATATCAGGCGACTGTAGGCACCAGTGACGGGATGCTGGTGCAGCATCTTGATGAAGAGGCCTGGCGCTGGCCCGGCTTTGGTCACCCGCTGCCATTCCATTGCGTTCGAATCGAGGTCGGTCCAATCATGCTCGGAGCCGGCGCGATCAGCATCGCTCAGAGAGAAGCCGCCGTCGCCTTCTTCCCGATAGACGAGCACGGTCGCCCCATCATCGGTGCGTATCTCCGGAACCACCATCCCCCGCGGCGCCCGCCAGTACGCTCCGGGTCCACGTTCCTTGCCGTCGACGAGAATGGTCCCGTCAAGAACGAACCACTCCGTAATGGCGTGATGATAGCCGCGGGGTCGCCGCCATCCTTGCGCAAGCCTCACGAGCGTCGATGCGGCGCCCACCTCCTCGTCGTACGAGAGATTCCGCTGCGACGCGCCTCCGGTCGCGCCGGGGAGCTCGGCGTCGTGCTCGATCAGGTCAGCCTGCTGGATGCATTCAACGTGTGGCCTCACTTCAGCCCCTTACGCTGTCGAAGACTGACAAGGGCGAGTGCCGCCCGAGCGCTTGCCGAGAACCATAGGTCACGTAGGTTATATGTCAGACATAGGTGGGGTCAAGAGAGCCGTCGCGGCACCGCTTTGGCAGCCGCGGGAGGCAATTGGCGGAGTACCAACCAGTGAGTTGCGGGGGCCTGCACACGGTCGATGTCTTGCACTCCCATTGTCAGACGTTTATACTCCGCGCCGAGACGACCGAAGGCTCGCCTCGTTCCCGCGAATCCGGGGGCGTGGCCGAGGTGGGCCGGAGCTTGGACACTAGCCGCGTAACCCCGGGCGGCGGAAACAAGGAGCTCGGAAAACATGAATCGGAGCAGAGTCCGTCCGGCGGTGGCTTGCGTAGGGGTCCTCGGGCTTGGCCTCGTCGCATCGGCGTGCGGCAGCAGCTCGACGCCGGCGGCGGGCCCTACCACCCTGACCGCAGTCACTGCGTTCGCTCCGGGAAACCTCGACCCGGATCCGCCGGACTTCAATGCCGCTCAGCAGAGCTTCCCTATCACGGAAAATATCGTCGCGCATCTCTTTTCGCTGAATCCGTCGGGTGCGCAGCCGAATCACGAGCTGACCTTCGGGACGAACCTCAAGCCTGAGCTCGTGGCGAGTTACACGCTGTCGGCCGATCAGAAGAGTTACGACATGATTCTCCGCTCCGGAATCAAGAGCTTCGCCGGCGTCCCGTTGACGTCCGCCGACGTTCAATGGAGTTTCCAGCGCTCGGTCGCGGCGGGCGGCGTCGGGAATCTTCTGTTCATCCTCGCCAATGTCAATCTCAAGAATCCGATCACGATTATTAGTCCAAAAGAATTCACATACAATCTGACAGCCCCAAGCCCGATAGCGCTGTCCATCCTGGACCAACCGTACCTGGGCATTCTGGATTCCACGACTGTCAAGGCGCACGCCACCACGTCGGATCCATGGGGGCGCACATGGCTCACTACGAACGTGGCGTCGTACGGCCCCTACAAAGTCCAGAGCTTCACACCAAACGACCAGATCACCCTAGTCGCGAACCCGAGCTACTTCCGTGGCGCGCCAACCATCAAGAAGGTTGTCTGGCGCCAGGTCACGGACGGTGCCAGTCGCATTCAACTCGTGGAGGGCAATCAAGCCAACTACGCTTGGCAAGTCCCGCAAATCGACTACCCGAGCTTGAAGACCAACGCGAGTATTACGCCGTGGCTCATCAATGCTCCCGTGTTCACTCGGTTGGTTCCCAACTTCAAGGCGGCTCCATTCAATAATGTGAAGGTGCGGCAGGCCGTTCTAATGGCACTCGATCGACAAGCCATCGCGCAGGCTGTCTTTCCAGGCGGCGGTGAGGTGCCGACGGGTTGTGGACCGAACTCGACTCCTGTGCCGGGGTTCACCAACAACACGAACCTCACCGCCAACGATGCCGCTGCAAAGTCTCTTCTCGCTCAGGCTGGGTATCCGAATGGATTCTCAACCACTCTCATCTACACTCCGTCCCTGGACAACGGCATGGATCAGCAATCGCTCTTCGTTCAGGATCAACTTTCCAAGGTCGGCATCACGGTGAAGATCAATAGCTACCCGACCTTCACGGCATACCTTAACGCTCTCCTCAAAGGCAACCAGCCATTGGCGCTTGAGGTCCAGAGCCCGTTCGTGGCCAGCGCTGGGTACTACCTGGACGGCTTCTTCTATAGCAAGTCACCAGCGAACTACGGATTCTATTCGGATCCCGCCTTCGAACTCGAGCATCTTGACCGCGATGAGCACGATTGGAGCCACAAGTGATGCGGCTCTCTTGACCGCCTGCAACCTTGCGGTGGCAGATGTCAACGAGATACTGATGGTTGAGCAACCGACTATCAACATCACGACGAAGAATGTTACGGGCATCTTCGACTACCCGAACCTGGCACCACGGTTCGACGACATGAGCTTCACTTCGTGAGGCGGGTGATCCGGAACGGGTTCGGACGTGGAGCAAGAAGCGTCTCGTCCTGAGATCTCCTGACCGGCCAACGACATCGTGAGGCAGCTCTCCTGGTTCGCACGGAGAGCTGCCTTGTTCCGTCAGCGATAGGATGGCTAGGTGCCTGCAGACGACGAGCCCGCCAACGTAGCGCTGCCCGTGCAACCCGAGCTCGGACCCGTGCGCACTGCCGCAGCGGACACACCGGGTGGCATGACCCGTCGTCCGCGCATGAGCGGAGCGCAGCGATTTTTCTTCACAAGGATCCTCGTCTTCCCGATCAGCATCCTCGCCATCGTCACGCTGTCCTTCGCGCTGGTGACGGTGACCCCCGGCGACATCGCTCAAAGTCTCGACGGGCCGGAGGCATCGGCCCAGCAGATCGCCGCCACGAATCACCGATTGGGCCTCGACCAACCGATTGGCACTCGCTATCTCACCTACATCGGAGGCGTGGTGCACGGCGACCTGGGGACATCGTTCTTCTCGGGATTACCGGTCGCCGAGGAGCTAGGGAGCCGCCTGCCAGCCACCCTCGACCTGATCGTGCCGGCGCTTCTCCTCGCCCTGGTGCTGGGTCTCGCACTCGGAACGCTCGGTGCCTATTATGCTCGGAGGCCGGTTGACACCCTGACGAGGTTTCTGCTGACACTTATCCAGTCAGTGCCGGACTTTCTCCTGGCCCTTCTTTTGATCGTGGTGCTGTTCACCGTGCTTCACGTCGCTCCCGGTCCATCAGGGACGCTTCCACTGGCAGACACCGCACCGCCGCATGTGACCGGATCGATCCTCGTCGACACGATCCTCGCCGGTCAATGGGGCACGCTCATCGATGCAATCAAGCAGGAGATCCTCCCAGTCGTTACCCTCGGTATCGTCTACTCGGTCGCCTTCGGACGGACCACTCGTGCCGTCCTCGGATCCGCACTCGCCTCGGAATATGTGCGGTTTGGTCGGGCCTGCGGGCTGTCGGAGTGGCGCCTCGTCCGCAATGCCCTGCTGGTCGGTCGCACCTCTCTCCTCACCTATGGCGCGATCATTCTCGCCGGGCTGATCGGCGGTGATGCGATCGTCGAAATCGTGTTCTCGTGGAACGGGGTGGGTCAATACGCAGTGCAATCCATCCAGCGTCTTGACATCCCTGCAGTGCAAGGGTTTGTCCTGTTGAGCGGCTCGGTGACGCTGGTCCTTTTCTTCGCCCTGGATCTTTTGTCAGCGCGCCTGGACCCCAGAATCACCTTCAATGCTCAGCGTCGCTGATCGTCGGAGAACCGCGAAGCGGGGTCGGGGCGCTCTCCGGTTGCGGATTCAGCTTGGTATTGCGGCCGCAATCATTGTGATTCTGCTCCTGGCGGCATTTGTGTTGCCGCTTCCGCACAACCCAGACTTAACGGACGCGATAGCGGTTCTACAGCCTCCTAGCCGTGCGTTCTGGTTTGGGACAGACGAGGTCGGCGCGGACATCTTCTCAAGGACGATTCGTGCAGCGCGCACTGACCTCCCGCTCGCAATGGGTGGTACGGCTGTGGCGATGTTCATCGGCGTCCCGCTCGGCATCCTTTTCAGCGTATCTCGGCGATGGGGCGAGCGCGCCATGCGAGTCCTGGATGGATTCCAGTCGCTTCCCTTGTTGGTGCTCATCCTCGCCCTCGTCGGATTGAGCGGGAATCAGCTGTACATGGTGGTGATCGCGATCGCGATCTTCGGTGCTCCACTGTACATCCGTCTCGTCAGGAGTCATGTCCTCACGTTGCGTGAGTTGCGGTTCATCGAAGCAGCTCGGGCGACCGGAGCGTCACCCTACCGTGTAATGCGACGGCACCTTCTCCCGAACCTCCGCGAACTGATCCTGGCACAAACGTCATTGATCCTTGCCTTATCCATTGTGGCCATTGCCTCGTTGAGCTTTCTGGGAATCGGAGTGCAACCACCGACTCCCAGCTGGGGGCAGATGATCCAATCTGGAGCTAACGGTTTGATCGCCGGGCAGTGGTGGCTCGTCGTATTCCCCGGAGCTGCGATATGCGTCTCAGTGCTTTCCTTCAATGTGATCGCAGACACGTTGGTCGAGTTGGACCAGATTCGTACCTCCCTATGACTGAAACGTGTTTGCTCAGGGTCACTGGTCTCGAGGTGAGCTACGCGACCCGCCTTGGCCACCTCCCGGCGGTTCGTGGCGTCGATATGGAGCTTGCGAATGCAGAGATCCGAGGGCTGGTCGGCGAGTTTGGAAGCGGCAAGTCCACCGTGGCGCGAACGATTCTTGGGCTCTCGGGCAGTGCCGCGAGGGTCATCAATGGCACAGCAATTTTCGCCGACAAAGGCGATCTGCTAACTATTCCACGCCAACAGCTACGACGTGTACGAGGGTCACGGATCGGCTACGTCGGACAGAACAGTATGGGTGCCCTGCATCCGATTCTGACAATAGAGCAGCAGTTCCGAATGATCTTGCGAGCTCACGGAGTGTCGACATCGCGACACGAGGATCGGGTCCGATCCGCCTCGATGCTGGAGTTGGTGGGGCTCAGGGAACCCGATCGGGTTCTCTCGGGCCATGCGCATGAACTGAGTGGAGGGATGGCTCAACGCGTCGTTATCGCCATGGCCTTTCTCCTGGGCCCCGATCTGGTCATCGCGGATGAACCGACTACCGCACTCGACCTTACCTTGCAACGTCAGATTCTCGAGTTGATTCTTGGGCGCGCGAGGAGCGAGAACGCAGGAATGATCTTGGTGACTTATGACCTCGGTGTCGTTGCCCAGTACTGCGACACCGTGACCGTGTTGTACGGCGGCAAGGTCATGGAGTTGGGAGACGTTAGGACGGTCCTCACCTGCCCCGCGCATCCTTATACAGGAGCACTGCTGCGGTCTGTCCCACGTCCTGGCAAACCGCTCTACTCCATTCCGGGAAGAGCGCCGAACCCCCTCGATCCAATGCCTGGTTGCCCGTTCCGCGACCGCTGCGAGCGTGCAACCGAAGTGTGTGCCACGGAACCGCCTCTCGAAGCAATCGACACCACGCAGCGGGTCGCGTGCCACTACCCGATCCAGGGTGAGCCGACATGGCGCTGATCGAGATCCGAGACCTAGTGAAGACATTCAAACATGGTGGTTCGACTATCGTCGCGGTCGATTCGGTGTCGCTTACGATCGAACCCGCTACGACTATGGCTGTCATCGGAGAGAGTGGATCGGGAAAGACAACCCTTGGTCGTCTGATGCTGGGTTTGCTGCGGGCCGACAGCGGTAGCGTCCGGTTCGCGGATGACGAGATCACGGCGATGTCTGAGAAACAACTACGGCGACTTCGATCGCGGATGCAGGTAGTCTTCCAGGAGCCGTTCGAGTCGCTCAACCCACGCATGAGAGTCTGCGACATTGTCGCCGAACCCCTTGAGATCCACGAGCCCACGCTGACCCGCAAAGCGCGCGAAGGGCGGGTTGCCGAGGTGTTCGAGACCGTCGGGGTAGCCGACCGGCTCCGTAGGCGCTTCCCGGTCCAACTGAGCGGCGGAGAGCAGCAGCGCGTCGGCATCGCACGCGCGATCATCACCCAGCCGGACTTCATCGTTTTGGATGAGCCGACATCGTCGCTCGATGTCTCCATGCGCGCTGGAATTCTCAGCCTGCTCCAGACCCTACGAGCTCGGCTCGGATTGACTTACTGCTTCATCTCGCACGACATCAGCACAGTCGAATACCTAAGTGGAGAAGTAGCGGTTCTCTATCAAGGCCGCGTCGTGGAGGCGGGCGCGACCACCACCGTTATCCGAGCGCCGCAACATCCCTACACGAAACGGCTGATGTCGGCCCGCCTCTCCGTCGATCCTAGAGAGCGATTGCAACCCGCGCCCCCGGATGCGGCCGACGGAGAACTCTCAGTCGAGGCGACTCCGTGACGGAGCTGGCGCGGTCGCGGGGCCGCGGCCAGGCGACGATCTTCATTCGCCGACGCATCCTCGATGTCGATGGTCTCCAGGTGCACGTGAGGTCGGCGGGATCGGGTCCGCCTTTGCTCTTGCTACACGATGTTCCGGGATCCTCAGCGAACATGCTGCCCGAGATCAACGATCTCGGGCAGTCGTACTCGATACTCGCGCCGGATCTGCCCGGGCACGGTCTGAGCAGCCCGCTCACGAATGCAGACGGATCAATTCATGCCTACGTTGAGTGGCTGATCAGCGTAGAGCGGGCCGTGGACTGGCCGACGGGGATCGTGCACGGTTATGGACTGGGCGGCGTTCTCGGCATCGCCTTCGCGGATCGTGCCGATGCGCGGGTCGAAAAGCTGATCTTGAGCGATGTGCCGCCAGCGCATGAGGGTCGCGTCGGCGAGGCTTATCTCGAAGGAATGTTTCCGCCCATGACCCCGCGAATCGACGGTGGGCACATCGTTGAGGCGTGGGACCGCGTCCGGAGAGCGTGCATGTTCTCGCCCTGGTTTGCGACGACCGCAAAGGCACGGACCCTTCGCGAAATGTCGGATCCATGGTCTCTGCATCGCAGGGCGGCGGATGTGCTTGACGGCCGAGACGAACGGCGTGGATTCGGCGGAGCGGCCTTGCGCTTTGACTGGGCACCCGTGGTGCGGAATCTTCGCGGTCGCATCGTGGTGGAAGACAAGAATACCGCGGAAGGCGTCGCGCCCACGAGCAGCACGGTTTCCATAGATGCGGTACCGAGGGTCTCCCGGAGTCTGGACGCATCATTGCCGAAAACCCGTCGCGGAGTATCTGCGTCCTTCATCGACGGAGCCTTCGGTCAAATTCACACACGATTCACGGGAGAGAGCGGTGTCCCGCTGCTAATGCTCCATCAGTCACCCGGGTCGGCGCGGACACACAGTCCACTCATCGAAGCATTCGCCCGAACGCGGCGCGTGATCGCGCCAGATACGCTCGGTAACGGGCACTCAGATCCCCCGCCCGCGGATGACGTCGACATCGCGTTCTACGCCGAGTCCATGGCTGATCTTCTCGATCGCCTCAGTCTCCCCGTTGCCGACGTCTGGGGCTCGCATACGGGGGCGTTGATCGGCATGGAACTCGCTATCCGCCACCCTGGCCGTGTCCGAGCCCTTGGTATGGAGGGGATCACCTTATTTGACTCGGCCGAGACTGCCGATCTGCTTGCCAACTACACCTCATTGGCACCCATGACGCCGTCGCCTTACGGCACTCACCTGCTATCGGCGTGGCATATGCGGCGCGACATGAGCCTATTCTGGCCGTGGTACCGCCAGACTGGCCAAGGTTCACTTCGCCGGGATCTTCCGAGTGCCGCGAGCCTCCACCAGTCATACATGGACATCGTGAGCGCCATAGACACCTGGCACATCGCATATCGCGCTGCCTTTTCGTACCCAACTGCCGCGCAATTGCATCACCTCGCCACCCGGACCCTAATCGCGGCGTCGTCCATGGATCCACTAAGCCGGTTCCTCGGAGCGGCCCAGCGAATCAACCCGAGTATCGAGATCGCGGAGATTCCGGGTTTAGCCACTCCGGAAGGCGCACAACAAACTGTGGAACGGTTCCTCGAGTTCTTCGACCGCACGAGATGGGCCAGTTGAAGACGATGGCGTCCTTACCCCAGTTCAGCGGCAACAATCTCCACAATCTCGTGATTGGGACCATCGAGACACGCTACCCTGCGCCGGGAGTAGGGGAAGGCATCGAGCACGATAGGGCCACGCACCTGAATCTGGCGGTCCCGCGCTGCGGCGACTATGGCGTCGATGTCGGTTACCGTGAACGTGTAGATGGCGGGGCCATTGAGGAGAGATCCAGGATTTACTGGCGTTTCCATCAAGTCTCCCGGCGTATGAAAGTGATGCTCCACCAACTGGCCATCCTCAATGAAGAACACGGTGATATGCATCTGCCAGTCATCACCCGCGCCCATGATCCTATTGACGTCTCGGTCGCGCACACTTCCATCAAAGCGGATGGGAATGCCGAGGACGCCGGCGTAGAACTCCACCGCAACAGCGCGATTCAGCGCAGCTATCGGCATTGTCACCACTGGCCCGACGAAGTGGTGGGTGATCGGCAGAGCGCGAGGGGGCGGAACGCTCAGCATCGTGGTTATCAGCACCCAGACATTACCCGGTCCTTTGGCTGCGAAACTGCGGCAGAGCCCGGAGCCAATGCCGCTGAGGTCGAAGTCAGTCGGAGGCGTCTGCGGAACGAATGCTCCGTCGGATGTCATCTCCTTGTGGACCGCATCAACGTCTCGAGCAAAGAGTTCGAACCCAAACGGGCCGAGAGTCTCGAGCATCTTCTTACGTACACCACGAGGCTCCGCGCGAACAAGGCGCAGGTAGCCGCTGTCGGTGCCTGGTGCGCGTGTGACGACCATGGCTATAGAGGTTTCCGGTTGGATCCCCCACAGTTGACACAACTCGGGCGACACTGCCTCGGCGACCACACGCTCGTAGTGAGCGGCCTTAGTCCATCCGCTTGCCGCAGCTGCGAGATCGGGCGTGGTAGACGTTGCCATGAGCAACCGATTGACTGGCATTTACCACCGACCTCCTCTAGCTCAGATTGCAATTATCGCGCATCAAACCTGGTCTGAAGGGTTGAAGCGGTGATCCTGAGAACACGAACACTTGGTAGCCAAGGCATGGTGGTCGGATGTGTAGGTCTGGGGTGCCTCTCGATGTCCGACTTCTACGGGCCCGGTGACGATGCGGAGTCGATCGCGACGATTCATAGAGCCCTCGAACTCGGGGTGACACTGTTTGACACCGCCGATGTCTATGGCCCAGAGACAAACGAGGCTCTGGTTGGCCGGGCGTTGCGTGGTCACCGCGAAGGGGCGATTATCGCCACGAAGTTCGGGTTCCTCCGCGATCCAAGCACGCGCTCCTGGCTCGGTTTCGACGGGAGCCCCGATCACGTAGCTAAGGCCTGTGATGCGTCCTTACGGCGCCTGGGTGTCGATGTGATCGATCTCTACTACGCGCATCGCGTCGATCCCTCGGTGCCGATCGAGGACACCGTTGGGGCCATGGCGGGTCTCGTCGATTCCGGCAAGGTGCGCTGGCTAGGGCTCTGCGAGGCGGGCGCGTCAACGATCCGGAGGGCCAACGCGGTGCATCCCATCTCGGTGGTCCAAAGCGAGTACTCCTTGTGGAGCCGCGACGTCGAGATCTCCGTTGTTCCTGCGCTGCGCGAGTTGGGAATCGGACTGGTCCCGTACAGCCCGCTCGGGCGTGGCTTCCTGACAGGAAGGGTCACGTCGATTGACGGACTGGCGGCAGATGACTTTCGCCGCCTGTCACCGCGATTTGTCGGTGCGAACCTCGACGCAAACCTCAGCCTGCTGGAGGATGTCTTGCATCTCGCAACTGAGCTGGATGTAACACCAGCACAACTGGCGCTTGCCTGGGTCCTTGCCCAGGGCATTGACGTTGTGCCAATTCCTGGGAGTAAGAGTCGCGGACATCTCGAGGAGAACTGCGCTGCTTCAGCGATTGTGCTCAATGCACGGGACCTGGCCATCTTGGGAAACGCGATGAATCCCTATCGTGTCGCCGGTAACCGCTATAAAGATATGAGCGAGGTGGATCGTTGATAAGCGCGCCGGGTTCTAAAGGAGAGCGCGTTCGATGGCAAGACCCGCGGCAAGCAACAGGTCCTCGGAGCCCCAGGTCGCAATGAGTTGAAGCGAAGCCGGAACCGGGTGAGATGGGAGCGGAACAGCGAGAGCGGGGACGCCGCCGAGGTTGGCTTGTCGAGTGAACTTCGTCAACGTGGAGGGCACATCGTCGAGCGGAGGGGCAAGATAGGGGAGTGTTGGAAGCGCGAGTAGGTCGGCATCGTCGAAAGCAAGGCGAAGCGATGTGCGAAACTTCCCGCGCACAGCGTGGGCATGTTCGAAGTCCCTGTTGGAGATCTCGAAACCGAGACGCAAGCGCGCTGCCACATCGGCTCCTACGAAATCCGCCAGATGGCCTTGGGTGCGGGCGGCCTCATAGAGCATGATCGTCGTCGCGGCTTCGTTCGCTTCCTCCCAGCCGTCGATCGTGCACTCGGAAATCGACCAATCATTCACAAGAGCTATGCAGCGATCGACGGCAGCCTCGACTTCGTCGCTGCCATCCGTGCGGAGGCGCCCGAGCCGAAGCCGGCCGGAGCGAGCCACTACGAATCCCGGCTCCAACATCCGCATCGCCTCGACGAGGCCGGCACACGTACGCGCCAGTGGGCCGACCGTGTCGAGAGTGGGTGCGAGGGGCATCACACCTTGCAAGGGTATGAATCCGGCAGTGGTTTTCAAGCCGGTGACGCCGCAGCAAGCCGCGGGTATCCGTATCGAACCCCCGGTATCAGTTCCGAGCGCGAGCTCGGCCTCCCCGACGGCCACTGCCACGGCCGACCCACTCGACGACCCTCCCGGTATGCGAGTGGCATCCTGAGGATTGGTCGGCGTGCCATACCATGGGTTGATCCCGCTGCCCCCGTCTGCGAGTTCGTGAAGGTTCGCTTTCCCAACCACGCGGCAGCCGCCCACGCGCATCATTCGAACGCAGATGGCGTCAATTCGAGCGGTCGGGGCCGCCTCTGGAATTGGGCGCATCCCAAGGGACGTTCTCGTCCCAGCGACATCAATGACGTCCTTGACCGCGAGGCGCGGACCATCCCCCGGCTCATCCGTGCGGGTAATAAAGACATTCACGGTGGATTGGGAAGGAGCTTACATGGGTCGCGAGATCACTTCACGGCACCGCTACGCAGGCACGGCGATTGGGGCGACCGCCGGCACTAAGTCTCGACCTCTGAAACTGGTCATGGCCTTGAAGATTTCTTCTGTGTACACGTCCTGATGCACCTTCACGTCAAGTAGGGTCGGGCGGTCGATTCCCTCATAGCCGATCCGCTTTAGCGTCTGTCGCAAGGTCTCTGGATCTGAGATACGCTCGGCGTTCATGCCGAATCCACGTGCAACAGTTGCGTAGTCCGGATTCTTGAAGTTGATCAGGTGCGGCGACTTGCCCGTCACCTTGCAACCGTAGCGTTCGGCACCATATCCATCATCGTCGACGACAACCACGAGCAAGGGCACCTGGGCTCTCACGGCCGTATCGAGCTCAGTTGCCGTCGTCATGATTCCGCCATCTCCGATGAAGAGCACGGTGAGACGATCTGGGCGAGCTACGGCGGTGCCGATCGCCTGAGGAAGAGCACACCCCATGGCGCCGAGCCTCCACGGAATTACAAGGTCAAAAGGGTGTGAGACGGTCATGTGTATCGCGACAGAAGCCATGAAGTGGCCAATGTCAATGGCCACGATCTTGTTGCGTGGGAGCAGCTCGTCGCAGACCTTGGAGACTAGCCGCGGATCGATGCTGTCGGGCCGATCCTCGAATTCGATCCCACGCCACTTGTCGATAGCTTCGATTTCAGCCGCCAGTTCCGCAGTTCGCCAACGCGGCGTGCGCTCGGAAATCGTCGCGAGGAGTTCCCGAGCAGTCTGGTTGGCGTCGCCTACGACGGATTCGTTCACGAACGGGGCGATATCGGCAACGTGCTGGCTGTCGGAATCGATATGAACGAGCCTTGCGTTCTGGTAGAGCCGCCCGTGATCGAGGGTGTAGTGATTGAAACTCGCGCCGAACCCGATCACCAGATCGGCTCGCTCGAGGATCGCTCGCGTATCCGACCACGCAAAGCCGCCGCTCGCGCCGACGCTGAAAGCTTCACCGTCAAACCAGCCGCGACCCTGGAGAGAGGTGGTCAGGACAGCACCCACTCGGTCGGCCAGTTCCACTAACGCGTCATGGGCATTAGAGAGAATGGCCCCGCGGCCCGCGAGGATCACAGGTCTTTTGCTCGCCGATATCATTGAGGCGATTGCCTCGATTCGTGTGGGGTCGGGCATTACCACCTGCCGCTGCGGCAGCGCGTCCGTTGAAATCCTGTAGCGCCAATCGGGCGGCACGTCGCGCCGGTCAAGAAGATCCCATCGCGCAACGAATGCGGCGGGGCCACGTCCGAGCCGGACATGGCGGAAGCACGCTTGCACTTCAGGGCCCATCCGCTCAGGGCCGCTCAGTCGCATCACCGTTCCGATGCTTCCGCGTAGCAGCGCCTCCTGATCGATGATCATGTTTCCGAATCGATCTGACTTACCGTCGCCGTCACGCGCCTGCCCGATGATGGTGATGAGAGGTGATCCGCTGAGGCGGGCGGCCGTCATCGGCGTGATCGCATTGGTAAGACCGGGACCGAGCGTGACAGTCGCGATGCCGGGACGTCCTGTCGCGCGTGCGTAGCCGTCGGCCATCCCGACTGCACCTTGCTCATGACGCGCCGGGATGTACCGAATACCCTTGCCGTCGAGGTAGTGCACCCATGCGTCATTGTCTCCACCGAGAACGCCGAACACGACTTCGGTCCCTTCCGCGATTAGCGCGTCGGCGAATGCCTCGTAAGCCTTCACGAAGATGCCTCCTGTTCGACGGTGGTTCGTTCCATGACAGCGGTCGACTCGAATATCTGCCGAGGGTTCGCGACGAGCATCTCATCGATCTGGCCTTGAGAGACCCCAAGTCGCCGCAACTCCGGCAGGACATCGTCGATAATGTGCTCATAGTGCCAGTGGGGCACGAGCGCAGCAAGCCGGTCCTGGTCCATGAACCGCGAAGACGCGCAGGTATCCTGCGAGAGGACCATTCGGTTTGCGTACCCCTCCGCGGCCAGCTGCGCCACCACCTGGCAGCGACGCTCGAAGGCAAGGATGTTGTCGAGCCCAAAACGATCCATCCCGATGTACGAACCCGCGTCCATCAGCTGGCGGAGATAGGCGAGATCGTCTGTGTCGCCACTGTGGCCGACTATGACGCTGCTCAAATCCACACCAGCTTCACGCAGCAGACGCTGCTGGTCAACCCCCTGACGAAGAGGAGCATTCGAGTGCGTTGTGATCGGCGTCCGCGTGCGTTTGTGAGTTGCTGCGACCGCGCGGATGACGCGCACCACGCCTTTGGTGAGTCCAGGCTCGTCAGTCGCGAATTTCAACATTCCGGCACGCACTCCGGTATCGGCGATTCCGTTCAGGATGTCGCGCTCGAACATCTCCACAAGAGGCTCGGACTTGAAGCCGAATGGCCCTTCAGGATCCTGAAATCCGAACTGCAGAGGAAGGTCGTTGTAGGTGTAGAGGCCTGTGGACACAACGATGTTGAGGTCCACCTGTTCGGCGATCCTCTGAATCCGCGGGATGTAGCGCCCCAACCCGAGGACGGTGAGGTCGACGATCGTATCGATGCCACGTTCCTTGAGGTGCTGTAGTTTCGCAACGGCGCCGGCGACGCGCTCGGTCTCGTCCCAGCCCTCGGGATAGTTCAACTCGATTTCCAGATCGAGTGTGAAGATGTGCTCGTGCATGTACGTGGCCCCCAGTCGATCACTGGGGACCCCGCCAAGCACAGTGGGGACGACAACCATTACGGCCCTCATTCCACTGGATGGGATAGGGGTGCCATACTACGGGACAGCAGTACGGCCGGTCAAGGCTGAAGAGCAGCTCCCCCGGGGAGGATCGCTTCAATGGAAACGCCGAGCGTTCAGAGCATCGATCGAGCGATTTCGGTGCTTCGGTCGGTGTGCAGCCGACGAGGCCTCGGCGTGCGACTCGGTGAAGTCAGCACGATGACGGGACTGAGCAAGTCGACCTCTCACCGCATCCTGAGCACGCTGATTCGCTCGGGCCTTGTGGAGCAGGACGCGGACGACACCACGCTCTACCCAGGGTTTGAACTGCTGACCATCGGTGCGGCCGCGGCCAATCGTTTCGGGCTTTCGGAACTCGCCATAGAGGGCATGCACCGTCTTGCAGATCGTACCGGCGACACCGTCTTCTTGACGGCGCGCAGCGGCATCGAGGCGGTGTGCGTCGAGAGGGTCGTGGGGAGCTTTCCCATCAAGACGCTGACGCTGAACGTCGGCGACCGACGCCCCCTCGGCGTCGGCGCAGGCAGTCTCGCCGTTCTGTCCTTCCTCCGTGATGACGAAGCCGACCGTTGCATTGAGGCCAATTCGGAGCGGTATCGATCATTCGGAAAGCTCAATACCTCCATCATTCGCTCGTTGGTCGAGCGGAGTTGGCGCGAGGGGTACGCTCTCAATGATGCGCGCGTGATTCCGGACATGAGCGCCGTAGGGGTGCCCGTCCGCGGGAGCAACGGACAGCCGGTAGCGGCGATCAGCGTCGCCGCTGTAAGCAGCCGCCTTGTGGGTCGGCGACGTCAGTCGGTAGTGCGTTGGCTCCTCGCGGAAGCAGCGAAACTGGAGGCGTCGATTGGTCCGTCCGGCAAGCGACCGCCCATCGCGGCATTTCGTGACATGGTCAGACGGGACGAGGGTACGAATGGATCGCGTCGAGGGAGCCGCCCGTCTTCGTGGGGCGACATTTGATCCTCGTTGACAGTGTCACGCGACTGGGGCACAACGTGAGTACGCTAGTGATCACCGGCTCTCACGGAGCAGTGTATGCAGCGTATGTGGCAGCATCACGTGGAGCCACGGCCATTATCTTCAATGACGCTGGCGGCGGCCGGGACGACGCAGGGTACTCGGGGCTTGCGTGGCTCGACGACCTTGGCATTGCCGCGGCTACGGTTGGCCACGACACTGCGCGGATCGGCGATGCGGTTGACACACTCAGGCGCGGCGTCATCACACATGTGAATCACGCCGGGACAGTTTTGGGGTGCACGGTCGGTGCGCCGTCGGCAGTCGCCGCACGCCTCTTCGAGGGCGCCGAGCCGCTTAACCGCGATGTGCCCCCGATCCGGGAGTCTCGTCATCTCGCGCGCGAGGGTCAGCCTGGGATCTGGGCGCTCGACTTAGTCTCACTGGTGCGCCAGTCGGACACTGGTCAGATTCTCGTGACCGGTTCGCACGGCGCGCTGCTCGGGGGGCACGCCAAAGAAGCGTTGCACGTCGACGCTCTCGCGGCGGTTTACAACGACGCCGGGATGGGAATTGACGCGGCCGGCGTTGGCCGCCTTGCAGCTCTAAATGGCCGCGGAATCGCGGCCGCGACGGTATACCATCTCTCGGCTCGCATTGGAGACGGCATGTCCACATACAACGATGGCGTAGTTTCGGCAATGAACAATGTTGCGATCGATGTTGGCGCGTCGATAGGAATGCACGTACCGGAGTTCTGCGTGGCTGTAGCGGACGCTGCGATACGGGCTAAGGGAGATGTACTGGGAGCCCGTGATGCAGACTGAACAGCGGATGACCGGTGGCCAGGCGCTAGCCGAGATGCTGCAGCGCCACGGCGTCAATCTGATCTTCGGCATGGGGGGCTTCCAATTGCTCCCGTATTACGACGCCGTCCGCAAGCAGGGACTCACGCATCACCTAATCAATGACGAACGAAGCGGGATCTTCGCCGCGGATGCGGGCGCACGCCTGACGAGCCGCCCGGGAGTGTGCGACGCAACCCTCGGTCCGGGCGCTACTAATCTCGTTACCGGGTTGGTCGAGGCACTGAATGCTGGCACGCCGCTCGTTGCTCTGGTGGGCGATACCGAACGAGGCAGCTCAGGTCGCAACATGACCCAGGAAGCAAATCAAACCGCGATCCTCAGACCCGCAGCCAAAGACCTGATTCGGATTGAACGAATAGAGCGGATTCCTGAGCTAATGAGACGCGCGTTCAGCGTGGCCACGGCGGGTCGACCCGGCCCGGTCGTGCTCGACGTGCCTGAGGATGTGGCTCACGGCGAGCATACCTTCGGCCCGGAAGAGTTCTGGATCGATCCGACCACGACGAGGATTCCGTCGCGTCCCGTGCGTGCCTCTGCAGACGACGTCGTCCGGGCCGCCGCGATACTTGACGTTGCGCGGCGTCCGCTCATCCTCGCCGGCGGAGGAGTGCATCTTTCAGGGGCAACTACCGCACTGTGCACCTTTGCCGAAGACCATGGCATCCCGGTTGCGTATACGCTCAGTGGCAAGGGAGCGATCGCCGACTCCTCCGACCTCTGCGCCGGGCTTTTCGGCCGGTATTCGCGCATTGCCAACGAATTGATCGAGAATTCGGACTGCCTGCTGGTGATCGGTTGCAAGCTCGGTGAGATCGCTACGCGCCGCTACGAACTGCCACGGCGAGGTATTCCCCTCATTCAAGTCGACATTGTTGCCGAAGAACTCGGGCGCTGGACCGCGGTAGACGTCGCGTTGTGTGCCGATGCGCGGTCTGCACTCGAGGATCTGGGTGCTGCCATGGACCGCAAGCGACGGGCGCAACGCGCGGACTACGTCGAAGAGGTGCGACTCAGTCGCGAAAAGTGGCAGGAAAGTACCACCGCCATTCGTCGTAGCGATGAAACCCCGGTGACGATGGGTCGGTTGTTGGCAGAGCTGAATGCCGTGAACTCGGACAACGCTGTAGTGGTCGCGGACGGCGGATTTGCTGCGCACTGGGCCGGCCTTCTCTATGACGTGCGTACCCCAGGGCGTTCGTTTGTGTCTGACCGCGGGTTTGCGTCCATAGGCTATGGCCTGCCGGGGTCGATAGGCGCTGCCCTGGCGGCGCCGGAGCGGCCTGTCGTGGGGCTGACGGGCGATGGCGGCATGAACATGTCCATCGGTGAGCTTGAGACCGCTCGGCGAACCGGAGCCGTCTTCACGCTCATCGTGGTCAATAATGCCGCGTCCGGCTACGTCAAGGCGCTACAGCACGCTATGTACGGTGAGGCGCACTATCAGTCCAGCGATCTGGTGGAGATGGACTACGCAACCATTGCGCGAGCCTTCGGCTGTCACGGGATCCGTGTCGACCAGCCCTCTGAGCTCAAGCCCGCCTTGTTGGAAGCCTTTGAACACGACGACCTTCCTACTATCGTCGATGTTCGGGTTACCAGGGATCCCGGGCGAATGCTGCCAGGTGTCGATAATCGAACCCGGCCATAAGCGCCTTAGCTTTCCGCCGACCGCCGCCGATGAGTGTCGATGCGCCGGTACGTGGTCCCAAGTTGGCGCAAATGTTCCTGCATCCTCGCTCCCGCGAGTTCGCGGTCGCCCCGGGTTACCGCTTCGAGGATTGAGGCGTGTTGAGTGTTGACGTCACGCCAGAACTCTGGCGTCGCGCGGTCGCGCAAGAAGCGTGTCTGTAGTACGAAGAAAATAGGTTCGGTGATAACCGACAGCAGGCGGTTGCCCGATGCCTCGAGGATGACACGGTGGAACAATCGGTTCAATTCGAACAACTGCCCGCCGTCGGCGTCGGCCAGTGAGCGCGGGATCGCCTCTGACAGGCTATTGATCTGCGTCGAGGTCCGAAACTGAGCGGCGAGCCGTGCGGCCGGCACCTCGAGCAGTTCGCGCGTCTGGAGCAGCTCGTCGACAGTGCATTTCTCCGCGGCAGTCAACTGCGTGATGCCCACCTGCAGCAGTTTCGAGACATCGTCCGGATTGCCGACTGTGACCATGCTTCCGCCGGAAACCCCGCGGCTTGTGGCAACAAGTCGGATCGACGAGAGCATCTTGAGAGCCTCGCGGATCGTGCTCCGGCTCACCCCAAACTGTGCACCGAGCTCGGCCTCGGTCGGCAAGCGCTCGCCGGCGGGCAGGGCGCCCGCCAGGATCATTTCACGTAAATGGTCAGCGACAGCAACGTATGCTGGGCGTCTCACTCCCATTCGCGTAAGCCTAACCTAAAATATCGGACAATTGAGTGGATCTGATTATGCTTGGGCCAACGGGTTTAGGCAACGGCGAAATCCTCGTCCAGGCCACAGATGTGGATGGGCAAGTACTCGTGGCTGACCCAGATGCGGCGCGACTTATCCAACTCCGAATGGTCTGAGGTTCTTCCGAGACTGCCCCCCGACCTTTGCACGACTATGTCCAAGACGTGAGGTTCGCGGTCCGTTGTTACGCTGCATCGCGGCCCGCGCCTGATCCACCTACGCGCTAATGCCTCGAATGGTTAGAGGCGAAAGGAGGCAGTCATGAGCGAGGACGTCAGCGAACGAGAGTCCGCACTGGGCATGCCCAATAACCCGGTGGCGCTCGGGGCAGCGTCAACCTATGACGAGGGTCTCGCTGTTAGACGCCAAGTCTTGGGCGACGAGCATGTCACACGTGCAATGACGGGAACGAATCTTTTGCACGAAGAGTTGCAGCGATTTGTCACAGAGGTCGCGTGGGGGAGGGTCTGAAGTCGTCCCGGGCTCCCCAGGACCACGCGGAGTCTGTTGACAATAGGCATGCTCATAGCCCTCAACCGACTGGAAGAGCTTCAGGCTCATGTTAGGGGCGCCATCAACAACGGCTGCACGGAGCACGAGGTATGCGAGGTTATTCTTCAAAGCGCCGCGTACTGTGGCTTTCCAGCAGCGCTAGATGCTATGCGGCGGGCGCGGACGGTGCTTGATGAACTCTAGTTTCATCGTGCAGCTCGTAGAGATCCCCCGATGCGGGTCCAACTAGGGTCGCCCCGCCACTGTGGCGGAAAGAACGCTACCTGCGACAGCCGGAGCACGAAAACCTTACCACTTATCAGATGTATCAGATGTCGCCCGCGGACCTACGCTAGTGTCAAGGCTCACCGTTCGCTACCCGCAGACTGAGGATCGATTGCTGAAACGCATGTGTGACCAAGCGGACAGACGCCGCTCCGAGGCGCAGCTAGGGTGGGATGGTGGGGACCTTGCCAGCGTTCTACACTCGGGTCTATTCGCTGCGCTACGGGGAGGCGCTATGGAGGTCTACCACGACCGAAGCGAGTGTCAGATCGGGCGGAAAATCCGCGAGGACCACAACGACGTCACCGGGAAGGACGGACGGCGACCCTGCTCTGAATGCCGCAAGTATGAGCGACCTAGAAGGCTTCAATCAGAGTGACCCATCACTCCGGAATTCCTCGCATGTAGTGCGCTCCCCTACAAACGAAACTACCCCGACACGAGCGCTTCGGATGACGTATCAGTGGGGTGTGCCGGGCCCGTCCGCCGCACCGTCAGCTTGACTCATGCTCCCCGCCGGCTGCGCCGCCAACGAGCCGCTGGTCTTAGCCTGAAGTGACTGCCATGACTGGCTCTCCTGAGCCTCTATTGCATTCACGTTCGCCGCGAGGACCTGGCGCGCACCCTCGGAGAGAGCAGGGAATTTCTCGTATTCACCGGCGTGTGCCGAGAATAGGAATCTCTCCCGAAGCATGCGCTGAGCAGTGGCTCGCCACCCCACGTAGTGCTCCCCGTAATGATGGAGCGAATCGAGCCCCTGGGAGAGAGCAATCCCGCCAGCTAAGACAGCCGCCAACACACGAGATAGGAGGCCCCAATCGAAGACCTGCGAAATTGGTATGAGCGTAGCGAGTACGAGTTGAGTGGTTCGCAGTCCGAAGTGGATCCGCATCGCGCGCAGAGCATTTGTGTCGTACCATTTGATCGACGAATCGACCTGCGTGAGCACCGGATCTGTCCTCTCGAGCCCCGGGATCGCGGGCAGTTTGAGCTGGTCTCCCATGGAGAGAGTTTAGTGCGAAATCTCACGACAATCGCACCGAAGACCGCTCCGAAAGTAGCTTCCGGAATGCGGAGCGCATACCCGCAGGGCCGATCGCAACGAGCCGTTCGCGCCTGACTTGTGCCATAGCCGTTCGGACACTGCTGAGACGCGTCCCGTAGGACAGAGACCGGCCGCACGTGGACAGCGCTCGACGGACCCCGCGCTACGCGCTCGAGATCGTCGCCGACGACATCCAGTTCCTCACGCCCGCGCCGGCTGCGTAACTGCCACTTGGGCTCGGACGCTGAGCGGCCTGACGCTGGGACTTAACCGATCAGGCGTCGCCGCTCAGGGGTTCCCCGCTCCGCATAGGTCTGACGCATGGGCTCGGCTTCGGTCACCTTGGCCAGCGCGGGCTTAGATGTGAGGAGATCGTACAAGTGTCGATTCCGCTCTTCTTGATCGAGCACCGCTCGGTCCGGTGCCGATGACGCAGCAGTCGATCTCACCCGCTGAGCTGCAGTATCTAGCTGCGCATCCGCCCAACCCTGACGACCGCGCGAATACGAAATGCCCCTCCGTACCCTGTCTTGCACCCCGCTCAAACGCTCTGGAAATCCGGGTTGGTGGGGAAACCCGCCACGAGGGGTCGAATCCCTATCGCTCCGCGTTTCCCTTAGCAGATAAGGCAATTGGACGGCTCACATTGCAAATATCGCGTCCACGCCGACTCAACGAGGGGCTCATCTGATGCCAATGTGATTCCGATCACCAGGCAAACGCGTTTGCGCTGACGAAACGACGCCGCCTGCGGCCCTACTTCGTGAGGGGTGCTAAATGTCGAGCAGTCCAGCGCGCTCGATGCCGGCTCGATCGGAAGCGATGGCGACGACATCACCAGGGACGCCCGCGGACTCGGCCTCATCGAAGCCGTCGTAGACGTCGTATGTCGATCTGGACCTGTGCGCGTCGCTCCAGATCACCATCTGCCCATTGGCGGTCTCGGCGACGGCGAACGTAGTGCCGCCCACCACCTGAGTCCCGCTGCGTAGGTCATCACCCTCGTGCACTGAGCGGTAATGCTCGTCCGGTTCGATCAGCCATCTCGCGACAAACGCCTTGCTCAGCAGCTCGCCGGTCGAGCGATCCTCGTATTCGATGATCTGTCGCTCCATTGGATCACCCTCCGGCTGCTGACGTGAGCCCGCAGCCCTTCGGTTATGGGGCGAGACGTCGGTGCCTCGCCAACTAGTTGTCTCCACGTGTTCCCCGATGTTCTCGTGTTTGTCGCGGATGCAGACGTTGATGTAGACGTTGGAGAGTGGCTGACTGCGAGTTCAAGCTCAAGAGGTGCCGACCTTCTCCATGCGCCCCCGCTTCCGGTTGGTGGGCTTCGAGTTCAGCTCAATTCGCGATCGCCCAGCGTAGCTTCGCCTCGTCGCGGGTCTCGCCCTCGACCTGGAGCACCTGCGGACCGTCGTACACCTCATCGATAACCGGCGTGTGGTTTGGTTTGGCCATCCAGCGCTCGTGCCGCTGAGGTCTGCCCTCGAGAACGTCCAACCAAACCCAGCACACGCTGTGCCACCGGCCGAGCGGGAAGCGCGCGCAGCATGCGCCGGGAGACCTCCTCGACTGAGCCGATGCCTTCGATCTCCGCGACCAGCCCTTGCTTGCGGTAGTGATCGAGCACCGGCAACGTCTTCTCCAGGTAGACCGCAATACGGCGCTGGGCGGTCTCCGGCCGGTCGTCCTCGCGCACGATGAGGTCCCTGCCGTCCGCCTCGCAGCCCAACGGTCGGGGCTGGTCAGCCTCGAACCCGTAGCTTCGTCCGCAGCCCGGGCAGGTCAGCCTGGTCGTGATGCGCCGGATCAGCTCAGCCTCGGGCACGTTCAGGTATAGGACGCGGTCGAAGCCAGTCGCCATCGACGCCGCCAGCGCGTCGAGCGCTCGGGCTTGGGGCACGGTGCGGGGGAAGCCGTCGAGTAGGAAGCCGTCCCGGCGGTCGCTCCCCCGCAGGCGCTTCCTGATGATGTCGATCATCAGCGCGTCCGGAACCAGGTCGCCGCGCTGCATGTAGGCCTGGACGCGCAGCCCCAGCTCGGTCCGCTCGGCGAGCTCGGCGCGCAGGATGTTCCCCGTCGCGATCGCGGGAATGTCGAGGCGCGCGGCTAAAAGGTCCGCCTGCGTCCCCTTACCACTGGCCGGCGCCCCGAGGAGCAGCAGATTCAGCCGTGGCCTGTCTCCGCGGACAAATGGTAATGCTCGCTCCATCGGCCAGTCGCATTCGGTGGCACGAATACTCGTATTGGGGAGTCCGGCCGCCTGAGGGCCGAGGGCGGCTTCGACGACCAACGGGGTTAGGATCGGTCGCTCCTCGACGATGAGTGCCGGCTTGAACCGGTGCACGACGGCAGCTTTCATGGGGCGACTCCTCGCGAATCAGTTGGCTTCGTCCCGGCTTGGACGGATCCCAGTAAAACGCTTGTGGCCCTGACCGGACCAGGGCCGTTGGTCACGTGACTGGCGCCGAAGGTCTCGCAGTTTGCGGCGCTTCCAGAGTTCGGCCCTCGCCGCGTGCGGCGCCGTCCGTCACGCCAGCGACGCCGGCACTCCGCGTTCGTCACCGCTCGAGGAGGTGCTAGACGCGGTTGACCACCATGGCGATGCCCTGGCCACCGCCGATGCACATAGCGGCAATGCCCAGCTCCACGTCGCGGCGAGCCATCTCGTACAGGAGCGTGGTGAGAATGCGTGTTCCGCTGGCACCGATCGGATGGCCCAGCGCAATGGCGCCGCCGTTGACGTTGACTCTGTCCTCAGGGACGGCCAGCTCCCGACACACCGCCACCGACTGAGCGGCGAAGGCCTCGTTCAACTCGAAGAGGTCGATGTCACGGACACCGACGCCGGCCTTGTCCATGGCCTTCCGCGCCGCCGGTATCGGCCCGATCCCCATGATGCGAGGCTCCACCCCGGCGCTGGCGTAGCTGCGGATTCGGGCCAGCGGAGTCAGGCCCTGGGCCTTGGCGCGTGATGCGCTCATCACCACCACGGCAGCTGCGCCGTCGTTGATACCGCTTGCGTTACCGGCCGTGACGCTACCGTCCTTTGTGAAGGCAGAGCGCAGGCCCGACAGGAGGTCCAGAGTGGTGGCGGGACGCGGGTGCTCATCTGTGTCGACCAGAACGGTCTCCTTGCGGCGCGCCACCGGGACGGGAACGATCTCGTCCTTGAATCGGCCCGCTTTGATCGCGTCGCCAGCCTTTCGTTGCGAGGCCACCGCAAAGCCATCCTGATCGGCCCGGCTCACCTCCCATTCTTTGGCCACGTTCTCTGCGGTAATGCCCATATGGCAGTCGGTGAAGGCGCACCAGAGTCCGTCGCGGATGATCACGTCCACCAGCTGCCCGTGGCCGAGGCGATAGCCGTAGCGCCCGCCGTCCATCAGGTATGGCGCGCGCGACATGTTCTCCATGCCACCCGCCACCATGCACTCGGCATCGCCGAGGCGGATCGCCTGAGCGGCTAATGCCACCGTCTTCAGTCCAGAGCCGCACACCTTGTTGACGGTCATGGCTGGGACAGCGGTCGACAGATGGGCTCCGAGCGCCGCCTGCCGCGCCGGGTTCTGGCCGAGCCCTGCCTGTAGCACGTTCCCCATGAGGATTTCCTCGACCTGGTCGACGTCGATGCCGGCGCGACGGATGGCCTCTTCCACCACGATGGCACCGAGCGTCGTCGCCGGAACCTCGACGAATATGCCCCCCAGGGTGCCTACCGGTGTCCGGACGGCGCTGACAATGACGGCCTCTTCCACGCTGGTTGCCCTACCTGTAACGGCGCTGACAATGGGTCGCTCTCGCGCGGCGCGCCGGCGCGCGAGAGCGACTCCCCACTTCCACCTACGATCCTACGCCCGATTTCTCCCGGCGTCTGCCAAAGCCGCCGGAGCGAACCCGCAACTGCAACCGCGGAGCCACCCGTTCGGCCTGATCAGCGTTGCCACGCACTCGCCTGGCTACGAGTGTGGCGGGTTCAGCGTCGCAAATCGCTCTCGACCGCCGTCTGTCTCTTTATTGGGGCAAGGAGTCTGGCTTCCTGGATCCGCTTACCGCCTGCTGATATGACCCGAAGACAGGCAAGTGCGCGCACTATCCGGGGGCGAGCACGCGATCCAGCCGATGCTTCAGGGTCGCGTAGCACTCGCAGCAAGCGGATTCGAGACCCTCTCGATCGACGATGGTGACGCGCCCTCGGTGATATGCGATCAGACCCGCCGCTTGGAGGAGTTGGGCCGAGAGAGTGACGGTCCCACGCCGAGAGCCGAGCATCTGCCCGAGGACGTCTTGGGTGACCGGGAACGTGTCCGTTGCGACCCGATCATGGGTCATGAGCAGCCAACGGCAGAGCCGTTGCTCGGTGGCGTGGAGGCGATTACACGCGGCCAATTGAGAGATCTGCGCGAAGAGTGCGAGCAGGTAGCGTTCGACGAGCCGGCGGAAGGCGTCCAAGCGCTCAATTTCGGCTAGGAATGTCGCGGCGCCCATCTGCAGCGTCTGAGCACCCACCGGCGATACGGCCCGGACGCAGCTAACTCCGGCGGGGATGAGAGGCACCCCGACAATCCCCTCATTCCCAATGGTCGCCACCTCGACGCTGCCGCCGGCGGATGGAGTGACCAGGGAAATGACGCCGTCGAGCGGAAAGTGGACCGACTCGATCGCTTCCCCAGGCTCGAAGAGCACCGTCTTTACGGACAGAGCAGTCGGGCGAAGATGGGCAAACAACGCATCCCGTTCCAGGGGGGGCAGTGCCTGAAGGAGAAAGTTCCTGGACGGTGCGCATGGGACGCTCATCATGCTCAACTCAAGCGTTGTGGTCAGGAGCGCGCAGCGTCGCGCTGCGCGCTCCTGCCGGAATCAGTTGGAGGTGGGCGCGAAGGACCCCAGCTGATTGAGGACGGCGACCCCAAACTCGTACTGCCACTCGACGAACTTGGTGACGATGTCGAAGTTGCGATCCACGACGGTGTCGATGGCCGGGATGAGCTTCTCAGAGTTGGGAAGCATGAACACGGTCAGTGGAACCAGGACGGAGGTGATGCCCTTGAGGACCTCGGTGGCCGCGAGCTTGATCTCCGTTGTCTGCTGGAGGCCTTCTGCCAGTGCGGCATTGGCGGTGCGGGTCTTGTCGGCGTGGTCGGTCATGACTGTTTCCTCGTCACCTCCGGGTCCCGTTGGGGGTCCTACTTGAGAGGCTGCGCTAAGTATACCAAGCAGATGCTAGGTTGTCAAACCAAACTTGCTCTGGTCTCCAGCGATCCACCAACACTTGCGCTTCTTGGGTTCGAATCGCCAGCTCAGAAAGATCTAGCAGGAAAGCCGCGTCGCTCAGACAAGCGTCTTGTGGCCCGCAGCGCCACCACTGACTCCTCGCAAGAGCTCGACTGGTCTCCGGCTAACCGTCGCCGATCTCCGGGGTGTTGCTGAGATTGTTATGACGGTCGGGCGAGCCTCAGCACGGGCATTGGTGGAGGCCCCCGACCCATCAGTGAGGAGAGCATGCTCGGCACCGCCGAACCAATCAGCATATGACGGCGCCCAAGCAGGCAACGTCGGCCCGAGAGGCCGTCCGACTGATCAAGAGCGGAGACCGTGTCTACCTCCACGCCGGCAGCGCTGTGCCAGGCGCGCTCCTCGGCGCCCTCCTGGACCGCAGGTCGGAACTTCATGACGTGGAGCTGATCCATCTCCACGTCAATGGTGACGTCGCCAGGGCGGCCTCGGCCGCGGCTCCGAACATCCGTCGTTGCGTTCTGTTCGTCGATTCGACCACGCGCGATGCGGTGGCGACCGGGGCGGCGACGTACCTGCCCGTGTTCCTCTCAGACGTGCCTCGCCTGTTCAGCACGGGCAGACTGCCGCTAGATGTGGCGCTCCTCCATGTCTCGCCTCCGGACCTGCACGGCTACTGCTCTCTGGGTGTCTCGGTGGACTGCACGCTCGCGGCCGCGCGCGCGGCGCGACTGCGCATCGCCCAGATCAACCCAAGGATGCCGCGAACGCACGGCGATTCGTTTATCCACCTCAACGACTTCGACGCTGTGATCGAGGTGGACGAACCGCTGCCCGAAGCCTCCGCGCCTGTGATCACTGCGGAGCATCTTGCCGTCGGTCGAAATGTCGCAGAGCTGATTGAGGACGGGGCCACACTCCAGCTTGGGATTGGCGCGATCCCCAACGCCGTCCTGGGACTGCTCGGCGACCGTCGCGAGCTTGGAGTGCATAGCGAGGTGGTGTCGGACGGCGTGCTCGAGTTGGTTAGCGCGGGTGTGATCACCGGCAGTCGCAAGACCATCAACCGAGGCAAGCTCGTCGTGGCGTTCCTCAATGGCAGCCGACGCCTCTACGATTTCGCGAACGACAACCCGATGCTGGAGATGCGCTCCTTCGAGTACACCAACGACACACGGACCATCCTTCGTCTCGACAACATGGTGGCGATCAACTCCGCACTGCAGATCGATCTGACCGGGCAGGTCTGCGCGGAATCAATCGGCGCACGCATGTATAGCGGCGTGGGTGGGCAGATGGACTTCATGCGGGGAGCGGCGCTGTCACGTGGTGGCCGTCCGGTGATTGCCCTGTTGTCAACTGCACGCGGCGGCCAGCTCTCGCGGATCGTCCCCACGCTTGCGGACGGTGCTGGCGTGACAACTTCCCGTGCACACGTGCACTGGGTCGCCACCGAACACGGTCGCATCGACCTCCACGGAATGGACTTGGCCCATCGCGCTCATGCTCTCATTGCCCTCGCAGCACCACGTTTTCAGGACGAGTTGACGGCAGCGGCGCTGCGGCGCGGGTTGTTCCGAGACGGCTGACCGCCCGACATGTGACATTCGGGCAGGCGGGCATGTCACGCGCCTCTGTCGGGTCCGAACACGACCGCTTCCATGCTGGCAGGCAGCCTGGCAACGAGTTCTGCCTGCTGCGCACCAGGAAGGATTAATCACCCGCGGCGCTTTCGCCAGACGACAGCGACCTAGTTAGGTCGCGCGTGGAGGAGGCGGTGCGGGTGCAGGCGGCGGCTGCGGCCCACGCCTGCGAATGAGCGCGCTCAGCGCGCCGGCGACGACGAGGACGCCGAGGAGGCAGTAGGCGGGCACGGCCCAGGCTCCGAACCCCGCTGGGACGACGAAAGACGACGATGGCGGCGAGGATGGTCAGGCAGCCGCACCCGGAGCTGCGGGTGACTACCGTGGTGACCTGCCCATCCGGGCCAGTGATAGTGGTAATCCGGCGCATCGTCGTTTGAGCCTTCGTTAGTAGCGAGTGTTCCCTGTTCCGTCGGGGTCAATCGCCCGGCAACAGAGAAGAGCAGGGCCGTCGCATCGCACCTGATGGCGACGACTAAGGGCGGACGCGCGCGGTCTCAGTGGAGCAGGTCCACCAAACGACACGCTTCGCTGGGAGTGAGAAAAGCACCCGGAGCTTTGTCGACGCGAGAAGCGCGGACGCGCGATGCGGGATTGCTGGCGATCAGGTCAGAGCGGACCCCGCTGCCTTCATGAAAAACCGGCCACGGGCCAATGTGTTGATCCCTCTGGTGGTGGTAGCCTCGCAGGTGACGGAGGATATCCCCATGAGTGAACGCCGACACAGACAAAGGTCCAGGTCGCGATGGCTGGGCGTCGGAGTAGGCCTGACCCTGATCGGCGCCGCTGTGGCCATCGAGCTGCGCAAGCCACCAGAGGAGCGGACATGGCACGGCCGCATCGCCGGTCGGATCCCCTACGACCTCCGTCCGCCAACCCCAGGACGGGTTCGCGAGCGACTTTGGAACCCAGCAGATCGTCGCGTCGTGGTTCCGACAGTCTTCGGCGTGGGCTGGACGGTCAACTTTGGACGCCTGCTCGAGCCATGGGTAGCTGAGCTACCAGAACCCGTATCCGGCTAGCCAGACCCCCGCGACGGTGCCCTCAGCGAGGGAGTACGCCAAGGGCCATACGCGTGTTGTCGGACTTCGACAGGGCTGAGAATGATGCCTCAGCTTGATCTCAAGCTCCTCACGCACGCGAGCCTCGCGCGCGCTCGAGCTTTCGTCCATGGCGACGATCCACTGTTTGGGCCGACCCCAAGGGTGTTCGGTGCGCTGGGTCACTCGAGTCCGCCAGTCGGACACAAGTGGCGTGATCATCAGGCAACTCCTGCTGACCCAATCGGCTTGAGAGCGGCGATTGTGCACCGGCCCTTGGCGCCTTTGGCCGAGCTGCTCTTGTCGATCACGAACGTCTGTACAAAGCTCGCCCCGCGCATTGCGGGCTATGTTCCCATCCAAACGGCGGGCTTGCGTCAGGAGGTGCGCAGCTTACGGGGCATGCGGTCGCCTACTCGCCGGAGGCCCTGAATAGCACGCGCACGGTCTTCAGGAGCGTCTTTGCATCGTACGCGAGGATCTGCAGTTGTGATCCCTTGCGCAACAGATCCGCGTACTCCAGGTCGGCGCGAAGCGAGTCATCGCCGGTGCGAACGGTACCTTTCAACACTTGTGCCGGACCCGTCAGGCCTGCCTGAAGCTGGGCGCGGAACTCATGGCCAAGTTCGATCTCCTCTTTGTACTCTGCAGGCGGCTTGGGTCGCGGCCCAACAAGGCTCATCTTTCCCGTTATGACATTGAGGAATTGAGGCAATTCATCCAACCCAATCTTCTTCAGCGCCGCACCGACTACGGTGAGATTGCTGGGGGTGTTCTCAACATGCTTGGGCATCGCTCCTGCCTTGATTTCCTGTTCGCCGGCAGGAGTCAGGATGCGGAACTTGTAGAGCCTGAAGGGCCCTGCTGACACCCTGAACTCAGAATGAAACACTCCACCGCGGTGCGATGGGCACACGGCACTCTCGATGGCGATGGCGGCGGCGATTACCAGCGACACGGGGAGTGTGACGACGAGAAAGATGCCGCTCAGCATTTTGTCGAAGGCGACCTTCGCCGGTGGTGGAGAGACTTCGTCCACAGGCTCATCGTATGCGCGACCCGTCACGGTGGGCATTCGATCTCCTCGCTAGCGTCCCCCTCTGACGCAACCCCAGGCGCCCTGCGCTCAGAGTGCGCGTCGTCGACGCTCGGGCACAACTACGGTGCTCGTCGCTAACGACCACATCGACCTGTGCGATCAGCCTTGGTCACACCAGCGTCTTGTCACCTGACGTACTTGGTCGCCGCACAGCGTGCCGCTGAGCCCGCAAATCCAGGCCCAACGGAGTCCCAATGCGGGTGCCTTCGCCTGCATCGTGGTGCTTTCAGCGACGGGATTCTGAATACGGGGTGCCCTTCGGCGCACGGCTTTGCACCGCGCTCCCGAGACCTGGAAACGCGGTTGGTGGGGTAACCCGCCACGAGGGTTCGAATCCCTCTCGCTCCGCGTTCCTTTATGAGATCAGGGATATCTGCCGGCCTCCTACTCACCACACCGGGCGAGACGGACGTCTCAACGGTGTCTGAACCCAACGCAGACCCAACGTCATGGGTCGCACCAGTCACCAATTGCGTTGCCACGGGTAGTGGAACACGTCCTAGGTGTCGAGCCGTGAGCTACGTGCCCGCGTGTTGCGACTCGACAACGCCGTCAACACCTGAGCCTTCAACCCTCTCAATGGCGTGTAGTCGCAGTCAGACTGCCCCCATGAGGTGCAGCCCGGCGACGCCAAGGAGGAGTTGGAAGGGAAGCAGTGCGGCTCCGAGCAAGCTGAAACTGACGGCACCGAAGTCAGTGCCGTGATCCCGAGCGATGCGCCGCGCGATCAAGCTCGCCACCGAGCCGGTGAGCAGCAGATTTGGGCCGATTGCCAGTGCAAGCACTGTCGCCCAGCGAGAGAGACTACCGGTGACTAGGATGGCGGCCGCGGCAGGCAGGTTGTTGGCGCTGGCGGCGAAGACGCTCGTTATTCCGACGTCGCCGAGTAGCCCGGCGTGCAGGGTCACGCCGCCGTCCAGAAGTGCTCGGATCGCCGAGGCGCCGGCATACATGGGCAGCAGATCAAGCAGCGCCAATGTGGCGCTGCGTCGGGTAGTTGTCGCGTAGGTGAGCAGGCCGTCCGCCGATGTCGACGCCTGGCTGGGAGCAGATGGCTCGAGACGCGCGCCCTTCGCCGATGATTTCGGCCGCTGCCCGCCGCGATTCACCAGTACTGAGAGAGCGCCAACGGTCAGCGCCGTGACCAGTAGCCAGGCCAGCCAGCTCTGGCCGGCGTACGTAGATGCGGTTAGCGGAGCATGACCCAGGACGAGCAAGGTGGTGAGGTTGGACGTGGGCAAGAGGAAGGAGGTGGCGTTGGCCGTCAGCGCGGCGGCGATAGCGAAGCGGCCTGCATTGAGGTGCCGCTCCCGGGCTACCGTTAGGGCCACCGGTACCGCGACCACCACAGCGACGTCGAGGTTGACGACGCCGCTGAGTACGGCGGTCAACCCGAGTACCCCAACTGCTGCCAGCCAGTCGGTGGCAGAGGTGGGAACGACCAACCGGGCGAGGAACCGGAAGACCCCGGCACGGTCCAGCGCGAGCCCCGCCGCGATAACTACTGCCAGGGTGAGAAAGGGCGGTCCGGTGGTGGTAGCCGCCCGGACGAGTCGGCCGCCTCGGAGCAACATGGCCGCAGCGACGAGCCCTGTTGCCATCACCCAGATGCCCACGCGCATCGGGTCGCGATGTGCCGAGATTCTGTCCCCTCTCTTGGCTGCGACAGGGCGTGCGAGAGCGCCTTGGAGATTCATGCGTCTGTACTCCTTGATGCGGATCTCGGGCGACCTCAACACGCTCGCCGTCGCCTGAGATAATCTTACACGATCATGGCAGATTTACAGCCACCAACCCCACCTCAGCTGACCACCGGCAACGACGACGAACTCGTCGCCATCCCACGGCTGGCCGAACGCACCGGGGTCACCGCCCGGGTTCTCCGTTACTGGGAGGAGCTCGGACTGATCAGCCCAACGAGAGAGCACGGCAAACTCCGCTATTCGCCCAGGGATACGGCTGTAGCCCGACTGACCAAGCGTCTGATCGACTCCGGAGTGTCGTTGGACGCCCTACAGATGCTCAAGGAGCTCACGGAGCGCGAAGTCCGGCGGGCGGGGCGCGACGGGGACGGGGTGGCGCTCACCGAGTTGGCCCTGCGCAACCTCTACCAGCGCAAGGCCTTCCGCGAGGTGACGGGCATGGACGACGAGCATTACCCGGAGGGTCAGCCAGCCCCGCCACCACACGGGCCGGAGCGACAGCCGAGGCGGCACGGTCCAGGGCGGAAAGGTCATGGACCTAAGCACGAGCCGCCACCCCCACCGGACTACTAACGGGAGCCGACGGCTGGAACGCGGCCTGGCGGCAATCAGACGCGAACCGACTCACTCCTCGCCAATCCCGAGAGCGCAACGCCAGTTGCCGGGCCACATCCTTGCCGATCCGGGCGTTGGCGCCAGTAATGAGCACCGTCTTTCCTGGAAGTGCGCTCATTGGGATGTACGCTCATCTTCTGTGCGCGTAGGGAGGCCGTCGAGCAAGCTGAAACGGGCATCCATCGCGACACTTCGGACATCGATCAACCGCTGATATTCAGGCGAGTTGTACCAACTGACGGCCGCCTCATGGTCCGGAAACCGCATGATCGCCCCTGAGGTGAGCGAGCCATCGCCATGCAGGATCTCCCAGTTACTGTTGGCGAGAGCCTCGCCTCCGTGCTCTTTGGCCGTCTGTCCAGCGTTGCGGCTGTATTTCTCACGATAAACATCCGGGTCTTTGACCGTGAATTCGACAATTACGTATGCGCTCATGTGGATACTCCTCAGTTGTTAGTTTGCGATCTGTGTTCTATGTCTTCGCACTTGAACGTCGCGGCCGACAAGCGTTACGTCGCTACTCGGCCTCCATCGACTGCAAGAGTGACGCCGTGGACGAAGCTCGGCATCATCACTGGCGAGGAAGACGATCGCCGCAGCAAGTTCCTCGGGCTGAGCTACGCGACCTGCTGGTGCTAGTGCTGCGAGCTGATTCACCATCTCTTCAGGGACTGCTTCCATGGTGCGGGTCCGTGTCGGGCCGGGGGCAACGGCGTTGACCCGAACACCACGCGGGCCGTATTCGGCAGCCCAGGCCTTCGTCAACAGTTCGAGAGCCGCTCGGCTGGCGCCATATAGAGCCATGCCTGCCTGTCCGAAGCTGGCGACCATCGTGGAGACGTTGACGATCGAACCCCATCCGCGTTCGGCCATGGCTGGCGCCAGTGACGCCACGAGGAAGAACGGAACCTTGACGTTGACTGCAAAGCTCTCGTCGAAGTCGGCTTCGGTGGCTGCGTTGCTTGGTCCGAGCAAGGCGACACCAGCGTTGTTGATGAGGATGTCGACATGATCGTCGCCTGCCTCAATGGCCCATTCGACTAGGTCCTGGGCCGATTTCAGATCGCCCAACGTGGTGAGCCGGAACGTTGCGCTGCCTCCGCTGCCTTCGATCTCGGCCACCACGTCTTTGGCTCGTTGTTCGTTGCGCCCGACCACCAGTACGTGAGCGCCGCGGGCGGCCAAGGCGATGGCTGTCGCCTTACCGATCCCGCTCGTCGAGCCCGTAACCAGAGCGGTCTTGCCCTTGAGGTCAGTCATGCGATGTGCCTCCTGTCGCTACAAAATGGGTTGTGCGACCCACTCTGACAGGTCAGGACTGGGTTGTCAAACTCAAAATCCTGCTAACATTGGTGCATGGTCAACGCGATGAGTGACCGGCCGAGGCTCACCCCCAAGGGAGCGCGCACCCGGGCACGAATAGTGGAGGAGGCCGCCGCCCTGATCCATGAGCGCGGGGTGGCGAGCACCACCTTGGAAGACGTCAAGGTGGCGGCGGACGTCAGCGGCTCTCAGATGTACCACTACTTTCCCGATAAGAACGCACTCGTGCAGGCGGTCATCGATTACCAAGCCGACGCCATCGTCAATAACCAGGGGCAGCTGCTCCGCAGCGCGAACGGACTCGAAGCCTGGCGGAAGATGGTGATCACCGAAGCGAAGCGCACCAAAGCAAAGGGCGGTTGCCCACTTGGCTCGCTCGGTGGTCAACTGGCCGAGTGTGACCCCGAGGCCCGAGCGCTCATAGCGGCAGGGTTCGATCAGTGGGCAGCCGCCATCGGCGATGGACTTAGATCCCTTCATGCCGACGGGAAGCTCCCGTCGGGGATCGACCCGGACGACCTCGCCACTACTCTGCTCGCCACGCTCCAAGGAGGACTCCTACTCGCCCAGGTGCAACGGAGTACCCGCCCGTTCGAGACTGCGGTCAATACCCTTCTCGCCCTTGCCATCGGCGGATGAGCCCAAGCTGGGTTCATTCGCCGCGATCCGAAGTCGGCTTACGGCATTTGGACCAAGCACGTGCATCCACATGATGTGTCGCCCATCTATCGGACTTTCACACTTACACGTCTCCTAGAATCGATATATGGGGTCGGCGGAGGTGGTCAAGACGATCCAGGACGGCCCCGGCAGGCGCGAAGTGAGAATCGTCCGGAACTCGGACGGGAGCTTCGGTTTTGAGGAGTGGCGACTTTCCACCTACCACAGTGCGATTCGTAGACGAGGCGAATTCTGGGAGCCGATATCCAAGAGCCCGACCTTCGCGGACTCCGCTGAGACGGCTGAACGCGAGGCTCGGGCAAGTGTTGACAGGCTCATCCCCGAACGCGACTTCGACGACCCGATTCAACCGAGGCACTCACCGACGCCGATTGATCTTTGAGGTCGTGGTAGCGGCGTGTTAGCGTCGCCGGCTACCCCAATAGCGGGGACTAACGCAATTTGCGATCGCCGCTCGGGTGTCATTCCTTAGCCCTTGGCCACGCGAAGGTCATGTCATCTGAGGTGCTTACGCGCTCGATCCCGCCCGCTTGGCCCGAAATCCAGGCCCAACGCAGACCCAACGCGGGTGCCTTCGCCTGCCTTGTCGTGCACGAAGCGCTTCGAATCTGAATACTGAGTGCCCGTCGGTGCCCTACCCTGCACCCCGCTCAGACGGCCTGGAAATGCGGTATACCGCGTCAAGCGGTATCGAGGGTTCGAATTCCTCTCGCTCCGCATTTCCCTTTGGCGCCCGGTTGGGTCGCCTCGACTCAAGCGGTGTTCCGACCAAGGTGACCGATGCGGGGGTGACGCTCAGACGGACGCCTCTTCGCCCCGCACGAGCAACGCCTCCAGACCAGGCGTCCAAACCGTGCGACGCTGCGTCGTGATTGCCAAGGCGTCATACCCGTCGATGCCGGCCACCCAGGGAGCGCCGCGGTCGCCCATGACGAATGCCGCGGTGGAGTACGCATCGGCAAAGGTGAGGCTGGGACCCACGACCGTCAGGCTCAGGAGCCCGGAAGGTGGCGAGCCACTGCGCGGGTCGACGATGTGCGCGCCTCGTTCGTAGGTGCCGCTCGTGGCGACGGCAACATCGCGAATCGCGAGCACCGCGGCGACGCGATCGGCCTGCTCTGGATGACGTATCCCGAGGCGCCACGTACGGCCTGGCTCGGGCCGCCCTCGCACGACAACGTCACCGCCCGCGTCGATGAAGAAGTTGCGGGCCCCGGCCGCCTCAAGCATTGTTGATGCGCGCTCGACTGACCAACCCTTGACCAGCCCCAGGGGGTCGATCCCGCCACCCCGTCGGATGTCGAAGCTGCCATTGCTGCACACTCTGACCTCCTCGCAGAGTGCGAGGACCTCCCGAACGTCGGCTGAGCACTCATGCTCGCGGAGTTCACCTCGCGACAGGCGGCTGATCTCGCTGTCGGGTCGGAAGGTGCTGAAGGTTGCGTCGACGTCGTGGAACCACGCGAAGACCGCATCCATCGCCGACCCGGGCAGGCCCATATCGCGCACATCGACTGTGATCACCGTCCCCATGATGGATTCGGCGCGTACGGTCCCCGGTGGCGGAGCGACGGAAGACACCATGCAGCTCAGGCCCGGGCCAAAGCTGACTGCAGGGACTGCGCGTAGCTGTCGCTGGTGAATGTCGCGCCGCTGATGATGTCGATCTGCGCGCTCTGAGCCTTGAGCACCTCGTCGTGGAGGTAGGGGATCGCCACGGAACTTATGTACGCGGACTGAGGTCGGTCGGTCGGATACTGCAACGCTTTGACGTCGGTGATCCGGCCCCCTGAAACGATGATCTGAACCTGGACATCGCCGTAAAAGTTGGGGAAGTCCTGGCCGGTAAAGGAGCCGTCCTTCAGACCAGCGGCAGTGGGAGCCGCGGTCGCCGCCGGGGTCCTGCCGCCAGAGGGCGGCGCCCCCGATGGCGTGACTGCTGGCGGACTGCTCGATGCCGAGGGCGACGACCGCGCGGGGAGGAGCGCCACCCCCGAGCCAATGGTGTTGGACGGCGGAGTGCGGAAGCTGACCAAAAGGAACAGGCCGACGACGGTGGCGGCGAGGGTAACGACAGCTCGAGTGGGCATATTGGGACCTCAGGTCAAAGGAATGCGAACCGCTCGCGATGGATTTGTTCGGCAGGAACACCAAGGGATGCCAAGCTCTCGTCAACACCCTCGATCATCTCCTTGGGACCGCAGACGAAGACGTCTCGCTCGCGTAGGTCGGGGGCCACGGTGCGCAGGTATTTGGGCGCGAGCGGATTCAGATGGATCTCGGTTCCCCGTCGACCGATGATGTAGTGCACCTCGCCGCCGCGCGCCCGGACCAGCTCGTCGAGTTCGGCCTTGAAAACGACGTCATGCCACGACCGTGCGCGGTACAGCAGGATGATGCCGTTTTTGCGCTGCGGCATTTCTTCGAGGAGAGCCCTGAGGGGGGTGATGCCGATGCCCCCCGCGATGAGCAATGCCCGCGGGCGACGGCGACGCAGCGAGGTGAAGATCCCGTACGGGCCCTCCACGATCACCGGGGTCCCCGGCTGCAGGCTGCGCACCGCTTTGGTGAAGCCGCCGAGTTGCTTCACGGTGATGCGCAGGTACTCACCATTGGGGGCGGCGGACAGCGAGAACGGGTGGACCCGCCACCAGATCCCCCGAGCCAGGAAGCGGAACTTGAAGAACTGACCGGCGCGCATGGGCAGGTCGGCGAGGTCGCGGCCGGTGATGTAGATGGAGATGACCCCTGGCGCCTCCTCAACCACGGCGCGAACCCGAAGCCGGTGACGCATCGTGAGGCGGGCGGGGATGAGCACCCGGAAGCTGAGGACGAGCAGTGCGGCGACGACGTAGAGCGCCACCCAGTAGGTGATCGCGGCGGGGTCACGCTCGAAGTCGGTGCCGACGGCGAGCTGGTGACCAAAGCTAAGCGCAATCGCCAGGTAGATGAAGAGATGGATGAAGTGCCAGCTGTCGTAGGAGAGTTGACGCCGGGCTGCCCGGACCGAGGCCACGGCAATGAGGACGAACAGTGCGGTGGCGACATAGGCCATCAGCATGTAGGGGTAGGTGGTGAGGAAGGTCCACGTCTCAGAAAGAAAGGAGTGGCCATTGCTAACGGCGTAGCCGGCCGTCGTGAAGACCACGTGTCCACAAATCAGGAAGACAGTGGCGAATCCCAGCCAGCGATGCCACCCGGCGATACGGTCGATGCCGAAGAGCTGGTCCAGCCACGGGCTCCGTGACATCAGCACCACTTGGACTATCGCCGAATACGTGCCAAGCAGGGCAGTGACTTGACCAGCCGCGGACAGCACCGCGCCAGCGTTGCCCAGGTTGGGCATCTGCCCGTGACGCACCCACATGGCGACGATCAGCGCGGCGTTGGCGAACACAATCAACGTGACGTCGGTGGGCCGGAGTCCCCAGGAACGAGGAACGCGGAGCGAGCGCCGGACGGCGGCGGTCGCTTGCGCGCCCGCACGCATGGGAGGGATCGCCACGACTATGCCGGCACCGTCGGCTACCCCCAGGGCGGATGCGCCGTCGCGGTCGGTCGACGGCTCGGCACGTTCACCACGCTGATTGGTCGTTTCGTCGCGCGAGCCAGGCGCCGCGCGGCTGGAGGAGCCTCGGCGCCGAGATCGCGACCGTTTGCCGGCGCCACGGCCCTGCCCTATGCCCATTGTACCGATGGTATGCCACGATTCTGACGGCGGAATGACGAGCGCTCGGGCAGAGCGCGGCTGAGCGCGCCGTTGGTCGGCGTGGGCGCGGATCTCAGACCTGCAGCACCCGCGGCGAAGCATCCCTCGAAGTACGCATGTGGCCCTGGGAGAACCACGACATCGACACCGTCAGGCCAAGGTTCAGGCGGTTCGGGATGCTTCATGGCTCTGACGCCGTCGCACTGAGCGCGGCACGTTGCGTTCGTGCGAAGCCAGCCCACGGAAGCGAGCCAGCTGCCGGATGGAGCGGCTCGGACGCAAGGTCAGAGGCGGGATGGCCTGCAGTCGACCGCTCGGGCCCGGCTCGAGTTTGCGCGGCTTGGAAAGGGGGATCGGGCGCCGCCGCCCACGCCAACGATGAGCCCGATTGCGAGTGCTATCCCGACCAGGGCAATGCGGATGCGCGACCCGTTGTGCCGAAGCGCCGCGACTCCGTCTCGCGCGACTGCTTGCAGTGACATCGGGGTACGAAGCAGCAGGTGGAGCCCCACGCAGGCACCCATTGCCAGAACCGAGAGCACATGAAGTTTCGCCCACGGCTGTGCCTCACTGTGCTGCGACCACATCCATATCCCTGTTGCCATAGCGATGATCGTGCTCACAATCAAGGCCGGGGCCAGGAGACGTCCGGCCCACTCCGGCGCGCCCGCTGCGCGATAGACAGCACGCCGCGCGTAGTACGAGAGAGCGCGGTAGGTTGTGGCGCCAAGCTTCACTAATAGGAGGGGTATGAGTGAAAGCCCGGCGATGTAGTGAAGCTGCCAGTAGTTGCCGAAGGCGAGGCCGCTGAGGGTAACCACTGCCAACCCCGGGAGCAGCAGCAACCCCGCCCACGACGTTAGGGCGCGGTTTCCGAACACTCGCATCGCGTCAGCGCCATTGCGCCGCCCGCCCTCCCACCAGATCTGCAGGGGCGAGCGGAGATCGGTGTCGAGGGTTGGCTGCGGCATGACGGCTCTACTTGTACCTGGGCACCCTTACGAAACGGTGAAGGGCATCACCGATCGTGGGTCACGAGCCGATCGGCGGTCTCGGAGCTACTAGCCTGGAGGAGACCGAGCAATAGCACTCGCCTTCGCTGCCGTCAGCCGACCGTCGCTCAACAGACGCTGCAACACGTAGCCCTTCGAAGCTGGAGCGGGTGCCTTGACCACCCTCGGCTAGATCTCTACTATGTAGGTCATAGTCCATAAGATCCTGGAGGGCGCATCTCATGGGACTAATGGCGGGGGTTTCGGGCGGCACACTCCGGCGGAATGCGCTGACGGCAACAGACGTAGTTGCCATGGCGACTGCTACGTATGCACCGACGGCCGCGCTCTACTTCAATACGCCGATCGCTGCGTCGTTTGCTGGCGCTCAGGTGCCGTTCGCGTTCATCCTCTCGACCATCGCGATGCTCATCGTGGCGTCTTGCATGGCACAGCTCGCGCGACATCAAGCGAGCGCCGGCGGATACTACTCGTGGATCCGTAGCGCCCTCGGCCAGCGCGTCGGCTTCATGGTCGGCTGGCTGGTCCTCGCAGGCTCGTTTATGGTGGTTCCGGGCGTGTACGCCGCCGTTGGGGTTTATGTTGCGACAATCCTGGCCCGGTACGGCGTGGACATTAATTGGCTCGTGCTCGCCCTGATACTGCTTGTGCTGGTCACTGCGGTGAACATTCTCGGGGTGCGCCCTTCCGTGCGTATCGGGCTCGTCATCCTAGTTGCCGAGCTGATCATCGTCACGGTTCTGAGCATCATCGTGGTCGCAAAGGGGGGCGCGGCCGGCAATAGCATCGTTCCGTTCGAGGTCCCATCGGGAGGGTTCGGCGCCATTGGCGGCGCCATGGTCTTCGGGGTGCTCTCCTTCGTTGGCTTCGAGGCGGTGGCCACGGTGGGAGAGGAGGCGTCCCGACCACGGAGTTAGATCCCGATCGCTCTTTTTGCGGCTGTGATCATCGGTGGCGTGTTTCTAACATTTGGTGCCTACGCGGCTACTATCGGCTTTGGTGTCAATCACATCTCTGGATTGGTGGGGAACGCCGCGCCGTATGACTCCCTCGCACAAACCTTCGCGCCGGGGTTCCGCATTGCCATCGACGTCGCCGGCGTCACGAGCTTTACGGCCTCGTTGTTGCTGACGACTCTGGCGGTGTCGCGTATCTATTATGCGATGGCGCGAGACCGCCTCCTTCCATCGGTTCTCGCAACCGTCTCTCCACGATTTGGCACTCCCGTGGTGGCAATCGTTGGAGAGGGGGCTCTCGCACTGGTCCTCTTCGTCGTGCTCGGAATATGGGTTGGGCCAATGAACACCTACGCGTATCTCGGCACGGTTCTGACATTTGCGATGGTGCCCGTGTATGTCCTTATTCTCCTCTCGACTGTAATCGTCTTCAGCACGCGCCTTAAGCACCTCTTCAATCCCATCCTCCATGTTGTTCTCCCGGTCGTTGGCGCAGCGGTGGTCATATACCCCCTGTGGGCTCTGAGTCCTTTCGGTGGTCCCGAATCTGTGCCTTACAACTTCTTGCCACTCGTCGTTGTCATTTACGCCATCGTCGGTATCGGCGTCAGCTTTGCGCTTCGCAAACGCTTCGCAGCTGCTGAAGCGAGCATTGCGCGCGCCGCTTTCGAAGAGTTGGTCTAGGATTGGCACGGTTCGGACAAACGATGGCCGAAGACACGTGGAGCACAGAGGGCGCGACAGAGCCAGTCACTCGTCAAATTGAGCGCCTCCTCGACGAGCATCACCCTGACGACCGGTTGCATCTGGGCGGCTCGATTCACGTCGAGCTTCCGCCCCACGTTCGAGAGGCCGTGAGCACATCGATGGGCGCCAAGGGCTACACCCCATCGTACGTCGAAGCGTCGCTGAGGCAAGCGGTCGCGACCGCACTGAGCGGCGAGGGCATTGCCGCCGGCACCGATCAGGTACTGGTGACCAACGGTGCCATGCATGCCCTAGATCTGGTGTTTCGAGCGGTGCTCCGGCCAGGTGACGAGGTTCTCATGCCCGCCCCAGGGTTCTTCATCGGAGGCTTGGTGAGAATGGCTGGGGCCCGCCTAGTTCAGTTTCCGTCTCCGTTTGAGGATGGCTTTCGTCCCTCGTGGTCGTCGGCTCGGGAGTACGTCAGCCGACGAACGAAGATTCTTTATGTCAACACGCCGGTGAACCCTACCGGCTACGTCTTTGACCACGGAGATATTGCGGCTGCGATCGAGTTGGCTCATGATGCTGGGCTGATACTTGTGAGCGATGAATCGTTGTCGCACTTTGTATATGGCGGACGTCACCACGTGTCACCGGTGATCTTGGGGCAGAATACGGTCCCATCCGTGCTCATACGATCGTTCTCAAAGGACTACGCGATGCCCGGGATGCGCGTTGGTTATGCGGTGATGCCCGAGAGCCTCTTCGGCCGGGTCGCGGCGTGTTTGGAATGGTCAGTTCTCTGCGTCAGCCTGCCCAGCCAGGCGGCGGCGCTTGCCGCGCTAACCGGCCCTCGCCGTTGGGTTGATCGGATGGTCGCCGAAGCAGCTTCGCGCGCCCGCCGGCTTGTGCGCGCGTTTGATGCGCTCCCTTTACTGCAGTGCACACCACCCGCCGGTGGACTCAATGTGTTCCCGCACTATGACGGCGACGCCGAGGCGCTCGCGCACACTCTCGTGGTTCGTTACGGTGTTCCGATTGCGCCGGGGTCCGCGTTTGGAGTTCAGCGGTCACTTTCGAATGCAATTCGGTGGGCGCGGGCGAGACGTCGATCGGGCCATGGACTATATCCGGGACGCGGTCAGCTAGAGAACGGATCGACAAGGAGAGGCACGATGGCCTGGGCGCCACGAATCTACGATCTCACCCGACCGATGAACCACGACACACTTGTGGCGCTCGCCGGCAAGCTCGCCGTCGGTGACGGCCCGGTCAAGGATCTCGAGTTCTCGTGGTTGCGGAGCTGGGAGCAAGGCGACAATGGAGCCCAGTGCCAGTGGACGCTAAATGACCACTTTGGGACTTATGTCGATGCACCGAGCCATATCGTTCGCGGAGCGCCATCCGTCGACCAAGTTGACCTTGGCCGTTTGTTCGGTGAGGCCGTCGTGATCGACTGTTCATTCGCGCGCGGTCGGGGACTTACTGCCGACGATCTCGATCAAGCCAAACCGGAAGTCCGACACGATGACATCGTCCTCGTGTATTCAGCTGAGCAACCGGGTACCTTCGACGAATACCTTGTGAACCAGACCTACATGACGCCCAGCGGCGCTCAATGGTTAGTCGAAAAAGGGATTCGCGCTGTCGGTGTCGAGCCATTTGGCTTTGAACACGTGTATGACGGGATCTGTATTCGAGAGTGCTACCGCCCCGACGTCGAAGATCCTTGGCCCGCGCATCGGATCTGCCTGGCAGCCGGTATCTATATCATTGAGGGATTGACGAACCTGGAGCCCCTTGTTGGCCGGAGAGTCCGGTTCGCCGGGCTCCCTCTGCGGATGCCCAACTCGAGCGGGTCACCCGTCAGGGCAATTGCATGGGACGACGCGAGCGGATAGATACCTGGTGACGATTCCCGACTCGCGGTGTCTCGCGGTTGCTGGGGGCGATGATGCGGACACCCACTGACGGCGCCGACGGATCGCCAGTCGATTGGTCGGCAGTCGAGATTGCAGCGCGTGTCAAACGTCGCCAAATCAGCGCCGTCGAGGTACTGACCGCCCATATTGAGCAGGTCGAGTTCGAGCAACCCAATCTTAAATGCGATCGTTACGCGCCTTGATGATCGAGCGATGGAGCAGGCGAGATCTATCGACGATGCGACGGCTCGGGGCGTCGACCCGGGACCGCTAGCCGGTGTCCCATTTACGGTCAAAGATCTCATCGCGACACGCGATGTGCGTGCCACCGCCGGAAGCCTGATCTTGCGCGATTTCGCGTCCCCCTGGGGCTCCACAGCCGTCGAGCGTCTCAGCGCGGCCGGAGCCGTTCTTCTTGGAAAGGCAAACTGCCCCGAATTTGGGCTCGCAATCCACACCGGAAATCGTCTTTTCGGGGACACTCTGAATCCTCTTGACCACCGACTTTCCCCTGGAGGATCAAGCGGTGGCGATGCGGCTGCGGTGGGCGCCCACATGGTCGGCTTTGGCATTGGCACTGACTACGGAGGGTCCATTCGACTACCCGCCCATTGCACTGGGCTGGTCTCCCTTCGCCCAACACCTGGCATCGTCCCGGGAACCGGGCAACTCCCTTTTGAAGCCTCTCCATCACCGGTTCCACCAAACAGTGCATCGATGCAAGCGCGCCTGCAGACGATTGCGCCGATTGCTCGCTCGATACGTGATCTCTGGGTGCTGTTGGGGGTGATGGCCGGTCCCGATGGGGTCGATGGCAACGCCGTGCCGGTGCCACTTGGATCACCGGCGGGTCAGAGCACCGCCGGCGTCGGCGTCGCCTGGTGCGACGGGGACGGTAGCCACCCGGTTCGCGCCGATGTGGTCAAGGTGGTCGAGCGCGCCGCCCAAGGGCTGGCTGATCGCGGTGCTCGGGTTATCAAACGGCGGCCGCCGGGTCTGGACGAGGCAGAGTCCGTCTACCGCGCGCTCCGCAACCTCGATGGTCTCGCCGACCACAAACGTCTGTGGCAGGGCCGCGAGGATGAATTGACAGACTACGTTCGCGGGTGGCTGGCCGAGTCTCGTCCTGAAGGCACACTTACGGAATTCCAAAGGTTGACCGCTTTAGCTGACGAAATTCGACTGCGGGTCAATCGGTTTATGGCGCAGTGGCCGATTCTGCTCATGCCAGTAGCCTCGGTGCCAGCCTTTGCGCCGCGATCCGACGAGTTCACGGTCGGTCGACACACCCTGTACGGAGTTCAAATCGAGAGCTGCTGTCGGGTTGTGACGCTACTCAGAGCTCCGACCGTGGTTGTTCCGTGCGGCCAGTCTGATGAGGGGCTCCCAGTGGGCGTGCAGGTCATCGGACGCCCCTATCACGATTCGCAGGTCGTGGCCGTGGCGACGGAGCTCGCTGAGTACCTGGGGCCTTGGCAGGGGAGGGGCGCGGAGGGCATTGGACGGTGAGGTCATCGGTCGATGGGACCTCCGAGCGAGAATAGACTGGTAGCGCACCAGCGTCGACGCTCGTGTAAACAGTTGCTCGGAGATGAAAGACGTGGAGCGTAGGGTGGCCATTTCGTCGCCGTATACAAGGGTTCCCCTTATTGCTCTGACCAAGGCCGAAGCAGCCTATGTCGAGGTTCGGGCGCAGATACTTGAGGGGACGCTCGCTCCGGGATCGACGATAAACCAGGAGAGCCTCGCCAACGCTCTGGGCCTGTCTGTCACTCCGCTTCGCGAGGCCTTGCGTCGTCTCGAGGGCGAGGGGCTGATCGCGCTTCGCCCACACCGGGTTGTGAGCGTCCTACCCCTGACGCGGCGCGAACTCGGCGAGTTGTGCGTTGCGCGCGTGCGGCTTGAGCCGCTCGCTGCCAGCCTGGCCGCAGAATCAGCCACCCCACGAGAACTCAGAGAGATCTCAGCGCTAGCGCGGCAGTCACACGCCGGAGACCTGCACGCGCAGCTTCGCGCTCATCGTGACTTTCATCTGTCCATCTATGCGGCCTCGCACAACGAAGTTCTTGCTGATCTGTTGGAGCAGCTGTGGACACGAACTGATCGCTACCGAGCCATCGTGTTGCGCGATCGTGGACTGCGCAGGACGAGCCGTGTTGGCCACAGTCGGATCGCTGCCGCGCTGGCAGCGCGCGACATCCCGACTGCGGCCGACCTGACGCAGCGACATGTAGAGGAAACGCTCCAACTCGCGGACGACTTGGCCGAACTGGACCCTAACCCCGACCCCCGGCACGCGTCAAGCGCGCGGACGTCAGACCGACCTGGATAAGAACGTCCAGAACCTCTAAGCTCCGGAGTCCCCAGGGACGAAATGCCCCTAATCCCAGACCCAACGGAGACCCAACGCGGTTGCCCGCGCCTGCCCCGCGGTGCCCTTTCCATTTCGATTTCGAATACGGAGTGCCCCCGTATGCCCCTCCGTGCACCCCGCTCAGACGCTCTGAAAATGCGGTTGGTGGGGTAACCCGCCACGTGGGTTCGAATCCCTCTCGCTCCGGTTTTCCATTGCAATATAAGGAACTTCGCCTTATCAAACGGCGCGACCTACTCGCGCCCAATGGTGTCTGAGTCCCAGTGAAGTCCCAACGGCTTGAGCCATCCGGCACGGGTGAAGTTGCTCAGGAGTTCGCAGCTGTCCAGACCACCAAACCCCGCGCCGAGAACTAGGACGCGCATGGAAGAGGATACTGGTGAGAATCCCCCGAGTGGGGTTCCCTCGTTCGTCCTGGTCAGATCAGCGGGGCAAGACAGCCGCAGCAGCGATCTTGCCGTTGTGTCGCACTGATGGCCGGTTGTTTGGGCGGTGGGAACTGAGTTGGTGCCGATCACCACCTGCGCGCTTTGCCTCATACATGGCCACATCCGCAGCCCTCACCAACTCGGAGAGGCCGCTCCCATTCTGAGGAAGCACGGCGACGCCAGCAGAAGCCGTGAGCTTGCGGCGAGGCAGACAGCTCCGGGGGAGAGGAACTGCTGCGAGCCGATCGCGAAACTCCGCCGCCACCCGTTCGGCACCTGCCGTGTCGGTATCACGGAGAACGATGAGGAATTCTTCGCCGCCGAGTTGTACCGCTGCATCACCGGCGCGAATCATGCCGGTGAGCACAGTGCCCACCCGGCGCAACACGAGGTCACCCGCACTGTGCCCCCCGGTATCGTTGATCTGCTTAAACCGGTCGAGGTCGAGCACCAGGACCGCAAGCGACTGACCACTGCGAAGACTCTGAGACACTTCGCGCTCGCCGACCTCGCGAAGCCATCGACTGTTAAGGAGACCCGTCAAAGGGTCCAAGATGGCGCGCTCGGTCAGCTCCGCGTGGAGCTCAGCATTGCGCCATGCGGCAGCCGCCGTGTGACCGAATAGCGCTGCTGCCTCCAAGTCGCGGCTCGTAAATCGATTGGTGCCCAGCCGGCTGCAGTCGAGCACACCCAGCCGCCGATCCCCAGCGATGAGGGGGATGATGAGGTACGACTCGGCCTCGCCAACGGGCGTTCCAGGAATCGTGATCGTCGCAGGGTGTGCGCTGACATCCTTCACGTACTGCGGTATTCCAAGCTTGAATGCCCACCCATTCACGCCCAGATCCATGGAGTAGCCGTATGCCATCCGCGCTTTGGCCTCGCTCCCCGTGGCATAGACCGGGAGGAACCTGTTGTCACTCTCGTCGGCGGCATAGATATAGACAGCGTCAACAGGGACAACGGATGGCAGCTGCTCAGCGATGACCCGCAGAATGCCGGCTGGGTCGTGCTCCGACTGGAGCGCCGCAGCGGCATTGATAAGGGCGCGGGGCAGAGCAGACCGTTTTCCAGTGGGTTCAAGCGCTGCCGGCTTGCGGCCATCGAGGTGGTTAGGCGATACCTCGAGGACCACGGTTCTGAACGAGGCGGTGCGCTGCTCCTTGAACCAATCGGACGTGACGGCCACCACGCTGGTCGCATCCAGCGGCGGCGCGACCATTACGGGGCGGCCGAGGAGCCACCCCTGGCCGAATTGAACACCCAGGCTCAGTAGCGTCTGGAGCTCATCGTCGGTTTCGATACCCTCTGCGATGACACGAGCGTTGATATGCGCCCCGAAGGAGAGCAGCGAGACCGCCAACGCACGCCGTGCGGCGCTGACGTCAATCCCATGGATCAGCTCCCGGTCGATCTTGATGAACTCGGGTTGCACCTCGGCGATAACGAGCATGCTGGCGTGGCCCGCGCCGGCATCATCGATGGCAATGCGAAAGCCGCGTGCGCGCAGCTCAGCGACGACTTGTCGCAAGCGCGTGAGATCGCCGATCGGAGTGCGTTCGCTCACTTCGAGGACGACGTTTTCCGGAGCAACTCCCGCAGTCTCGGTCATGCGCGAGAGGCGGTCTCCAGCCGGGCTTCCTTCGACCAGCGTCTCCACGGCAACGTTGACGAAGAGGGTAGCCGGCGGCGTTTGGGTCCCGGCGGCGAACGCCGCGGTCAAGCAGGCAGCGTCGACGTCGAGCTTCTGGCCGGTGATGATGACGGCCGCGAACAGGTCGTCAGGCGTCCGTAAGCCACCACGCGGTGTGAAGCGGCAGAGTGCCTCGTAGCCCAGCACGGTGCGATCCCGTAGACGGACAACGGGCTGGAGCGCTGCGCGCATGGTGCCGGGGGAGAGGAGCTCGGCGATGGCGTTCGCGAGCTCACCGGTCGGGAAGACGCTCCTCTTGTCGGGTGCGCGAACCGCCCCCGTGGGTGCTTGCACCCTGTGCCATGCCAATCCCGCCAGCGTCGCCAGACTCTCGACCACACGTCTCTTCGATGCCACGCCCGGACCCCATGCAAGGAGTACACCGAGGATCGTGTCGTCGTCGGTGATGGGCGCGACCATCAACGGGCCAGGACCCAGGTGCTTCCGGACTGCGGCCCTTTCTGCGTCGGTGAGATTCGGAAACATCGAGATCATCCGGTGCGGGAACGCTTCCTCGATGGTTGTGGTGCGCCGGCGCACGGCCGTTGCGAACGATGCGTAGGCTGCCAATTGGAAGCGCATCGATCCGAGCGGGACCCGAAGTATCTCCTCGATGCGCGCGGTGTCATCGTCAGGCACCGCGACGCCGGCCATGACCACCTCATCACCACGGAGCGTGCCCCACGAGCCTCGCAGACCATGCGATGTAAGGCCCTGAAGGACAGCGTCGATGAGTTCTTGGGCATCCCTGGCCCGACTGATCATGTCGACGGCACGGAACCCTCGCTCAGTGGTCAGATCCACCGCTGAGACGCCTTCCAACTGAGCACACCCACCAAGCATGGTGGGCACGCCGAGATGGCTGGTCGCGCGGAGGTTACGCTGGCGCTGCATCTTCCGACGGCGGCAGGACGCCCCTGACGGGCCTGTGCCAGAGTTCCAATGCTCTGATGCGCGTCCACGATACAGCGTCGCGTGCCACCCCAGCGCGCAAGTTTGAGGGTTCGAATCCCTCTCGCTCCGCGTTGCTCTTATGGGATAGGGATTATCGACATCGCCCATCACCCAGGCGGCGTGCTGCCTAGAACTCGGCAAAGCGGCGGCGATGCCCAACGGTGATGACAAGTCACGGAACGTCGACGCAGAGTGACTGCGTAGTCGTTCGCTATTCGGCGGACTGGCCATCCGCAGTCTCGCGCCGGTGACTTAACCATCCTGGCTCCCGGAATGAACACTTGCATGAGGGAGGGCGCGATCGAGGCAGTTTTCGCCGGGTGACCAATAGCACTTTTCTGGGACCTTTGGGCCTACTACAAATATTGCTGCGACTTGGATCGGTGATAGGCGATGGAAGTGCCGCGCAAGAACGCGACATGTGGTGATCACGCTTATCGAGCCCGACAAGCGAACTGTCTCGAGACGAAGAACCGAGAGAAGCCGGAGGCTGATTGGTATGCGAGCGTTGAAGCCGGGAGGCGTTCGCGCATGACTCGCGTCTCGCCTGCGATCGCCGATCCGTCACCCCGCCACTGGATCCGATTAGGGACGGCCGTGGTTGGTCTTGCAATGGGATCGCTCATGTTTCTAGGGCAATCGACCCCAGCCGCCGCCTCCGGAGGGGTTCAACTGGATCCCGGTTTCACGATCAAGATGGACCTGCCGTTGGACTGCGAATCGGCATCGTTGGCCGCGGCGCTCGCGATTCGTGGCATAAAGGTCAACACAGGCGGGATTCCACTCCAGAACTGGGTGTTCAACTTACTGCCCAAGGATGGTCGGGCGTCGCACGTCAAGAACGGCGTTCGGTATTGGGGTGACGCCTTCAAAGCCTTTGTCGGCAGCGTGTATGGTTCTGAAGCGAATTACACCGGCTACGGCGTCTACTATGCGCCGATCGCCGCTATTGCCGAGGAGGCCGGGGCGACGGTTGCGTTTGCTGGCACCGGCTATACGACGCAACAGATCGAAGCTCAGATTCTGGACGGTAACCCAGTGGTCATCTGGATAGATACGCGGAGCCTGGGGACCGGCGGTACGGGCTATCCAACCAGTTCGTACACGGCCTTCGACGGAAAGACCATTCCCTACAGCCCTTACGATCATGCAATCGTGGTGGTTGGCGCCGACCCTGGCCATAACGTCACGATCCTCGAAGATCACAGCGGAATCCGCTACACGTACACAGAGTCCCAGTTCACACGGATGATCTCCAGCTTTCATGGGATGGCAGTCGCGGTAGGTCCAGCGCTGCGAGTGAACTCGCTCAGTCCCAACATCGGACCGATTTCGGGCGGACAGATTGTCACCGTGCGTGGGATTGGTTTTGGGCCGGGTTTGACGGCAAGCATTGGCGGCACTAAGGTCACCCCGACCGCGGTCACCGCTACCTCCTTCAGTTTCGTCTCTCCCGTTCGCCCCGCTGGAAGTGCGGCCGTCCAGGTCAATCGCCAGGGCGTTTCGAGTCCGCTTTCTCCAGCGGACGCGTACCTCTACTACGGCGCAGCGGTGGTGACCGCACTGTCCCCGGAGGCCGGCCCGACGAGCGGCGGCCAGATCGTCACCGCAAACGGATACGGTTCATCTCGGGCATGACCGCAACCTTCGGAGGCACCCCGGTCACGACGACGAACAGGACCCTGTATTCGTTTTCCTTTGCAACCCCGGCCAAGCCGGCGGGATACGACCGGCTCGTGGTCACCACGAGCCTGGGCGTCAGCACTCCAACCGCCGCCGCCAGCTACATCTATACGGGGCTGGGCAGCTTCGTCCCGGTCGCCCCATTCCGGATCCTGGACACGCGCTCCGGGCTCTGCGGGATCCACACCTGTGGCGCGCTCGGGGCAGGCCAGACGCTTGCCCTCCAGATCACTGGGTACACGGATGCGCGCACCGGTGAATCCGTGCCGGCCAATGCGACCGCTGTGGTGCTCAACCTGGTCGCCGTCAACGGCTCGGCACCGAGCCTGCTCACCGTCTATCCGAATGGGACCGGACGGCCGCTGGCCTCGAACCTCAACTTCAGCGCCCACGAGAACATCGCCAACCTGGTCACGGTCGCGCTCGGCCAGGACGGCGTCTCCGACGCCCAGCGTGAGGTCAACATCTACAACGCCCTGGGCACGCTCAACGTCGTGGCTGACGTCGAGGGGTATTTCGTGCCCCAGGCGTCGAGCAACCCGGCGGGGGAGTTCCATGCGATCGCGCCGCTGCGGGTCTGCGACACCCGTGCCAAGCAGCCGGCCAACGGCTGCAACCTGGGACAGAGCACCGACAACAGGCTGGGCTCCGGTCAGGTAATGCGCGTAAATGTCACCGACATCCCGACCGGGGTGAGCGGCACGCCGGCGAGCATCCCGACCAATGGCAGCGCCGGGGCGGCGGTGCTCAACCTGACCGCGGTGGCAGGAACCCAAGCCACCTGGTTGAGTGTCTTCCCGACCCAGAGCAACGGCAGCTGTCTGACCAGCGTGCCCGCCTCGTCGACCATCAACGTCTCGGCGGGCGAGGCGTTGGCCAACCGGGTGATGGTGCCCCTCGGCCCCAGCCACAGCGGTGGACCGGGCACCGATGTGTGCGTGTACAACGCGGCCGGCTCCATCAACGTGGTCCTGGACGCGAGCGGCTGGTTCGGGTCGACGACGGGCAGTCCACCGACCGGGGCGCAGTATCAGGCGATCGGGCCGACCCGGATCTGCGACACCCGAAGCGGGACCGGCACCCTGTGCTCGGGGCACCAGTTGACCTCGGGTGGGACCCTGCTCGTGACCGTTGCCGGTGTCGACGGGATCCCAGGGAGCGGGCCGGTGGCGATCATCGCCACGCTCACCGCGGTGAGCGGCGGCCAGCCCACCTATCTCACGGTCTACCCGGCCGATGCGAGCCCGAAGCCAAACGTCTCGGACCTCAACGTGAACCCGGGCATCGCCTTGCCCAACCTGGTGGTCGTGGGCCTGGCCTCAGGCGCGCATGTCGGTGACGTCAACCTCTTCAACGCCGCGGGCAACATCAACGCCGCGCTCGACGTCGACGGCTGGTTCCAATGACCGCGATTGCGATGGACACCCGGCTTGATGCCAACGCCGATGCCAACCGGGAGTCACGACCAGTCAGATCCTGACGGCGCGAACGTGCTGTTTGTATTCAGGAGACGGTCCCAGACGGGGCCGGTCAGGCCACATCCGCTTTCTGGAAATGCGGTATGCCGGGTAAACCGGCATCGAGGGTTCGAATCCCTCTCGCTCCGGTTTCCTTTATACCATAAGGGATATCGCGTCCCTTTGGTGCAGAAGACCCAGCTGCCCGGGTCGTTCTCCGCGACCTCCTCGCGCTCCTGGAGAGCGCTCTCGTTGAGCCCTTCCAACCCCGATTACAAGGCGGTCATCGCGAAAGCCCGCGACCGGCTGGTAGGGGAGCCCCAACCCGCCTGACGCCCGTGCTCGGACCCTCGCCGTCTAGGCGATTGGCCTACCCCGTCTGCGCGGTCTCTCCTCTTATATGTCAGACGGTGTCGCGTCCGGAAGTTCGTGAGGAACGAGGTTATTGCCGAGCAACCTAAGACCGCGGGCGCCTTGCGACAACCTCGCGTTCGGCGCCCTCACCATTCCTTAAGGCAACGCTAAGGCACGCTCATACGATCTGTTCTCGTGAACCAAGGCGCGACTGAGGGTCGTAATTCGGGGGTACTGAACTGTGCGGTGTTTGATGGCCCTCGAACGAGGGTCTGAAGCAGCGCCGAGTACAGGTTGGCAGCCGTCTCCTGACCAAAGAGGCTGCGTTTGAAGGAGGGCATTGGCGATGTTTCGAAATGTGGTGCGACCTGCCGTGTTATGGGCGGCGTGCTTGGCGCTGTCCGCGGCGTTTGCGGCGGTAGCCACCCCCATGGTCGCCCAGGCAGCTTTGGCCGGACCGTTCCAGGTCGTTCTCAAGGATCCAGGACCAAGTCATTGTCCTGCCGGCACCTATGTGACAGTTCAGCCAGGGCCAACTCAATCCCCATATTTCGTTCTCAAAAGCCCTGGACCAGAGGGGTGCGCGCCGGGTATCGACTTGTTCGGAGACCCCGGGGCATCGAGTTCGCCTCAGGGCATCGCCATCGGGTTGCCGCTCACCGCCGCTGACTGCTCCCAGGGCACCGCGCTGTTCGATACCGAGCTCCTTTCGCTTGGCGCCAGCCTACCGGGTCCCACGACCGGGTTCTCGTCCTGCCCTAGCGGTGACGTCGCTTTGTCCGCACTGCAGGCCGCGATAGGCAACATTGCGGTCGCTCCTGGCTCCTTTGGACTCGACAAAGGAGGGCGGGTTGTGCTGCCGGCAGTGCAAAACCCCGGCGGTTACCTGCTGGTCGACCCCGGCCGCAGCGGCGGTCAGCCCCTGGCCGGCCTCTATGGCGTAACCCATGTTGGGCAAGAGGTCGTGATCCTCTTTGAAAACGGAAATCCGGACCACCCCATCGTCGTGGGGAACCCCATCACGCCCGGGGTGTCGGTTCTCACCTACCCTGGCCTGGCTACGTCCCCCAACCTCAACAGTGTCGTTTGTATCCAGATTGGCGGGGTCTGGCAGCAGAGCACGGGGACCTGCGAAGTGTCCGGTGGGGCAACCGCACCGAAGGACTTGAGCATCCCCGCAGCAACGACCCTCCTCGTCGACGCAACCGGTTCCCTCAATGTCAACGGCGGTGTCCTGACACTCAACGGCGACCCCGCCAACCCCGGAGCGCTCACCATCTCCGGCGGTGGAGTTCTCACTCTGGGTCCAACCGGCTCCGTCAATGTCAACGGCGGCGTTCTGACCCTCAACGGCAACCCCGCCAACCCGGGGGCCCTGACGATGTTTCCGGGGGCCACATTGAACCTAGGTTCTGGCGGGTCGCTGATGGCAGGTGGGGCCCTGACCCTCAACGGCACCACCACGAATGATGGGTCGCTCACCATCGGCCCTAGTGGGATCACGACGATTCAACAGGGTGGTTCACTCGTCAACGGTGGAACCCTCACCAACGACGGGAGCCTCACGAACGACGGAACTCTCGTCAACAACGGCAGCTTCATTGATCTGGGCGTATTCGTGAACAACGGGGTCTGCGTCAATTGCTGACGGTGTGAACGGACGACCCGCCTTATATGGCTCGAGGGGTTCGCAGGGCTCGAGGTGGCAGCCATCGGCCTGATGGGCGCGCCCGGTCTCGCCGCTCGTGGGTGACACAAGCGCAGCGCTCGCTTGAGCACGGCGTATTCTGTGCGCGTATCAAGCGACGGAAGCAGAGGGCTGTCATGACTCCCGATCAACTCCAGGCCAGGCTGTCGGCCGCGCTGGCCGAGCGCCAACTCCTCGACCATCCCTTCTACCGGCGCTGGGAGGCGGGCTCTCTTCAGCCCGGCGAGCTTGGCGCGTACGCGGCGCAGTATCGCTACTTCGAGGCATCGCTCCCCGGCATCCTGCGCGCGCTGCTCGCCCGCCTCGACCCCGGTCGAGCCGCGGAGTTGGTCCAGCAGAACCTCACTGACGAGGAGTCCAACCCTGAGCCACACGTAGCGGTTTTTGCGGATTTTGCGAATGCCGTGGGAGCATGCGATGCGCTCCCGAGCGACGCAACGAGCCGGTTGTTGACGACATACCGGGACCTTATCGAGTTGAGTCCGGCTGAGGGGCTCGCTGCGCTCGTGGCCTACGAGATGCAAGCGCCGGCGATCGCGGCGACGAAGGCAGAAGGCCTGCGACGACATTACGAGATCAGCGCGGCAGGGACCCGGTTCTGGGACATCCACGCGACCATGGACCAGGACCATGCCCGCTGGGGGATCGAGGCCGTTGCCGAGCTCGGAGCACCGGAGGGCCGGGTGGTGGGTGCCGCTCGGTCCGCCGCCGACGCGTGGTGGGCATTCCTCGATGACCGTGACGCTGCCGTTGCGGTCTCAGCCTGACCCGCTAATCCTCACGTTCGGGGCACACCAGCGTCGATCCTGGCGGGGAGCCCGCTCAGGGCACCGCCGGGGCAAGGCAAAGCCAGTGGTCTGTCGCACCAGCCCACTGTAGTCGTCGACCAACGTCGGCGCCGCCAAAAGCAACTGAGCAGGCGCCTCGGCCGCCCGTGAGGGAAGACGCCCGTTCGCGCGTAATCTTCGGCTCGTGCCGGGCGGCGAGGGCGCCGGCACCGGCACCGGCGTACGGCACGGCGTCGACAGTACGGCGGTCGAACGCCACGCCCTGGACAACAAGGAGGCAACCTAACCGTGGCAGATCAGACGCCCGATTCGACAACCCGACACACCGTCAACGTGGAGTTGATCCGCGACGCGAATGTCGTTGCGACCATCGACTTCCACCGGACGCTGATCTACGTGCTCGGCGGAGCCGGCGCGGAGTCCCCCGAGCGGGTCGAGGACGTGGACGTACAGGGTCATGCCCACGAGATTGCCCACAAGGCCGGGAATCCCAAGGGGACGTACGAGGCCGGGAATCCCGACTACTGGCGGGAGATCAGCGAGGCGCTCGCTCCAGCCCGGGCGATCCTATTGCTGGGCCACGGGAATGGGAAGGCAAATGCGTCTCACCAATGGGTCGCTTATGCGGAGCAGCATCGCAAGGACGTGGCTGCGAAGGTCATCGCCGATGTTCGAGCGGACATCGATGACCTCACTGGCCAGCAGGTCGTCCAACTCGCGCATCACTACTTCGCGACCCAACGACTTTGGAGCGGAGGCTGACGGGTCTCGCCGCTTCCTCCGCGCACCCTTGTCGAAATTGCCGCGGCTCACTCGTCGTCTAAGTGTTGAACAAACTCTTACCAGGAGCACGCGACATGCCCAAGTACATCTTCCTGCAGTACGTCGACGAGTTGGTGGCACCGCGACCCGGGACGCCCGAGCTGAACGCCGTGATCGAAGCCTTCGCGACATACCTCGAGGAGCTCAAGGCGGCAGGGGCCTTCCTTGACGGCGATCCGTGCCAGCCCTCCTCAGCAGCGTTCACAGTCAACGTCCGCGACGGCGAGGCGACGACCACGGACGGGCCGATGAGCCCGGCCGTACCGTGGCTCAACGGCTACTTCGTATTGGACTGCAAGGATCGCGCTGCCGCGATCGCGTGGGCGGCGAAGAATCCGGCGGCGCATGTCGGCAGCGTTGAGGTGCACCCGATTCTGACCCTGTAGCGGGCTGCGGCGCCAAGAATCCCGACGGTTGCGGAGCATGCGCTGCGGCGATTGACGAGGCAGGATCGAACGTGCCAAGGTGACCCGTCTTGGTCGGAAGTACGACGCGGAGGCGAAATCGATGGCACAGGTCACAGCGGAACACCCGAACGCGACCCTTTTTCGGCGCGGCTATGACGCCTTCAACTCGGGAGATATGGACACGATCCGGGGGCTGTTCGACGAACACATCGTCTGGCACAACGGCGGCCGCAGCAGGTTCAGTCGCGACGCGCATGGCATCGACGAAACGCTCGGGTTCTTCTTGGAGCTTGTCCAGGCGTCAAGCGGTACGTTCCACCTGGACATCCACGACATCGTCGCCAACGACGACCACGCCATTGCGCTGGTCACCTCCGCCCTGGAGGTCGGCGGCGTCAAGTACGAGGATTTGGGCTCGCACGTCGTGCATATGAAGGACGGCAGGGTGACCGAATCGTGGTTCTTTGCCTGGAACCCCTACCAGCAGGACGAGCTCTTTCCCCGCTGACGGAGGACAAATACGGCGGCGCGACTGAGAGGACGTACGGCGCGATAGCACGCCCTGCAACGGCACTTCGTCCCTGCATCCGTGATCTGCCCGCGCTCCGGTGATGGGTCCCAAGCAGCGCGGTAGAGTAGCGCTGCGAGTATGGATCAAGCGCCGATGATCTGCCCCGGATGCAGCGCTAGCATTCCGCCCGCCGCAAGGTTTTGCCCGCTTTGCGGACTGCGTTTGAGCCGCGCCTGCCCCGCCTGCGGTGCGGCCGCCGAGCCCGACTACGCCTTCTGCCTCAACTGCGGCGCGTCGCTCCAGGCAGGGGCGAAGGCAGCCGTCGTTGCTGCGGCGCCTGCGCGGGACGTCGCCTCGGATCCGACCGCTGCGGCAGAGCGGCGGCTGGTCTCGGTCCTCTTTGCGGACCTGGTGGGGTTCACCTCGCTCTCGGAGAAACAGGATGCCGAGGAGGTACGCGAGCTGCTCACGACCTACTTCGAGACATGCAAGGCGCTGATAACCCGCTACGGAGGCGTGGTCGAGAAGTTCATCGGCGATGCCGTGATGGCGGTGTGGGGTGCTCCCGTCGCTCACGAAGATGACGCCGAGCGTGCGGTGCGCGCGGCGCTCGACCTGGTGGACGCGGTGGCAACTCTCGGGTCCGAAACCGGGGTACCGCAGCTGCGAGCGCGCGCGGGCGTACTGACCGGGGAGGCGGCGGTGACACTCAGTGCGGTTGGACAGGGCATGGTTGCCGGCGATCTCGTCAACACCGCTTCCCGGATCCAGGCGGAAGCGCTGCCGGGGACTGTCCTGGTCGGTGACGCCACGCGGCGAGCCACCGAAGCGGCCATCGTCTACGAGGACATCGGCGACCGCGCTCTCAAGGGCAAAGCGGAGCCCGTGCGGGTGTGGCAGGCATTGCGCGTTGTTGCCTTTGTCGGGGGCGCGCTGAAGTCGGAGGGGCTGGAGGCCCCGTTTGTCGGCCGAGATCGTGAGTTGCGCCTCCTCAAGGATCAGTTCCATGCAAGCGCCGAGGAGCACAAAGCGCATCTCGTCTCGGTGGTCGGGATTGCCGGGATCGGAAAGTCACGCCTCGGCTGGGAGTTCTTCAAGTACCTCGACGGCATCGCCGGACTCGTCTACACGCACCGAGGTCGCTGTCTCGCCTACGGCGAAGGGGTCACCTACTGGGCGCTCGCGGAGATGGTGCGGATGCGGGCCGGGATCACCGAGGCGGAGGACCCCGCCTCGGCCCGAGAGAAGCTTCGTGTCTGCCTCGAGGAGTACCTACCGGACGCTGACGAGCGCCGTTGGGTGGAGCCACGGTTGGCTCAATTGCTGGCGCTCGAGGGGCACGCGACCCAGGAGCGGCAGGATCTCTTCAGTGCATGGCGCGTGTTCTTTGAGCGGCTCGCCGATGCACATCCGACCGTGCTGCTCTTCGAGGACATGCAGTGGGCGGACACGTCGCTGCTCGAGTTCATCGAGTATCTCCTTGAATGGTCGCGGAATCACGCCCTGTACGTCGTGACGCTGGCCCGCCCGGAGCTGGTCGATCGTCATCCCACATGGGGAGCCGGTAAGCGCAATTTCACGTCGATCTTCCTTGAGCCGCTTGCGTCTGCCGCAATGGAGCACCTTCTCGATGGGCTCGTGCCCGGCCTGCCGGATGAGCTGCGTGAACAGATCCTGGAGCGTGCTGAGGGCGTGCCGCTGTACGCAGTCGAGACCGTGCGCATGCTCCTTGATCGCGGTCTGCTCGAGCGCGCCGGCAGTGTGTACCGCCTGACCGGACCCGTCGAGGATCTGGAGGTGCCGCAGAGTCTGCACGGCCTGATCGCCGCCCGCCTGGACGGGCTCCGGCCGGAGGCGAGGCGCGTCCTGCAGGACGCTGCAGTCCTCGGTAAGACCTTCACGCAGGACTCCCTGGCAGCGATCGCCGCGGTGCCCGTCGAGCAACTCGAGCCATTGCTTGCCGAGCTGGTGCGCAAGGAGGTGCTGTCGCTGCAGTCCGATCCGCGCTCTCCAGAGCGCGGCCAGTACGGTTTCCTGCAGGACCTTGTCAAGCGAGTCGCCTACGAGACGCTCTCGAAACGCGACCGCAGGGAGAAGCACCTCGCGGTCGCCGCGTGGTTCGAGAGCTCCTGGGGCGGCGAGGAGTCCGATGTCGTCGAGGTGGTCGCAGCCAACTACCTCGAGGCGTACAACCTCGCTCCCCAAGACCCCGACGCCGAGCGTGTGAAGAATCTTGCCGCGGAGGTGCTCGCTCAGGCGGGGGAGCGTGCCGCTTCGCTCGCCGCCAACGCGGAAGCTGCGCGGTACTTCCAGAAAGCAGCGCAACTCGTCGGTGTCACAACCCGGCAGGCAGAACTGCTCGAGCGTGGCGGCGATACCGTATTGCAGCTCGGGCGGCTGGAACAGGCGGCAGCACTCTACGAAGAGGCGAAGCGGCTCTTTGAAGAAGGGGGGCAGTCTCATCCGGCAGCTCGGATCGATGCAAGATTGGCTGAGATCGCATATCAGCAGGGCCACCTCGACCAGGCGATCGACCGACTGCGCCGCGCGCATCGCGTTCTTGCCGGCGATGAACCGGACGCGGCGTTTGCCTTCGTGACGGGTCAGTTCGGCAGGTTCCTTGCGCTTGCGAGCGACCAGGAAGCGGCGCCAGTGCTCGAGGAAGCATTGCTGCTGTCGGCGCAGTTGCAGCTTCACGAGGTCTACTCGCAGGCTCTGAGCAGCCGGGCGATCTGGGTCCTCCGCAGGGGGCGTCTCGATGAAGCTGCAACGTTGCTGCGTCGCGCGCTCGAGGTCGCGATGGACGGTGAATTCACAACCGCCGCGTTTCGCGCTTGGACCAACCTGGGTGTCGTTCTCGAATCTCAGGACCGATTCCTCGAAGTCGTGGACTCGATGGCGCCCATGCTCGCGATGGCGCGGCAGAAAGGCGACCGTGCACGCGAGCTTGCAGCGCTCGTCGGGGTCCTGAGTTCGCTCGCCGCGCTGGGTAAATGGGATGAAGCCATCTCGACCGCCGCGCAGGCGGAGGCTGCTGAGGAGCTGAACGCGATGCAGTCGGTGGTTGCCGGCCTCGTCGAGCTGGTCCCAATCTACCTGCGTCGGGGGGAGATCGAGACTGCCCGCCAGCTCCTGGCGATGACCGGCGCCAGCGCCGACGGGCTGGGCGTCGACTACCGGGCCAGTATCGGGTGTGCCGAGGCAGAGCTCTATAGGGGTGAAGGCAGGCACGCCGAAGCGCTCGCCGTGGCGACGGAGATCCTTCAGCTGGTTCCCGTTCTGGGATTGCTGAGGTCACCCATCAAACGTGCCTTCGCCCAGGAACTCGAGGCCGCTCTCGAACTGGGGGATCTCGAATCCGCTGACCGGATGCTCGACCTGATACGCCAGGCGAGACCCGGGGTGGTCACTCCCTTGCTCCGCGCGCAGGCCGCACGTTTCGGGGCGCGCCTCAGTGCGATACGGGGTAACCACGACTCGGTCGAGGCAGGATTCGTTGCGGCCATAGAGGGATTTCGCGAAATCCAAGTCCCCTTCGAGCTCGGTGTGACTTTGGTCGAACTCGCTGAGTGGCTCGCTGAACGTGGTCGCCCCGAGGAAGCACATGGGGTTGGAACTCGAGTTCCCGTTCGCTGTTCGAGCAACTCGGAGCGCGCCCATGGCTGGACAGAGTTGAACGGCTGCTCGGAACTCATGCATCAACTCGGCTCGCGCCGAGCACCCCGCTCGTCAGAGCGGCCCCGTAGTCGCTGCTCGGCAACTCGCTCCGGCGACTGAGGATAACGACGCAAAGCGCAGGCGGGCCGCCGTCGGCGACGAGCCCACCTGCGCTCCGCGCTGACTCACCTGCGCAGCGTCAGCTCCCGAGGCTCACGGCACAGCCACCCTGGCCGCCTGCCGCCGCGTTGCTCCAGAGCGGCTGAACCGCATACGTCTGACCACGCAACGTGATGTTCTGGAGTCCCGTCCAGGCGCACTTGTCGCCGTTCTCATTGGTCTGGACATCGTTCCACCCGTCCTGGGTCCCGTTGTAGTTGTCGGGATCGGTCACCGCCTCGGCGAACTCGTGCCCCGCGACGATGCTGTAGCTGTCGTAATAGCCGTGGCCAAAGGCGTCGTTCTGATTCACCGAATCGACACCGCAGCCCGAGCCCTGCTCCGGAACGTATGGCACGAACGCGTAGCGAACACCACGGGCGCCGAGCGCATGGCCGGTCTCACTGTGATACGCGCAATAGACCGTGCCGTAGGCGGTTGCCACCGTGCCCGGCTGCGCCAGGATGACGTACGTGGCGTTGACGCTGTAACCGAAGTGCTGCGCCGCCTTGAGCGCTTCGGTCGCAACCGGATCATTGGTGGTGTTCTCCACGAGCGCTGTGGTCACGATCGGCGACGGAACTGCGCTCGGGTCGACCCAGGTGCCCTTCAACATGCTGGATGGGTTCTGGACGAACTGCGCGCCGAGAGCTCCGTTGCAATTGACCGAACCGATCGCCGCGCCCTGGCAATACTGTGTCTGCACCCCTGCCCACGGACTCCCGCCGACGGAGCCGAAGAAATCGCGTAGGTAGGTTTCCGCCGTCCGGTTCGTGTAGGTGTATGAGCCCGCCGCGACCGAGAATCCGTTGGCCCATTCCGGGCCCCAGAAGACCAGGTACACGGCCGGCTTGGTCTCGACGGTGCCCCCGTGATACAGGAGCTGATTGGGATCGGTTTGTGCGTCCGATGTGTAGTGGTCCTTGGTCCAGAGGATGTGGGCTGACCCGACATTCGGGGAGAGGTTGGGCGTGACGGTCGCCATCGCGATCAGCGGGGTCATCAATGCGGCCCCCGACATCGCGATGCCCAGCAGCAACCGAGTGGTGTGGCCACGCGAGCTATGCATGGATTCGCGTCCTCCTGGGTGAACCTGACCTGTTGCGCCCGGAGCCGGCCGGTGTGCCAGGCTGGCACCCTAACCCACCGACTGTAGCTAAATGTACCGGTCATGTCCACAGATCTCTCATCGGGACGAAGGTGAAGATATACCAGGGTCACTATCAGGCCAGGGGATCCCCTGGGCGCGGCTCAACGCCTGGCACGCTCATCGCCTCGACCTGTGGCGAGGATGCCCTTGGACCGCCGTCAGCTGCTGCGGTCTTGAATCTCCCACGCGTGGTCGAGCGCGTGCCAGGCGACACGGCGGGCACAGTAGCGCGGCGCCCATCCACCCTCGCGGGCGGGTTTGCCGGTTCGATCCGCACGGATTACCGCCACGAGCGCCTCACGCATCGCAGCGATCGCAGCGGTGTCGTCTCTTGACGGCGTCCGCACGCGCACCCCAACCTTCCCCGCGTAGGCCTGCTCCGCGCTGAGAACGTGTTCGTACATCGCGTCGCGATCGCGACCCCCACCGCGCGGCCCCTTGCGAAGGTCGGCCGGCGCGGACGCCACGACCTCGTCGAGCACCGTCCAGGCAGCCTCGAGAAGAGCGGCGACGCGATTGGCTTCCCGGGCAGTGGCTGGGCGCACCTCGACCGACGCGGCTTTGCTTGGCGCCCCGAACTCGGTGGTGGCGTCGCCCTCGATCTCCTCGACCACGATCAGCGACCCGACGCCGGCGACGGTCGGCAAGCGCATTCCTGCGGTGGCCGCGACCGCTTCATATCGAGTCGCGTATGCCGCGAGCGCCTCAACCGCCGAGTCCGGCGTTCGCCCACTCCGGCACCAACCAGGCCAGTCGACTGCCGACGCGAACGAGCGCTTGGGGGCCACCTCGACGACGACTTCGATGTGCGAACCTGCCTTGGCCACGGCGGCGGATTCTGACAAATACGGAGGCCCCCCGGCGTCGGCTCGAGCGCTGAGCTGGGTTACCCATCTCTTGACCGGTCGGGCATGACTGCACGAGACTTTCTCCATGTCCAGAGCAGAGGTCGACGCGTATTTGGCCGCATTGGATGAGCCGAAGCAGTCGACGCTCCGGTCGCTACGTGACACCATCCTGGAGATCGTTCCGGAGGCTGAAGAGAGCATGTCATACGGCATGCCGGCCTTCAAAGTTCAGGGCCAGGTGGTCGCCGGTTTCGCAGCGTTCAAGAATCACTTGAGCTATTTCCCGCATAGCGGGTCGGTCACAGCGGAGCTCGATGAGGCAACCTCGTACATGACGACGAAGGGAACGCTGCAGTTTCGCGTCGACACGCCGCTTCCCAAGTCGCTCGTGATGCAACTCCTTTCGGTGCGCATGCATCAGGCAGTTTCGAAGGGCCGGCACCGGCCCTAGAGGCGGGTCGCGATGCGAACTGGAGCGGCCTATCCAACCGCTGACACGCTGCGCATACTTCCCTTGACGGTTCGGCCCTTGCGGGCATACGTGGAGGAGAGCGATGTACGGAACCATCATGCGGGCGAAGGTCAAGCCAGGCCGTCGCGCGGAGTACGAGAAGGTGCTGCGGGAGATGGTGCCCAGTGCCGAGGACTATGGCCACGGAATGCATTCGTACGAAGTCGCCTGGGAGGACAAGGATCCGGATCGGATCATGATGATCGTTCGCTTCAAAAATCGCGAAAGCTATATGGCGAATGCCGATCGACCCGAGACCGACACCGACTACCGTAAGCAACTCGAGTATCTCGACGGTGAGCCGGAGTGGATTGACGTGAACTACGCCGACTACGTCGGGCAGCCGTTGGGAGGGGCCGCTCTGCGCCCGGCTGAAGTCGTCAGGCAGGTAGAGCGAGGACCCCGGGTTGCTGACGTTTCAGAAGGAGCGTCAATTCAGCATGGCCCATCGGTCGATTGAACAGGAATCCCTGGGCGAAGTCACATCCTCGCTTCCTCAGATAATCAGCTTGGGTGGTGGTCTCAACCCCCTCCGCCACCACGTCAAGTCCCAGCACGTGGGCCATCTCGAGGATGGTGTCGACAAGAAGTGGCCCCCGGTGAGGCAGGTCGATGTCGTCCACGAAAGCCTTGTCGACCTTCAGCTGGTCGAATGGGAGGTTGCGCAGGCGGGATAGTGCTGAATACCCCGTGCCGAAGTCGTCGATCGCGAGGTGAATCCCGAGAGCTTGGAGCGCCTCCAATGCCGCCTCGGCACCGCTCGAACTCGTTGATCGCCACCCCTTCGGTCAGCTCGATCTCCAATTGGCGCGCGGGAAACCCGGTCTCGTGGAGGATGCGGGCGATCTGTTCGACCAGGTCCGGATGCTCCAGGTCACGGCCTGAAAGGTTGACGGCCATCTTGAACTGGTGCAGCCCACCCTCGATCCACGAACGTCCCCTTGTGCATGCCTCACGCAGGACCCACTGGTCGATGCGTTCAACCAAGCCGAGTTCTTCTGCGAGAGGGATGAACGTGTCGGGGCCACCCAGCCGCGCGAAGCGTGATGCCACCGAGCCAGCGCCTCCGCCCCGATGATGCTGCCGGTCCGCAGGTCGATGACGGGCTGGTACTCCACTTGGAGGGTGGTGGCTTCGACGGCCTGGCGCAGGTCCTCACCGAGCTCGAGCCGATCCACCAGGTCTGTGCGCATCTGTTCGGCGAACACGCAGTAACCGCCCTTACCGCCGCGCTTGGCGAAGTACATCGCCAGATCCGCGGCGGCCAGAAGCGTCTCGGGGTGGAGGGCGCCTGGTTGACTTGATGCCACGCCGATGCTGGCGGTGGGATGCACCGCCTTTCCCGCGATGACAACTGGAAGGCCCATCGCGCCGACGATCCGTTTGGCGGCAAGACTGACGCCCTCGGCGCCCGTGCTCTCGAGCAGAATGGCGACCTCGTCTCCACCGAGACGCGCAACTGTGTCCTCAGGGCGGACGGACGCGACGAACCTTCGACTCACTTCCACAAGATATTGATCGCCGGCTGCATGGCCGAACGTGTCATTGATGCGCTTGAAGTCGTCGCAGTCCAGGTACAGGACACTGTGTTCCTGCTGCGCGGCAGTGGCGTTTGCGCGCTCCATCCTGTGGCGGAGCAGCTCGCGGTTGGGAAGACCGGTCAAGGCGTCGTGAAGAGCCTGGTGAGTCAGCGTCTTCTCAAACTCGTGGCGGTCGCTGACATCGGTGACATTGAGGACGATCCCATCGACTCCGGGGTCACCAAGCCGATTGGTCAGCTTCACCCAGGCGTGACGCCATTCGCCGTCCAGGCGCAGGAGGCGTGCCTCCACCTCACTCACTGTGCCCTCGCCGCCGGACGTCACGCGTTGCCATGCCTTTGCGGCATGATCGCGATCTTCGGGGTGAATCATCCCTTCGAAAGTCGTCGCAGCCGTCCTCCCAAAGAACTCCTGGTTGAACGACGGGGTCACGAACGTGACCTGACCGCTTCCGTCGACCACCAGGATCCCATCACTGGCATGCTCGACCAGAGCCGACAGCCGCCGTTCCCGCCGGCGCACGGTCTCTTGTCGCTCCTTGAGCTGGTGCAAGAGCCAGAGCGCGGCCACGAATCCGATCATGATCGCCACCGCGATGGCAACCGTGGACACGGTCTGCGTGGTGTCGCGCGCATGCCGCCGGGCGGTCACGTCGGCTGCAATAAGGCCGTCGAGTGTGGTGAGCTGCGACGTGACCTCCGTCAACGACGTGTTCATCTCCTGTTCAAACACCGGCCGCAGAATCACCTGGACGGCCGATGCACTCGCTGCCCCACTCGCCAGCACGTCGAGGCGCGAAGCGTCGGTCACGCGCCATGCGCGCAGGACCACAGCGAGGGCCGACTCCTCGGGAGGGGTCAGATCAGCGGAGGACTTCAAGGCGGCGAGCTCGACATCCACCTCGTGCCCTGCGGAGGTCAGCCCGGCGGCGTCCTGGGCGACGTGACTGACCAGAAACGCAGTGCCACTGACAGCGGCGTCGCGCAGATGCTCTCGGACGTTCACCAACTGCACGTCGATCGAGTCCGTTCGCTGCGCCGCTGTCGACGCCGAATTGTTCACGGCGAGTTCCCCCGATCGACGCCCCGGCCACAACGACCATCGGAAGCAGGAGGAGAAACGAGGTGAAACGAGAACGTTCCCGCCAGTCGTGGCGGAGGAGAGGGTTCACCGTGACGCTTGCGGCTTCTCCAACGAGTCAGGGACCCCAGCCGAGGATCGTCCGGGTGATGGGCTGGCTCGTGTCGTGTAGCCGGACCTGGCGCAATCCGTAGCGGCACCGTCTGTGACTTAGACGGACGGGCACTATGGCGACCGCATCCACCGTTTTGGTGCCCGCAATGACCTCGCGTCCCGCTCAGGCTGTTGCCGGAGCCCGCCACAAGTCGATGCCGCTTTCCACGGCATGCTGATCGATCTCAGCGAGCTCGTCAGAAGAGAAGTCGAGATGGTCGAGCGCTGCAACGTTCTGCTCCAGCTGGTCGACGCTGCTCGCGCCGATGAGCACCGACGTCACGCGTGGGTCGCGCAGCGCCCAGGCGAGCGCCATCTGCGCGAGGCTCTGCCCACGCCGTTCGGCAATGACGCTCAGCGCCCGAACATGGGCCAGGTTCGCGTCGCTGAGCATGTCCTGAGTGAGGGTGCCGTTCTGCCGGGCGCGCGAGTCTTCGGGAATACCGTGGAGGTAGCGGTCGGTGAGCAGTCCCTGGGCGAGCGGTGAGAAGGCAATGCACCCGACACCCTCGGTGCCGAGGACGTCGAGCAGGCCGTGTTCGATCCAGCGGTTGAGCATCGAATACGACGGCTGGTGAATGAGCAGCGGGGTGCCGAGCCCGCGCAGGATGGCAATGGCTTCAGCGGTGCGCTTGTCGGAGTAGGAGGAGATCCCCACGTAGAGGGCCTTGCCATGCTCGACGGCGGAGTGCAGGGCGCCGAGCGATTCCTCGAGCGGTGTCCCCGGGTCGAAGTGGTGGTGGTAGAAGATGTCGACATAGTCGACGCCCAGGCGCCGCAGGCTCTGGTCGAGGCTGGCCAGGAGGTACTTGCGCGAGCCGAGGTCGCCATAGGGGCCGGGCCACATGTCCCATCCCGCCTTGGTCGAGATCACCAGCTCATCGCGGTGATCCCGGAAGTCCGTACTGAGAACGCGCCCGAAGTTCGATTCAGCGCTGCCGTACGGCGGGCCGTAGTTGTTGGCGAGGTCGAAGTGGGTGATGCCCAGGTCGAAAGCTCGGCGCAGGATGGCACGCTGGCTGTCGAGTGAGCGGCCGTCGCCGAAGTTCTGCCACAGGCCCAACGACACAGCGGGGAGGAGCAGGCCGCTGCGCCCGCAGCGGCGGTAGCGCATCGATGCGTACTGGTCGGCCGCGGGGCGGTAGCCGTTCACCTCGGTCACACCCGGATTCTGGATCATCGACACTGTCGCTAGAGTGGGCGGGTGATCGGAGACACCGTGGAGGTCATCGTCGACGCCGGGACCGGAACCGCGCGGACGTTCGAGATCACTGCAACGCGCGCCGGCAGGCGGGTGGAGGTGACCACCGCGCGAGGCATTGTCGAAGTGGCGGAACTGACCCGCACCGGCCAGCCGGTGCGCGTCGGGCGCTTCATGGCGACGCGCGTCGTCGCGATCGTGGAGCACCCGGCGTCCGACGCGAAGACGGGACCGGAGCGCCGCCGGAACAAGCGAGTTGAGCAGGAGGAGACGCTGCTTTGATCGGCCGGATTCGCGTGGGTGGGAGGTGCATCGCGTGGCATACTTAATTCGGAAGTGGTAGCTGTTGCTCGTCGGGCCTGGCCCCTTAGCCCCTTGGTTGTGGCCTTGGCGGTCGTCGCCGTCGCAATCGCCGCTCTCCTGACGACGCAAGCCCTCGGCGGGCTCCAACAGCTCAGCGGGCATGCCCCGACATACTCCGCCGCTAGCGCGAGCGGCCGGGCCGGTGCCAACGCGGTCGGGGCCCATGGCTCCGCGCACGCCCTGGTCCCGGGTGCTGCGGCCGGCACGGGGTCGTCTTCCAGCGCCGCCGAAACGCACTCAGTTCCGGGTGCCGTCTCCCGCCCCCCGACGGGTGGTGTCCCTCCTGCTCAGCCGAACGTTAAAGGCGGTGGCTCTACGGTGATGAGCGCACCTGGAGTTCCCCGGACTACCTGTTCACATTGCATGTAGGGCCGTAGCTGACGCTCCTCGGAACGCGAGAGCGATCGACGTCCGGCCACTCAATTGAAAGGCAGCCGCTCGAGGTGGTCAAGCGCGCCGAGCCCACCACTTGACACACACGCACTCATCCGACCATAGTCCTGTATCGCCACTTGCGGGTCGGAGGTCGGTGGGCGCAGCCGGCCCGCAAGGCAGACGTCCGGGGCACTGGAGGAGCTGGGATGGGCGATCGCAACGAGCGGACCTTTTTTGTCGCGCAGAGAGGGCGACCCCGCGGCCATCCGCGGGTCCAGCGAGCAGCCTTCATGGTGGCGTCGGCAGGCCTGGTGCTGGGCTCGCTGGTCACAGTGGCCGGAGCAACAGCGACCACGGCCGGGGCGTCCGTTGGGGTCGCCTCCCTGGGAACCGCCTCCCATCTCCAAACCGGCCATCTGACACGCGCTGTGCAGACAACCTCTGCCGCTGCACGGGTAGCAAGCACCGCGACGCGGGCATCGACGTCGCACCAGCAGCTTCCCAACCTTCACGCCGCTCGCGTAGGTGGACGGGCGCTCACCGCGGCCCCCGCCGTTCCGTTCCCGACGGTGACATGTGCGCCGGTCCGAGCGGGATGCGACTCGATCAGCTCGAGTAGCAGCGGCGCGACTACCAACCCCTACGGCTTGGCGGCGACGGCCAATGGGGGACTTTACGGTTTCGACATCGAACCTCCTGACCAGGGTCTGTGCGCGGGCAACGGTTATGTCATGGAGTTCGATCAACATCGGCGAGATTCGCATCTACAACGCCTCGCTTGGACCCGTGACAGGAGACACGTCGCTCGACGCGCTGATGGGCCTCACGGGACTTGGTTATAGCAGCGCCGGCGACATCATGTGCCAGTACGACGCCGACAACGGTGGACACTGGTTCATCACAGAGATCGTCTCCACCACGCCCGAATCGAGCGGCGGCGCGTTCGCGCCCGGCGCTTGCTTCCTCGGCGGTCATGACGCCTGTCGCGAAGGCCTCGCCGTGAGCAACACCGCGAACCCGACTGCCACGACTTGGAACGTGTACTTCGTCGACCCGAACACCTTGCCTGGGTCGACGAGCGATCCAGGGGCCGGTCAGCTGTTGAACGACTACGCGAAAACGGCGACCACCCGGGACGCGTTCCTGATGTTCTATGACGAGTTCAACCTCGGACCGTCCTCCAGCTACCCTCCGTGCCCGAGCTACGGATGCTTCGGCTTCAACGGAGCGCAGCAGCTTGCCATCCAGAAGAGCGCCCTCGAGTTGGGTTACGCGTTTGTGAACCTCCTGCAAGAGAATATGGGCACCGACCCGGGGATCCAACCCCCTGACGGCAGCTGCAACAGCGGGCCGACGGCCGGATTGACGTGCTGGTTTCAGGTTATTCCCGCCAGCTCGACGGTCAGCAGCGAATTCAACAACAACTACGGCGGCTCTGGCTTCATGGTCGCGACGACGGACTTCCAGTCATTCGAGGTTCCGCCACTCCCGCCGTCATCCGGCGACAACCGCGCGGCGGTGTTTTTCTGGACCGGACTGTCCAACCTCAACAGCTTCAACTGCGGTTCATGTGGTTCCATAGGGTTCGGCGGAGATCTGTTCACCGGGCTGGAGTCGTATACAGATAACGGCGAGAGTTGTCTGGCGAGCGGCGGTACTCCGTGCGGCCTTGGTCCTCAGCGAGCTGGAACGCTGGATCAGGGCACCTACTGCAAGGAGCTTGACGCGGCAGCCGCCGACCCGTGCCCTGAGTCAGGGATCGCAACCAACGGGGACGGGGCCACCCAGGCATCGTATGCAGGGGGCCAGATCTGGTTCGCTGTCAGCACGCTGATCAGTGAGCAGTTCGGCAAGACGAGCGAGGACCACATGGGCGCCGCCTACTTCGTGGTGAGCACCGCGTCGTTCAAGGGAGCCAGCCCGACCCTCACCCTGACGAAGCAGGGATACGTTGCAGCTGCGCACGAAGATCTGGAGTTCCCAACGCTCGTCGGCGGTACCGGCAACAGCGGAGCCCTCATGTCCTTCACGCTGTCGGGTAACGGCGGACCGACGCACGCGGACAGTGGCGGATTCTTCCCGAGCAGCGCCTACGGCCGTGTGACGACAAGCTCGGACGGGCTCTCGGGGAAGAAGATCCACATCACGGCGCTAGGCCAGGCACCCCAGGACGGATTCTCCGAGTACCAGCCCTACCCGACCTTTTTCAACATCCGGCCCCGATGGGGGGATTACGGAGCCGCCGTGTACGTCGCCGGAAAGGGGTTCTATTTCGCCTCGGAGTACATCCAGTATCCCAACTGCGCTCCCAGCTACTACATCAGCACTGACCCGACGTGTGGTGGGACGAGAGACCCGTTCGCAAACTTCGGCACATCGCTGAACTTGGCGCCGTAGTCGGCCACCGACAAGCCTCGGGAGACAGGGGCCGGAGCGGGTTACCGCTCCGGCTCCGTTCTTTGCGGCTGGAAACGACGGAATGCCGAGGCGGAGCAGGTCGGGGATCTTCGCGGCGAGGTTGCAGTTCTAGCTTCGGTCCCGTCGGATACTCGTCGACCAGTGGGTGGCGTACGCTGACCACGAGGGGACTGCTTGATGAGATGGCAACGCGGCGGGCTTCGGCGTCGGTTTGCGATATCTGCCATCCTTGGCATGGTCCCGCTCGCCGCCGCGTGTGCGTCGAGCAGCCCCACTACTCACAGTAAACCGCCTGACGCAGGGGATTGCCGGCCGGGGGCGTCATGCTTCACGCCCATATCCACCGCGAATCTGCCGTCGAACCCGGCAACGCCGGGTGGACCCCAAGCGGGTGCTCCCTCAGGCCCCAGACAGTCGCTTGGCCCCACGCCGATATCGAGACCGAGGCCGTCCAGCGGCCCACCGCCTGCATCCGGGTATTTCTCATTACAACCGGCGGGCGCCTCGTCGTCGCTGCCCTCGGACTCTCAGTGCGCTGCCGAAGTGCATTCTTCAACCTGGGAACCTCGACCGCAGAACCGCCAGCAAAACAGCACGATGCCCGCGCCCGGGGCGATGGCGGCCTCCTTCTCCAGCTGGCCACGCGATCGAGCCGGCACTTACAACTCGTTGTGGGATTCCTGGCTACTGCCCCGTGTCGATGGTCGGTTCACCGGCACCACCGACGAGATACTCCAGTGGGCGGCATGCAAATGGGGTTTGCCGGACAACCTCATCCGTGCCGACGCCGTCGTCGAGTTCGACCTGGTTTCAGTATCTGCACCTCCCCGGCGACGCGTCATATGGGGGTGGGGGCGGAGGCAGTTGCTACTGGAATCGCGGCTGCAGCGACGCCTTCCCGTCACCCACCGACGCCTCGGTCACCTATTGCAGCGGGATTGCTACCGAGGGCGTGCTGGCCTCGGAGGTGCACGACTACCAGGCCGATCCGCGGACCAGTAGCGGCGGTTATCCGTACACGCCGCAGTCGGGCCTGTGCCCAAAGACCTACTCAATCCTCGGGATCATGAGTTGGGATGACCCAGCGTGGGAGGCACCGTATCCGGCTTTCGCGGGCGATCAGAACGGGACTTTCCCCTTCACCCGCGAACTCGACTGCGGCGGCCGCCGACTACTGGGGCGCCTACATGCGCGGTTGCTACAACGGCTGGGAATCCTGGTTGAAGCAGACCGGCACGGGCACCTACGCGGCAGGCGACATCTGGGGTTGCATCGGGTCTTGGTACTCGGGGGCCTGGCACACGGCCGCAGCCAATGCGTACATATCCAAGGTGCAGGCGGCCGAGAGCAACCTGACCTGGCTCACCGCATCCTTTAAGGACTCGACCCAGCAGTACGAGTGCGACCCCGTGTACCGCTGCCCCGCCTGATCGCTGAGCGGACTTCGCGTTCGACGTTCGGATCGCCGACCCGTGGTAGCTGTGTAACAGCCACATGAAGGATCGGTTGCCACCGATTCACATCCGTGTAACGGCTGCTAGCTTCCCGATGGAGCACGCCGATTCCGCGGCGGGTGCGCCCGGAGTCCGGGCATCACCGGACGGGTCGTCAGCTAGCGGCCTCCGCAGCTCGCCGTTCCTCGATGCGCGCCAGGCTACCCGACCGGGCCGAGCGAACCGGAGGTCCGACCATGAGCAACTTTCGCCGACCGGGACGAGCACGAGCCGGCATGGCGACAGCATTCGTCGCGCTCGCGATTGCCTCGGCGTTGGGTGTGGCCATTGCCGGGACGGGCCCGTTGAGCCAGTCGTCGCTGACGAACGGCGCCCTCAAATGCCACAAGTCAAAGACGTGCGCTCCGAGCACGCCGACAGCCGCGGCGACGGAGTCGCCAACTGACACGACAACACCCGCGCCCACGCCAACCCCGACATCAACACCGACGGCGACCTCGACACCAACACCAACACCAACACCAGCCCCAACTCCCACGCCAACGCCCAGCCCCGCGCCATCTGACGGGCCGCCTCCGGCATCCGGGTATTTCTCGCTCGAACCAGTGGGCGCGCCGCTGCCGTCCGATTCGCAGTGCGCTGCCGCCGTCCACGACTCCACCTGGGAACCGCGACCAGAGAACAAGCAGCAGAACACCACGATGCCCGCGCCGGGAGCCATGGCGGCGTCGTTCGCCATCCGGCCGCGCGATCAGGGAGACACGTACAACTCGATGTGGGATTCCTGGCTCATGCCTCGTGTTGACGGTCAGTTCACCGGGACGACCGACGAGATCCTCCAGTGGGCGGCGTGCAAGTGGGGATTGCCCGACAACCTCATCCGGGCTGACGCAGTCGAGGAGTCCACCTGGTTCCAATACCTTCATTTCCCCGGGGACGCGTCAGAGGGCGGTGGAGGCGGCAGCTGTTATTGGAATCGCGGCTGTGGCGACAGCTTCTCATCGCCGACCACCGCATCGACCACCTACTGCACCGGGCTTGCAACCGAGGGCGTGCTCGCCTCGGAGGTGCACAACTACCAGGTCGATCCGCTGACCACTACTGGCGGTTATCCGTACACGCCGAAGGCAGGTCTGTGCCCGAAGACCTTCTCAATCCTAGGAATCATGAGTTGGGATGACCCCGCGTGGGAGGCGCCGTATCCGGCGTACGCAGGCGACCAGAACGGGACTTTCCCCTTCACCCGCGACTCGACTGCGGCGGCCGCCGACTACTGGGGCGCCTACATCCGCGGTTGCTACAACGGCTGGGAGTCGTGGCTGAAGCAGACCGGCACCGGCACTTACGCGGCCGGCGATATCTGGGGCTGCATCGGGTCGTGGTATTCCGGTGACTGGCATTCGATCGCTGCCAACGGCTACATCTCCCGCGTGCAGGCCCAGGAGAACAACCTCACATGGTTGACGGTGTCATTCGACGACTCGACCCAGCAGTACGAATGCAACGCCACCTATGGGTGCCCCAAGTGAGCCCGCATACGGACGGATGACAAACGCGATCGTGCACCTGCGTGCACCTGCGTGCACCTATGTGCACCTGCGTGCATCTATGTGCACCTGCGTGCATCTATGTGCACCTATGTGCACCTGTCTGCACCTCCGAGTTGAAGGCAATGGTGGCGAAATGTCTGGAATCGTGCGGACGCTGACGAACCCGCAACGTTCGCACTATACTTTCGCCGATCGAGCGGGGACGTCTGCTTATCGGGACATAAGCAGCGGCTCGACATTGGGGAATCGTAGGGGGCCGTAGGGCTAGAAGGGGACATCGTGGCTAGGCGCATGGACGGAGCGCGCCCACCCGGAGCGGTACAAGGCGTCGAGGACGCGACGAGCCTTGGCTTGGGTGGATTGCATGCATTCACGGCTCGTGAACCGGGTTTGCGGGTTGGTGTCGTTGGCTGCGGATACTGGGGATCGAAACACGTCCGGGTACTCGACGCAACCGAGGGCGTCGCTCAGGTCGTCATGGTCGATAGCCGCGCCGAGCGCCTGGACAAGCTGGCTCGAAGCTTCAGGACGGCACTCGGTCACACTGACCTCCAGGCGGCGCTCGAGCACGTGGACGCCGTCGTGGTCGCAACTCCGCCGAGCACGCACGTGGGAGTCGCGCTGCAAGCGATAGAAGCCGGTAAGCACGTCCTGGTCGAGAAGCCACTCGCGCCGACGACCGAGGGCGCGCTGCAGCTCATCAATGCGGCCTCCGCGGCGGGCGTGGTCCTTATGGTCGGCCACACATTCGAGTACAACCCTGCGGTGCGGAAGCTCCGCGAGCTGGTGCGCGACGGAGACCTCGGCGAGCTGTATTACCTCGACAGCGCCCGGCTCAATCTCGGGCTCTATCAGGACGACGTGAACGTCATTCTTGATCTGGCGCCCCATGACATCTCCATCTTCAACTTCGTGCTGGGGCGCAAGCCAGTCGCGGTCCAGGCGTGGGCCGCGCGACACGCTCACCACCGGTTCGAGGACGTCGCGTATCTGCGGTTGTTCTACGACGACCTGTTCGCTGACCAGGGGCTGTCCGCAAATATCCACGTGAGCTGGCTGGACCCCTGCAAGGTGCGCCGCGTGACGGCCGTCGGGAGCAAGAAGATGGCCATCTACGACGACGTTGCCACTGAGGAGCGGATACGCGTCCTCGACAAGGGTGTGTGCCTTTCGCCGAATAGTGGCAACATCAGTCAGCCGCCGACGTCGTATCGGTACGGCGACATCATGGTGCCGTTCGTCCCCCCGGACGAGCCGCTCGCCGTGCAGGACCGGCACTTTGTCGAGTGCGCCGCGACCGGTGCCGCTCCTCAGACCGATGGGGAAAACGGGCTCGCGGTGGTCGAGACGCTTGAGGCGGCACAGCTCTCGCGCCGCCTGGGCCGTCCCGTACTGCTCGACGAGGTTGACATTCGAGGGCGCCTCATCCACCTTGTCGGCCGGGGCAACGATGGCGCTACCCGTTCCCCGCTCACCGCTGGGCAGGCCAGTGTCATGGCTGCGCCGCTGCCTGAGCTCCTGCTGCCCGAATCGGAGGCGGGATGACACGCCTGGTCCCGTTCACCGACCTTGCCGCGATGACGCGCGAGATTCGCGCCACCATCGACCAGAACTGGGCGAAACTCCTCGACTCCAGTGCCTTCATCGGTGGTCAGGCAGTCGAGGAGTTCGAAGATGCATGGGCCGCCTACTGTGGCCTGGGCCATGCGATCGGCATGGCCAATGGGACGGACGCCCTCCAACTCACACTCACCGCTCTCGGGATCGGCGCCGGCGATGAGGTCATCGTTCCGGCGAACACCTTCGTGGCCACGGCGGAGGCGGTCGTTCTCGCAGGGGCAACGCCGCGATTCGCCGATGTGAGCTCGGAGACCCTGCTGCTCACCGCTGCCGACCTCGAGGCGGCAATCACGCCGCGCACGCGGGCGGTGATCGTCGTGCACCTCTACGGCCAGATGCCGGACATGGACGCGCTCTGCCGCGCCGCCAGTCGGGCCGGCGTCGTGCTCATTGAGGATGCCGCTCAGGCGCACGGGGCGACCTGGAACGGCCGGCGAGCGGGGTCGTTCGGTCGGGCGGGCTGCTTCAGCTTCTACCCGGGCAAGAACCTGGGCGCGTTCGGCGACGCCGGCGCAGTCGTGACCGGTGACGCTGTCCTTGCGGAACGGCTGCGGCGGCTGCGCGACCACGGCCGCGCCCGCGGGACGCGTTACCGCCACGTCGTGGTCGGCACCAACAGCCGGCTGGATGCATTGCAGGCTGTGGTGCTCACGGCGAAGCTCCCTCGGCTCGACACCTGGAACGAGGCTCGCCGAGCAATCGCCACGCGATATGGCGCCGTCTTTGCGTCGGGGCCCGCGCGACTTGTGCAGGAGGCGACCGGGTCCCGAGGAGTCCACCACCTGGCAGTGGTACGAGTTCCGGGTCGAGCGATGGTTCAGCAGCGGCTCGCGGCGGCGGGCATTGAAAGCGGAATCCACTACCCGGTCCCATGCCACCGGCAAACTCCATATCGCCGCTTCGCCGATGGGCCGCTTCCGGTCGCGGAGGCTGCCGCGGGCGAGGTGCTGTCGCTGCCGATGTTCCCGCACATGAGCGACGCTCAGATCGTCGCGGTGTGCGACGCGGTGCACGCCGCAGTCCACGATGCGTTGCGCTCGAAGCAGGTCGACGTTGCGTGACATGGTCGCGGGTGGGGATCCGCGGATTGAACTCGAGCGCCATCGTCGGCTATCCATCTTCGCGAAACGCGGCCGGAGAACTGGTGCTGGGCCAGGACCCGCACCTCCGCAGCGGCACCGTGGTCTACGTGGGATCGCGCATCGGAGCAAGCTTCGAGACCGGCCACAACGTGGTGATTCGCGAGGACTGCCGCATCGGTGACGACGTTTCGGTGTGGAGCAACTCCGTGATCGACTACGGATGCGTTATCGGTGACCGCGTGAAGATCCACGCGAACTGCTACATCGCGCAGTTCACAGAGATCGGAGACGACGCCTTTCTCGCGCCAGGCGTGACCATCGCCAACGATCTGTACCCCGGGCAGGCAGCGTCGGCCGCGGTGATGTGTGGGCCATCGATAGGGGCAGGCGCGCAAATCGGCGTCAACGTGACCATCCTTCCCTTCGTCCATATTGGGGCCGGATGTCTCATCGGCGCCGGCTCGGTGGTTTCCCGCGACATCCCCGAAGGATGCGTGGCGTTCGGCAACCCCGCCCGGGTGCGCGGTGAGGTTCGGCGGCTGCCGGCGATCGGAGCGCGGATCGAACTCGGCGACAGGCTCGATTCGTCGCTATCGATGGGCGAGGCCCGCCGCTAATGGAAGCGAGGAGCAAGGGTGAGGCTTCGATGATCTTCAGCGATCACCTTCGCGCCGCAGCGGACCTTCCGATCGACGACGCACGTGATGTTCCGCTGCGCACGCCGCCCAGCAAGCGCGTGCTGGACATCGTGATTGCGTCGGCGTGTCTGATCCTGGTATCCCCGTTGCTCGTTCTCGTGGCTGTGTTGATCAAGCTGACCAGCCCGGGACCGGCGCTGTTCCGGCAGACCCGGCTTGGCCGAGGACAGCGGCCGTTCGTGCTCTACAAGTTCCGGACGATGCACGCTGGCTCCCCAGATGACGTCCATCGCAATTACGTCACCCAATTGCTCACGCTGGACCAGCCGCCAACCGGGGGGCGGCAGGGCCTTTACAAGCTCGAAAACGACACGCGGATCACCAAGGTCGGCCGGCTGCTGCGCAGGACCAGCATCGACGAGCTCCCACAGCTGCTGAATGTCATTCGCGGGGACATGTCGCTCGTCGGGCCGCGCCCAGCGTTGCCCTGGGAGGCGGAGTTGATCCGTCCACCCCACTCCCGGCGGTTTCTCGTCGCTCCGGGCCTCACCGGCCTCTGGCAAGTCAGTGGCAGGAACAGCCTCACCATGAAGGACGGGCTCGACCTGGACATCGAGTATGTGGACAGGAGGAGCTTCACCCTCGATCTCTCCATCCTGCTGCGGACGGTGCCGGTCGTGCTCTCCACAACCGGGGCGCGATGAGCACACCATCCTCGACTCTCCTGGTGCCGGCCGCGACTTCCGCGCGCGAGCCGGAGCCGCACCTCAGCCCAATCTCCGCCGCAGGCGAACTCGTTAACTGTTGCGGCCTGGACGATCGTCAGCCGGGTCACCGGGCTAATGCGATTCGCCGTGATCGGAGCGGTCCTCGGCCCCACCTTCTTCGGGAACACCTATCAGTTCACCAACTCACTTCCCAACCTCGTCTACTACGGCTTCCTGGCCGGCTCGCTCTTCTCGTCGCTGCTGGTTCCGGCGCTCGTGCGCCATATCGACGCCGGCGACCGTCGGGCATCGGAACGGGTCGCGGGTGGCTTCCTGGGCATGACGCTGATAGCGCTGCTCGTGATCACCCCGGTGGCTGTCGGCCTCGGCCCCCAGGCATTGCGGCTCGCGGCGCTGGGCGGGGGACATGCGCTCACGAGCGCCGCACAGGTGCGCGTCGGGCAACTCCTCATTCTCATGTTCATCCCGCAGATCTTTCTCTACGGCGTCGTCGGGTCGGCGACCGCGGTGATGAACTCGCGACGGCGCTTCGCGCTCGCTGCCGGCGCCCCGGCCGTGGAGAACCTGGGCACGATTGCGGTGCTTGGTGCCGCCGCGCTGCTCTACGGCTCGAGTACCAACGTCACAGACGTGCCCCTCGGCGAGATCCTCCTCCTCGGGCTCGGCTCCACCGGCGCGGTCGCCCTGCATGCGGCGACGCAGTGGTGGGGGGCACGGCGGGCCGGCGTGGTCCTCGTGCCGCTCCCCGGGTGGCGCGACCCTGAGGTTCGCACCGTCGTGCGGCGGGCGCTACCGGCACTGGCGCAAGCCGGGCTCGGCGCGGTTCAGATTCTGACCCTCCTGGTGATGGCCAATCGGCTTGAAGGGGGAGTCGTCGCCTTCCAGATCGCACTGAACTTCTACTACCTGGCGATCGCGATCGGGGCGACGCCGGTGGCGCTTTCCCTGCTCCCGAGGCTCGCGCGGATGCACCTCGCCGGCGACCTTGCCGCATTTCGCGACGCGCTCGTGCGCGGCCTGGCCCTGGGATTCTTCGTCGCCATCCCGGCCGCCGTCGGCTACCTCGTGCTGGCCTTCCCCCTGGGCCGAGCGATCTCGTTCGGCAGGATGGATACAGCGACGGGCATCAACCTGGTGGCCTTCTCACTCGCTGCGCTATCGGTGGCCGTCGTCGGCCAGACGGCGTTCATGATCGCGACCTACGCCTCCTATGCGATGAAGGACACGCGGTCGCCGCTGGTCTCGATGCTGATTCAGGCGGTCACGTGCCTGTCGCTGGCGACCAGCTCGCTCCTCGTCCACGGCCCGGCAGTGGTGCTGGTCCTCGGGCTGGCCCTGTCTGCGTCGACCGCGGTGGCCGGCCTCCATCTGAACGCCCGCGTCAGGCGGAACGTCGGTGGAGCCGCCTCGTACCGGCTGCTGCCCTCGATCGCCAAGTTCGCGGCCGCTGCCGTGGTCATGGCCGGGCCGGCGTGGATCGTGGCGGCTACCATCCCGCGCTTGCTCGGCGGATCGTTCGGCCCTCGGGTCGGAATACTCGCAGCCGCCCTGGTCGGAGGCGCCGTGTTCCTGGCGCTGCAAGCCTGGTGGCGGTCCCCTGAGCTTGGATGGCTCGTCGGCGGGCTCGGCCAGTTGCGCCACCGCCCGGCCGGCAACGGCGGAGTGCATTGATGGTTGAAGCAGGCGCGCGGCTCGGAACGACCCGGGGCGCTGATCGCGTCGGGACCACGTCCACGCCCTGGGGCCGCGAATGGCCTCGGCTTGGCCGCCCGTCCGGACGCTGGTTCCTCGGGCCGATCCTGGTCGGTGCCGCGGTGGCGGGCGCCGCCAGCACCTTTGCCCCGCTGTACGCTCTTGCCGCGCTGCTGCTCCTGGGGCTCATTGCCTGCGTATGGCGATGGCCCGCATTGGGCGCCTTCCTGATCGTCGGACTCACCCCGCTGACCGCCGGGATCAACCGCGGTTCGGCGATACCCGTGCTTCGGCCGAACGAGGCGATCGTCCTGATCGCGGGCGTGGCGCTGGGGACACGCGGCATCGTCGGGCTGCGAACCGGACGGCTACCGCGACTCCGGATCGGGGCTGTCGAGGCTTCCATCGTTCTGCTGGCCGTGTGCAGCTCCGTCGTCCCCCTGCTGTGGATGGCAGTCCGCCAGGAGCAGATCACCTCTGACGATCTGCTGTACGCGCTCGTGCTCTGGAAGTTCCTCGGCCTGTACGCGGTGATCCGCATGAGCGTCACCACGGATCAACAAATCCTCCGCTGCCTGTGGATCTCAGTCGCCGCCGCGTGCATTGTCGCAGTGGTCGCGATCGTGCAGTCACTGAGCCTCTTCGGGGTCCCGAGGTTCCTCGCCACATTTTTTGCGCCCGATGGCTACACGCAGGCTTTTCCGGCGCGTGGCAGCTCGACCCTCGGGCTGCCTGCGGCGACTGCGGATCTCATGGTCTACAACCTGGCGATCGTCGGTGCCATGTTGTCGCGTGGCCGCCGCCACCGAGCCCTGCTCGGAGCTGCTGCCGGGCTGCTCGTTCTGGGGACGCTGTCCGCGGGCGAGTTCTCCGGCGTCATCGGCCTCCTGGTGGGCGCCGCGTGTATCGCAGCCGTGACCAATTCCGCGCGGCTGCTCAAAGTCCTTGTTCCCGCCGGGCTGATCGGCTCAGTGGTCGTGTGGCCGGTGCTCGCCGTCCGGCTCGGCAGCTTCGGGTCGGCCAGCGGGCTGCCGGTCAGCTGGACAGACCGAGTGCAGAATTTGCAGAACTACTTCTGGCCGCAGCTGTTCGCTGACTGGAACTTCATTCTCGGTGTCCGCCCGGCCGCACGAGTTGCGGTGGCGACTCAGGGGACCGGCTACGTGTGGATCGAGAGCGGCTACACCTGGCTGCTCTGGGGAGGCGGGATCCCGCTGTTCGCAAGCTTTGTCTTCTTCGTCGTCGCGATGGCGAAGCGCGGATGGCGAGTGGCGCGTGGGAGCGCAGACGCAGCCGGTATCGCTGGATCTGCCACGTTCGTCGCGGTGATCGTGACCGCTGTCCTGATGGTGTTCGATCCCCACCTAACGTATCGCGGATCAGCCGACGCCATGTTCATTCTGGCCGCCCTGGCCGCTACCGGAACCCGGCGCGCCGCGGTCGCGCGCTCCCCCAGCCGACAGCAAGCGCCAGCGAACGAGGACCTGATGTGAACACGCCTTTATGGGATCGCGCGGACGAAACAACTGAACCATCGCCCACCCGTTCGCGGCAGAACTCGAATCATATGAGTGCACACTCAAGACTGCCCACTCAGTTGGAGGGCGGCGGCGAGCGCTACACCGCAATCCCGCCGCCTCGCGCACCCCGGGCGCGCGAGACCGGGGTCGGGTCGCGGTTCCTGAGGGCGCACCTGGCGTGGATCCTGCTGATCGCCCTGGCGGTGACGGCGGGCGCGTACGTGGTGGCGAAGGAGCAGAAGTCGATATACACGTCGCACGCGACGGTGGTCGTCTTCGCCGAATCGGCGAGTGCCGCGAGCCAGCAGCCCGTGGTGATGGCCACCGAGAAGGGGATCGTGTCGTCGGAGGCAGTGCTGTTGATCGCCTCGAGGGCGGCGGAGATCTCGCCGAGCGCGCTGCAGTCCGGGTTGTCGGTGACCGTCCCGGTGGACACCGATCTGCTCGACATCGCCTTCTCAGCTCCGAACCCGATCCAGGCTCAGCGCGCGGCTGAGGGTATTGCGGAGGCCTATGTTGGATTTCGGACTCCTGCGCCGACGTTCGTGCCAGGCAGCAAGACCCCGGCTCCGGCCGCGCCCGGCGCGGTGCGGCCAAGCCTCATCAGTGATGCCTCCCGGCCCGCATCCCCGACAGGTCCGAATCGCTGGCTGGACGTCGGCGTCGCCTTGATTCTGGGTTTGGCGCTGGGGGTCGGTGTGGCCTTCGCGCGTGACGCGATCGACGACCGCCTTCGTGGGCCCCTCGATCTGGCGACCGAGGCCGATGCGCCGGTCCTGGCACTGATCCCGGCTTTCCGTACCCGGAAGCGGTCCGCGGGCGAGCGGCTCGTCATCGTTCACAGTCCAGGCTCCCGCGTCGCCGAGGCATATCGCGACCTACGGACACGGGTCCTCCAGGCGGCCAGTGGGCGAAGTGCCGACACGCTCACGGTCACCAGCGCGACCCGGGAAGACAAGGCCACAGTCGCGGCGAACCTGGCCGCGGCCCTGGCGCTGTCCGGCCGGCAAGTCATCCTGGTCTGCGCGGACTTGCGAGGGAGCCGCACTCATGAGCTCTTCGGCCTGAGCGAGGGGGTCGGACTCAGCAGCGTGCTCTTGGATCGTTCGAGCCTTGGCTCTGCACTGCGCGACACCGACGTCCCCGGGCTGCAGCTGATCTCGGCCGGCCGTTCGGTGCCCGACCCTGGAGCGATGATGGTCTCGCCTGCCCTGCCACGACTCCTCGGGCAGCTCCGCGATCGGGCTGATTTCATCGTGGTCGAAGCGCCGCCGGTGCTGGCGAGCGCGGACACCGAGGTGCTCGCCCAGTTGAGCCATATGATCCTGTTCGTTGCTGATGCCCGGCTGTCGACACGCGCTCAGGTGCGGGCCGCGATGTCTCAGCTCGGGCGTTCGCCTGACGACCTGGTCGCGTGTGCGCTCGTCAACGTGGGCAGAGCGCGCCGCCTTCCGCGCCCGCTGACCACACCCGCCGAGGCGGCGGAGAGGTCTGCCGCCAAGGTCGAGACGCCTGACCCGGTCACCGCGCCCGCACCGGCACTCAACGGGCACTCCGCGCGGGCCGCAAAGATTCCCAGCCCGTCGAGCACGCTGCTCAACATTGAGAACGCCGGGGAAGACGAGGCCGCGGAACCCGCTCCCCGGAGTGAACGCCCGTCGAGCCCGCGCCGATGACCGCGCGGATGGCGATTCGAGACACCAAGCGCCGCAGTGCGGCGGCATGCCGGCTGTACCTGGTCCGGCACGGAACGACGTCGCTCACCGTGGAGAATCGATACCGGGGCCGCCGAGACGTCCCGCTGGATGCTCAGGGCTACCGCGACGCAGTCGATGCGGCGCGGCGCCTGGACGGCGCGGGGCTGACCTCGGTGTACACCGGGCCGCTCCGGCGCACGATCGCCGCCGCGCAGATCATCGCTGACGAGCACTGGGTTCCTGACCTTCGCATTCTCCAGGGGCTCAACAACCTCGACTATGGCGCCTGGGAGGGCATGACGCCCGAGGAAGCGGCGCTCTACGACCCGGAGGCATACAGCCTCTACGAGTTGTCACCCCGGATCGCGGCCTGCCCACAGGGCGAGCGGCTGATGGTCGCGCAGCGTCGGATGCTCGAGGCGGTTCAGTTCATCGGCTCTCGGCACGCAGGCGAATCGGTGGCCGCGGTGACCCACGCAGTGATGATCCGGCTGGTGATGCTGGAGTTGACCGGCGTCGACGGCAGGAGTTGGCGACACCCGGTCAGACGCGGCTCGGTGACAGAGTTCCACGTCGAGAACGGCACGATCCAGCTCGTCCTGCATCCGGAGAATGCCGACCCTACGGTGCCGGAGGCTGCCCCGGCGAGTTTGCATGCGAGCAATGGGAGGGCGCCCGGTTGAGTTGATCCCGGCTTCGGCGGGCACGTGCGAACTTGGTCGCCGGCTGATTCCGTGCGCCCTCCTCACATCCTGCTCATCGTCGAAAACGTGCCGCTGGCCCGTGACCACAGGCTCCAGAAACAGGCGGCAACGCTGGTGGCGGGCGGTTACCGAGTGAGTGTGATCTGCCGTGCCGACCCGGGGAACGGCCGGTACGCCGCAACTCGACTGCACGAGTACCGCGCGCCGGCCGACGCCACGAGCAAGATCGGCTTCATCCGCGAATACGGCTACTCGTGGTTGCTGGCCGCCTTTCTCTCCGTCCGGGTCTTCGTCAGCGATCCGTTCGATGCCGTCCAGGTCAGCGGAACGCCGGACATCTACTTCGCCATCGGAGCGCCCTTCAAGCTCCTCGGCCGCCGCCTCGTGCTCGATCAGCGGGATCTCTCGCCTGAGCTGTACCAATTGCGATACGGCCTCCGTCGCGGAATCGTGTTCCAGTTGCTCTGCTGGCTCGAGCGGGAGAGCTATCGGGTCGCCGATCACGTGATCACTGTCAATCAGTCGCTCGAGAACGTCGCGTACGCTCGAGGTGGTCTACGGCCAGGAAAGGTGAGCGTCGTCGGCAACGGCCCCGTGCTCGAAGAGTTGCGCGTCGTGCCGATGCGTCCCGAGCTCAAGAAGGGACGACGCTACCTCTGCTGCTGGGTCGGCTTCATGGGCCCGCAGGACCGTGTCGACGTGGCCCTTCGGATGGTCGATCACCTGGTCCATGTGATCGGTCGAACGGATTGCCATTTCGCTTTCCTGGGAGACGGTGAGGCGCGCGCGGCGTGTGAGCAACTCGCCGCGGATCTCGGCCTCGAAAACTGGGTTAGCTTCACCGGTTGGGTCGGGCAGGAGGCGGTGTCCACCTATCTGTCCTCTGCCGATCTCGGGCTGGAGCCGAACCTCGAGGAAATCGTCTCACCGGTCAAAGGAATGGAGTACATGGCGTACGGGCTGCCCTTCGTCGGCTTCGACCTTCGGGAGACCAGGGCGCTCGCCGGCGACGCAGCGGCGTACGCGGTGTCCAGAGATGTGATCGGTTTCGCGCGCCTGGTCGACAAGCTGCTTGACGACCCTGAGCTTCGGGCCGACATGGGACGGGCCGGACGCCGAGGGGTTGCCCAGCGGCTCGCGTGGGAGCGGCAGGAAAGCACCTACTTGAAGGTCTACCAGCGACTTCTCGGCCGCAAGCGCCATGACGCTCTTCAGCACGACCGCGTGGCTGTGGAGGTGTGACAGTGGTCGCTCGATCGTCGGTCTCCCTTGCGAGCCGAGCCCGGCACCGGCTGCGTACGCGGGTAGCGGAGTACCCGTCGCTCTATCTGCCGTTCGCGCGGCGGAAATATCCCGGCCCCAGCCCGGAGGTGATCAGCCCTGAGACCGAGCTGGTGATCGACGGCTACACGCGATCCGCGACGACATTCGCCGTTTATGCGCTGCAGCTGTCGCAACCCAAGCCGGTGCGCCTGGCGCACCACCTGCACGCCCCGGCGCAACTGATCGAGGCGGCCCGGCGCGGCGTACCGGCGCTTGTGCTGATCCGCAAGCCGCAGGGGGCAATCCTGTCTCAAGTTGTGCGCGAGCCCTGGGTGAGCGTGTCCGGCGCGCTGATCGCGTACTCGCGGTTCTACACGTGCCTGCTTCCCTACCGCGACCGGTTCGTGGTCGGTGAGTTCGAGCAGGTCACCAACGACTTCGGCGACGTGATCCGGCGACTCAACACGCGCTTCCGCACGAGCTTCGCGGAGTTCGAGCACACGGAATCAAGTGTGCGCGAGGTCCTCGATTTCTCCGGGTTGCGCGGCACGCTCTCGCGGATCCTGCTCGGCTTCGAGTCGGGGAAGGTCAGTCGAGCGGAGCTGGACAAAGCGCTCGCCGACCTTCGCGCCGCGACATCGCTGGAGGACAGGGAGGCGTGGGTCCCGTCCGCGAATCGTGAGGACACCAAGCGGTCGCTGCGCCAACAGTGGACGCATCCCTCGCTCGCGGTCCTGCGCAAGCGAGCCGAGACCGTCTACGAGAACTTCGTGGGCACGGAGCAGGCATGAGCGACGTGCACCGAGGCATCCCGCCACGACGCAGTCCGCTCGAGCAGGTGCAGCGCCGCGTGCGCTCGAGTCAGCAACCGCGGCGTTTTCTGAGAGTCGCTGCCCTCGGGGCAGTGTCGATAGCGACTGCGTGGGGGGTCAGCGCTTGCGCCTCCGCGCAGGCGAACACCACGGTGGTCCATCTGCGCCCCCCAAAGTTGGTGATATCGCTCACCTTCGACGATGGCTACCTGGACCAGTACCTTTACCTGCGACCGCTGCTTCGCGCGCGTCACATGAATGCGACGTACTACGTGATCACGTCGGACAGTGACGGACCCTTCCGCTGCTGCATGTCGTTTGCACAGCTGCGCACGCTGCAGAGCGAGGGCGACGACATCGGTGGGCATGGTGTGAGTCACGTCAGGCTTACCGATCCGGCAGTTTCCTACACCGACAAGCTGGCAGACGTGTGCGGGTCGCGCACGGACCTGCTCGCCCACGGGATCGTGGACCCGGTCTCGTATGCGTATCCGTTCGGCGCATTCAACACCGCCGCCGAGGCCATCGTCGGGTCGTGCGGATACTTGAACTCCAGAGAAGGTGGGGACGCATCTCTGTTAACCACGGTCCCGAGCTTCCCCTGGGCGGATACGCTGCCGCCGAAGGACCCGTACGCCTTGCGTACCGTCGATGTCGACGCACCGAAGGCGAAAAACCTCGCTGACCTGGAGACCTTCGTCAACGCGGCGGCGGCGCACGGCGGCGGCTGGCTGCCGCTCACCTTCCACCAGGTCTGCGACCACGCCGCGGCCGACTACAAGACCTGCATGTCGAGCTGGAGTGCGATCGACGACCGGCTGATGGGCCAGTTCCTTGACTGGCTTGCGGCCGCCGGACATCCGGGTGGCGCGCCCGCGGGAACGGTCGTCGAGACCGTACGCCAGGCGATGACACAGTGAGCAATACACATGCGATGACGCCGATAGACCGAATAACAGCATTGCTGAAGGCAGCGGTGCACCGGGTTGACAAGAAGGGGTGAGCAAGGTGGAAGGCGGAAAAACTCAACGGCGATACGACGCAACGGAATCGGGGCACCTCCGCTCGATGAGGCGCCCGGGTGTCTGCCTCGCCCTCGCGATCGCGATGGTGGCGGTGGCGCCCGTGATGTTCGGGCCGGGCGTCCTCAGCGCACGTGCGGCTACCTCGACGATCGTCTCGCTCAACTTCGACAACAACACAGCCAGCGAGTTCACGCTCGGCTACCAGCAGGCCCTGCAGCCGCACGCCGTTCCCGCGACCTTTTACGTGAACAGCGGGACAGTCGCGACCGGAACAAGCACCACTAAAATCTCGTGGACGCAGCTGGGCACGCTCGCCGGCGCGGGCGATGAGATCGGCGGCAAGACCACCGACGGCACCAACCTGACCACGCTCACCTCCACGCAGCAGATCAACGAGATTTGCGGCGATCGCCTGAACATCATGTCGCACGGCATCGTGCCGTTTACCTTCGCCTACCCGGCCGGTGCCTTCAACACCACGATCGAGAGTGAGGTTCAGAACTGCGGTTACGGCAACGCCCGCACATCAGGAAGCCTCTCTCCCACTGGGCCGACTTACGCGGAGACAACGCCGCCTAAGAATTGGCTGGCGATGCGCGCGTGGTCCGCCTCCGTGCAGGTCACCCTGACCAACCTCGAGAACCTGGTGAACGGCGCGGCGACCACCGGGGGCTTGGTACCGATCGTGATCCAGAAGGTTTGCTCTCCCACTGACCCCAACGAGAGCACATGCCTGGCGTCTGCCGGGGCGATCGACCTCGCAGACCTCAACACCTTCTTGACCTGGGTGCAGAATGCCGGGCAGACGGGTGGCGCACCCGCAGGCACGGTCTTCAAGACCATCGGGGCTGCGGCAACCTCAGCCGACACGGTGGCGCCGACGACGTTGATTTCGTGCAACGGAGCGCCGTGTCAGTCCAGCACGTACAGCGGAACCGTCTCGGTGGCGCTCGCGGCGACCGACCTCGGCTCCGGCGTGGCCACGACCCGATACACCACCGACGGCAGCACGCCCACGCTGACCAGCCCCGCGTACACCGGCCCGTTCCCGCTGACCGCCTCGACGACCGTCGAATACAGCTCGTGGGACAACGCTGGCAATGCCGAGGCGGTGAACACGCAGGCACTCTCGATCCAGCCGCCACCCGACACCACGCCACCGACGACGACCATCGCCTGCAACAACGCGCCCTGCTTGTCGACTCCATACATTGGAACCGTCAGCGTGACCCTCAACGCCACCGACAATGCCGGCGGCTGGGGGGTAGCTCATACCTACTACACCACCGACGGCTCGACGCCGACCACATCGAGCCCGGTGTACTCCGGGCCGTTCGCGCTGAACGCCTCGACGAACGTCCAATTCTTCTCAACCGACCTCGCGGGCAACACCGAGCAGGTGGAGTCGCAGCAGGTCCAGGTGCAGCCGTACAAGACGGCGGTGTCGCTCACCTTTGACAATGGCGGCTACAGTCAGTACACCCTGGGCTGGCAGCAGGCTCTGCAGCCCCATGGCGTGACCGCGACCTTCTACGTCAACAGCGGCACCATCGGCCGCGCGACCACCCTCTCCTGGGCGCAGCTGAGCGCCTTGGCTGCGGCCGGGAACGACATCGGCGGCAAGACCGTCGACGACACGAATCTCACCACACTGAGCGCCGCGCAGCAGATCGGCGAGATCTGCAACGACCGGCAGACCATCCTCCAGCACGGCATCACCCCGACCACCTTCGCCTACCCGGGAGGATTCTTCAACGCCAGTCTCGAGCAGGAGGTCGAGAGCTGCGGCTACGGCAATGCGCGCACCGCCGGCAGCTTGTCGCCCACCGGACCCACCTACGCGGAGACCCTACCGCCCAAGGACTGGCTGGGGCTGCGCGCTTACGCCCCCACCGGGCAGGTCACCCTGGCCAACCTGGAGGCGTTGGTGACCGGGGCGGCCGCCCACGGCGGAGGCTGGGTCCCCATCGTCATCCAGCGGGTCTGCTCATCCACCCTCGACCCCAGCAACTACGCGACCTGCACCTCGGTGGCGGGCTGGATCGACCTCGGTGACCTCAACACCTTCCTCACCTGGGTGCAGAACACCGGTCAGAGCGGCGGCGCCCCGGCCGGGTCGGTGTTCGAGCCCATCCATCCCACCGCCACCACGGTTGACACGGTGCCGCCGGTCAGCAGCGTCTCCTGCAACGGAGCCTCGTGCCTGTCGACCACCTATCAGGGCACCGTCTACGTGACCCTGCAGCCGACCGATGTCGGCTCGGGGGTGGCCAGCACCCGCTACACCACCGACGGCAGCACGCCATCGCCGACCAGCGGCACTCTCTACACCGGGACCTTCCCACTCACCGCCTCGACCACGGTCACCTACGAATCCTGGGACTACGCCGGCAACGCCACAGGGGTCGGCTCGGTGTCCATCTCTCTCGTGGAACAGCCCGATTCCACGCCACCGGTGACCAGCATCAGCTGCAACGGCGCGCCGTGCGCCACCACTCCCTACACAGCGCCGGTGACCGTCACCCTCACCGCGACGGACAACCCGAACGGTGGCTGGGGCGTGGCCAACACCTACTACACCATCGACGGGTCAACGCCCACCACCTCGAGCACGGTCTACACGGGTCCCTTCACCGCCCAGCAGAATGCGACGATCCGCTACTTCTCGACCGACCTTGCCGGCAATGCCGAGCAGCCGCAGTCGCAGACCATCAACTTCGCGACCATCGTCACGATCACCTTCGACGACGGCTATGAGGCCGGGTACTCCCTCGCTTTTGAACATGTGCTCCTGCCCGACGGAAATGTCCGCGCCACCTTCTATGTCAACACGGGCCAGGTCGGCGTGGACCCCAACGAGATGACCTACGCGGAGATGACCACTCTCTACAACCACAGCGACGAGATCGCCGGGCACGGTCTTCAGGAGATGGATCTCACCAGCTCCGCGACGACCCAGCAGCAGAAGATCGACAACACCTGCATCGATCGAGAGAACCTCATCGCCCACGGGTTCGACCCGGTCGGCTTCGCGTATGGCTACGGCGCCTATAACGCCAATGCCGAGTTGATCGTGCAGGGGTGCGGATACACGACCGCTCGAGCCGCGGGTGGCATCGACGTGGCCGGTGTCGGCGCCGGACCGCTCTACTCCGAGACCATCCCGCCCAAGAACATGCTGGCGACCCGTACCATCTACAACGGCAACGGCACCAACGAGATCCCTCTCTCGTACTTCGAGAACTCGGTGACGGCCGCCTACCAGAACGGCGGTGGCTGGGTCCCCGTGGTGATCCATGACATCTGCTCGCAGACCTACGACCCGGCAGGCTACAGCGCCTGCGTGGCCACCGGAGGGGCTGTCGAGCTCGACACAATCAGCGCCTTCGTCACCTGGCTGCAGAACGCCGGCCAGCCAGGCGGCGCTCCGGTCGGGACCACGACCGAGACCATACGTCAGCTGCTCTTCCCACCCGACACCACCCCGCCGGTCACCACAATCTCCTGTGATGGCGCGCCGTGTCAGGCCAGCACCTACAACGGCTCCACGACGCTCGCGCTGTCGCCGACGGACGCCGGCGGCGCCGGGGTGAAGGCAACGTACTACACCACCGACGGCACCACCCCAACCACGTCGAGCCCCCAGTACACCGGCCCGTGGACGATCGCGCAAAACACCACCGTGGAGTTCTTCTCGGTTGACAACGCCGGCAACACCGAGGCGGTAGAGACGCAGCAGATCCAGGTGACGCCCAACCCGGACCCGATCATCGGAGCCGCGGGTGACATCGCGTGCGATCCCAACTCCCCTGCCTTCAACAACGGGTTCGGCGTAAGCCCCGACTGCGTTGCCGCCTCCACGGAGAAGCTGCTCACGGGCGTCGATGCGGTCCTGCCCATCGGCGACACCCAGTACAACTGCGGTGGATACCAGGCCTTTTTGCAGTCCTACGCCTTGAGCTGGGGACAGAAGCTGGCGATCACACACCCGGTCCCGGGCGACAACGACTATGGCTACGAGCTGCCCACGACCGGGGGCACCGATTGTCCGACGACAGCCGGTGCAGGCTACTACCAGTATTTCGGAGCCGCAGCCGGTGACCCTACAAAGGGCTACTACAGCTACAACCTCGGCTCGTGGCACATGATCGCCCTGAACACCGCGCCGTGCCAGACAGACGCCACCTTCTGCGCGGCCGGAGGCGCTGAGGACCTGTGGCTTCAGAACGACCTGGCCCATGACACCTCCGTCTGCACCCTCGCCTACTACAAGGACCCACGGTTCAGCTCCACGGCCGGAGGAGGCGACAGCACCTACCAGCAGATCTGGCAAGACCTCTACACCGGTGGCGTCGACGTCGTCCTCAGCGCCGGTTCGCACTGGTACGAGCGGTTCGCTCCACAGAACGCGAGCGGGGTCCTGGACCCGACCTATGGCGTGCAGGAATTCGTGGTGGGGACCGGGGGTAACGGCCTGGACACGCCGGCGAGCCCAGCCCCCAACAGCCAGGTGCTGAACGCCACGACGCACGGGATCATCAAGATGACCCTGCACAACGGCAGCTACAGCTGGAACTTCATCAACAACGGGGAGAGCACCTTCACGAACTCGGGCACCGGCAACTGCCACACGGCGCCGCCCGGGCCGGACATCACGCCGCCGACGACCACCGCCACGTGCAACGGCCTCGTCTGCGGCACGGGCTGGTACAACACCGCGGTGCAGGTCGCGCTGACAGCCACCGACAACATCGGCGGCTCCGGGGTCGCGGCGACCTACTACACGACCGACGGTTCGACACCGACCACCGCGAGCGCTGTCTACACCGCACCGTTCACCGTCTCGAGTACGGCCACGGTGAAGTTCTTCTCCACCGACAAGGTCGGCAACACGGAAGCGGTCAAGTCGCAGGCGATCCAGATCGACACGGTCCCGCCGACCACCAGCGTCAGCTGCAACAGCACGACCTGTCAGGCGAGCTACGCGCTTCCCGTGCAGGTGGGTCTGTCCGCGATCGACAATGCCGGTGGCTCCGGAATCCGTGCGACCTACTACACCACCGACGGGAGCGACCCCACGACCAGCGGCACGGCCACCGCCTACGCGGCGCCGTTCACGTTGTCTCAGAGCAAGTCGGTGAAGTTCTATTCGATCGACTTGGCCGGCAACGCCGAGGCCGTCAAAACTCAGGCGATCCAGATCACGGTGGACACCACCCCGCCGACGACCAGCCTCACCTGCAACAGCGCGACGTGCTCCACGGGTTGGTACAAGACCTCGCCGGTGACGGTCACCTTGGCCGCCACGGACAACAGCGGCGGCTCCGGTGTCTTCGCCACCTACTACACCACTGACGGTTCGACACCGACGACCTCGAGCTCGGTCTACACCGGGCCCTTCACAGTTTCGGCGACGGCCACCGTCAAGTTCTTCTCCGTCGACAACGCCGGCAATGCCGAGGCGGTCAACTCGCAGACGATCCAGATTGACACCGTCGCGCCGTCGACCACCATTGCCTGCAACGGCACGGTGTGCTCGACGAGCGCGTACACCTCCGCGGTCACCGTCGGCTTGACGGCCACGGACAACACCGGCGGTTCCGGGGTCGCCGCGACCTACTACACCACCGACGGCTCGACTCCGACCACCTCGAGCACCGTCTACGCCGCGCCCTTCAACGTGTCGGCGACCACGACCGTGAAGTTCTTCTCGGTGGACAACGCCGGCAATGCCGAGACCGTCAACACCCAATCGATCCAGGTCCAGCTTCCCGACACCACCCCGCCGACGACGACCATCGCCTGCAACAGCGCGGCGTGCTCGACGAGCTGGTACACCACGTCTCCGGTGACCGTCGCCCTGACGGCCACGGACAACACCGGCGGCTCGGGTGTCGCGGCCACCTACTACACGATTGACGGCTCGACGCCGACGACCTCGAGTCCGGCCTACACCGCGTCCTTCATGGTGTCGGCCACGACCACCGTCAAGTTTTTCTCCGTCGACAACGCCGGCAATGCCGAGGCAGTCAAGTCCCAGACCATCGAGATCGATGCCAGCGCACCGACGACGACGATCACCTGCAACGGCACGGCGTGCTCCTCGGGCGGGTACAACAAAACGCCGGTGAGCGTCGCCCTGACGGCAACGGACAATACCGGTGGGTCGGGTGTCGCGGCCATCTATTACACGATTGACAACACAACGCCGACGACCTCGAGCCCGGTCTACAGCGGGCCGTTCAACGTGTCGGCCACGACCACCGTCAAGTTCTTCTCGGTGGACAAGGCCGGGCAATGCCGAGTCCGTCAAGGCCCAGACCATCGAGATCGACACGGTCGCACCGACGACCACGATCACCTGCAACAGCGCCGCGTGCACGGCCTGGTACAACACCACACCGGTGACCGTCGCCCTGGCGGCCACGGACAACACGGGTGGCTCCGGTGTCAAGGCCACCTACTACACCACCAATGGCTCGACGCCAACCAGCTCGAGCCCGGTCTACAGCGCGCCGTTCACCGTGTCGGCGACGACCACCGTGAAGTTCTTCTCGGTGGACAACGCCGGCAATGCCGAGGCCGTCAAGTCCCAGGCCATCGGGATCGACACGGTCGCACCGACGACGACCATCACCTGCAACAGCACCACGTGCTCCACAGGCTGGTACAAGACAACTCCGGTGCGCGTCGCCCTGGCGGCCACGGACAACTCGGGTGGCTCCGGTGTCAAGGCCACCTACTACACCACCAACGGCTCAACGCCGACGACCTCGAGCCCGGTCTACAGCGGGCCGTTCAACGTGTCGGCCACGACCACCGTCAAGTTCTTCTCGGTGGACAACGCCGGCAATGCCGAGGCCGTCAAGTCCCAGGCCATCCAGATCGACACGGTTGCACCGACGACGACCATCACCTGCAACAGCACCACGTGCTCCACAGGCTGGTACAAGACAACTCCGGTGACCGTCGCCCTGGTGGCCACGGACAACACCGGTGGCTCGGGTGTTGCCGCCACCTACTACACCAATGACGGCTCGACGCCGACGACCTCGAGCCCGGTCTACACCGGGCCCTTCACCGTGTCGGCAACAGCCACGATCAAGTTCTTCTCGGTGGACGTGGCCGGGAACAAGGGAGCCGTCAAGTCCCAGTCAATCAAGATCGACGCCGCACCTCCGGTGGTTTCGGTCACATCGCCCGCATCGGGATCGAGCTTTGCCTTGGGCACGAAGGTGACGGTCACGGCCAGCGCGTCCGATGTGGGCACCGGCACGGGCGCGGCCTCGGGTATTGCGACTGTGACGTTCTATCTCAACGGGACCACAGTACTGGCCACGGTCAAGACCAGCCCATATACCTTCGCCTGGAACACCACCAAGCTGGTGAGGGGAACCTACTCCTTGACCGCCGTGGCCACGGACAATGCCGGCAATTCGACGACATCGACGGCCGTCACCGTCCATATCACCTAAGGCTGCCCACCTCCAGAGCGTCGGAACCGGTGCGGTATCCGACGCTCGGAGGACGGTCACTGGCGACGCGAGCCCATCCCCATCTCCGCGGGTGTGCGCGAATCGACCGTCGGCGCGGCCGATCGATCCCCGAGGGCAGTTCCAGCACGCGGTACTGCAGCCGCGCCGACAACCTGTAGGGCCGGCTCGCGTCGCACCGCTGGTGCCTTCACCTTTCGCCGGATGCTGACACCGATCAGTCCGCCGAGGAACGCAACGAGCGCTCCTCCGGCGATCAGGAAGTACCCGACCTGCAGGTCCCGTGCCAGCGACACGGCCGGAACCAGGTGGTCGATGTCGTGCTTGAAGTTGCTCAGCAGGAAGCCGATCTCCGCCGCCCAGACGATCGCGAGAATCGACGCGAAGAAGCCCAGCGCGCGAGAGATGGTGCCTCCCCTGAGCACGATGACCAGCCCGAACAGCATGAGCACACCGCCCACCGCGTAGGTCACCACCGCGTCGATGTTGGTGCTGCCCATCGTGAAGCCGTTCAGACCCTGTCCGGAACCTGGGAGCGTTGCCCAGTTCAGGGAAACGCCGACGGTGATCGAGGCCCCTCCCGCGACCAGTAGGACCCCAGCAAGGAATCGTCTCGCCATTGCGGTTACCTCCTTTGCACTTCCACCCTAGCACCGGCGTACCGATCACGAGCCCTTCGGCTACTGGAACCAGCCCTCGACGTCCAGCACAGCGTTCACGTTCCCGCTGGCGTTGAACAGACGAATGCTCCCTGCTGGAGCGAGTTGCGAGAGACCGACCACCACGAGGTTCGGAAGCACCGGGCCCACGATGTTGAGGTCAGACGCGTTGGGACGAGGAGTGACGTCCGCCGGATAAGCGATGAGGTACGTGGTGGTGGAAGGGGACACCGCCGTGAGATTGGCAATCACTGCGACCGGACCGTGCTTGGGAATGCCCGCGACACCGGCCACGCCGATGGGGAGGGTTCCACCTGTGCCAAGAGCGTGGCCCGAGCACGGTGTACCGGAGCCGGCTCGCGTGTCACAGACCCGCGTTGGACCGATCGCCTGGAACTGAGCGCCGAGGGGCGTCGAGGGCAGGCTCGATCCGAACCAACCGTTCGCATCGAGGACGAAGTCGATGGAACCGACCGCATTGTAGACGCAGACATCGGTTGCAGGGCCGCCAGTTGCATCGGGCCCCAAACTCACCATGACACGATTCGCCCGCGTCGCACCCCCAGCGACGTTGAGGGTCGAGGTGCTTGATGAGGCCCGACACGAACCGTCGGCGAGTGAGGGGAACACGCTGAGGTATGTCGGCACGGTGCCACCGATCGCAGTGAGGTTGAAGACGGCGGCCTGGGCTGTCCCGTCACTCGGGATGCTCGACGGCGTGCCGGCGACCCCGCTCGGAACGCCGGAGACGTTGATCTTGGCGACCGAGTTCGGCCCCAAGCGATGGTCGGTGCCTGCATGCTGGTTGCACGCGTTGGCGGCTTGCGTCGGTCTGGTATCACAGACGCGCAGCGGAGAGATGGAGTGGAACTCGCCGGTGGGGTCGCTGCTTGCAGCCGGAAGAAAGTACCCTTCGACATCAGCGACCACATTGAGAGATCCGATCGGGTTGTAGATGTTGACGTCACGCTCGACAGCGGAGACGCTGGTTTGCCCCAGGGTCACGGTGACCAGGTTTGGCGTTGCGGTGCCTGCACCGAAATTCAAGTTCGATGCTCGAGGAAGCGCGGTACCGGTGGGGTAGATGGTCAACAAGCCGCCGGTGGTGCTGGCCACCGCGGTCACGTTCATGACGATCGCCGTGGCCGTGGCGGGAATTTGATCGGCGCCACCGCTCGGCCCGGTCACGCCGGTGATCTGCACGGTCCTGGTCTGATTCGCGGCGAGTCCGCCGGGGCCACATTGCACGCACGTCCGTGCGCGGGTGTCGAGAATGCGAAACGGCGTGAGCGCGACATAGTTCGCCAGTGCCGTAAAGACATATCCCGCATTGGCGGTGAGCGGATTCGATCCCTTTGACGTCGTGACCTTCAGCTGGGCGTACCCGGCCGCGTGAGCGGGCGTCCTGAGATCGAATGAGGTGCTCGTGATGCCGGTCGCGGTGACTGCTGTGCCGTCCAGGGTGACGGTCATCCCGGCGGCGAACCCGGTGCCGCTGACAGTCACCGCCTGGCCTCCGGTCACCGGTCCCGCAGCCGGCGCCAGCGACGCCACCACCGGATATGGCGGCGGGACCACCACGGGGGGGCCGACGGCGACGCCCATCCCGCCGAACGTCGAGAGCATCGAGGTGAATTGCAACTCCGAGTAGGTGTACTGCTTGCCCGAGTAGACATCGAGGAGCGTCACCGAATGTCCCGGATACGTGCCGAGCACGGTGACCGCATGTTCGTGGAGGGTGTATGGGATCTTGCGTCCGTCAAACGCCGTCCACGTGCTGGTTGCATAGCCTGCATGACTGAAGAGGCTGCGAAAATCGATCCAGACGACGACTGGATTCCCCAACTCGATCTCCGCTTCGATGGACGAGGTGGTCCATCCCGTTGATGCGGTCACCGTATGGCCGACCTTGGTGACAACATTGGCAATAGGCTGGTAGTAGACGCCATACCCGTCGCCGGGTCCGAAGCCTTCAACACCATTGACGTTGCCGACAAAGTCGGTGTACGGGTCGCCCCAGGTGATGTGACCTCCGCTGCTGATGGCGTTTCGGCGATCGTCGGGAAGTTGATCGAAGATCCAGTTCTGGAGATTCGCCACTCCGGTATCGACTGATATGTCTCGTGCGATGAATGCGGCTGCAAGCGCGGCGGCTTCACAGTCGAGGTTCTTGTCCTGAATCGTCAGATAAGGATCAAGATTCAGAGGCCCGGGATGGGTGGTCGTGGCGAACGCGGGAACGGTCGATCCGACCAGGCCGACCGCCGCAACGCTGACGGCGAGTCCGAGGACGGTGAAGAATGTTGCCATCGGACGGCGGCGACGGAGGATCACGCTCTTGACGCTGCGCTCCTCGCATGGTCGGTGCCGAACGAGCGGTTACGGTTCTCGCTGCGAAGGGTGGCGAAGTCATGCGATGTGTCGAGCACCTTGACCGACGCTGTGCGCGCGGAGTAGCGTCAGGCGCCCTGACAGCCTTCGGGATCCACAGCGGGGGGTGAAACATGCGTCGCAGTCAAATGACAAGCCGCCGTCGCATCGCAGTCGTGAGTGCTGTGGCCCTCGGCATCGGGACAGCTGCGATCGGCGCGGGGCCCTCTTCCGCGTTCGCCGGCGGACCCACCACGATCACCGGCACCCTCCACGACGGCGCGACCTACTTGATCCAGGTCCCGGCAAGCTGGAACGGCACCCTCGTCCTCTACAGCCACGGTTACGTGACTCCGGGGAGCCCGAACCCCGCGACCGACGTCGGCGATCCCCTGACCGGCGGGTGGCTCCTCAGCAACGGCTACGCCCTCGCCGGATCCTCGTATGCCACGACCGGCTGGGCGCTCCAGCAGGCGATACCCGACCAGCTCGCGACGCTGAACACCTTCGACCGGCGCGTCGGCGTGCCGGCTCGGACGATCGCCTGGGGGCACTCACTCGGCGGGATGATCACCGCCGCGCTCGTCCAGGTCGCTCCGCAGCGGTTCACCGCGGCGCTGCCGATGTGCGGCGTCCTCGCCGGGGGCGTGGGCACGTGGAACCAGGGCCTCGACTCGGCGGTCGCCGTACAACAGCTCCTCGGACCCACCTCGGGTCTCCAGGTGGTCAACATCACCAGCCCCAGCACCAACCTCGGGATCGCCGAGACCTTGCTGACGACCGCCCAGGGGACCGCGCAGGGCAGAGCTCGTATCGCGCTGGCGAGCGCGCTCGCCGATGTCCCCGGTTGGTTCAATCCGGCGAGTCCCGAGCCGGCGTCGACCGACTACGCCTCCCAGGAGGCGAATCAGTTCCTGTGGCAGACCCAGGTCGACGGACCATTTGCATTCGCGCTCAGGGCAGAGCTCGAGGCGCGAGCAGGCGGCAACGTCTCATGGACCACCGGTGTCAACTTCACCGCGCAGCTCGCACTGTCCTCTGATCTTGCCGAGGTCCAGGCGCTCTACACCTCGGCAGGTCTGAGCCTGAGCGCTGACCTGGCGACGATCCAGGCCTCAGCGCCGATCGCCGCCGATCCGGGGGCGGTCAAGTACCTCACCAGGTACATCGTCTACAACGGCGATCTCGACCTCCCGGTGCTCACCCTGCACACCACCGGCGACGGTCTTGTGGTCAACCAGGATGAGCAGGCGTATCGCAACGTCGCGCAGGACGCGGCCGACGGCGCGATGCTGCGCGAGGGATACGTGCATCGCGCCGGCCATTGCACGTTCACTCCGGCGGAGACGATCGCGGCATTCCAGGCTTTGATCCACCGAGTGAACACCGGCGCCTGGGGCGACAGCACGAGCGCTGCGAACCTCGAGGCCGCGGCAACCGCGCTCGGGCCGACCTACAACATCGCGCCCGCCGCGTACATCGCCTTTCAGCCCACGCGATTCCTGCGTCCGTTCGACCTCGGCCGCAACTGACGCTACCCGGCCGGCGCCTCGTCGGCGATCCGCTCGGGACGCACGCGTGCGGGCGCAGGGTTCTGCGCTGCCGCAGCGTCCACGCGTTTGACCGCGCGACTGTGCTTGCGAGCCTCTGACAGCCCCGCCCCGGCAGCGCCTGCGATCCCGACCGCGAGGAGAAGGCCTGCCAGGGCACGCTGTGCGGGGAAGTGCTGCGTGAAGACCGTCGCGCCGAGCAGCACCACGATGGCCACGATCGCGACCGCTCCGTCCTCGACGAACAGCCCCCACACCTCGCGGACCGCGGCACCGAGAGCGTGAACCACTCCGGTGTCGAGGCGGCCGCTGACGCCAGCCGGTCGCCGCAGCAGCCATACGAAGAGCAGCGACACTGCCGCGTAACCGGCTATGAGCGGGAGCAGGCTCAGGTCGCTGCCCCACCACTGCACCCCGATGCCCTCGCCAGCGAAGAAGGTCCCGAACGACGTGAGCATGATGCCGACCACGTACTTCATGGCGTTTTCCGGCACCTGGGTCAATGGATGCCGGAGCGCGAACCCGGCGCCCGCGACCACCACCAGCGATGCGACGGCGCCCACGACCGCCGACGACACGTCCTGAAGTCCTCCCAGGGCGACGACGATGAACACCACCTCGAGCCCCTCGAGAAAGACCCCGCTGAATGACGTGCTCACGCCGACACGATCGAGAGCGACCTTGCGTCCGCTCGAGGCACGCAGCATCACCTCCGTCTCCGCGAAGATCTTGGCCTCGTCGTGCAGCGACTTGAGGCCGCTCGACCGAAGCACTGCCTTGTGCAGCCATTTGAGGCCGAACAGCAGGAGGAAAACACCGACCATGGTTCGAGCCGCGTCGATGGAGATGTGCGACGTTATGGCCAGCCCGAACGCGGCCACGAGTGCGACCAGCGCAACCACCGCCGCGATGGTGCCGGTGAACGCGCTTCTCCAGCCTCTGACCAGGCCCACCGCGAGGACGATGGTGAGCGCCTCCACCCATTCGACACCCGCGGCCAGGAACGTCGCAAGAATCACGAGAATGCTCATCGGCGATTGATACCTCCAGCTGCCATCAGTTCAGGTTCGATCCGCTCGCCTTGTCCGGATAGGCGACGCACCCGTCCGGGTCGATTTGGATCGTGAGCTCGGCGCCGCGCGGCCACCGGTTCGGATCGAAGACCGAAGAGAGTGTTCCCCCGGCGCAGGCGACCAAGTGATCGTACCCTCTGCCCCGGTAAGCGACGTCCACCACCGTGCCGGTGAGTGATGCGCCTGAGCCGGTCGTCTCGACGACCACGCGGGTGGCCGCGGGGCGGACCAGGACCCGGACCTCGGCGCCGGCGGTCACGTCTCCACCCTGGCGAGCGCGCAGCGTGGCCGCGTCACCGACCGCGACATCGACATGGCCGTCGCTGACCCGGATCACCCGACCGGGAAACTCTCCCGCCGATCCGGTGAAGCGAGCGACGAAGAGGTTCACGGGCTGGCGATAGATCTGCTCCGGTGGGCCCAGCTGCACGAGTTGACCGCCGTCGAGCACCGCCACCTCGTCGGCGAGCGCGAAGGCCTCCGATTGGTCGTGGGTGATGTACACGACCGTGGCCCCGCTGTCCCGTGCGATGGTCGCGATCTGCACGCGGAGCCGTTCTCGGAGATCCGCGTCCAGGTTGGACAGCGGCTCGTCAAAGAGCAGCAGCCCGGGACGGGCCACCACTGCGCGCGCGAGTGCCACGCGCTGCTGCTCTCCGCCCGAGAGCTGGTGAGGGTATCGATCGGCGAAGGGGGCGAGGCCGACCTGATCCAGCGCGTCCAGCACTCGCCGGCGGGATTCGGCATGTGCGAGGTGACGTCGGCGGAGCGCATAGCTGACGTTGCCGTGCACGGTCAGGTGTGGCCACAACGCATAGTCCTGGAACACCATGGCCAGATTCCGGCGTTCCGGCGGGAGATGCCGCCGCCCGTCGCTCACCACCCGGTCGCTGAGACGGATGACGCCGCCGTCAAGGCGCTCAACTCCCGCCAGGCAGCGCGCGAGGGTTGTCTTGCCGGAGCCGGACGGTCCGAGCAGCACGAGGAAGCGACCCGGTCGAATGACGAGGTCGACACCGACGAGCCCGCGTGCCCGGCCGTAGTGCTTGACTGCACCGCTGATTTCGACGTGATGACCCGCCGGAGAGATCTCCGGGAGGGACGCTTGCGTCATGTCGTCGATCCGATGCGCCGCCACCCCGCCGGCGCGAGCAGTCGGAAGAAGTCCAGACCAGTGCGACGATGACCAGTGCGCCGAGCACGGCGACCACCTCCATTGCGGTGCCGCCGGCGAAGTCGTAGTTGGCGAGCGCCTTGGTGATCGCCACGGACACGGGTGGCTGGCCTGGGGGATAGAGCAGCTGCGACATCGGAAGCTCGAGGAGCGTCGCACCGAAGACGAGCAACCACGCGGCGAGCAACGGCCGCGCAAGCACCGGGAGCACCGTGCGTATCCACGCGCCGAGCACACCGCTCCCGTGCACGCGCCCTGCTTCGGCGAGCGATTCCTGGATCTGGCTGACGCTGCCCAGCAGGACTTCTGGATGTCGCCGGCAGCGCGGTGGCGATGTAGCCGACGACCAGCAGTCCAGTGGTTTCGTAGAGCTGAATGCCGAACTGGGTGAGCACGGGCAGGTTGAAGGTGAAGATGTAGCCTGCCGCGAACACGATGCCGGGCAGCGCGACGGCGGTGAGCAGCGTCATGTCGAGCAATCGCGCGCTCACGTGAGTCCCGCGGCGCGACATCACGCGCGCCGCCACCACGGCCAGGACAATGGTCACTGTCGCGGTGATGAGGGCGAGCTGCCCTGAGTAGATGAGCGGATCGCGCAGATCCGGGCTGCTGAGCACCCGACTGTAGTTGGCCAGTGTCAACCCGTGACTGGTGATGAGCGAGCCGAGTCCGTTGATGAGTGATGCCGACACCGCTCCGAATGCGGGGACGCCGATGCCGATCACGAGGACCGCCAGCATGCCGGTGAGCGCCCCGAGTTTCGCGAACCCGGAGAGATGGAGTCGACGGGCCGGCCGGCTTCTGCCCCCGAACACTCGATAACTCCGGCTTCGGAGAGCCCAGCCCTGCGCGAGAAGCGCAAGCGCGACCAGTCCCAGCAACACCCAACCGACGGCGGCCGCCACTGAGAACTGGATGGGAAACGCCTGCACCGCGTTGTAGAGCGAGTACGTGGCAACGGGAAAGTGAGCGTCATTGGCGAGTGTGTCGGCCACGCCGAAATCGCTCACGGATTCGGCGAAGACGATGGCGAGTGCCGACCACACCGCGGGCGAGATCAGCGCCACGACCACCCGGAGTGCGGCGAGCGGACCGCCGCCGTGCACGCGCACTGCCGCCTCGAACTCTTCGCCGAGCCCGCGCAGCGCCGCGGAGATGGCGAGGAAAGCAAAGGGCAATCCCTTCGCGGTCAGGACCACGATCACCCCGAAGGGACCGTAGAAGAGGGTTCGGAATCCGCCGGGGTGCACCCCCGCGACGTCGAGCACGCCCATCGGCTCGAGCAGGCGTTCCCACCCGAGTGCGACCAGGTAAGACGGCGCCAGCAGGAGCGCAAACATGACCCCGGTCCACAGCCGCCGTCCGGGGAGGTCGGTTCGAACCACAAGCCAGGCCACGACGAAACCGATCGCCGCTGCGGCGATCGCGCTGCACACGCCGACGAAGACGGAGTCGGCGACGCCCTGGAGGAGCGGGCCCGAGAACGCTTGCCCGAAGCCGGATAGCGTGAACCACTCAGGCCCCTGATCGAACAGCCGGGGTGAGAATGCGACCGCGAGAAAGAGGAGGACCGGCACTGCGAGAATTGCCGCGACGAGCAGCCAGAAGACGAGCAATGGAGCGCCGCTGAACCGAGACAGCGCCAACCGCCTCCTGTCCCCGCGGCTCTCCGCCACGATCGGCGGAGAGCTGGTGAGGGTACCGGCCAATGTCGGTTCCTACTTGATGTTCAGGTCGAACCAGGAGTTCACCTGGCCCTCCAACGGGCCCCAGAAATAGGGATCGAGCTTCTGGTAATTGGCAGGGAATGGCGGGAGTGCGGGGAGCGTGGTCACCCCGGGCACGATCGGCCAGAACAGCGAGTCTCCCGACGGATCACCCGTCTGCATGATCGCCTGGCCCGCGGCAGACAGCACGAACTGCACGAACCGCTGAGCCTCGGATCGCTCGGCTGCCGGAGCCTTCTTGTCAATGCCGATCACCGCCGGCAACAGCGTTGAATTTGGAAGGTACACGACCTTCGGGTCGAACGTCGCGCTCTTCGTGGCCTTGATCACCTCGCCCGTCGCGGCGGAGCTCTGGATCATCCCGTAATCGATCACCCCGGTCTCGAGCGCGTGGAGTGTGTCGCCGTTGGTCGGGAAGACCTGCAGGCCGTTCGCCTTCAGCTTGGTGAGGTACGACTCCCCGGCCGCCACCCCGTTAGCGGTGCCCCCGAACTGGTCCATGAGGCCGGCGATGAACGGGAACGTCGGCCCCGACTGGGACGGATCGTTCATGCCAACTCGACCCTTGTACTGCGATTGGAGAAGATCCTGGTATGTCGCCGGCACCGCCGAGACCTTGGCGGCGTTGTAGATCACCGCGGCCATCACCGTCGTGCTGGCCGGAATGTACGAGTGGTCGGCGGGCACCAGGGATTGTGCGACCGAGGTCAGCGTGACCGGCGGAGCATAGTCGAGCAGCTGTCCCTGCTTGTCGAGCGAGGCAAACGCCGTGTCGCCGTCGACCCAGAGCAGTCCCCACTGGGGATTGTTGCTTTCGGCGGCCACCTTGGCGAGCAGTGGGCCAGTGCTGTCGTCGTCGAGCTTGACGGGGATGCCGGTGGCCTTCTGGAATGCCTTGGTCATGACGCTGTCGTACCCCTGCGCCGAGTAGACGACCAGGGGCACGATCGCGGTCGCGGTCGCTCCACCCGCGACAGCCGGGGTGCCACCGCACGCGGCGAGTGCCCCGGCGAAGAGCACTGCCGTCGCGCCCAACGACACAGCCTGTCGTGGGGCGTTGCGTATCCCATCGTTCGCGTGTGCGAGAGCACGCAAGCGCGCACGACGATGCAGTTCGATGTTCATCCCCGCGTTTCCTCCTTAGTCCGCTGGATTTGGAGATCCAGACCCGCCGTGAGCGTAGGAAACGTCGCGTTATGGTCGGGTATCGCGTTGGTTAACGACCGATAACGGTCGCCGGAGAGCACGCACGGGGCCGGCCCCGTGGAGGATGCCCGGGACCCAGCCTCGGGTGAGAGCGTCTAACGCTTTCGACGCATTTGGAGTAATGTTTGTGCACCGGGGGAAAGAGCCAGGAGAACGGGTGAAGCCCAGGTCCGAGGGCCTGAGCGGAAGGGGGTTCTGACCGACCGGTTAGCGAGACCTCGCCGCCCGCCCAGCGCGCGTGGGCGGCAGGTCCCGCGCCATCGTCGCTCGAGGCGCGGATCCACCGGACACTGGATGCCGCAGCGTTCGCATTATGAGATGGATTTGATCCCATCAAACTCGTTGACGCCAGGTCCACAGATACGGCAAGGTTGGGTATCGGCGTCAAACGGGACGCGAGGGGCTGAGAAGGGGATCACGCGGTGCACATCGACCTTTACATCGCACTAGCCGGACTGATCGTCGGATGCGCAGTCGGGCTAACCGGGATGGGTGGCGGCGCGCTCATGACCCCGGTACTCGTCCTGCTGTTCCACGTCCAGCCAGTCGCGGCCGTGGCGAGCGACCTGGTCGCGTCCCTGGTGATGAAGCCGGTCGGTGCCGCTGTTCACGCCGGGCGCGGGACGGTGCGCTGGGGTCTGGTCGCGTGGCTTGCCATCGGCTCGGTGCCCGCCGCTTTCCTCGGGGTCTCCTTCCTCAAGTGGGTCGGCGACGGGACTCGAATTCAAAGCATCGTCAGCGTGTCGCTCGGAGCGATCCTGCTCGTGGCCGTCGCCGCCCTCGGTTTCAAGATGTACCTGGACCGCAGGAGTGGACAGGCCGGTGGGGTCGAGGACGCGCTGCGCGTCAAGAGGGTCCCGACGCTGGCGATCGGGGCGTCGATCGGCTTCATCGTCGGGATCACCTCGGTCGGGTCGGGCACCCTGGTCATCGTCCTGCTGCTCTTCCTGTATCCGCGCCTGCGCGGATCCCAGATGGTGGGTACGGACCTCGCTCAGGCGATCCCCATGGTGGGGGCAGCTGCCATCGCCCACATCCTGTTTGGGGACTTCAAGCTCGGACTGACCGCGTCGATCCTCATCGGCAGTCTTCCTGGGGTGCTCATCGGAGCGACCATCTCGTCCTATGCCCCGACGCTGTTCATCCGAGGTGCGCTCAGCGCCGTGCTGCTCGTCTCCGGTCTCAAGCTCCTCAATGTCCCCACGCTTGCAATCGGGATCGTCCTTCTGCTCAGCGTGATCGCACTGGTTGCGGCCTGGGTCAGGGTGCAGATGAGCGGGCGGACGCTGCGCGAGATTGCGGGTGAGCCCGACAACATACCGGCGTCGGCGGGCGAGCCCGTCAACGCACCGGCGTCTCTGAGTCTCGTCCGCAGTGCCGAGGATGCCGCCTGACCGACGGTGCCCTCCGCACCTGGGTTGGTGTGGTCGCCGGCGGCATCCGAGATCGGTCAACTGCCGAGCAATACGATCGCGCGCTCACCGGGTCGCCCCTCGAACGTGAGTGACGCAGGTCACCGCCAAACGAGGGGCTTGACGGAACCCCTCTAACACCGCGATCATGTCGCCTTCAGCACGAGCCGGCAGCCTGTTGAGTGGAGAACTGGTGCCCGGATTCATCTCATCTCGGCCGTCGCGGGCCTGGCGGAGCGACCTAGCTCCGCATAGTGGCCGTTGCCACGCGACGCTACCGGTGCCCCTCCTGATTCACGTCGTCGTGTCCGCCACTGCCCCAGTCGTGCACACAGAGAGGTAAGGCAACCATGCGATCGAGATTCTGGATCCTCGTGGCCGGTGTGGTCGTGGCGGCGGTGGCAGTCGGGTTCTTCGTGACCCGCTTCCTCAACCCGACGCCCGAGCAGATCACGGCGACGTCCACCTCGGCGACGATCCAGGGGAAGACGGTCGTCAACTTCACCCTGACGACCGTCGGCACGATCGGCTTCGGACCACATCCTGCGTGGGTCTCCTACCTGCCGACCACGTATCTCAAGGTGCCGGCCGGGGCGGTGGTGCACATCACCATCGACCAGCAGGACAGTCCGTCCGGGTTGCGCAACCCGTACTTCTCTTTGGTCCGAGGCACGGTCAACAACGAGATGACCGTCAACGGCAAGGTGATCCAGGCGCTCGACCCGACGACCCCGGCTCACACCTTTACGGTTCCTGATCTCGGGGTCAGCGTTCCCCTTGAAGGGGTGTCCGGGAAAGTGACTCAGAACGTCGTCGAGTTCAGCTTCGTCGTGCCGGACCAGAAGGGCCTCTTCCGCTGGCAGTGCTTCGTACCCTGCGGGGCCGGAACCCTCTACGGCAACGGTGGTCCGATGCAGACCCTCGGCTACATGGCCGGCGAGCTCCAGGTGGGCTGACCGATGAGAAACAGAGCCACCGCAATCCGGGTCGTGCTCATCGTCTGGTTCGTCCTCGCCGTGGCCGGCGATGTGGCGCTGGCGCTCGGCCCGATCCCGCCGGGGCAAGCCTCTGACCTCGCCTCCAGCGAGAGCCTCGTGATCCTGGTGCTCTCTGTGATCGCGTGGCCCGTCTTCTCCGCGGTCCTTGCGGCGCTGTTCTTCACCCTGGTGGTCAACCGACTGGCCCCGCCCACGGCCGAGGTGAGCGCGAGCGAGCTTCGAGGCAATACGCGGGCCCAGACCACCTGGATCGCGACCACGCTCGTCGTCGTGCTGAGCCTGGCTGTCTACGGCACCGTGGCGCTCGCCATCGACCAGCCGGGGGCCGGCATCTCAACCACCGCAGCCTCGCTGCCGATGCCGGCGACGGCCGATCAGCCACTCGAGGTGCAGGTGATCGCCCAGCAGTGGTGGTTCACCTACCGATATCCAGCATATGGCGGCATCGAGACCGCTCAGCTCGTGTTACCCGTCAACCAGAAAATTGAGTTCCACGTCACGTCGCTGGACGTTATCCACTCGTTCTGGTTCTACGCGCTCGGCGTGAAGGCTGACGCCGTGCCTCTCAACGACAACGTCGTGACCGCGACGCCGACGCAGACAGGCACCTATCGCGTCCAGTGCTCCGAGCTCTGCGGTCTCTGGCACGGCAACATGACCGACGACACCGCGATGGTGGTGAGCGCCACGGATTTCTCCGCGTGGATTCAGCAGCAGACGGCGCTGGATGCCCCGGTGATGCAGTACCTCCCGCCCTACAGCCATGTTTACGCCGGCTCGAACCTCCCCCAGCCGGGGGTCTACGCGCCGTGACCGCGTTCTACTCGCATACACACACGAGGGAGCAGATGTGGACGCTGTAACCACCGCCCGGCCATCGATGTCGACACGGCCGACCCTGGCACGGCGGCTCAATGAGTGGGGGCTGTTGCTCGGACTGATCGGCGCAGTGATCGGCTTCATCGCCGGGTACGCCCTCGGCAGTGGAGCCATCTCCAACTTCTACGGCGCCGGCGGCGAACCGACCTCGCTTGGCTCCGATCCCGGGATTCTGCTCGGCTACGCCATGAGCGCCGCCGGATTCCTTGCCGGCATGGGGTTCTTCAACTACCCGATCGGCCGTCTTTTCGGCGCCAAGAGGCCCACCGAGGAGGACAACGCCTACCTGCACGGTGAGGGCGGGGGCCTCCTTCGGTACTTCCGCATGACCACCGATCACAAGGTGATCGGAATGCAGTACATGGTGATGATCCTCGCCTTCCTGTTCATCGGCGGGCTGGGGGCCATGTTCATTCGGACCGAGCTGCTGACTCCCGTGCCGTCGGTGGCGAACGCCCAGTCATATCTGACGCTGGTTGGCCTTCACAGCACGCTGATGATCTTCATGGCGTCGACAGCGATCATCGGTCCGTTCGGCAACTACTTCGTGCCGATCATGATCGGCGCGCGCAACATGGCATTCCCGCGCCTCGAGGCGCTCACGTTCTGGCTCCTCCCGCCTGCGGCTTGATCCTGCTCTCCACGGTCTTTCTCGGTGGCTTCACCACGGGGTGGACGGGCTATGCGCCGCTCTCCGACCAGAACGTCCTCGGCATGGACTCCTACCTCATGGGCTTCGCCCTGATCGGCCTCTCGATCGCGCTGTCTGGTTTGAACATGATCGCGACGATCCTGACCAAGCGGGCTCCGGAGATGCCCCTGAGCCGGATGCCGGTATTCGTGTGGTCAGTGCTGGTGACGTCGTTCCTCGGCGCGCTCGCAGCGCCAGCACTGATCGTCGCGGTCCTGATGGAGATGTTCAGCCGCACCTATCAGGCGACGTTCTTCATCCCCGCGGGTGGTGGCTCGCCGTACTTGTGGGAGAACCTCTTCTGGTTCTTCGGCCACCCCGAGGTCTACATCTTTGTCGTCCCCGCCTTTGGCCTGGTCATGGAGATGCTCCCGGCCTTCGCCAGAAAGCCGCTCTGGGGACGTCGCGTAGGAATCGGCGGCATGGTCGGTGTCGGCGTGCTGAGCTTCGTGGTCTGGCAGCACCACCTGTTTGTCAGCGGCATCGCACCCTCGCTGCGACCCTTCTACATGTTCTCCACGGAGATGATCTCGGTGCCGACGGGGATCATCTACCTGGTGGCGTTGGGAACGCTATGGCGCGCTCGAACTCGCTTCGGCACCCCGATGCTCTTCATCTTCGCCTTCTTCTTCAACTTCCTGATCGGTGGGTTCACGGGCGTCTTTCTCTCCGACGTCCCGAGCGACTTCACGCTCCATGCAAGCTACTTCGTGCAGGCACACTTCCACTACACGATCATGGGTGGGGAGGTCTTCGCGCTCATGGCCGGGATCGTCTATTACCTTCCGAAGATGACCGGCCGGACCATGGACATCAAGCTCCTGCGCTACCAGTTCTGGGCGGTGTTCCTCACCTTCAATGGGACGTTCATCTCGCTCATCGCCGTTGGAATTCTCGGGATGCCGCGCCGCGACATCAGCTATGCAGCGTACCTCCAACCGCTGAACGACAGCGCGTCGATCTTCGCGCTCGCGCTGGGTCTCTCCATGTCGCTCTTCCTCGGCATTCTCATCTGGGAGGTTGTCATCAAGCAGCGTGTCGCCGCAGCCAACCCATGGGAGTCGCTCGGCGTCGAGTGGCAGGTGCCGACGCCGGTGCCCACCTTCAACTTTGATCGGATGCCGGTTTCGTGGTCGCTCCCAGACAATTACGACACTGGGAAGCCGGCGGCAGACTTCGGACCTGCCGTACCGGCATTGAGTGGAGCCTGAGCATGAGTGAGGCCAGTCCCACCGGACTATCCGTTATGGACGAGACTCAAGGTGGCGGGCATACGCTCATCTTCAGTTCGCGGCTGGTGATCGCGTCGAACACGACGCTTCAGTTGAGCCTGCTCTTCGCATTCCTGTATCTGCGAGCCAATAACTTCGGGAGCATGTGGCACCCGAGTGGCGTCGGTACGCCGCCGCAGGTGCTGGCGTTGATCGCACTCGCGTTCCCGGTCGTCGGGGTGGTCGCTCTCCTGGCGGTTTCGAATGCTGTCAGCAGCGCACGCGAATCCAGCGCGGTCACGGGATTGCTCTGGTTGGCATTCCTGGCCACAGTGCTCACGGGGGCCGTGAGGATCCTACTCATGTACCAGTTCAACTGGACGCTCAACAGCGCCGGTACGTACGCTGATATCTCGACGCTGTGGTATGCGGTCCTGCTTGCTGAGTTCATCGGGGTCGCGGCCTGGTTGCTCAGCCTGATCATGGGGCACGTGCGCGGCACTGATCGCCTCGGTTCGGCGCATGCCCGGGCCATCCTGGAGCAGTGGGCCTACATTACCGGCGTCTCCATCGCGGTATACCTGCTGATCCAGTACGCCTCATCCGCAGGCATGCTCTGGCCACCGCTGCTCAACTGGAGTTTCGAACCAGTACCGATCGTGGGCTGTGCCACCGCGGCCTATCTGTACTGGCGCGGGCGGCGAACAGCCTCTGTGGCCCTGGGACGCGGAACAACATGGGACAACGGGGATACGGCGTTCGCGCTCGGCATCGGTGCGCTCCTGCTCGCGCTGGTGTCACCGATCTCGTACTTCGACACCACGCTGCAGTGGGATCACATGGTGCAGCACGTCCTCCTGCTGCTGGTCGCACCTCCACTCATCCTGCTTGCTGATCCGTTTCGAACCGCGTGGGCCGGGTATCTGGCCGCCCAGGGACGGCCGATCGAAGTCGAGGGAACGTGGCCGGCACGTGTCGTGCACGTACTCCATTCGGGTTCGAGAGCTGCGAGCGTGGTCGTGCTCGCGTTCAGCGTCGACCTCCTCGTCTGGCATACCCCTGCCATCTACGACGCGACGCTGCGGATCGCATCGGTACACGATCTCGAGCACCTGACGTTTCTCGTGGTCGGGCTGTTGTTCTGGGACCAGGTGATCAGCCCGCTCCACGCAACCGGGCGACTGTCACTGCTGGGGCGCGCGGCGGTGGTCCTGCTTGGGATGTTCGTGAGTTGGGGTCTCGCCATCCTGATCGCATACGCGACCAATCCGCTGTACGCGTACCCGACGCCGACCGGAGGCCTCAGCCTGCTCGCGGACCAGGAGATCGCCGCCGGTGTGATGTGGGTCCCGGGCGGCACACCCTTCCTCATCGCGCTGCTCTACCTGGGAATCCGGTGGTTCGAGGTCGATGACCGATCCGCGGCGAACGCGGTGGCTCCGCAACCGTGAGCGGCAATCGTCGTGTCGTGCTAGGTTGCGCGGTCGCCGTGCTCGTCGCCGCCTGCGGTGCGCCTCACGTGACATCGGCCCCGTCCGAGCAGGTCAGCGCGTCCGGTGGCCCAACGCTCGCCGGGAAGGACGTGAGCATCACCTCATTGCGCGGCCATCCCGTGGTGCTCATCTTCTGGGCATCGTGGTGCGGGCCCTGCCACGATGAGCAGCCCGCGTTGAACACCGCGTTCGCGACGTGGTCCGCCCGCGGTGTTTCGTTCCTGGGCATCGACCTGCGAGACACGACGCGGCCGGCACTCGCGTTTCAATCGACATTCCGGGTGCCCTATGCCAGCATCGCGGACACCAATGCGACGCTCGCCGTCGACTACCGGATACCATCGGCGCCGGCGCTGGTCTTTCTCAGCACGCAGGGCAAGGTCGCCGACGTCGTGCTCGGAGGACTGGGGACCATGAGTGTTGCGGATTTCAATGCCGAGATCACCACGCTCCTGGGCACATCGCGGACCGGCAGCGCGTAGGAGAGGGCATGCAAACCAGCGCAGACATCGCGATGAGCCCACCGGACGCCATCGGCGTGGCCGGAGCTGCCGGCGGGGTCGCACTCGGCATGTCGACCGACATCCGAGCCAACGCTCGCGACTACATCAGCCTCGCCAAGCCCCGAATCATCGTCCTGCTGCTCATCACCGAAGTCGCGACGATGTTCATCGCCGCGCGCGGCGTTCCATCACTCCCGCTGCTCTTCTGGGCGGCGCTCGGCGGCGCGCTCGCGTCCGGAGGCTCCGGCGCGATCAACTGCTGGTACGACCGCGACATCGACCGGGTGATGGCGCGGACCTGCAGCCGTCCGCTCCCGTCGGGTCGCATTCTTCCGTGGCAGGCGCTCACCTTTGGGGTCTCGCTGATCGTCGCGTCGGTGGTGGTGTTCAGTGTTGCCGTGAACACCCTGGCGGCAGCGCTGGCGCTCGGTGGCGGGCTCTTCTACGTCCTCATCTACACCATGCTGCTCAAGCGCAGAACACCGCTCAACATCGTCATCGGTGGCGCCGCCGGCGCGTTTCCACCGCTCGTCGGATGGGCGGCGGTCCAGGACAACGTCGGATGGCCGGCGTTCGTGCTCTTTGCGCTGGTATTCCTGTGGACCCCGCCACACTTCTGGTCGCTGGCGCTCCTGCTTCGACGTGACTACCGCAACGCGAGCGTGCCGATGCTCCCGGGGATCATCGGTACCGCCCGGACCCACCGGCGGATCCTTCTGTACCTGCTTGCCCTGATCGCTGCGAGCCTGCTCCCAGGACTCATGCTCGGCATCGGTTACACGGTGGGAGCCGGTGTGCTCGGCGGCTGCTATCTCGGGCTGGCGCTTTGGGCTCGGGCGAAAGGGTCATCACACGCTGCGGCGGTGCTGTTCCACTACTCGCTCGCCTACCTTGCCCTGATCTTCGTCGTGGGCGCGGTCGCGGCGGTGTTGCAAGCCTAGCGAGCGACGTCCGCTCGAGAACACGGTCGCCGCCCGCGTGCCGTCGAGCGCCCTGGTCAAATCCTGGCGCAGCCGGCGCTGCACGCGCCACGCGCGCTGCATCACCGGAAAGCCCGGCAGCGCACGGAGCCGTGCAATCTGCCGCTCAGCCTCGGCGTGCTGGCGCGACTTCGACGCGAGCACCTGCCAGGACAGCCGAAGGTGTTCCGCCATCACTGCGGGCTCCGCCGCCACCGGCGAGCGGCGCAGCACGAATCCGAATTCAAATCCCCCGGGAACGTCTTCGACAAACATGGCGTCGAGCAGCTCCCAGCGCATCCCCATCTCGAGGACGGTGTACTCGAGCACCGGCAGGAATTCGTCCTCCGACCAGCAGTGGACGTGAATCGATCGCTGGCGGTTCAGCTCGAACTGTTCGCGCTCCTGCTCCGGCGTCCATGAGGGGTCCCAGACGTCGGTCTTTCGCAGGTAATCCTCGATGTGCTCGTCGCTGACAACGGTGACCCGTTCTCGATGCTCGGCGATGAGATGCGCGAGTGGGGTCGCGGACCGCTTGCGATCAAACGTGTAGCGCCGATCGGGAAGAAAGACGAGTACGACCGCGCCCGGCCTCAGGACCCGGTGGATCTCGTCGATCTGCGTGAGTGGATCGGCAAGGTGCTCGAGCAGATGGCTCGCGATCACGAAGTCCTGGCTCTCGTCAGGAAGAGCCGAGAGGCGGTCGACGTCGAGGTTGGCGACGATGTCGGGCTTGGGAAACGTTGCCCCGGCCTCGATGTTGGTGAACAAGGCGAGGTTCTCCTCGGGCTGCCAGCGGTCCACGTAGCGGACCGAAACGCCCGGAAAGGGGAGGGGCATCGGGTGATGACCCGGCCCGAGCTCCACGCCGGAGCCGTTGAGAAAACGGGTGAGCAATCCTCGCGGCGTTGGGCTCACGACAGCGCGTTCCTCCACGCTGCCGGAGCCTAGCATTCGGGTTACCCGGCGCAGCCCCCCGGATGGTGCGCTGTCGGCCAGCCCGGCTCGTGCTTCCGAGCCGGACCGGCCGCGCTTGCGCGAGGTGACTTGGTCAGTGGCCGAGAGCGGCCGCCGCCTGCGTGTCCATCGTCGACTCGATCGAGGAGATGTTCGAGCTGCTGGGGTTCTTGAGGAAGTCGATCAGATCCGCCCACATCTTCGGCTCCCAGCTTCCCTGGAGATCGTCGAGGCTGAAAACGAAGCTGCTCGCGCTGACCAGGGCCTGGGCGTCGGCCTGGGTGACGGGATCCGGGTAGGCACTCGTCTTCACCTGGTTGTTAGGCGACGCGAAGCCACCCAGGTGAGCCCAGATGGTGCCGCCCTCGGGGCCGGCAAGGTACTTGATGAGCGCGGTCGCCTGTGGCGTCGCATTCAGCATCATCGCCACGTCACCCGCACCCTGGATGGCTCCGCTGTTCGCGCTGTCCGCTGCCGGCGCCGGGAATGAGAAGAAGTCGAAGCACGGCTTGCTCGCGGGGCTCGCGGTGCACGCCGCGCCGCCGGCGCCGGTCGTCCCCGGGTTGTAATTAGCGGAGTTTCCGGCGATCTCGCTGACCACGAAGTCGCCCTCGGCCACCATCGCCGCCTGCGGCTGCGCCGGTGGCTTGGGGAACACCTTGTCCGCGCACGTCGGGTACGTGAGGGACAGCGAACCCTGCAGTCCACCAAGCAAGTACGAGGTCTGGCCGACCAGCTGGGCCATGGTCGTGAAGGCCGTGGTCACCGTCGGATCGGTCCACTTGAGCGTGTGCGTCGCCAGCTTGTCGTAGTCCGCGGCGCCGGCGGTCTTGAGATAGATGTTCTGCCACATATCCGCGACCGGCCAGCCGATGTCGGTGCACAACGAGAAGGGTGTCTCGCCGGCTGCCTTCAGCTGCGCGGCGTCGGTGAGCAGCTGCTCCCACGTGGTGGGCGGCGACGTGATGCCCGCCGCGGTGAACAGCGCCGGGTTGTAAAAGATGGTGTTCTTGTTCGCGCCCTTGAACCACACGCCGTACAGCTTGCCGTTGTAGGTCGCCAGCGTGTTCCAGGCGGCACCGAAGTTGGAGGCCATGCCGCCGACGATGCTGGTCAGATCCTTGATCGAGCCTTGCTTGGCCAGGGTTTGCAGCGTGCCCGGGTCGGCGACGAGGGCCACGTCCGGCGGTGACCCGCCCGACACCGCGGTGGTGAGCACGGTGCTCATGTTGTTGCCCTTGCCCTGGTAGTTCACGGTGATGCCAGTCGACGCCTCAAACGGCGCCAGCGCGGCCAGGAAGTCCTGCTGCTCCTGTGACGTCCATTCGGCCCAGACCGTGACCGATCCGCCGATCTTCGCGCTCGATGAGCTCGAACTCGATGACGTTGCGGGCGTCGATGTCGAACCGCATGCGGTCGCGATTCCCAGGACTCCGGCCGTCACCACCGCCAGCCTGCTCAGCGTGCTGACCTGCGTCATAAAGGTCCTCCTCACGGGGGCAAAACCCTCGCCCAGCCCCCGGCGATCCAGTGCGTAATGCATCGGTGTACTCCACCTGTCCGCGAAACGCAACTGCCTCAGATCGGTTCTCATACCAATGGGTGATACCGGGGTTGCGGTCGCCCGTCCGCACAAGTAGCATCTCCGGCACTGTGGTGAAGGCTCGAACGTGGCGGTAGCCGTTCCGACCTCCGAATCCCTGCCGGCTGCGCCCGCGGAAATCCTGCCGACCACGAGCACGCCGGCGGGCGGGGGCGGCTTCCGAAGCCACCTCGGCTCGCTGCTCTTCCTCCTTCCAGGTGCTGTCTGGCTGCTGATCATCGTGGTGTATCCGTTCATCGCCACCGTGGTGCGGAGCCTGTTCGATGCCAGCGGCCAGAACTTCATCGGGCTCGGCAACTACAAAGCCGTCTTCTCGACGACCGACATCATCGTCTCGCTCAAGAACAACGTCGTCTGGGTCGTGCTGTTTCCGTTCCTGGTCACGTTCTTCGGCCTCGTCTTCGCGGTGCTCACCGAACGCATTCGTTGGTCGACGGCATTCAAGACGATCGTGTTCATGCCGCTCGTGTTCAGCGCGACCGCCGCGGGGTTGACGTGGGCGTCGATCTTCTTCATCGATCCCCATACCGGCATGGTCAACGCCGCGATTCAGGGAGTCAGCAACGCCGTCAATCCCCCGGGGCTGTACCCGATCGACCCGACCACCGGTCAGACCGTGTCGGGCCTGGCCGCCACCGGGGTGCAGCCGGGACCGGGGGGCACCCTCGAGAGCAAGACGACCGTCGCTGCGGGAGGCACCCTCGAACTCGGACTCATCGCGATCAGTCCCACGGCGTTGCAGCAGAACGGAGCGGTCGCGGCGGTGGCGCCGACGGCGGCGTCGGGAGCTGTCACCGGGCTGGTGTGGCGTGACTTCTCACCGACTCACCCCACTCAGCGAGGCCAGATATTCCCCGACGAGGATGGCGTCCCGGGGTTGCATCTCTCGCTGCTGAGCTCAGGCGGCTCCGCTACGGCGACCACCACCACGGCGGCGAATGGCACGTTCAAGTTCGACGGTGTCGGCTCGGGCAACTACCGGGTGCAGATCGACGCCAGCAACTTCCATGCAGGCTTCAGCGGCATCTTCTTTCTTGGCACGCAATCGCTGACGCCGACCGGCTCGTTGAGCCCGACAATGCAGGCGATCCTGAGCTTGCCGATCGTAGACATCGCGATGATCATCGGCTACCTCTGGATCTGGGCAGGCTTTGCGATGGTGGTCATCGGCGCCGGGCTCGCCGCCTTGAACCGCGAGGTGCTCGAGGCTGCGCAGATCGACGGTGCCAGTGAGTGGCAGACCCTGCGCCGGGTGACCGTGCCGATGCTGATGCCGGTGCTCGTCGTGGTATTCGTCACAATGCTCATCAACGTCCTCAAGATCTTCGACATCATCCTGAACATGGCGGCGCCGTCATCGCAGTCAGGGGCGGCCACGATCGCGGTGGACATCTACAACGACTTCGAGACTACGACGGGCCAGGGACTCGCCGCCGCGCTTGCCGTGGTGCTGTTCATCCTGGTCGTTCCGGCGATGCTGTTCAACCTCAAGAGGATCCGCGGATGAGCGTGCAGGCTGCGTCGTTGCCGGTCGCTGCTCAGGCGAAGCGGCAGCGCTTCCGTCTGCGCCCGTCGCGCATCGTCCTCAACGTCGCCCTCGCGGCCATTGCGATCTTCTGGCTGGTGCCCTCGATCGGCATCGCGATCATCTCGCTCCGGCCCAACAGCGCGTTCGAGCAATCCGGATGGTGGACGGTGCTCACCGCACCGGCGCAATTGACGTTCTCCAACTACCAGGGGCTGTTGTCCGCGGGGTTCAAAGCGGGTGGCGTGCTCGATTCGCTGACAACATCGATCGCGATCACGGTGCCGGTCACGGTCCTTGTGACCCTGATCTCGAGCCTCACCGCGTATTCGCTCGTGTTCGGCAGATGGCGGGGACGGACTCTCGTGTTTCTCCTCATCGTCGCGATGCTCGTCCTGCCGCTGCAGATGGCGCTGATCCCGGTCGCCAGCCTGTACAAGGTTGTTGACACCGCCACAGGGCTGCACTTTTTCGGTTCGGTGATCGGCACGGTCATCTTCCACGTGGCCTTCGGCTTGCCGTTCGGTATCTTCCTGATGCGCAACTTCTACTCGGGCATCCCGCATGATCTCCTGGAAGCGGGACGGATCGACGGAGCGGGGGAGTGGACGCTGTTCCGGAAGGTCGTGTTGCCGATCGGCATTCCCGCGCTGGCGTCGCTTGCCATCTTCCAGTTCATCTGGGTCTGGAACGACCTGCTCGTCGCGCTCGTCTTCCTGGGGGCCAGCACCCACATCACGCTGACGATGTTCCTCTACGGGCAGACCCGAGCTCTGGCCAACAACTACTACATCATCTCCACGGGGGCGATGATCTCGATCGTCATTCCCTTGATCGTGTTCTTTGCCTTCCAGCGGTATTTCGTCCGTGGCGTGCTCGCCGGGGCGGTCAAATGAGGAGCGTGTCATGGCCGGCGTAGTCCTCGTTGATCTGACCAAGCGCTACGACGGCGGCGCGCTCGCGGTCAACAAGCTCAACCTCGATATTCATGACGGCGAGTTCGTGTGCCTGGTCGGACCGTCGGGATGTGGCAAGACCACGGCACTGCGCATGATCGCGGGGCTCGAGGAGATCACCAGCGGCCAGGTACGCATCGGGGATCGCGTCGTCAACAACCTGCCGCCGCGCGATCGCGACATCGCCATGGTCTTCCAGAGCTACGCGCTCTACCCGCACATGAGCGTGCGCGACAACATGGCATTCGGCCTGCAGCTGCGCAAGACGCCCAAGGCGGACATTGACAAGGCGGTGGTGGAGGCGGCGCGCATCCTCGACCTCGAGCGCTTCCTGGATCGCAAGCCCGGGCAGCTGTCCGGCGGGCAACGCCAGCGCGTCGCCCTCGGGCGCGCCATCGTTCGCGAGCCCGCCGTGTTCCTGATGGACGAGCCGCTCTCGAACCTGGACGCGAAGCTGCGCGTCCAGACCCGCGCCGAGATCGCGCGCATGCACACCCGCCTCGAGGCCACGATGATCTACGTCACCCACGACCAGGTCGAGGCGATGACCATGGGCGACCGGATCGCGGTGATCAACGAGGGTGTCCTGCAGCAGGCGGGGACCCCCAAGGACCTGTACGAGCTCCCCCAGAATCGGTTCGTCGCCGGCTTCATCGGGTCGCCGTCGATGAATTTCATCGACCTCAAGGTCTCGCAGGAGGGTGGGGTGGTCCGTCTCACCGGCGAGGGCGCCGAGATGAAGCCGGACGACACCGAGTCGGCACTGCTGCGCGACCTCGGCCTGGACTCGGTGACCGTTGGCTTCCGGCCCGAGCACCTCGACCTCGTCGCGCTCTCCGGGCCCGGCCTGAGCGTGACCGTCGTGGTCGACGTCGTCGAATTCCTCGGCAACGACGAGCTCATCCACGGCACCAGCGAGGGACGCGACGTGGTGGCGATCATCAACGCCGACAACACCCTGAAGGTCGGCGATTCGGTCACCCTGGCGGCGCCACCCCGGCGTCTCCACATCTTCAATCCGGCGACCGGGTTGCGGGTCGCCGCGAACGGCGCACCCGCGTCAGCCGGGGTGGCCGGTGGCGCCAGCACAGGCTGAGAGGCGTCAGGCCTAGGATTGTGCTACAATCTGCTACAGGATCAATCCCCCTGGAGCAATTGAGATGACAACAATATTCTGGCTCACGCTGAGAGCCCTGTACGGCATGGAGACGGGGCGGTCGTGCCGTTCGTGCGGCGAGCCGATCTCCCATCGCGATGCCTTCGGAACCAGTGAAGGCGTCTGCCGTCGCTGCCGCGACCGCGCCCGCGTCTAGCCGAGCCTCCACCCATCTGAAGGCCGCGACCGGCCAGGTTTGCGCACGGCGATGATTCGCCGGCAGACGACCTCACGCGTCGAGACGCTCGAGGATGCGCTCGAGCGTCAGGTGCTCGACGGCCGCTTCAAGCCTGGCGAACATCTCGGTGAGATCGCACTCGCCGAGGAGTTCGACGTCGGCCGCAACACGCTTCGAGCCGCCTTCGACGGACTGGTGCGCAGGGGCCTGCTGGTCAAGTCGCGCAACCGCGGCGTCTTCGTTCGGGCGCTCGCCGCCCGTGATCTCGCGGAGATCTACGAGTTGCGTACCGCACTCGAGGTTCAGGCCTCGCGAATGCTCGCAGCACGCCGCGGGGTCCCCGACGCCGCGCGGACCGCCCTCGCGCAGCACCATCGTCTCGGTCCGAGTTCGTCGCAGCGCGCCGTCGTCGAGGCTGACCTCGCCTTCCATCGTGCGCTGGTGGTTGGAGCCGGCAACGCTCGCCTCATTCGCGCGCACAGGAATCTCGAGGTCGAGATCCTCCTCTGCCTGGCGCAGCTGATCCAGGGTTATGCGTCGGTTGGCCAGCTGGCGGGCGAGCACGACGCGCTGCTCGAGGCCATTGAGGCGGGCAGGCCGGAGGTCGCGGAGGCCGTCATACGGCACCACCTGGAGAGCGCAACGTCCTGGCTGATCGAGCACGCGACCGCTGCCGAGGACAGTGTTTATGCGGTCGGGAGGACGGCTCCGACCGGGTCGAGCGATCTCGGGTAGACCTCGTCGATCAGCGGGCTCGAAAGGATGAAGTCGGCAGTCGCACGGTTGCAGGCCATTGGGATGTTGTGCACCACCGCGATGCGCAGGAGTGCCTTGACGTCGACGTCGTGGGGGTGCGGTTCGAGCGGATCCCAGAAGAAGATGATCACGTCGATCCGTCCTTCCGCGATCGCTGCCCCGACCTGCTGATCACCACCGAGCGGACCGGTGAGAAATCGGTGCACGGGCAGACCCAGCTCATTCGCAACCATCGACCCGGTCGTGCCGGTGCCAAGGAGGTCGTGGCGCGCCAGCGTATCGCGGTTGAAGCGCGCCCACTCCAGCATGTCCGGCTTCTTGTTGTCGTGGGCGATCAGCACGATCTGCTTTCGTCGGGGACCTGAACGTGGCACGGTGCGCCTCCCGCTGAGTGGTGCGAGTTCCTGTAAGGTTGTAGCACAATCGGCAATGTTTGCCGCCCGGGCAAGGCCAAATGCCCGGGCGCTGAGGCACGATCTGCGTCCGCCTACTCTATCGCTGTGCCGAAAATGATGTCCGCCCTGCCGTTCATCGTGAGAGTGGCACTCGTCACGGGCCGGTGAACCCCCGGGTTCGAACGCCCGCGGCGCTGCGCCACCGCGACTTCGCGTTGCTTTGGTCCGGACAGAGCATCTCGCTGGTCGGCGACGGTGTCTACACCGTCGCACTCGCCCTGGAGACGCTGCGCATCGACGACAATCCACTCGCACTCTCGCTCGTCCTGGCAGCGAGACTGCTGCCGACGGTCCTCCTGCTGGTCGCCGGATGATCGTCGACCGCGTGCCACGCCGCTTGGCGATGCTCGCCTCGGATACCACTCGTGGCGTGGCGGTCGCGGCCATCGCCCTTCTTGTCGGACTCGGCGCGCTTCACGTCTGGGAGCTCGTCGTCATCTCGGCCGTCTTTGGCGCTGCTGACGCGCTCTTCTATCCGGCGGCGACCGCCGTGACCCCGGAGATCCTCCCCGCCGAACTGCTCGTCCAGGGCAGCGCGCTCAACCACACGAGTCAGACCGTGGCGCAGCTGCTAATCGGGCCGGCGCTCGGCGGGCTGGCCGTCGCTGCGCTCGGATACCAATGGGCGTTCGCGATCGACGCGGTGAGCTTCGCCGTCAGTGCCGGCTGCGTGCTTGCGATGGCGAGCCGGCCGCGCCCCGAGCCGTCCGGCCATTCGCCGCTCGCCGACGCGCGCGAGGGACTGCGCTACGTCCGGTCGCAGCGGTGGCTGTGGGTGACGATCGCGTGTGCCGGACTGGCGAACTTCGCGGCGTTCTCTCCGCTCGGCGTCCTCGTTCCGTTGCTCATACGCAACGTGCTCCGTCAGGGACCGATTGCGCTCGGACTGGTTCTCGCGGCCGGCGGGGTCGGCGGCGGCATGTCGGCACTCCTTGTAGCGAAACTTGGCGCGCCACGCCTGCGCATCACATCGATGTGGGTTGGTTATGGGGTATCGGCCGGCGCGATCGTCGTGCTCTCGCTCGCGCCGAACATCTGGATCGCCGGTGCGAGCGCCTTCCTGGTCACCGGGGCTCTGATGTACGGCAACGTCCTCTGGAGCCCGATCATGCAGGAACTGGTGCCGCCGGAACTGCTCGGCCGCGCCTCGTCGGTGGACTGGCTGGTGTCGCTCAGCCTCAGCCCGCTCGGCGTGCTGGTCAGCGGCGCGGCCGCGGGTGTCATCGGGACGCGCGCGACGATGTTGATCGGCGGGTGTGTGGCCCTCGCCCTGTGCGGCATTCTCTTCATCCCCGGGGTGCGCGACCCCGAACGGCGCTTGAGTTCGCGCATCGCAGCCGCGTCGCGCTGACGCGCTGCCCTGCCAGAACTCGTGGGGTGATCGAGGCGACCCCATAGCGACGACCAGCGACACCGGGCGCACCGTCACCACCGGTCATGGAGCGCGCGGTGACGGCTACAAGTGGGTCGCGCTCTCCAACACGACAGTCGGCGTGCTGCTCGCCACCATCGATGCCTCGATCATGTTGATCGCGATGCCCGACATCTTTCGCGGCATCGACCTGAACCCGCTCGCCCCGGCGAACAGCTTCTACCTGCTCTGGATGATCCTCGGCTTCCTGATCGTCAGCAGCGTCCTAGTGGTGGGGCTCGGACGCCTCGGCGACATCGTCGGGCGGGTGCGCATCTACAACCTCGGCTTCGTCATCTACACCGGCGCATCGCTGCTGCTGACCATCGACTGGATGACGGGACCCCCCGGCGCGGTCTGGCTGATGGTGTTCCGGGTGGTCCAGGGCATCGGTGCCGCCTGCCTGATCGGCAACTCGGCGGCGATTCTCACCGATGCCTTCCCGACCAACCAGCGCGGCCTCGCGCTGGGCATCAACAACATCGCCGGTATCAGCGGGGTGTTCATCGGGCTCGTTCTCGGTGGGCTGCTCGCCCCGATCAACTGGCGGCTCGTATTCCTCGTCTCGGTCCCGTTCGGCCTCTTCGGCACCGTCTGGGCCTATCTCAAGCTGGAGGAGCGCGGGGTCCGGCGCCGAGTTCCCGATCGACTGGCTCGGCAACCTGACCTTCGCGATCGGTCTGATCCTGGTGATGATCGGCATCACTTACGGCATCGAGCCGTACAAATCCTACCCGATGGGATGGACGAGCCCGTTCGTGCTCTCGGCGCTCGCGCTTGGCGCCGCGTTCCTCGCCGGGTTTGCGGTCGTCGAGAGTCGCGTCGTGAACCCGATGTTCCGTCTCGGGTTGTTCCGCATTCGCGCGTTCACGTTCGGCACCCTGTCGAGCTTTCTCGCAGCCGTCGGCCGCGGCGGGCTCATGTTCATGCTGATCATCTGGCTGCAGGGAATCTGGTTGCCGGAGCACGGCTACAGCTTCACCTCGACGCCGCTGTGGGCGGGCATCTACATGATCCCGCTGACCGTCGGGTTCCTGCTCGCCGGTCCGCTGTCCGGCTACCTGTCGGACCGCTTCGGGTCACGGCCGTTCGCGACCGGGGGGATGATCGGCGCCGCCGCCAAGCTTCGCGTTCCTGCAACTGCTGCCGATCGATTTCCCGTATCAGCTGTTCGCGCTCATCCTCTTCCTCAACGGGCTCTCGATGGGCGCGTTCGCAGCGCCAAACCGCGCCGGCGTCATGAACAGCCTGCCGCCCGCGGACCGCGGCGCCGGCGGCGGCATGAACGCGACCTTCCAGAGCTCGGCGCAGGTGCTCTCGATCGGCATCTTCTTCACGCTGATGATCACCGGGCTGGCGGCGACACTTTCCACCACCATGACCGCCGGGCTCGAGGCGCACGGCGTGCCGACGGCGGTGGCGGTGCACGTCGGCCACCTGCCTCCTGTGTCGATCCTGTTCGCGGCGTTCCTCGGCTACAACCCCATCCAGTCGCTGGTTGGCACCCACGTTCTCTCGCAGCTGTCGGTGGCGAATGCCTCGGCGCTCACCGGCCGGCAGTTCTTCCCGGAGTTGATCTCGGGTCCGTTCGCGGCCGGCCTGCACCAGGCCTTCACCTTCTCGCTGGTGGTCTGTCTGATCGCCGCTGTCGCCTCGTGGTCTCGCGGCGGCCGGGTCGTCAGAGGCGAGACGATGATCGTGACCGAGGCGCCGGAGCTCTGACGCGCCGCGGCTACCGCAGGGTGAGGGCGGGGCCGGTGAGCGCGAAGGGCACGTGGCCCACGTCTGTGAACAGCGCGAAGAGCGCGAGCGCAGCGCCGAGCAGCGACATGTCCCGGTAGAAGCTCGACTCGTGGGTGCGGCGCGCGACTGGATCGGTCTCGCTCCAGAACGGGTGGAAGACCACCGCCGCCGGGATCAGAAACAGGGCGATCATCAGGGCACCGATGTCGGGCCAGATCCCGACGACGATCGAGAGATCGGCGACCAGCAGCCACACGCCCGCGGGCCACCCGGCGAGGACGGGGAACGGCAGTTTCTTGCCGGATCCCGCGACGTAGCGAGGGTGGTTGTGGATGTGTCCGCGCGCCGCGGTGACGAACAGCGCGACGAAGAGGATCCGCCCGATCAGCAGAATGACGCCGCCCAGCGTGGTCATGGGACGAGTTGCGCCCGAGGCTTGCCCCGGCCCGTCAATCCGTATTCCTGAAATCGAACCGCGTGCATTGCAGCCTTACAGGACCTTTGAGAGAAAGGACTTGGTCCGCTCGTGCTGGGGATTGGCGAGCATCTCGCGGGGGTTTCCGGACTCGACGATCACGCCGCCGTCCATGAAGACGAGCGCATCGCCGACCTCGCGAGCGAACCCCATCTCGTGGGTGACGACGACCATGGTCATCCCGTCCTGGGCGAGACCGCGCATCACGTCGAGGACGTCGCCGACCAACTCCGGGTCGAGCGCCGACGTCGGCTCGTCGAAGAGCATGAGCTTCGGTTGCATGGCGAGTGCGCGCGCGATTGCGACCCGCTGCTGTTGACCACCGGAGAGCTGGTTCGGATAGACGTCCACCTTGTCGGCAAGCCCGACCCGGTCGAGCAGTGCTCGTCCTCGTTCCGCGGCGACTTTCTGCGCATCCTTCTTCACGCGAACCGGCGCTTCCATGATGTTTTCGAGCGCGGTCATGTGCGGAAACAGATTGAAGCGCTGGAACACCATCCCGATCTCCGCCCGCTTTCGGCAGACCTCACGCTCGGGGAGCTCGTAGATCTTGTCGCCGTGCTCGCGGTACCCGACCAGCTCACCGTCCACCGACAGCCTGCCCGCGTCGATCTTCTCGAGATGGTTGATGCAGCGCAGGAACGTGCTCTTGCCGGAACCGGACGGCCCAACGATGCACATCACCTCCCGGGGCGCGACCTCCAGGTCGATACCGCGGAGCACCTCGAGGCGGCCGTACGACTTATGGACAGCTTCGGCACGAACCATCGGCCCGCTCATCAGGCGATCATCACGTATGCCGGGTGTAGACGGAAGTGGGTTCGACCGCCGCTTCGGGAGGCGGGATGTGCGAGTGGAGCAACATCCGCCGGAATCGCTGCAGCGGGGTGAGCGGCAGCTGGTGTGCCGATCCACGAGCGAAATACCGCTCCAGGTAATACTGACCGAAGGTGAGGATGGACGTCATCACCAGGTACCAGATGCTGGCGACCACGAGCAGCTCGACGACGTTGAAGGTTGCACTCGCGATCTGCTCCTGCACGTAGAAGAGCTCACCGACGGTGGCGATCGATGCGAGCGACGAAGTCTTGAGCATCGAGATGGTCTCGTTGCCGGTCGGTGGGAGCACGACGCGCATCGCCTGGGGGAGCACGATCCTGCGCATCACGTGTACACGTGTCATCCCGAGCGCCTGCGCCGCCTCGGTCTGCCCCTGATCCACGGAGATGATGCCGGCTCGAACGATTTCCGACATATATGCTGCTTCGTTGAGTCCCAGTCCGAGGATGGCGGCGAGGAACGGGGAGACGATCTGGTTGGTGGTGCCGATCCATTCGATGTGAGTGAATGGGATACCGATCGTCAGATGAGGAAGGATGAGCGCGAGGTTGTACCAGAAGAAGATCTGGACCAGCACCGGCGTTCCGCGGAAGAACCAGATGTAGAACCAGCTCACGCTCGACAGCACCGGATTCACCGAGAGCCGCATGACGGCAAGGAGCACGCCGAGGCTGACCCCGATCGCCATCGCGATGACCGTCAGCTCGAGAGTGACGACGATCCCTTGGATGATTCGCGGAAAGAACAGGTATTGACCGACGACGCGCCAGTCCAGGGTGGGCGCGGCGGCAAAGGTGTACAGGGCTGCGGCCGCAAGCCCGAGGACCAACACCGCGAAGACCCAGCGCCACGGGTGGCGCAGCGGGATCGCTTTGATGGCCTCAGGCCGTCTCCTCCCACTCGAGGCGATGGGTTCGCTCGCGGTCACGACAATCGTTCGCTCACGGCCGCATCTTGGTGCTCACAGTGCGATTCCGCGTGGACGAACGACCTCAGTACGACGGGACGCAGCTGGCGCCAACCGAGCTGTTGTTATTCAGCGTCACTGCCGAGCTGGCGATCGCGCCATCCGCGACACCCCAGGTGTTGAGCAGCTTCGTGTAGAAGTTGTTGTCGATGAGGTACTTGATCGCGTCCGTGACCGCCTGCTCGAGCCCAGTCGACTTCACCATTGCGACCCCGTACGGCGAGACGCTGCACGCGGTTCCACCGATCTTGAGCTTGCCCGCCAACGTCTTGACCTGGTAGTCGGCGACCGGCTGGTCGAGCCAACCGAAGTCGGCGCGGCCCGACAGCAGCGCGGAGTTCGCCTGGGTTTGCGTCCCGTAGCTGAGCACGCTGATGTCCTGCTTTCCGGCGGCTTTGCAATGGTCCGTATCACCCGGGATCGTGGCACCGCCGGGCTTCATTCCCATGTATCCCCACGCATCGAGCTCCTCGGTGGTGCCCGACTCGACGGCAACCGTGTGTCCGCACATGTCGGCCGCGGACGAGATGGAGGCGCCTCCCGCCTTCACGATCCACGCCTCACCGGCCTGGTAGTACGTGATGAAGTCGATGCCCTTAGCTTCGCGCGCACTGGTGGGTGTGAAGCTCGAGAAGGCCATCTGATACTTCGCCGGGCTCTCGAGCAACGCAGGGATGATGTCCGAGAAGGTGACGTTGTTGATGGTGCAGGCCACCCCGAGCACGGCGCAGACGTCTTTGGCAAGCTCGGGGTCCCATCCCACGATGTTGCCGGTGCTCGGGTCGACGAATTCGTTCGGGGCGTAGGTGGCGTCGGTCGCGATCTGGAGAGGCGCTGCTGCCTTGACTGCCGCGGGGACTTCGGCCGCGATGCTGGCCTGGGCCGCTGGGCCCGCCGCCGAGCTCGCGGGCGTAGGCGTGGACGTGCCCCCCGAACCACCGCAGGCCGCGAGCAGCGCCGTGGGAACGAGGAGTGCGATGCCTGCGCGACGCGAGAGGTTGAGCGAGCGACCCATGCGAGACCCCCAAAGCCTGCGAACTGGATAGGTGGGCGCCATTGTGGACTTTCGCCGAGGTCATGTCCACAGACGCGCCGACCAAACGGCACTTCTGACGGGTTGCCCCCGGCGATTGGCCGCACCTGACAGGCTCCAATTGTCCACACCTCGCAGCCGCGGCATCACCAGGCTGGTTCCGCCCTGTATTTGCGGGCAGGCACTACGCGATCAACGCGCTTGACCCTTCCCCTGAGCGAATGCCAGCATGAGGCCTAACGCGTTTGCCTTTCGGTCCGGGAGGAATTCCATGACGCAGCCCGTCGCGCTGACTATCAACGGAAGGCTGAGGGAGGACTACGTCGAGCCCCGTCTGCTCCTTGTGCACTACCTGCGCGAGGTGGCCGGTCTCACCGGAACCCACATTGCCTGCGATACCAGCCAGTGCGGGGCCTGCACAGTTCTGATCGACGGCGAGGCGGTGAAATCGTGCAGCGTCTTCGCGGTCCAGGCAGACGGGCGCCAGGTCACGACCGTCGAGGGGCTTGCCGAGGATGGCACCCTCCATCCCGTGCAGCAGGCGTTCTGGAACGAGCACGGGCTGCAGTGCGGCTTCTGCACTCCTGGGTTCCTCATGGCTGCCGCCTATCTCCTGAAGCAGAACCCATCGCCCACCGACGAGGAGATCGAGCGGGGACTGGAGGGCAACCTGTGTCGCTGCACCGGCTACGAGAACATCAGGAAGGCGGTGCGATCCGCGTCCGAGGCGATGAAGGGCGGCGCCGGTGAGACGGCGCGTGAGCTGGTCGGATCCGCCGCTGCTCCGGTGGAGGACTGACCGTGGCTGTCACCTCCATGATCGGGGCGCGCATCCAGCGTCGTGAGGATCCCAAGCTCATCACCGGGCACGGCAACTTCATCGACGACGTCAACCTCGTGAACATGGCGCACATGTCGATCGTGCGCAGCCCGCACGCGCACGCTCGCATCCGCTCGATCGACACGTCCGGGGCGCGGGCGGCGAAAGGGGTCGTGGCGGTGCTCACCGCCGCCGACTTCAAAGGCGTCATCCTCGGGCCGCTGCCGGTCAGCAACTCCTTTGTCCCCGACAAGAAGCAGGTGCCCGAGCAGTTCCCCATCGCGGCAGACGAGGTCGCCTACGCCGGCGAGCCGGTCGCGGTGGTGATCGCTGAGGATCGATACCTCGCAGACGATGCAGCCCAGCTGGTCGTAGTCGACTACGAGCCCCTCCCAGCCGTCATGGACATGGAGAAGGCGATGGCGCCGGGCAGCCCGCTGGTGAAGAGCGATCGACCCGATAACATCGGGTGGGACGCCGCGTTTCCCGCCGGCGACATCGACGCCGTCTTCGCCGAGGCTGAGATCGTTCTCAAGCAGCGGATCGGCCAGCAGCGGGTGTTCCCCACGCCGATGGAGACGCGAGGCTGCGTCGCCGACTACGTTCCCTACGACAACCGCGTGACGTTGTGGACGTCGACGCAGGTGCCCCACTTCGTGCGGCTCTTCGTAGGTGGTGCGCTCGGCGTGCCCGAGTTGCAGTTCCGGGTCGTCAGCCACGACGTCGGTGGGGGATTCGGGTCGAAGATCCGGCCGTACCCGGAGGAATACCTCGCCACTGCGGCGTCGAAAATCATTGAGCGACCCGTGAAGTGGATCGAGGACCGTACCGAGAGCTTGCAGGCCACGACGCACGGACGCGGGCAGATCTTCGACGTGGAGGTGGCAGCAAATCGCGACGGCACGCTGCTGGGTCTGAAGTTCACGCAATTGCTCGACATTGGCGCGTACCACGGAGTCTTCAGTGCCTTCCAGGTGGTCGCGTGCCTGCTCGGTGGCGGATGCTACGAGTGGAAGGCGATCAACGCGCGGAGCATCGGTATCTTCACCAACCGCATGTCGACCGATCCGTATCGCGGCGCCGGGCGCCCCGAAGCCACGCATCTGGTCGAGCGAATCGTCGACCTCGTCGCGCTCGAGATCGGCATGGACCCGGCAGAGGTCCGGCGCAAGAACTTCATCAAGAGCTTCCCGCACACCAACAACTTCGGCCTCGTGTACGACTCCGGCGACTACGCGAAGTCGATGGATCGCGCGATGGCCAACATCGACTACCCGGCGCTGCGCAAGCGCCAGGAGGAATTGCGGGCGAAGGGCCGATACACGGGGATCGGGTTCAGCACCTACGTCGAGATCTGCGGGATCGGTCCGAGCGCGGCGACGGCGCCCGCGGCCGGTGTCGCACTAGTCGAATCCTCGATGGTGCGGGTGCATCCGACGGGGTCGGTGACCGTGTCGGTGGGAACGCACTCCCACGGCCAGGGCCACGAGACGACGTTCGCGCAGATCGTCGCCGACACGCTCGGTGTCCCCTACGACTCGGTGGAGATCCACCACGGTGACACCGGTGACACCCCGTTCGGCTACGGCACCTACGGATCGCGCAGCCTCGCAGTCGGCGGCATGGCGATCATGGCGTCGTGCCACAAGGTCGTCGATAAGGCAAAGAAGCTGGCCGCGCATGCGTTCGAGGCGTCCGAAGAGGATATCGTCGTCGACCAGGGGCGCTACTTCGTGCGCGGCAACCCGGGCGAGGCGAAAGCCCTGGCTGAGCTGGCGTTTGCCTCGTACGGCGCCGGTCTTCCCGAAGGCATGGAGCACGGGCTCGAGGCGGTGTCGTATTTCGATCCGCCGAACTTCGTCTGGCCGTTCGGCTGCCACATCTGCGCCGTCGAAGTCGATCCCGAGACCGGGGCCGTGACCATCGATCGCTACGTCGCGGTCGACGACTGCGGCAACGTCATCAACCCGATGGTGGTCGACGGGCAGCTCCACGGCGGGATCGCCCAGGGCATCTCCCAGGCGCTGTTCGAGGAGGTGCAGTACGATGATGAGACCGGGCAGATGCTCACCGGCACCATGCTCGACTACCTCGTTCCGACCATGGCGGAGATGCCGCACTTCGAGCTGGATCGGACGGTGACCCCGAGCCCGACCAACGAGCTGGGTGTCAAGGGCATCGGCGAAGCCGGAACGATCGCGTCGAGCATCGCGGTGATCAACGGGATCACCGACGCGCTGGCGCCGTTCGGCATCAAACACGTGGAGATGCCGGCCCGTCCGGATCGCCTCTGGTCGATGATCAAGGAGGCACGCGCATGATCACCGCGGCATTCGAGTACGCGCGACCGGGCTCGGTCGACGAAGCCCAATCGCTGCTGACGAAATACGGCGCCGACGCCAAGGTCATCGCGGGCGGTCAGAGCCTCATCCCGCTGATGCGGCTTCGCCTGAGCCAGCCGACCGCGTTGATCGACATTCAGAAGATTCCCGGGCTCAACGAAGTTCGCCGCGACAACGGCAGCGTGGAGATCGGTGCGCTGGTGCGTCACGTCGACATCCAGCGCAACGCAATCCTGCGCGAGACCTTGCCGATTCTCGTGGAGATGGCCAATGATGTCGGCGACAACCAGGTGCGCAATCTCGGGACCATCGGCGGCGTGATGGCGCATGGCGACGCGGCCGGCGACTACAACACGCTCGCACTGATGCTCGATGCCGAGATCGTCACCAACAAGCGTCGCCACCAGGCGCGCGATTTCTTCCGCGACATCTTCACGACCGCGCTCGAGCACGACGAGGTGGTGACCGCGGTGCGCTTCCCGGTGACGACCGGGCGGTTCGCCTACACCAAGTTCCGCCGCCGGCTCTACGACTGGGCGATCGCCGGGGTTGCGGTGCAGGAGACCGGTTCGTCGTGGCGCGTGGGCTACGTGAACCTGGCAAGGACGCCGCGTCGGGGAGCGGCGGTCGAGCAGGCGCTTGCCGGCGGCGCCTCGGCGGCAGATGCGGCAGCGCAGAGCGGGTCGGATATCGACCCGACCGGGGACGTCCGGGCAACCGCCGAGTACAAGCGGCATCTCGCCGAGGTGCTCACCGCTCGCACCCTCGAGAAGGCGACAATGGCCGCTTGAAGCGGATCAGTCACTGGATCGGTGGCCAGGTGGTCGCCGGGACCTCCGGCACGCGTGGGCCGGTCTTCAACCCGGCCACCGGGGAGCAGACCGGCGCGGTGGATCTGGCTTCCGCGGCGGAGGTCGACGCCGCCGTCGAAACCGCCGCCGGAGCGTTCCGGGAGTGGCGCGCCGCGTCGCTCTCGCAGCGGACGACGGTCCTGTTCGCCTTCCGCGACCTGCTGGACCGGCATCGCGACGACCTCGCGGCGATCGTCACCTCGGAGCACGGCAAGGTGCTCTCCGACGCCCGGGGCGAGGTGGCTCGCGGCATCGAGAACGTCGAGTTCGCGTGCGGCGTTCCCCACCTGCTCAAGGGCGGGTTCTCGGAGCAGCCGTCACGCGGTGTCGACGTGTACTCGATCCGGCAGCCACTCGGCGTGGTCGCGGGCATCACGCCCTTCAACTTCCCGGCGATGGTTCCGATGTGGATGTTCGCGAACGCGATCGCGTGTGGGAACACGTTCATCCTCAAGCCGAGCGAGAAGGACCCGTCGCCGTCGCTGTTCTTCGCCGACCTGTGGAGCCGCGCGGGACTTCCCGACGGGGTGTTCTCGGTAGTCCAAGGGGCACGCGAGGCGGTGGACCGCCTGCTCGACCACCCTGACGTTGCGGCGCTCTCGTTCGTCGGCTCGACGCCGGTCGCGCGGCACATCTACGAGACCGGGACGCGCAACGGCAAGCGTGTCCAGGCGCTGGGCGGCGCGAAGAACCACATGGTGGTCCTGCCCGACGCCGACCTCGACGCCGCTGCCGACGCGGCGGTGTCCGCGGGATACGGGTCCGCCGGCGAGCGCTGCATGGCGATCTCGACGGTGGTCGCGGTCGGCGACATCGGCGAGCGTCTGGTTGCGGCGATCGCGGCGCGCATTCCTGCCGTCAAGGTCGGCGCGGGCGACGATCCGACCTCGGAGATGGGACCGCTCGTCACCCGCGAGCATCGAGACAAGGTGGCGACCTACCTCGAGGCGCAGTCGCTGGGTGGTGCCCGCCTCGTGGTCGACGGGCGCGCCAACACGCCTGATGGCGACGGCTTCTTTCTCGGACCCTCGCTCGTGGATCGGGTCACCCCCGGCTCCAGGGTCTACGACGACGAGATCTTCGGCCCGGTGCTCTCGGTGGTGCGCGTGGACACATACGACGAGGCGATCCGCCTGGTTAATGACAATCAGTACGGAAACGGGGTGGCCTTGTTCACGCGCGACGGTGGCGCGGCGCGCAAGTTCCAGTTCGAGGTGCAGGTCGGCATGGTCGGCATCAACGTGCCGATCCCGGTGCCGGTCGCGTACTACAGCTTGGGGGGATGGAAGGCGTCGCTGTTCGGCGATACGCACATGTATGGACCGGACGGGATCCATTTCTACACGCGCACCAAGGTGGTCACCTCGCGCTGGCCGGAACCCGGGCCTGGCAGGGTGGATCTGGCGTTTCCCAGCAACGCCTGAGTCGATCCCCGCCCCCTGATAGGCTTCTCGGGCGATGACTGAGTGGACCGGAGTGAGGGACAAGCGCATCCTGATCACCGGCGCCACGCGGGGAATCGGGCTGGCAGCAGCGCAGGCGCTGGCCCAGCGCGGCGCGCAGCTGGCGATCGTCGCGCGCGACCACGCACGCGGCGCTGCGGCGGTGGAGAGCATCGAAGCGGACGGAGGATCAAAGGTCGACCTGCTCCACGCCGACCTGACCTCGCAGGCGTCAGTACGCGCGCTGACGAGCGAGGCGCTGGAACGCTACCCGCGCATCGATGTCCTGGTCAACAACGCCGGTGCGATGTTCACCACGCGCACGCTGACCGTCGACGGCATCGAGCGCACCTGGGCGCTCAACCACCTCGCGCCGTTCCTGCTCACCACCCTGCTCCTCGACCGGCTCAAGCAGTCCGCACCCGCGCGCATCATCACCACATCGTCCGATGCGCACAAGGGAAAGCTCATTCCGTTCGACGACCTCAACGCGGAGCGGTCGTGGAGAGGCCGCGGGTTCACCCGCTACGGCGAGACCAAGCTGGCCAACATCATGTTCACCCGCGAGCTGGCGCGCCGCCTCGAGGGAACCGGCGTGACCGCGTACTGCTTCCATCCCGGCCTGGTGGCGACCGGTTTCAACCGCAACAACGGCGCGCTCATGGGCACGGCGATGGTGATCATCGCGCCGTTCTCGCGAAGCCCCAGGAAGGCGGCACAAACCCTGGTCTGGCTCGCCGATTCCCCCGACGTGTCGAACCAGAGTGGCGGCTACTACGAGGACAAGGCGCTCGCCGTGTCGAGCCGGCAGTCGCAGGATCCGACCCTGGCGAGGCGGCTGTGGGAGATCAGCGAGGAGCAGGTGCGCCCGAGGACGGTGGCGGAGACGAGCGCGTCCTGATCAGTGCCGGCCGATGCGACGGAACCAGGGCGTGCGGCGCCAGGCCAGCTCCCCGGACAGGACCTCGTTGCGGACCAGCTCGCTGTGCAGCACGGTGATCAGGTCGCGCTCGCGGCGCGCGGCCTCGCGCTGTTCGACGCCCCGATGGGCATGCTCCTCGAGGGCGCGAGCCCGCCACATGTCGACCTCGCCGGTGAGCGCGGCCACCTGGGCATCGCGCTCCTCGACGACCTCTCGCAACTGGATGATGTCGACGAGGTTGTCCATCGCCAGCAGGCGCAACGCGCGGACTGTGTCCGGGCTTTCGGGCTCGTCGACGCCCTCGGTCTGGAAGAGCGCCTGGGCGAGGCGTTGCTCGCTGCGACCCACGAGGTGGAGCGTCGGGACGTCGTCCTCGACCTCGAGCGGCGGGGGCTCGGGCGCGGGTACGGGGTTCAGGGGAATCCCGATGGTCCCAGCGGGCAGGACTCGAACGGCCATGACGGGCGACCTCCTGGAAAGACGTGGAGTGGAACGACGAGAGTTCGCTGCGCAAGGCTACAACGGATGCAGCCCGAGTGGCCGCCCCACTAGGCTTCGGGCATGCCTGAGAACGACCTCGACACCTACTGCGCTGCCAACCAGCAGCGCCACGTGGAGGAGCTGATCGAGTTCCTCCGCATCCCCAGCATCTCCGCCGACCCCGCTCACGCCGCTGACGTCCGTCGCAACGCCGAGCACCTCGCCGAGGCCGCCCGGAAGGCCGGCTTCGCACGCGCCGAGATCATCGAGACCGCGGGTCATCCGGCCGTCTACGCCGAGCGCCTGGTCGATCCGGCGCTGCCCACCGCGCTCATCTATGGGCACCACGACGTGCAGCCGGTCGACCCGCTCGACCAGTGGCGCACGTCGCCCTTCGAGCCGGAGGTCCGCGACGGCAACCTCTACGGGCGTGGCGCGGTGGACGACAAGGGCCAGGTGTGGATGCACCTCAAGGCGGTGGAGTCCGCGCTTGCGGTCCGGGGGGAATTGCCGCTCAACCTCAAGCTGATCGTCGAAGGGGAGGAGGAGTTGGGGTCGGTCCACTTCGAGGACATCGTGGAGTCCGAGCAGCAACGGCTTGGCGCCGACATCCTGGTGGTGTCGGACACGGCGATCATCGCCGACGGCGTCCCGTCGCTCTGCACCGGGTTGCGTGGCCTCGCGGGTGTCGAGGTGCACGTGCAGGGCCCGACCCTCGACCTGCACTCGGGTCGCTTCGGCGGCGCGGTTGCCAACCCGGTCGCGGCGCTCGCCGAGATCCTCGCGTCGCTGCACGACCCCGCGACCCGGCGGGTGACCGTGCCCGGCTTCTACGACGACGTGCGCGAACCCACCGCCGAGGAGCGTGAACTGTTCGCCCGCGTCGCCTACGACGTCGACGAATTCCGCAAGGAGGCGGGCGACGTGTCGGCCACGGTCGGGGAGGCGGGCTGGACCGACCGCGAGCGCCTCTGGGCGCGCCCGACTCTCGAGTTCAACGGCATCTGGGGCGGCTACTCGGGCCCGGGCCAGAAGACGATCATCCCGGCGAGCGCCGGCGCCAAGATCACCTGCCGGCTGGTACCCAACCAGGATCCAGAGCGCATCGCGGAGCTGGTCCGCGACGCGGTCCTCGCGGCCGCGCCCGCCGGCGTGACGGTCACCGCCGAAGCCAAGGGCGGGGGCAGGCCGGTCGTCACGTCAATCGATCATCCCGCGGTGCAAGCGGCCTCACGTGCGATGGCGAGCGTCTTCGGCACGACCCCCGCCCTGACCCGCGAGGGTGGTTCGATACCGCCCGTGGAGTTGTTCGCGCGGATCATGGGATTGCAGGCCGTGCTGGTCGGCCTGGGCCTGCCCGACGATCAGATCCATGCGCCAAACGAGAAATTCGCACTCGACATGTACTTCAAGGGCATTCGAGTTCTTGGCCGCCTCTGGGACGAGCTCGCGGTCGCACTGAGGAAGTCGTGACCAGGATCGAAGCGATCACCGCGCTCGAGATCCTCGACTCGCGGGGCAACCCGACGCTGGAATGCACGGTCATCCTCAACGACGGCTCCGAGGGGCGCGCGCGGGTGCCGAGTGGCGCGAGCACCGGGGTCCACGAGGCGGTCGAGCTTCGTGACGGCGACCCGGCTCGGTTCGGCGGCAAGGGCGTGCTCAAGGCGCTGGCCAACGTCGATGCGGTGATCGGTCCCGAGCTGATCGGGTTCGACGCCAGCGACCAGGCAGCCCTCGACGCCAGGCTGTGCGAGCTCGACGGCACGCCGAACAAGAGCAACCTCGGCGCCAACGCGATCCTCGCGGTCAGCCTCGCCTCGAGCAATGCCGCCGCGGCCAGCGCACGGGTCCCGCTGTACCGCCATCTCGGCGGTGATGGGGCTCACCTCCTCCCGGTGCCGCAGTTCAACGTGCTCAACGGCGGCGCGCACGCCCAGACGCGCGTGGACTTCCAGGAGTTCATGCTCCTCCCGATTGGGCTGCCGACCTTTCGCGAGGCGCTGCGCGCCGGCGCCGAATGCTTTCACGCGCTTCGTTCGATCCTGCATGCGCGCGGTCTGGGCACTGGACAGGGCGACGAGGGAGGCTACGCGCCGGATCTCGATCGCAACGAGGCGGCGATGGAGTTGCTGCTCGAGGCGATCGACGCCGCCGGCTATGCACCGGGGCGGGATGTCGCCATCGGGCTCGACCCGGCAACCTCGGAGCTGTACACGAACGGTCGGTACGAACTGCGTGGTGAGGGGGTCACCCTGGACTCGGCGGGGCTGGTCGATCGCTGGGAGCAGTGGGTCGAGCGATATCCGATCGTGTCGCTCGAGGACGGCATGGCCGAGGACGACTGGGACGGCTGGAAGTTGCTGACCGATCGCCTCGGCGGACGGGTGCAGCTGGTGGGCGACGACATCTTCGTCACCAACACTGAGCGGCTCCAGCTCGGCTTCGATCGTGGCGTCGCCAACTCGGTGCTCATCAAGCTCAACCAGATCGGCACCGTCACCGAGACGCTCGCGACCATCGCGCTCGCCGCCGGGCACAACTACTCGAGCGTGATCAGCCACCGCAGCGGCGAGACCGAGGACACGTCGATCGCAGACCTCGCGGTTGCAGTCAATGCTGGCCAGATCAAGACGGGTGCGCCATCGCGCTCGGAGCGGGTTGCCAAGTACAACCGGCTGCTGCGCATCGAGCACGAGCTCGGCGAGGCGGCGGGTTATGCGGGCAGCGCGCCCTTCTTCCGCAGCGTCCCCCAGCCGGCCTGATCGTGACCAGGCGCGTCGATCCGACCACATCGACTGCCAGGGCGGGGCTCGGCCGTGGCGACACCGGCGACGGCGTCGACCTGGTTGCGCCGATGAGCCTCGCCTCGGTGCGTGCGTACGCCGATCTCCCGTCGGTCGACGAGGCGATGGAGGGGCGGAACGCCTACCGCCGCTATGGCGGCGGCAATCCGCAGCGCCTCGAGGAGGCGATCATCGAGCTCGAGACGGTTCCGGGACGCGCCGCGCCGGTGGCGCGGGTGACCTCGAGCGGCCAGGCGGCGCTGCTGCTGGCGGTGACGCTCGTGGTCACACCGTCGCGCCCGCGGGTCGTGGTGGTGCGGCCCTGCTACGGAGGCACGGATTCGCTCCTTGCCGGACCGCTCGGTAACCTCGGCGTGCGGACGTCGACCGTCGACATCCCCGTCAATGGCGGCGGAAGTCACGGCGAGCTGTGCGCGGCCGTGCTCGGTCCCGACGTCGCCGCCGTGGTCACCGAGGTGATCACCAACCCGCTGATCGGCGTCATCGACGTCCCCGCCATCGCTGCCGCGGCGCATCAGGCCGGCGCCGCATGCGTCGTGGACTCGACCTTCACACCGCCGTTCCTCTTCCAGCCGATCGCGCACGGCGCCGACCTGGTGATGCACAGCCTCACCAAGCACCTCGCCGGCCACAGCGACGTGAGCGGCGGCATCCTCCTCGTCGCTACCGAGCACGAGGCGAGCGACTGGCTCGACGCCAACGCCCGGCTGCTCGGGTGCACGCTCTCCCCGTTCGATGCGTGGCTCGCGCTCCGCGGTTTGCGCACGGCGGGGCTGCGCATCGAGCGCTGCAGCGAGAACGCCGCGGCGCTCGCCGAGTTCTTCGCGGATCGCGGCGAGCTCGCGGCGGTGCATTACCCCGGGAGACGCGGCGCCCAGGATGCGGAGCTTGCCGACCGGCTGTTGCCCCGCGGCCGGGGACCGATGCTCAGCATCGACCTTCGCGGCGGCGCACGAGCCGCGGATGCCTTCATCCGAGGTCTCGATGGGATCCGCCTGGCGCCGAGCCTCGGCGATGTCGCCACCACGGTGAGCTACCCGGCGAGCACCTCACACCGGGCGCTGTCCCCGCAACAGCGTGCCGCGCTCGGCATCGGCGATGGACTGGTGCGCATCAGCGTCGGCATCGAGCACATCGATGACCTGAAGGCGGAGTTCGACTCCGCGATGGTCGCCGCGTCGGCCGCTTGACGGCGGATCGGGACCGGGAGCACGCCGACCCGGTACTCTAGGGAGGCTATGGCACACGTTCGTCTCGCCAACGGTGGTGACCTCTCGGTAAAGCTCACCGTCGAGGAGATCATCGCCAAACTCAACGCCTCCGACGGTGGCGCGGCGTTTGTCGAGCTTCCGGGCGAGGACGGGCCGTTCCTCGTCCGCTCTGAGGCCGTCATCGCGGTGATCGCGGACCAGCGGCGCGGTTCTGCGGGGTTCCGGGTCGCACAGGGAGCCGCAGCGAGCTGAGGGGCGTGACCACGCCGCAGCCGCCGGCGAAGCCGGCGTTGACGCTCGTGCCGAGGGAGATGGGGGAGACGATCACCGAACGTATCGGCAACACGCCGCTGCTCCGGGTTCGCATGTTCGAGGAGGAGTGCCCGGACGTGGCCGTGTACGCCAAGGCGGAGTTCCTCAACCCCGGCGGGTCGGTGAAGGATCGGCCCGCGCTGCGCATGATCGAGGATGGCGAGCGATCCGGGAGGCTCACTCGAGAGCGCATCATCATGGACAGCACCAGCGGCAACACCGGCATCGCGTACGCGATGATCGGAGCAGCGAAGGGATATCGGGTACGCCTGGTGATGCCCGGCAACGTGAGTGAGGAGCGCCGCCAGTTGGTCAGCGCATTTGGGGCCGAGGTCGAGTACAGCGATCCGCTCGAGGGAAGCGACGGTGCCATCCGGCTTGTTCGCGCCATGTATGACGAGAACCCGGACCGGTTCTTCATGCCCGACCAGTACAACAACGATGCCAACTGGCGTGCGCACTACGATGGCACGGGCGCCGAGATCTGGGAGCAGACCGGCGGCACCGTGACCCATTTTGTCGCCGCGCTGGGGACGAGCGGGACCTTCATGGGCGTGACCCGGCGTCTCAAGGCGATGAACCCGGACGTGCAGTGCATCAGCGTGCAGCCCGCCGAGCCGTGGCACGGCCTCGAAGGCCTGAAGCACATGGAGACGTCGATCGTGCCCGGGATCTATGACCCCTCGCTCGCCGACGAGGACCTCGGCGTCGAGACCGAGCCCGCGTACGACCTCGCCCGGAAGCTCGCCCGCGCCGAGGGGATCCTCGCCGGGCATTCGAGCGGCGCGGCACTCTGGGCCTGCGGCGAGATCGCGCGGCGGATCGGCCGAGGGGTGATCGTCACCGTGCTGCCGGACGGAGGCGATCGCTACCTCTCCACGGGGCTGTACCGGCGGTCCGGGCGTTGAACCTGCGTTTCGCGACGATCGCGCCCGCCGCGGCGCAGCGCGTTCGCGACCTTGCCGTCGCCGCCTACCCCAACGAGGGTTGCGGCGTTCTGCTCGGACGGCGCGACGGGACGCGCATGCTCATCGTCGACGCGACGTCGGCACGCAATATGTGGACCGAGCGCAGCGCCGATCGCTACGACCTCGACCCCGTTGACTTCATGCAGGCGGATCGCGACGCGCGATCGCGGGGGCTCGACATCGCCGGCATCTGGCACAGCCACCCCGATCACCCGGCGCGGCCCTCACAGTTCGACACCGACCGGGCGTGGCTCGACTACGTCTACATCATCTGCCGGACCACCCAGGCGGGCGCGGAGGATTTCAACGCCTTCGCGCTGGAAACCGAGGGAGCCCCGTTCGCGCAGATCGCGATGGACATCTCGCCGGTCCCCGGCGGGGGGAAATGAGCCCGGCCGGCGCCACTCGCCGGCGTCGCCGCGATGAGGCGGATCCGATTGCGCCGGCAGTGGGCGTGGTGGCGATCGTCGGCCGTCCCAATGTCGGCAAGTCCACGCTGTTCAACCGGCTCACGGGCACTCGGCGAGCGATCGTGGACGCGTTCGCCGGGCTGACGCGCGACCGTCTATATGGCGTGGTGGAGTGGGGCGGCAAGCGCTTCACGGTCGTGGACACCGCCGGGCTGGACGTGCCCCTGCCGCGCGACGCCGCCCCTGACATCGCCGCCCTGACGCGGGCGACCCGGGAGCAGGCGGAGATGGCGATCACCGAAGCTGACGTCTGCTGCTTCATGGTCGACGTCCGTGACGGCGTGACCGCGCTGGACGAGGAGATCGCCCAGGCGCTGCGGCGCGGGGGGCGGCCGGTGATCCTGGTGGGCAACAAGGCCGACAGCCAGGTCGACCGCTATCGCGCCGACGAGCTGTACCGGCTCGGGCTCGGCGATCCGCTCCTGATCTCGGCGCTCCAGGGGACAGACACCGGTGATCTGCTCGATCGCTTCGTTGCCGAGCTTCCCGAGAACGGGGCTGCGGGGACCGAGCCTGCGGCGGGCGAGGTGAGCGTCGCGATCATCGGCCGGCCTAACACCGGAAAGTCCTCCCTGCTCAACGGGCTGGTCGGCTCGGAGCGCGCGCTGGTGTCGCCGGTCGCGGGAACGACGCGCGACGTCGTCGACACCGTGGTTTCGCTCGATGGGCGGAAGATCCGGCTCGTCGATACGGCGGGCATCCGGCGGCGGGGCATCGTCACCGAGAACGTCGAGCGCTACAGCCTGCTGCGATCGCTCCGCGCCCTGCAACGCAGCGACGTTGGTGTTCTGGTGATCGACGCGTCGGAGGGAGCGAGCGCTCAGGACCGGCACATCGCCGGGTATGCGGTGGAGGCCGGCGCCGGCCTGGTCGTGGCTGCGAACAAGTGGGATCTGGTGAAGCACGAGGATCGGGTCGACCCGGGATTCCTGAAGAAGCTCCAGGACTCGTTCTCGTTCGTTCCGGGCGTTCCGGTGCTCACCCTGTCGGCCACCGAGCGTCGCAACCTCAAGCGCGTGATGCCGGCGGTGCTGGCGGTCGCCGACGCGCGAGCGATCCACATCCCGACACCGGCGCTCAACAATCTCATTCGCAATGCGCTCGATGAGCATCCGCCTCGAACCCACAAAGGTCGGCGCCTCAAGATCCTCTACGCCACGCAAGCGCGAAGCCCGGTGCCGACGATCGTGCTCTTCGTCAACGACCCCGAGCTGATGCACTTCGCGTATCAGCGCTATCTCGAGAACCGAATCCGTGCCGTCTTCGGCTTCGCCGGGGTGCGGCTCCGGATCGTGACCCGTCACCGCGACGAGAGCGACGACTGAGGCATTTTCTGCCGCGTGGGCCTGGCGCGCTAGAGTCGCTGAGCGCGCCTCGGGGAGTAGCTCAGATGGTTAGAGTACTGGTCTGGGGGACCAGGGGTCGCAGGTTCGAGTCCTGTCTCCCCGATTCGCAGCCCCTTCCACTGCAGTGAAGCCATGTCCACTCAGTTGCAGCCGATTCCAACCTGCGGGGATCAGTCACTTTGCAGGGACTAGTACTCATTCCCTGATTGATGTTCTTTCCTGCAAAACCACTATAAGTCGCGCGACTCTCGGCGGACGATAACCGCTGAGGTAGACCGCCAGGTGAGGTCGGGTGGTCCGTACGGCTCGGCTGACCGCAAAACCCTGCCGCGAATGGCCACTACGCACACGCGCGCACCCGAGTGTCAAGCTCCTATACGTCTGAGGGCGGCGACCCGGCCAGGTCCCAAGGAGTGAAGGAGAGCGTCGATGACATCTTCCGTAAGCGCAACGCCGGCGTCAGAGCCGGAGCATGGTGCGTCACGAGCGGAGAAGAAGGTGGCGATCGTCACCGGGGCGTCGAAAGGGATCGGTGCAGGCATCGCTGCCGCTTTCACCGCGGCGGGTTATGCCGTAGTGGGTACGGCGCTTTCCGTCGAGCCGTCCGCGACACCGGATGTGCTGATGATACCCGGAGACATCGCGCATGCCGAGACCGCCGAACTTGTGGTCCGGCAGGGGCTCGATCGGTTCGGTCGGATCGATACGCTGATCAACAACGCAGGTATCTACATCGGGAAGGCGTTCACCGATTACACGCTCGACGATTACATGGCGATCACGTCGGTCAACCTCACCGGGTTCTTCCACATGACCCAGCGCGCCATCGCGCAGATGGTCTCCCAGGGTGGAGGCCACGTCGTCAACGTCAGTACCAGCCTCGTGGAGCACGCGGACGCAAGGGAACCATCGGCCCTTTCCTCCCTGACCAAGGGCGGGCTGGAGGCGGTGACACGCTCTCTGGCCACCGAGTACGCCGGACGGGGCGTCCGAGTCAATGCGGTGGCGCTCGGCATCATCGAGACCCCACTTCACGACCCGGCTTCGTACCATGAGCTGGCTAAACGACATCCCCTGGGACGAGTGGGCGAGGTCAGCGACGTGGTCGACGGGGTTCTCTACCTCGAACGCGCCAAGTTCGTCACTGGTGCGACGCTCCGTATCGACGGGGGCCGCGCAGCCGGGGGCTGACCAAGCCCGTGGACAGCCACCCGTGGCCTGCACAAGTACGCGATTGAGACAGCGGGCGACGCGACGGGATCTATCGCTAACGCCGCAGCCCTTCTGGAGCAGCCGTTCTCGTTGCGGACCCCCGAATCGCACCTCGCGACGGCGGTCTTCTGATCCCCTATGGACATCTCATGTCGGGTGGCGCAATCTTTGGAGTTGCCACGCCGGTGGCAGGGCGGGTGGTCTCCCGGCGAGATGCGCCACCCGGCGACCAACCCAACCGACACTGAGATTCCCGGCAGGCATCGGTCGAGTGAAAGAGGGTCATCCATGCGATCCGACATAAGACCAGGCGGCGTGTTCCCCGACTACTCGTTGCCCGATCACACCAACATCGTTCGCACACTCAGTGAACTCCAAGGTGACGATCCGATGATCCTCACGCTGGCGCGAGGCAATTACTGTCCGAAGGAACACCAGCAGCACCTGGAGCTCGCAGCGAACTATTCGAAAATCGCCGTTGCCTATACCCAGGTCGTCACCATCGCCACCGATGACCACCACACCCTGCAGGAGTTCCGTGCTTCAGTGGGTGCCCAATGGACCTTTCTCTCGGACCCAGCTCGGACGATCCAAAAGGACCTCGACATCCAGGAATACACCGACCCCGAGCACGATCCGATGATTCCCCACACGCTCGTCCTCAAGCCTGGACTCCTTATCCACTCCATCTACAACGGCTACTGGTTCTGGGGACGCCCGTCGTTTTACGACTTGTGGTCCGACTTGTGCGCTGCGTCGAGTGAGTTCCGCCCCGACTGGGACCTGAGCAAACCGGGATTGCGCGGGGCCTGGGACGAAGGCGACTACTCGAGCTTCCACGGTTGGAACAAACGCGCCGCTAAGTCGATGCCCACATCGTACGTGTCCTAGAAGACATGGATCTGTCCGTTCGCATGGAGGACGGCCTGGATCGAAAGGGTAGGGGGCAGTAATGCGGACGCCGGTCTGCGAACTGCTCGGGATTGAACAACCGATTGTCTTGGCGGCGATGGTGGCGGTGCCCGAACTGGCGGCAGCGGTCTCGAATGCCGGCGGGCTCGGCATGGTGACGCTCACGTGGTCCGACCCGGCAGGAGACGTGGTTCGCGAGACGGCGGCGCTCACCGATCGTCCCTTCTGCGGCAACCTTGTTCTCACCTCCGATCAGCACCGTCGCCTCGATCAAGCCCTGGAGGCCGGTTTGCGGATCGTGTCACTGTTTCTGGGAGATCCCGCTGGCTACATCGAGCGGGTCCACGATGCCGGCGGACTTGTTCTGTGTACGGTCGGAAGCGCCCGAGAGGCGCGGCGAGCGGTCGCCCGCGGAGCTGATGTCATCGTGGCGCAGGGTTGGGAGGCTGGGGGGCACGTGGGGAGTCAGATTGCGACGCTCCCGTTGGTGCCCGCCGTCGTGGACGCGGTGGCGCCGGTGCCGGTGATCGCGGCCGGTGGGATCGGGGACGCTCGCGGTGTGGCCGCTGTCCTCGCCTTAGGCGCTCAGGCGGCGTGGGTGGGTACCCAGTTTCTGCTTGCCCACGAGATGCCCATTCACCAGGACTACCGCACTCGCCTGATCAACGCCGTCGAGACCGACGCGGAGTGGTACCCCGACCTCTATGACGTCGATTGGCCGGACTCGCCCCATCGCGCGCTCCGAAACTCGACGGCCGAGATCTGGGAGGCCGCGGGCCGCCCGCCTCTGGAGAGTCGGCCCGGAGCGGGTGATGTCATCGCGCACTTCGCTTCGGGCGAAGCAATCGTCCGCTACGAGCCAGCGCCCCCGATGGTTGGCACCACCGGTGACATTGAAGCGCTCTCCATGTGGGCCGGACAGAGCGTCGCGCTCGCCAGGCAGCTACGACCAGCGGCGGAGATCGTGGCTGACCTCGTCTCGCGTTTGTAAGCCACGCCGGCGGGTTGACCGTCCCATCGCTCTGCCAGAAGAGACGGTACCCTGGACGGCAAAATGCCATGGTTTCCAGACTTCGTTAGTGCCGTTGAACTCGCCCGCCGCCAGAGACGGTCCGAGGGCCTTGCTGATCCCGTCCAGCAGTACTTCAACGCCCTCGAGACCGGGCGCGCTCACGAGCTAGAAGAAATATGGCCCGGCCAAGTGGCGATTTACGACCCCCGGGAGGGGGAAGTGCGCGGTCATCGACAGCTTCGACGGTTTGTCCGCAACAATCAATTGTTGTGGGCTGAGCGCCACGTCCGCATCGAAACCGTAGCCACCATCTGTATTGGCGGGCGGGCCGTCGTGGAGCTGCTAGCGCACCTGGACGACTACGCAGGTCAGCCGGTGGATTGGCCGATAGCCGTCGTTGCAGAGTCCGCTGATGAACTGGCGGTCGTGTTCCGCACCTATTGCAGCCAATGGCCGGTCGACGGACAGCGTCACATCAGGCGCCCCCTGCTCAAGCCGGCAAACACCCAGCTGAGTGGCGTTGTGGGCCGATATCTAGCCGCGCTAAGCGCCGGAGATCTCGACTCCATCGTGAGCGCGTTCGCCCCAGATGGGTACTTCCGCGAGTTGATCGGTCCGCACTATCTACACCATGGCACGAGTGAGCTGCGTTCGTATTTCGCCGAGTGCTTCAAGGCAGGTGGTGGGCTCAAACTCGAGCAGTGCACCGTGACCGACGACGGCGTACGTTGCGCCCTGGAATTCAACTGTGTTCGATGGGGCAGTCATGACCTGACACCGCAAGCTGGAATTAGCGTCTATGAGCGAGGTCCGGACGGTTTGCTGGCGGCCGCCCGAATCTACGACGACATCGAACCGCCCGTTTGAGAGTTGCGCGTCGACTGGGGATTGCAGCGACCTTGGGCATCAACAAAGACGACTAAAAGAGCGGACTCATCGCAGTCCAGTAAGAGCGAGGGACAGGCGCAACCGACTCAACATCGGCTGGGCTCGCGTGAGATCTTTGCACCAGATCGTTTGAAGTTTGGAGGCCACATGCGCAGCGACATCCGTGAAGGTGAGACGTTTCCCGACTACGAGCTCGCCGATCAATCCGGCCGGCGGCGATCCCTGTCGGAGCTCCAGGGGGGCAACCCAATGGTGCTCCATCTGTCCCGTGGCGGCTTCGATCCCAAAGAGCATCAGTTCGTGCGGCAATTGGTCAGCGTATATCCCGAGTTCAGGAATGCTTACACGCGATTGGCCCTCATCTCGACCGACACTCAGCTGAACATCAATGAGTTCCGGGACGCGCTGGGCGCCACGTGGCCGTTCTTGTCGGACCCCGATCGGGTCGTCCAGAAGGATCTGGCCATCAAAGAGTTCACGGATGAGCCGCACGATCCGATGATCCCCCACACGTTCGTCCTCGAGCCCGGACTCAAAATCTTCAAGATCTACAACGGATACTGGTACTGGGGCCGGCCCACGATGGCAGAGCTCCACGTAGATCTGAGGGGTGTGTTCAAGAAAATTCGCCCCGACTTCGACTTGGCGGCTCCGGGGTTGAGGGAGGCATGGGAACGCGGAGACCGGGATCAATTCCTCGTCGACACACTGGAGGAGCCGATCCGATACACCGAAGGCAAGAGCATCGGCATCAAACGTTGACCATGGGTGTCGAGGCGCCCCTCCGCTCGGGTTCTCGACCATAGGAAACTCGAACTGCTCGCGGTCCGGGCGGAAAAGTTGAGACGTGCAGTGCATCGCCATTCGACCCCCGTGCGCTGAAACGACGTCGAACCCCGAGCGCGAGGGATGTTTCAGGTGCAAGGCATTCGCCTGGGTGCGACAATCCTTTCGGGACCAGACAGAGGACGGCGGGATGAGCACCCTCGTTGGACAGAGCGCACCCGGCGGGTCGCCGAGCAGCGAGCCGACCGATCTCAAGCTGGAGGCGGTCGTTATCCCCTGGCCGACGCCCGATCGCTCCAAGGCGTTCTACGCCGGCTTCGGCTGGAGGTTGACGCCGACTTCTCCTTCGACAACGGCTTCCGGGTCATGCAATTCACGCCACCTGGATCGCAGTGTTCTGTGCAGTTCGGCACCCACATCACGAGGGCGTCACCCGGATCGGCCCATTGCCTGTACCTGCTCGTGTCTGACATCGAAGCCGGGCGCGACGAACTTGTCAGCCGGCGAGGCACGGTCAGTGGGGTGTTCCATTCACGAGCGCCCGGAGCGCAACTCGACCCTAAACCCAACCAGTGGAGGTAGAAGATGACCGAGCTCCCGCCGCCCCCAGAGGGCATCGTGCTGGCCCACTTCATCGTCTCCGACGATGTCGAGCGCTCCCGGCGCTTCTACACCGAAGTGCTCGGAGGCGCACTGGCCTTCTCCGGCCCCGGAGGGCTGACCTATGTCGCCCTAGCCAACAGCTGGATCATCATCAACGTCGGCGGAGGCCCAACCGACGACAAGCCTGCGGTCACCCTGGAGACGCCTGCCGAACCCGACCGGGTCAGCAGCTTCCTCAACATTCGAGTCAAAGACATCAAGTCCGTGTATGCCGAATGGAGCGCCCGGGGTGCTCAATTCCTGACGCCGCCGAAACAGCACCAATACGAAATCCGTTGCTACATCCGCGATCCCGACGGTCATCTGATCGAAGTGGGCCAAACCATCGACCCAAGGGGGGACTGGGTGCCCCCGCACTGGCCATCAAGCCCGTCCGTCGAGGAGTAAGGGTGAGTTCCCTGCTTGAGTCGGAGCCGGATGGCACTTCGGCACGCCAAGGACCATCGTCCGGACAGCATCTTCCGCCGTTCCCCAGCCCTCACAGAGACCCCGTGAGCCTGATGGACCGCCGTGGTCCCAAGCCCCTGTCGTCAGCGCGGTGACGCTGAGGAGGTTTCGATCATGACCACCGCCATCGTCGGCACCGGAGGGATCGGATCGGCCATCGCCCGTCAGCTCGCCTCCGGTGGGGAGGCCCTGCAGCTCTCCAGCGCCGACAACGAGTCGGCACGAAGGCTCGCTGAGGAGATCGGCGAGACTGCTGTCGTGGCGGTCGACAACCGGAGCGCGCTGCAGGGAGCCGACGCTGTCATCCTCGCGCTGCGGTTCTCCGTGCTGAAGGACGTCATCGACGAGATCGCCGACGCGCTGGGCGACAAGTCCCTCATCGCTCCGAGCAACCCGGTCGGCCTCGACGCGCAAGGGAAGGTTGTGCGGCTCCTACCACAAGGGCAATCATCTGGCGAGACGATCGCCGGGTGGTTGCCGAGCGGGGCACGGTTGGCCATGGCGTTTGGCACCATGTCGGCCGATCTCTTCGAGTCCTCGAGCAACCGATCATCCGAACCCGCCGTTCTGTTCTACGTAACCGACGACGACCGTGGGAGCGACGTGGTCGAGCGGTTGATCCGGACGGCCGGCTTCGAGCCGATGAAGCTCGGCGGGATCAAGCAGTCGAGCCGACTAGAGGTGGGCGGGGACCTTCACGATCTCGTAGTCGGCCCGGCAGAAGCGCGGTCGCTGATCGCAGGGGCCTGACGCATTGCCGACCCGGGCGAGCCGCCTCTTAGGTCGGGCCTTCGCTCAGACCGCCCTGACCACGCTGGCCGCTGGCATCGCCGCTCAAATCTTGAAAGCGACCGCGACCAAATCAGGAGTGAGGCCGTGAACAGTCGTCGTCCTGATCCTCGCGTGGACCTCGTCTACCGGTTGGAAGCGACCGTTGGCGACCCCCAAGACGTCGGCCAGATCTCCGCCGGTCAGCGGCGCATCGTTCCACTGACCGGCGGGACATTCAGCGGACCGGAACTGCGCGGGACACTGCTTCCCGCGGCCAGCGCCGATTGGCAGATCATTCTTCCGGACGGCACCACGCTCGGAGACGTCCGCTACACGCAGAAACCCGAACACGGAGACCCGCTCTACGTCCAATCACAAGGTGTGCGCCACGGACCCCCGGAAGTTCTCGAATGTCTCGGACGCGGGTGAGACGTCGACGCAAGTGAAGACACCTTCCGCCCGCGTGCGAACCAGAGCGACGAGTACCAAGCCTAGCGAGAAGATCTCGGCGATGGCGAGTACGAGGGAGAGGATGAAGAACGGAATGTCAAAGGACAGTGGCGCATCGAAGATCACCGCTGCGCCAAACAAGGTGATGACGATTGCGACGGCAGCGAAGACGAGGTTTTAGGACCATTGCGCCCCGAGGGGTGGTGACGGATGCACCGGCGTCGTGGAAATCCGTCCCAGCCACCCGAACTCATGGGGCCCTCACGATCGTGTTGGGCAGGGAGATCGCTATCCCAATGTGATTACTGAACTTCCATCAGCGCAGCGACCGGAACAACTCGCGCATCTCCTCGCAGAACAGTTGTGGCTGCTCCCATGCAGCGAAGTGACCGCCTCGGTCGAGCTCCTTGAAGTGAATGAGGTTCTTGGGATACGCACGCTCGGCCCAACTCCGCGGCGCCGCGTAGAGCTCATCGGGGAAGACGCTGATCGCAAACGGGATGGTGATGTTTTTTGCGTTGAAGAAGTCGGCCTTGTTCTCCCAATAGAGTTCGAGCCGAGGATATCCCCGTGTTCGTCAGCCAATAGAGGGTGATGTTGTCGAGGATGTCGTCCCGAGTGAGATCGCCAACGGGTTGTCCCTGAAGGACTTTCTCCACGAGCCCGGGCTGTCCGGTGCCGTCCCCATGGTCGAGAATGAACGATGCGAGATCGGCAGGGGAGTCCGCCAGCCCGTACAACGTTTGCGGGCGCGTTGCCATGATCTGTGCGTAGGCGACGTGCTTCGTATAGAAAGTGCGCAACTGCTCGTACGCGCGTGTCTCTTCGGCCGAGAGACCTGACGGCGGCGGGTCGCCGCGCTCGAATCCCGGCACAATGTCGAGTGGGGCGGTACCGGGCATGTTGGAGTGGATCCCGAGCAGCTCCGGAGCGGCCTGCTCACCCATGGCCTGGGTGACCGCCGCACCCCAGTCGCCGCCTTGGGCAACGAACTTGTCGTAGCCGAGACGCTTCATGAGAACGACCCAGGCACGCGCGGTGCGGGCGGGATCCCACCCGGTCGTCGTCGGCTTGCCGGAGAACCCGTAGCCCGGGAGCGACGGGATCACCAGATGGAACGCATCCTCGGCGCTAGCGCCATGCGAAGTGGGATTGGTGAGCGGCTCGATGATCTTCATCTGCTCGATGATCGAGCCGGGCCATCCGTGCGTCACTATCAGCGGCAGCGCGTCCTCGCGCTGGGATCGGACATGAATGAAATGGATGTCGAGCCCGTCGATCGTTGTGACGAAATGGGGAAGTGCAGTGAGTCTCGCCTCACACTTGCGCCAGTCGTAATCCGTTGCCCAGTAACGGGCGAGGTCTTGCATCACCTCCAGCCGTACACCCTGTGAGTCGTCCGTGACGGTCTCGCGATCGGGCCACCGCGTTGCCGCGATGCGCCGACGAAGATCAGCGAGGTCCTCGTTGGACACCTCGATGTGAAATGGCCTGACTTCCTCGGCGTCGTCGCTATCGATTGTGACTCGACCGACACCCGTGGTTCGTGCTTCGACAGACATGTCCACTCCTCATACTCGCGATTGCCAGAAATAGATACAGCGACACTTGAGTTCGTCACCGGCCAGACGGACGCTATTCCTCACGAACGACGTCCGTTCGGGATCCAGGGGCGGTGCACGGACGCGACCGTGCCGTCCCCCCTCCGGGATGCGAGCATGCCGACCATCCCGCCACCTCGCGAGGTCGATCGCCCGGTCGCCATTCAGCTCGCACCGCGCCAGCTCGGTCAGACTCCGAGGTCGGCCTCTGTCGCCGACGACGCTACGCCCGCACGGTTGCCAAGTCAAGCAATCGGGTCGCCTCGACGACCGCCGTCCAAATCGCCCCGCCACGTCGAGGCGTTCGGCCCCGCTACCGTACGCGTTGCCGACGATTTCGCCAGGCCACGAAGGCAACTCCGATCTCACAGATCCTCGCGCCATGGGACCGACCACATAGCGATCGCGCTCACCGTCGCGGATGGCTAGCGCTCGATGGCAAAGGCTGGTCGGAGGCTGCCTGCAGGCATAACTCCGGGGGCAATGATTCCGGGTCCGATCTTGTTACCTGCTCTGCCATCCTGCGGTTTCCGGGTCTGCGTGGCTAAGGAAGAGCCATGCAGACCTATGAGCACAAGGAGATGACATGCCTAAGAGCACGGTCCTCAAGCCCCGCGGGGAAACCCCCGCTACGCCACCTGAGCGAATTTCACTGTTCCAACGGGTTGCCGACAAGGTCAGCTACGGGATGGGGACGCCCACCAATATCGCCATCTGGATCGTCCTCGTGGTCGGCTGGACACTGCTGTTCGCAGTTGGTGGAGCGAAGATTGCCAGTGGAACTTGGCTTCCCGCCTGGTTCACGTCAACTGGCTTCAACTTTCCACTCAACCTTGTCACCACGGTCGCGGAACTCTATATCGGCTTCCTGGTTGGGGCCTCAACTAATCGATCCGAGCGGAACCTCGAAGCGACGCTTGCGAATCTCGAGGCCCAGGAGCGACAGATCAGGGACGTCGAGCTAAGGCTCACGGGGATGGTCGACTTGAACACGACGCTCACTCGCGAAGTGCATGAATTGACGAAGCTGATTCACGCTGCGGTTATCGCCTCGGAGTAAGCCCCGTCGACCGTGACCATTCAGGACTGCGCCCACGATCGGTTAGTCGAACGGTGATTGAGGAAGCTGCTAACCCGGTCCCGGGTTACTTGGCGTCTCAAGGGTGACTGTGAGCGAATCCTCGGTGGGGCCTCCACCGCCACTGATGATGATGAAGCTGTTGCCGAGGGTGACATTGGTGGGTTCGGGGCCGAAGACCACCCGGCCGCCGAGTACCTCGGTAGATCGGCGCCCTCAACTCATGCGATGGCTGGTGGCTATTGTGTCGCCACAACCAGCTCCGCTGACCGAGGTGATGGCTGCGGGCTTCAGGCACGAGGAGGTGCAGCGGTGGACATGAAGCTTGAGGTGGTGGTCGTGCCGGTGTCCGACGTGGACAGGGCCAAGCGTTTCTATCAGTCGCTAGGTTGGCGGCTTGATGCCGACGTCGCTGGCGAAGGTGGCTTTCGGGTGGTGCAGCTGACGCCTCGGGGCTCGTCATGCTCGCTGATCTTTGGCACCGAGGTGACCTCGGCCGCGCCCGGATCAGCTGAGGGCATGCAACTTGTCGTCACGGATATCGAGGCGGCCCGCGGCGAGGTGGCCGCCTGCGGAGTCGATGTGAGCGATGTGTTCCACGACGCGGGGGGAGTCTTCCACCACTCAGGGACTGACGGACGGGCGTCTGGTCCGGCGCCGGAACACAAAAGCTACGGCTCGTTTGCCTCGTTTAGCGATCCCGACGGCAACCGCTGGTTTATCCAAGAGGTCACCACGCGCCGTCCGGGGCGGTAGGCGCGACAGAGGTTGCTTGCCGGCCAGTGCGGCAGCGGTGAGCGAGTCACCAAGCCCAGTTTCTTGATAAAGACGGAGGTATACCTGTGGCAACGACGTACGATTCCGCGGCCGATCTGGCTGCGGCCCTTCGACGGGCGGCGGACGCGCATGGCCGCCATGAAGCGAAGATTGGGCATCCGGACCCGGATTGGCCGGACTGGTATGCGGAGTACATGGTTAAGGAGCAGGCAGGGGGCTCCAGCGAGGGTAGCCTGGCAGCGCGAACGTGAGCAGCTATGACGTCATTGTCATAGGCGGCGGTTCGCCGGGCGAGCACTGTGCGGGTGAGCTGGCGGACGGCGGCCTTCGGGTTGCGCTTGTGGAGCGAGCTCTGGTGGGTGGAGAGTGCTCGTACTGGGCGTGTATCCCGTCCAAGACGCTGCTGCGCCCCGGGGAGGCGGTTCACGAGGCTCGCGAAGCGGCGGCAAGCGCCGAAGTTGACGTTGCCGCGGCGCTCGCGTGGCGCGATTACATGGTTTCCGACTACTCCGATGCCGGCCAGGTGCGCTGGCTGGCATCCAAGAGCATTGAACTGCTGCGCGGTATTGGCCAACTCGCCGGAGTGGGTGTTGTCGAGGTGGATGGCGCGCGTCATACCGCCAACCACATAGTCGTGGCGACCGGATCTGATCCGGTCATGCCACCAATCCCGGGATTGTCGGAGTTGCCTGGCGTCTGGACCAACCGCGGAGTGACTGGCATAAAGGCCGTCCCTCGCCGTCTGCTCGTGCTCGGCGGCGGGCCGGTCGGCGTCGAGATGGCTCAGGCGGTGCGACGCCTCGGCGGCGAGGTCGCTCTCGTCGAGGGAGCCTCGCATGTGCTGGCCCACGAGGCGGCGCCGCTGGGTGAGGCGCTCAGCGAAGTCTTGCGCAGTGATGGTGTCGAGGTGATATTGGGCGTCAAGGTCACGGCGGCCCGGCGCGACGGCGACAACTACGTCCTGACGCTCGGCGACGGCCGCGAGTTGCGTGGCGACGAACTGCTCATCGCCACGGGCAGACGTCCGCGATCGGAAGGAATCGGCCTCGACACGGTTGGTATCCAGGCCGACGCGCACGGCAGCATCCCGGTCGACGCCCAGTTGCGTGCCGGGGAGCGGCTGTGGGCAATCGGTGACGTGACTGGCGTGCGCCTGCTGACCCACGTGGGCAAGTACCAGGGCGAAGTGGTCGCTGCCAATATCCTTGGCGAGGCACGCGAGGCGAACTATGAGGCCATGCCCTCTGTCGTCTACACGGACCCGCAAGCTGCTTCGGTGGGCGCGAGCGACGCCCGGTTCACCGCCACGACAGCACTCTCCGAGGTGGCCAAGACGGCCACGTACACCCGCACCCAATCCAACGGCTTCCTGACCCTCCTGAGCGATGGCGACCGGCTGACGGGAGCCTACGCTCTGGGGCCCGAGGCAGGCGAGTGGCTCCAACAGGCCACGCTGGCCATTCGAGCCCGCGTAACGCTCGACGTGCTGCGCGACACCATCCAGCCGTTCCCGACCTTCTCAGAGATTTTCGTCGCCACGCTCAAAGCCCTGCGCCGTCAGGTCCTCGCGGGGCGCCCGCCGGTCGAGGCCCCGGCGACACGGTAGTCAAATGACCTCGACGTCACCGCCGTCAGACCCGTCGGACACCGCTCCTGATAACGGCATCGCGATCGCCGATTACGGATTCCTGTCCGACTGCTCGTCTGCATCGCTCGTGAGCAGCGAGGGGTCGATCGACTGGTTGTGCTTGCCCCGCTTCGATAGCCCAGCGGTCTTTGCGCGCATCCTGGATCCTCGCGCTGGGCACTGGTCACTCCGCCCGGTGACGAGCTTCCAAGTGCAACGGCGCTACCTGCCGGCAACGCTCGCGTTGGAGACGACGTTCGTGACCGACTTCAGGCACCGTACGGATCGTCGACATCATGGCCGCCGACGCCGGGCAGCGCGGCCACGACCTCGGGCTGCGTGCGCCGCATGAGGTACTGCGCAATGTGGAGGGTGTGTCCGGACGAGTTGACATGATCATGGAGCTTGCGCCGCGACCGGAGTATGGGCTGGTTCGGCCGTTGTTCCGCATGACCCAGGAGGGCGGGCGGACCTTTGGCGGTCCCAACCAGCTCGCGATCAACTCGGCGGTGCCAGTCACGATCGAGGGCGCGACGATGCACTCGACCTTTCCGGTGGGATCCGGCGACAACGTCGGATTCTCGCTGCGTTGGGCGGCGGTCGAGAGCGCAGCGCCACAGCCAACTCCCGCGACAGACGTTCAGGCGCGGATCGCTGACACGCTCGAATCCTGGCGCTCGTGGGAGGCGCTGCATGACCTCTACCGGGGAAAGCATCGGGATCTCGTACGCTTCAGTTCGCGAGTCCTCAAGGGATTGACATACCGTCCAACCGGCGCAATGGTCGCCGCACCCACGACATCGCTGCCCGAAACAGTCGGTGGTGAGCGCAACTGGGACTATCGCTATGCGTGGATACGAGATGCGAGCCTCACCTTGCAGGCGCTCTATCTCGGCACCTGTCCGGTCGAGGCCACCGACTTCGTGTCGTTCATGACCAGCTCGGCGGGTGGGGGTGCCGGGGCTGACTCTTCACTGCAGATCATGTATGGGGTCGGTGGGGAGCACGACCTGAGTGAGCGCGAGTTGCCCCACCTCGCCGGGTGGCGCAACTCAAAGCCGGTGCGCGTCGGCAACGGCGCGTGGGTGCAGACGCAACTCGACGTCTACGGCGAGCTGCTCGACATGCTGCATCGTTACCAGGCTCGCCTTGGAGACCTCCACCCGGAAATCCAGCGGTTCGCGGCGGGAACTCGCCGACGCGGCCGCGCGATGTTGGGAGCAACCCGACGCGGGGATGTGGGAGATGCGTGGTGACCCTCGCCACCACCTTTCCTCCAAAGTCCTCTGCTGGACGGCGCTCGACCGCGCCGTGCGGCTCGCACCAAAGCTCGGGGAGTACGCAAAGGCCGACGCGTGGGCAATCGAGCGTAGTCGCATTCGCGACGCCGTGCTGACGCGCGGCTGGAGTAGCGCACGCGGCGCCTATGCCCAAGCATTCGACTCCGATGAACTCGACGCTTCCGCCCTACTCATGCCGCTTGTCGGATTCCTGCCCGCAACTGACGTACGGATGAAGGCCACCATCGAGGCGATCGCTCGAGATCTCACTGAAGATGGGCTTGTGCTCCGCTATCGGAGTGATGCGGGCCTCAACGCTGACGGGCTAGCCGGCAAGGAAGGCGCGTTCGTCATCTGTTCCTTCTGGCTCGCCTCGTGTCTCGCCCGAGTGGGGGAGATCGATCGTGCTCAGGCTCTGTTCGTACGGCTTTCGGGCCTCACCAATGATGTCGGGCTTCTCGCCGAGGAGATCGACAGCCGGACCGGGGAGTTGCTTGGCAACTTCCCCCAGGCGTTCAGCCATGTCGGATTGATCGATGCCGCGTGGGAGATTGATCAGGCGCACGTCCATGCGGTGCATTCCCACCGCCTTCTGGCCACAACACGCGAAGGAGACGACGAATGATCAGCCACCTTCTACTTGCTGTCGACGTTGACACATCGAGCGAAGCAACGAGGATCGCAGGCGAGCTCGCCGCAGCGAGTGGCGCCACGGTCGAGATCTTCCACGCCGACGAGCTGAATACCAACGTCGACACGGCGATCTGGCTTGACGACAACACTGAGCCGAGAGAGCCCGTCGGCAACGCAATCGCCGAGTTGCGTAGCCGGGGGGTCACGACCCGCGTCGTGACCACGCGTGCGACCAGCGCGGAAAATCTTGCCCAAGCTGTCGTGCATGAAGGGCTCAATTCGACAACGGACATCCTCATTCTCGGCCTCCCAAAGCCGCACCATCTCGGGAGGCTGTTCGTTGGAAGCGTTGCGGCTGACGTCGCGGCCCGGACAACCATTCCGTTGCTCCTGGTCCCGGAACGCTGACGCGCCGCGCGCAGGGCGCGCGTCGAGCGCGCTCACGGAGGGCGGGAAGAGCAGTTTTGGGGAGCGCCCTGACCGTCGACGCGAAGCGTACGCGGGCGAGCGCGCCCATAAGAATGGCTTTCGTGTTCCGGCGTGCGGTCCCAAGCGACGAATCCCCCAACCGTGTTACCGACCGCAACACGCCGAACGAAGGGACCACTCGCTGATGTGGCGCGACGGATTGCGCCATAAGCGGGGAGGTCGGCCCTCAAGTGCGTGACAGTGCCGGCTACCCGGCGAGCGTATAAGGCTCCATGCTCGATCCCCAGCTTTCGCCGTGGGCCGCCTAGATGGGGGCGAGCGTCGACCAGACGAGCGTCCTGTCAGATGATGGCGCGCGCCACCGGCTCTAGCCGCCGCTGGTCGACGAGAATGTACAAAGTCGAGAGAGTGGTGGGCACGGCAGAAGCAGCTCACCCGTTCTGGATGTCCACTCGATTCCAAGGGAATCCATCACTCCTGCTCTGGTAGTCATTCCAACCAAATTCCGACGAAACCACTATTTCTGACCTCGATTAGTGGGAGCTAAATAAGCACTGGTGTGGGGGACCAGGGGTCGCAGGTTCGAGTCCTGTCTGCCCGACTCGGACGCGCAATGCGAGTTCGCGGCGAGGTCCCACCGGCATCTCTTGGTCGGCGAATCGACTAGCGTTCTCTTGCGATCAGACAGGCTGCGGCCAGAAGCAGGACGGTGAACCTAGCGCGCCGTGGCGTCACTGGTGCCTAGCTGCGTTTCATCGAGCGACAGCGCGCCAGAGGTCGTCGCCGTATGCCAAGACCAGCCCGGTCACAACGTCGGTGGTCAAGGCGAAGTCGTATTGCCCCGATTGGTAGCGCCAACAGTCATCAGCGAGCCGTGTATACCGCTGTGAACTCACGACGACATCGAGCTCTGGGAACCGCATCCAGGCGGCGCTTATAGTTTCCGTGTCTCCTACTGCAAGGTCCAAGCGGCGTATCGGAACCGTGTTGGTGGATGGCGTCCAGCCAAGGTCGACATCGGTGCATCCATCGAGGTAAGCCGCTGCCTCCCCGTCGAGTCGCCAGTGCCCATTTGCATCGCGCTCGAGATGACGAGTTCGAATCTGAGTTGGTGTGGTGATGGTGGCCGTCACGAAGTTCGGCGACCAGGCTGCGTCGACCGCAACTGCGTAGTCGATGTGACAAGGACGATACTCGAGTGGCATGACCGTCAACCCCTGGAGACGGTGACCATTGTCCCGGTTGCTCACGGACGCGTATTCACTGCTCGCGAGGCTGGCACAGTGCCAGAGGATGTAGGTGTCGGGCTCATCGTGAATCATGAACTCCCCGTGGTGCACAAGCTATTGGGTGACATCACGTGCCCGGTTCCACACTCGACCGCCACTTGCTCACTGAGGCTCGCGGGATACTCTGCCGTGTCAGCGCCGCGCCTGAAGACGATCGTCAATCGTCGGTTCCACCTTGCCCTGTGTCACCTGGATGATAAAAGCTCGCGCATTGTGCACCTAGCTTGTACGTCTCATGTACGTGTGCGTGAGGCGGTGTGCCATCCCAGGACGGCATTGAAGTTTTGGGCCATCGGATCTCGAGTTGAGGCTGGTCGCAACAAGCGCAGCCCGTTGGCGATTAGCCGTCCACCGACACCACGTTGGGGCATCATTACTGTGCCCACAGGTTCTCCTCGACATCCAATCCGAAGTGCCGCATTACCTCACAATGCGGTAGCGGATGTGCGTGGCCTCTGGAGTGTCGATCACTCGAACGATCTCCAACTCGACCCTAGTCGGCAACACGTCGAATAGTCGGCGGCCGCTACCGAACAGCACCGGCACCTGGTGAATCTGCAACTCATCGAGCACGTCTGCCGCAAGTGCCGTCTGTGCCGTGTATGCACCATGGACCAGCACGTCGCGGGCACCTGCAGCGGCCTTCGCCTGTGACATCGCGCTGACGATCCCATCCGTCACGTACGTCACCAATGGGTACTTCGCGACCGACGATCCCGGCGGCCTGTGACTGGCTACGAAGATTGGAACGCCGTCGTGGTGGTCGCCGCCCCAGTGATCGACCTGCTCCACGGTATTGCGACCGGCGAGGACCGCACCCGTCTCGTTGCCTTCATCGAGAAATTGCCGGCCAATCCCCGACCCATCAACGGTCTCGGCGGTCGGCCCAGCGTCCGAGGCAAACCCATACCACCGGTGCAGACGCATGAAGTCGTCGCCTCCGGGGTTTCCCGAATGGTCGTTGGGGCCGGCGATAAAGCCGTCAAGTGACATCGACATATAGAGCACAGATCTAGACATTCAACTGACCTCCCCGTGTGTAACGTCCCATCTCATCACCGGTAGAGACGACGCATGGCGGAACAAGTCATCGGTGCCGTCGACGCCTATTCCAAAGGCGCTCTCAGTGGCACGCGTTCGACCCGATTGCTGTGGGCGATGTGTTCATCCCGGCGTGGGCTGGCGATAGCTAGCTGCGTGGCTGGAGGGGCATGCCGAGCCGTCCCAGTTCCTCGGGGGACAATTCTTTGACGGCCACCAGGTGCTCGAGCACTCGCTCGCTGATCCGCCGCAGCTCCTCGAGCTGCTCAACGTCGAGTTGGTCGAACAGGTGCCTGCGCGCACCCTCCACGTGCACCGGGGCGGCAGCCTCGAGGGCGGAGAAGCCCTCGTCGGTGAGCACGGCAAAGGCTCCCCGGCGGTCCGTCTGACAGGCCTCGCGCCGGATCCAGCCGAGCGACTCCAGCCGGGCGATGGAGTGGGACAGCCGGCTGCGCGACGACTGGGACAGGTCGGCCAGGTCGCTCATCCGCAGCCGTCGCTGGGGGACCTCCGCGAGGCGGGCCAGGACCTCGTAGTAGTGACTCGGAACGTCCGTCTGCTCGTCGAGCTCCTGTTCCAGCTGATCGAACAGCAGCTTGGTGGCCATTACGAACGTCCGCCAGGTCCGCTGCTCGTCCTCGCTCAGCCACCGGGTCCCGGCCATATCCCCAGCCTACCAGCAGTTCCGCCTGTTGGTTGACATTTCAATCAAATCTGGTAATGTCACTACAACGCATAGTTGAAAGCTCAACTAGTTGGAAAAGGGGAAGAAACCCATGAGACTGACGACCATCACGCACATCTCCGTCGATGGAGTGATGCAGGGGCTCGGCGGGACAGACGAGGACCGCAGAGGCGGATTCGAGCGCGGCGGGTGGGCCGGGCCGCTGTTCGACAACGAGGCAACTGCGTTCCTCACCGAGTCCATGCAGCGCGCCGACGCGTTCCTGTTCGGGCGGTTGACCTATGAGACCTTTGCCGGCTCCTGGGGAGCAATTGAGGCGATGCGGCAGAGTCCCATCGGGGGGGCCTTGAACTCGAAGCCCAAGTACGTGGCATCCACCACGCTCACCGACCCGCAATGGACGGATACGACCGTCCTTTCCGGAGACGTCGCGGCAGCCATCGGCGACCTGAAAGCCAAGCCCGCGGGTGAGCTGCAGGTGCACGGCAGCGGTAGCCTCGTCCGCTGGCTGTTCGACAACCAGCTTGTCGACGAGATCACCCTGCTCACCTACCCCGTGATCCTCGGCCAGGGCACGCGGCTATTCCCCGACAGGGGCCCGGACACGGCGCTCGAGCTGATCGACTCCCGGTCCACTCCGAGCGGGGTAATGATCCAGGTCTATCGGCCTAGCGGGCGCCCGGCGTATGCAACGGCCTCGGCCGACTGAAGACCGGGGGAAGTGAGCCGCGCCTGAACTACCAGCGAATTCCGCGACCCGCGTACAGCTCGGATCCGCCACGCGGGATGGGGTGACAGTTGCACTCGTGGTATTCGCGATCACCGCTCGCGGCGAAGCTCGTTGCAAGGTGTCGTCGCCTTCACTTCGATGTCTATTCACTCACGAGGCTCGCTCGCTGCTTTCAATGGGACGTGAGGCGCAGGATCAACGGGTTACGAAGGAGGGTCCATTGATGCGCATCGAACCGCTCTGCAAGATCACGATGCAGTACTCCCGCGCCAGCTGGCACCAGCCCTATGGCGGAAGTCCCGAGCGAGGCGAGGAAGCGCTTGGCTTCGGCCACGGAGGGGGAGAAGTAACCGGCGACATCGAAGGAACGCTGATATGGGCCAACTATCCTCGGCGTCGGGACGACGGCGTTTGGACGCCGAACCTCCGTGGCTTCCTCACTACCAGGGAGGGCAAGGACATTCTCATCTCCATCCATGGCCAGAGCGTCGATGAGCAAGCAGGCGGGCGTCGGCGTGCGGTCACAGTCCGCATTGAACTGACTACCGAGGTGGAGTCGTATCGGTGGCTCAACACCTGCTTTGTTGTTGGTGAGGGAGAGATCGACGAGGTGCGAGAGGAGTGGTGGCTGACCGCATATGTGTGCGTGAACGAAGAAGCGCAAGGTCCTCCATCGATCGGCGTCGAGCCGCCGGCGCGCTTCCGTCAGCGCGGGTCGGCGCCGCCATAGTTCACCTACATTCGCAGGTACGGCTCGAGAGATCTCGAAGGACAGCCGCGTCGCTCACACGAGTGTCCTGTCACCAGATTCATGGACTTTAGAGGCTCGGCGCGCCCGACGGCCGCCAGAGTGCCCAAAGTACAGAGCGGAGGGGGAGGGAAGCAATGTGCAGTACGTGTGCGTGTGTGTTGACGGAATTCCAATCGATTCCATCGCACCTGCACTAGTCGTCATTCCACCAATCCGCCACGAAACCACACATTCTGAACTCGGTTACGCTCTCGGAAACGAGGACTAGTCTGGGGGACCAGGGGTCGCAGGTTCGAGTCCTGTCTCCCCGACGGCGGCGCCCAAATGGTTGCAACGTAAGACGACTGGCGACTCACGTTGCTGCCATTGCCGACACTATATGGTGGCCGCCACTACTCTGCAGCGTATAGTGTCGAGCTCCATCACTGTAACTTCAGAACCATGAGCACCTCGTCGCGGTAGTCGTCTTCGCTCAGTCGCAGCGCAGCGGGCCATCTGCCGACCTCCCGCCAGCCGCAGGCGCCGTAGAAGGATTCCAATCCGAGGCCCGCTCTCAGCTCCAGATGCAGCTGCTGGAGGCCCATGTCGTCTCGAGCGGCGCGAGACACTTCAGTCATCATGCTCCGGCCGATGCCCGTCCCGCGGTGAGCGATGGCGGTCTGCACTCTCAGCACCCGCGCCCAGTGAGCCGTGACCTTCGCCGTGTTGCCAGCCAAGAGCAGCCAACCGGCCAACGATTCGCCCACGGTCGCGAGCAGTAGCCGGTTGACCAGCGGGTTGAGCGAGTCAACCATGGCATCGACTGCCGGCAGGACTTGCGCGTCCTCCACCGGCAAGAACGGAAAGCCGACCGCCCCTCCGGCATTTACGACATCGCGCCAGCAGCTGAGAAGCTGACGGCGCGTACGCGCGTTGACCATGCTCGGTTCGGTCAGCCATTGCAAGATGAGTCCAGGTGGAACGTCGGCCATCGGCAGAGTCTCTCAGCCTGGATGGGGGGTCGGCCGGTAAGCCACGGAGCCGCATACCCACAATTGGAATCCGTCGATGGAGATCAAAGGGACGGCCCAGGTCGGGACTAAGCCTCGGAAAGGTCGGTTTCGGTGGCGACGTGCCCTTCGAACGCCAGGGGCGAGCCGGAACATCGATGCCACCTGGGTATCTCGCCCCGGCTTCTAGTCCAGAACCTACGGGCGCTGATTATCGCAAATATGCGATACTGGCTCCATGCCGCATGACCCGCTTTACGTGGCGCTCCGCGCCAACCGGCGCGCCGCCGGGCTCTCCCAGGCTGCTCTCGCAGCACGCATGGGGACGACCCAATCCGTGATCGCACGCGCCGAGAGCGGCAGCGGACCCTCGCACACGCTGTCCTTCCTCGAGCGCTTCGCCACCGCCACAGGGAGGTCCTTGACGACGACCATCATTCCCGGGCTTGCCACCCCGCCGTCGACCGAGGAACTGCGCCGCCTCAACGGGAGGATCCGTGCCGCCGCTACAGCGCGTGGTATTCAGCAGGTTCGTGTCGTCGGCTCCGTCGCGCGGGGCACCGCTCGGGCCGAGAGCGATGTGGACCTCATGGTCACCGTGCGCCCCGACCTCAAGGGCGCGGCGTACTTCGCGGCGCTCGATGAATTCAGGGAAGCGTGCGTCGGCATCGTCCGACGGTCCGTTGATGTCATCGATGAGGCGGGCATTCAGGATATCCGGGCTCGTACACGACTTCTTGCGTGAAGCACGCGTGCTGTGAGCACCGATAATGAGCTGCTGGGCTTCATCGCTGAGTGCCTCGACCTTCTTGCTCAATACTCGGCTCGCGGCCGAGAAGCTTTTCTCGCCGAACACTTGCTGCAAGACGCCGTAGTCCGACGGATGGAGGTTCTTGCCGATGCCGCCGGCCGGCTCTCCGATGACCTCAAGGAACGCCATCCAGCTATTCCATGGCGGGCCATCGTCGGCTTTCGTAACGTGGTGGCTCACGCTTACATGGGTGTTGCGATGGAACGCGTCTGGGAGTACCTCGCCACAGATCTTCCGGCTCTTCGAGATCTCGTCGACCACGAATGGGCCTGACCGCTGGTTGCGAACCTCAACCCGCACCGGGTCGCCCGGATTCCATGCAGTTGCAGTCGATTCCAGCGCTTTCCAACACGGAGGGACTAGTCGTCATTCCGACCAATTCCGCATAAAACTACTCTAAATCGAACTCAGCATTCATCGGGAAATGAGGACTGGTCTGGGGGACCAGGGGGTCGCAGGTTCGAGTCCTGTCTCCCCGACGGACGCGCAAGTTGAGTTCGCGTGGAGGCGGTTGCGAGGGGTGTTGGGCGCCTACGCGCCACGGGGTGTAGTGCTCTAAACGGGAATGATGGCTTTTCCAGCAAAAGGCATCATTCCCCACAGTTGAGGCCGGTTACCGCTGCTCATTCCTAGAGATTGTGGCAGTCCAGCGCATACATAGCGCTTACAGTTTTGGCTGCCGGAGAGCAGTGTAGAAGTCCGGCACATACTTGACACCGCAGGTCCAAGAGATGCTTGACGGTGTGCGGCGCGTCCGCCTGATGCTTGACATAGCCGGCTTCCCTCCAGTCCGCTCGTCCGCAAGGACTGAGCGCTATCGGAGGGACCAGGTACGTGCTTATGGAGTTGAACCTGGTGGACGGCGCTAACAGGTCGTCATGTAGGTGCTCCAGATGGCCTGCCCATCGCCTACGCGTTCCTCGTCTATGCGCTCCTGACGGCATAGACCGTGTGCACGCATCACCTCTCGCATAGGGTTAACCAGCACGTCGAGGCCTTTTGCCCCGGTTGCTCCCAGCCTTGTTCGAACCCAGGGGACCCGGGCACGACGTCACATCCTCGTCACGCGGGGTTGCCTGGTGGTACGAGCCCTTGTCACTGAGTATTTCAGCGGCTTTCAAGTCGGTCTTGCATTGTGATCTCAAATCATCAGTGCTCAGGAGAAGCCATGCAATCCTCGGTCATCCGCTGCCGTGAGTTCGCGTTGACGCGACTGGAAGAGGCGCTCGACGGTTCGGACGAGCGTGGACAGGGGATGGTGGAGTACGCCCTAATCCTCGTCCTCATTGCGATCGTGGTCATCGTCATCCTCACGACGGTCGGCCATCAGGTGAACAACGTGTTCTCCAACATCAGCCACGGTCTCAGCAGCTAGGAAGCATCAGCCCCATTTCCTCCAATGCGGCGGCGCCAGGGCGCTTTCTCTCACTCGCGAACACGTGGCGCCGTCGTTGTACATCCACTCCAGATGGCGCAGCCGGCCGCCATCGGCGGTCGCTGACGGAGCGCTGTCCACATCGCCTTGGCGACCGAGCCGATGCGGGCGAGAGTTGGCGCCGCCTGGCTGCGATACAGACCGTCTTGATTGAATCAGTGAAGGTCGAGCCTCTGGAATCCGACAACGGCGGCCAGCGTCAGGAGGGCCCCCACGGAGATCAGCACCCCAACGGACGCGAGGCTGAGACCGTCGGCGAGCTGCTGGTTTCCGACTGACCAGTAGAAGAGCGAAGCGTACCGAGCTGGGCGAATCCATCCGATCACCGGCGCAAGTGAGCTCGCCAGATATGACGTGGCGGCCAGCGTCGCGGTGACGCCGAGCGCAGTCCCGCGGCTACCGGTGATCGACCCGACGGCGACCGCGCACAGCCCGAAGTCGACACCGAGGAGCGCGACGCCAAGGCTCAAGCCGGCGAGATGCGTGAACGGGAAGGAGAGATCGAACTGTCTGCCGATGAGGATGCACCCCATGGTTGCGATCGCCAGCAGCAGCGCCTGCACCGTCAACGCTCCAACCTTTTGCAGCACCACGGCGCGTCGCGATATGGGGAGGATCACGGCAAGCGACAGTATGCCGTCCTCGTCCTGTCCGGCAATGCATGACGCGCCGTAGCCCACGGTGATGAGCAGCATGATGAGCGGGAGGAAGTTCTCGTAGATGTTGGCGTCGAGCCATCCGCTCGGTGACGTCAGTGACCCCGTCGCCCCGAAGAGTGCCGCAACTGTCGACCCGTTCTTCGTGAGTTGGTCGAGGCTCGTGGCGCCCTTGAACTGCGGGTACAGCGCCACGATGACCAATGCGTACAGCGCCATCCCGACCACGTAGCTGAGGAGTGCTCGCCGGCGCAAGCGGAGGTCGATGACGGCGATGTCAGCGCGCACCGACGGGCTCCTCCGCGGATTGGTCTCGGTAGTAGGTGAGGAAGAGTTCGTCGAGGTCGGCTGGGCGCGCGACCACGTCGACCGGATCGAGCTGGGCAGCGACTTGAAGGACGGGAGCAACAGCACCGAGGAGCGCCAACGTGATGCGTGTCCCAGTGGCGGCGACGACGTGAACGCCCTCGATCGATGCGAAGGGCCTCGGATCGACGGTCTTTGGGAAGGAGAACTCGATGGTCCGCGGCGCCCGCCGCCGCAGCGCCTCGACCGTGTCGGTGACGACGAGGCGCCCGTCCTTGATGATCGCCACGCGCGTCGCGACCCGCTGCACTTCGTCGAGTTCGTGGGAAGAGAGGAAGACGGTCGCCCCGGTGCTGACCAGTTCACGCATCAGACGTTCGAACTCATCCTTCATCAGGGGGTCGAGTCCCGATGTGGGCTCGTCGAGGATGACGAGCTCAGGTCGATGCATGACGGCGAGCAGGATGCCGATCTTCTGTCGATTGCCCTTGGACAACTTGCGGGTCGGCCGCTCGAGGTCGACCTGGAACCGGTCCACCAGTTCATCGAGGAAGATTCTGTCCTGCAGACTGCGGACCTTGGCAGCGAAGTCGACGTGCTGCCGCCCGGTCAGGCGACGGTGGAGCGCGAGTTCCCCTGGAAGATAACCGACGCGTCGATGAATCTCGACAGCGTCGGCGAAGGGGTCGAGTCCAAAGACCTTTGCGGTGCCCGACGTCGGACGTGAGAGGCCGGTCAGGAGACGGATCGTTGTTGACTTGCCGGACCCGTTCGGGCCAAGGAACCCGAAGATCTCTCCCTCCGCGACGCTGACGTCAACGCCGACGATGCCACGGTGTGTCCCAAAGGTCTTGGTCAGGTTCTCCGCGCGCACCACAACCGTCATCACGCGGCCCCACGAGACGGATCCGTTTCAGTGGAGGAGACCTCACCGATCGTCAGCACCCCGCGCGAATAGACGTCGAGCACTTGGGTGGTCCAGCGCTCCATGCCCGAGCGTGCGAGGGGATCAATGCCGAGGACCTCGTGCACCTGGTCACGAAGCAGCACAACCGCGAGGTCATTGACCAACAGGAAGGCGGCTCTGACTTCGGCGTCGGCCGAAGGGCGCACCAGCCCTGCCGCTTCAAGGGTTGCAAAGCCCGAGAGCACCGCCTCGAAAAGGCGCCGAAAGAGCGTCTCGGCAGGCGTGCCGCCGTCGATGAGGAGACGTCGCAAGTACGCGGGGAGCAGCGGATCGCCTTCAAGTTCCCCGGCGAGGGCTGCCGCCAGCGACGCGCTCGGCCCACCACTCGAAGAGGTCGTGAGTTCGGTAACCAACGCGTCGACGAGGGCGATCGCTCGCTTGTCGACGGCGTCCCGCAGTCCCTCCTTCGATCCGTAGTGGTGAATGACCAGCGAGGGTGAAACCCCGGCCTCGGCAGCTATCTCGCGAATGGTCACTGCAGCGGCACCCCGCTGGGCGAAGAGCCGCATGGCTGTCTCCCGAATTGCGGCTGCGGCGGTGAGGTCGCCGGGTGCTGCACGCATGTGCAGATTCTAGAACAGACGTTCAGTCCTGTGGGGCAGGCCTCCGCTCATAAGGTCTTCAGCGTTGGAGTTCAAGCATTTCCAACTTACGGTGGTTCTCGGCGATCTCGCGGAGCAGGCCGGCGAGCTCGTCGCTCAAATGGGCAGGGGACTCCGCCGCCCTGCGCGCCGCGTTGTCGACCTTCTTGGCGATGTCATTGCGGCCCAGCCCGTGCATGTCGTGGTCAGTCATGGGAAGTCAATTTCGTTGCCGTCATCGAACAGACCCCGATCGTGTCGTTGATGAACCAACGGCCAGGCTACGAGTTCCTCGCGGGTGAGCGGCCCACACCTTCCTGAACCTCTCGACGCCGTACCGACGCGCACAGCGTCATAGCGGGCGGCTCGTCAGCATGGCTGCCCTCGACCGGCGGCACATAAATGCCATAACCGCGGATGAAGTATTCGCGTTGAATGGGTTGAATGGATAGAGGCAGAAAATGAAAGTCACAATCGCCATCGGCTATGCGATCGCCGCCCTTGGCCTCGCGGCATGTGGCTCGACAATCGCGCCGACTGCTTCCCCAACTCCCGCGCTGACTGTCGGGGCGACAGTAGCGCCGGCTCCCAGCGCGACAGTAGCGCCGACGCCCACCGCGACACCTATCTCAACGCCCGCACCGGTCACGCCTACAATCACTGTGACCGCATGTGATCCGGTTGGTACCGCTGGCGGTGGCGAAATTACATGGAGTGGCGCTGGTAACGTCTACTACCAGCTTACGGTGTATCCGCCGACTGGTGCATCCGTCATCGTGTACCAGAACGTGAATCCCAGTGGCACCTATAGTCCGCTGACGCAAGTGGGCACGTGGCATTACAAGTTCCAGGCCGACAATGAGATGAGCGTGAGTGGCGCGTTCACCATCGCGGCTTGCACTGGGTAGTACTGGACGATGACCGCATCTGACAACCTGAAAACCGGCGTCGCGTACCCGCACTACACAGGCGGCAACGTCACACACCGACGCGCCCGGCGCGCTGCCGACCAAGTCGAGCATGCCGGCCTGTCGCTCTGACCTCGGCTGCGACGACGCAGAAACCGGGCTGCGCGACACAATGGCGGCGGGCGGCCGGTGAGCGCACATCGCCGCGACCTACCTAGCGGTCTGGGTACGATTGGCTCAGTGGAAACGCATAAACACTTTGGGCTCGATCCGGCCCTCTGCTCAACCTGTAGCGACGCCGACATCGCCTCGTTGGGCGTGCCCCGATTTGACGGACACGAACGTTGTGAGCAGTCCACCGAATTCACACCACTACCCGGGACTTGACCAGCCGGATTCGAAGATGGGTCCGGTCCGACAAGAACGCCGAATCGGGGCACGTACTGTATTAATGTGTGTGTTCCAACCATCCTCGACGCGAGCCCGATGTGTCGCCGTGTCTCGGTCGTCCCAAGCCGAGTTGTTCGCCGGGCGGTGCCCTGTTCTGCAGCTTGATCTCCGAGGTGTTCCACGAGCGATTACGGTAAGCCGGCGCAATGGCCAGTGTTCAGGTGACGATTGCGCCGTCCGGTGAGCAGTTCGAGATCGCGAGTGGGCGTCAGCGGGCGACGATCGTCGAGGTCGGCGGCGGTGTCCGCGAGTACGAGGTGGGCGGACGCCTCGTCCTTGACCCTTTTCCGATCGACGCCATGTGCGATGGGGCGCACGGCAATGTGCTCGTTCCGTGGCCCAACCGCCTCGCCGACGGGCGTTACCGGTTCGATGGGACCGGCTACCAGCTGGCGCTGACCGAGCCGGAGAAGAGCAACGCCATCCATGGCCTCTTGCGCTGGCGTTCCTGGCGCGCGGTCGAGCGGACAGCGAACCGTGTCGTGATGGCAACGAGGCTCCATGCAATGACGGGGTATCCCTTTAGCCTCGATGTCAGCGTTGCCTACGAGCTCGGCGACGCTGGCTTGGTCGTGGCGACCACGGCCACCAACGTCGGCGCGTCGCCGTGCCCGTATGGCTGCGGCCAGCACCCCTACCTCTCACCGGGAACCGAACTCATCGATGCCTGCACGCTGGAGCTCGATGCCGGGACCCGGATCCTGACCGACGCCGTCCGCCAGTTACCCACCGGCAGTGAACCCGTGGCCGGCACGCCGTTCGACTTCTCCGAGCCCAGGCCGATTGGGAGCCAGCAGGTGGACTTCGCCTTCACCGACCTGGCTCGTGACGAGTTTGGCCGGGCATGGGTCCGCCTCTCAGGGCTCGATGGACACTGTGTCGAGCTCTGGTGGACGAGCACTACCCGATTCTCGAGATATATACCGGCGACACGCTTGAGCCCGGCCGGCGGCGTCGCGGTCTCGGCACCGAGCCGATGACGTGCCCACCGAACGCCTTCCAGAGCGGCGATGGCTTGATACGACTGGAGCCGGGTCAATCGCTCAGGACGACGTGGGGCGCCCACATGACTTGACGGGTGCAGCCGCCCAGAGCGCGGCCAGCACGCGTTACCCAGTGCAGCTTCAGGGCTCGTGGGAGGTGTGGCCCGATCGTCCGCGGTCGGCTCCTCATTCCGCGCCGATGAGAATCGGGGCCAGGATTGACCCCCCACTGATGCCGTAGATACCGCCCACGCAGCCAACAGCTGCTGCCATGACCACCAGTGTCGAGCCCGTGAGACGGAGCCGATGCGCAGAAGCTCAACACGAACGATCGACCCGATGACGACTCCCGGGAGCGTCCCGATGAGGAGCGGGCGAGCGAGGTGACCACCGCGTTGGCCCTGACGCCAATACCGCCGCAGCGCCCCGGGTGTCGCGACGACGTTGTAGAGCAGGTTTGTCGGCGTGACGGCGGGGCTTGGCGTGCCGAGGATGCTCACCTGGAATGGGAGCATCAGCGCTGCTCCTGAAACACCGGCTGGAACCGTTGCAGTGGCGGCTAACGTCCGCAAGGACTGAGGCCATCGGAGGGACCAGGTTCGTGCTTGTGGAGTTGAACCCGGTGGACAGCGCTACCGGGTCGTCCTGGAGGTGTTCGAGGATGACCTCACCCGTTTACCGAGATGGCGCCTGGCGACGCTCCGCCGCTCTGCGGTCGGCGGCTGGGGCTCAGAAACGCGGCCTCCATGAAGCCCGAGACGCTTTACTCGGTCCCGACGCGATCCTCACGCTTCTCATACTCGCCGGCCACCTGACGATCCACCTCCTCCAGTGCGGCCTTCGCCTTGACAACGATGCCTGGTCCCTCAGATGTCTCTTGTTTGACCTTTTCGACGACCTCACGCGCGGTCTGAGGGTGAAACTCCGGCGTTTTCTCTTTGTCGATCGATGCGGGTAGTGCGGTAGCTCCGTTGTCACGGGCACCTGTAGCCTCCGGACGGTTGGGAGACTGAGTTTCTGCGTCGCGCCGAGTGTTGCTCATCGGGGCGTTCTCCTTGGGGTGATTTGTTGCGTCTGCAAATCCATAGCCGGGTCAGCGAAAGCCGAAGCGGCCCTCATGGAAGTCGCCGGTGGCCGTCCATCGCCTGATCGTGTCGTCGAGGACCGTGTCGTCGACGAGGTCCTGATGCAGCCGCCGAGCCCCGCCCTCCACTGCCTCGATCACCTGACCGCGAACGAAGTCGGGCACGCGGTCCAGACGCGCGAGCGCGCTCGGGGTCCACGGGAGGCTCTGGCCGCCGCGCGCCTCAATCCGATGTGAGACCTCGCCCCAGAGCTCGTACTTCGTTTCCATGGCGTCGGGGGTGATCACGGATCCGAGCCCCTTCTTGTGCGCAGTCCATTCAACTCGCCACCTGGTGAGCTCGCGGCAGAATTCCGGCACCTCCTTGAGCCGTTCTTCCGCCTCGGGCGTCCAGGTGAACTCGAGCGTCCCTGTGCGTCCGCTGAGCGGGTGCCCGTATCCGAGCTTCCCTCCGATCAGCGCGATGAAGCGTTCGTTGATCTCGTCCACCCCGCGATCGCCGGCGCGCTGATCCGCAACCGCGTGCGCCATCGACGCAGCACGCTCGGCCTCCAGATGGCTCGCTGCGGCATGCGCGTTTGCCGTCTTCAGCGCCACCTGATGCCCGTCTTCCGTCCAGTGGGCCCCCTGCGGGACGGGACATCCACCGGGCGCAGATCCGGCCCCCGGCTCGTGGGAGACCGGGCAGCGGTGCGGATGATCTTCTGAGTGCGGTGTAGTCGCTCATGTCTGTCACCTCAGTAGCCACCTATGGGCTCGGATCCCGACACATCATATGGTAGACATCCTGTATCATTCGGGGCCGAGGGCGGCTTGTGTGTCGGCGGTCAATGGGGCACAGGAGTCCATGTACAAGAGCATCTACGTGGCACTCGACAACTCAGAGCACTCCGATGCTGGAACCACCGTGGCTCTCGAGCTTGCGGAGGCGTTCTCGTCCCGCTGCATCGGCATGCACGTCTACGCGGCACGCATGCACGACTACCGCTTCAAACAGATGGAGTACACGCTCCCGGACGAGTACCAGGACGAGGCGGAGCTCCTCCGGCAACGCCGGATCCATGACTCGCTGATCACCACGGGATTGCAGCTGATCAGCGAAAGCTACACCGATGTGATGCGATATCGTTGTCTCGAGCGCGAGATCGAATTCGAGGCGCGCGCTCGAGACGGACGCAACTGGGAAGAGCTGGTCGCCGACATCGAGGAGGTCCGTCCCGACCTTGTCGTCATGGGCGCGCTGGGAACGGGGGCGGTTAAGGACTCACGTCTCGGCAGCGTCGCGGATCGCGTAGCGCGACGAATCCGGACGGACTCTTTGATCGTGCGCCGTACCGGGGACGCCGTCATGGAAGGCGGCATCATCGTGGCCATCGACGGATCACCACAGTCGTTCGGCGGCCTGCAGGTCGCGCTTTCGCTCGGCCAGGCACTCAAGAAAGAGGTCGAGGCAGTGGCGGTCTACGACCCGTACCTCCATTACAGCGTGTTCAACGGCATCGTCGATGTCCTCTCTGAGAAGGCCTCCAAGGTGTTTCGTTTCAAAGAGCAGGAGGCGCTACACGAGGAGATCATCGACAGTGGTCTGGCGCAGATCTACGAGTTCGCATCTGCGCGTCGCCCAGGCGCAGGCCGCGGAAATGGGTGTTGAGCTGCCGATCACCCTGCTCGATGGCAAGGCGTTTCAGCGTGTGGCGCGATATGCCGCTGAACGCGATGCCTGGTTGCTGGTATGCGGTCGTGTCGGCGTGCACTCTCCCCCCGGGATGGACCTCGGCAGCAACACGGATCACCTGATTCGCAATGCTGCGTGCAACGTGCTGGTGTGCAACCGGACGCACGTCCCCCCGATCGATGTCCGAGCCGAGGCGAGCGTGGTCTGGACGCCGGAGGCAGAGGCGCGCATGGAGGGTGTCCCTGCGGCCGCTCGAGGACTCGCTCGAACCGCCGTCCTGCGCTGGTGCACCGAACGAGGGCACAGCGTCGTGTCCTCGGGAGACGTGGACACGGCGCTTGACGACCTCATGCCGTATCGGCGGACGATGCGGCGCATTGAGGAGGTCAGTTCGGCGCTCGACGCCGCCACCGCGGCGATGCTCGATGAGGCTCCCCCGGAAAGCGCTCGTGCGATCTGTCGCACCTGCGGTTACGCGGCCCGGACCGACGCGCCCGCGCGATGCCCGGTCTGCGGGAGCGATGGCGACATGTTCGAGCAGATCGATGTCGGAGCGGTAGCCCGTGCCGCGAGCGCCGAGGGCGAGATGGCGAGCGACACCTTCGATGGTCACAAGCTCGGCTGGACCCTTGAAGCGCGGACGCTCCTGCAGCAGCTTCCGGCCGGGTATCTCCGTCGCCGGGTGAAGGCGATCGTCGAAAAAACCGCACGCACCAGACGGCTTCCAGCCATCACCGCCGATGTCGCTGCGCCCTTTGTCCTCCCTGAGGTCGAGGCACTCGACGCCGGTGCCGGCCCGCATCGCGCGCCACTCGGTGCTGACGGTGCGACCTCGGGCAGCGAGCAGCGAGCACATCTTCCGTGGAGCCCGGAAGCCCAGGAGCGGATCGAACGGATCCCCGGTGGATTCCTTCGCAGTCTGGCTGTGGAGCAGGTCGAACGGCTGGCAATTGCACTGAAGGCGAGCGAGGTGACGGTGCTCCATGCCGAGGCTGGGATCGCGGAAGCCCGTGCTCGCATGCGCGCCAGCGAACCCCCGCCGGCAACAACCGCGCCCGCTGGATGTCCCATACATCAAGCGCCATCGCAAGACACTGACCGGCCCGCGTGCCCTCACGTGCTCAATGAGGTGACGGCGCCGGTTGTCGACTCGCTCGGTCGGCGCCAGGTTGCGAATGGCGAGCTCGTTCACGCCGCCGACGCCACCCTGCCATAGACGGTGGTCGGAAGCGGCGTGGAGCTTGATCGAATGCTTGCCCTCCAGGTCACACCGCCGCAATTTCCCTGGCTCGGCAACAGCATTCCGGTGGGGATCATCTTCCTGCTGCACGTTGCCGTCGCTGAGTTCTCGGTGGGCGCGATCACGTTGGCCGTCGTCATGGAGTGGCGTGCGCTGGCGACCCATGATCCTCGACCGTGGCGGTACGCCCATTCGGCGGTGAACAGCTTCTACTTCGTGTTCAGCCTTGGGGCAACGCTCGCGGTCTTTGCCGTGGTGCTTCTCATCGGCCTCTGGGGTAACGGGTTCGGCCAGCTCTTCAACGTGCTGTTGCCGCTGCTCGCGTTCGCGTTCGGACTCTTCTTTCTGATCGCCCCGCTGCTGACCTGGTACCGGAACAGCTGGGGGCGGCTCACGCCGCGAACGCACGCCATCCTCGGCACGGTCGTCGCCGGACTGCAGACCCTCTTCGTCTTCCTGATCGTTGGACTTGACGCGTACCTGATCACCCCGTTCAACGGAGGCCTGTGGGACGCGACCCTCAATGCGGCGTACTGGCCGTTGCTCGTCCATCGCCTGATCGGCAACATCTCGTGGACGGCGCTCTTTCTGGCGGCCTATGCGGCGGTGCGGCTGCGCCGATCTGCCGATGCCGGGGAACGCGCATTTCAGGGCTGGGCTGCCCATCTCAATCTACGGATCGGCTTGGGGCTCGCACTGCTCATGCCGATCGAGGGTCTGATCCTGAGCTTCGTACTCCAGAGCGCCCAGCCGGGATTCTTCACGAACCTCGTGAGCGGCGGCACGGCCTGGTTGATGGTGGTGCAGGAAGTCTTCGTTGGCATCATCCTGGTCGGCGGCAACGTTGCGCTCTGGCTCGAGCGCCCCGCGGCACAGCGCTCACGGACTCTCGCCGCAACGGCGACCCTGACGTCCCTGGCGGGGATGGTCCTCGCGTCGCTCCCGGACGCGATCCTGCCGTCTGCATGGGAGGGCGCCCGGTTTGTCGGGATCGGCATCGCGATCATCGCAACCGCAGTCCATCTCTGGCGACGTCGGCGTCCGCCCGTGTGGGACGCGACCAACCGATGTCCGGCCACAGCCGCGGCCTTCGCGGTTGTTGCGACCAGTCTTGGTGCTGGTCGGATCGTTCGCTCTCCTGACCTCGTTGCTGATGGGGGTGATCAAGGAAGGCGCGCGTGGCGATTACGCGGTCTACGGCGTGCTGACCCAGGCACAGGCGCAGCAGCGCTTCACACCACCGGCGGATCTCTACCCGTGAGCGAGTGCCAGCGATGATTGGCGAGATCCGGGCGGCGCAGTTTCAGGCCGCCTGGTACTACTCGATCCTCCTCATCGCGATGCTCGCGATGTTGCTCACCGGTGTTACGTGGGCATGGGTCGGAGCCGCCCGCGTCTGGCGCGCCGGTGACCACGGCCCCGCCCTGCTCATCGTCGCCGCGAGCACCGTCGGACTGCTCGTCCTGGTCGGCCTCGCGTTGGCTGCAGTGATTGGCCTGCTCGCCACAGGAGGACGCGGCTGATGCGGAAGTACTCGCGACGTCAGTTCATGGTGCTCGGCACCGGAATGGGCATGGGACTCATCGGAGCCTTGCTGTCGATCCCCGCCGTCGGCTTTGTGCTGAGCCCGCTCTTCGCAAAGCGGCGACTTGCCTGGGTCAGTATCGGCTCGATCGAGAGCATTCCAGTCAACACGCCGACGGCTCGGATTGCGTCGATGCCGAGCGATCAGGGATTCCCAACGCCGCCGACCAACCGTGTTGTCTATGTCGTTCGCAAGGAAGACGGCAGTGTGCTGACACTCAGCAACATCTGCACGCACATGCAATGCGACGTGCACTGGGACGGGCAGCTCGAGCAGTTCCTCTGTCCGTGTCACGGCGGCCTCTACAACATGGACGGTGTCAACATCGGCGGCCCTCCGCCACAACCGCTCGCGCAGTGGGTGCACCGCACGAGTGTCGATCCGACGACCGGCCGCGAGGTGATCGAGGTGCAGAACCAGCTCAATGAATCGATCTAGTCCGGTGAGCCGCGCGCGGGCCGCGTATCGCTGGTTTGACGAGCGCACCGGCCTCACGGGGCTCGTCCACAAGGGGCTGTACGAAGCCGTCCCGAAACAGGGCGGATGGGCGTACACGCTTGGCAGCGCCACACTCGTGCTCATCCTGCTGCAGCTCTTCACCGGAATCTTTCTGCTGCTGGATTACGTTCCGTCGGTCACGCAGGCATGGTCGAGCCTCAACTACCTGCGGACGAGCGATCCCTTCGGAGGGTGGGTTCGAGGACTCCACCTCTGGGGCGCATACACGCTGATCCTGGTCATCGGGCTCCACGCCCTGCGGACGTTTCTCAGCGCGAGCTACAAGCGCCCGCGCGAGCTCAACTGGATGAGCGGCGTGATCCTTTTCTTTCTCGTGCTCGGTCTGGCTGCGACCGGCGCGATGCTCCCTTGGGACAACGCCGCGTACTGGACCGCGACCGTCATCACCAACATCCTCCACTACGTTCCGTTTATCGGCAACGGTCTGCGGCAGCTCTGGCGAGGCAGTGACTTCGTCGGGCCGATCACGCTCACGCGGACGTTCGCGATTCACATATGGGTGCTTCCATTCCTGCTCTTCGCATTCATCGGTGGTCATATCTATCTGCTCCGGCGCCATGGCGAGTTCGGCGCGTGGGTCAACTACGACACCAGCACCGGCAATCCCAGTCGTGAGATCGCGGAGCGCATCCGCGCGGCGGAGCCGCCGTACCCCACCAAGCGTATCGAGCGGCGGTATGCGGCACCGAACAAGACCGTTGACTTCTTCCCGAATCAGTTTTTCAAGGATACGCTGGTGAGCGCCGCGCTGATCCTGTTCATCTTCATCATGGGCGGCATTGGCGGTGCACCACTCGACACGATCGCCAACCCCGCGACCCTCACATACGTGCCCACGCCCGAGTGGTTTTATCTTCCGCTCGACCAGTTCCTGGTGCTGACGCCGCAGGACCCGCTGATTGCCATCGGCGTACTGATTATCGTCGGAGGCGGTGCCGCGGCGATGTTCCTGCTGCCCGTGCTGGACCGATCACCGGAGCGACGACCCACGCGCAGACCCGAGATCCTCGTGCCGGCGATCTTCGTCATCTTCGCGGTGATCTTTCTGGCGACACTCGGCGTGAATCGCCTGTACGGCCTGTGAACCCGCGGCCATGACTCTGAATCCGATTCCCGGCGACCTCCTGACCAACGGCGTGCTCGTTGCCGTCGTGATCCTCCTGCACATCCAGATTGCCGCATTCCTGATCGGCGCGACGACCCTCGCCATCGTGAGCGAGGCGATCGGGATGGCCCGCCGGAGCGGCGACGAGCGCCACGACCGTCTCGGCCACGGCCTCCTCAAGACAGAGGTCTACATCTTCAGCTTCGGCGCCGCAGTGGCGATCTTCTTCATGGTGATCATCCTTGGAGCGATCTGGGGACGATTCTTTGTCGCGCTGCAGCAGATCACCTTCTGGGTGTTCTTCGCCGAGGCGCTCACGTTTCTCGCCGAAGTGGTGCTGCTCTACACGCTCTACGCGAACTGGGACCGGCTCCGGGTCCACCGGCCGGCTCGGTTGGGCATGCTCTTCGTGCTGAACCTCGCCCAGTGGTGGCAGATGTTCTTCATCGACGCCGTGGCGTCGTTCATGCTCACCCCGAACGGCGGCGATGCGAACTTCCTCGATCAAGTCCTCAACCCGACCGAGATCCCGCTCACCATCCATCGCACGGTCGGCAACATCGCGTGGGCCGGCGCCGCCCTCGCATTTGGGGCAGCGTTCCGCTACTGGCGACTGAACCGCAACATCGAGCGGACCACCGCCGTGCAGGCACCGCTCCGATCCGTGCGATCGGTCGGCGCGCTGGCACTCGAGGCGCCTGTCGCCGAGCCGGTCCAGCTGCGTGAGGCGCGCTACTGGGATTGGGCGGCCCAGTGGGGCGCGATGTGGGCGTTCGGGGTGACGCTCCTGCAGCCGTGGCTTGGGTATTCCTACGCCAAGGAGATCCAGCTGCACGCCTATCCGGCGTGGTTCAACATGATGTTCGGCGATCTCAGCAATGTCTTTCTCGTCCAGATCACATTGCTGGGCATGATCTTTACGCTCGGCAGTGCCTACTTCTGGCGCCGGATGCGCGCGTCCGGTGCGCCACATCATCGTCGCCAGGGAGTGCTTGCGCTGGTGCTCCTCCTCGTCACCATGTTTGCGGCGTTGCCGGCGTGGTTCGCTCCGACCTACGCGGATGTCGTCGCCTGGCACGAGGCGCGGCCCTTCTGGGACGGCGGTCTCCTCAACCCGCTTGGTAACTTCATCCCGTACAAGGTGAGCGCGCTCATGGCGATGGTCTTCCTCGGGCTTTGGGCGCTCACGATCTACCTTCGCGCGGTGAGCCGTGAACAGATGCGTCCGGGCGCGATCGGCCGGCGCAGCCAGGCGCTGCTGCTTGGGCTCGGCGTCGTGGTCAGCGTGATGATGATCGTGATGGGCGTGATTCGCGAGAACTCGCGTCAGCCCTATCTCATCAGTGGGGAGTTGACGATCAACAACCAGCAGATCATCAACTCGCAGCCGAGCCAGCTCGGTGGTTCCACAGGATGAGCGACGCTCATGCGCCCGACATCCTCACACCCGAGGCGGGACATGTGGCGCTGCGGCTCCACCTCTTTCGATCTGCGAGTGAGGAGTTGCGCGCTGTCGTTGAACCGCCGTGGCCGCAGTGGATGCGACGACTGTACGAGCTCGAGGGGGTGGAGGATCCAGGCATCGACGTCGACGCCGCGGTGATCACCCCGTCGGCGGCGGTGAGCGCGCTCGGCGAGCGTCTGCGTAACCGCCTCGGCCTGGTCAGCTGGACCGCCGGCGTGCTTCAGGAACTGGGCTGGGAGATCACCCAGGACGGCGATTCGTTGATGGCATCGTGCGAGTCGACACCTGACGAGGCACGCGCGTCGCTCGAGCGCGCCGGCGTGGCAGGCGCGATGTGTCGCATCTGCGACATCGACGAGAACGGATGGCCGCTCCTGGCGTGGAGTGGCGAGGGATCGCAGCATGTCGACTGATCTCCGACCGGGAGCGCAACGGCGCATCGTGATCGCGACGCCTGAACCAGCGGTCGCGCGCATCCTCTCGCACAAGCTCGCCCGCGAGGGACACGACGTGACTTCTGTGGCCACGTCGCAGGCACTTGAAGACGCGATCGGCACCGGCACGATTGACGTCGGGTTGATCGACCTGCAGATTGCGGGGCATCGTGCGAATGCCATCGGCCGCCCGTCTCAGCGCCGGATGGCTGGCGATCATCGACGGCCGCCAGCCGCAGCTTGCCGAGCCGGCGATGCATGCGGGAGCCGCGGGTCTCGTCCGGACGCCGTTCAAACCCACCGAAGTCGCGGCGCAGGTCGCGACACTCCTCACATTGGCGCCGGCGCTGTGATCCTGCAGCCACGCGTCGACGAGACCGCTCCGGGCCAGCCACTCCGGCTCGCGCCGATCCTCGACGCGGCCGGAGTCGGGCATCGTTTTCGCAATGGTCGCGGCGTCGGACCCGTCGATCTCTGCATCGCCCCAGGCGAGCGCACGGCACTCATGGGCGCAAACGGCGCGGGCAAGACAACGCTGTTGCGCATCCTCGCGACATCGACCCGGCCGCGCCGGGGCATCGTGCGCTGGTGTGGGACCGCGCGACCGCGTGACGGCCGCCGTTGGATCGGGTTCGCTCCTGATGCGGTGCTCGACGACCCCGGCCTCACCGGACGGCAGGCGACGTACTTCTGGTGCCGGCAGTGGGCGCGCGAGAACACGGGCGATCTGGTCGAGGATGCGCTGCGCCGGTTCGGGCTCGCGGCGGTTGCGGACGAGCCGATTGCCGGGTATTCGTTCGGGATGCGCCGGCGGCTCGCGCTCGCGCAAGCGCTGGCGCACGAGCCTCGTCTCGCGCTCCTCGATGAACCCACTGCTGGTCTGGATGCCGAAGGCATCAGTGCCTTGGGCGAGGAGCTCATGAATCGCGCGCGCCGCGGAAGCGCGACCCTGGTCGCCAGCAACGACTGCGCCTTCGTGGCGGAGGCATGCGACCGCGTGATCTTTCTCGATGGAGGAACCGTGCTCGCAGACGCCACGCCAGAGCAATTGCTGGCCGGCGTCGGTACAGCGCGTCGCGTGGAGTTGGATATCGACAGCACCACGGAACCGCGGATGGACGACCTGAGTGTGCTCCTCGGCATCGACAACGCCGCGTATGCCCGAGGCGTTGTCACTGTCGACCTGCTCGACGACGCGGCGCTCGCTGCGGTGGTGCGCGTCGTCGACGGGTGGCCCGGAGGGGTGCGCGCCGTTCGGATCCGTAGACCCGATCTCAGTGACGCCTTCAGTCAGCTCACCGGATCGGCTTTCAACGCCGGCGTATCACCACGATGAGCAGTTCCGCTGTTCCGGTTCAGGGTTCGATCGCCCCATGGCGTCGCGTGATGCCGGCAAGCCTGTTCGTTCGCGAACTGCTCGTCACCGTGGCCCGCCCACGTGCGCTGGTGTTGAAGCTGGCGATCCCGCTCGTACTGACGCTGCCACTCCTGCTCGGGCATGCTCCCACCTTCTGGGCCGGGATGCTGCTCACAACCCTGACCGCCATGACCGGCGCCGTGGGATCGGCGATCAGCATTGCGAGGGCACGCGAGAGTGGATTGCTCGCCCGGCTCGCGGTGACCCCGCGCTCCCCGGGTCGATCAATGTTGAGTTGGGTCGCCGGCTCGACGATCATCGACGTGATCCAACTGGTGCCGACCCTGATCGTGCTCTTCGCGCTGGCGCCGGTCACTGCTCCGGGTGCGTTCGCGCTTGTGGTGATCCTGATCGCGGTGCTGTTCATGGCCAACGTGCTCGGCTCGGTGGTGTCGTCGGCTGGAGGTGGAGCGGGGGAGGTGCTGATCGATGTGGTGGTGCTGCTCGCGCCGCTCCTCTTTTTCGGCGGTCTCTTCACCGGCGTGCCTCGAGCCGGCTGGCGTTGGATCGCGGCACAGGTGGATCCATTCACCTACCTGGATTCGGCGTTCACCGGCGCGCTGGGAGGCGTCGCTGCCTTCGATGCCAGAACAGCGATCGTGGCTGCATGCCTGACGATGATCACGAGCGCGACGATCATCGTCACCCTGGGCCGCATCGTGCTGCGACGTCGATGAGCACCCGCTGGCCTGCGGCTGTCGCGCTGCTCTGCCTCAGCGTATTGGTGGCATGCGCGGGACCGGCCCCAACGCTGACGCTGACGTCACTCGGCCTTCCGCAGAGCGGCAAGGCGCTGGCGGATGTCACGATCAACACGAGCCCGGATGGCGGGATCTACAGGAACCCGGATCCGATGACGGTCGTCATGGTGTCCCGCGCATCAGGCAAGGGGCTGATCAAGACCATCGGGACGGATGCGAGCGATTGGAAGGCGCTGGAACCGCTTGGCGACTTCACCTTCGTCGGAGTCGCGGTGCGCAATAACGGTGCAGCAGGATCAGACCCGCAGCTGAATGCGATGCAGGTAGCCGTCAACTACACGCCGAAGGCCGCGGCCACAGGTCCGCTCAGCCATTTCTATCACCCGATGTTTCCCCTCGCCATCCTGAGCCTCGAGCCGAGCGACCAGAACTGCACGCTGCACCTCGATCCCGGAGAGACGCAGCCCGCTGTGCTTGTGTATCCGCCCATCAGTGCCACACCCACGATCGTCTGGGGCGTGTTCGATCTCTTCGCGATTCGTGCTCCTTTCGGTGGTGGCCTATCCGACGCGTCACAGTCATGGCGGGTCACGATGTGCACGCCGCCACGGGCCCAGCCGTCATGACCACGCAGCCCGCGACGTTGCCTGCGTGGTCGGTACACCTGGGGACCACCGGGTCAACATGCGTGCGTTTCGCCTGCGATGTCGTACGCGATAGTGATCCCTGGCCGCTGTCGCGCGCGGTCGCCGATCTGGCTGCCGGAGGCGCCTCTCTCGCAGAACGTCCACGCGCGCTGGGAAGTGGTCGCGGTATCCCCCTCGTCCATTCGCAGCGCATGTTGTGGCGTGGCACGACGCTCGAACTCGAAGCGCATCACCTCCGCGACGGAGGGCACGACGAGGTATCGGTGACATTGCCAGCCTGGGATGAGCTCACGACTGTCCTCTCCGAGGAGGACGAGGTCTGGGAGATGATCGACGTGGTGGCAGCCGCGATCATGCCTCGCTTCGGCATCATCGGCGATGGTGAAGCGATCGAGGTGAGTGGCGCTGATACCGGCGACTGGCGCCGAATGTTGCGCCGCCACACGGGTCTCCTCACGCACACGTACATGACCCCTCCTCCCAGCATCCTGGCGAGCTTGTACCGCACGCTGCCGCGAAGCTGCATGATCGCGTTCCTGCGCTGAGAGCCCCGGTGCTCTTCATCCACGATCGGCTCGGGTTCATCGTCACCATCCTGGCCCTCGGCGGTGCGATCGCTGCCATCATCGGGCTGTTCCGCCCCCACGTCCTCGCGACAGTGCGCGTGTATCTATTGCTCGCCGCCGGGGTGGTGGCGTTGCAGGCCATCGCCGGGTTGATACTCGTGGTGACCGGATCGCGCCCCACCGAACTGATCCACTGGTTCTATGGCGGCGCGACTCTGCTCGCGCTCCCCCTGTGTGCCTGGATCGGTCGCGGCCGCCCGGACCATCAGGAGCGACTGTGGCTCGTTGGGGGTGCAGTGGCGACGTTTCTGTTCGCCCTGCGTGCGCTCACGACGGGATGAATTCACGCGTCTACCACCCGAGCGACGCATATCAGAGTGATCTTGGCCACGGATCACTCCGGCGATCAACGCAGCCCGTATAGCTCGCAGTCGCATTGGTTGACTCTGTGTTCGAGTGGCTGGGATGCGACTCGAGGTGATTGAGCGGTGAAGACGCTTCAACCCGCCTGGAATACCGCTCAGAAGCTGATAGTCGGACTTGCCCTATTGGGTACAGCGAGTGCATCATTAACAGGAATAAACGACTGACTAGTCGGTCGCGGATATGCGCGATCCGTAGCCTGCCGAATGGAGAACACAATGGCGGATACCGTCGGCGACGACTTGGTGAAGCGTCTCGACCAGTGGGGGGTCAGCCGCATCTACGGGTACCCTGGCGACGGCATCAACGGCATTCTCGGCGCTCTCCAAAGGGCCGGGAACAAGCCGGAGTTCATACAGACTCGACACGAGGAGATGGCCGCCTTCATGGCATGTGCCCATGCCAAGTTCACGGGGGAGGTCGGCCTCTGCATGGCCACATCAGGCCCGGGCGCCATCCATCTGCTGAATGGACTGTATGACGCCAAGCTCGACCACCAGCCAGTCGTAGCGATCATGGGGCAAACCTTCGCGAGCGTCATGGGCGGCGACCAGCAACAGGAGGTTGATCTCCTCAGCCTCTATAAGGATGTTGCCAGCGCCTACGTGCAGCAGGTGAATGTCCCATCAGCCCTGCGCCATTGCATCGATCGCGCCTTCCGTATCGCGGCCGCCGAGAAGACTGTGACGGCCGTGATCATCCCCGCCGACGTCCAGGACATGAAGGCAGTGGCGCAGCCACAGTCGATCAAGTCCGTGCATACCGGCGTCGGGTACGTCCGTGACCGCGGCCTGCCGGCGGAGGAAGACCTGCACAAGGCGGCGGCGGTGCTCAACTCGGGCAAGAAGGTCGCCATGCTGGTCGGGGCAGGCGCGCTGGAGGCGACTGACGAGGTCCTCGCGGTTGCCGATCTTCTCGGCGCGGGGATAGCCAAAGCACTCCTCGGCAAGGCCGCCGTTCCTGACGACATCCCGTACTGCACCAATTCGATCGGCTTGCTTGGAACGAAGCCGAGCTGGGAGATGATGCAGGAGGCCGACACCCTGCTCGTGGTGGGGAGTTCGTTCCCCTACGCCAATTTTCTCCCCCCGATCGGCCAGGCCCGAGGGGTGCAGATTGACCGATCGGGCCGGATGCTCAGCCTGCGCTATCCCATGGAAGTCAACCTATTGGGCGACAGCAAGGCGACGCTCAAGGAGCTAGTGCCGCTCCTGCGACGCAACCAGGATCGGTCCTTCCAAGAGACCATCGTCCAGAACGTCGCTGACTGGTGGCGCCTGATGGACGACCGAGGCGAGCCCGAGGATCGTGAGGGCGACCGTGTGCGCCCTCAGGCGCTCTTTGCAGCCCTGTCGCGCCATCTCCCCGACAACGCCGTAATCACCAGCGATTCTGGCTCCGCGGCCAATTGGTACGCACGCTACGTCCGCATTCGGCGAGGCATGAAGGCAACATTGTCAGGGAATCTCGCCACCATGGTGCCGGGAGTGCCCTACACGATCGCCGCGAAGTTCGCGTTCCCGGAGCGGGTCGCGGTGGGGACTATCGGCGATGGCGCGATGCAGATGGGCGGCATGGCGGAGCTGCTCACCGCCGCCAAGTACTTCCACACGTGGACAGATCCACGCATGGTGATCCTGGTGCTCAATAACGAGGACCTCAACCAGGTCACCTGGGAACAGCGCGTGATGGAAGGAAATCCGCGCTTCGATGCCTCACAGCGACTTCCCTACATGCCATTTCACGAATATGCGCGGCTCATCGGACTCGGCAGCGTCAAGGTCGATCGCTCGTCGCAGATTGATGACGCGATGCAGCAGGCCTTCACTGCCGACAGGCCATTTGTCATCGACGCGATGACCGATCCTGAGGAGCCCCCGCTGCCTCCCCATATCACCTTCAAGCAGGCTGAAGATTTCACCAAGTCCTTCGTAGCCGAGCCATCCGCCGGTCTCGCGGGGGTCGTGAACGCCATGCGTGAGAAGGTCGACGAGTTCGTACCCGGTCGATAGGCGTGAGGCACGTCACCGGCGAAGCCCGCAGCCCCCGGTCAACATCAACGCACTTCATCGATCGGATGGTGCGCAACGTTGAGCACGGTCGTTTCGAGCGCTCGCTCTGTGCCTTGACCGCGGTCGGCGCGCTGGTCACGACTGCTGAGGTGTACTTCGAACACTACAAAGCCAGCTTCGGCAACAAGATGATGTGGAGCCCGATCGTGGTGACGCCGCCCGTGGTGATCGCAGGGATCGGCGGGGTCTTCAGCGAGAAATGGGCGAAGACGTGGTTGCCCCTCGCCGCTGGTATTTACACGCTCAACGGGGCGCTCGGCGAGTATTACCACGCCCGCGGCGTCGCCAGGAAGCCGGGTGGGTGGCGGCTCGCGTCCTACAACGTCCCGATGGGACCGCCGATCATGGCCCCCGGCTTGATGACCATCGTTGGTGGGATGGGCCTGCTCGCTGCCCTGCTTCGTCGCGAACACTGACGATGACGGATCTGTCGCGCCCGGATCACCTTCCCAACCGTCGCCCTGACCGGCAGCCACCCGACAAGTCGTGGTTGCCAAAGCAGCGGCGGGGAACGACGCCACAGATGATCGGCCGCTATCCCGAGTACGACGTGTTTGACGCTGTCGAAACATGGGATGACGCGACGCGCAGGGTCGTTGATGAGCGCATGCGCGCCGGCACGCGGTCACTCCGCTTCTTCAGTTCAGAGGAAGAGCCGACGCTTCGAGCATTCTGTGACGTGGCGACAGCCCAGGACGGGGACCCACGCGTCCCGGTCGCCGAACTTGTGGACCAGAAGCTCGAGGCCGGTCGCCTCGACGGCTACCAATACGCCGACATGCCGGATGACCGCGAGACCTGGCACCGAGTGCTGCGCGGGCTCGATGAGGTCGCCAGCAGACGCTATGCGCAGTCGAGGTTCGCTCATCTCGATGGTGCGGCCCGCGAGTCGGTGGTCGACGAGTTCGCGAAAGGGCTGCTCCAGGGCGGGATTTGGGAGTCGCTCAACGTGAAGCGGGCGTTCTCTGTCTGCATGCAGGCCATCCTTTCTGCGTTCTACTCACATCCCTGGGCGTGGAACGAAATCGGCTTCGGCGGTCCCGCGTATCCCCGTGGATACATGCGACTCGGCCCCTTGGCGGTGCGAGAGCCCTACGAGCGACCGGAGGCGACCGACGAGGATCCGGTCGGCTTCGCGAGAGAAGAGCCTTGATCGACGCCACCATCCTGAAGGGATCTCGCGCTCCCGAGGCGAACGACTCGCGGTTGCTCCTGGATGTTCACCGGCGCGATCTTCCGGGTGAGGCGACCATGCGCCACTACCGGGACGACGACGAGGTCGATCTCTGCATCGTCGGGGCGGGCGCAGGTGGCTCGGTGCTCGCCCAGCGTCTGGCCCGCCGCGGGTGGCGCATCGTCATCCTCGAGGCCGGACCCTTCTGGCATCCCGATGAAGACTGGGTCAGCGATGAAGCCGGGTCACACGACCTCTACTGGACGCAAAAACGGATCATCGGCGGCACAGATCCCATCGAATTGGGCAAGAACAACAGCGGCCGCGGTGTCGGCGGCTCGATGGTGCACTACGCCGGCTACACCCCGCGCTTTCATCCATCCGACTTCGAGACCAACCGACGCGACGGTGTCGGCGCCGACTGGCCGATTTCGTATGCAGATCTGCGTGACCACTACGCTCGCGTCGAGCGTGAACTCCCGGTTGCCGGCCAGAACTGGCCCTGGGGCGATCCGCACAGCTATCCCTTCTCGCCGCATCCCGTCAGCGGGGCGGCCTCCCTCATCTGGAAGGGCGCCCTCACCTGCGGCATCGAGATGCGAGTCGGCCCCGTCGGCATCGTCAACGGCACGTTCGGCAATCGTCCCCACTGCATCTACCGCGGCTTCTGTCTCCAGGGTTGCAAGGTGAATGCGAAGGCGAGTCCCTTTGTCACCCACCTGCCCGACGCGCTCGCGCACGGCGTCGAGGTGCGCGCGAACTGCATGGCGGTCTGCGTCGAGGTGGATCCGTCGGGTCAGCGCGTGCTGGGTGTCGCCTACGTCCAGGAGCAGGAGGCAGTGGCACGGGTGCAGCGGGCTCGAGTGGTCGCGGTCTGCGGATACTCGATCGAATCGCCCCGCCTGCTCCTGAACTCATCAACGGCGGACTTTCCACATGGACTCTGCAACAACGAGGATCAGGTTGGTCGGTACGTGATGGTGCAGGGCGCCACGCAGACCGCGGGTCGCTATCCCGACGAAGTGCGCATGTACAAGGCCCCGCCACCCGAGGTGTCATCCGAGGCCTTCTACGAGACTGATCCCGCGCGCGGGTTTGCGCGTGGTTTCAGCATCCAGACGGTATCGCCACTCCCGATCGGATGGGCTGAGCATGTGCTCGCCGAGGGTCATTGGGGACGCGCATTGCGTGAGTACATGCGCGACTACAACCACTGGGCAACGGTGGGTGTCCTCAACGAGCTCCTCGCGCAACCTGACAATCGCGTGACGTTGGCCGACGAACACGATCAGTACGGGCTGCCGATCGCTCGGTTCGACTACACGCTCTGCGAGAACGACAAGGCAAACATGGCCTTTTCAGCGAGAGTGATTCGCGAGATTGTGCAGGCGTCCGGTGCGCAGGACATTCTCACCATTCAACGCTTCGCCCACCTCATCGGTGGGTGCCGGATGGGTTCAGATCCGGAAACCAGCGTCGTATCGAGCGAGCAGCAGTCCTGGGCGCTGCCGAATCTCTTCATTTGCGATGGCAGCGTGTGCCCGACGCAGGGGAGTGCCAACCCGGCCCTGACCATCATGGCGCTGGCGTCCCGTCTTGCGGAGCGGCTCGCGACGCGCAAGGTCGACCCTCGCGGCGCACGCGTCCAATCGGAACTTACATTCTCAGGAAGGAGTTGACGATGTTGCAACCGAATCAGGAAACCGTGGTGGTCACGGGCGCCTCAGCGGGCGTGGGACGCGCCGTAGCCCACGCATTCGCGCGTCGCGGAGCTCGAGTCGCGTTGCTGGCTCGCGGCGAGACGAGCCTCAAAGACGCGGCCGGCGAAGTAGAGCGGATGGGAGGGCGAGCGCTCGTAATCCCCACCGACGTTGCTGATGCCGAGGCCGTCGAGGCAGCGGCCGAGGAGGTCGAAACGACATTCGGGCCCATTGACGTGTGGGTCAACGACGCGATGGCGACCGTCTTCGCCGAATTCGCGGACGTGAGCCCAGACGAGTACCGGCGCGCCACCGAGGTGACCTACCTCGGCACGGTGCACGGCACGATGTCAGCCTTGCACCGGATGCTGCCTCGGAACCACGGGACCGTTGTGCAGGTGGGGTCGGCGCTAGCCTATCGGGCGATCCCATTGCAGTCAGCCTACTGTGGGGCCAAGTTCGCCATCCGTGGATTCACCGACAGCGTGCGCACCGAGCTGCTGCACAACCAGAGCAGGGTCTGGATCTCAATGGTGCAGCTGCCCGCTGTGAACACGCCGCAGTTCGCTTGGTGCCGCACCAAGCTGCCGAAGCACCCTATGCCCGTGCCGCCGATCTATCAGCCGGAGGTTCCTGCAGAAGCCGTCTACTGGGCGGCCCATCACCGCCGTCGAGAGGTCTTCTGCGGAGGGAGTGCTGCTGCGGTCATCCTGGCCAACAAGGTTGCCCCAGGAATTGCCGACCGATACCTCGCGCGGACTGGATACAAGTCACAACAGATGGCAGACGTCCCGGTGGCTCCCGGTCGGCCAGACAATCTGTACGAGCCGCGGCCACAGCTTGCCACGACCCACGGCGTGTTCGATGACCAGTCGAAGACGCGGAGTGTGCAACTCTGGCTCAGCACACACCGCAGCATCGCCGCGGGAGCCGCAGTCGGTACTGCAGCGGCGGTGTTGGGCGCGTGCCGTCTCGCCGCCTCATGATCCCGACATCGACCGGTCGGGCTGGACTGGTGCTCCCGTCAGTCGAGCAGATCGGTCTGTACAGGGACCGTCAGCATCCTGTCCTTGGCCGCTCGGGGCTCACAGTCGTTGGAGAGCTGGCTTGAGGGATGGCCTCAGCGTCCGGTCGGTCGACGTTCGCGTCTACACCGTGCCAACTGAGAAACCCGAAGCCGACGGCACCCTGCAATGGGACCGGACCTCGCTTGTGGTGGTCCAACCGCTGCTCGACAACGGGACCAGGGGTCTCGGGTACGCGGTCGGAGATCCGGCGACGGGGCTGCTCGCTCGTGACACACTCGCCGACGTCGTCATCGGCGCGGACATCCGCGAGGTCGGGGCAGCCTGGGAGGCGATGGTCCGGCGAATACGCAACCTCGGCCGCCCGGGCATTGCCTCAATGGCGATCGCCGCTATGGATATTGCGCTCTGGGATACCAAGGCGCGCGCCCTCGACACTCCGTTGCACCGGTTGCTCGGACCGGTCCGAGACGCGGTCCCCATCTACGGCAGCGGGGGCTTCACGAGCTACAGCGAGCGCGAGTTATGTGCTCAGCTGGCCGGGTGGGCCGAGCAGGGGATCCCGCGGGTGAAGATGAAGATCGGAAAGGATCGTGGAACCTCGTGGGAAGAAGACATCGACCGTGTCCGTGCCGCTCGCAACGCTATCGGTGACGGCGTCGAGCTCTTCGTGGACGCCAATGGTGCCTACGACCGCAAGCAGGCGCAGCGCCTCGGACGTCTGTTTGCAGAGGAGTTCGGCGTGACCTGGTTCGAGGAGCCGGTCACGTCAGACGACCGCGAGGGTCTCTCGGCGCTCCGCGCTGCGCTGCCGCTCGAGGTCAGCGCTGGGGAGTATGGCTACGATCTTGAGTACTTTCAGACGATGCTGGGTTCCGAGGCGGTCGACGTCCTTCAGGCGGATGTGGGGCGTTGCGCCGGGATCACGGAATGGCTCCGTGTCGCAGCCACGAGCGCGGCCTTCAAGACCCCATTCTCAGCGCACTGCGGTCCCTCGATCCATGCGCACGTCGCGACCGTGCCGCCCAATCTGCGCCACATCGAGTACTTTCACGACCACGTTCGCGTGGATCACCTCCTCTTCGACGGCGTGCTGGATCCCCACGGCGGGGCTCTCCGCCCCGACGACCACCGTCCCGGCCTCGGGCTTGCCCTCAAGGAACAGGACGCCGAGCGCTTTCGGGTGTCCTGACGGTGGCAGCACCCGGCGGCAAACCAGCAGTAGCCCGGCGCAGCGAGACACCACTGCATTCGGTCAATCCCGCTGCTGCTCCTGTCGTGCTTCGCGAATACGCACTGCTGGCAGACGGCGAGCGAGGAGTGGTCGTCGGTCCCCATGGAGACTTTGTGTGGATGTGCTTCCCGCGCTGGCACGATCCGGCGCTGTTCAGCGCTTTGATCGGCGGCGACGGGTCCTATTCGGTTACGCCGACGGAGTCCCATGTGTGGGGCGGCTATTACGAGCCGGACTCGCTGATCTGGCGCAGTCGCTGGGTTACCACGAGCGCCACCATCGAATGTCGCGAGGCGCTTGCGCTGCCGAGTAACCCTGAGCGAGCGGTGCTCCTGCGCAGGATTGTCGCGTGCAAGGGTACGGCACGGGTCCGTTGCTCACTCCGGAGCATGGCGAATTTCGCATCCGAGGCGCCGCTGACGATTCGGCGCGACGGGACGACGTGGGTCGTCGAGCATCACGATCTGCAACTGCGCTGGGCAGGGGCGGCTGATGCCCATCGACGCCGCGGAGCCAATGGCGCACTCGAACTTGACCTCATTGTCCAGGAGGGGAGCTTCCACGACCTCGTCCTGCTGGTCGAACCCCGCGGTGCCGGTGGCGATATGCCCGATGCCGGAAGGGCATGGGCTGCGACGGCGTCGACCTGGCAGGAGCGCATCCCAACATTGGACTCTTCGGTTGCCCCGCGCGATGCGCGTCTGGCCTATGCGGTGCTGTCCGGCCTCACCAGTAGCTCGGGCGGGATGGTTGCGGCCGCGACGACGTCGCTGCCAGAGCGAGCGCGGCAAGGCACCAGCTATGACTATCGCTACTCGTGGATACGCGATCAGTGCTACGCCGGCCAAGCCGCGCTTCGTGCCGGCGCCGACACTCTGGCCGACACTGCCGTCTCCTTCGTGAGTCAGCGGATCCTTGCGGACGGTAGCCGAGCTGAAACCGGCGTACACGGTGACGGGCGGACGCGTTCCGGGACAGCATCGTGTGCCGCTGCCCGGCTATCCGGGCGGCACCGACATCATCGGCAACCACGTCAACAAACAGTTTCAACTCGACGCTGTTGGCGAAGGATTGCTGCTGCTTGCTGCCGCCGCCAAGCTGGACCGGCTTGACATCGACGGTTGGAAGGCGGTGAGGAGGCGGCGTCCGTCGTCGAGCAGCGGTGGACCCAGCCCGATGCGGGTATTTGGGAGCTCGAGTCCCGTCGCTGGACGCACAGTCGGCTCGCGTGTGTCGCCGGACTTCGCGCTGTCGCCCGAATCGCTCCACGATCTGGTGGCGACGGAGCGAGGTGGGCAGCCCTAGCGGACCGCATCCTTGCGGAGGTGGGAAGGACAGCTGTAGGGGCAGATGGTGCGTGGCGCCGAGCAGATGATGACCCGCGCATCGATGCAGCCCTGCTTATGGCAACCGTCCGTGGCGCGATCCCTCCGGATGATCCGCGGGGCGACGCCTCGCTACAGGCCATCACTGATGACTTGGTCGAGGACGGCTACCTCTATCGCTATCGGCACGATGCGCGCCCTCTCGGGGATGCCGAAGGTGCGTTTCTCCTGTGCGGCTTCATGATGTCCTTGCGACACCACGTTGCCGGCAGGCATCTTGAAGCAATGCGCTGGTTCGAGCGAACACGATCAGCGTGCGGCCCGTCGGGGTTGTTCACCGAGGAATATGACGTACGGCAGCGTCAGTTACGCGGCAACCTCCCGCAAGCCTTCGTCCATGCGCTGCTTCTCGAGTGTGCCGTGGAGCTGGCTAATTGAAGTCGGAGACCAGCGTGCGGCGCGCCGCAGTCGCAGGAGCGCTGGGCACCGTCGCCGAGAGCGCATTGATGCAAGTCGGGATGAAGATCGGAGGCGGGCGGAGACCGGTCTTCCTCCCGAGTGCGATGGTGGCGAGAATGGCCGGACAGATCGGATACACCCTTGATGACAGCGTCGCACAACTCGTCGGAGACGTGATGCGCGCCGGCTATGGACCGGCCTGGGGAGTCGGCTGGGCACTACTGCGCCGTGAGCGCCCGCTGCGCCCATTGCACGATACCTGTCTGCTCGGATCGGTCATCTGGGCCTTCGAACTGCTGATTCTGCCGCGCATTGGCGCGACGCCTCGACTGCGGTATTGGCCCCGAAGAGATATTGGTTGGGATCTGGCGAACGCCCTCGCCTTTGCCGCCATATATACGTGCGTGTTGTCCTCACGATTCCATGTTGAAAACGACCGGAAGGACCGTGCAATCGCCGCCTAACTGAAACGCACTCGCACTCCAATCCGATGCTCTGGCCGTGTGTTGAGCTCGCGAGGCTCGTGGGGCCAAAATCGGGCTCCGATCGATGGTGCAGCCCCGATCGGCCCTCCGCATCCGGCCAGGACGCTCTCGACCACCTGGAGGCGGCCCTGTCCTGGGTGGATCGCCACCAGCGATATCGCTGAATCGCAAATCGCCTTCAGCCAGTTTCCTCGAAGAGACCTGGATGGGTCTTGGCGAACTCTGCGACCATCTCATGAGCTGCTTCAGGCGGCACGAGCTCGCTTTCGAGCCACACGCGCATCGTGGGCATCGGTACTGGTCTGGGGGGCTCATGCCAGATGCGACGATCAACAACCGCGCCCTCGTCGATGATTCCGACGTACCAGCCCTCGACGGGATGACGGCTGAATGCGAGTTTGTAGCGCCAGGGCGGGACGCCAGGCCAGTAGAGATAGTCCTCGTCGCTAATTTCGTCCATGCACGCAACCCTAGCGTCCCGCACGAGTTGTCGCCAGCTCGCTCAGCGGGACGACGCCTGGGCACTTTCCAGCCACTTGCCCGCGCCGGCCCCGGCGAGTTAGTATCAGCTAGAAACCGACGAGTTGGTTTGATTACAGCCAGCAGACGGAGTTGCGGGAATCACGATAGATCGCCTTTTCCCCCGCCATCAGCGATGGCCTGAGCATGGAGCGTTGGAGTTGAAGCGATGGGAGACGGGCACGTCAGCCTACCAAGCGGAAGTCCGCCTTATCGAACACCGAACCTCGGCCGAACACGCTCGGGGGCGGGTGACGGTCCGAGAGCGTCTCAAAGTCCTAATCGTCGATGACGATCCGCTCATCGCCGAGATGTATCGAGTGGGCCTCAGCGCCAAGGGTTACGAAGTGGCTATTGCCCGAGACGGCGAGGAAGGCGTCGCGATGGCAAGCGCTACCAGGCCCGACTTTATTTGCCTCGACTACCGCTTGCCAGGGATCGACGGTCTCGAGGCGCTCGATCGGCTTCGCGCGGAGCCCGCCACGAATGCGACTCCAGTCCTCATGTTGAGCAATGACGGTGATCCAGACATCCGCGAGCGCGGCCTCCGCCTTGGCGCACTCAATGTCGGCATCAAAGCGGAGATCACTCCCGGGCAGCTCGCGGAGTTCATCGCCCGAGGAGAGGGCGCTCTACTTCGGTCCACAGCCGACGCTAAGTAGAAGCCTTCCAACCACCGAACCGCTGCGTGATGAGTCGCACTGCCAATGGCACGGCGTGCGGCGAGCGCAAGACACGTGAGGACCATGCGGAATCACGAGCGATCATAGGCGTGCCTGTCGGGGTGTCTTGGGTTGCACTAGCACCGGCTCCGTGTACGGAGGGGCGGCTGGTCTTATCTCGAGACGTGTCTGATAGGTGACCAGGATGTCGCGATGCGTGAGCCACCCAACAAGGCTGGAGCCACCCGGCTCCATGACCGGCAGTGCCGACGTTCCTTGCTGAACGAACCGAGAGAGCACGGCGTCTAGCGGTGCGTCCGGTGCGACGGTTCCTGCCAGGTTGGCGATGTCGCCGGCTGTGACGCCGACGGGGTCGCTAGCCAGCGCGGCGTCGACCTCATCTGCAGTCACCAAGCCGCAATAACACCCATCGACATCGACCACCGGGAGTGCCGACACGTCACGTCGCGTGAAACGGCGAACCATGTCATCTAGAGGCATCGTAGCCAGAAGTGGCTCGGGCGCTGGCTGCATGGCGTCGCGGACTAGAAGCTCATGCATGAGGTTGGCGCTCCGCGATCGGAGAATGTCGATCCCACGCCGGCGCAGCTTGAGTGTATAGATGGTGTCCTTGGAGAGGAGGCTGCTGAGTCCAGCCGCCGAGACGATCGCGATCATCAAGGGAAGGATGATCGTGTAGTCGCCGGTGAGTTCAAAGATGATGATCACGGCCGTGATCGGTGCCCGAGCCGCACCGGCGAAGACCGCCCCCATGCCCACCAGACCGTATGCACCTGCTGGTGCCACGGCACCGTGGAACACCATATTGGCGACCACGCCGAAGGCGGTTCCCAGCATCGCGCCCATGAATAGCGACGGCGCGAAGACGCCTCCCGATCCGCCGATGCCGATGGTTAGGCTGGTAGCAAGCATCTTGCCGACGAGCAAGAGCAGGAGAAGCCCGAGAACGACCTCTCCGCCGACAGCGTTCTGGAGCACCGGATACCCGACGCCATACAGTTCGGGAAGTGCCAGCAGCAGGAGTCCCAGCAACACGCCGCCAGCCACCGGGCGAAGCCATTCGGGCCCGTGCCAGATGCGATCCAGGAGGTCCTCGGTCCCGTAGAGAACCCGGATGAAGGCAAGTCCCGCAAAGCCGCCCAGCACCCCGAGGACGGCGTAGAGGCCGAACTCCCATGTGGAGACAATATGGAACGCCGGCAGAGTGAGAAAGGCTTGGCTGCCAAACGCCGCCCGCCCGATGACATCTGCTACCACCGAGGCCAGCACAACGGCCCCGAAGGCATCGACGGCGAAGTCCTGGAGGATAAGCTCGAGCGCGAAGAAAACGCCGGCTATGGGGGCGTTGAACGTGGCCGAAATTCCGGCCGCCGTGCCGCATGCGACGAGAAGGCGGAGCCTCGCCTCAGACACGTGCAACGCCTGTCCGATCGAGGAGCCAAGCGCCGAACCAATCTGCACGATCGGGCCTTCGCGTCCGACTGAGCCGCCAGCTCCGATGCAGATTGCCGAGGCGAGGGATTTGACCACGGCGACCTGAGGGCGAATCTTCCCGCCTCGCTCCGCAACGGCGAACATCACCTCGGGGACCCCATGGCCACGAGCCTCAGGGGCGAAGAACTGGATCAGGGGACCATAGATGAGGCCACCGAGAATGGGTGCCAGAATGACGAAATAGATGCCGAGCCAGGGCACGTTCGGATTGATGGCGTGTCCGGCGGCGCTGTAGTCGTCGTGCCCGGTAAAGAAGATGGTGAACCAGCGGATGAGGTCGCGAAAGGCGATTGCCCCGAGCCCGCCCCCGGCACCCACGACCAGGGCGGTTGCGATGATCCCTCCCTGGGAGCCCCGCACCCAATCGACGGTTCGTCGGTGGAGATCCGACGGAACGTGGAGTTGGCGCGCGGTCGAACTCACTCTTCGTTGCCGCTCAGCCCAGCAAAGATGACGGAAAGAACCCGAGCGATGTTGTTCCAGCGGAATCCCGAGGGATCGAGCGAGCCATGCAACGTGAGCCCATCGCCGAGAGCGAGTAGGACCGAGGCGAAGGCATTGGCGGGAATATCGCCGAGCTCTCCATCGGCGATCGCGACCTCGATCCAGCCTCGAAGGACCGCTCGGCGTCGCCCAACCGCCAACACCATCCGTTCACGGATGGCAGGCTCCGTGAGGATGGCGGCCCACAGATCGGAGCGCACCTGGACCCGAGCTTGATCGGTGCCACGCTCGCACATCTCGCGAGCGAAATTGCGGAGCCGCTGAACATTCGACAGTCGGCGCTGGTCGAGGGCATCGAGCAGTCCATCGAGGTCTGCGGCATCTTCCTCAAGCAGTGCGATGAGCAGTTCCTGCTTGGACGAAAAGTAGCCGTAGAACGCACCCTTGCTGACCTCGGCTTCGGCACAGATGTCGTCGACAGTTAACTCGCTGTATCCCATGCGTCCAGCACAACGCCAAGCGGCCTCCATGAGCAGCTGGCGGCGCTCGAGGCGCGCGCCTTCCGAAATGCGGGGCATGTGGGTATGCTACCACGGTCAAACTGACGCGTTGGTTTTTATCTATCGATCCTGCTCCCAAGAGCGTGGTGATCACACCCTGATCATCGGTCCCCCGATCCTCGGTGAGCTCGAGGCCGTGCTCATCGAGACCTGTGGCTGGGCGAGCGATCGTGCAGCGGCCGTGCGAGCCGAACTCGATGCGATCGCCGAGGTGGTGACGCCGGTTGAGGTCCACGCATTTGCCGGGATCCTGACGACGATCAGATTCTTGCCATCGCTGTCCTTGGAGCGGCTGATGCTCTTGTCACCGGGGACGCCGATCCCCAGCAGTTAGCATGCATGGCGGCGTCAGCGTCATCTCCGTCGCTGGCTTCGAGGCGATGGGACGGGATGACCAAATGCCGCTGATCACACCTTGACGCTCCACCGGATGTCCATGCAGTTCCAAACGAGTCCATAACGCGCACGCTAGTCGTCATTCCAACCATTTCCCGACAAGCACTCTAAGTCGAACTCAGCAGTTATCGGGAAATGAGTACTGGTCTGGGGGACCAGGGGTCGCAGGTTCGAGTCCTGTCTCCCCGACGGACGCGCGATGTGAGTTCGCCGCCAGCGGTTGCGCGGTGCGTTAGGCGCCGGGCGCAGCACTTGAACGATGAACAGCGCCCCTCGGACGACGCTTGTCGCGGCCCGGCCGGATGGTCTGTGGCCGGAGGCCATCCTCGATCATGATGAGGCGCACCGACGAGGTCAGTGTTCTCGTGTTCCGGGAACGACCAGGCCACTCTCGTACGCAAGAACGACCAGCTGAGCGCGATCGCGGGCACCGACCTTCGACATCGTCCGGCTGACATGCGTCTTGGCCGTCAGAGGGCTGAGGAATAACCGGCCAGCGATCTCGTCGTTGCTGAGACCGCCACCGACCAGCGTCAGCACTTCACGCTCGCGGGCGGTGAGATCGGCAAGACTCGCCGGATTCGCCACCGGTGCCGTGGGCCTTGAAACGATATCGGCGATCAGGCGCCGCGTCACACCCGGTGACAGCAACGCATCGCCGCGGGCGATGACGCGCACAGCAGCGATCAATTCGGCCGGTTCGGTGTCCTTGACAAGGAAGCCGCTGGCTCCGGCTCGCAGGGCTTGGTATACATGCTCGTCGGCTTCGAAGGTCGTGACGATGAGTACCCGGACCGATGCAAGCGCGACGTCTGCGGCAATGCGTCGCGTCGCCTCGAGGCCGTCCATCCCCGGCATCCGGATATCCATCAGCACCACATCGGGATGCGTGTCCTTGACCAGGTTGATCGCCTGTGCCCCGTCGGACGCCTCGCCAACGACCTCAATGTCGTCCGCCGAGTCGAGCAGCATGCGAAACCCGCCGCGCACCAGGGCCTGGTCGTCGGCCAGCAGTACCCGGATCATGCTTCCCCATCGAGTGGCAATTCGGCGTGCACGGCGAAGCCACCCCCGGGCGACGATCCTGCCTCGAAGGTTCCGCCGACCGCGACGGCGCGCTCGCGCATCCCCACGATGCCGTGGCCCGCGCCGGGAACCGACACGTCGGCCGCGCCCCCGTTCGCGGCGCTGCCCCGTCCGGTGTCGCGGATCTCCAATCCGAGGCGGTCATCCGCCCATGCGAGGGACACTGTGGCGCTCGCCTGCCCAGCGTGACGGATCGTGTTGGTGAGCGACTCCTGGATGATCCGATAGGCCGCAAGATCCACCGTGGCTGCAAGCCGCCTTGGTGTCCCGTCGATGCGCAGTGTTGTGTGCAGCCCCGCGCGGTTGGTCGTGGCCACGAGGTCGTGGAGCATCGCCAGGCCCGGCGCCGGTTGGGTCGCCTCGGCCTCATCGGATTGACGGAGCACGTTGACAATCGAGCGCATCTCGCGTAGGCCCTCCTTGCTCGCCAGCCGGATCGCTTCAAGCGCTGTCGCGGCCTGCTCGGGGTGATCCCGCGCGACGTGCGCAGCCGCCCCTGCCTGGACGTTGATCATCGACAGGGTGTGCGCGACCGCGTCGTGCAGTTCGCGAGCGATGCGCAACCGTTCAGCGTCGACTCGGCGCGCAGCCTCCTCCTCACGGGTGCGTTCCGCCTGATCCGCACGCGCTTCCACGGCGCGCAGGTAGGCGCGGCGGTTGCCAACTGCGATGCCGATCGAAACCGCCGCGACGACCTCGGCGGGCATGAGAATCACGCCCCCGCCGAGCGTTCCAAATGGATTGTGGACCGCCGTGGACACGAGAAGGCAGATCAATGTCACCAGTCCAGCCGTCAACCCTGCTCGGGCCGACACGATGGTCGCGACCGTATAGAGCGCGATCATCACGTCGATGAGTGCGGTGCCGTTGACGTAGCCGATCAACGAATACGCGGCGACGGCGCTGAGTGATACGCCCAGGACGACGAGCGGAAACCGTCGCCGCCAGGCGAGGCTGACGGCGGCGAGGGCCACGAGGATGAAGGCCGCCCAGCTCGCGTTGGGAACCGCCGGATGCCCGCCTGAGGTCACCGTCGTACCCAACGCGTTCACGTGCGCATTCGCCTCGCCAATGGAGCCGACCAGGGTCACCGCGAGCATCACCAGCGCGAGGACCCAGTCTCCGATGTCGAACCGGCTCCCTGGGCGCCGATGAAGGGTGAGCAGTGCGATCACAGATGGAGCGTACGATGCCGGGGCTTGCCGCGCATCCTTCCTCGAGAGGCTTTCGAATACTCCCCAGGGAGTACTAGTCAGCGTGAAATCGGTAGATGGGAGTAGACGAATTGCCTCCGCTCGGGTGACGACGCGGGCGCTGACGCTGGCGAGACTAAGGCCGTCGGCTGCTCAGAGACCGGCGTCACCAAGGAGGCAGGCAGATGACCCGGATTACCCGCTTCGCACTCGGGCACAGGGCCCTGATCGTGCTGTTCTGGCTCGCGACAGCCGTCGCCGGCGCGATGACCGCCGGGCTCACGACGAGTTGCATGACGAACAGCTTCTCGATGCCCGGGCAGGCGATCACCACCGACGCGCGCATCGTGTCCGAGTACGGCAGCTCGGCAGAAGCTCCGCTTGTGACTGTGGTCACCGCTCCTCCCGGCGAGCGCATCACGACACCGAGTGTCAAAGCTGCGACCGCGCGCATCTTCGATGCCGCACGCGTCAATGCGGGGGTTCATGTGGTCGATTACGCGTCAACACACGACGCAGCCTTCATCACGCGGGACGGCCGGTCGACCTTCTCGCTCACCTTCCTGCCGCCGGCAAGCTACGACGGATCGGGCGGTATCGAGCCGGTCGTGGCCAGAGCTGTTCGTTCTGCGACGCCCGCCGGCTGGCACACCGGTTTCACCAGCATCACCTTGCTCCAAGCGCCGGTGACAGCGAAGAGCGGTGGCACCAGCGTGATGGTCGAGGCAATGGTCGGTGGGCTCGGCGCGCTGGTGATCCTCGCATTCGTGTTCGCGAGTTTTCTCGCGTTCCTGCCGCTGGTTATGGGCGCGACGTCGGTGCTGTCGACGTTCCTGCTCGTCCTCGGTCTCACCACGGTCACGGGCGTGAGCATGATCGTCGAGTTCCTGATCGCCCTGATCGGACTCGGCGTCGCCATCGACTATTCGCTGCTTGTGGTAACCCGCTGGCGTGAGGAGCGTGCCCATGGACGTGACAACGTTGCGGCGGTCGAGGCGGCGATGACGCACGCCGGACGCGCCGTGGTGTTCTCCGGACTCACGGTTGCGGTCGGGCTGCTGGCGCTGGTCGTGCTTCCTGTGCCAATGCTCCAAAGCGTCGGCTACGGCGGCGTTCTGGTGCCGCTCGTGTCCGTCGCGGTCGCAATCACCCTTTTGCCCGTGCTCCTTGCAACCGTCGGCCCGCGCCTCGACTGGCCGCGCGTCCGCAAGGAGAGCAGCGCGAGCAGGATGTGGACCGCCTGGGCGCGCGGCGTCTACGGACACCGCTGGCCGGCGGCGATCCTGGGCACCATCATCCTCGGCCTCATCGCTTTTCCGGCCCTGTCGCTGCAGCTCGGTGAGCCGGCGAGCACGTCGCTCTCGACGACGGGCCCGGCGCGTGACGCGCTGACCACGCTGACGTCGGACGGCGTACCCAGCGGCGTGCTCACGCCAATCGTTGTGCTCACCGACGGGAAGACGAGCGTCACGTCAACGCTTGCGCATGTGCCGGGGGTCGTCACAGCTGTCACGACGCGGGACGCCCAGCGCACCGGGAGTGCACTGATCACGGTCCTGCCGATGGCTGAAGGCAGCCTGGGCGCTGGTCAGGACACAGTGCGTGCGGTCCGCGCGGCGATCGGATCGAACCCATCGGTTGTCGGCGTCGACGGTGACGGAGCGCTGTTGATCGATTTCGATAACGCCGTGTATGGCAACTTCCCGCTGATGCTTGCGCTGATCGCCATCGCAACGTTCCTCTTGCTGGCTCGCGCCTTTCGATCTGTGGTCCTCGCGCTCAAAGCGGTGGTGTTCAACCTGGTCTCCCTGGCCGCCGCCTACGGCGCGCTCACCTTCATCTGGCAGCAGGGCCACGGCAGCGAAGCGCTTTGGGGCATTCCCGCATCGGGTGCGATCACCATGTGGGTGCCGCTGATGGTATTCGCCTTCCTGTTCGGACTCTCCATGGACTACGAGGTGTTCATCATCGCCCGCATCCGCGAGGCGTACGACAACACCGGATCGGCTCGCGCGGCGGTGATCGAGGGTGTCGGGCGCACTGGACGGCTAGTCACCAGCGCGGCCTTGATCCTGATGCTCACCTTCCTTTCGATGTCGAGCGGCCCGGAGACCGACATCAAGATCCTCGCCACCGGCTTGGGCGCGGGCATCCTTGTCGACGCAGTCGTGGTGCGGGCTCTCATGGTGCCGGCGATGGTGGCGCTGTTCGGCCGCTGGAACTGGTGGATGCCGGTCTGGCTCGCGCGGATCCTGCGCATTCCCGCGACTCCGATTACCCGTATGGTTGCGGCGCAACATCTGGAGCGCGCAGCCTAGGACTCCGTCAACTGCAAACCTCGCCCAAAGCCCCGTCTCAGAACCGAGACGGGGCTTTTAGGCAACAGGTTCGAAGTCCTGTCTCCCCGACGGACGCGCAAGTTGATCTCATTGCAGGGATTTCCGACAGTCGCCGCTCGTCATCAACGTCGCGACGGCGGATGAGAAAGCCCCTGCGATCAAGGCTCTTCACTGCGCCGGCTCGAATTGGGTCCGCTCCAGTCGTCGAGCTTCCCTTTGCGCCCGGATTCGGCCAGCGCCGTGCCGTACATGGCGCGCGCCGACCAGCGCATGATTTCCAGGGCTTCCTCGCTGGAGAGACCTGCAACGTCGGTCAGCCACACGCGCGCCTCGATGCCTGTGGCACTACGTATCGCGAGGATTAGACGGCGGAGTTCCTGCGCTGGGATCCGATTGCGCAAGGGTGACAGCGCGTCATCGATCCAACCGATAGCGCGACCCTGCCGAAGGAGTCCAGGTGTGTGGTCTGATGCGCCCGGCTCGAGCGAGAGCCGCAGCATGGTTCGCTGCTGGGCTTCAGTCTCGGCCACGAGACGAGTGAATGCCTCGACGACAAGGTCGAGCCGAGCGCCTGGGTCGTCAGGCGCGTCCGGGGGGAGTAGTGACAGCGCACTGGTCTCGGGATGAGCGGCGACAAGCAGGGCTCGCTGGCTGGAGAAGTAGCGATAAGCCGTTGTCCGCGAGATCCCGGCGGCCGCTGCCGTCTCTTCGACGGTTACCGGCGTCACCCCATCGGCGACCAGGTCACGGGCCGCCGCGATCAACGCGCGGCGGGTCCGTTCCTTCTGTCGGGTCCGGCCCGTCGCCTCATATGGGCTCGTTCGATCCATGATGGTACTCTAGGTTCATTATGGGACAAGAATCCCACAAGGTAATGAGGGTGGCAGCGATGACAAGTGGCGAGCCGATCGTACGTGACAACCGCGCGCGCGAAATGCGAACCGTCTTCGGCGGTGATCGCTGCCCATGGGTGGCCACAGCCGAAGGGATGAATCGCGCGCGCCGTGTCTTCGGAAGGCGTGCCATCGGCGTTGTCGCCGCGGTGGCCCTTGCCGCTTGTGGCGCAGGCGGCGGCTCCGCGGTCACGAGCTTGGGGACGGCAACCCCTGCGGCGGCGACACCCACGGTGTCGTCGGTCGCGGCGCCGCCGGCTGCTTCACCGCCACTGGGTGGCCCGGCACCGGCGGAGCTGATCGGCACTTGGTATCAGATTGCCTCTGGCACCGCGGCCTTGACCCTCACGGCCACTGTCTATGTCCTTCGAGACAGCGGGGAGCAGGGGAGTGGAGACATCGTGGTTAACGGCAACGAGATTGACTTCTTCAGCGGCACCCTCTGTCCCCTCGTCTTGCCAGAGGGTGTTGGGCGTTACCAATGGACACTGCACCGCACCACCCTGCACCTCGTGCCTCTGAATAAGGATCCCTGCGGGCGCGTCGATCTGCTCACCAATCAGAGCTACACCAAGGGCGGCAGCTGAGCCGAATCGCTATTCTCCGTGCCCTTCCAGGGGTTGTCTTTCCGGGTCTCCGCTGTGCCGTCGCCATCGCCGAGATTAGGCACGTCGCGGCGAAAACTATCCCGGAGAGGCGGGTACCCAGTGAGGAACTTCCTTTCAACCAGCGGTTGCGCGTTGGATAGATTCTCATCGTCGGTTACTCATGACGCCATGGCGTGTGCCGGCTCCGGCTTCGCTTCGGCAGCGCCGCGTCTGCGCTCCGCGACAGCGAGCGCGGAGATCGCACCCAATGCCGACATTCCGGCGACCACGGTAAGAGCTGGGCGGAAGCCGTTGGTAAAACTTGACGCCGAGCCCAGATGCCCGGAGCCGGCGAAGACGGCGCCAGCGACCGCAACGGCGAATACGCTGCCGAAGCGGGTCAGCGTGTTCTGGACCCCGGATGCCTTGCCCATGTCCTGCGGCGCGACAGCGCTCAGCGCCGCCGTCGGCGTAGTGGGGATCGCCATCGAGATCCCGATCCCGGCGACAACCATTGGGATAACGAGCTGCCCGTAGCCGAGACTTGTGGTCGCGTGAGTGGCGATCCAAAGCAGTCCGCCAGCCTGCAGGAACAAGCCTGTGGCCATCAGCGGCCGCCTGCCGATCCGGTCGGACAGAGCACCGGCGAGCGGCGCGATCACGATCGGCGTGGCTGTCCAGGGCAGGAAGCGCAGTCCGGTCGCCACGGGTGAGTAGCCGAGGGCGAATTGGAAGTACTGCGATATGAGGAAGGCGGCTGAGAAGATCGACCCGAACATCAGGAACCCGGTTGCGTTTGCGGCGGCGAAGGCTCTGATGCGGAAGAGCTCGAGAGGCAGCATCGGGGCCGGGGCTCGGCGCTCCCAGAGGATGAACCCGACGATGAGTACGGCACCGCCGCCCAGGGCGCCGATGACCTCTCCGCTCGCCCACCCCGCGCCGTTGGCGCGGATCAGACCCCATGCGATGCTCACTGCGCCCGCGGTCACCAGCAGCGCCCCGATGGGGTCGAGACGCGATGCCGGCCCACGACTCTCCGGCAGCCGCGTGAGCGCCAGCAGCGTCGCCAGCACTCCGATGGGCACGTTGACCCAGAAGATCCAGTGCCAGTCGAGACCCTGGGTCACCCCACCGCCGACCAGCGGGCCACCGGCGACGGCGAGCCCGGTAATGCCTCCCCAGAGCCCCAGGACCATACCGCGCCGCTCGGCGGGGAAGGCGCTCGCCAGGATGGTAAGGGCAAGCGGGGTCACCACGGCGGCTCCCAAACCCTGCACGGCCCGGGCAGCGATCAGCGCCTCAGGTGTCGGCGCCAGCGCGCACGCGGCCGAGGCCACGCTGAACAGCGCCAGGCCTCCGGCGAACACCCGGCGGCGGCCGAAGCGGTCTCCGAGCGCGGCGGCGGTGACGATGCCCGCCGCGAACGCGAGTGTGTACGCGTTGACCGTCCACTCCAGGGTGGACAGGTCAGCGCGGAGGTCGCGTTGAATCGACGGCAGAGCAGTGACGACGACCAGCGCGTCCAGCGACACCATGAACGCCGCCAACGACGTGAGCGCCAGCGTCCAAATGCGCACCGATCGCCCACGGTCGTGCGCGACTGTGGCGGAGCCACGACGCATAACTTGGTTGGTCACGTCCGCGCCTCCGCCTGGGTGCGCTGCGGCTGGCCGATCTCGATGAACTCGCCGACTTCGACGCCGCCGCCCCACTCCAAACCAGGGCATCCCTTCGCCAGCGCGACCGCCGCGTCGAGGTTGTCGGCGGACACCAACGAATAGCCCCCGATCCTGGTGTCAGCGGTGCATGTGCCAAGCGTTTGCGCGTCGTTGACCGGGTTTCCCCGCTGCACGAGGCGGTCGCCGAGTTGTTCGAACCACGCATTCCACGCAGCCATACGCGCCTCGCGGGCCGGCTCGTCGAGTGCTGCCAGCACCTGCGCGAGGGGGGTGCGCGGCACCCGGTAGGAGAACAAGAACGTCGCCATGGATTGACTCCTTCTGCTCGTGCCGGCCCAAGAGGTGAGTTGGCTCATCGCTTGGTTAGACACCGGCGCGCCGATACACTGGGCGGCCACGAGCGCCCAGTTTCCCCAGTGCCCGGGGTCAGTACCGGTGCAGGCGCCAGAGCAACCATGAGACGAGGCGATGACGGGTGGAGTTGCTGAGTACAGACCTGATCGATCGGGCCCGCGCAGGAGACGAGGAGGCGTTCCGCCGGCTCGTCGACCCGTACCTGGCCGAGCTGCAGGTCCACTGCTACCGGATGCTGGCGTCAGTGCAGGACGCCGAGGACGCGCTCCAGGAAACACTGCTGGCGGCGTGGCGAGGGCTGGAAGCCTTCGAGGGGCGTGCCTCGATGCGCACGTGGCTGTATCGGATCGCGACCAGCCGCTGCCTCAACGCGCTGCGGGCCGCGCGACGGCGTCCGAACGTGGACTCGCCCGTGCTGCACCTTGAGGTTCCCGAGCCCACGGGCCTGGGCGAGGTGTTCTGGCTGGAGCCGTACCCGGACGCTCTCCTGCAGGGGCTGGTCGACCGCGAGCCCGGGCCTGAGGCGCGCTACGAGTTACGGGAAGCCATCTCGCTGGCGTTCGTGACCGCACTGCAGCTGCTGCCGCCCCGCCAGCGAGTCGTGCTCATCCTCCGCGATGTCCTGGGCTTTCGCGCCGGCGAGGTCGCCAACATCCTCCAGTCGAGCGAGGAGTCGGTGACCAGCGCGCTGAAACGGGCCCGCGCCACGCTCCGCAGCCAACATTCTTCGACCTGGCTGAATGAGCCGCCGCCTGCACCTGGCTCCCTCGTTGAACGCCAGCTCGTTGAAAAGCTCACGCAGGCCTATGCCAGCGGCGACCTGGATGGGTTGGTCGCGCTGCTCACCGAGGACGTCCTGGTGGCAATGCCGCCCCTGCCGTTGGAGTACCAGGGGCTCGACGTGGTGACCCGTTTCTTCGCCGCGATCTTCCGGACGGGACGCAGGTTCCGTCTGGTCCCGACCCGGGCCAACGGCCAACTGGCCTTCGGCCTGTACCGGCCCGACCCACATAGTGCCGTGCTGCACGCGGTCGGTCTGCAGGTGGTGACGCTGGCCGGCGACCGGATCTCCGCCATCACGAGGTTCGACAACGGTGTGCTCTCTAGCTTCGGGCTCCCGACGACCCTTCCCGGCTGAGCAGCGCAAACGACCTCGGTCATGCTCAATCAGTTGCCATCGACTGGCCGGTACTCACGGCACATGTCGCCAGTCGCATGACGCCACGCTCACCCGGGGTAAATACCGTGCGTCACACCGACACCACCGCGTCGACACGAAAGGTCCCGCCCCGGGCCACAAACGGGTGGGTGCGCAGGATCGCGGTCGCCGCGTCCACGTCTGGAGCTTCGACGATCGAGTAGCCGCCGATGGCGATGCGTGGCAGCGGATTCCCGCTCGCCACCTGCTGGGCGCCTGTCGCCAACGGGATGCGGCGATGTTTTACGGAACCACTGCGATCGCCTCGATGGAGATCAGCAGGCCGCGCGGAAGCTTGACGATCGGCGACGAGCGCGCCGGAGGGTTGGTCGGGAAATATTCCGCGTAGAGGCGATTCGCGGCCTCGCCGTTCTCCAGATCCGTGAGGAACGTCGTGGTCTTGACCACGTGTTCCAGTCCACTCCCGGCAGCCTTCAGTACTGCCTCGAGATTCCGGAAAGCCTGACGCCACTCGGCCTCGAATCCCCCCGGTACAGCTGTCGCAGTGGCGGGATCGCTCGATGCTCCCAGATCGATGCCCGGCTGGCCAGCGACGAACACGAGGTCGCCGGCGCGGACAGCCTGAGAGTAGTGCCCCATCGGCTTGGGCATTGATGGCCCGTTGATGACCTCGTGATGCATCGGTTGTGGTCCTCCTGCAGACAGAATCAGGCCCCCGGCGGGACCACCGCTTCCAAGACGCGTCGGCCCTTCGGCGAGGCCGCCGCGCTGATCGTGTGTTGAACGGCCCTCCTCGACAGCTCGAAGAACCGCGCATCGCTGTAGAGGTGGAAGTACCAATTTGCCGAGAGCATCGCGGCCTCAAGCTCAAAGGCGAGTTGGATCGGGTCGACGGTGCTGTCGAGTTCGCCGGCGCCGATCCCGTCTCGGGCGGCGCGTTCGAGCATGTCCAGCCATTGACGCTGTACCGCCGCGATGGTGTCCCGGACAACCCCCGGTCGTGCATCGAATTCAGCCATGGCTGCCGCGAAAAAGCATCCGCCGGGGAAGACCCGTCGCTCCATGAGCGCTACGTAACGATCGCAAAGTCCCTGGAGCGTTGCGATGCCCGGCGGATGGGCCAGACCGGGGAGGATCACCTGCTCGACGTAGATCTGGCGCGCATGATCGATCGTGGCGAGTTGCAACTCCTCTTTCGAGCCGAAGTGCGCGAACAGCCCACTCTTACTCATGGAGAGGTCGGTGGCAAGTCTGCCGAGAGTGAGCCCCTCGAGCCCCTCGACGCTCGCGATCGCGGCTGCGGCCTCAAGGATGCCCTGCTTGGTGGCATGCCCACGAGGCGTTTGCGTTGGCACCAGGCTTGTATAGCACGAACGGTCGTGCTATGGTCCGCCAAATACAAGCGACCGATCGGTCGTGCTATTCGTGGAGGTGCTCACGATGCCATTGGTGAACGTCAAGCTGATCGAGGGAGTGTTCAACGAGAGCCAGAAGCGCGACATGGTGCGGCGGCTCACCGACACGATGGTGGAAATAGAAGGCGAGGCGTTGCGACCGGTGACCTGGGTCATCGTTGAGGAGGTCAAGAGTGGGGACTGGGGAATCGCCGGGAATCCCCTCACGACGGCCGACGTCAAAGCGCTCGCTGCCGGGCAACCGGTCGGATAACGCCGCCGTCCTAGGCTGACGAGGATGTATGACGTCGTCGTCGTCGGAGCACGCTGCGCAGGAGCGTCACTCGCGACGCTCCTGGCGCGGCGCGGGCACAGCGTGGCGCTCGTCGACCGAGCGGCGTTCCCCAGCGACACCATCTCCAGTCACTTTCTGTGGCCGCAGGGCGCTGCGCGGCTTGCATCCTTGGGCCTTCTTGACCGGCTGAAATCGCAGGGTTGCGACCCTATCCCCGTTTTGACGTTCGACTTCGGGTCCGTTGTGCTCACCGGCCGGGTCCCGACCGTGCTGGGAGTGAGTGAGGCTTACTGCCCTCGGCGCACGGTCCTCGACAGCCTGCTTGTCGATGGGGCCGTCGAAGCCGGTGTCGAACTCTTCGACCGCACGTCGGTGCGGTCCGTCAGGTGGTCTGAAGGCCACGCGTGCGGCGTTGACATCAAGCCCGCGTCCGGAGCGGCTAGTCATCTCGATGCGCGATTGGTCGTGGGTGCGGATGGCCGCCATTCATCGATCGCCGAACAAGTCGGAGCCACGGCGTACACGAGCGCGCCACCGCTTACCTTCGTGTACTACTCGTATTGGAGCGGGGTCCCGACACAATCACCCACGTATTACATGCGCCCCGGCCGGCTCATCCTTCGCTGGCCGACGAACGGCGGTCTCACGTGTGTCTACGTAGCCGGCCGCCACTCCGAATTCGCGGAGTTTCGGCGTGACGTCGAAGGCAACTTTATGCGGTCCCTCGAAGTCATCCCAGGGCTTCGCGATGAGCTCGCCTTGGGACGGCGCGAGGAGCGCTTCCGAGGTGCAGCAGATCTGCTGAACTACTATCGAACCTCGTTCGGCGACGGATGGGCACTCGCCGGAGACGCAGGTCACCACAAGGATCCGACCACTGGATTCGGCATGTCGGATGCATTCGCATCGGCCGAGTTGCTGGCGACGGCTGCCGACGCGGCGCTTGTCGGAGAGCGGCCGTGGAAGCAAGCCTTGGGCGATTACCAGCGGCGCCGCGATGCCGCGACTGCGAACGGTTTCCGCCTCACCTTGAGTGCGGCGTCGCTCGACCCCTTGGCGCCTCACCTGCAAGATCTGTATCAGGCGGCGTCCACCCGGCCCGAGGCGGTGACCCGGATCATCGGAGTGCTGGGCGGCATCACGCCGCTCGGGGGAGGGTTCTCAAGCAGGATCACCGCGGAGCTTGCGGAAAGCGCGTTGCCTGCGGAGTCCGACGAGTCGTCACCACGACAGCATTTAGCCATGGCTTCGTTGCGTGAGCCAAGGTCGCGTACCGGAGGATCAGGACGATGACGACCGTCAGCAGGCAGAGTGACTGGAGAGTCGTTGACGAAGGCTGGGGCCGCAAAGCCGTCGATTTCGCCGCGCTGAGCGAACCGGGCAACTGCCGTGAATACGTGGCGATGCACCACCGCCTCGGAGTGAGCGACGGTGACCGGCTTGTTGATGTGGCCTGCGGCGCAGGTCTGGCCATTGAGCTGGCGCGTGCTCGAGGCGCCGACTGCGCGGCTATTGACGCGTCGTCTCGCCTCGTGGCCATTGCGCGCGACCGGAACCCCGATGCCGATATTCGGGTGGGTGACATGTACGCGATGCCCTGGGTTGACGCGAGTTTCGATGTCGCGACCAGCTTCCGCGGCATCTGGGGAACGACCACGGAAGCGCTTGGTGAGATCCATCGTGTCCTTGCACCTGGCGGTCGGGTCGGGCTCACTGTGTGGGGCCACATCAAGGTATCGCCAGGTGCCTGGGCGCTCACCCCGTTTCGGTTAGCGGCGTCCGCGAAGGTCGAGAATCAGGCGGCGATGGTTGCACTGGGTCGGCCCGGCGTCGGCGAGGATCTGCTTCGCGGGTATGGCTTCATCGATGTCGCCCGCGTGGACGTCCCCTTCGCGTGGGAGTTCTCAGACCCGGAGATGTACGCTCGCGCCCTCGCATCGACCGGGCCGGCGTACGAGGCGATGCAGAACGTCGGCGAGGCGGCGTTCGTCGCAGCCGCGACGCAAGAGGCTCGCACGCGGGTTCGGGACGGGCTGCCCCTGCGAGCCGAGATCAATGTTGTGGGATACCTTGCCCGCAAGCCCGGGGCGATCACGAGGGCGACGGTATGAGCGGGGTTGGTTTCCTCGCAGCACCGGCGCCTGATGCCGAGGCACAGCGCATCTTCGACGATGACGTCGCCGAGCTTGGGTACGTCATGAACGTGTCGAAGCTCTGGGCGTATCAGCCGGCAAGCCTGAACCACCTGTTCGACCTCATGGGCGAGACATACGCGACGGAAGGCCTGACTTTCCGCCAGCGAGGCATCCTGGTCACTGCGTGCGCATCAACCCTCGGCGACGCCTACTGCTCATTGGCCTGGGGGACGAAGCTTGCAAGCAAGTCCGACGCGGGGACAGCCGCGGGCGTTCTCCGCGGCGTTGATGATCGCCTCAGTCCCGAAGAGCAGGCGATGGCGCAATGGGCTCGCAAGGTCGCGCGCGACCCGAATCACATCGGAGCCATGGATGTGCAGGCTCTGCGTGATGCCGGATACAGCGATGCGCAGATCTTCGGGATGACGGTGTACATCGCCCTGCGACTCGCGTTCTCGACGGTCAATGATGCCCTCGGTGCTCGGCCCGACGCCGCGCTCCGGTCAAGCGCGCCGGCAGCGGTTCTCGACGCCGTCGATTACGGCCGACCCATCGACGAGTAGTTCTCAAGGGCGCAGCCGTGATGTCAAGTCGGTTTCGGAGTTGATGGCGTTCAGGATGCGGCCTGCGATGAGGCGCAGCTGACGTGCCTGGGCGGCGGTGAGCCTGTCGAAGACGAGTCGGTTCACGGCCTCGACATGCCCCGGTGCCGCTTTGACGAGGACCGCTCTGCCGTTGTCGGTGAGTGCGGCCAGGGTGTAGCGGCCATCAGCCGGATCCGGCCTGCGTGTCACCCACTGGCGACGCTCGAGTTGGGTAACTGCGCGCGACAGGCGCGACAAGGATCCGTTCGCGTAGATCGCCAGTTCGCTCATCCGAAGGGTTGCCCCGTCTGCATCCGAGAGGGCAGCGAGGATGCCGTACTCGAAGTGGCTCAGGCCGGAGTCCTGCTGTAGCTGGTCGTCGAGTGCTGCCGGCAGCCAGATCAGCATCTTGGCAAAGGCCACCCAGGCCTCGCGGTCATCCTGACTGAGCCAGCGTGGCTCGGTATCGGGCGGTTTCATGTGCTCATCTTACGTGACCGGGAAAGCGTCGCCTAAGGATGGTGACTTGACTGATCAAGTGATCCGGTGCTAAGGTTAACTTGACCCGTCAAGCGATGACTAACAACAAAAGGAGCTGGAGATGCCCAGCGACACCCGACACCCCGGCAGTAACGAGCAGCAGCAGATGGACGCCGTCGTCATCCAGGCCAGTGGCGCCCCAGCGCAGTCGTTGACCTATCGTTCCGAACCGGTGCCCGTGCCGGGTCCGGGGGAGGTGCTCGTCGAGGTACACGCGGCCGCGGTGAACCCCCTCGACGTCGTCAACGCCTTGGGCCTTCTCGGCACGCCGCTGCCGATGATCCCCGGCGGGGACTTCGCCGGCATTGTCGTCTCCGACGGAAGCCACACCGGCCAGGAGGTTTGGGGTTGCGGACCATCGCTGGGAATGGCGCTGGGAATGAAGCGACCGGGCACGCATGCGGGTTTCGTCGCCCTCCCCGAGACGTGGTTGTCACGCAAGCCTGAGCGGCTGACCATGACCGAGGCCGCTGCTGTCGGCCGATCGTATTGGGCGGCCTGGGAGACGGTGATCAACACCATGGATCTCTTGCCCGGTGAGACGATCCTGGTCACCGGTGGAGCCGGGATGGTTGGCCAGGCCGCCACCGCGATCGCTCGGTGGCGTGGCGCGGAGCCGATCATTGCCGATCGGCGCAGACCCGACGGCGTTGAACACTTTATCGACACCAGCTCAAGCGACATTCGCGAGGCGGTGCTCGCGCTTACCGATGGGCGCGGTGCCGATTTGGTGCTGGACACGGTCGGCGGCGAACTGTTCGTACCCGCTCTTCGCAGCCTCCGGTTCGACGGTCGGATGGTCGGACTTCACGGCGGCCCTGAGCCGATCGAGGTCGACCTGAATGAGATCTACAGCCGTCAACTGCACGTCACGGGACTCGCGAGCGTGTTCACGGACGGGGCCCACGTCGCGCGCATCTTCGACCAGCTCCGTCCGCTCTTCGACCGCGGCATTCTTGCTTCCCCGGCCGTGAAAACGTGGCCGCTCGAGAGATGCGTCGAGGCCTATCAGACCGTGCAGGAGGGGTCAAGCGGCGTCAAGCAGGTGCTGTTGCCGAGTGGCCGCGGGGCATAGGAGGAACCTGCACGCTGCGGCTCCGATGACCAGTGTGGTCGCGGCGCAACACCTGGAGCGTGCCGCCTAGGACTTCGTCACCTGCTGACCTCGCACGAAGCCCCGTCTCAGAACCGAGACGGGGCTTTTGTGTTCGCGCTAACGTTGTCGCCAACAAGCCGCTGACTCGGCATTGCACCTCCTGGTGTTGGCTACCGGGGCCAAGCGCTCCCGTAAGCAAGTCGTCACTGAGCTACGCCGCCCGACGTAGCCGAAGGTGTCGCTTCCGGACGGACGACATGAGTACCGCGAGCCTCCGACGATGGTGCCGTTGCATCCAACACACGACTCGGAGGAACACGACATGCCCGGATACTTGGTCGGCGGCTTTACCTTCTGGTGGATCTTTCCGTTGGTCTTCGGCACCCTGTGGGTCACCGTGATCGGCCTCTTCCTCTGGCGCAGATCGTCTCGGGTCGCCGCGGCGGTCATCGCCGGGGGTGTCGTGGTGGCCGCATCGTTGGGGGCGGCGATCGGCGCGTCGGCGGCCGCCACCTCGACCACTGCCTCGGTCACTGCACTGTCGACAACCCCTGGTCGGGCGGGCGTCAACCCCTGGAGCGTATGGGGCCCCGACACGGGCAGCGCGTGGTCGGGCTTCGCACCTCACGGCTGGGGACCAGCGCCTTCCGGGTCAACCGAGCGTTTCCATGTCTCTTCGACCAACCCAGCCGGTCCCGGCGCCATCATCGTGACTGGGGTGATCAACGCAGGCGGGATCGAGCATCCGGGTAGAGCCGTCGACAACGCGGTCATCGACGGGACCACTTTCCGTATCGACCACAGCGCCGGGCAGCCGACCGTCGGTTTCGACCCCAAGACCTGTGTCGGCACCATCACCCAGACCGGGCCGTTCAGGGTTTCAGGCGCCACCGGCAGCCTCTCTGAGCTCAACGGCAGCGGCACCTACCTGTTCAACGCCGAATACACCACGGCACGGAGCTCCACGGGCTGCACGCAGACCATGACCGCCTACATCGAAACGATCAACGGCATCATGTCGGTCAACGGCGGACAGGGTTGACATCAAGATCCTCGCCACCGGGGTCGCCGCTGGACACTTGGGTGGTGGTCAGGCACAGAACTCAACTCGACGACAGAGGGTTTCCTGAACATGGCGACGCAGCCGGGCCTTGAATTGAGCAGCACGACCTTCCTGGGCGGCATGCCGCCCAGGAGTTGCGAGCAGATTCTTGTCAACAGCACCAAGATCCGATATGCCGCCGGGACGATCGCGTTTCAGCCGGGAGACCCCGACCGGGCGGACATCCTTGATGCCGGCTTCGCCCGCATCTACCTCTCCTCATCTGAGGGGCGCCAGACCACCGTCAGGTACGTACACCCGGGAGAGCTCATGGGTGGGCTGCTCGTCATGGGCGCCGCCTTCGACGGCTCCGTGCAAATCGTGGTGGAGTCCACCGTGACCCATCTCGACCTTCTCGCCGTGCGTCGGCGAGTCGTCGCGGACGCCGCGTTGGGAGCCGCCGTCGCTGCGGATCTCGCCCTTCGCTACTCCCATGCCGTGCGTACCATCGGCCTCCACGCCTTCGGGTCCGTCATGCAGCGCGTCGCGTTCGATCTCCTCGAGCGTGCGAGTCGGAGCCAATTGTCCACCGGCGTGCTGGAGGCAGAGGTGTCCCAACAGGAGATCGCCGACGGGATCGGCTCGGCACGTCAGGTCGTGACTAGGGGCCTGGCCGAATTGCGATCACGCGGTCTTGTCGCCACCACCCATCGCCGGGTCAGGATCCTTGACCCGGTGCGTCTGGAGGCCGTGGCGTTGTCGAATCTCGTCTGAGGAAGGGGCCCGTGGAACTGTCACCCAGGTGACATCAAGTGCGCTGCCGTGCGCCCATGGTGGCGGTGTGCCACGTCATTTGCGGCCGAGCCAGCACTGAATCGACCACTGCCGCGACGTGGTCAAGGAGGAACGATGTCCGTCTCACATGCAACCGACCTCGCCGACCAGGTGGATCGCGCCAACACGAGCGGTCTGACTCCGGTGGTATTCATCCACGGCCTCTGGCTGCTGCCGCACAGCTGGGACCGATGGGCGACGGTGTTCGCGCAGGCAGGCTACGCGCCGATCCAGCCGGGGTGGCCCGATGACCCGGAGACTGTCGAAGAGGCCAACGCTCATCCCGAGGTGTTCGCCCACAAGACCGTGGGTCAGGTCGCCGACCATTGCGCTGCAGTGATCGGGCAGCTCAAGGCGAAGCCCGCCGTGATCGGGCACTCCTTCGGGGGCCTCCTGGCTCAGATCATCGCGGGACGCGGCCTGTCGGCAGCCACCGTGGCGATCGACCCTGCGCCCTTTCGCGGCGTGCTGCCGCTGCCGTTCTCGGCGCTGAAATCGGCGTCACCGATCCTTGGCAACCCCGCCAACCGCAACCGCGCTATCCCGCTCACCTACGAGCAGTTCCGCTACGGCTTCGCCAACGCCGTCAGCGAGGATGAGGCCAAGGAGTTGTACGAGACCTTCGCGGTGCCGGCGTCCGGTGCACCGCTCTTCCAGGCGGCGACAGCCAACCTGAACCCTCGGACCGAGGCCAAGGTGGACAGCAAGAACCCGACCGGGGACCGCTGTTGATCATCTCCGGCGAGAAGGACAACACCGCCCCCTGGGCGATCGCGAACGCCTCCTACAAGCGGCAGAAGCGCAACCAGGCAGTCACGGAGATCATCGAGATGCCCAACCGCGGGCACGGGCTCGTCATCGACAGCGGCTGGCGTGAGGTCGCCGACACTGCGCTTGCGTTCGTGATGCGCTTCGTGAAGTAAGCACCAATTCCGTCCGTGC
>CAVPXI010000013.1:0-212147 GCA_963709585.1 Candidatus Dormiibacterota bacterium | reverse complement strand
GGCGCCAGCGCACAGGACCGGCATATCGCCGGGTATGCCGTCGAGGCCGGGGCCGGGCTCGTGGTTGCGGCGAACAAGTGGGACCTCGTCAAGCACGAGGAGCGGGTTGATCCGGCGTACCTGAAGAAGCTGCAGGATTCGTTCTCGTTCGTGCCCGGCGTTCCGGTGCTGACGCTGTCGGCGACCGAGCACCGCAATCTGAAGCGGGTGATGCCCGCGGTGCTCGCGGTCGCCGATGCGCGATCGATCCACATCCCAACGCCGGCATTGAACAATCTGATCCGCAACGCGCTCGACGAGCATCCGCCCCGGACTTACAAGGGACGGCGCCTCAAGATCCTCTACGCGACCCAGGCTCGCGCCCCGTGCCGACGATCGTGCTCTTCGTCAACGACCCCGAGCTGATGCACTTCGCATACCAGCGGTACCTCGAGAACCGGATCCGCGCGGTATTCGGCTTCGCGGGGGTGCGCTTGCGGATCGTCACCCGGCATCGCGACGAGAGCGACGACTGACGCGTCTTCGGCCTCGTGGGCCGGGGCGGTAGAGTCGCCAGGCGCGCCTCGGGGAGTAGCTCAGATGGTTAGAGTACTGGTCTGGGGGACCAGGGGTCGCAGGTTCGAGTCCTGTCTCCCCGACGGCGCGCAATTTGACTTCGCGCGGGAGAGGTGGCGAGGTGCGATGGGCGCCTGCGCGCCACGGGGTGTAGTTGTCTAACCAGGAATGATTGCTTTTCCTGCAAAAGGCATCAATCCCCACGGTTGAGGCCGGATGCCGCTGCTCATAGCAAGAGAGTGTGGCAGGCAAGTGCATACATAACGCTTACAGTTTTCGTACTAGAAGTCCGTGTATAAGTCCGGCAGATACTTGACACCGCGGGTCCAAGGGATGCTTGACGGTCTACGGTGCGTCCGCCTGATGCTTGACACAGCCGGCCTCCCTCCAGTCCGCTCGTCCGCAAGGACTGAGCGCCATCGGAGGGACCAGCTTCGTGCTTGTGGAGCTGGACATGGTGGAACAGCGCTTCCGGGTTGCCCTAGAGGTGGTCGACCATGGCGATGGAGGAGCAGCGTGGTGCCGAATCCCCTACGATCGCCTCCTCGGGAAGCGATGGCAGGGGATGGCACCATCTTCACCAGCGGGGCCGCAGTCGAGGCGGCGTCGACAGTGGTTGATCCCATCGGTGAAGCGGCATAGTCGTGCCATCGCGTACAAGCCAGGCGGGTGGGGACCCGAACAGGCTGACGCTCTTCTCGGCCCCAGTGGACGGTGGCTAAACCCCCGTCGGACCATTGTCGACGGCAGCGGGTCATCGACGCTGTTGCGCTATTCGACCACGGTAGAGGTTCCGCTGTGAGCCGCTATAGGCGGATATCGTGCACGCGCGAATTCAAAGATGGGATGGGCCGCCGTTCGAGGAGGTGACTCGCCGGCGGTCGTCTGCTTCTCGGCGAGTCGGAGCGTTTCGAGAACGAACGCCGTCTTGGCTTCGGTGTACGCCTCACGGTCTGCTGCGTACCGGGTGGCGAGCTGGCGCTCGAGCTGCTGGTAGTCGCCTCGGCGCTGGGGGGTGGCGCGCAGGTAGTCGCGGAAGCGGATGTAGGAGGTCCACCCGGGGTCATCGGCGGGCACCATGTGCACGTGCACGGTGCGGACATCGCCGGTGGCCCTCACGAACAGCAGTCCGCCGTCAGGCCCTTGGTCTCCTTGGTACTCGTAACCACCAGCCTCCATGCGTCGCACGATCTCGTTGGTACCGCTGCTGTGATCGGGGTCGAGCGCGACCGCGATGTCGAGGATGGGCTTGGCGTCCAAGCCCACTACCGCGGTGCTGCCGACATGTTGAACGTCGCTGGCGAGGTGGCCGAGGAGTGCCATGACGTTCCGTCTCGCCGAGCGCCGCCCCGGAAGGCTCGTGTGGGACGAGCGACACGGCCGCACTGTGCAGGCCGAGGGATGCCCACCGGCCTCGGGCTCACTCATACTCCTACGCTCTCTCCACTTCAGCGAGGCGCCGCGATCGGGAATGCGGCGGTGACTGAACATTCGTTCACCCCGATTGAACGCCTCATGAGTGACGCCGGCGAGGCGAGCGTTGCTCTCGCAACCGGCACCTCTGGTACCCGGCCTTGCGGGAGGGTAGACATAACTCGGCGACCGAGGCTCTTTGGGTCAATTGCCTGGAATCTGCCAGGGGGTGGGGCGCGACGCCTCAAGTGGCGCCATCTCCTGGTGGTAGCCGGCGTGGGCATCATCCTTCCCACCTTCGGACCTGCAACACAGGCAGATGCACAAGGAGTATCGACCCATACGAAAACCAGCAGCGCCGCTCTTCTTCGATCGTCGCTGGAGGCGCGACTGGCAATCGACCACGCGGAGGCTCTCGCTCCGCGGGGGCGTTCGGTGAGCGCTGAGCTCGGCACTGTCGCGAGCGCATTCAGGAATCCGATTGCGCCGACGGTCAACGTCGGTGGAAACCCTACCGACGTGGCTGTCGACGATGCCACGCACACCGCCTATGTGACCAATGGCAATGACAACACGGTGTCCGTGGTCGACACTGTGCATTGCCGGGCAGGAAATACTTCAGGTTGCAACCAGGTCGCCCCGACGGTGGCGGTGGGTGTTGGGCCGGTTTCCGATGTCCTCGACACAGCGACTAGTACGGTCTACGTGACAGACACGGGGACGGACACCGTCTCGATGATCGACGCTGCCACGTGCAATGCGATGACCGCTTCCGGCTGCTCTCACGTGCCAACTGTCATCGTCGGCTACGGATCAGATTATGCTGGTGTAGACACTGCGAATCATAGCGTATATGTTGCGGATGCCGGTGACAACGCCGTCTCCGTCGTCGACGCTACGACGTGCAATGCCATGGTGCAGATTGGATGCGGGCACGTGTCCACGGTGGCTCTCCCCGGGGCGCCGACCGGTCTGGCCGTTGACGAAGCGACTCAATCGCTATATGTGGCAGTCACCTTTGGTCTGGTTGTGCCAGGGTCAGTCGCGATGATCGACGCCGCTACGTGCAATGCCGACACCACGAGCGGCTGTAGGCGATCCCCCCTCGCCGCGCACGGAGGCATCAACCCTGGATGGGTTGGTGTTGACCCCTCAACACACACCGTCTACGTAGCTGGCGGCCCGGCGGGAGCTGCTCCTACGAGCCTTGGCTCTGTCGATGTCCTCGACGACGCGACCTGTAATGCCACACACACCGGGGGATGCCGCACGACGCCGGTGGCCGTCACCGTTGGGAGTCAGCCCATAGGCATGGCAGTCGACCCGATCACCAACAGCATCTTCGTGCCCAATCAGGAGGACAGCACCGTCTCGGTGATCGACGGAAGCATCTGCAATGCGGCCGACACTGCCGGCTGCAACCAGCATCCGCCGACCGTCGCGGTCGGCTTCTCCCCAGGCACTCTCGCCGTTGATCCGGCCACTGATACCGTGTACGTGCCGAATCAGGATGAGAACACCGTTTCTGTGCTCGACGGCGCGACCTGCACCTTGACTTACCAGGCCGGATGCCGGCATGCGGCACCGACGAGCACCGTCGGCAGCGGACCGGCCGGAGTTGCCGTAGACGGCGCGACGGACACCATCTACGTCACGAGCCAGAACGACGATGATCTGTCGGTCATTAACTGGGCGACCTGCAATGCTGCTGTGAGGCTTGCCTGCGGCGGCACCTGGCCCACGGTCGCCACAGGCAGCTTTCCACAGGCTGTGGCAGTCGACCAGCTCACCCACACGGTATACGTGGCGAACTTAGGGGTGAACACCGTCTCGGTCATCAACGCTGCGACCTGCGACGCCACAAACCACTCCGGCTGCGGTCAGACACCGGCCACCGTCGCAGTCGGCGGCGGCCCATTCGATCTGGCCGTCAACGAGGTCACGGACACGATCTACGTAGCGGATATCGGCATCAACGCCGTCTCAGTGATAAACGGCATCACCTGCAACGCGACCGACCACTCCGGTTGCGGCGAAACCCCACCGACGGTCTCGGTCGGTAGCGGGCCCGCCGACCTTGCAGTCGACGAGACTACCAACACTGTGTACGTTGCGAACAGTAACGACAATACGGTTTCAGTGGTGAACGCGGGCACATGCGATTCGACCAACCACTCTGGCTGCGGCCAGAGCCCGCCGACAGTTGCGGCGGGTATCGGTCCCGGGCCAATCACCGTAGACCAAGCCACCCATACCGTCTACGTCGCTGATGGCTTCTTCACGGGCGCCCCGTCGACAACTGTGTCGGTGATCGATGGCGCTTCCTGCAACGCCAGCGTGACCTCCGGCTGCGGCCAGACACCGGCAACTATGATCACGGGCGGCGAACCATTTGCCGTCGCTGTTGATCAGAACACCGACACCGTCTACGTCAGTTCAATCATCGACTCCGACGTTGATGTGTTCAACGGGGCGACGTGCAACGCGAGCATCACCTCGGGATGTCCTCAAACTCCGGTGAGCATACCTACGGGCGGGTGGTCGAGCGGACTCGGGGTCAACCAGGAGACACAAACCGTCTACGCGTCGGACAACACCGACGGCGAAGTCTCGTACTTCCGCGCACGCTAGGAAGCGAGGCTCACGTGCGCGCGGGGTGGGAACGCGCCCTAAGCGCACTCGTTGTTTCCGGTCCTGCTGGACAGCGTCTCGTCGCCCGGGGGCTCCGCGGGAAACCATCCTGGACAAACCGTGGTGGACATTGCCACCACCGGCCAGCCAACTGGTCCGCGCGATAGCGAACCCGAACCCTTCGCTTGGCGACCCCCGTCACGCATCAGACCCGCATCCGGTGTAGTGTGCCCCTCAGCAGAGGGTTGCCGCGATGAATCTTCCAGTCCAGCAGAGCCGGTTTATCGGCCGGGTGGATGAGCTGCGGGTCGCAGGTGCGTTGTTGTGTACGCATCAACTGGTGACCCTGCTTGGCGCCGGCGGCTCTGGTAAAACTCGGCTCGCAATCCAGATCGCCGTCGACGCCGCCGAGCGGTTCCCGGCCGGTGTCTGCTGGGTGCCCCTGGCGTCCGTTCGCGACCCTAGCCTGGTGGAGCAGACAATCGCGCGATCGGTGGGGGCCAACGGCTCGCTCGCTGAGCACCTTGCGAAGCAAAGCCTTCTCCTGGTGCTGGACAACGTCGAGCAGGTTGTGGCTGCAGTCGCGCCTTTACTCGCGTCAGTGCTCGCCGCCTGCCCCTCGGTCCACATCCTCGTTACCAGCCGCGAGCCGATCCGCCTGACCGCTGAACAGCGCTTCACAGTGCGGCCGCTCAGCCCCGCCGATGCGGTCGCCCTCTTCGTCGAGCGAGCTCGTGCCGTCGATCCCGCGTTCGTCGAAGAGGAGACGGTCGAGGCGATCTGCAGCCGCCTCGACCGTCTCCCGCTCGCCCTCGAGCTGGCCGCAACCCGGGTGAATGTGCTGACCCTCAGCGGTTTGCTGACGCGGTTGAACCGTCGATTGCCGATGCTCACGGGCGGGGCGCGCGACATGCCTGCGCGTCATCAGACCCTCAGAGCAACGATTGCGTGGAGCGAGGACCTGCTGTCGACGGGGGAGCGCGAGCTGTTCAAACGCCTCGCGATATTTCCGGCCAGCTTCGATCTCATGGCGGCGGAGGAGGTATGTGCTTCAGATCTCCCTACGATCTCATCGCTCGTCGACAAGAGTTCGGTTCATCGGGGGAGGGACGATCGCTTCGCGCTGCTGGAGACCGTGCAGGAGTTTGCCGCCGAGCGGCTGACCGTGACCGAGCAGCATGAGCTCGGTCGGCGTCATGGTGCGTATTTCGCGCAGGCTGCCGAGACGATGGCCGGCGCGCAGAGCTGGCCGTCCAATCCGGAGACGTTCGGAGAACTCGAGGAGGACCTGGCGAACATGCGGGCTGCGCTGGCCTGGACGCAGACGAACAGCGAAACTGATCTCTGCTTACGACTCGGCGTCGCGCTGTCCAGGTTCTGGATCGACCGGGGCCACCGCCACGATGCCTGTTTGTGGCTGGAGTTGGCGGCGCTCGAAGACGCGTCGGTCAGCCCCTCGCTGCGCGCGGCTGCACTGGAAGCGGCGGGCCTTCTCGACTATTTCGTGGTAACCGACCCTGACCAGGCGGAGCGGTACTACACACAGAGCCTCGCCCTCCATCGCGAGCTCGGAAACACGCAGCGGGTGGCCTTCCTGCTTAACCGCCTCGGCCGGATCTCGAGCGAGCGTGCAGATCTGGAAATGGCAATCGGCCTGCATCGCGACGCTCTGGGATTCTTCGAAGCGATCGCTGACAACGCGGGACGAGCGGCGACACTCCACCTGCTCGCCGGCGTCGCTCGTGATCAGGGCTCGTACGATGAGAGTGAGCGGCTGTTCACGGATGCGACACGGCTTGCGCGCTCGTCGTTTCCGGGCCTGGTCCGACATTCGCTGCACAGCCTCGGCGACCTGGCGTTGGATCGCGGCGATTATCGGGGCGCTGTCGCGTACTACCAGGCGAGTTTGGAGATCACCGGGGCAACCGAACGCCGGAGCCGGATCCTGTGTGTTGCAGGCATCGGGAGCGCCCTGGCTGGACTGGGGGCATATCCCCTTTCGGCCAGGGTCTGGGGCGCGGTCGAGGCCGAGGAGCGTGCACTGGGATTCCGCATGCTCGGTGACGAGCGGAAGCGCTACGAGCAATGGGCCACAACGCTACGAGGACACCTTGGTGAGGCGGCATTTCTCGCAGCACATGCTGAAGGCGAGGAGCTCACCATCGATCAGGCGCTCGGGCAAGCGGTGCGTCACACCGGGACCGTGCCGATACGGCGGCGCCGTGTCCATCGGAGCGTCGTCGAGGCGGCGATTCCCGCCGATGAGGACGCCCGATTCGAGCGGGAGGGCGAGTACTGGGCGATCACCTTCGCGGGGCGCATCACCCGGCTTCGCGACAGCAAGGGGCTCCGGGTACTGGCGCACCTGCTTGCCGACCCGGGACGCCCTCATGCGGCTGTGGATCTCGAGCGGCTGGGCGCACCCGGTGGCGATCAGACCGCCCGTGCGATCGCATCGAGCGATGCAGGCGAGCTGCTCGATGCCGAAGCACGCCGGGCATACCGCGCCCGCGTCGCCGAATTGCGAGTGGGGATTGAGACCGCCGAAGCGTGGGGCACTGCGGATGAGGTCGGTCTCCTCCGCGAGGAGTTGGACTTCATCACGCACGAGCTGAGCCGAGCACTCGGTCTCGGAGGGCGATCGCGCCACGCCGGGTCGATCGCAGAGCGAGCCCGATTGAACGTCGTGCGCGCGGTCAGGTCGGCGATGCGCCGCATTGCCGCGACTGACGCCAACCTGGGTGCGCACCTCGAGGCGACGATCCGCACCGGTACGGTCTGCTCGTATACACCGGATCCGCGCGTGGCCATCGCCTGGCGCGTGTCCACCGGCAGCGGTGTCAGCGACTGAACATTCGTTCACTCCGAATGAACGCCTGACTGAAGAGAAGCCGTGGAGGCGGTCGGAGAAACACGCGGCCTCCGGATGGGGAACCCGGGGGACGCGCACGGAGGTGGTGAGATGAGCCTCGGGAAGGGCAGTTTCGTACCCGGAGCGGTGGTCGCGCTGGTGCTGATGGCGGTCTCCAGTCCGGTACAGGCCGGCGCGCAGGTGAGCACGCCGCTTGCGGTCGCTCACGGATCCTCGCTTCAACGAGGATCCATCAATATCACCGGAACTCCTGGGGTACCCGCGGTCAACCCTGGGACCCATACCCTCTACGTGCCCATTCAGTGCCTCACCGGCTGTTCGGCCTTGCCCCTTACCCACTCCTTGGATGTGGTCAACACCACCACCTGCAATGCCTCGGTAACGACGGATTGTCGCGTGATCGCCAGAGCGAGGACCGGCGGTGATCCGCTGGCTGCAGCCGTCGACGAAAGGACCGACACCATCTACACCGCCAATGCTGTTGGCACGGTCTCGGTTGTCGACGGCGCCACGTGCAATGCGACTGACACGAGAGGGTGCAGCACACCGCTCGCGACCATCCAGACGGGCGGGTTCGACGTGGACGATGCGTTCAACCCGGTAACCCGAACGCTCTACGTCGCGAACCTGGGAGGCAGTGTCTTCGTTATCGACGGAGCGACCTGCAACGCAACGACCACAGCAGGATGCAGGCGTCCCGTCAAAGAGGTGCAAGACGCACGTGACCCGCAGGCTCTCGATATCGACCTGGCGACCGATACGATCTACACCACCGACGGCGGTGGCACCGGCGACACCGTCACCGTGATCGATGGGGCCGCGTGCAACGGGAGTGTTGGGAGTGGGTGCGGGCTCACGCCAGCGACGGTCACGGTAGGCAGCGGCGCCTACTGGGACGCGGTCGACCAGCGCACCAACACCATCTACGTCGCGAACAATAACAGTGACACGGTCTCGGTCATCAACGGCGCGCGGTGCAACGCCGAGGTAACCGCTGGCTGCAACAGCCTTCCTCCGGCCGTACCGGTCGGCGCCAATCCCCAATTTGTGGCGGTCGACGACTCGCTGCACACGGTGTTTGCCCTGAATCAGGGCGACGACACGCTCTCGGCAATCAACACCCGGACGTGTGATGGAAGGATGACCAACGGCTGCGCCCAAACGCCACCAACCGCGCAGGCAGGATCCGACCACGATCCCGGATACACCGGGCTCCCCAACACGATGACGCTGCTACCGAACACGGATACCGCCTACGTGGTGAATGTCGGGGGCGAGAACCGTGTCTCGGTGATCACGCTCGCCCCCTGCAACGCCGTGAACGCAGCTGGCTGCCGCCATCCGGCGCCGAGCGCTCCGGCCGGCGACTTCTTGGTTTCCGTGGATGCGACGACGAACACCATCTACGCAAGCAACCTCACCCTCCCCGAGATCGACGTCATCAATGGGGCAACCTGTAACGTCAAGCGTCAGACCGGGTGCTCCCCGGTGGCCGAAATACCTATGAAGGCGCAGCAGGCAAACCTGGGATTCATCGACGATGCCACCGACACACTCTATGCAGGCGACGAGTGAGGCTCCCTCGCTGTCATCGATCTCGCTGCCTGCAACGCGCAGCACACAGCCGGCTGCGCGCGAGCCGAGAAAGTGCGGATTCCCGTCGGAGCGTTTCCCGGGCCACCCGTGCTCAACCCGGCTACGAAAACGATCTATCTTCCTTTTGGTGACAACGGTAACCGCATTGCCGTGGTGAATGTTGCTGCCTGTAATGCCGAGGTGACGGTCGGCTGTGCGCAGACGCCTAGTGTGATCATAGTAGCTGGAGCGATCGTATCCGTCGCCGTGAGCGCCAAGACAGATACGATATACGCTCCGATCGTTTCGGGCGATACCGTGGACGTCATCAATGGCGCGCGGTGCAACGGCACGAATCATTCGGGGTGTGGGCACCTCGCCGCGAGCGCCGTTGTTGGCTCGAATCCCTTCGGCGTTGCGGTCGACGATGCAACCAATAGCGTCTATGTGTCCGACTTCGACAACGACGGCTTTGGCCCGGGAACGCTGTCGGTTATCGACAGCGCCACGTGCAACGGTACCGATGCCACCGGGTGTGCCGGGAAGATCCCGACTGTAGACGTCGGGCGCGGGCCTCAGCTTGTCACGGTCGACACCCGAACCGACACCGTGTACGTCGCCGATTCTAGAAGTGACGGCGTGTCCGTCCTGAACGGGGCGACCTGCAATGCGGGGATCATACGCGGCTGCGGCCGACCCGCACCTGAACGGCCTGTGGGGGTACTACCAGTCGGCCTCGCGGTGAACCAGGCCACCAACACCGTCTACTCCATGAACTCTGGTTCGCCGCCATCAATGTCAATCTTTAGGGGCCGCGCCTAGCGCGAGCTCGGGGCGAAGATGAAGACCGACACGATCTACTGTCGGACACCAGTGAGGGTGACGTGTCGTACCTCCGCCGCGAGGGCCGTTGTTGCGTGGGCAAGCGCTTAGTCGGGAGACCGTGCCTCGATCGCCGGCGAAATTGAAGGAGCGAATCATGGAACTTCACGCTTTCCACCAGGTCTGGAGAGGCAGGCCGCGTAGGTTCGCGGCTCTGGCCGCGGTAATGTTGGGTACGGCGGTGCTGGGCGCAAGACCTGCCTCGGCGACGACATTCACCGTGTGCAGCGGTGGATGTGCGTACAGTCAGATCGGTCCGGCGGTCGCAGCCGCGAGCAGGGGCGACTCAGTGAGCATCGGCCCTGGCAAATACGTCGGCGGTTTCACAATCGACCAAAGCGTGAGCCTCGTCGGCGCGGGCGCCCATGAGACGACGATCAGCGGCGGGGGGCCGGTGATCACTATCGGGAAGTTCGGGGCCACGACCGAGCCCACAGTCGCGCTCCGCGACCTGACGATCACCGGTGGCGTGACGGCGTCGAGCCCGGTGTCGATTGCGTATGTCGCCAAAGCTGGAGTGATTGCCCTAGGAGGGGGTATCTTCATCCCGCCCGCTGCAAAGTTCGCCACGGGCGCGACTTTCACGGTCAGCGACAGCGTCATAACCGGCAATATCGCCGCACCGACCGCTTCCGTCGACGCCGGCTTCTCCTGTGGGACGAACGACTGCCGATTCGCCATAGCCGGGGGTGGCGGGATCGACAACTGGGGCCGTCTGACGGTTGACAACACGATCGTCAGCAACAACCAGTCGGCAGGAGCGGTCACGAGTGACGCCGACGGAGCCGGTATTTACACGCAGCAAGGCGCACTCACCCTGAAGAACAGCGTCGTGACCGGCAACCGCGCGATGGCGATCGCTCCGGACGGCCGCTTTGCCGAGGGCGCGGGCATCATGGTCGACACGACCTTCTCGGCCGGAACGTGCACGCCGTGCACCCTGTCGGTGCAAAACAGCATCGTCAGCGACAACAGCTCAAGTCTCGTCAACAACACTTTACCTTCCTCTGTGGGAGCGCAGACCGGCATGAATGCCAACGCCGGCGGCATACATGTCGGCGACGACATTCCTACGACGGTCAAGAACACGGAGATCGACGGCAACTCAGCGACTGCGATCGATGTGCACGGGGAGCTGTTTGGCATCGACGCCGGCATGATCGTCGGGTATAGCCCGCTTCTCATGCAAAACAGTCAGATCGACGACAACCGGTCGACGACGACGGAGCTGACCTCCACCGACGTCGGGCCGGGAGGCAGTGCTCTCGAGCTCGATGGGGGCGGCACGATCAGTGGCACCAGTATCGACGGCAACTTCGCGAGCTCAACAAGTCCAAGTGGCCTGGCTGACACGAACGGGGGCCTGGCCGTTTTCTACTTTGGAAATGCCGGCGGCGCGCAGCTGGTGACTGTGCGCAACAGTGATATCAGTGGCAATGTCACCGAGTTGTTCAGCAAGACAGGCTCAGCCCAGATCGAGGGCGGCGCGGTCTTCAACAACAGCCTGCTCGTGATGCGCAGCGATCACGTGAGCGACAACGTCGGGCGAGCGGAGGCTCCGAGCGGTGTGGCCCACGGGGGAGGCATCTGGAACGGCGTCGACACGAGCACGGGCGCCAGCCCGCCGGCTCAGCTGACGCTCGAGAACACGAGCGTCACCCACAACGCCCTGGAAGGACGCGAAGGCGTGACTCTTCAGGGCGGCGGCATCTTCACGGAGTCTCCAGCAACGCTCACGCTCACCAACACGCAAATCGCGTTCAACCGCCCGGACCAGTGCTTCGGGTGCTGACGGGCGGCCGGCCAACCGCGTGAGCCAGTCCGACTCGCGCGCACCGCGGCGATGGGCAGCGCTCGCCGGAATTTGCCGCGACATGTTCATGCGGAGCTGGGCCTCGGTGCGACCACAGGAGGACCGTAGTTGTCGGCGCAAATCCGGAAGTGACGGTTCAAGAGGGGAACTTGCGTTGAAAGCGGCTGGGGCTACCGCGGTCGCGGTGCTGCTCGCGCTAGTGACGTCTGAGTGCGGTGGCACAGCCTCAAGCGAGTTATCGTCGAGCCACGCTCAGCCGGACACGTTGCAGAGGGTGACGTCCACCCTGGACGGCGAGACGACCATTCCTCTCCGGACCCGGTGGATCGCGACACCCCAGCCGGCTGGCGCCCCAGTGACCGGGGTGGACTTCCTGATCGATGGGAAGCTGATCTGGACCGAACAGTCTGCTCCATATGTCTTTGGGGGCGACGACAATGGCACCAATCTCGGCTTCCTGATCACCACTTGGCTTTCGCCCGGCGTGCACACTTTCACCGCTCGTGCCACGGGTGTTGCCGGTAAGACGGTCTCCGATGATGTGACTGCTAGCGTTGCCGCAGCGCCCCCGCCACCCGCCGCGCTCAAAGGAACCTGGGCGCGAACCGTGACCCAGCAAGACATCGAACATGCGGGTGTCACCGAAGGGCCGCCGCCGACCGGCCAGTGGCACCTCGTCTTCGATCAGATCGGCGCTTGGGAACTCGACCCCCTCGGATCCGGCGTCGGGAGCCAGTATGAGGCTCAGGGCGACACGCTCAACGTCTACGCACCCATTCAGGAAGCGCCGTTCAGTAACGGAATCGGGGGGATCAGCATGTACGGTCACCGCGATCTTGGTGGGACGGACTGCAACGCGTCGGGGCCGTTCGGTTCCTATCGGTGGTCGGTCGCGGGCAACAAGCTGACCTTGTCTGTGATCAATGAAGGGTGCCCCAACCGGCAAGCAATCTGGGAAGGTGTCTGGAGCCTTGAGAGCCCGACGACACCTCCGACCTGAACCACGTAGACCGGCGGAGGAGGGCGCGGTTGGCGAGAGAACTCGAGCAGCCCATTGGCGGCGATGGTAGCCACCCGGCGAGTCTCTGTACACTGGACAACGCGCCTCGGCAATTGCGGTTACCGCGTGTCGCTTCCTCAACCGAGTGCAAGTTCGGAGCCGTCAGCGCCTGACGCGAACGGCCCTCCCCGCGTCTCCGTGAGTTCTGTGGCGCTTCGTTTACCGACGGCTAGCCACGGACGGGATCATGGCCGAGGGTAGCTTGACCGATCCTCCGGTTCACGTCTGCCGTCACGACGACCGGTGAGAGCAGCAATCCCCACAGGAGCTTCCTGTCACCAGCCTCACGGCGACCTAAGGGCTGACGCCGGCGGTTGACTTGCCGAGCACGATGCTCAAGAGTGTGGAGCGGGAAAGGAGCGCCGTCGGCTTCGGCCTTAAGCGTGCCTGTTGATTTCTACGCGAATCAAATGGATTCCAATAGCCACGATCTAGTCGTCATTCCAACATTTCCCGACGAAAGCACTCTAAATCGAACTCAGTACTCATCGGGAAATAAGGACTAGTCTGGGGGACCAGGGGTCGCAGGTTCGAGTCCTGTCTCCCCGATTCGCAGCCCCTTCCACTGCAGTGCAGCCATGTCCACTCAGTTGCAGCCGATTCCAACTTGCGGGGATCAGTCACTTTGCAGGAACTAGTACTCATTCCCTGATTGATGTTCTTTCCTGCAAGACCACTAGAAGTCGCGCGACTCTCGGCGGACGATAACCGCTGAGGTAGACCGCCAGGTGAGGTCGGGTGGTTCGTACGGCTCGGCTGACCGCGAAAACCTTCCGCGAATGGCCACTTCGCGCACTCGCGCACCCGAGTGTCAAGCTCCTACACGTCCGAGGGCGGCGACCCGGCCAGGTCCCAAGGAGTGAAGGAGAGCGTCGATGACATCTTCAGTAAGCGCAACGCCAGCGTCAGAGCCGGAGCATGGTGCGTCACGAGCGGAGAAGAAGGTGGCGATCGTCACCGGGGCGTCGAAAGGGATCGGTGCAGGCATCGCTGCCGCTTTCACCGCGGCGGGTTATGCCGTAGTGGGTACGGCGCTTTCCGTCGAGCCGTCCGCGACACCGGATGTGCTAATGATACCCGGAGACATCGCGCATGCCGAGACCGCCGAACTTGTGGTCCGGCAGGGGCTCGATCGGTTCGGTCGGATCGATACGCTGATCAACAACGCAGGTATCTACATCGGGAAGGCGTTCACCGATTACACGCTCGACGACTACATGGCGATCACGTCGGTCAACCTCACCGGCTTCTTCCACATGACCCAGCGGGCCATCGCGCAGATGGTCTCCCAGGGTGGAGGCCACGTCGTCAACGTCAGTACCAGCCTCGTGGAGCACGCGGACGCAAGGGAACCATCGGCCCTTTCCTCCCTGACCAAGGGCGGGCTGGAGGCGGTGACACGCTCTCTGGCCACCGAGTACGCCGGACGGGGCGTCCGAGTCAATGCGGTGGCGCTCGGCATCATCGAGACCCCACTTCATGACCCGGCTTCGTACCATGAGCTGGCTAAACGACATCCCCTGGGACGAGTGGGCGAGGTCAGCGACGTGGTCGACGGGGTTCTCTACCTCGAACGCGCCAAGTTCGTCACTGGTGCGACGCTCCGTATCGACGGGGGCCGCGCAGCCGGGGGCTGACCAAGCCCGTGGACAGCCACCCGTGGCCTGCACAAGTACGCGATTGAGACAGCGGGCGACGCGACGGGATCTATCGCTAACGCCGCAGCCCTTCTGGAGCAGCCGTTCTCGTTGCGGACCCCCGAATCGCACCTCGCGACGGCGGTCTTCTGATCGCCTATGGACATCTCATGTCCGGTGGCGCAATCTTTGGAGTTGCCACGCCGGTGGCGGGTGGTCTCCGAACCGGCGAGATGCGCCACCCGGCGACCAACCCAACCGACACTGAGATTCCCGGCAGGCATCGGTCGAGTGAAAGAGGGTCATCCATGCGATCCGACATCAGACCAGGCGGCGTGTTCCCCGACTACTCGTTGCCCGATCACACCAACATCGTTCGCACACTCAGTGAACTCCAAGGTGACGATCCGATGATCCTCACGCTGGCGCGAGGCAATTACTGTCCGAAGGAACACCAGCAGCACCTGGAGCTCGCAGCGAACTATTCGAAAATCGCCGTTGCCTATACCCAGGTCGTCACCATCGCCACCGATGACCACCACACCCTGCAGGAGTTCCGTGCTTCAGTGGGTGCCCAATGGACCTTTCTCTCGGACCCAGATCGGACGATCCAAAAGGACCTCGACATCCAGGAATACACCGACCCCGAGCACGATCCGATGATTCCCCACACGCTCGTCCTCAAGCCTGGACTCCTTATCCACTCCATCTACAACGGCTACTGGTTCTGGGGACGCCCGTCGTTTTACGACTTGTGGTCCGACTTGTGCGCTGCGTCGAGTGAGTTCCGCCCCGACTGGGACCTGAGCAAACCGGGATTGCGCGGGGCCTGGGACGAAGGCGACTACTCGAGCTTCCACGGTTGGAACAAACGCGCCGCTAAGTCGATGCCCACATCGTACGTGTCCTAGAAGACATGGATCTGTCCGTTCGCATGGAGGACGGCCTGGATCGAAAGGGTAGGGGGCAGTAATGCGGACGCCGGTCTGCGAACTGCTCGGGATTGAACAACCGATTGTCTTGGCGGCGATGGTGGCGGTGCCCGAACTGGCGGCAGCGGTCTCGAATGCCGGCGGGCTCGGCATGGTGACGCTCACGTGGTCCGACCCGGCAGGAGACGTGGTTCGCGAGACGGCGGCGCTCACCGATCGTCCCTTCTGCGGCAACCTTGTTCTCACCTCCGATCAGCACCGTCGCCTCGATCAAGCCCTGGAGGCCGGTTTGCGGATCGTGTCACTGTTTCTGGGAGATCCCGCTGGCTACATCGAGCGGGTCCACGATGCCGGCGGACTTGTTCTGTGTACGGTCGGAAGCGCCCGAGAGGCGCGGCGAGCGGTCGCCCGCGGAGCTGATGTCATCGTGGCGCAGGGTTGGGAGGCTGGGGGGCACGTGGGGAGTCAGATTGCGACGCTCCCGTTGGTGCCCGCCGTCGTAGACGCGGTGGCGCCGGTGCCGGTGATCGCGGCCGGTGGGATCGGGGACGCTCGCGGTGTGGCCGCTGTCCTCGCCTTAGGCGCTCAGGCGGCATGGGTGGGTACCCAGTTTCTGCTTGCCCACGAGATGCCCATTCACCAGGACTACCGCACTCGCCTCATCAAAGCCGTCGAGACTGACGCGGAGTGGTACCCCGACCTCTATGACGTCGATTGGCCGGACTCGCCCCATCGCGCGCTCCGAAACTCGACGGCCGAGATCTGGGAGGCCGCGGGCCGCCCGCCTCTGGAGAGTTGGCCCGGAGCGGGTGATGTCATCGCGCACTTCGCTTCGGGCGAAGCAATCGTCCGCTACGAGCCAGCGCCCCCGATGGTTGGCACCACCGGTGACGTTGAAGCGCTGTCCATGTGGGCCGGACAGAGCGTCGCGCTCGCCAGGCAGCTACGACCAGCGGCGGAGATCGTGGCTGACCTCGTCTCGCGTTTGTAAGCCACGCCGGCGGTTTGACCGTCCCATCGCTTGCCAGAAGAGAAGGTACCCTGGACGGCAAAATGCCATGGTTTCCAGATTTCGTTAGTGCGGTTGAACTCGCCCGTCGCCAGAGACGGTCCGAGGGCCTTGCTGATCCCGTCCAGCAGTACTTCAACGCCCTCGAGACCGGGCGCGCTCACGAACTAGAAGAAATATGGCCCGGCCAAGTGGCGATTTACGACCCCCGGGAGGGGGAAGTGCGCGGTCATCGACAGCTTCGACGGTTTGTCCGCAACAATCAATCGTTGTGGGCTGAGCGCCACGTCCGCATCGAAACGGTAGCCTCCATCTGTGTTGGCGAGCGGGCCGTAGTAGAGCTGCTAGCGCACCTGGACGACTACGCAGGTCAGGCGGTGGATTGGCCGATAGCCGTCGTTGCAGAGTCCGCTGATGAACTGGCGGTCGTGTTCCGCACCTATTGCAGCCAATGGCCAGTCGACGGACAGCGTCACATAAGGCGCCCCCTGCTCGAGCCGGCAAACACCCAACTGAGTGGCGTTGTCGGCCGATATCTAGCCGCGCTAAGCGCCGGAGATCTCGACTCCATCGTGAGCGCGTTCGCCCCAGATGGGTACTTCCGCGAGTTGATCGGTCCGCACTATCTGCACCGTGGCACGGGTGAGCTGCGTTCGTATTTCGCCGAGTGCTTCAAGGCAGGTGGTGGGCTCAAACTCGAGCAGTGCACCGTGACCGACGACGGCGTACGTTGCGCCCTGGAATTCAACTGTGTTCGATGGGGCAGTCATGACCTGACACCGCAAGCTGGAATTAGCGTCTATGAGCGAGGTCCGGACGGTTTGCTGGCGGCCGCCCGAATCTACGACGACATCGAACCGCCCGTTTGACAGTTGCGCGTCGACTGGGGATTGCAGCGACCTTGGGCATCAAACAAAGACGACTAAAAGAGCGGACTCATCGCAGTCCAGTAAGAGCGAGCGACAGGCGCAACCGACTCAACATCGGCTGGACTCGCGTGAGATCTTTGCACCAGATCCTTTGGAGTTTGGAGGGCACATGCGCAGCGACATCCGTGAAGGTGAGACGTTTCCCGACTACGAGCTCTCCGATCAATCCGGCCGGCGACGGTCCCTGTCGGAGCTCCAGGGGGGCAACCCGATGGTGCTCCATCTGTCCCGTGGCGGCTTTGATCCCAAAGAGCATCAGTTCGTAAGGCAATTGGTCGACGTATATCCCGAGTTCAGGAATGCTTACACGCGATTGGCCCTCATCTCGACCGACAATCAGCTGAACATCAATGAGTTCCGGGACGCGCTGGGCGCCACGTGGCCGTTCTTGTCGGACCCCGATCGGATCGTACAGAAGGATCTGGACATCAAGGAGTTTACGGATGAGCCGCACGATCCGATGATCCCCCACACATTCGTCCTCGAGCCCGGACTCAAGATCTTCAAGATTTACAACGGATACTGGTACTGGGGCCGGCCGACGATGGCAGAGCTCCACGTAGATCTGAGGGGCGTGTTCAAGAAAATTCGTCCCGACTTCGACCTGGCGGCTCCGGGGTTGAGGGAGGCATGGGAACGCGGAGACCGGAATCAGTTCCTCGTCGACACATTGGAGGAGCCGATCCGGTACACGGAAGGCAAGAGCATCGGCATCAAACGCTGACCATGGGTTGTCGTTGCGCCCCCCTCCGCTCGGGTTCTCGACCATAGGAACAACTGCTGGTGGGCCGGGCGGAAAGGTTGCGACGTGCAGTGCATCGCCATTCGACCCCAGCGCGCGGGAACGAAGCTGAACCCCGAGTGCGACGGATGTTTCAGATGCAGGGCGTTCGCCTGGGTGCGACAATCCTTTCGGACCAGACAGAGGAGGTAGGGATGAGCACCCTCGTTGGACAGAGCACACCCGGCGGGACGCCGAGCAACGAACCGACCGATCTCAAGCTGGAGGCGGTCGTTATCCCCGTGGCCGACGCCGATCGCTCCATGGGGTTCTACGCTGGCCTCGGCTGGAGGCTCGACGCCGACTTGTCCTTCGACAACGGCTTCCGAGTCGTGCAATTCACGCCACCTGGATCGCAGTGTTCTGTGCAGTTCGGCTCCCACATCACGAGGGCGTCACCCGGATCCGCCCATGGCCTGTACCTGATCGTGTCTGACATCGAAGCCGGGCGCGACGACCTTGTCAGCCGGGGAGCCACGGTCAGTGGGGTGTTCCATTCAGGAGCACCCGGAGCGCAACTCGACCCTGACGGGACGGGTGATCGAGTTAACGGGCCGGATCCGGATCACAAGAGCTACAAGTCTTTTGCCACGTTCGAAGACCCCGACGGCAACAGTTGGCTGCTCCAAGAGGTGACCGATCGCCTCCCGGGCCGCCTCGATCCGACGACCGCTTCGTTCGGCTCCGCCGGTGCCCTGGCTGCGGCATTGCGCCGCGCCGAATCGGCCCACGCTGAGCACGAGAGGCGCGTCGGCCGGGCTGACTCGGACTGGCCCGACTGGTACGCAGGGTACATGGTGCGCGAACAGAGTGGCCAGGATCTTCCCGTATGAGCGATTTCGACGTGATCGTGCTGGGCGGCGGCGCGCCCGGTGAGCACTGCGCCGGGGCCATCGCGGCGCGTGGGCTTCGTGTCGCCGTCGTCGAGCGGGAGTTGGTCGGCGGCGAGTGCTCCTACTGGGCGTGCATCCCGTCCAAGTCCCTCTTGCGTCCGGGGGAGGCGGTCCAAGGCGCCCGCGACGTGGGCGCCAGCGCCGACGTGAATGTGCAGGCGGCGCTGGACTGGCGAGACTACATGGTGTCCGGCTATTCGGATGCGGGACAGGAGAAATGGCTGGCGGATCGGGGCGTCTCGCTAGTCCGGGGCACGGGCCGGCTCGCCGGGCCCGGCGTGGTCGACGTGGACGGCACTCGCCACACGGCGAAGCATGTCGTCTTGGCGACGGGCGCGGATCCTTTCGTTCCACCCGTTCCGGGGCTCGACGGCCTGGTCGGCGTGTGGGGCACGCGCGAAGCGACGGCAATGAAGACGGTTCCCAGCCGCCTCATCGTGCTCGGGGGTGGCTCGGCGGGTGTTGAGCTCGCACAGGTGGTACGGCGGCTCGGTGGTCAGGCCGTGCTCGTCGAGGGCGCCGATCGGCTGATCCCACGAGAGCCGGTCCCCCTCGGCGTGGCTCTGACCGAGGCACTGCGGCGGGACGGGATCGAGTTGCGCCTCGGAGTCCAAGCCTCGAAGGCGTCGCGCGACGGCGGCGACTACGTCCTGACGCTCTCGGATGGGACCTCGGTACAAGGAGAGCGACTGCTCGTGGCGACCGGCCGCCGTCCCCGTGTCGAAGGGATCGGGCTCGAGACGGTCGGTATCGAGGCAAACCCACACGGCGTCGTGGTGGACGAGTATCTGCGTGCCGGTGACAACATTTGGGCCATTGGGGATGTCAACGGGATCTGGCCGCTGACGCACGTTGGCGAGTACGAGGGAGACGTGGTGGCGGCGAACATCGCGGGAGAGAGCCACCCAACGAACTATGAAGCCGTGCCGCGCGTCACCTATACCGATCCGCAGGCGGCCGCTGTCGGTGCCGCGGAGGCACCCTACAGCAGCACGACGCTCCTGACCAGCGTGTCCAAGACCGCGACGTACAACCACCAGTACGCCCAGTCGAACGGATTCTTGACCTTGCTCAGCGACGGCGCCCGGTTGACCGGCGCCTACGCCCTCGGGGCCGAGGCCGGCGAGTGGCTCCAGCAGGCGACGCTCGCCATACGTGCGCGCGTTCCGTTGGAGGTATTAAGCGACGTCATCCAGCCGTTCCCGAGTTTCTCGACCATCTTCGATTCGGGTTTCAAAACCCTTCGAATGGAGATCGCCAAAATGCCGCCGTCTTTGCAGCGCATTTAGGCGCAGCTGGCACGGCTATGACCCTCGTAGATCATCGGAGGTAGCAGATGGCCGAGGTCACTCCCCGCCGAGAGGGAATCCTGCTCACACACTTCGTCGTGTCGGACGATGTCGAGCGCTCTCGGCACTTCTACACCGAAGTCCTTGGGGGCCGGGTCGCCTTCTCCAGCCCCGGAGGACCGACCAATGTCGCACTCGCCAATAGCTGGATCGTCATCAATGCCGGCGGAGGCCCGACCGACGACAAACCGGAGGTCACTCTGGAGACGCCCGGCGACCCAAATCGGGTGAGCAGCTTCGTCAACATCCGGGTCAACGACATCGAGACGGTGTACTCCGAATGGAGCGCGCGGGGCGCTCAGTTTCTGACGCCTCCGAAGCAGCATCAGTACGAGATCCGTTGCTACATCCGTGATCCCGATGGTCACCTGATCGAAGTTGGACAGACCACCGACCCGCAGGGGGACTGGGTACCCGATCACTGGCCATCAATTACGCCCGCCAACGAGCTCCCAACGCCCCCAGAGGGAATCGTGCTAGCCCACTTCATCGTGTCGGGCGATGTCGAACGCTCTCGCCGCTTCTACACGGATGTGCTCGGCGGCAGGGATGCCTTCTCCGGACCCGGAGGTCTCACCTATGTCCAACTGTCAAACAGTTGGATCATCATCAACGTCGGTGGGGGGCCGACCGACGACAAGCCGGAGGTCACCCTTGAGACGCCCGCCGATCCCTACCGGGTCAGCAGTTTCCTCAATGTACGAGTGACGGACATCCACGCTGTGTACACGCAATGGAGCGCGCGCGGTGCGGAATTCTTGACGCCACCGAAGCAGCACCAGTACGAAATCCGTTGCTATTTCCGCGATCCCGATGGTCATCTCATCGAGGTGGGACAAACGACGGACCCGGGGGGAGATTGGTTCCCCGATCAATGGTCACCGAGCACGTCGCAATGATCTCCCTGACCGGGCGGAGATCTCCATCATGACCACGGCGATCATCGGCACCGGAGGCATCGGATCGGCCATCGCGCGTCAGCTCGCCTCCGGCGGGGAGGCTCTGCAGCTCTCGAGCGCCGACAACGAGTTGGCACGAAGGCTCGCTGAGGAGATCGGCGCGGCGGCTGTCGTGGCGGTCGACAACCAGAGCGCGCTGCAGGGAGCCGACGCTGTCATCCTCTCGCTGCGATTCTCCGTTCTGAAGGACGTCATCGACGAGATCGCCGACGCGCTGGGCCACAAGTCCCTCATCGCTCCGAGCAACCCGGTCGGCCTCGACGCGCAAGGGAAGGTTGTGCGGCTCCTACCACAAGGGCAAACATCTGGCGAGACGATCGCCGGGTGGTTGCCGACCGGGGCACGGTTGGCCATGGCGTTTGGCACCATGTCGGCCGATCTCTTCGAGTCCTCGAGCAACCGAACACCCGAACCCGCCGTTCTGTTCTACGTGACTGACGACGACCGTGGGAGCGACGTAGTCGAGCGGTTGATCCGGACGGCCGGCTTCGAGCCGATGAAGCTCGGCGGGATCAAACAGTCGAGCCGACTAGAGGTGGGCGGGGACCTTCACGATCTCGTAGTCGGCCCGGCAGAAGCGCGGTCGCTGATCGCTGGGGCCTGACGCATTGCCGCCCCGGGCGAGCCGCCTCATAGGTCGGGCCTTCGTCCAGACCCCGCTGACCGCTGGCATCGCCGCTCAAATCTTGAAGCGACCGAGACCAAATCAGGAGTGAGGCCGTGAACAGTCATCTTCCCGATCCTCGCCTAAACCTGGTCTACCGATTGGAAGCGACCGTTGGCGAACCCCAAGACGTCGGCCAGATCTCCGCCGGTCAGCGGCGCATCGTTCCACTGACCGGCGGGACCTTCAGCGGACCGGAACTGCGCGGGACACTGCTTCCCGTGGCCAGCGCCGATTGGCAGATCATTCTTCCGGACGGCACCACGCTCGGAGACGTCCGCTACACGCTGAAAACCGAACAGGGAGACCTGCTCTACGTCCAATCACACGGTGTGCGCCACGGACCCCCGGAGGTTCTCGAACGTCTCGGACGCGGGGGAGACGTCGACCCAAGTGAATACACCTTCCGCACCTCAGCCACAATCGAGACCGGGGCCGACAGCCTCGACTGGTTGAACAGAGGCATATTCGTCAGCGTGGGAGGCCGACAACCCGGAGGTGTGATCTACGAGGTCTATCTCGTCAGATGAGTTGTCCACCCGATGCTCTGAGCCGTCAACGACACCTGCCGTGAGCGACTGTACGCCCCGCCACTGACTCCGTCGGGCTGTATCAACAACCCCGAGAGGAACTTCAAGACCGAAGAAGAGCACGCCAGACACCTCGCTGGGCGCAGCCTGCGTGCGAACCAGGGCGACGAGTACCAAGCCTAGGGAGAAGATCTCGGCGATGGCGGGTACGACGAAGAGAATGAAGGAGGAATGTGAAAGGACCGTGGCGCATCGAAGACCACCGCTGCGCTAACCAACATGATGACGATTGCGACGGCAGCGAAGACGAGGTTGAGGACCTTTGCGCCCCGAGAAGTTGTGTCGGATGCACCGGCGGCGTGGAAATCCGTCTCAGCCACCCGATGTCACGGTCCCTCACGATCGTGTTGGGCGGGGAGATTGCTATCCCAGTGTGATTACTGAACTTCCATCAGCGCAACGACCGGAACGACTTGCGCATCTCCTCGCAGAACAGTTGGGGCTGCTCCCATGCAGCGAAGTGACCGCCTCGGTCGAGCTCCTTGAAGTGTATGAGGTTGTTGGGATACGCACGTTCAGCCCAACTCCGCGGCGCCGCGTAGAGCTCATCGGGGAAGACGCTGATCGCAAACGGGATGGTGATGTTCTTGGCGTTGAAGAAGTCGGCCTTGTTCTCCCAATAGAGTTGAGCCGAGGATATCCCCGTGTTCGTCAGCCAATAGAGGGTGATGTTGTCCAGGATGTCGTCTCGAGTGAGGTCGCCAACGGTTTCTCCCCGAAGGACTTTCTCCACGAGCCCGGGCTGTCCGGTGCCGTCCCCGTGGTCGAGAATGAACGACGCTAGATCGGCAGGGGAGTCCGCCAGCCCGTACAACGTCTGCGGGCGCGTTGCCATGATCTGTGCGTAGGCGACGTGCTTGGTGTAGAACGTGCGCAACTGCTCGTACGCGCGCGTCTCTTCCGCTGAGAGACCTGACGGCGGCGGGTCGCCACGCTCGAATCCCGGCACAATGTCGAGCGGGGCGGTACCGGGCATGTTGGAGTGGATGGCGAGCAACTCCGGAGCGGCCTGTTCACCCATGGCCTGGGTCACCGCCGCACCCCAGTCGCCGCCTTGCGCAACGAACTTGTCGTACCCGAGACGCTTCATGAGAAGGACCCAGGCACGCGCGGTGCGGGTGGGATCCCACCCGGTCGTCGTCGGCTTGCCGGAGAACCCGTAGCCCGGGAGCGACGGGATCACCAGATGGAAGGCATCCTCCGCGCTAGCTCCATGCTGAGTGGGATTAGTGAGCGGCTCGATGATCTTCATCTGCTCGATGATCGAGCCTGGCCATCCGTGCGTCACTATCAGCGGCAGGGCGTCCTCGTGCTGGGATCGAACATGGATGAAATGGATGTCGAGCCCGTCGATGGTCGTCACGAAATGGGGGAGCGCAGCGAGTTTCGCCTCACACTTGCGCCAGTCGTACTCCGTTGCCCAGTAACGGGCGAGGTCTTGCATCACCTCTAGCCGCACACCCTGTGAGTCGTCTGTGACGGTCTCGCGATCGGGCCACCGCGTTGCCGCGATGCGCCGGCGAAGATCAGCGATGTCCTCGTCAGACACCTCGATGTGAAACGGCCTGACTTCCTCGGCGTCGTCGCTATCGATTGTGACTTGACCGACACCAGTGGTTTGTGCTTGGACAGACATGCGCACTCCTCATACTCGCCATTGCCCGCAACAGATATAGCGACGCTCGAGTTCGTCGCTGGCCAGACCGAAGCTATCCTCAAGCAAAACGACGTCCGTTCGGGATCCAGAGGCGGTACACGGACGCGACCGTGCGATCCCCCTCCGGGTACCGAGCACACCGACCATCCCGCTACCTCGCGAGGTCGATCGCCCAGTCGTCATGCAGCTCGCACCGTGCCAGCTCGCTCAGACTCGAGGTCGGCCTCTGCCGTGGACGACGCTACGCCCGCACGGTCACCAAGTCAAGCAGACGGTCCGCCTCTACGACCACCGTCCAAATCGCCCAGCCATGTCGATGCTCTGCTCCGCCGATTCTCGGCCAAGCGTTCGGCCCATTAGGGGCACATTGCCGAGGATCTTGCCAGGTCACGAAGGCGACTCCGGTCTCACGGGTCTCGTCGCGCGATCGGCGACCGTATAGCGATCGCGCTCACTGCCGCGGACAATCAGCACTCGCTCGCAAGGCCGGTGCGGGGGCCGCCGGGGGCGGCTTCACCCGTGGGGCCGACAGGATTCCGGGTCCGATTCCTTTACCCGTTCTCTGCCATCCTGCGGTCCCTGGGTCGCCTACCTCAGAGAAGAGCCATGCAGACCCGTGAGTACAAGGTGACGGCATGTCCAACAGCACGGTTCTCAAGCCCCGCGCGCAAACCCCCGCTCCGCCATCTGAGCGACTTTCACTGTTCCAGCGGGTTGCCGACAAGGTCAGCTACGGGATGGGGACGCCCACCAATATCGCCATCTGGATCGTCCTCGTGGTCGGCTGGACATTGCTGTTCGCCGTCGGCGGAGAGAAGATTGCCAGTGGCACCTGGCTGCCCGCCTGGTTCACGTCAACTGGCTTCAACTTTCCGCTTAACCTTGTCACCACGGTCGCCGAACTCTATATCGGCTTCCTGGTTGGGGCCTCGTCCAATCGCTCCGAGCGGAACCTCGAAGCGACGCTTGCCAACCTGGAGGCCCAGGGGCGGCAGATCAGGGACCTAGAGCTCAGGCTCACGGGGATGGTCGACTTGAACACGACGCTCACCCGCGAAGTGCATGACTTGACGAAGCTGATTCACGGAGCGGTGATCGGCTGGAAGTAACCCCGTCGACCCTCGCCGCCGAGGACTGCGGCAAACCACTGGTGGACCGAACGGTGTCGGGTTGCGCCATGGGTCTAGTGACCGCTCACGGCACGCCGATTTACTCGACGGCCGACTCCCGAGTTGCGGCGACGATCAGAGCAATCCAGACGCGGGCTGGATGAGCATGAGGGAGCCTGCCGTCTGGAAAGCACACCCGCGTGCGGCACATTGCGCGCAGCCGAGACCGATCTCACCCGATGGCTCGGATGGGGTCGTATTACGACGATTGACGAGGCTGCCCAGGCCGGTCGCGATGCGCAGGAGCTGAGGCGGGGGTACCAGAAGCCATCGAAACTCCCTTCGGACGCTATCCGCTTTCGATGATACGAATGATCGTCTTGCCGGGGGTGCGCCGGTCGGGGGCGAACGCAGCAGGCGCTTCGGCGAGCGGCCGCACATCGCCGACGATCGGCTTGAGCCGGCCATCCCTGAGCCGCTGGGCGAGGTCCGCCAGCCGGGAACGGTCGGCTTCGACGACGAAGAAGACAGCGCGCCCGCCCTTGGGTTGGACCGTGGGCACCCTGATGGTGGTGACGAGCGTGCCACCGGCGCGCACCAGCGCAGCCGAGCGGTCGAGGATCTCGCCGCCGATCACGTCGAACACAACGTCAACCTCGCCGGCGTCTTCAAGCTTGTCGGCCTGCAAGTCCATGAAAGCATCCACTCCCAAGCCGAGCGCTGTGTCGCGGTCCGCCGCCCGACCCGTACCAATCACTCGGGCTCCAACCTCGCGCGCGAGCTGCACCGCGATCGAGCCGACACCGCCCGCGGCGCCATGGATCAGAGCCGTCTGGCCGGCCGTAATGCGAGCGTGGTCGATCAGCCCCTGCCACGCGGTCAGTCCCGAGATGGGCAGAGCTGCGGCCACGGTGTGGTCGATGTCAGCTGGAAGGGGAGAGAGGTTGCGGGCCTCCACCGCGGCATACTCGGCAAGGGAGCCGTTGCGAGTCCAGGGGGTCATGCCGAACACCCGTTGACCGACGGCCAGGCCGGTGGTTCCGTGTCCCAACTCGACGACGACTCCCGACAGCTCGTGGCCAGGCACGCTCGGCGTCCGGTCGTGCCCAGCGCGGTCGGTCCATGTCGACGGCCAGTCCAGCTCACCGGGCGTGAAGCCCGCAGCATGCACCCGCACGATGACATCGTTCTGGGTGGCGTGCGGGTAGGGGATGTCAGTCAAGGAGAGACCGCCGACACCGGCAGCGCGATCTCGAACGGTGATGGCTTGCATGACACCTCCTCGGGCGTCGCGATTGTCGAAGCGTGCCGGCGGGTCGAGGCCGAAGTTGGGTGATTATCCGGTCGCCCGATGCCGCCTCGCAATCTTCCATTCCGGCGTGACCCCGATTTTGATCCCGCGCCAGACAGGAGATTCGCGACGAGTGGGCATGCCGTCGCTTGCCACTCAAATCTCTGCTCAGGCGCGAAACCTCGGCCTTGCTCAGCCGACCAGATTTCACTCCGCGGCCCGATGGGGATGTATTAGCGATTGACGAGGTTGGCAAGGTCGGTCTTCCCGCTAACGCTCCGTCTCAACCACCCTCTGGAGCGACTCCCATTGCTCCTTCTGGAAGGCAGTGCGCTCTGCCGGGAGATCCGAGCCGGCTGTTCCAGTTGTCTCGGTGAACTTCGTGAACACTGCGCCACTCGAGCGTTATCTCACCAGGCCGGTGTCAGATGAACCCGGCTCGGTGATCATCGCCCGAACGCTACTGCACCCGCATCGCTCCCTTCCCGCGAGCTACCTCGTCACGCAGCCGCACCGAGCCGATAAGAGAAATCAACTCCCGCAGACGTAGTGGTACTGGCGCGGGAGACCCCCGTCTCCCGCCGCCCCGTCAATCAAACGTCCATGAGACGTCCACGCTGCGCCTGAGACGGAATGAAACGCCGACACGATCGCCACAACTTAGTCTGACCTCGGCAACATGCGCACGAGGACGTCTCGCGCGAGCAGCGCGTGCCCGCACGCGACGCACTTCGCGCTCGGCCGTGTCTCGGGCAGACCGCGTGTCCCTTCGACGGCTGGCACCGTGTACGTCAGCAGAACGAGCCGGGTGGAGTGACACCACGGGCAGAGCAGCAACGTGATTGTGAGCATGCGCTCATGCTTCCGGCCGCTCGGTGCGGTAGCGAACAGACGTCGTTCCTGGGAGAGGGAACTCGGAAGCAAGTGGCCAAGGTTGCAGCGTTCCACACGGATATGACTTCGCTCGACTATCACCCGCGCGAGGGCTACGTCTACCACAACCAAAGTGCGTGCGGATACGGCCAGAGGACGAGTGTCTGCTCCGTGTCGGTCATCGGTAGTACCTCCAGACGTCGCGGATGAAGCGCAACGGTTACCAGATGCCGCATCGCACACACGCGCTGCTGCCATGCTCGTGCTGGCATCGCCAGACGGGTCCCGGGTCGGCGACGGTATTGCCCCCTGGTCGCGCAGGCGCGTGACCGTAGCGGCAACGGGCGCCACGTCTACTGATGCAGAAGCGCGCGCCGCCATTTTGGGGTCTCGACATATTTGCGAGTAGCGTCGAGTCGTGCTCGGATCTCTGGTGGGTAGGGCAGGGTTCGCATCCCGTCGCTCACCAAGTCCGAGGGCGAGAAGTAGTACAACCAACGCCACGGCGTCGCGTCAAACCTATCGAGCATGCGTCCCGGCTCTTTGCCAGCCCGGCGACAGATGCGGACGAACTCCCTGGGAGACCCCCGCGTCGCAGCATCAAAGGCCAACCGCTCGTCTTCGGTCGGCGGGCGCGGTCTGTCGGTCATGGCGCACGAGCCTCTGTCGCGGTCGCGGAGCCAGCGCGGCCACCCGAGCGGCTTGTACGGGCGGTAGTTAGCGAGCCGGCTAGCAGCCACAGGTGGTCATTGCTGCGCGGCTGTATCGGATACGACGGCGCCGTCGCGGATCCGAATGCGGCGGCTGGCATGCTTGGCGACCTCCTCGTCGTGGGTGGCGACGATCACCGTGACCCCTGTCTCCGATCGCAAGCCCACCAGCAGCGCCATGACGTCGGCGGCGCTTTTGGAGTCGAGGTTTCCCGTGGGCTCATCGGCGACGATGACCTCCGGACGGTTCGCGAGCGCCCGAGCAATGGCGACACGTTGCTGCTCGCCACCCGACATGCGCGAAGGCAGGTGATGAGCCCGCGGCGCCAGCCCGACTGAGGCCAGCAACTCCAGGGCTCGCACACGGCGCTCGGACTTGGAGACGTGGGGGTCGACGGCGATGGCCACGTTGTCGGCCGCGCTCAAGGTTGGAATCAGGTTGAACTGCTGGAAGATGAAGCCGATCCGGGTCGCACGGATGTCCGTCAAGGCGCGATCCCGAGCTCTGGACAGATCCTGGTTGTCAAATTGCACTGTTCCGGCGCTCGGCGTGTCGAGCGCGCCGACGAGCTGGAGGAGTGTGCTCTTGCCCGAACCGGAGGGCCCTTCGATGGAGATGAACTCGCCCCGGGTGATTTCGAGGTCGACATCGCGGAGCGCGACTACTTCCGCGGCACCCTTGAGATAGCGCCGTTCGACGCCCCGGAGCTGGTAGAGAGGGGTCGCCACATCCATGGTCGTCATCCCAGATCTCGCAAGGCGATCGCAGGCGACAGTCGCGCCGCTCGCCAACCACCGAGCGCGCCCGCGACCAATCCGCCGAGGAGCGCGAACCCGACGCCCAGGAGCACGGTCGTGATCGTGATCACCGCTTGGAGGTGCAGCGACTGGCTGGTCGACGCCGTGGTCGTTTGATGGAAGAGAGTGCTGGCCGTCGACGCACCAACGGACAAGCCCGACGTCGTTGATGTCAGTGTCGGCCCGAAGAGGTTGACGGCCTCCGCGACGCCGAGGCCGGCGAGCACGCCGATCACCGCCCCAACGATGCCGATGCCAATGGTCTCGGCCATGATCTGACGCACGACCCTGCCCTTGCGCCAGCCGATGGCGCGAAGCGTGCCAATCTCGCGGACACGCTTGCTGACAGATGACGTGGTGAGCAGGGCGGCGATGAGGAACGCGGCGAGCAGGATGATCACTGCCATTGCGCCCCCGAGGTTGGCCGCGATGGTCTGCGCGTTGGCCAGACTCCCGGTGACCTGATTGGCGAGCGACTTCGCGGTAAGCACCTGAGCTCCGGGGAGCTTGGCCTTGATCGCTGCGGCAACTGCATCGACATCGCTCGCCTTGGACACCTTGACGAGGACCTCGTTGACCCGCGACGAGTTGGTCGACAGCGACTGCAGGGTGGTCAGATCGAAGTAGAGGTCCGACACGTCGCCGGTGAGCGTGGGGGCCACCAACCCTTGAACCGTGTACACCGTGCCGTTGATGGTCATCGTCTGACCGGCCTTGATGCTGTTGCTCGAGGCATAGGCGGTGTTGACGAGAATCTCATCGGCGGGCGTCGAGGAGAACCAGCTGCCCGACACGACCTGCGCGCTGGTGATGAGCCCCGTGGTTGTGTTTGTCGGATCCACCGCCGCGGCGGTGTAGGTCTTGGTCTGGGTGTTCGTGGTCGGCGGGTTGAGGATGCGGGTGATGGTCTGAGTCGGCACCACCACCTTGGCTTCGTACTGCTGGAAACGGGCTGGCAGGCACTTCGTAAAAGCCGCACCGAATCCGCGACCCCCACCGCCGCCCCCGGGGTTTGGCGTGGCTCCCGGTGAGGGCCGCGTGAAGCCTCCCGCGGCCTGGATGCAGGCGGACACCGACTTCTGTTCGGCGGCGGTGAGCGGCGCGGGCTTCTCAACAGATGTGATCGTCTGTCCGCCGGTGGTCACCGTATCAGTGATCTGCGGCACCGTCCCCGACTCATGAATCGCCTGCAACGAGAGTCCGGGTACCGCGGATTCCACGCCAGGAACGGAGGCGACATCCTGAACAGCAACCTGGGGGAAGGTGATGAGCGTCCCGGGAACGAAGAAGTCGTGCACGAATGCCGTCCCTGCCGGGCCAAGTTTGGCGAGATCGGTCAGCACTGACGAGTTCGCATTCAGCAACGCCGCTTGGTCGGCGGTATTGAGTTGGCTAATGGTAGAAGAGGCACCTCCGAGGCCGGCACCGCCACCGCCACCGCCACCGCCCCCAGCGCCACCAGCGCCAGGGCCAAAGAAGCCGCCGCCGCCCCCGCCTCCGCCCTGGGTTGCCCCGGGGGATGGGCTCGGTGTTGCGGCCGCTGTCGTCGTCGCTCCCACCGTTCTGGTGACGATGATGTCCGTGCCGACCGACGACAGCGGTGACAATGCCTGGTTCTGCGCCGCACTCAGGCCAGCGGACACGCCGATGATTCCCATAACGAGACCAACACCTGCGGCCAGGCCAAGTGCGGTCACGACAGTTCGACCCCAGCGACGGCGCAGCTCGTCACCCAGGTATCCGAACGCGATCATCGCTGAACCTCCGACGGGCGGCGCCTGGCAGGATGCCGAGCAGCACTGAGCAGGACTATGCGGGCGCGACCTTGCGCGGTCGTTACGCTTGCCTTACGGTTTCCTGTGAATTTCGTGCACATACCTCTGTCGATCTGTACGCGCGCGCAGGATCAACCTAAGGCGATGGATGAGCACAGCGTGTTGACCGATCGGCCACGGGCAGCACCGATTCCTCGCGGCGTCGCCATCGCGCGCTTGCTGCTCGGGATTGAGAGTGTCTGGTGGCTGCTTCTCGGCACCCTCCTTGTCGTGGGCGGCTTGATCGTGCTGCGCGGCGGCAGCGGCCTGCCCGGCATCGTGAACGACCCTCCGGGCGACCCCCCGATCGGCGGGTGGGTCGTCGGAGTCGGCATCGTGATCGCCATGATGGGTGGATGGGGCCTGTGGACGGTGGGGTCGAGGTGGCTACTGACGCGGACTATGTTCATCAGCGCGCTGCTCTTCTGCGTCGTGTGGATCGCCATCGGAGTCCTGTTCGTCAGGATCGCCACGACCCCGATACCAGGGACCGTGACCGTCACGGTGAACGCGGTCATCTTCATCGCACTTGTGTCGCCGTCGTCATCACGCGCGACCTTTCGCCGGACCACGACCAACAGCGTCGGCGGCGGCGTCTAAACGCGGAACACCCGCTCACCCGAACGCGAATGCAGCCGCATCGCTCCATTCCCTGAGAACAACCCCCTCACGCAGCGGCACCGAACCGATAAGAGAGATCAATTCTGTGCGCGCCGGTGGTACTCGCGCGGGAGACCCCCGTCTCCTGCCGCCCGTCCATCTGACGTCCATGACGCGTCCACCACTCGCCCTGCGTCCACAGCCAATCTCAATTTTGCCGAACAGGCTCCGGCTACCTCGGGTCTGGCCTCGACGTGTGGATCAGTGCACTGGTGCCCGAACGCGCTGGCCAAGTACACTCAAAGACCACGACCGCTTCAGGAACCGCAACGAAGAAGAGCCCTTCGCCGCCCTTGATCAGGCTGCGGCTGAGCGTTGGCTCCGCAACGCTGGCGCAAACAGCAGGTCCGGGCGTCCCGGCCGAGCTTGCGCACGAGCTGCTCATGGCCAGCGGCCTCGCCCCGGCTGGCGGGGACGACTCAGCAACTCACCGGGGTGCTCGGGAGCCGCGGCCTTCTTCATGGGAGGCTGATGATTGGGCCGGTGGCCGTTTGGCCGCAGTTGCCTCGCCAGCGATTTCTGCGCGCACAGCTTCGATCGCCGGTCCCGGCCGTTCGCCGAGCTCGTCGGCAAGGAGCCGTCGGCAACGCTCGTAAACCCTCAGCGCCTCAGCTCGATCGCCGTTGCGCTGGTGGATGCGCATCAGCAGCCCATACCCGCTCTCGCGAAAAGGCTCGAGCGCGATCATCTCTTCGGCCGCGCGTACCGCGAGGGCGGCTTCGCTGTTCCACGAATGCAGCTCTGCGAGCACGCCGAGCGCGCGGAGGTTCGCGCGCTGCAGGATCTGCCTGCGAGCGTCGACCCATTCGCCGTCGGCGCCCGGCAAGAATGGTCTCCGCAGGATTGCGGCGGCGACCACCGCAGGTCCGTACGCCTTCCGCGGATCGCCTGATCGCCATGCCTCCTCAGCCAGATGCGCTGCCTCGACGGCCACCTCGGTATCGATCCAAACATCCTGAGGCAGTGACACGTGATAACAGCCATCGGCCGAAGCCAGAACGCGACGCGGAAGCCCCAGATCCACAAGGAGCGATCTGAGCTTGCTGATAACCGCGCTTAACGCAATGCCGTATGCGACTGGCGGCTGCGAAGGCCAGATGACCTCGGCTAGCTCGTCGCGTGGAATCGGCCGCAACCGCTCGCTGGTCAGATACGCAAACGTGAGCCGCCCTTGCCGGCCGGGCAGGCGGTCCGCGGCGACGAGCCGGTGGCCGTGCCACAGGCAGAGCTCCCCGGTGAGGTAGATCCGCAACACCGCCAAAGTTTCTCCAAACTCAGCGGGCTATGGTCAGCCCATGGCAGTCACGATCACGATCCGAGGCCGGCTCAAGGGCGACATCAAATCCATGCGGGCGGTCCACGACCAGGTCACCGGGGCTACAAACGACATGGCCGTCCAGGCCGGCGACATCTCGCATGCAGTTCTTCTCAACCCGGGGGACGAGCGGGATTTCTTGGGCATCGATGTCTGGCAGAGCGCCGACCAAGCGGAGGCGTTCGCTGGTGACCCGCGAATCCAGGACTTCTTCGGGAGGCTGTTCGAGGGCGCACCCGAGGTGACTACGTCGCTCGATTCAGGGTGGAACCAGTGGTGATACGCTCGCGATGGAGGTGCAATTGGCGGCCGAACGGAGCGAGCCCGTCGATCTAGTCGTTCGCTGTGATTGCGGCTTTGAAGCCTGAGGGCATGAAGCCGATCTTGTACCGACCGTTCAAAAGCACGGACGCGACGCCCACAACATGGAAGTGACCCCCGAGCAGGTGCTCGCGATGGCTCGCCCCGCCTGACCGAACAGTCCCCTCCCGCCTGGGCGAACGAGGGCCCTGTGCAAGCGGAGGTTTTCGTGGTGCGCTTGCGCGAAGGCGTGCCTGAGCTCGCCGCTCCGTGCGGGCCCGACCCTTGGTACATCGAGGTGGGAGCCGACGAAGATCCCGTCGAAGTGGTCGCCAGGCTGGCCAGCAACCTCATGGGTCCGCCGCTGCTCGTGCACTCGACCTCTTGGCGTCGCGCGCGCGGTTCGGTGATTCTCAGCTTTGTGGTGGTGAATCGTGACGGCCAGGCGCCAGGACTCCGAGGCATACCCGTGGGCCGCACCGACCTTGCACGCGGTGCGGCCACGAGCGCGCCTGTCTCGGTCGGCCATCAGCAGGTGTTGGAGCATGGGCTGCGGCACTTAGCCTGGCTCGCAAATGATGACCGGGTTGTCCGCGACATACTCAGCGATGAATGGCGCGGTCTCTTGTCTGGGTACATCCCGGAGCCGTTTCGCCATCTCGGCTGAGCGCGCTACGCCTGCGGGAAGGCGCTGGATCCTACCTACGCAGCCGCACCGAAGCGATAAGAGAAATCAATTCCGTGCGCTCCGGTGGTACTCGCGCGGGAGACCCCCGTCTCCCGCCGCCCCGTCTATCAGACGTCCATGACGCGTCCGGTCGTTGGCCGGATGACTGTCGGTATCGGCTGCCCGCCCAGACTTCACCTACTGGCGCAACGCGGACAACTACCACACACAACCTCGTCGACGCTCCTCAGGCAGATCCGCCACGCGCAGGCGAGCGACGCTTTCTATGGAGAGGGGCGTGATGTCAAGGGCTCGGCTATGGTCGATCCCGGGCCCGAGGTCGGGGGAGGTCAGTGCTCATCTCTCTATCGCCTCCTCGAGGGAGGACGGCAGACCCTCGAGGCCAGCTTTGAAACGATTCGTTTTCGGGGCGGTCTCGAGTCTTGCTGCTCTTGCCGCGATGATCAGCGTCCGGTTGATAGCGGCGCGGCCGCCCGACGGCCTGGGTGCTACGAACTCTCGCCGGACAGTGCTCGGCTGGGCGCGGCCAGGCTCTCACCGGCGGACGGCGGTCGTTGGGCCGTTCGCCGCCACCCGGACGTCGGGAGGCCTCACGGCTGGCGCTGTCGAGGATCTGAACCGCGAGCCCCCGTGAGTCTCTCGAAGCAGTCGCGAGGGTGTCGAGTGTAAGGAGCCGCCAGCCTCTGGTTGCATTCCTGCTTCCAACGGTCCATGCTCGGCCACCTGCTGGCGAGGAGGTGAGTTCATGCGGCTTGAGAGGCAGCGTTTCCTAGTAAGCACCGTGATCGCCTTTGTGTTTACGGCGGTCGGAGGATCGATTCAAGCCGCGGCGCAGTCCATCGCGACCTCACGAGCGGCGATTGGCGCCGGAACGCTGTCTCCGTTGCATGAGTGGCTCGCCCTGCGAGATCGGGGGCTTCCGGAGGCAGCCGCGAGTGCCCAAAGTCTTGTACGGGGCGGCGCTGACGCTAGTAGCCGGTTCAATCGCCAGCACAAAAGGAGATGAGCTGCATGAATTTGTTGCGCACGGGACCAAAGCAAACGATCCTCATGGTCGCGCTTCTACAAGTGAGGTGAGGTGATGCGCTGGATTACAGAGTGGGGCAGGGGCTCCTCTCGCACCGTCGCCGACCCCACATCGACAGGTAGCTCTCGTCACTACGGCTCGGATCACCGAGCATCGGAAGGGTATTGGAGGTCACGATGATGTCGTCTCGTCGGTTCCGAAGGGCTGTTGCGGGCCCTCCCGCAGTTGCCATGCTCACCCTGGGCCTCCTTGCCGTGGCCCCGCAGTTCAGCTCATCCGTGAGCGCCAAAGCGAGTGCTCCTTCCTGCACCACCCCCGTCACCAGCGCGCCCACGGGCCGTGCGACTGTGTCGACGAAATCGACAGAGTTTGGCACGGTGCTGAGCGTCGGTTCGGGCGCCTTTTCCGGGTGCTCCCTGTACCTCCTGACGTCTGACCAGCTCCAGTCGCTGACGTTTGGTCTTGCGGCATTTGCCTGCAGCGACGGGCCAAACCCCACAGGACAGCCGTGCGACAGCGTCCTCTGGCCGGCGCTGCTGACCAAGGGGGCACCCATCGCCGGGCCGGGGGTCAAGCACAAGCTCCTCGGGACGGTGACCCGCACCGACGTACTCTCTGGTGAGAGCGTGCAGCAGGTGACCTATGCGGGTCTGCCGCTCTACCGGTTCTTCCGGGACGAGTTGGCGGCGGAAACAGACGGGGCTAACCTGTTCGACCCGGTGACCAGTCCCGCTGGCACCTGGTACCTGGTGGAGCCAGGTCGAGGCCATCCCGCGCCGGGTCGGCTTCATATGGCGAGTGAGACGGTCAGCGGGAGCACGGTGCTGGCGGCAACGATGGACGACGACTTCTCCGCCCTGCCGGATGGGAGCTTCCCCGTCTACACCTTGAGTAACAAGAATGGCCAGGCCTGCGAGACGTACTGTGCCCTGATCTGGTCACCGGTCCTCACCACCGGAACGCCTGTAGCCGGGACGGGCGTAAGTCAGCACGCGCTGGGAGTCGTCGTGCGGCCGGACGGCACCCGCCAGGTGACCTACAAAGGCAAGCCCCTGTACCTCTTTATCAAGGACGCCTACATCCCGGGCGTCACCGGGACGCAGAGCATCAACGGGGCGGGTGCGGTCACCCCGTGGGGTGTGTTCAACACGATCCCATTGTCCTGACACCGGAGACCGATCCCGGGTCGTCGCGGGGTAGGTCCGCGGCCCGACGATTCTGAAGGACTACCAACGTCCCCGAGCGACACCGAAGCCCCGGCCGATTAGTCGGCCGGGGCTTTGTCTTGTCCTAGCAATTCCTCGGAGCTGTATTGGGCGAAACACAGTCCCGACCGTCTGGATTACGGCGCGGCATTGGTTCGCCTCGGGCTGAGTTGGCCGTATCCCGCCTGATGCCATGGCGGCCGCCCACACGAGCGTTATCTCACCAGGCCGGTGTCAGATGAACCCGGCTCGGTGATCATCGCCCGAACGCGACTGCAGCCGCATCGCTCCCTTCCCGCGAGCTACCTCCTCACGCAGCCGCGCCGAACCGATAAGAGAAATCAATTCCGTGCGCGCCGGTGTACTCGCGCGGGAGACCCCCGTCTCCCGCCGCCCCGTCCATCAGACGTCCACCAGACGTCCACCCTTCGCCTGAGACGGTCAAAACCCCGCGTGGATCTGCGGTTCGAATCCTGGCTCCTCAGCCAAATCTTTGTATTCGAACCGCCGCGAAGAAAAGAGAACGTCGAAGGGCTCACAGTAGCCGGCCTGAGCTCGCACCAATTGAATGAACGTCCTGATTCCTCTGCCCGACCGCGACTTTGACGTCACCGAGGTGGCAGTCCCGTGGCGGCTGCTCACCCGTGCAGGTTACGAGATCACCTTCGCGACCGAGCATGGCGGCGCCCCGCCGCCGGCGGATCCGCGGCTGCTCACCGGCGTGGTGTTCGGCAGGCTCGGCGCCGCGCCTGAGCCGATCGCGTTTCACGGCGAGATGTGCGCCTCGCCGGAGTACAGCTCGCCGATGCCTTGGGATGCAATCGACCCGCAGCAGTACGACGGCCTGCTGCTGCCCGGCGGCCACGCAACGGGCATGCGCCAGTACCTCGGCTCGACCCTACTCCAGCAAAGGGTCGTGCAGTTCTGGAAGCTCGATCGTCCCGTCGGCGCCATCTGCCACGGCGTGCTCGTGCTTGCGCGTAGCCGCGACCCAGTCACGGGACGCAGCGTCCTTGCCAAACGCCGGACGACGTGCCTGCCCAAGTACCAGGAGCGCACTGCGTATCTGCTGACGGCGTGGCGCCTCGGCCGCTACTACCGTACGTATCCGGCGTACGTGGAGGATGAGGTGCGCGCCGCGCTCGACGACCCCGCGCAGCTCGAGCACGGACCGCGGGTGTACACGCGGCGGGGCACGCTCGACGACGATGCGCCCGCCTTCGTCGTCGAGGACGGCAACTATGTCTCAGCGCGGTGGCCCGGCGACGCCTACCTGTTCGCACGGCGCTTCGCCGCTCTGCTTGACGGCCGCGCCCGGCGGCCGGTTTAGCATGAGTCCGCTTCAATGGCTCGGCTGACCTATACGACCATCGCGCCGCTCGACGGATACGCTGGACCTACGGAGTTGACTAGCACGGCCTCCCCAGCCTCAAGCCGCCAGCCGCCTGCCGCCTTGGGTGCGCACGGAGACTGTCGATGGGCAAGAGCATCGTTCAGCCGAGTGTCCTCTCACCTGCCCACCAAACGCCGCGCCCAAGTGGCGTTTGGTGGCGCTGGACCAATACCGGGCCAATATCTCTGGCCAGCTACGGCGTCACGTGGCTTCCTGGCCGCTCCCTCGAGTTCGGACGGCGCTTCTTCCGATCGTTTTGAGGAAGCTTCGGAGGGTTCGATTTCCTTCCTCGGCCTTCTTGTGATCGCGCCGGTGATGGGTCGCACGGTCTTGGATCATGGGGATGCATTGCCCGCGACCATTTCAACGATCCCTGGCGGTGTGGCGCGAACGTGATGGGCTCGCCTCGAGGCCAGTTAGCGTCGAGCCTTACGCTTCGTCGCGATGGCAGCCACGTCGCGCGCGCGCAGGATGTAGCGTTCGGCCGGCCTCCGCGCCCGAAGCTTTCCGGCATAGATGTAGTTGTATATCGTCTGGGTGGAGACGCCCAGTACGTCTGCGGCTTCAGCAACCGTCATGACTTAGATACCCCTCTTCTTAGTGATGAGTTTGCAAGTATGCCATTTGCCAAATCACCCGAAGACGGTACGGACACGGTTCAGTGTGACTCGGCCTTTCTCGGACGCCATGCACGCGGCTGCGCGACCTCCTGCTGGACAAATCTGCTGACCACCGGCGGGGGAATGGTCAGCGCATTTCGCCATCTGCACATGGTCAGCCACATCGAATATGACTGAAGGCGCAATGCCGCGGCCAACGCGACAGCCGAGGCCGCGAACGCGCTGCACTTGGTGCGGAGGCATAGCCAACAGTCGTGAGGATGTCATTCCCAGTTGGCTGCTCAAGCGCCTCGCGGAGCTCTACGGACGCGGTGTGGTGAAACGCCGGGCAGGGCTTCTCGACGACCCGAAGCGCGTTCGCATCGACACCAAGCAGAGCCTGCGCTTGCGCTTGCCGATTGTGTGCCATGAGTGCAACACGGGCTGGATGCACCGCCTCGAGGACGACACCATCCCGATATTGCGGCCCATGCTCGGCCCGATCGCGCTGCCGATCGGCGTAGCGGAGTTGCGAACCTTGGGCTTTTGGGCGGCCAAGACCGCGATCATGCTCCAGGGCGCGAACCGCAAACTTGGGCTGCCCATACCGCGTGAGCACATCAGCGCTATCTACAACGCACGTGACCTGCGGCCATATGTCCTCCCCGAGCAGCTCACGGTGTGGCTGGCCAAGCACCGAGGACCGTCAGTCGGCCTCGCATACCTCGTCGCTTACTCCGTCGAGGGTTCCGGTTCGTTGCAGCCGGCTGCTGAAGAGCACCGATACTGGGTTGGGCTGCGCATTGGCACCGTGGCGTTCCACATCCTGGGCCACACCCTGCGTCCCGCGGATGCCCAGGTCATGACCATGTCCCCGGGGTTGGTGCGGATCTGGCCCTCCGGGCTACACCAAATCGAATGGCCCCCGCAACGGTCGTTCGACGACCGCGAGTTCGAAGAACTGGCACGGACCGCGCTCCCCAACGCAAACTGGCAACGCCGGGGCATTTGGATACCGCCGAGACTTGGAGCTCGCGCGGCCACGAGGAGCGCGTCACTTGACGTGGCCATCCTACCGTCGATGGACCAATAGCCTCCGGTCCCACCGGTCGGGCCGCTGAGATCGCCGAGGCTAGCGTTGGTCGCGCAGACGCGTGGCGAGCGCAAGTAACTCGGCGAAAGCGATGTTGGCCGGTTCGATCGGCCGGCACGCCACGCAAGAGCCTCCTACGTACTCAATAGCCGCCTCAAGAGCTCGACGGTGTCAACAACACTCAAGCGATCCCAGACGCTGCGCCGCATACGCATACGCTGCACCATCGTCGGTTGCAACGAGCCTCCAACTTCTCGGCAAAACTATTCGTCTACGCCTCAGCCCACCCGACTTGCCCCGCGCCTGGCCGCAAGCCGCGCGAAGAAACGCACCGTCCACACAAACGCAGCGTGTCATATGCCGGAATCATCCTCCAACTCTCCGAGGGAGAACGGAAGCTCGATATCCCACAGCCCGAGACGTGACATTTCAATATGAGTAGCATTTGCGGTGGCACGAGAAATTAGGCCGCCTTCTGCCGCGTCTCTGAGCGCACCTCGAATTCGCGCGTGAGCGCCCGTTGGTGCAAGCCGCTCGTACGCGGTCAAAGCGTCCGCATCGTTGGTGGCGAGGATGACACTCCTCTCGACTGCAATCGCAACACATGCTGCCTCGCCATGCCCAAGCGCGATCTTGAGACCAAAGTCACCCGCGCGATTGTGATCAGTCAGCGCCGCAAACAGCTCTCGCTCCTCCCGTGACATGTCTACAGTGACGACGTCTCCGTTGCCGAGCAGCGCATCGATCGACGACAACCTGGACGCATTGCGCCGCGCCTCGGCGCGTCCCTCATCGGATCGTGTCAACTCATCGCCCCGCTCACGCTGCACCAAGATGCTGCGACGTATTTCACTCATCGCATTCTCGGGGGGCTCGCCTTCATCCGGATCGTAGACTATCCGCGGAACCCCCATGGGTCGACCAAGCACCGTTGCCAGAATGCTCGTACGGTCGACGAACAAGAAATAGCGCAGGACGTTCGTATCAACGATCGTCCTAAACGGCGGCGGCAAAGACACCGCTGTCTTGGTATTCCTTGATCTCCCGGGACGCAACGCTTTGCTGCTGGTCCATGCAAAGCTCTTCGACATCGTCCAGCGACAGTCCTGCCAGACTCGCGGCTGAGCCGGCCGAAATCTTCCCGCTCCGGACGCCCTGCCGAATGAGCGCTAAGAAGCGACGAGGGTATCTGCGGAGTCGCCATTCCTCCGGCTTCTGACCGAACTCGTCGTCCCCAACCTCATAGCCGAGTGCTTGAGCGAAAAGGACGGGTCGAAGGTCTTTGAACTGGTCAAAATGGTCGCGATCGATGAACTTCGCCTTCAGCAGGCGGACCAATGCCGTCGGGTAGGACACATTGAAGTAGCGCTGTAGGTGGATCACGACCGCGGGGTCGGTGACGCGTGGCCCTACTCCCTGTTCTTCCATGACCCGGCGAACACCCTCACTCGGCATCAGGAATTCGCCGGCAAACGCGTCCGCGAACTGCTCCTTGGCGCCACCTGCGGGCCGTGACAATACGTACCTATCGGAACGACTATGGAACAAGGCGTGTGCTATCTCATGAGCGACGGTAAAACGTCTGCGGCCCGGCGTCATCTGCAGATTTACGAGTATCGAGAATCCGACCTCGGGGTGCGCGAAGAACGCCCCCGATAGTCCGTGCGTCAGGTCTTCTCCGAGTGCAGCTCGAAAGACTGTTATTCCGAGAAGCTCAGCCACGGCGTCGATGTCGCTAATGGGTCCCATAGCCAATCGCAAATGCGCTCGGACTTCCTCTGCCTTCCGGCGCGCATCTTCGGCCGTCTCATATCCGATCCTCATGAGGAACGGGCTTTGCGCTAATCCGCGGATTTCAAAACCCAGCGCCTTGGCCAGCCTGGCGTAGTTGTCCAGAAACTGGACAAACTCGGCCACTCCGGTCTTCGCTTCGCCTGCGAGCTCGTTCTCGGCGCCTCGGAACAGCATTCGCGCCTCGTCCGCCCGACTAGGTAGAGGTTCCGTCCCAAGCAGCACGCCAACGGGCAGTCGGTAGAGGCGAGCAAGTGCGACGAGTTGACGGTCATTGGGCTCCCGCTTGCCGGATTCCCAATAACTGACCATCGCTCGACTCACCCCGAGAGCCGCGGCGACGTCCTCCTGCGAGTACCCGGCCTCAGTGCGCGCGTCGACTAACGGGGCATCCATGGCGTCTCTCCTCCGGTGGCTTCGAGTTACGCAGTTTGCGCTCGGACCCAGGGGTTTGCAACCGAGCAGCCCCGTCTGTTACGATATTTCCAGCAGTACACCATTTCCCGTAACAAGACTACCACGAAGAGCCGTTGGAGGAGGCCACCATGACCGTTACCAACCCGACCGACAACAGCACGCCGAGCGAGCATCCACGGGAAATCGAGGCCAAAGTGTCGTACCTCCCGGCTGCCCGCCCCTTTCACCACGCCTACCCGCCGCCCACGCACGTGGGAGTGGTTCGCGAGGAGGCAATGGCCTTTTTTGGCGTCCGCGACCGGCAGGAGCGAGACACGTATCGGTACTTCCTCGTTATCGGCGGGATGAGGATCACCAACCTTGAGGAGACACTGGACCAGTTGGCTGATCGCCATGGTGACGAACAGCATGAGCTGCACTTCGACTTGGTCGAAGAGATCACGCCTGGTGGTACGGTCGATTGACAGAGATCGATCCGTATCCAGGCATTGAATCCTGGGTCGTCCCTGCTGAGGCCGTCGAAGCCACCCTCGCGGCTGTGCGAGATGCCGGCTTGGTCGGATGCGAGGCCGGCGTTTTCTGGCTCGGCTCTCGGGCGGAGCGAGCGGTTGTACAGGCCGTGGTCTTCCCCCACGGCGCGGGTGTCGAAGAGCACCCCTTCTACTGGCGTGTTGCGCCAGAGGTCTTCGCCACAGTGGCGCGATGGGCTGAGCCGCGCGGGATGAGTCTCCTCGGTGTGTGCCACACACACGGTAGGGGTAGCCCGGCGAAGCTTTCGCCCCGCGACCGAACCCACAGTATCAAGGCGCCCGGTGTGCTCGCGGTCGTCATCGGTCGTCGCGGTGCCGAACTCGATCCACAGGCATGGGGCTGGTACGTCTGGGAAGCAGGCGACTACAGGCATCTCGCAAAACCAGAGCTGGCAGTCAGGGTCCGCATCGGTGGTACGTCGCCCGCTGGCCCCGTCGAGGTACAGCGCGCCGATGCATCAAGCATCGCGAACGTGTGACGTGGCCGATAGCAGTCGAATTGATAGCCGTCCAGTACGGCTCGGAGCTGGTCTTCAGCACGAATCCGAGGACGACATTGACGCTCGCCTCACCGCATCGACGGTTCTTGTCCGACTGGATTCCCTGCTCGAAAATGACCCAAGCGCCCACGTCCTGGTGCGCACCCTCGTTAATCAATTGCTCCGGTTCTGCCCTAATGTCCGCGTCTCGGCGGGGAACCCTCGCCTTGCCGAGCAGTGTGCCGCGCTTGCCGTCGCAATCACCGACGGTGTGCACGCCAGCACCATCAACGACGTCGCCGAAACCAATGCCGACGTCGTCATCACCGTAGGCACGGTCAGTCAGGTCGGGCCGGAGCACATCACCGTGAACTCGACGGGCTGGGTTGCTAGGATCGCCGCGACCCTCGCCGAGGCAGTTCGATTGCCATGGAGCCCCGAACCCGTCAACGCTCTTGGTGCAATGGGTGCGGCCTGTCTCGCTGCGGCGGAAACCTTTCTTCGCTTAATCGGCCACCCGCCCGTCCAGCGGGAGCGCGAGTTGTCTCTCCTGTCCGGCCAGTCGGGCCCGCTTGGCGCCTTCGATACGGGTTTCCCTCTCTCTATACCGATTCCGGACCTTGACGGTTTGCTGGCTGGTTGTGGAGGAGTGGGCAATGGCTGGGCAGCCGCGATATCGGAACTTCCTCTCGCCGGCGTTCTGTTGACCGTCGATCGAGAGGTCGTTGGGCCTGAAAACTGGGGCGCGTACGCGCTCGTTTGCGCCGGCGACTTCGGCACCGAGAAGACGCAGCTGATCAAGCGAGCCTTGCACAGGTTCGACGTCACACCACACACGGAGGAGTTGGATCTCTTCATCCCCAGGATCAGGGATTGGAGTCTTCCGCTTCCACCACTGGTCATCACTGGTTTCGACGAGGCCCTACCAAGACATGCGATACAGCAACTCTGGCCTCACACCATTGTTGACATGGCTGCAGGCGGAACAACCGCCCAGGTCCATCTTTGGAGGGCCGGAGAGGGTGGCCAGTGCCTCCTCGGTGCGCACACGGCTCCCCCAGACGCGGTGTCCTATCCTGCCCGTGTCGCACAACAGACTGGCCTTCGGCCTGAGCGCATCACCGAGTTCGTACAACCAGCCCATCTCAGAAGATGACATCGCGGCTGCTCCGGCCGTCCATCGCCAGAACCTTGAGGACGCTCGACGTGCGAGTACACTCATCTGCGGCTACATCACGCGGTCCAGCCTGGGCGGAACCGGCGGTGACTTCGTCGGGGCGGCTCCCTTTGTCAACGGGCTTGCCGGCGTTGTGGGCGCGTCGATTGTTGTACAGGAACTTCTTGGCGTCGCACCTCAGAGCGGCTTCCACTGGCAGTACAACTTCCTCAGCGCCACGTCGCGCGTACTGCTCATGGACTGCCCCGAGGAGTGCGAGTGCCGTGCAGCGCGGTCCATTGCTGACGGAGGTCGCTGACCCGCGACAATGCGTCTACAGAGCTCGGCTACGGCAGCTGCGTCCGTTTGTGTTCAGCAGACAGTGTCGATGTCTCGACTGCGGTTATCCGTCCACGAACACAATGTCGAACTTGCGGATGCGCTCGGGGTCTGCGATCAGGTTGATCTCGACGATTTTGCCGTCCGTGATTGTCAGGCCGAGCACACCCCGAAGCCGTCCGCCCGGAGCCCAGACGATGCCGGCCGCGCTGTCGATGACCGCGCCTTGGAGTCCCTTCGCCCCTTTCGAGAACCATGTGGCTACAGCTACGGCGCCCTCGGCCGTCGGCTTGGCTCGTCCCCCCCGGATGGGGGTGTCATCTGACCGGACCACAACGTCGGGATCGAGCAAGCTCAGCAGGGCGTCGAAGTTGCCCGCGCGGGAGGCAGCAAGAAACGCGGCGGCAACCTCCCGACCGCGGGTGAGGTCGAGGTCGGCAACGTTGTCCGCGCCTTGCAGGCGGCGCCGGGCCCGACTGGCGATCTGCCGTGCCGCGCCCGACGATCGCCCGACGATGGGGCCGATTTCGTCGAACGGCATCGCGAAGATGTCGTGCAGCACGAACACAACGCGCTCGGTTGGAGCCAGCATGTCAAGCACCACGAGCAATGCGGACCCGACTGACTCGGCAAGGAGAGCCTGCTGTTCTGGGTCGAAGTCGTCCGCGATGCCCACGATTTCGTCTGGAAGCTGGTCGCCTGCGGCGTCTTCGCGCCGTAACCGTCGGGCGCGCAGCTGGTCTAGGCACACCCTCGCGACGACCGTGGTCAGCCACCCGCTGAGGTTCTCCACCGCACCGGCGTCGGTACGGTCAAGCCGCAGCCACGTCTCCTGGACGGCGTCGTCCGCGTCGGCGTGGGAGCCAAGCATGCGGGAGGCCACCGCCCGCAGCCGGGGCCGGCTGGCCTCGAACCGCTCCGTCAGCCCATCGGTTTCAACCATCGTCACATTCTTCTGTCGCCATCCGTCATAGGAGTGACGAACGAAACACAGCAAGTGTGACAAGGAGCCTGGGATGACGCGTGTGCTCGAAGCCGCCGGAGTCGATCAGATGACATCGACCGTCCTCGTCACGGGTGGCACCGGCCGCCTGGGACGACTTGTCGTTGCCCGGCTGGTCGACGCCGACTGCGAGGTGCGTGTGCTCGCCCGCCACCAGCGCGACACGCTGCCCCAGGTCACGTTCTTCATCGGAGATCTCCGGCGGGGCGTCGGCATCGATCCGGCCGTGAGCGGCGTCGGGGCGATCATCCATTGCGCGACCAGCACGAAGGGCGACGCGGACGCGACCAGGAATCTGGTGACGGTGGCGACCCGGACCGGCTCTCCGCACTTCGTGCAGCCGTCCATCGTTGGCATCGACCAGATCGCGTCATGGGGATACGTGAAGGCCAAGCTCGAGGTCGAGCGGATCGTGGAGAACAGCGGCCTACCGTGGACGATCCTTCGGGTCACGCAGTTCTACGACTATTGCTTCGACAATTCCCGGAAACTATCGAAATTCCCAGTGGTGTCACCGGTGCCGGCTGGCTTTCGTGTCCAGCCGGTCGATCCCGGCGAGGTCGCGGCCCGTCTCGTCGAGTTCGCCCTCGGTGAGCCCGCCGGCCGCGCCCCGGACATGGCCGGACCGCAAGTATCGAGTTGGGTGGACCTGTTTCGCAGCTACCTGACGGCCACCCATCGCCACCGGTGGGTGGTTCCCGTGCGGATACCCGGAAGCAAGGCTGTGCGTCAGGGCGCTCTGCTTCCGTCATCCCTGCTCACGGTCGGAACCAAGACCTGGGACCAGTTCCTGACCGCGCGACTGCAGGAGGACCGCAGCGACCTAGACCACGCGTCGCGGGTCAACGGCGGCTAGAGGCTTGCCGGCCTCGAGCGTATGCCCGAATCGCCCGATCGCACCTAAGCAGACGATATCGACATCGAGGAGGAACACCGTCATGCAAGCCCGAATGAAGAACCCGGCCGTGATCATCCCCGAGGCCATGGCCCCGATCAGAGCGCTGAACGAGGCCGTGCAACAAGGTGGCGTGCCACAGCGAACGCTCGACCTCGTCCACCTGCGAGCCAGCCAGATCAACGGATGCAGCGTCTGCGTTGGCGCCGCGGCCAAAGCCCGAAAAGGTGGCGAGACGGATGAGCGACTCTTCACTCTGGTCGCCTGGAGGGGTACCCCGTACTTCACCGACGCCGAACGTGCCGCCCTGGCCCTCACCGAAGCCGTCACCCGGCTCAGCGACCGCACCGACCCCGTACCTGACGAGATCTGGGACGAAGCCGTCAAACACTACGACGAGAAGGCGCTAGCCGCGCTGGTCTTGTGGATCGCCACCGTGAACGTCTTCAACCGCGTCAACGTGGCCACCAGACAAGTTCCTGGCGAATGGCTCACCCAAGTGTCCGAGTAGCCTGGCGCCAGCCCATGCTCGACCGGTTAGCCGAGGTCGACGCTGGATTTGGAGCTGGCCTATGACGGGCTCACTGTCTCCCTGTGACCAATCGCATTGCGAGCCATGGACTGCTTCGCTGACTCCGTTGCCGCTCAATGTTGAGGCGCTCCCTCACGCAGCTGCAGCTAGCCGGTACGAGAAGTCAACTCCCACCGACTGTAGTGGTACTGGCGCGGGAGACCCCCGTCTCCCGCCGCCGTCCATCAAACGTCCATGAGACGTCGACGCGCGACTGAGGCGGTCATCAATCATGGGTCCTCTTTGACGGCTTCGCAGCGCTGACCGGCCCTGCAGACTGAGTCGGGTTTGGTGGTGACACGCGTAAGCGTCCGCGCCGATGCCTGCGTGGCCGCCGGTGTCGGCCAGGGCAGCGCGCCCGCGACCGATGAGACTGCCGTCCCTTGGCGGTGGATGCAGCAGTGCGCCGCTTGGCGGCGGGCGCCTCGCGGCTCGTCCGCAGGGTGGCCGGCATTAACTGGACGGCGGCTAGCACCGGCTCCTCCTTGCGCGGAAAAGCACTGCTCTCGGAGCGAACACTCACCCCGATGGGCGCCGGCGGCGAGGTCGGTTGCGCAAGTGGCGAGTTGCGGGTCTCTCGGGACTCCGGCCGAGACACCTGCTTCGTCGCGATCGAGATACCCGGAGTATCACCGCTTGTTGTTACCGTCTTGGCTGTGCCAGGGGCGATTCGTCACGCTGTGGTCCTGGTTCGGGACCTCGACGCCTACCCTAACGTCACCTACTTCAACGAAGTCGACAAGGGCGGCCACTTCGCCGCGTGGGAAGAGCCGGAGCTGTTCTCCGAAAGAGATCCGGAGGGCGTTCCGACGGCTCCGGGAGCATGGAGCCAGGAAGTGACGAGCGTCGTCCATAACTATCGCTGGCGGCTGCCAGGGCTGGCTGAATGCAAGTCCGGTGCGATGTGAGTTGGAGCGACGTGTTCCGCCATGGAGGGCCGGCTCCGATGTCCTCCGAGGGTCATCTCCCGGGTTTCGACGGGGCGATCGGGTGGTTGAATTCGCCTCCGCTCGCCGCGGCGGACGTGGCGGGGAAGGTCGTTCTCGTCGATTTCTGGACGTACACGTGCATCAACTGGCTCCGCACGCTCTCTTACGTCCGCGCGTGGGACGAGAAGTACCACGATCGGGGGTTGGTCACCGTCGGTGTGCACACGCCCGAGTTCCCGTTCGAGCAAGACGTCGACAACGTCCGCGAAGCCGTGAGGGACATGCGGATCGAGTATCCGGTCGCGATCGACAGCGACTATGGGCTGTGGCGCGCGTTCAGCAATCACTACTGGCCCGCCGTGTATATCGCAGACGCGCATGGGCGAATCCGGCATCACCAATTCGGCGAGGGTCGCTACGAAGAGTCCGAACGGGTGATTCAGCGGTTGCTGCGCGAGGCTCGGGTTGAGGGCGTCGGTGACGCTCTGGTCTCCGTCGCTGCCGATGGTTTCGAGGCTCAAGCCGATTGGACGAACCTGGCGTCGCCCGAGACGTACCTCGGCTACGAGCAAACTCAGAACTTCGCGTCTTCCGCTGGTGTCGCGTTCGACGAACCTCGAACGTACGCCGCGCCCGACTCTTTGAGCCTCAACCACTGGGCTCTCTCCGGGGACTGGACGATCGAGAGCGGGGCCAGCCTGCTGAACCGAGCCGAGGGACGGATCGCGTTCCGCTTCCACGCCCGCGACGTCCATCTCGTCCTGCGACCGCGGGAGCGAGGGACGTCCGTGCCGTTCCGAGTGCTCATCGACGGCGAGCCTCCCGGCGACGCGCACGGCGTCGACGTGGACGAAGAAGGCCACGGCATGGTGGCCCAACCGCGGCTCTATCAGCTAGTTCGCCAGCCGGGATCGATCACCGACCGCACGTTCGAGATCACCTTCCTCGCTCCCAGCATCGAAGCCTACGTCTTCACCTTCGGCTAGCAGTAGCCAGCCCGAGGGAGGTAGTCGGGCCGAATGAAGTGCTCGACACAAAGCCTAAGCCCCACAATACAGCCGGTACAAATGACGGCCCCGACAACCCGACGTTTGAACGCGGCTGCGCTGAAATCGCCAGCACAGTGCCAAAGACCGCATAGCCGATCGGCACAAGCGATCGGAAGGGGTTCGTACGGAGTCAAGTTGGGTGTTGGGCCCTTAGCAGGAAAGGGGTTCCACGGATGACCTCCAGCACCACAGCGGAAGGCTCGAATGTCAGTATTCGTCCCTTCCAGATCGACATCCCGGAGGAGTCGCTACAGGAGCTCCGCCGTCGTGTGGCGACACCGCGCTGGCCTGACCGTGAGACCGTCGACGATCGCACGCAGGGCATACAGCTGGCAAGGGTGCAGCAGCTGGTCGACTACTGGGCCACTGATTACGACTGGCGCAACCTCGAGGCCAGGATGAAAGAGTTCCCTCAGTTCATCACGGAGATCGACGGGCTCGACATCCATTTCATCCATGTCCGCTCGCCTCATGCGAACGCGCTGCCGCTGATCCTGACCCACGGCTGGCCGGGCTCGTTCCTCGAGTTCGTGAAGGTGATCGGGCCGCTTAGCGATCCCGAATCCCATGGAGCCGGGGCGGAGGACGCGTTCGATCTGGTCGTGCCGTCAATGCCCGGGTTCGGCTTCTCCGCCCGGCCGCAGGCGTCAGGCTGGAATCCCGAACGCATCGCCGGCGCGTGGGCTGAGCTGATGAGGCGGCTGGGCTATCGGCGCTATGTATCCCAGGGCGGCGACTGGGGTGCGGTCGTCACGGACGTGTTGGGCCGCCAGGCCCCGGATGGTCTGGTTGGTATCCACGTCACCACGTTGCTGGGAGCGATCGAACGGCCACCAACGGCGAACACGCAAACGGCGATTCCGCCCGAGGTCGCCAAGGCGCTCAAGAACGGCGAACCGCCGCCGGCGGGGCTGTCAACCGAGGAAACCATCGCCTATGAGGCATCAAAGAGCTTTGCCGCGAGCGGCTCAGGCTTTCGGGCAATACAGGGCACACGCCCGCAGACGATCGGCTACTCGCTAGCGGACTCGCCGGTCGGCTTGGCCGCCTGGTTCTACGAGAAGTTCACGGAGTGGACCGACACGGACGGCGAACCCGAGTGCGCCCTCACGAAAGACGAGATGCTCGATGACATCACGCTTTACTGGCTCACGAACACCGCGGCGTCCTCGGCCCGCATCTACTGGGAGGAAACCGCCCACAAAGCCAAGGTCGGCGGCGCGGTCTCGATCCCTGCAGCCGTGAGCAGGTTCCCACGAGAGATCATCCCCCCACCGCGCAACTGGGCCGAGCGCGCCTACCCGAACCTCGTCTACTTCAACGAGCTCGACAGGGGCGGTCACTTCGCCGCCTGGGAACAACCGGAGCTTTTTGCGGGCGAGATGCGAGCGGCGTTCAGGTCGCTGCGCTAATCGGTGCACACCTAAGCAGCCAGGACGCATCGAAAAGTCAAGCCACCGCCGCAGTGGACCAAGTAGAAGGACTCGACAGCATGAACGCATCAGGATCATCTTCGCAGGGACGGCGCGGGCCCGGGCCTACGGGACACTGGAGAGCGCTTCGAGATTTCGAGTCGATTCCAACGGATTCCATCATCCGTCCTCTAGTCGTCATTCCAAACCATTTCCGGACGAAAGCACTCTAAGTCGAATGCAACCCGCAGCGGGAAATAAGTACTAGTCTGGGGGACCAGGGGGTCGCAGGTTCGAGTCCTGTCTCCCCGACGGACGCGCAATTTGAGTTCGCGTAGAGGAGGTAGCGAGGTGTGATGGGCGCCTACGCGCCACGGAGTGTAGTGCTCTAACCGGGAATAATGGCTGTTCCCGCAAAAGGCATCAACTCCGACGGTTGAGGCCGGATGCCGCTGCTCATAGGACGAGATTGTGGCAGGCAAGCGCATACATAGCGCTTACAGTTTTAACTGCGCTCGTCCGCGCGCTTCAACGACCAGGGTGACGTACCGAGTCCCGTCGGCCTTCAGTACCGCCGTCGCAACGCGCCTGCCGGGCTCGGCTGACGTCAGTCGCCGTCGTACTCGTCGTGTCGGTGGAAGAAGTTGAGGGGATCGCCCTCGGCTCGCAGCTCGTTTCGCCCGCGCGGCGCTCGGTCGAGCCATTGGTACATGCCCCAGAGCGCGTCGAGCCCGCGCGCGTACGCGGCCTACGTGTTGTAGACGAAGCCGTCCTCGAGCGCGAACGCGCTCATCCCGGGCCGTTCCCGTGTGTACGTGGGCCAGTCCGTGCCCGTCGTGGCCGCCCACGCCGCCAACGGACCCTCCGTGGGCACCTCGGCAGGCGGTTGAGGGGGCACTTTGCTGAAGTTGTACTCGGATCCGGAGCGCTGCTGCTCCTCCGTGAGGGAGACGTTGAAGTCGAAGTTGAAGTCGTTGTCGTTCGACGACGCCCACGGAAGCTCCAGCCCATGCGCCGCTTGTACGCCTGAAGCTTGTCGAGTGGCGTGCGGGATACGGCCCAGAGCATCACGTCGTGGTTCGCAAGGTGAATCGCGAAGCCGTTGAAACCGTCAGCGATCGCCGAGCATGCAAGGCAGCCGGCGGTGAAGTCGGGTCCGAACATGAAGTGGTAGACGAGCAAGCTGCGAGCGTCCGCGGAAGAGCTCGGCGAAGGACGCGCTCCCCTCGTCCGTGTCGAAGGCGTACTCCCTGTCCAGCCTGACCCACGGCAGCTCTTGCCGCTGACGCGCGAGCTCGTCGCTCTGGCGGGTGAGTTCCTTCTCCTTCGCGAGCAGCTCGGTGCGCGCAGCGAGCCACTCCCCGCGTGTTCCCGTTCGGTGCTTTGTCATCAGGAACCTTTCAACCAGCGGTCGCGCTTTGGATAGATTCTCATCGTCGGTTACTCATGACGCCATGGCGTGTGCCGGCTCCGGTTTCGCTTCGGCAGCGCCGCGTCTGCGCTCCGCGACAGCGAGCGCGGAGATCGCACCCAATGCCGAGATTCCGGCGACCACGGTAAGAGCTGGGCGGAAGCCGTTGGTAAAACTTGACGCCGAGCCCAGATGCCCGGAGCCGGCGAAGACGGCGCCAGCGACCGCAACGGCGAACACGCTGCCGAAGCGGGTCAGCGTGTTCTGGACCCCGGATGCCTTGCCCATGTCCTGCGGCGCGACAGCGCTCAGCGCCGCCGTCGGCGTAGTGGGGATCGCCATCGAGATCCCGATCCCGGCGACAACCATTGGGATAACGAGCTGCCCGTAGCCGAGACTTGTGGTCGCGTGAGTGGCTATCCAAAGCAGTCCGCCAGCCTGCAGGAACAAGCCCGTGGCCATCAGCGGCCGCCTGCCGATCCGGTCGGACAGAGCACCGGCGAGCGGCGCGATCACGATCGGCGTGGCTGTCCACGGCAGGAAGCGCAGTCCGGTCGCCACGGGTGAGTAGCCGAGGGCGAATTGGAAGTACTGCGATATGAGGAAAGCGGCTGAGAAGATCGACCCGAACATCAGGAATCCGGTTGCGTTTGCGGCGGCGAAGGCTCTGATGCGGAAGAGCTCGAGAGGCAGCATCGGGGCCGGGGCTCGGCGCTCCCAGAGGATGAACCCGAAGATGAGCACGGCCCCGCCGCCCAGGGCACCGATGACCTCTCCGCTCCCCCACCCCGGGCCGTTGGCGCGGATCAGACCCCATGCGATGCTCACTGCGCCCGCGGTCACCAGCAGCGCCCCGATGGGGTCGAGACGCGATGCCGGCCCGCGACTCTCCGGCAGCCGCGTGAGCGCCAGCAGCGTCGCCAGCACTCCGATGGGCACGTTGACCCAGAAGATCCAGTGCCAATCGAGGCCCTGGGTCACCCCACCGCCGACCAGCGGGCCACCGGCAACGGCGAGCCCGGTAATGCCTCCCCAGAGCCCCAGGACCATGCCGCGCCGCTCGGCAGGGAAGGCGCTCGCCAGGATGGTCAGGGCAAGCGGGGTCACCACGGCGGCTCCCAATCCCTGCACGGCCCGGGCAGCGATCAGCGCCTCAGGTGTCGGCGCCAGCGCGCACGCGGCCGAGGCCACGCTGAACAGCGCCAGGCCTCCGGCGAACACCCGGCGGCGGCCGAAGCGGTCTCCGAGCGCGGCGGCGGTGACGATGCCCGCCGCGAACGCGAGTGTGTACGCGTTGAGCGTCCACTCAAGGGTGGACAGGTCAGCGCGGAGGTCGCGTTGAATCGACGGCAGAGCAGTGACGACGACCAGCGCGTCCAGCGACACCATGAACGCCGCCAACGACGTGAGCGCCAGCGTCCAAATGCGCACCGATCGCCTACGGTCGTGCGCGACTGTGGCGGAACCACGACGCACGAACTCGGTTGGTCACGGCCGCGCCTCCGCCTGGGTGCGCTGCGGCTGTCCGATCTCGATGAACTCGCCGACTTCGACGCCGCCGCCCCACTCCAAACCTGGGCATCCCTTCGCCAGCGCGACCGCCGCATCGAGGTTGGCGGACACCAACGAATAGCCCCCGATCCTGGTGGCAGCGGTGCATTTGCCAAGCGCTTGCGCGTCGTTGACCGGGTTTCCCCGCTGCACGAGGCGGTCGCCGAGTCCCTTCGAACCACGCATTCCACGCAGCCATACGTGTCTCGCGGGCCGGCTCGTCGAGTGCTGCCAGCACCTGCGCGAGGGGGGTGCGCGGCACCCGGTAGGAGAACAAGAACGTCGCCATGGATTGACTCCTTCTGCTCGTGCCGGCCCAAGAGGTGAGTTGGCTCATCGCTTGGTTAGACACCGAAGCGCCGATACACTGGGCGGCCACGAGCGCCCAGTTTCCCCGCTGCCCGGGGTCAGTACCGGTGCAGGCGCCAGAGCAACCATGAGACGAGGCGATGACGGGTGGAGTTGCTGACTACAGACCTGATCGATCGGGCCCGCGCTGGAGACGAGGAGGCGTTCCGCCGGCTCGTCGACCCGTTCCTGGCCGAGCTGCAGGTCCACTGCTACCGGATGCTGGCGTCAGTGCAGGACGCCGAGGACGCGCTCCAGGAAACACTGCTGGCGGCGTGGCGAGGGCTGGAAGCCTTCGAGGGGCGTGCCTCGATGCGCACCTGGCTGTATCGGATCGCGACCAGCCGCTGCCTCAACGCGCTGCGCGCCGCGCGACGGCGTCCGCACGTGGACTTGCCCGTGCTGCACCTTGAGGTTCCCGAGCCTACGGGCCTGGGCGAGGTGTTCTGGCTGGAGCCGTACCCGGACACGCTCCTACAGGGGCTGGTCGACCGCGAGCCCGGGCCTGAGGCGCGCTACGAGTTCACGGGAAGCCATCTCGCTGGCGTTCGTGACCGCACTGCAGCTGCTGCCGCCCCGGCAGCGAGTCGTGCTCATCCTCCGCGACGTCCTGGGCTTTCGCGCCGGCGAGGTCGCCAACATCCTCGAGTTGAGCGAGGAGTTGGTGACCAGCGCGCTGAAACGCGCACGCGCCACGCTGCGCAGCCGGCATTCTTCGACCTGGCTGCATGAGCCACCGCCCGCACCTGGCTCCCTCGTTGAACGCCGGCTCGTTGAAAAGCTCACGCAGGCCTATGCCAGCGGCGACCTGGATGGGTTGGTCGCGCTGCTCACCGAGGACGTCCTGGTGGCCATGCCGCCCCTGCCGTTGGAGTACCAGGGGCTCGACGTGGTGACCCGTTTCTTCGCCGCGATCTTCCGGACGGGACGCAGGTTCCGCCTAGTCCCGACCCGGGCCAACGGCGAACTGGCCTTCGGCCTGTACCGGCCCGACCCACATAGTGCCGTGCTGCACGCGGTCGGTCTGCAGGTGGTGACACTGGCCGGGGACCGGATCTCCGCCATCACCAGGTTCGACAACGGTGTGCTCTCTAGCTTCGGGCTCCCGATTACCCTTCCCGGCTGAGCAGCGCAAACGACAGCGGTCATGCTCAATCAGTTGCCATCGACCTGCCGGTGCTCACGGCTCATCTCGCCAGTCACATGATGCCACGCTCACCCAGGGTAAACACCGTGCGTCACAACGACACCACCTCGTCTACGTGCAAGGTCCCGCCCCGGGCCACTCAGGGCGAAGGACCGGCGCGGGGGCGTGCCCCGGTTTGACGGTCACGTTTGCTAAGCCGTGATCCGTCCCGGGAGAGGCTGGAGGCTCAGCCGCCTGGCACCATGAAGTAGCAGGGGTGGCCGGGATGCTTGGCCTTCGTGAAGCCAGCATCGAGCACGGTGCGCGACGCCAGCGTTGTTGTCCTCTCGTGGTTCACGCACCAGGTAGCGCCACCCCAGACAATCCGGCGCCGTCGACCCTGTGTTGCATCCGCGGTGCGAGAAACGGCGCCCACCGGCGGGGACCCCTGCATGCCTTCGCCCTGGTGGCCAGTGACGGCGCCCTCCGCCCGTTGCTGGCAAGTCAGACGCCCGATATGTCCATTTCCCGATGTTCCCGTTCGTCTTAGGACCGAAGACCAACCAAACCGCTACTCACAAGGAGAGTCGCTATGTCGTCGAATCAGGAAGCAACCGCCATTGAGGTCGCTCGGGCTCACGTTGCCGCGTGGGGCAAGCACGACTACGACTTGGCGCGCACCGCGCTTGCAGCCGATGTCCACGTTTCCGTCACGAGTGTCGATCCCGAAGCGCCGAAGGTCGACACCACGGGGATCGAGGACTACATGCAAGGTCTGATGCAGTTCGGTCAGGCCGTGCTGCCGGGCGCGACCACGGTGAACTCCGCGGTCGGTGATCAGACGCGGGCGCTGTTGCAGGTGACCTCGCGCGTGAAGCTCGGGCCTGATGCGCCTGAGATGACGCTTCAGGGGGCTCGCCTCTACCGACTCGACGAGAACCAGGAGATCATCGACGAGCAGGTGGTGTTTTTCGTCACGCTGTAATGACGCGGCGGTCGCCGGGGGCCTCTTGGGGCCTCCGGCCGCTCGCGGTTGTTTGGCAGCGGCCAGCGAACAACTTGAAGGAGGACCCGATGCGATATGCGATGTTGGTCTATGTCGACGAGAGCGCCGAACGGAGCGACGAGGCTGTCGCGACGGAATACGCTGCGTTCATGGCTTTCCAGGACGAGATGGAGGCCCGAGGAGTTTTGGTCGCGCGCGAGCGTCTCCGAGAGACGACGCTCTCGACGACGGTGAGGGTCCGCGACGACGGCCTCGTGGTCGCCGACGGTCCTTTTGCCGAGACCAAGGAGCAGATCGCCGGCTTCTACGTCGTCGACTGTGCGGATCTCGACGAGGCGATCGAGATCGCTTCTAGGAATCCGGGCGCCCGCTCCGGCACGATTGAGGTCCGACCGGTGTGGCCGCTTTAGCCGATGCGCAGGCGGCGGTCGACGAGGCCTTCCGGGCAAATTGGGGTCGCGTCGTCGCCTACCTCATCCACGTTACCGGCAATTGGGACCTGGCCGAAGAGTGCGCCCAAGATGCATTCGAGCGGGCGATCGCTCGCTGGCCACGCGATGGGATTCCATCGAGTTCCTGCAGCCTGGTTGAAAACGACTGCGCGAAACCGTGCGCTGGACCGGTTGCGACGAGAAACAGTGGGCGAAGCCAAGCGGAGGGAGGTTGGGGTGACGGGACCCACAGCGCCTGACAACGATGATAACGACAGCGGGATTGAGGACGATCGGCTTCGGCTGATGTTCACGTGCTGTCACCCAGCGCTCCCGGTCGAGGCTCAGGTGGCGCTGACGCTTCGCACACTCGCGGGTTTGACGACACCCGAGATAGCACGGGCCTTCCTGCTCCCTCAGGAGACGATGGCGAAGCGGTTGACGCGCGCCAAGCGCAAGATTGTCGAGGCACGCATTCCATATCGCGTGCCGGATGCGCGCCATCTGCAGGAGCGGCTGCGCGCGGTGCTGGCAGTGATCTACGCGCTTTTCAACGAGGGCTACGGCGCGAGCGCCGGCGACGAGCTGATTCGCAAGGAACTCTGCTCGGAGGCGATCCGTCTGGGACGGTTGCTGGCGGAGCTTATGCCCGATGAGCCAGAGGCCCTTGGGTTGCTCAGCCTCCTGCTCCTTCAGGACTTCGAGGCGCCAGGCACGCATCGACGGCGAGGGCGAGTTGGTGACGCTGGCGGACCAAGATCGCGCGCTCTGGGATCGAGCCGGGATCGACGAGGCGTGCATGCTCCTCGATCGAGCCATGCGGCATCGACGACCGGGGCCGTACCAGTTGCAGGCCGCGATCGCAGCCTGCCATGCCCAGGCTCGGACCTCCGACGAGACGGACTGGCGGGAGATCGTGGCCCTCTATGACCGCCTGAGCGAGATTGCACCGACGCCGGTTGTGCTGCTCAACCGCGCCGTAGCTGTCGCGATGGCCGACGGGCCGGCGGCGGGACTCGCGCTGCTTGTCGAGCTGGAACAAGCGGAAGTCCTGTCCGGTTACTACCTGCTGCCCGCGACGCGTGCCGATTTGTTCAGACGCCTGACGCGCTACGCAGAGGCGCAAACGGCATATCGCGAAGCGCTTGCGCTGGCGCCGACAGACGCCGAGCGCCGATTTCTTCATCGACGCCTCTCCGAGCTGGCTCCGTCGGGCGACCGCTGACCTCTTTATCGGGTTCGCTCCCGACGATGTTCACCGCCCATGAGTGCGGAACCATTCGAGGACCATGATCGCCTCCCAGACGAGCGCCCGGTCACGTCACGGGGCACGCCAGCCGCTGTTGCTGCCGATGGTCTCCGTGGCAGACCAGAATGCCCAAAGTCGATAGAGTCGGGAGAGCGGTTGGGGAGAGCCGCGAAGGGAGGCGGCACAATTCGCCGAGCGTGTGCACGCGATTCCAAAAGAATCCATCACACGTGCTCTAGTCGTCATTCCAACCAATTCCCACAAAACCAGTCTAAATCGAACTCAGCACTCATCGGGAAATGACGACTAATCTGGGGGACCAGGGGTCGCAGGTTCGAGTCCTGTCTCCCCGACGGACGCCCGACTTGAGTTCGCAACGAGAGGTTGCGCGGTGTGTTTGGGCGCCTGCGCGCCCACGTTGTGCAGTGCTCTAACCAGGAATGATGACTTTTCCTGCAAAAGGCATCATTCCCCACAGTCGAGGCCGGATGCCGCTGCTCATGCCTAGAGATTGTGGCAGTCCAGCGCATACATAGCGCTTACAGTTTTGGCCGCGCCCGTCTATGCGCTCCACCTGGCCGGCGTGACGGCGCGGGGAGCAATCGCCAACGCTCCCGGCGATGAGATCGACTTGGGTCGCGTGGCAGCACGAAATCGGCGGCATCCGCGAGATGCTCGAACAGTTCTCGAAGATGGACAGCTGCTTCAGCACGATCGATCGGGGAGAGGTCCACGGCTCGGACTGTGGGGCAGCCGTGCGGGCGGACACCCTGGCGGCGCTCCGCCGCTCGACCCTCGGCTGTCGGTGGCTGAACTTTGGACACCCCAGAGTCTCCAGTTTTCCGGGGGGTTCATCTATCGCTCGGTGCTGGATGAGAACACCGCGCAGTCGTTCTACGCGGTCGTGTCGGGGTTCATGTCGAGACCAGCAGTCGCGGTCCGTCCCCCGGTGGTGGCGCTGCACTCGGGCACAGGATTGCGCGGTCAGACTCCAACGTGCTTCCGACGCTCGACATCGGAACGCCCGTAAGAGATTCGCAAGCAGTTGCACGAAAGCGGAGGTGAGTGGGGAGCGATGAAGCGAGGACGAGAGGTGGCGCCCGGGCCCGAGGATCTGAGCGATTGTTCCTTGAGAGGGCGACTCTCAGGGAAGTCGACGGCGCGCCTGGGGAAGGCCGAGGCTTTCTGCTAACGAGGGTCGAGGATCACGATCGGGATCTTCCGACTCTTCGCATGGCTTTGGAAGAAGTCGTAGCCGGGGTAGAAGGCTACGAACTTCGGCCAGAGGCGGTCGCGCTCTTCGTCGGTCGCGACGCGAGCGCGGACAGTCCGAACCACCGAGCCGATCTGGATCGTCGTGTCCGGATTCGCTTTCAGGTTGTGGAACCACGCCGGGTGCGTGGGCTGGCCGCCCTTCGAAGCCACGACGGCGACGGTAACGTCATCCTCGTGGTACATCAGCGGAGACGTCCGCCTCGTGCCGGTCTTAGCGCCCGTGTGGTCAAGGAGGAGGATCCGGGCCTGATTCCAGCCGGGGAGATGGCCGCCGATCCTGCCGCCGGTCCGCCGGTAGAGAGCCACATGGATCTTCGTCGACCGCCGCCCAAGGTAAATGCCGCGCCTATTGGCGAATTGTGAAATCCCGGCGGTGAACCGTCCGAGTGTGGGCACTACCGTTTTGTCGGGAGGGTGGTTGTTTGCGAACTCCAGGCCCGAGAGGTCGTGTGCGAAGAGCGCGTGAGCGGAATCGAACCGGGCCAGTGCTTCGAGCCACGGGGGGCTGGCGGATCGGAAGAAGGCGAGTGAAACACGTCAGCAGCGACCCGAGTGAACGCTTCCGAATTGCGGACATCGTCAAGGTGTTCGCCGCCATGTACGACTGCGAACTCGCTCGATGGTCCCGGCGGGTAACCCCGCTGGAGGGGGGCGCTCACCGGATTGACTAGTAGCAGTCGCACTTGGTGGTCCACGGCTCTCAGACGCGCCCCGCTCAGGCGAGCCATCCTGGGCGAACGAGCCCGGTCTCGTAGGCGAGCACCACGAGTTGTGCGCGGTCCCGGGCGCCGAGCTTGTTCATAGCCCGGCTGACATGGGTGCGCGCGGTGGCTGGGCTGATGTAGAGGCGCTCGGCAATCTCGTCATTGGTCAACGCTCCCGCTACGAGGCACATGACTTCACGTTCTCGCTGTGTGAGCGCCGCCAATTCATCGGGGGGCCGCGGCTCCTTGGCTCGGGCGGCGTACTCGGCGACGAGGCGGCGAGTCATGTTGGGCGAGATCAGGGAGTCCCCTGCGGCTACAACCCGCACGGCAGTTACGAGATCAGCCGGCTCGGTGTCTTTGACCAAGAATCCACTCGCCCCGTGACGTAGGGCGTCGAAGAGATATTCGTCGAGTTCAAAGGTGGTGAGGATGATGATGCGCACGCTTGAGAGGCGGGCGTCGTCGGCAATCTGGCGGGTGGCTTCGAGGCCATCGAGTTCAGGCATGCGGATGTCCATGAGCACCACGTCGGGCGTCAGCGTCTTGCACATCGACACCGCCTCAGTGCCGTTGGCGGCTTCGCCGACGACCTCGATGTCGTCCCGCGCATCGAGCAGGGCTTTGAAGCCGGCGCGGACGAGCGCCTGGTCGTCGGCGAGGAGCACGCGGATCACCCCGGCACTCCGAGCGGTAGGCGGGCGGTCACGGCGAACCCTCCACCCGGACGCGGCTCGGCGTCGAGGCGACCTCCGAGGGCCGTCGCGCGCTCGCGCATGCCGGGGATCCCGCTGCCCGCACCGAATGGCAGCACTGCGTTGACTCGTTGGGTATCGCCGTCGTCCGCAATCTCGATGACCAGCGTGTCGCGCTCATACGTGAGGCGTACGGTTGCGGTCGCTGGTCCTGCATGGCGGGCGACATTCGTGAGCGATTCTTGGATGATTCGGTAGGCCGCCAGGTCGACCGGGGTGGGCAGCGGCATCGGGTCCCCGGCAACTTCGGTGACCACTGAAAGACCGGCGGCGCGTGTCACCTTGATCAGCTCGGGGAGTCGGGCGAGGCCTGGGGTCGGTGAGCGCGGTGCTTCCTCACCCGTCTGGCGGAGTGCGACGAGCATGGTGCGCAGTTCGTCGAGGGCGTCTTTCGAGGAGGCCTTAATCGCCGCCAGGGCGACGCGGGCCTGTTCGGGGTGAGTGTCCATCAGGTCGAGGCCCACTCCAGCTTGCACGTTGATGAGCGAGATGTTGTGGCCGATCACGTCGTGGAGATCCCGGGCCATCACCAGTCGCTCCTCGCTTGCTCGCCGCTCTGAGGCGAGTTCGGCGGGCCGCGTCGGTCTCGATACTGCGCTCACGGCGCATCCTGACCACTTCGGCCGCGATCACCAGCACGGTCAGCCACCCGAACAGGAGAAGCGCGAACTGCAGTGTCGCAATCGAATGGCCGAAGACGAGCGGGGCCAGCCAAACACTGCAGACATAGCCGGCCACGATCACCAGCCAGGCGGCTCGCCGGAGCCCGCCGGTGGCCGCGATGAAAAAGGCGACGATGAGGCTTAGGTTCGCAGACCATGACCCTGAGGGGGCGAGCGTGGCCGCGAGTGTCACCCAGAGCACAGCAACCGGGTGGCGGTGGCAGAACGTCAGCGCCAGCGGACCTACAACCAGCAAGATCCAGTCCGCGACGCCGAGGGGAGTCTGCTGGCCCTGCTGACTGGCTGTGGTGGCGATTGCTCCGGCTAGTTGCACCACTAATAGCACGGCGGGAAGAGCCAGATACCGACGCCAACTCAGGTCCGCGAACCACCCCCGTCGTCGTTCCGTCCCTCCCTCGGTGACGCTGGTTTCCCGATGCACGTGATCCATCGAGGCCCAGCGTAGCTACCCGCTTCCCCCAGCGCATCGCCTTAGCAGCGGCTTGCGAGCTGCGGTTCCGGGCGCAGTTGTGCCCTCGTCGCTACGCCCACTGACGTAGCCGACGAGCCGCTCCCGGCCCGACGACACGCGGCGCAATGCCCGTCAGCATCGTCTGCATGAACCAACGCACGATCGTTATTGCACCAGTCCGGTCGCGATAGTGGCGGTGATCGAGGTCGAAGGGCTGACCAAGCGCTTCGCCAGCCTGACCGCCGTTGACCACGTCAGCTTCACGGTGCAGCGCGGCAGCATCGTAGGGTTTCTCGGGCCCAATGGCGCCGGCAAGACCACCACGTTGCGGATGATCCTCGGCCTCATCGAGCCGAGCGAGGGAACAGCCACTATCAATGGCCGCCCGTACCGTGACTTGGTTGCACCCATGCGTGTCGTCGGCGCCGTCCTCGAATCCTCGAACGCCTATCCGGGGCGCACGGCCCGCAACCATCTCCGAATCGAGGCCCTGGTGGGCGGGGCCCCGCCCGCTCGGGTCGACGAGGTGCTCGACATCGTCGGCCTCACCCACGCCGCTCACCGCCGGGCTGGGCAGTTCTCCCTCGGCATGCGCCAACAACTCGGCCTGGCCACCGCATTGCTCTGCGACCCGCAGATCCTCGTCCTCGATGAGCCGGCCAACGGGCTCGACCCTGAAGGCGTGCACTGGCTCCGCCAATTCCTTCGTCAACTCGCGACGGAGGGACGCACGATACTTGTATCCAGCCACCTCCTCGCCGAGGTCGCCCAGACCGTCGACAGCGTGGTGATCCTCGATCGGGGCCGGCTCGTCATTCAGGCCACGCTCGCTGACCTTATCGCCACAACCAGTAACGTCGTCCGGGTACGCACCCCGCGAGCCCAAGACCTGGCTGCCGCGCTCTCGGCGAAGGGCTTCACGGCCGAGATAATCGCGCCAGACCGGCTTAAGGTCAGCGGCGCAAGCGGGGAACAGGTCGGCACCCTTGCCGCCGGACAGGGAATCCCACTCTTCGAAACCAACACCGACGCCGCAGACCTCGAAGACATTTTTCTCCGACTTACCGCGGACGCCGAGCGAAGCGAGGTCGCCCGATGACGCTGCTGGTTCGCACCGAACTACTCAAGCTGCGCACCATGCGCCTCACCTACGGGCTGATCGCCGCGGCGGCTGCGTTGAGTGGGTTCTTCGCAATACTCGAAGGCGGCCAAGCTGGCAGCGCCGGCAGCGGTGCACCCCCGATCTCCACTGCGGAAGGTCTTCGAAGCGTGACCACCGTGACCGGGTTCGCCATGCTCCTGGCTGCTGTGCTGGGTGCGATCGTGGCCAATGGCGAGTTCCGCCACTCCAGCGCCACCCTCACGTACCTCGCCACCCCCAAACGACCTCGGGTTCTGGTAGCCAAAGCCATCGCCGCTGCAATCGTCGGCTCTCTCTTTGGCCTTCTCGCCGGCATCATCGCCACCACCGTCGGTCTCATCTTCGTGGCTGCGCAAGGCGACCACGTCGCACTGAGCACGGGAACACTCGTCGGCCACGTCGCCGGCGCCATGCTCGGCGCAGCCCTACTCGCTGTCCTCGGAGTGGCCCTTGGCTCGCTCGTCCGATCCCAACTCGCCATCGTCATCGGCATCTTCGTCTGGGCCATCGTGATCGAGTCGCTCATCGGCGGCTTGTACACGTCGGTTCGCCCCTACCTCCCGTACACCGCGGCCACCACCATGGCCGGGGCCACACTCGGCAACGCCGCCTTCGGTCCCGCCCACGGGCTGGCAGGAGGCACATCGCTGCCTGTCATCGCTTCCGCGGCACTCATCGCCGGTATCGCCGCAGTCATATCGCTCATTGCCGCGCGTACCACGGTCTTGCGCGACATCACGTGACCTGGGCGCTCTGTCAATGCGCCCCGAACCAGCCATCAGAATCACCCCCAAGGAGCTAGGAACATGCATCAGCAAATGATCATCGCCGTCAAACTGATCGCGACAGCCGCAAATAGCGGGGAGAGCTTTCACATCGGGCCGTGGATCATCGTCCCGATCCTGATGCTCGCCGCGATCATCGGTACTCCGATCTACGTCATCCGGGACCGACGGAAGCGTCGCTCCAGCGCCAAACCCAAGTGATCCATTCCTCGCATTCCGCCGCCGCCCACCTCGCCATGTGGGCGAGTTGGGTCGGCGCAGCCAACGCGCATCGTCGATGCTAGGACCGCGTTAGGTGCAGTGCCTGCCACCTCCCGAGGTCGAGACAACGCGCAACGAGCGCGTTAGAGTTTGTCGCGGCGGGCTTTGTTGCCTTTTCCAGCGCGGAGGGATCGCCCTGGTCGCAGGGAACGTTGCCGAGTAGATTCGGGGTGGATCGGCGTTGGAAGCTGACTGCTTTCTCGCGCCTGTTGATGTCTACGCGATTCAAATGGATTCCGAAAGCCACGGTCTCGTCGTCATTCCAACCACTCCCCGACGAAAGCACTCTAAGTCGAACTCAGCCCGCATCGGGAGCAAAGCGCTGGTCTGGGGGATCAGGGGTCGCAGGTTCGAGTCCGTCTCCCCGACGGACGCCCGACTTGCGTTCGCAACAAGAGGTTGCACAGTGTGTTTGGGCGCCTGCGCGCCCACGTGGCGTAGTGCTCTAACCAGGGATAATGGCTGTTCCTGCAAAAGGCATCCATCCCCACGGTTGAGGGCGGATGCCGCTGGTCATCGCAAGAGATTGTGTCAGTCCAGCGCATACATAGCGCTTACAGTTTTGATAGGTGCTTCCTGCGACGCGCCTTCGGACGCGACCGTCGCGCTCTGTGACGGGTGTGTGTATCCCGCTTTACGACGATCGTGGTCATGGTCGAGATTGAGCTCCGGGTTGAGTCGTTCCGCCAATCAGCTTCCACGGTGGCGTCGCCGTCGACCGTCCTAAACGCCTGCAACAACTTGCTGCCGCATGTCGAGCAGGTGAGCCCTAGCCATTCAGGGCTACGAATTGCCACTGTGACGGCGAGCCTGAAGAGACGCGGCCGCTCACGTCGGCCCGCTAGCGCATCGAGCGTCAATTGACCGCCTCGGACTGACCTATGCTGAGCGCGCGGGCCGGGCGAGCCTAGACATCCCACGGGGATAAGTCGTCAAGCAGCAGCCTGACGGATGGGTGGCCAGGCCACGCGTTCGGAGTAGCAGCAGCGATGTTCGAGACAGCCGTGGAGGATGCCGACGAGACGGTTGGCGAGGGCACGCAGCGCCTGATGGTGGGTGTGGCCGCGGGCACGATGAGCCGCGTAATAGGCACGTGCGCCCGCTGAATGCGTCAGGGTGCAGAAGGCCCACAGGTAGAGCGCATCGGCGAGACGGCGGTTGCGCGTCACACGCGCCAGGACCACCGACCGAGTGCCTGAGGCACGAGTGATCGGAGCGCTGCCGGCATAGCAGCGTCGCGCTCTGGCATTCTCATAGCGGGTCCGGTCGTCACCGAACTCCGCCAAGACCCGGGCGCCGAGGATCACACCAAGTCCGGGCAGACTGCGCAGGATCTCGGCGTCCGGGTGATCTTCAAAAGCCTCGGCAAGCTCGGCCTCGAGGGTGGCGATCTGCGCATTGAACTCGCTGATCACGCGCACCATGGCCAGCACCGAGCTGCCATACGCCCTGGCGAGCAGCGGCGGCGGCGCCAGTTGCGGCGCACGCAGTGCGCGTTGCAAGGCCGCAGCGCGGGGGGCGATCCCGCGACGGCGCCCGCTACGCGCCAGCACCACCCGGAGCTGGTTGAGAGTCAGCCGCCGTCCTTGCTCGGGCGTGGGTGCTCGGCTGAGCAACGCCAGTGCGTCCCGACCGGCCAACTCCGTGCCCAGCGCGTCCAGTGCAGCGGGATAGAACTCCCGCAGCGCGCCGCGCAGCTGATTGGCATGCCGGACGCGCGCCCACACCAACGTCTGATGGGTGCGGGCGAGCACTTTCAGACTCTCCGCGAGCTCGCTGTCGCCCGCCATCGGGCGATGGTTCTGGCGATCGGTGCGGACCAACTCGGCCAACACCTTGGCGTCGCCCGGATCCGACTTCGCCCGCGACACGGTATGGCGATCGCGGTAGCGACTCACCGCGAACGGATTCAGGGCATACACCTGATACCCGGTGGCCACCAACCCTTGCACCAGCAGACCGCGGTCGGTTTCGATGCCAACCACCACGGTCTCGGGTTTCGAGGTGTGCGCCCCGACCAGCTCATGGATGCGTGCCAGGCCTTCGATCCCATCGGGGACGCGCGCCTTGTCGAGACGGGCTCCTGCCTCGTCAAGGAGACACACGTCGTGGTGCGCCTCCGCCCAATCGATGCCGAGGTAGACCATGTGGCGCTCCTCCTGTGTGAACGCGACAACGAGCCGGAGGAGCATCGCGGCGCCCTAATGGATCAGTGCTCGGGGCACGACATCCCACCGGCCGTCTTGTCTCCTCGCCAACCGTCGGGGCCACGGTCTAGGCCTGGAGCTCAGCGCTCTGAGTCGAAGAGTGGTCACCCGCCGGCGGCTCGGGAGCAGCTTGCTCCTCAGCCGAGCTGCTCGCCACCCATTAGAGTCACTTCTCCCTGGCGACTGGCCGTACATTCCCTCTCGCGCTATCAGGGTCCTCGCCCGACCCCCACTCCTCGTCTGTCTTGCCGGGGGCGAGTTGGCCTTCATCGTCCAGTGATCGACCTTGACGTAGTCGAAGGGGCCCCGCTACCGCCGAGATCGCGCCGAGACCTCGGGCTCGAGGTTCTGCTCCCTGGCATTCTGCGAGTAGTCGCGGAAGGGGGCCGCGTCCCGACCGTGGCCACCGGCCGAGGCGGCGGCGGGTCGTGCGCGCAGGGTCGGATGTCGGCGAAGCGTCAGGCGTTCGAGACGTCGTTCCGATCGAGCTCGAAAGCGAGCTGATCCACTGTCTTCACCACCGGGCGCAGGGCATCCGTCGCAGGGCAGCTATTTGCCACTGTCGCGTCTGTAAGAGTGAGACGATGAACTGGCCATGGGGCCATGCCCTGAGTGCGGAGCCGACCGGCTCGTCCCGCTGACCTTTCATGTCGCTCGGACGCGGAAGGGTGATCTGAAGCGGCCCGAGGTAGTCATCATGCGGCCCATCGCGAAGTGTCCCGGGTGCGGGGCTCGGGTCTATCCGGACAGGGTCACCCATCGAGATGATCCGAGCGAATCGGCTCCCCAAATTAAGTCTCACCAATAAGCCTATGCTGGTGGCCGAGGGCCGGGCAAAAGGCAAAAACATCCCTCTTAACCCTGGAGTGACGAGCGCTTGCGCGTACGTCCGCAGGGCTTTGGCCCGGCCCCCACATTCAAACGGACCCGCTCCGCAGCAGGTGCCTTCTTGGCCGGTCGTCTACGCACGTCTCACGTCTCACAGAGCGCATCGAGCGCGTCGAAGTCTCAGATGAAGCGGTCGACCAACCTGGCTGCATTCAGGTAGGGCGGCCCTTATTCGTGAAGGACCGGCATCGTCCCTGCGCGAGGTACGCTCAACGCTCAGAGGTCCGGAGCAGCGCGACGCGACGCGCCTCCATCCGCCGCTCGTCAGCAGCGACTGCACGCTCTTTCGTGGCCATCGAGTCAAGCTCGGCCGCGACCGCGATGGCGCTGAGGCAGCGCGCGAAACTCGGTCCACGATTCGGCGTCCGTAGCGCCAAAGCACGGAGCGGGTCAGCTTGATTGACGATTTCAGACTGTTTCGTAGTTGCGGCACTCCGCGCAGCGCCGACGGCCCCCTTGACCCAACTCGCCCTTGCCGTCGAGCAGGATCTTCTGGCCAACCGAACACTCCGTCCGGTCGTGGAAGACCTCGGTCGCATTCACGCCGTAGCGAGCCAAGTCCATAAGGGTGTGGAACGCTGGGAGGATCGCCACCGCTCATCCACTCTACGCGCTGCACGGTTCAGGTGCTCGACGACGGCCGCCAGAATGCGCGAAGTGCAGAACCGTAGGGGAGGAACCAATGTCGAGCACGCGTGGGTGCGTGTTGACGGAATTCCAATGGATTTGATCGCCCCTGGTGTAGTCGTCATTCCAACCAATTCCATACGAAACCACTCCTTCTGAAGTCGACTTCGCAGCCGGAAATAAGGACTAGTCTGGGAGAACAGGGGCCGCAGGTTCGAGTCCTGTCTCCCCGGCACCATCTGAGTTGAACCAGTGTCGTCGACGTCCAGTCCGGTTGATTCTTACGTGGACTTGTCGCAGCATCCCCAGTCACGTGATTCCTCAAAGGAGTTCTGGAGCGCGCCGCCACGTTCGCGCCAGCTACCGTGGTGCCACTCGACGCCGAATGGAGCGGCGCCGCGCTCAACGCCGAGCCACGGCATGGACCAGCGCGGAGAGCCCCATGATCCCCGCCGCGATTTCCTCGACGTTGAAGGTCCGCGCCAGCTCCCGGGGGTCGCCGTAGGCAAGCACGGATCCACCCATGCCTTCCTCGCGCACCAGCACGCGAAGAGGCAATTGAAGGGCGATGTCGGGTGCCTTCAACATCAGCGGGGTGCCGGCGATGGCGCTGCCGAAGATCAACACGGTCGACGGTGGCATCTCGAGGCCGGTGGCGCGTGCGTTCCCCGCGTGATCGATCTCGGCGAAGAGGGTCAGGCCACGTTCGGCGATCGCTTCCCGAAGCCGCTTTAGGGTCTCTTCGAACGTGGCGTCGCTTGGGACAACGCTAATGTTGTCGGGTGTTGTCATTCCAAAGGTCTCCATCTGTTCTTGGCGGCGGGTTATAGACGCAAGCCTGCGCCCGAAGGCTCTTCAGAGGAGCGGTCTGGTGGGCCGGAAGCAACGGGAAGACGCACGGCGACAGAGACGAAACGAAGCCCGGAAGGAACGCGAGTCGAAAACGGACGTCGTCTAAGATGGGGACTGCGAAGTAAGGAGGGGAAAGGTGATAGCACCGTCTGGCTGACCGCAGTCGCGTGGCTCGATCTATCCGTCTGTTTCTGTTACGCGGCCCTCCTCGCCTATGACCTCGCATTGAACCGCCGACGTCAGCCGATGGGCGTGATGAATTTCGTCTTCCCGATCACCGCACTTTAGCTCGGCCCGTTCGCGCTCGCGCTGTACTGACGCTGGGGACGAGTTGCCGACCGGACGACGACCCTATCGATGTCCATGAGCCGAGCCGCGGTGTCCCGTGCGGCAGCGGTGTCTGCTGGCGACGGCATGCGAACGCATGGCGTCCAGAACGTGTGTAGTCGACCGTCCCCGGTCCTATGCGTACACCTGGGAAGAGCCTGTCAAGCGCGTGGCCTTGACTGCGGTCACAGCAACACGAGCTAACACCATGGCGAGTGCCATCATCACGAAGGCAGCTGTCCATGCCGACGCGCCCGTTATCTCGTACTGGCGTGAGAATGACGCGATCTGGCTGACATACCAATGGTCGGCACCGAACGCAAAGATGATGCGCCCCACGATGACCGCGATCCAAATGGCTGCATAGGCGGCGCCCGCCTCCGTGACGAGCGAACCGCTGGCTGACTTGTTTACGCTCATCAGCGCACCAGCGAGCAGCCCGAAAGCGACGCCTGCTATGCCGAGGGTGACTACGATGCCGATATCGTTGCCGGAGGTTGGGATGGTCCGCAGGAATACGACGGCGACGACGGCCACGATGACGATAGGCAATGTGTAGCGCCGCCGCGTCAAGGCTCGAGTTCCCAGTCCCGTCAGCAACACGAACGCCAGAATGCCTAGGTTCAGCAATAGCTCACTGGTGGTCACGGCGTCTCCTTCTCGTGTCTGCTAGGCGGGGCCGGCCGATCTGTGCGCCGGTAATGGGCGGATGCTGAGACCCCGAGCACCCCCGCGTCTTCAGTCAAATGATCTCGATTTCCACGCTGGGTCGGCATCACCGATCGCTGCCGCGGAGAGGGCTGAGGCCGGTGGTGCGACTCGATACCGGGTCCAGTCATATGACTGATGCCGGTGGCGCTCGGCTCGGGCAATATCACCGTATGGAGTTGGTCGAGGCCGAGTGGAAGACCGGGTCGCACTTGGATATCCGCACCCTGCGGGATCGCGCTCTTCAGGATATGGCGGAGGGTCCCGTGACGCCCGCGTACAAAGCGGATGTCCTGGCCGTTATCTCCGTACTCAACACAATGCTCGCGTCCGCGATCGTCTGCTGGCTGCGCTACCAGCAGCACGCCACCGTGGCTGCGGGCATCAATGCTACGGAGGTGGCTCGATGTTTCGCCTCCAATGCGGCCGACGAACTGCACAACACCGTGACCCTTGCCCTGCGCATCAATCAGCTCGGCGGGATTCCTGATCTCGACCCCGTGAGCCTGGCAAGCCGAGCCTATACGGCGTACCACACGTACATCGGCACCGAGTTGAGCCTGATGCTCAAGGAGAACCTGATTGCGTCGCGCATCGTTATCCAGATAAGTCAAGAGATGATCCGCTGGATCGGCGCGGACGATCCGACGACCCGCCGCCTTCTCGAGAGCATCCTCGAACGCGAAGAGAGCCATGCGAGCGAGCTGCGGAACCTCTTGGGCGCGCCGGGGTGAGCCCGGGTAGAGCAAATCGCAGTCATTTGACTTTAGCCCGAGTGGGATGGACGGATCACGCTGCACTCGCGGCACGGCACTACGCCGCACTCGACGAATACGGGGACCTGCCAATGCTCCACAGAGCCCATCCAGACCCACAGATCGCCGGCCAGAGGGCGGGGATCGTGCGGCATTCACAACGGGCTAAAGCGCCAGACCAGGACCGCACGCGGCTCGGAGCGTCAGCCCTGGACACCCCGCCGGCGTCGGGTCGTGGGTCGACAAACCGGAACCTCGTGCTTGCAGCGATGGTGGTGGCTGTAGCGATGACCTTCATCGATCAGACGATCGTTGCGATCGCGATTCCTAAGCTGCAGAAGGAGCTGTCGCTGACCGCAACGGGATCGCAATGGATCATCAACGGGTACCTGCTGGCACTGGCGGCGCTGTTCGCCTTTGGCGGCAAGCTCGGCGATGTTCTCGGCCGTCGGCGCATGGTGGTGATCGGCGTGGCCGGGTTCGCCATGGCATCAGCCCTCTGCGGATTCACGCCCCAAGGCGGCATTGCGACGGCGTGGATCATCACGTTCCGAGTTATCCAAGGCGCGACCGCGGCGCTGATGTTCCCGGCGGCCGTGGGCATCGTGGTCGCGGCGTTTCCGCTACGTGAACGGGGCCGGGCGATGGCGATCTTCTTCGGCATCTCCGGCGCACTGACCGCAATCGGCCCGATCACGGGCGGTTACCTCACCCAGTGGACGTGGCGATCCATCTTCTGGATCAACATTCCGGTAGCGATCGTTGCGCTCATATTGATCTGGAGAGCAAAACCGTCGGAAGAACGTCATCCGGCGAAGCTCGACTACCGCGGCGCGGTGCTGGTCACCGGTGCGATGGGATTGATAGTTCTCGGCCTCGAGGAAGCCACGACCTGGGGGTGGGCAAGCATCGCGACCTGGGCATGCATCGCCGTTGGCCTTCTACTGATGGTCGGGTTTGTCGCGTGGGAGTTGCACACGCCCGAACCGCTCCTCCGCTTGCAGATCTTCCAGGATCGCGGCTTTGCGGTCGAGAACGCGGTGCTCGGTCTGGTGTCCGCCGTCTTCATACCGTTCTTCTTCTTCGCTGCTGTGTACGCGCAGGTGTCGCTCGGCGAGAGCGCGACGAACGCCGGCCTTTACATCATGTTTTTCTTTCTCGGGTTCGTGGTCATGGCCCAGATCGGTGGCCGGATCCTGGATAAGCGCGGCGCCCGACCCGCCGTCGTCGTCGGCTGCGCACTCAGCGCGGTCGGGTTCTTCCTGCTCGCGGGGAAGCTCACCGACTTGTCACTGGGGGCGCAGGTCGCCTACGTGATTCTCGCCGGCGCAGGAATCGGCCTGATGCTGGGGACGGCCAGCACGGATGCGGTCAACCGGGCCCCGAGCACCAGCTACAGCGAGGTCACCGGAATCACCCAGACCGTACGCAACTTCGGTGCCAGCCTCGGTCTCGCCGTGCTCGGCGCGACCCTCATTAGCCAGAACCTGACCAATGTGGCGTCTGCGTTGATCAAGGACGGCGTGCCGGCTGTGGTTGCGGGCAGAGTCGCCTCATCGTTCGGATCGACCGCGCCGAACGCGGGTTCCGCTGGAGGGCAGGCGCCGGGACTTGTGCACGATGTTCAGCTGGCGTTCGCACATTCAACGCAGACGGTGTTCTACGTCATGGCCGCGATCATGGCGGCAGCGTTTCTGGTTGCCATTCTCTCGATCCCTCGCGGGCGCATGCCGCTTCCAGCGGAGTAGGGACGTCGGACTTCACGCCGTCGGCATGAACGGTTCGTCGGTCATAAAAGACCAGGAGGAAGCTGGTTCTCAGGCCAATTGCGCCCGCATCGCGGTCGAGGACAAGGACATCCGCGAACCAAGTGACGTCAGCGCTGCGGGAGCTGCCAGACCCGACGAATGATCGGAAAGGCTGGAGAGCATCGGAAGCCGGCCGGCGAGGAGAGAATAACCACCTCGCGAATGCGCAGGATGGCTAATACGGCGAACGGGATCGGCACGACGGTGACTCGGACTTAGCGGGCCAGGCCGGCGGCGACGCCGACAAGCAACGTCGCGATCGACTGGCGACTGCGGACGCCATGAGATGGCGCCCGATCCGCGCTCGCCAGCGCGTCGTATGCTGGATCCAAGACGGGTTACACCGAGGTGGCCACACGCATGCCTCCACGACGGGAGGTGACCGACGCTCTAATCGGACGGGATGGAGAGCTCAAGCTCCTTCAATCGTTCCTGGACGAGGCCGCCCTCCGCGGCGGGGCACTGCTCGTAGCCGGGGAGCCGGGTGTGGGCAAGTCTGTGCTCTTGGATATGGCTGCCGAGGTCGCTGCGTCGGCTGACACCCGGGTTTTGCGCGCCGCTGGCGTTGAATTCGAGGCTGAGTTGAGTTACTCCGGATTGAGCCAACTCTTTCTTCCCGTGGGCGTGGAACTCGAGCAGCTCTCTGGCTCGCACCGAGGCGCCCTGTCGGTGGCGTTGGGGTTGGGGGAGGGACCAGGTACTGGCCGGGTCGTCGTGTCCAACGCAGCGCTCGCGCTCGTGCACCAAATCGCGAGAGCCGGCCCCCTGCTGCTGATCGTCGATGACCTCCAGTGGCTCGACCGCTCCAGTGCCGCTGTCTTGGCATTTGTCGCTCGACGCCTTGGTGGAGGCAGGGCTGGGTTTATTGCAGCGTTGCGGTCCGGAGCAGGAGGATTCTTCGAGCGCGCCGGGCTGCCGCTTCACGAGTTGCAGCCACTGGACGGTGACGCGGCGAGCAGGCTATTGAGCTCCCGGTTCCCGGCGCTTGCCGCAACGGTGTGTCGGCGCGTCCTGTCAGAGGCCCAGGGTAATCCGCTGGCAATCTTGGAGTTGCCAGTTGCGCTCAGCCTCCCGCAACGCAACGCCCTCCAGGCGATGCCCGCCTTGCTCCCGCTGAGCCGACGCCTCCACAGGATGTTCGCATCGCGGATCAGCGACCTTCCCGCTTCAAGCCGCAAGCTCCTTATCCTGGCGGCCTTGGACGGCACCGGCGATCTTCGCGTCCTGGAGGCCGCCGCTTCCGGATCCGGCGGTCTTGAAGGTTTCGCTCCAGCGGAAAGGGCGCGATTGGTGCGGGTGGACGAGCGCACCCAACGGGTGGCGTTCCACCACCCCATCGTGCGCTCGACGGTTGTCGAGATATCCACGTGGACGGGGCGCCGCCGAGCCCACAGTGCATTGGCCGAAGCATTGGCAGATCAGCCCGATCGACGCGCGTGGCACCTCTCGGCAGCGACGGTGGGACCGGACGAGGGAGTAGCCCGGCTGCTCACGGAGACGGCGCGCCGCGCGCTGCAACGAGGAGACGCGACGGGTGCCGTCGCGGCGCTGCTCAGGTCAGCGGATCTCAGCCGGCTTGGCTCGGACCGCGGCCGGCGGCTGGCCGAGGCGGCGTACGTCGGAGCTGACGTGACCGGGGAGTTGCGGAACGTACGCAGCCTGCTCGCGGACGCGCGCCGAGCTGACCCCACGCTTGCGGGGTCCTTGCAAGCTGCGACCGCAGCCGCCTATCGCCTGCTCAATGAGGACGGCGATGTCGACACCTCCCACACCCTGCTGGTCGGGGCGATCGAGACGACGCCTCACGGTTACGACTTCAACGATCAAACGCTGCTGAACGCTCTCCACACGCTGGTGCTAATCTGCTTTTTCGGCGGACGCGCCAGCCTGTGGGAACCATTCCATGTCGCGGTCGGCCGTCTCACACCTCGCATCCCCACCGATCTGCTGCTCTGCAGCTATACGTTTGCGGATCCAGTCGAAGCCGGTTCCGCGGCACTCGACCAGCTCGAGGCTGCAATCGCCGGCTTGAGAGATGAGGTCGACCCGACCTACATTGTGCGAATTGGCATCGCCGCGACCTATGTGGATCGGCTGGCAGGATGCCGGGAAGCGTTGTGGAGGGTTGTCAAGGACGGACGAGAAGGCGGTGCCGTCGCCTCGTCGATCAACGCTCTCATTCTCGTCGCGGTTGACGACTACGCGACGGGTCGGTGGGATGAGGCCGAGCAACTGCTCGACGAGGCCCTCCGGCTCTGCGAGACACATGGGTATCGGCTCCTCGGTTGGCCTGGCCAATTCGTAAGTGCCCTCCTCGCGGCTTCACGCGGTGACAACGACACCATGCAGGCATTGACCGACAACATGGCTCAATCGGCAACGCCGCGGGGAGCTCTGACTGTCCAGCAATACTGCTGCCATGCCAGGGCGCTTGCGGCCATCGGCCGCGGCGACTTCGAGGACGCATACCAGCAGGCGAGCGCCGTCAGCCCGGCAGGAGTCCTCGCCTCCCACACGCCTCACGCCCTTTGGGTTGCCTTTGACCTCGTCATGGGTGCTGTGCACACCAACCGCCAGGACGAGGCGGCTGCCCACGTCGCCGCCATGCAAGAAGCAAACATCGCCGCCCTCTCCCCACGACTCGCTCTATTGACCCGCGGGTCCGCTGCCCTCGCTACACCCGACAACAGCGCCATCGCATTGTTCGAGGAAGCAATCGCCATCCCGGGCAGTAACCGCTGGCCGTTCGACTTGGCACGCATTCACCTGGCCTATGGGGAGCGCCTGCGCCGGGCACGCGCCCTTACCCAGTCGCGAACGCAGCTCGGCGCCGCGCTAGATGTCTTCCGGCGGCTGGGCGCTCAACCATGGGTGACGCGCGCCAGCAACGAACTCCGGGCCACCGGCTACGCGGTGCCGAGAATTCGTAGTCAGATGCCGGACGCGCTCACGCCGCAAGAACGCGAGATTGCGACGATGGCCGCCTCAGGAATGAGTAACAAGCAGATCGGAGCGCGGCTGTTCCTTTCCCATCGCACCGTCGGAGCGCACCTGTACAGAGTCTTCCCCAAGCTCGGCATCACGTCCCGAGCTGCACTCCGTGACGCCCTTGCACCGGTGCCCTCAGAGCAGCGCGATGTCGATCATGTCTAGTCGGGAGAAAGCATATGCCGCTACGCCGCAGCCGGAGAGGCAGACAATATGCTGGTGGGCAGGGGCTGGAGCAATGCCGAGTCCGGTCTGATCCCCGCTTCGGAGCTCGATGAACTGCTGTGGCTGTCCCCCACGCCGCAGCACGCCGGGCGACCGCTACCATGGCCGCCAGTCCGATGTCTCAGACCCCACCGTCCACAGACGCGGTGGACACCGCTCGTCTTGATGGCGTTGCGATCGCCGAGTACGCATTCCTGTCCGACGGCTCGTCTGCATCGCTCGTGAGCCGTGAGGGGTCGATCGACTGGTTGTGCTTGCCTCGCTTCGACAGCCCAGCGGTGTTCGCACGTATCCTGGATCCGCACGCCGGCCATTGGTCAATTCGCCCGGTGACGAGCTTCGGCGTCGAGCGGTGCTACCTGCCCGGGACGCTCGCACTGGAGACGACGTTCGTGACCGCCACGGGCACCGTACGCCTGGTCGACGTGATGGGCGCAGAGGCCGGCCAGCGCGGGCACGACCTCGGGTTGCACGCGCCGCACGAGGTACTGCGCAACGTTGAGGGCGTGTCCGGACGAGTTGACATGGCGATGGAGCTTGCGCCGCGCCCGGAGTATGGCCTGGTGCGCCCGTTGTTTCGCATGACGGAGGAGGGCGGGCGCACCTTCGGCGGCCCCAATCAGCTCGCCATCAACTCGTCAGTCGCGGTCACAGTTGATGGCGCAACGATGCGCTCGCGATTCGCGGTGGGGAGTCGGCGAAAACGTCGGATTCGCGCTGCGTTGGAGTGCGGTCGAGAGCGCTGCGCCGCAGCCGACCCCGGCGGCGGCCGTGCCGGCGCGTATCGATGACACTCTCGAAGCCTGGCGCTCCTGGGAGGCGCTGCATGACATCTACCCGGGAACGCAGCATGAGCTCGTGCGCTTCAGCTCGCGAGTGCTCAAGGGTTTGACATACCGTACGACCGGTGCGATGGTCGCCGCACCGACGACATCGCTGCCCGAAGCCATCGGTGGTGAGCGCAATTGGGACTATCGCTATGCGTGGATACGCGATGCGAGCTTCACGTTGCAGGCGCTCTATGTCGGCAGCTGTCCCGTCGAGGTCGCGGACTTCGTTTCCTTCATGACCAGCTCCGCGGGTGGGGGTGCCGGAGCCGAATACTCGCTGCAGATCATGTATGGCATCGGCGGGGAGCACGACCTCAGCGAGCGCGAGCTGCCTCATCTCGCCGGATGGCGCAACTCCAAGCCGGTGCGCATCGGCAACGGTGCATGGGCGCAGACGCAGCTCGACGTCTATGGCGAGCTGCTCGACACGCTGAACCGTTACCAGGAGCGCCTTGGCGAGCTGCACCCCGAGATCCAGCGATTCGCGGCGGGACTCGCCGATGCGGCTGCGCGAGGCTGGGAGCAACGCGACGCGGGGATGTGGGAGATGCGCGGTGAGCCTCGCCACCACCTCTCTTCCAAGGTGCTTTGCTGGGCCGCGCTCGACCGCGCGATACAGCTCGCACCAAAGCTCGGCGAGCACGCGAAGACGGGAATCTGGTCGACGGAGCGTGATCGTATCCGCGACGCAGTGCTGACACGGGGCTGGAGCGCCACAAGGGGCGCCTATGCGCAATCGTTGGACTCTGATGAACTTGACGCTGCCGCATTGCTCATGCCGCTCGTCGGATTCCTGCCGGCCACTGACACGCGGATGCGGGCGACGATCGAGGTGATAGCTCGAGACCTCACCGAGGATGGTCTCGTGCTCCGCTATCGAAACGAGGCGGGGCTCAACGCAGACGGGCTGACTGGGGAGGAAGGCACGTTCGTGATCTGCTCGTTCTGGCTCGCCTGCTGTCTCGCCCAGGCAGGCGAGATCGATCGCGCTCAAGCGCTCTTCGAACGACTATCTGGCTTCGCCAACGACGTCGGTCTGCTCGCCGAGGAGATCGACGTCCGAACCGGCGAGCTGCTCGGCAACTTTCCTCAAGCCTTTAGCCACATCGGGCTGATAAATGCCGCCTGGGAGATCGATCAGGCGCGGGCGCGTGCGGCTGTGCCGACAGAATGAGCGTGTAGACCTTCATCATCAGGGCATAGATCGACGCGCACTCGCGTGCGCCTTTTAGTCAGCTCCGCTCCTCTTCAACGCCCGACGGAGACCTTCCCGCCGAAGCACGACGACCCGTCCCGCATGTTGACGGAGGTCACCGGACGCCACAAAACGGCTTGCACCGCCCTGGGTTTCATAGAGACTCTGGGGTGTCCTGACTTTGGTGGAGTGGGGCGCGTAACCCGTTCTGCCGCTCTGTCGGGTAAGACTTCGTGTTATCGTCCTGTTCATGCGCACGACCGGGACAGTGACCATCTCGCTCCCACCAGAGCTCGCGGTGGAGGTCGACCGCCTGGCCCACCAGGAGGGCCGGACGCGCAGCGAACTTTTGCGCGAAGCGTTCCGCCAGTACGCGGAGCGACGCAGACGATGGGATCAGCTCTTTGCGTATGGAGAAGAACGAGCGGCTGCCGGCACCCTGACCGAAGACACCGTCGTCGCCGCGGTGAAATCGCGCCGCAGCCGTTCCCGCCGCAAGCCAACACGCTGAGTGCGCGTCGTCCTCGACACCAATGTCCTGGTGTCGGCGCTCCACTTTGGCGGACGCCCGCGCCGTCTCCTCGACGACGTCCTCCGTGGTGACCACACGCTGATCATGGGTCCCGCGATCCTCGGCGAGCTCGAGGCCGTGCTCGTGGAGACTTGTGGCTGGGCGAGCGATCGGGCTGCAGCGGTGCGAGCCGAGCTCGAGGCGATTGCCGAGGTGGTGACGCCGATTGAGGTTCCACGCGTCTGCCGGGATCCTGACGACGATCAGATCCTTGCGATAGCCATCACTGGATCGGCCGATGCTCTTGTGACCGGGGACGCGGACCTACTCGCGCTCGGCGCGCATGGCAGCGTCAACATCAGCTCCGTGGCCGACTTCGAGGTGCTGGCGAGGGGCTGAGAAAGGTGGACCGCTGCGTGCCTAGTACCCGCATCATGTCCACGCGAGTCCAACGAAATCCAAAACGCGCACTCTAGTCGTCATTCCAACCATTTCCCGACGAAAGCAGTCTAAATCGAACTCAGCACTCGGCGGGAAATAAGGACTAGTCTGGGGGACCAGGGGTCGCAGGTTCGAGTCCTGTCTCCCCGATTCGCAGCCCATTGCACTGCAGTGCATCCGTTGGCACGCAATTGCAGCCGATTCCAACTTGCGGGGATCAGCCACTTTGTCAGGGACTAGTCCTCATTCCCTGATTGATGTTCTTTCCTGCAAAACCACTCTAAGTCGCGCGACCCTCGGCGGGCCAAGACCCATCGGAGCACTGGGCGGTGATGAACAAGGCTGACGACAAGAGAGAAAGTCGCCGCTGCCATTTTTAGGGGCCGTTCGCGGCGACTCTCTCTCGGTAGGTGGTATCGGTCAGGCCGATCGGCGCCGGCTGTTCCGAACCGCGAGGTATGAGGCTCCGCCACCGACCGCGACCAGGATGATGATGGCGACTGCGATCGGGAGCGCCGGGGATGCATGGCTCGTTGCGACAGCCCTAACTTCATGGGCGGGCGTCCCCGAATGGGACGGCGCGATGGTTGTGGAGGGAGTCGAAGCCGTCGGCGGGACGGCGTGTCCCGTTGCAGGCGGGGCGACCGCAGGCGGAACGGAAGCGGTGCTGGTCGAACAGGTCTCCCTCGTCATGGGGTTGCTCGCCCATGCCGTGATGTTGTTCGTGGCCTGCGGCGCAAGGAGCCGCGTCAGGCTGAACGATCCATCGGCAATCGTCTTCACCGTCGTGTTGACGACCACACGCCCGTTGTCGGCCACGGTGATATGCCAGGCGACGCCTGCCGTATGGCGGGTCATGTCGACACCCCAGTCAACGCTGATCTGGCCCGTGTCCTCCTTCTGGACCTGAAGCGAATACTGGCTGGTTCCACTGCAGTGACCGTTGGGGATGATCCCGGTCGCTGCTCGTGTGGGGACGACGGCGAGGAGGGCGGTCCCCCCGATCGCGGCGGATAGGACGGCGGCGGCGAGTTGGCGCTTGAACATGGTCTCTGGTCCTCCTTTGGACACTGGTTGATGCGTTTCACCAACCGTGCGTGCGCCTCGTGAGCCCACCATGAGACCGGGGTGACAGTTCTCTCATCGAGTGTGCTCATCGGGTTCCTGCAGCGAAGACCCATCCGCAGCTCACATGGCGGACGCAACGCGCGGACCACCTGAGGGAACCATCCCTGGAAGATGCCCGACGCGCATCGCTAAGCTGCTCTGACATGCGGATCGGCCGCTGGCGAACCGACACCGACAACCGGGTCACGCCTCGAGCCGTACCAAGGCTCAACCTGACGACGCGCCTGCTCCTCACGCACGCCGTCCTCCTCACGGTCACGATTGGTCTCGTCCTGGCGCTCACGTACGTGGCCCTCTCGAGCCACCAGGTCGCAGAAGCTCAGGCCGCGCTTACGGAGGAGCTGCCCGAATACCAGCAAGCGGCGAGCCACCGTCCTGCCGGCCAGGACCTGCTCGCCTTCAGCGCTGCGTATCTCCTCACCAACCCACGCCCGAATGGGACCGTGCTCATCATCGGCCTCGGCGGACGCGAGGTCGGCGCGGCACCATCCATCAGCGTGTTGGCGACGGCTCCTCGTGTTCGCGGCTGGGTGGCGAGCCCGCCGCCGGGTCCGACGGTCGCGGACGTGCTCGTCAATGGCACGACCTACCGTGTGGTCGCGAGCCCTATCCTCGCCGGCGGCCATACCGCCGGGGTACTCGTCGCAGGCGTGGACCTCGGCGTCGTCCAGGACCAGGTGGCGGCCATCTTGCCGTTGGTTGCGGGGGAGGCCGGGAGTGCGCTCGTCATCGCCGTGGTGGCGGGCTACCTGCTCCTGCGGCGCGTCCGCCGTACGCTCGCCCAACTGACCGAGACGGCCGCGACGATCAACCGCGACGACTTGAGCCGGCGCCTCGACTACCAAGGCCCCGACGATGAGCTGGCCAGGCTAGCGCAGACCTTCGACATGATGCTCGAGCGCGTCGAGACTGCCTTCGTCTCACAGCGGCGTCTCCTTTCCGACGTGTCCCATCAATTGCGCACACCGCTGACGGTGATGCGGGGCCATCTCGACGTCCTGCGACGCGGGGGTATCCATCATCCCGACGAGGCCGCCGACACGCTCTCTCTGGTCATCAACGAGATCGATCACACCAACGCGCTCGTCAACCAGCTCCTCCTCCTGGGGCAGTCCGCGGAGCCCGGCTTCCTCGACGCAGAAGCCGTCGATCTGCGCTCGTTCATGGCCGACATTTTCACCTCGGCGCAAGGGCTCGCTCCACGTCACTGGGCGCTCGAACCGGTGCCCGACGCTGTCGTCAGCATCGACCTCGACAAGGTCCGAGGGGCGCTCCTCAACCTGGTCGACAATGCCGTCCGCGCCACCGATCCTGACAACTCGATCACGCTCCGCGCGTCATGCGACGGCGCGCTTGTCTTTGCAGTCGCCGACACCGGCACGGGCATTCCCGTCGAGGATCAGGCGGCGGTGTTTCAACGTTTTGTCCACACTGGTCAGAATCATGGCGCCGGCCTGGGGCTCACGATCGTTCGAGCCATCGCCGAGGCGCACGGCGGCCGCGCCGACCTGGAGAGCGCACCTGGCGTGGGATGTACCGTACGCATGGTCCTGCCGGCGTCGTCCATCAACTCGGTCTCGCCGTCAAATAAACACCATGGTGCGCGGTGAACATCCTTATTGTCGAAGACGACGCAGGCATCGTGGCGTTCCTCTCAAAGGGGCTCCGAGCCGAGGGGTATGCGACTCTGATCGCGCGCGACGGGGATGAGGCGGTGGCTGCAGTCGAGGCCGGTGAGGAGGACATCGATCTGGTGCTCCTCGACCTTGGGCTCCCCGGCGTCGACGGACGGTCCGTGCTACGCCTGCTGCGCTCCCGCCGGCCGGATCTCCCGGTGGTGATCGTCACAGCCAGAGACGACGTGAAGGACAAGGTCTGGGGGCTTGACGCCGGGGCGACCGACTACGTGACCAAGCCCTTTGATTTCGACGAGCTCCTTGCGCGTATTCGCGCCGCTCTCCGGTCCGCCGACCAGCAGACGTCAAATCAACTCGTGGTCGAAGATCTCCGGCTCGACCTGCTCACCAAGGTGGCCTGGCGTGCGGGCAGGAGAATCGACCTCGCACCGCGCGAGTGGGCGTTGCTCGAATACCTGATGCGACATCCGCATCAGGTGCTCTCACGCACGCAGATGCTCAACCACGTCTGGGAGTACGACTTCGAGCCGGGCAGCAATGTCGTTGACGTCTACGTCGGGTACCTGCGACGCAAGATCAACGCACCCGAACTGAAACCGCTGCTCCACGCGGTGCGAGGAGCCGGCTATCGGCTGGTCCCACCAGGCGGGCCGTCCGTACTACCCAGCCCGGTGTGAGATCCGATCCGGGGAGTCGGCGGTCCACTGACGCCGGACGCTCGTTAGAGCCTCACGTTTGCCGTTCTCGAATACCGCTCCGCGCACGCATTGCAGGCGTCGTGGGCTGCCCCCGTTAGCGGACACGGAGGCTATGGGGGACGCAAAAGAATTCACACCATGGCCGTGGATGTCACCGTTGGGTCAGACCCGGAGCGTGCGGATCATGCCGACCCGGTCGTGGTCACGCTTGGCGATGCAGAGCGGTCCACCAGCGAGCAACCGATCGCGCTGCTGCCTCGGCGTCGATGGGATCCGACTTGCCATGTCCGCGGCGGGCGCGACGATCCGGCCGATTGATCTCGATAACCTCGCAGCCGGCGTCGACGAGGAAACGAGCCAGGCCAGCGCCGTAAGCGCCAGTTCCCTCGATACCAAATGTTGTTGTCGGACTGAACGTGTGCGCCCGCTTGAGCAATTGCGCGTACCCACGCGTGGTCGTCCCGACCTCGAGACGGCCGAGCATGCGCCCAAGCGGGTCGAGCGCTGCGGCAACGTGAAGGTCAGCATGGGTATCGACTCCCACCACAACACGCTCGGTTCTCTGTGCGATCCTGACCTCTGTCATACCTCGTCCTCGTCACCTGGGGAATGAGGTCGGTGCGTCAGCGGCAGGTGGACGGACAGTACTGGGACGGGCCTCTTGCACAGGCTCCTATCAGGTCACGTTCGCCCGCTGATTGCCCGAACAAGGGCCTCCGGTCACGGACGACGAATCATTGGGAAGGCAATGCGCCGGTACCTAGCAGGGTCAGTCCGTGACTGGGAGGTCCTCGCCGGCATCATCCCAGTACCCAGCGGCAAACCATCGCCCGCCAGCGGCGGTGGGGCTACCGTACCTGGCGTCGTGCGTTCGGTCGGTGCCGTGACGTCGTCCGTCCGGCGATGGCGAAGGAAGCGCCCATGCCAACCAACGCAAGAACCAGGAGCAATCCGACGTCGTCACCGAGGATGCCCTGCGTGACCACGGTTAGTGCCGATCCTCCCCCGACAGTCCCGCCGGCTCCGAACCACCTGACGGACGCGGTCAGTTCGCGGTTGCTCTCGGCCACCTCTTAAGCGGCACTACCATGCCGCACGTGACGCAACCCGTACTCCGCACCGACCGCATCGAGCTGGTGCCGCTCGCCGATGAACACCTCGAGCTCGAGGTCGAGCTGGATTCGGACCCGGAGGTGTTGCGCTATCTCAACCCAGGCGCCCGAACACGAGCAGAGGTGAAGGAGGCCCATCAGCGCCGCATAGCAGCCGCCGGAACCGTGCCGGGACTGGGCTTCTGGGTGGGGTTCGTCGGTCGGGACTTCGTCGGCTGGTGGATCCTGCAGCCACCCGAGGGGCTGGGCCAGCCGTACAGCACCGACCAGGCCGACCTCGGCTATCGCATCCAGCGCCGCCATTGGCGGCGGGGATTCGCTTCTGAAGGATCGCGTGAGCTGATGCGATACGGCTTCATGGACATCCGGTTGCGCCGCATCTTTGCCCAGACACTTGCGGTCAACACTCCGTCACAGGCGGTGATGACGTCGCTCGGCATGCACTATGTGCGCAGCTTTCCGGCAGATTACCCTGACGGCATTCCCGGCGTCGAATACGGTGAGGTCGAGTACGCCATCACCCGTGACGAGTGGCTGAGCTCGGGCCGCGGGGCAGCTGCCGGAAGCTAGCCGTGGGGGACGAATCCGCGCGTGTTCGACCCACGCCATAATGATCTACGGCTGGACACCCTTCGAGAGGCGCTTGCGAAGCCATCGGCGTATGGTCGCTGGCGCACATGAGCGTCCTGTCACCAGATCCAGCGGCTTCAGATGCTCGACGCGCGCGACGGCCGTCAGAATGCCCAAAGTCTCGAGCGGTGGGGGAGGGAAGCAATGTCCGGTACACGTGGCTGCGTGTTGACGGAATTCCAACGGATTCCATCGCACCTGCTCTAGTCGTCATTCCAACCATTTCCCGACGAAAGCACTCTAAATCGAACTCAGCACGCGGCGGTAAATAAGGACTGGTCTGGGGGACCAGGGGTCGCAGGTTCGAGTCCTGTCTCCCCGACGGACGCGCAGGTCGAGTTCGCGGCGGGCGGTTGCGAAGTTGTCAGGCGCCGGCGGGCGAACGGGTTGTGGTGCTCTAACCGGGAATAATCACGTTTCCTGCAAAAGGCGTCAATCTCCGCGAGTGAGGACGGATGCCGCCGCTCATAGCCAGAGATTGTGGCAGTCCAGCGCATACATAGCGCTTACAGTTCTGACGGCGATCGACCGTGTAGAAGGCCGGCCTTGGACTTGAACAAACCCGCGCGCGTATCCGGTGCGGCAGTGCTGCTGCACAGTGTGGGTTGCGCAGCGGGTGCGAAACTCGTCGCCGCGGGTGGAGAGTTCGCCAACATGGTGATCGATGCCAACGGGCCAACATAAGCGATAAGGCGTGACGGCTGCTCAGGGATCGCCTGACAGTTCGGGTGTCTGAGAGCCGGTGGCTCCTCCCTCCAGGTACTCGGCGATGGCGTCCAGTGTCATTGCGCGACCGGCGGCGATAGACCTCGCAAGACCATCGCTACCGAGATGCTCTTCCACGCTCGTCAGCGCGCGTTCCACCGCGACACGGTCGAAGTCTAGGTCGAAGTCGTGGCCGAAGTCGCCCTCTCGTCGCGCGGCTCCGACGAGCGCACCGGCCCACCCATGGTCGCTGACCAGGTCCGCGAGGACGGCGGCCCCATACAAGCTTTCCGTGACGACCTCGCGGATGCCCAGACTTCGTGCGGCCGAAAGGCTCTCGGCGAAGTGTGCCCGAGCCCGAGCGTACTCGCCTAGATCTCGCTCCGAATTAGCGAGGTTCATCGTGTAGATCGAAACGCCACGAGGGTTGCCCGACTGTCTAGCGATCGACGCCGCGCGTTCGAGCCGGTCGGCCGCGCCGCGATTATCTCCGGACTCTTTCGAAATGATGGCGAGGTTGTTGAGGGCCGCCGTCAGACTAATTTGATCCCCGCAGGACTCGCAGAGGTCGATGCTTTCTTGGAACAGCGTGGCAGCACGCTCGAGGTCCTCGCTCATGAAGCAGATGCCCTGGATTCTCAGCGACGTGGCGATCTGCCGCGGGTCGCCGAGCGCCCGGCTGAGATCTAGGCTCTGCTCAGCGAATCGTGCCCCCGCAAGCCCGTCGCCCCGCCGCCAGGCGATCCAGGCCGCGCCCTGCATAACTGCGGTCCGGGCCGGCGTCACGCCTGAGCTCATAGTGCGCGCGTGCTCTACGGCGCGGCTGCTCTCCTCCCACAGCCCTTGGTCGAACCAGAACTTCCAGATCGCCGCTACCAGCCGCTCCTCGAGGCCCGCGTCGCCGGCCTCAACGAAGTGCTGCAGTGCGACGCGTAGGTTGTCATGCTCGGCGCCGAGTCGGTGCGTCCATTTTGCCTGCTCGCCGCGCTCGACCTCGGGATGTCCCATCTCCGCCAGCTCGAGAAAAAAGCGAGCATGCCGGTCGCGCAAGCGCTCGCTCTGACCCGACGCATCCAGGCGTTCGAGCGCGTACTCCCTGAGGGTCTCCAGCATTCCGAACCGATCTCCGTTGCGACCCACCAGGCTCTTGACGACGAGCGACTCCAGGGTGTCGATGCCGGCGTCGGCGACTGCCTCCGCTGCGTCCAGTGTCCAACCGCCCAGGAACACCGCGAGCCGCATGAAGAGCTCCTGCTCCGTGGGAGCGAGGAGCTCGTAGCTCCAGTCGATCGTCGCACGTAGTGTTCGCTGTCTTGTCGGGACGTCGCGTGTTCCGGAAGTGAGGACATCGAGGCGCCGTCCCAGCCGGTCGAGAAGCTGCTGGGGTCCGAGCACCTTCACGCGTGCTGCGGCAAGCTCGATCGCAAGCGGCAGTCCGTCAAGACGGCGGCAGACGTCGGCGACGGCGGCGTCCGGCTCGAAGTCGGTCTTCAACGCCCGCGCTCGTTCCGTGAAGAGGGCGATCGCGTCGTTCTGTGGCAGCGGCGGCACGGCGTATTCCCACTCGCCCGAGAGCTGAAGCGGTTCGCGGCTGGTGACCAGCAGTTTGAGCGCTGTTGTTGCTCCGAGCAGCTCGCCGAGGTTGGGGGCCGCGTCGATGAGCTGCTCGAAATTGTCGAGGAGGAGGAGGGCCTTACGGTTGGCGAGATGAGCAGCGAGGCCGCCGGAGATGCCCACAACCTTGGCGATGGTCGGCTCCACAAGGTCCGGCTCGCGCACTGGGGCGAGGGGTATCCAGAAGACGCCATCCTTGAACTCATCGATCGCTGCGGCGGCGACTTGCAAGGCGAGTCGCGTCTTGCCGCAGCCGCCCGGACCGACCAGCGTGACCAGACGATGCTCCCCTACCAGCGTGCTCACCTGATCACACTCGCGCTCACGGCCGATAAGTGCCGTCACTTGGATCGGAAGGTTGCTGAGGTTGAGCGTGCGCAGCGGGGGAAAATTATCCTGCCCCAGCTGGTACAAATGCAGCGGCGCATCCAGATCTTTGAGGCGCTGATCACCGAGGTCTCGGAGGTCGGCCTCAACAAGGCGGGCGGTCGCGTCCGAAAGAATCGTCTGGCCTCCGTGCGCCGCCGAGCAGATGCGCGCCGCCCGGTGGACGTCGATGCCGACATAGCCCTCGTCGGTCAGAACCGGCTCGCCAGTGTGCATGCCGATGCGCACGCGGACAGCGCCGCCGGCCAGCGCAGCTTGGCCCTCTCGGGCTGCCGCGGTAGCGTCGGTGGCCCTCGCGAACGCATAAAAGAACGCGTCGCCCTGCGTGTCCACCTCGATGCCATCGTGTCGTTGGAAGGCCTCACGTAGCAGTCGGCGGTGCTCCCCCAGGACGACGCCGTAGCCGTCGCCGAGCTCCTGCAGGAGGCGCGTCGACCCTTCGATGTCCGTGAAGAGGAGGGTGACCGTCCCGGTGGGAAGTCGGCGACGTGGCACAGCTGGGAGCTTGCGGCCGAAGCCCTCGCGCCGTCAACCGGACCCGCATAGGGCTCGCGCGGACTTTGTTTGCGAACGTCGGTGTGGCCTCGGCCCCGGGAGACCGGAGACCAAGGGGGACACTGGCAACGCCCTCTCAGCGGCCCTGCGTGACCGCCTCTTCCGTACCTTCGAGCGTGCGTCGACCCTTCGACGTCGCCGCCGCTCTTAGCGTGCGTTGTACGGCGGCCCGGGATAGGGCGAAGAACCGGGCATCACTGTAGAGGTGGAAGTACCAGTTGGCGGAGAGCATCGCGGCTTCAAGCTCGAAGCCGAGCTGGACCGAATCGACGCCACGATTCAGCTCGCCGAGGCGGACTCCGTCCCGGGCTGCCCCTTCGAGCAGGTCCAGCCACTGGCGTTGCAACATCGCGATCGTGTCGCGTACGACACCTGGCCGCGCGTCGAACTCCGCCATCGCCGCGGCAAAGAAGCACCCACCGGGGAAGGCTCGCCGCTCCATGAGGGCGAGGTACCGATCACAGAGTTGGTAGAGCGTCGCGATACCGGGCGCGTGGGCCAGGCCCGGAAGGATCACCTGGTCAACATAGATCTGCCGGGCATGTTCGATCGTCGCCAGCTGCAGGTCCTCCTTGGAGCCGAAGTGGGCGAAGAGGCCGCTCTTGCTCATCGAGAGGTCGGCGGCGAGTTGACCAAGCGTCAGGCCCTCGAGACCCTCCACGCTCGCGATGGCCGTCGCAGCCTCCAGGATTCCTTGCCTGGTGGCGAGGCCGCGGGTGGTCTGTAATGGCATCAGGGACTTGTATAGCACGAACGGTCGTGTTATGGTCCTCACCACAACAAACGACCGATCGGTCGTGCTATTCAAGGAGGTGGCCACGATGCCCTTGGTGAACGTCAAGCTGATCGAGGGAGTGTTCAATGAGAGCCAGAAGCGCGACATCGTCCGCAGGCTCACGGATACGATGGTGGAGATCGAGGGCGAGGCGTTGCGTCCGGTGACGTGGGTCATCGTTGAGGAGGTCAAAAGTGGGGACTGGGGAATCGCCGGCAATCCCCTCACGACGGCCGACGTCAAGGCGCTCGCGGCTGGTCAACCCGTCGGCTAACCCCTCCGCCCTGGGCTGACCGACGATGTACGACGTCGTCGTCGTGGGAGCGCGCTGCGCCGGAGCGTCACTCGCGATGCTCCTGGCGCGGCGCGGTCACCGCGTCGCGCTGGTCGACAGAGCCGAGTTCCCGAGCGACACCATCTCGAGCCACTTTTTGTGGCCGCACGGTGCCGCGCTGCTGGAGTCCTGGGGGCTGCTCGACCGCCTCCAATCACGTGGCTGCCAACCGATCCCGTCGCTGACGTTTGACTTCGGCTCAGTTTCGCTCACTGGCCAGGTACCGTCGGTTCGAGAAGTGAGCGCAGCTTTCTGCCCTCGGCGGACCGTACTCGACAGCATGCTGGTTGGTGCGGCTCTCGAGGTGGGGGTAGAACTCTTCGACCGCACGTCTGTGCGATCGCTGAGGTGGTCTGATGGGCACGCCTGCGGTGTCGATATCAAACCATCGTCCAGTGCTGCCAGGCGTATCGATGCTCGCCTCGTTGTGGGCGCGGATGGACGCCATTCGGTGATCGCCGCGGAGGCCGGCGCTGAGCCGTACGTGCTGGAGCCGCCACTGACCTTTGTGTACTACTCGTATTGGAGCGGCGTTCCTACCAGGTCGCCGACCTATCACATGCGCCCCGGCCGGCTGATTCTGCGCTGGCCGACCAATGATGACCTGACCTGCGTCTATGTGGGCGGGCACCAGTCAGAGTTCGCCGAGTTCCGGCGCGACATCGAGGGGAATTTCATGAAGTCGCTCGAGGCGATCCCCGGTCTGCACGATGAGATCGCATCTGGACGCCGCGAGGAGCGATTCCGAGGCGCGAGCGATCTCGTGAACTTTTACCGCAAGTCCTACGGCAACGGTTGGGCGCTTGCCGGCGATGCGGGTCATCACAAGGACCCGACGACCGGGTTCGGCATGTCGGACGCGTTCGCGTCCGCGGAGATGCTGGCCGCCGCCGCCCACTCGGCACTGGTCGGGGCTCGCCCGTGGAAGGAGGCACTCATCGATTACCAGCGGCGCCGCGATGACGCGACAGCTAACGGATTTCGCCTGACCCTGAGCGCGGCGGCTCTCAAGCCCCTGCCAGCCCACCTGCGACGCTATTACGAGGCTGCGTCGCGACGACCCGAGACAGTGACGCGGATTATCGGGGCGCTCGGCGGCATGATCCCGGTCGACGACGTGTACTCCACAGAGCAGATCGAGTCGGTGGTCCGAAGCTCGACTCAGAGGACAGGAGAATCGATGAACTCGACGAGCAGTGACGACTGAACGCGCCCCCGCGGCACTCGGCCCTTATAGCCAGGCGATCGTGGCCAGCGGCTTCGTGTTCTGCTCCGGGACGGCGGGAATCGACCCGTCAACCGGGGCCGTGCCCGACGGTGCCGCCGCGCAGACTGAGCAGGCGCTGGTCAACCTGGCTGCGATTCTCGACGCCGCGGGCGCAACCATGGCAGACGTGGTGAAGACCACGATCTTCTAAACCGATGTGGCTGATTACCCGACGATCAACGAGGTATACAACCGGCACATGCCGGATCCGCCACCGGCGCGCTCGGCGCCGGCCAACGTAGTACTGCCCCGCGGTCTGTTGGTCTCGATCGACGCGATCGCGGTGACCCCCAGTGGCTAGCGTCCGCGTCGGGTGCTTCCCTTCACCGGGACCGATCAAGGTCGGTCCCGAGCTCGATACGGCGCTTGCTCGCGCTCTCAACGCAGGCGTCGACCACCTCTGCGTCGGCGATCACGTGAGCTTCTTTGTCGGAGCAGGCTCGGACGGCTTGATCACAGCGACATCGCTGCTCAGTGCTCAGGCTGACCTGCCCGTGTATGTCGGGCTCTACCTGCTGCCGTTGCGCCACCCGGTTCCGCTCGCCCGTCAGCTCGCGAACTCTCGCGCAACTCGCGCCTGGCCGGCTCGACACTCGGCATCGGGATCGGCGGCGAGGATCGCCACGAGGTCGAGATCTGCGGGGTGGACCCGAAGACGCGTGGACGCCGGATGGATGAATGCCTTCAGATCCTGCGCAACCTCGCCGAGGGCAGGCCGGTGACGTTCGACGGTGAGTTCTTCTCGCTCCATGAAGCCCTGATCGTGCCCGCGCCGTCGCCACGGATACCTCTTATCGTCGGCGGACGATCCGATGCGGCGGTCAGCCGTGCCGCCAGGCGCGGCGATGGGTGGCTCGGCATCTGGGTGTCCTCACGGAGGTTCGCAACGGTGCGCGATCTCATCACGCGGGAGGCATCGGAGGCCGGCAGAGACTCGGGCGGGTTCGAGCATGCGCTCAACGTCTGGTGCGGCTTCGCCGACACGCGTGAGGCCGCGCGCGAGCCACTCGCCGCGCAGATGCAGACCTTTTACCAGGCGCCATTCGAGAATTTCGAACGCTACTCGCCCTACGGCACCCCCGCGCAGGTCGCGGAGTTCCTGAGCCCTTACATCGAGGCCGGATGCTCAGTCTTCAACGTGATCCCGTGCGCCGGCGACGGCGAGACCGCAATTGCCGCGGTTGGCGAACTTCGAAACTGGCTCAGAGCGTCAAGCTTAGGGGCCACTGGAGGATACGAGGATGCATTGAGCGACGTTCGCGATCCGTCCAACCCGAGCAAGGCGGTGTGACCCTCGCCCCGCGAAGCGCTTTTTACGCCTGCGCTTAGCAGGGACGCGGGCACTGGATGATTTTGAGCACGAACCAAAGCATCGAGGAGTCGCTCTACCCGGAGGTACGTCGACGCGATTCCAATCCGCACGGTCTAGTCGTCATTCCAACCATTTCCCGACGAAAGCACTGTAAGTCGAACTCAACCCGAATCCGCGAATAAGTGCTGGTCTGGGGGACCAGGGGTCGCAGGTTCGAGTCCTGTCTCCCCGACAAACCGGCCCCGTCATCGGTCGCCCGGCGGGGCTAGCTCAGATAGGCGCCGAAGAAGAAACCGCTTCTCGGCGTCGGTCGGCGCCAGCGCAAGCGCTTCGCGATATGCCGTCTGCGCCTCAGCGTGGCGCGTCAGTCGTCTGAGCAAATCGGCACGCGTCGCGGGCAGCAGGTAGTAACCGGACAGGACTTCCGCTTGTTCCAGCTCGACGAGCAGCGCGAGTCCCACCGCCGGCCCGTCGGCCATCGCCACAGCCACGGCGCGGTTGAGCAGCACAACCGGCGTCGGTGCAATCTCGCTCAGCCGGTCATAGAGGACCACGATCTCCCGCCAGTCCGTCTCGTCGGAGGTCCGAGCCTGGGCATGGCAGGCTGCGACCGCGGCCTGCAACTGGTACGGCCCCGGTCGTCGATGCCGCATGGCTCGATCGAGGAGCATGCACGCCTCGTCGATCCCGGCTCGATCCCAGAGCGCGCGATCTTGGTCCGCCAGCGTCACCAACTCGCCCTCGCCGTCGATGCGTGCCTGGCGCCTCGAGTCCTGAAGGAGCAGGAGGCTAAGCAACCCAAGGGCCTCTGGCTCATCGGGCATAAGCTCCGCCAGCAACCGTCCCAGACGGATCGCCTCCGAGCAGAGTTCCTTGCGAATCAGCTCGTCGCCGGTGCTCGCGCCGTAGCCCTCGTTGAAAAGCGCGTAGATCACTGCCAGCACCGCGCGCAGCCGCTCCTGCAGATGGCGCGCATCCGGCACGCGATATGGAATGCGTGCCTCGACAATCTTGCGCTTAGCGCGCGTCAACCGCTTCGCCATCGTCTCCTGAGGGAGCAGGAAGGCGCGTGCTATCTCGGGTGTCGTCAAACCCGCGAGTGTGCGAAGCGTCAGCGCCACCTGAGCCTCGACCGGGAGCGCTGGGTGACAGCATGTGAACATCAACCGAAGCCGATCGTCGTCAATCCCGCTGTCGTTGTCGTCGTCGTGACGTGCTGCGGGTCCCGTCACAGCAACCTCCCTGAGCTTGGCTTCGCCCACCGTGTCTCGCCGCATCCGGTCCAGTGCACGATTTCGCGCAGTCGTTTTCAACCAGGCCGCAGGAACTCGATGGAATCCCATCGCGTGGCCAGCGAGCGATAGCCCGCTCGAACGCATCCTGGGCGCACTCCTCGGCCAGGTCCCAATCGCCAGTAACGTGGATCAGGTAGGCGACGACGCGACCCCAGTTGGCCCGGAAGGCCTCGTCGACCGCCGCCTGCGCATCGGCTAGAGCTGCCACACTGGTCGGACCTCGATCGTGCCGGAGCGGGCGCCCGGATTCTGGGAAGCGATCTCGATCGCCTCGTCGAGATCCGCGACCTCGATGACGTAAAAGCCGGCGATCTGCTCCTTGGTCTCGGCAAAAGGACCGTCGGCGACCACGAGCCTGTCGTCTCGAACCCTCACCGTCGTCGAGAGCGTCGCCTCGCGCAGACGCTCGCGTGCGACCAGAACTCCACGGGCTTCCATCTCGTCCTGGAACGCCATGAACGCGGCGTATTCGCTCTCGACAGCCTCCTCGCTCCTGTCTGTCCTCTCGTCGACGTAGACCAACATCGCATATCGCATCGGGTCCTCCTTCAAGTTGTTCGCTGGCTGCTGCCAAACAACCGCGAGCGACCGGAGGCCTCAAGAGGCCCCCGGCTACCGCCGCGTGATTACAGCGTGACGAAAAACACCACCTGCTCGTCGATGATCTTCTGATCCTCGTCAAGTCGATAGAGGCGCGCTCCCCGGAGCGTCATCTCTGGCGCATCTGGCCCGAACTTCACGCGCGAGGTCACGTGTAACAGCGCCCGCGTCTCATCGCCGACCCCGGAGTTCACCGTGGTCGTGCCCGGCAACACGGCATGACCGAACTGCATCAGACCTTGCATGTAGTCCTGGACCCCCGTGGTGTCGACCTTCGGTGCCTCGGGATCGACGCTCGAGACCGAAACGTGGACATCGGCTGCAAGCGCGGCGCGCGCGACCTCGTAGTCGTGCTTGCCCCACGCGGCAACGTGAGCCCGAGCGACCTCAACGGCGGTGGCTTCCTGATTCGACGACATGGCGACTCTCCTTGTGAGTGGCGGTTCGGTTGGTCTTCAGTCCTAAGACGAACGGGAACATCGAGAAATGGACATCGCGGTTCCTCTGACTTGTCAGGGACGAGCGCACGTGTCGGCGAGCCAAGCGCTGCCGTAAGCAAGTCGTCACTGAGCTACGCCGCCGGACGTAGCCGAAGGTGTCGCTTCCGGACGGACGACAGGAGTACCGCGAGCCTCCGACGATGGTGCCGTTGCATACAACACACGACTCGGAGGAACACGACATGCCCGGATACTTGGTCGGCGGCGGCTTTGCCTTCTGGTGGATCTTTCCGTTGGTCTTCGGCACCCTGTGGCTCACCGTGATCGGCCTCTTCCTCTGGCGCAGATCGTCTCGGGTCGTCGCGGCGGTCATCGCTGGGGGTGTTGTGGCGGCCGCATCGTTCGCGGCGGTGATCGGCGCGTCGGCGGCCGCCACCTCGACTACGGCCTCGGTCACTGCACTGACGACGACTGCACCGTCGACAACACCTGGTGGGGCGGACGTAAACCCCTGGAGCGTATGGGGCAGCCCAGATGCAGGCAGCGCGTGGTCGGGCTTCGGACCTCACGGCTGGGGTCCAGCCCCCTCCGGGTCAACCGAGCGTTTCTATGTCTCATCGACCAACCCAGCCGGTCCCGGCGCCATCATCGTGACAGGAGTGATCAACGCAGGCGGGATCGAGCATCCGGGTAGAGCCGTCGACAACGCGGTCATCGACGGGAGCACCTTCCGCATCGATCATAGTACTGGGCAGCCGACCGTCCGTTTCGACCCCAAGACCTGCGTCGGCACCATCACTCAGACCGGGCCGTTCAGCGTTTCAGTCGCCACCGGCAGCCTCTCGCAGCTCGACGGCAGCGGCACCTACCGGTTCAACGCCGAATACACCACGGCACGGAGCACCACGGGCTGCACGACGACCATGACCGCCTACATCGAAACGATCAACGGCTTCATGTCAGTCAAGGGCGGGCAGGGTTGACCGCCTGATCGGTCCACCGTGTTGACCACCCGGTTCGCAGTGGCCTCTGCTTGCAGAGCAGAGGCCACGCTGTCGCACTGATTTACTCGCGTTCAGAGCCCCATTCAGGTGGTTCGGGCTTGCCCGGTTTTCTTCAAGGTACCGACTAGGGAATTCCTCCCTTTTAGCCACGGTGCCCTTTGTAGTCCCTCATAGGCCCAGCGTCAGCGGTGAGACAGTGCGGGCGCGGCTCTGTATTGAGACAGACATGGTATCGGCGCGCTGTAGTACTCGGCCACACGGGCATGCTGTCACCAGACCACTCCTGGCAAGACTATGCGCCGATGCTTACGTCGGTAAGCGGGGTGCTCAACGACAATAGAGATGAGCGACGAGCGAGCGGGCCGACCGTTGGGTTGTATCCAGGCCTCGCAGCGGGACCGATATGGACCTATAGAGCCTGAACCCGCTGCTCATCGCCCTAAGCCACGAAGCTGGTCGCTCCGATGGCACTCAGTCCTTGCGGGCGAGCCGACCTACGGCGGGCCCTGCTCAGCGGACACCCTTCACGCCCATGATCGCGACAGCAGCGAGGATGGCGCAGACGCCCGCAACGGCGTATAGCACACCATAGCTGCCGCCGCCGATCGCCAGGATCGTCGGCGCCAACGCCGGCGCCAGCGAGAACGGGAGCGCGCCCGCGATGTTGAACACGCCGAGATCCTTGCCGTTGTGACCCGGATTCGGGAGCACGTCAACGACGAGCGCGAGATCGACAGCCGCAAACACGCCGAAACCGAGTCCGCTGATGGCCATGCCGACGAGGAACCCGTTGAAGCTGCTGGCTATCGCCAGCGCGAACATTGCCAGGCCATAGACGATCGCAGCGGTGAACACGAAGATCTTTCGCCGGCGCGTCCGGTCGGAGAGATGCCCACCGATGAGCGACGCGGCGACGATGACGGCCCCCTGCACGAGCGTGCCGAGAAAGATCTGTTGCGGCACGTCGGCCACGGCGGTGCCGATCTTCTGCAGCAGATAGTAGGCCTCGTACGTCGCGAGCAGGGCGTAGGCCATCAGGAACATGAAGCGGCTGGCGAAAGCCCAGGCAAAGTCAGGGCTGGTCCGCGGTTTCACATAGAAGGTACTTGCGAATTCCCGTATGGACCAAGTCGGCCTATCCGCCTTCGCAAGGTGCCGGTCATTCAACACGACCGCGAACAGCAGGATGAAGAAGCCCCCCGTCGCACACGGGACAAGGAATGTGGCGATGTGTTGTCCGCTGAAGAGCTTCACGATGTACGTGCCGCTCACCGCCGCAATCGGCAGGCAGATGCCCAGCACACCGGAGACCGTGCCGCGTTGCGCGACCGGGATCTGATCGGGAAGCACCGCCGCGAGCGAAGCCAGCATCGCGTTGAAGAACAGCTGCGCGATGCACCAGCCGAGCAGAACAACCGGGATGCTGGGTGCGAAGGAGACGATGGCGACGCCGGCGGTGCCGCCGACCACGCCGATGACCATCCATGGCCTTCGCATCCCCAGTCGTGACGTCGTGCGGTCACTCATCCGCCCGAAGAAGGGATTCCCGAAGATGGCCACGAAAGCGCCGATGCTTGCGACAAGCGCCAGGCTCCCCGGAGCTTGTTTGATTCCGACAAGCGAGCTGACCTTCAAGGGAAGGGTTACCAGTATCGGCGCCTGGAAGACGAGATTGGCGCTCATGTACGCCAACGTGAAGAGGGAGATGAACCCGACTCCCACTCGTGCCGTGGGCACCTCCCGGCGCAACGAAGCCACCGCCGGTTCGAAGGTGACCTCGGCCATGGCGTCGCAGTCTGGCCCTTTCCGAGGAACTACGCATCAACAGCAGCCATCACTACGGCTTGACGGACGTCTGTGGTTTCGCCGGCACCAACAGCAACCGCGTTGAATCCCTTGAAGGTGAGCCACAAGCCCAAGAACCCCTCCCAGATCACCTCCGGGATGGTCGCGATGCCCTGCAATGCCGATTGTTGTGGGATCACGCCCAACAGCACAACGATCCCTGAAGCGGCCAGCAGTGGACCACCGACGACGCCGAAGAGCGCCATGCGGCGCGACACGAGCCCTGACCGGTACATCAGCCAGCCCAGGATCAGTCCAGTCCCGATTCCGTCGACGAATCCGGGCCCGAGCAGCAGTGTCCACGCCTTGATGGCGATCAGCGACTTGCCGACAACGATGAGTGAGCCCGCATCTGCGCTCCCGGCGTGCTGTCGCAGTGTGACGACCGCAAGGACGCTCAGGATGCCGACCAGGATGAACGTGCACTCAACGAGGCGAGCGGTGACGTAGCCGAGGGCGAGTGCCTCGTTCTGACGCTTGAGCAGCGGGAACAACACCACTGCGCAACCGATATTAGTGATGATGAGGAACATCTCGAAGAACGCACCCACCAACACGCCGGTGTCGGTGCCGGCACTGGTGATGTAGTGGGGATCGCTGAGGACGGAGCCGTAGGAGAGCTCTCCTGCGATCGAGGTGATGAAGGTGAGGATGAACAGCACTCCGACAACGAGCGCGGTTTTTCGCGATGTGGTCATTTGGATGTTTCCTTGTGATCGGGTCGTGATCGTTTGGTTTTTGAATTGACGACTGGCACCCACCCGATCGACGCGGTCGATCGGGGTGGGGTGTGCTGCCACGCGGACGGTCACTTGGCTCCGGCCGCCTCGAGTTGCGAGCTCACCGAGCTGGTGATGGCCCGAGAGGCTGGCGAGCGCTGCGCCTGCCACAGGGAGTACCCGAGGCCGATCAGGGCGATGCCGGTGGGAAAAGCGAACAGCCTTTCGTACTGCGGCATGACGCCGGTTGCGACGGTTGCGACGCTGCCGCAGGCGAGGAGCACGGCGGCCCATCGAGCGAGGACATTGGCGCGGAAGAGTGCGATGCCGAAGATGACACCGCCGACGACGTAGGTGATCCCGTTGACCAGGATCGCGACCTTGATCAGCCCGATGCTGCCGGTGACGGTGCCGTTGGTGGCTTCGGCGATGGCATTGCTGACGTAGGCGGGGGAACTGTGCGCGATCGACGGGAGGACGAAAGCGCCGACGAATTCAATCCCGAGCATCGTCAGGTAGCCGGTGGCGAAGGTGAGGTACCCGACCAGGCCGAGCACGCCGATCTTCCTCACCTGGAACAGGTACAGACCGCTGATCCCGGCGAGCGCCAGGGCAGCCATGAGGACCTTGAGGCTGTCGCGGACGACCGCGTTGGTCGTTGTGATGGTGGCGCCGTCCAGGTGCGGACTCCCGATCTGTACGCCGATGAAGATCATTCCTGCCACCGCCGTGGCAACGCCGGTCGCTCGGAAGAGGGTGTTCGGTGTGACGGTCATGTCGTTCTCCTTGTCTTGATGAATGAGCACCGATTGAGGTGCGATGTGGATGCGTCAGGCTGGTCGGGATCGAGAGACGTGATTCGCCTTGTGGCCATCAATCACCTCCGTCCGAGGTCGGAATGGAAGTGAGGCTGATGACCTCGTAGCCGCGCAGCGCCTCGAGCAGGGGCTGAAAGCTGCCGTGCACCACGCAGCGCAGCTGGCAGCCATCGACCACCACGTCGGTCACACCCGACGCTCGGGCAATCTGACGCATGGGAGGTCGGCTGACGAATGTCGCCGCGACCCGATGATTCGGCAGCTCGTGTGTCATGGGTGTCAGGCTGAGCCAGGGGCCGGACCGGCCGAATCGTCAGGATTACGGATTCGATGCGTAGTCGAAGGACATCAGCGCTCGTGATTGAGGGGTAGGTTCGGACTCACCATGGCGAGACCACGTCACCGTTCGGGCAATCTGCCCGCCGAGACCACGAGCTTCGTGGGCCGCCGCCGCGAGCTCGCCGAGATCAGGCAGAAACTCGCGGCCGCCCGGCTCGTCAGCCTCGTCGGGCCAGGAGGAGTGGGGAAGACCCGGCTCGCATTGCGGGCTGCAGACGACCTCTCACGCGGATTCAGCGACGGCGCCTGGCTGGTCGAACTCGCCGAGGTGCGCGATGCCGCCCTTGTGCCCAGCGCCGTGCTTGCGGCCGTTGACCTCCGTGACCAAGCCGGCGTGGAGCCGCTGCAGATCCTGAGGTCCTTCTGGCGGAACAAAGCGTTGCTGCTGGTGTTCGACAACTGCGAGCACGTTCTCGATGCGGCGGCTCAGCTCATCGCTGAGGCCCTTCGCTCCGCTCCGAACATCCGCGTGATCGCCACCAGCCGGGAGCCGCTCCAGGTGGCGGGCGAACACGTGGTGCCCGTCACGCCACTCCAGCTGCCTCGCGACGATGGAACCGAACCGCTCGCCCACGTGCGAGAGAACGAAGCCGTCGTCCTGTTCACCGAGCGGGCAGCCGCGGCGTCCGGCACGTTCGTCCTCACCGATGTGAACCAGGCAGCTGTGGTTGCCGTGTGCCGGCGCCTCGATGGCCTGCCGCTGGCGATTGAGCTCGCGGCGGTCAGAACCCGGGTCCTCAGCGTGGAGCAGATCCTCGAGCGTCTGCGTGATCGCTTCGCCCTCCTCACCGGAGGGAGCCGCGCCGCGCTGCCGCGACATCAAACGCTCCGGATGACCATCGACTGGAGCTACGACCTGCTGACGGCGCGTGAACGGCACGTCTTGCGGCGACTCTCCGTTTTCGCCACCCGATTCACGCTCGACGACGTCGAATCGGTGTGCACCGACGGCGAGCTGGCCGCAACCGACACGTTGGACTTGCTGTCATCACTGGTCGAGAAATCGCTGCTCATGAAGGAAGACTTCGGGGGCCGTGACTGTTATCGACTTCACGAAACCATGCGCGAGTACGCCACGCTCAAGTTGCGCGACGAACATGAGGACGGCGAACTATCGGAGCGTTGCGTCGACTATTACTGGAAGACGTGTCTGTCGACCGAGGCCGAGGGCCGGTACCAGCTCCGTGATTGGCTCGCCTGGGTGGAGCTCGAAATCGACAACATTCGAGCGGTACTCCAGCACTGCGTTTCGCACCGAGACTCCGGCCGAGGGCTCGATGTAGCGGCCTCGTTGCGGTACTACTGGATCACCCACGGAACCACGGAGAGCATTCGCTGGCTGGATCTCCTGTTTGCATCAGGGGAGGCGTCTCCGCGCACGCAGGTGCGCGCTCTCGTCCTTCGTGGCTGGCTGAGTGTGGTGCAGGCCGACCCTGCAGCCGCCAGGCCATGGCTCGCTCGCGCCATCGCAACGGCTCGGGAAACCCGGCAGCCGGCGGAACTGGCGCAGGCACTCTCGGTCGCCGCCAACGCGGAGAACCAGATCGGCAATCCCACAGGTGCCGGCGACCTTCTGGATGAGGCCGAAGCGATCACTGCTGTTGTCGGCGACTATGCCGCGACCATCGAGCTCGTGCAGGCGCGAGCTGTCCATGCGTTCTTCGCAAATGACATGGACGCCGCCGCAGCGACATCATCGGCGGGCATGCTCCTGAGTCGCGACGCTGGCGACCTCTTTTACCTGGCATCGATGCTCCGCAATGTCGGTGCGATTGCCATCACGAAGGGCGACCTTGACGAAGCACACGCGGGTGCCGCCGAGGCGTTGCGGGTCGCGCGGCAGTTCGACGACCGGATCGCCGAGTTTTACGTTCTGGCTGCGATGAGTTGGCTCGCCGCGACCTCCGGCCAGCCGCGCCTCGCAGCCCGGCTGCTCGGGGCGGCGCAGACCATCGGTGCCGGCGCCGGCGCAAAGGTTATTGGACCGCATGCGCCATACCAGACCGAGGCCAGGGAATTGGCCATGCGAGCCCTCGGGGCAGCGAAATTTGAGGCCGAGCTTGAGGCGGGGCAACGCCTGGACCGCCACGCGGCGGTGCGGCTGGCGCTCGGCGAATCCGAGCAGCGCGAGGCCGCTTCGTTCTCCGGCGCGGACTCCGGACCCCTCGCGAAGCGTGAAGCTGAGGTCGCGGCCTTGGTCGCGGAAGGTCTCAGCAACAAGCAGATCGCAGCCCGGCTATTCATTTCCGAACGGACGGTCGCCACCCACGTTGGTCACATCCTCAACAAGCTTGGCTTCAACTCACGTGCACAGATCGCAGGCTGGATCTCCTCGAGCCTCTGACAGAGGCGAGCTCGCTCCGGCCATCCCGATGATCTGGTGGAGCGCGGCCCATCCGGTCACCGCGCCAGCATCCCACATGGAGGGAGAGATCCAAGCCTGAGCGTCAGCCCTGAGGCGGATGCTAAACCGAGTGAGGCGATCTCCGGCACACAAGCGCCCTGTCAGCAGATCCACGGGCTTCAGATGATCGACGCGCCCGACGGCCGTCAGAATGCCCAAAGTCCAGAGGGGTGAGGGAGGGAAGTAATGTCCAGCACCGTGGGTGCGTGTTGACGGGAATCCAATGGATTCCATCGCAACTGCGCTAGTCGTCATTCCAACCAATTCCCGGCAAAACCAGTCTGAATCGAACTCAGCGCTCATCGGGAAATGAGGACTAGTCTGGGGGACCAGGGGTCGCAGGTTCGAGTCCTGTCTCCCCGACAATCGCCCGACTTGAGTTCGCAACGAGAGGTTGCGCAGTGCGTTTGGGCGCTTGCGCGCCCACGTGGTGTAGTGCTCTAAACGCGAATAAGTACTTTTCCTGCAAAAGGCATCAATCTCCACGGTTGAGGCCGGATGCCGCTGCTCATGGATCGGATTGTGGCAGTCAATCGCCTACATAGCGCTTACAGCTTTCATCGAGCTCGTCCGAGCTGCCACGTCAGCGATGTCATCGCGGCATATCCAGCCGACTTTACCCGTCCCGGCGGGACCGCGCATCACCAAATCATCTCCGGTCATGAACGGTACGAAGTCGGCGTAAAGGCTGGATCGCAGGAAGGTGTACCGGATTCCCGCAGCTCGGATCCGCTCCTCTGTGAGGTAGTGCTGCCGCGCTAGCGTGAACGTCGCATCCGGTGCGGCGCCGAGAAAAGAGACGTAGACGATCCGCTCCACGCCGGCGCCGAGGGCCGCCTCGATCGCCGAGTAGTGGTGCCACCGCGGTCGGTGGGGTTCGGCGGGATACTTACACCGCTCGGAATGGAGTCAATCTGACGCTGCCAGACCTCGCAATCACCGGTGCCACCGGTGCCCTTGGCGGACGGGTGGCACGACGCCTCGCGGACCGCGGCGTCGCCCAGCGGTTGATCGTCCGCAGCGTTGGGACGGCGCCGCCCATGGCGGGGGCGATCGCGGTCGCCGCACCCCTCGTATGCGGACACCGCCGCTATGCGCGAGGCCCTGATCGGAGCGAGAACGCTCTTCTTCGTTTCGGGCCGAGAAACCGAAGATCGCTTCCGGTCCTCGGCAAATTGACCTCCGGCAGGCCAATGTCACCATTGGCGCATCTATGGTTGCCCGAGTTCACTGTGAGCCCGATCCGTTCGGCGGTCCTATCGGGTAAGACTTCGTGTTATCGTCCTGTTCATGCGCACGACCGGGACAGTGACCATCTCGCTCCCGCCAGAGCTCGCGGTCGAGGTCGACCGCTTGGCGCACCAGGAGGGCCGGACGCGCAGCGAACTTTTGCGAGAAGCGTTCCGCCAGTACGCGGAGCGACGCAAGCGATGGGATCAGCTCTTTGCGTATGGGGAAGACCGAGCGGCTGCTGGTGCCCTGACTGAAGATAGCGTCGTAGCTGCGGTGAAATCGCGACGCAGCCGCTCTCGCCGCAAACCAACACGCTGAGTGCGGGTCGTTCTCGACACCAATGTGCTGGTGTCGGCGCTCCACTTTGGTGGACGCCCGCGACGTCTCCTCGACGACGTCCTCCGTGGTGATCACACCCTGATCATCGGTCCCGCGATCCTCCGTGAGCTGGAGGCCGTGCTCGTCGAGACCTGTGGCTGGGCGAGCGATCGGGCTGTCGCGGTGCGAGCGGAGCTCGAGGCCATGGCCGATGTGGTGACGCCGATTGAGGTTCCGCGCGTCTGTCGGGATCCCGATGACGATCAGATCCTTGCGATAGCCATAACCGGATCGGCCGATGCTCTTGTCACCGGCGACGCCGACCTCCTCGCGCTCGGCGTGCATGGCGGCGTTGACGTCACCTCCGTTGCCGACTCTGAAGTGCTGATGAGGGGCTGAGAAAGGTGGTCCGCTGCGCGCTGAGTACCCGCATCATGTCCACGCGATTCCAACGAAATCCATAACGCGCGCTCTAGTCGTCATTCCAACCAATTCCCCACAAAACCACTCTAAATCGAACTCAGCCCGCATCGGGAAATGAGGACTAGTCTGGGGGACCAGGGGTCGCAGGTTCGAAGTCCTGTCTCCCCGATTCGCATCCCATTGCACTGCAGTGAAGCCATTTCCACTCAAATGCAGCCGATTCCAACTTGCGGGGATCAGTCACTTTGCAGGGACTAGTACGCATTCCCTGATTGATGTTCTTTCCTGCAAAACCACTCTAAGTCGCGCGACTCTCGGCGGAGGATAACCACTGAGGTCGGAACCGTGAACAGCTCGAGCTGTGCAAACGCGTCGGTTATCGGGCGAGGGTTTTGTCCGTGACCCGAACCAAGAACAGACCGTCACCTTCCCAAGGTTGAACTTGCGGGTTCGAGACCCGTCTCCCGTCGCCCCGTCCATGAGACGTCCATGACGCGTCCACGCCGCGCCTCAGACGGTCATCTAACATCGGGTTCGCCTTCGATGTCGTCGCATCGCGCATTAAGGCCTCGAGGAGTGGAAGGCCACCGGCATTGCGATAGACGTCTTCGAGGTCGCGGAGGTCGCGACTGCACGCCCGGAGAGTGTGGGGTGCCTTGCTCGCCGTTGCGTAGCCTCGGGCAGCCGCTCGAGCGCCCGGAGACGGGCGAGCTGCGCGGCTTGGCTGGGGATGAGGTTCTTAGTCACGGCAGGCCGTCCACTTTCCGCCTCCTCACGAGCGATACCTTTCCATTATCGATGGTCAGGAAGGGGGGCCCGGAAGGGTCAGAATGACCACGATGCCGGACCTCGACCCGACCAGCGACCGCAGTGAGAGGGAGGTGTCAGCGCTCCTCCGCGAGGCGCGCTCGCTCCCATGCGAGCATCTCGCCGTCGCCACTGACGATCGGGACAAGATCGACGTCCTGTGGCGGAGTTGGGACAACGGCGGATGCCGGCCCGCCGTCCGCGGACACGGCCCATATGCCGCCCGACGAGCCACTCTCGCCGCATGAGGATATGGCGCGAACGAAATAGACCATCTCACCGTCACCGATGAGACTTGGGTACTGATCACCTCCACTTAGGGCTGCGGTGGTGAGCCGGCGAATGGGCTTGCCGCTGGTGGAACTGAAGAGGTCAAGGCCATCCTGGATGGCGCCGACGAAGGTGGCGGGGTAAGTTCCCGCCGTCGAGGTAAGCGCCGGTGCGCTCGTCGGAGCCGACGTCGTAGTCGGGAGCTGCGCGTGCTGGCCGCACGATGCCCCGAACGCTACAACTAGGACGCCAAGCGAGGCGCCCTTCGTACGATTCGGCATTGAACAACTGTACTTCTAGGAGGTGCCCCGGATTCCCGACCCCGAAGGAGGTCAATGACCTCGCTGGCTTGGCGATCGTGGCCAGGCGCTCGCGTACCTCTGCCAGGTTTGAGTAGGCCAGCCCCATGCCAACCTCGGCACACAAATATCACCAGCCGACAGCGCCCTCGATCAACATTCCTGCTCAAACTGGCTCGAGACCGAAGTGCATATGCTGCTCGTCGGTGGCTATTCGGAAGTGACGGAAGAAGTCACGGCGGCGAACCCCCCCTACGCAGCCGCACCGAACCGATAAGAGAAATCAATTCCGCGCGCGTCGGTAGTATTCGCGCGGGAGACCCCCTTGCTCACTTCCCGTCCATCAGACGTCCATGACGCGTCCACGCCGCGCATGAGACGCTCATCAAAATATCGCGCTCGACAGCCACGTTTCGTGGACGCGCGCTCGTTGGACGTGCGATGGAGTGTGGTCGCTGTGTGGTTCCAGCGTGAGATGCGGCAGCTGAACTCTCCCAGCGCAGTTTCACGCCGTTGCGCCGAGCCATGACGTCGATTCTTGTCCGGTCCTACCAGTCCAGTCGGGCCAGGACTGCGAGGTACGCCTCGCTGTAGGTGGATATTGTGCGACCTGGTCGAACAGGACATCGACCGAGAGCTCGGCCCGGATTGCGAGAGCAGCCTGGTGGAGCCACTCGCTGGCGAGCGGCGCGCACGTCCACGTCCCACGAGCACGCGACGACTGCGATCCGCGACCACGCCCACGGCGCCACGGGGATCTCGTACGTAGGTCCAGGAGGGGTCCACGCTGTCGGCGACGCTAATCTCAGCGGCGGCAGCGTCGATGCCACCCAGACGAGCCTTGTCGGCCGTGAGACCCATCGCAGCAACCTCCGGTCGGCGAAGACGACACGCGGGATGCCGGCAAAGGACGCGACGCGTGCTCGCCCGAGAATGTTGTCAGCGTCTGAACTCGTCGCGTAGCTGGCCGAACGCTGTGAGAACTCCACCGAATTCACACCACTACCGGGGACTTGACCGTGTGCCGATATTTCTCGGGGCGCGTTGATGTTCGATCAGGGTCTTCCCCGACTGTCCGGGCATCACACCAGAAGCCTCATCACCGGCCGGGTGGGGTAGCTGCGTGCAATCTCGGTGAACCCCGCAGCGGAGAACATGGCCACGGTTCCTGTGTAGATGGCGGACCCTCCGACCCGAGCAGCGCGCAGGGCAGCCACATCGACCGGATGACCCTCGACCGCTGTCGCACCGTGCTCACGGGCGAACTCGACCGCCGCCCTGAGTAGCGTTGACCCGACCCCGCATCGCCGGTAGCGGCTGTCGACCGCAAAGCAAGTCACCCACCAAACTCCTGGATCCTCCGCGAGCACTCTTGCCAATGCTGTGTTGCCGCCAACGCCAGCGAAACTTGATCGAGGACCAACTCTTGTCCATCCGACCGGCTGATCGTCGACATAAGCGAGGAGCCCTGGCGGTATGGCGGCATCGGTGATCTCCTTCCGCAGCGCGTCGCGATTGTTGGGTGGCGGTTCCGATGCTGCAGATTCGCGGGCTGCCGGACGAAGGAATAGGCGACACCAGCACCACGAAGGATCGTCACCGCGGTGACCGAACACCGTGACAAGGTCGCTCCACAGATCCGGAGTCGCCGGGCGCACCTGAATGGACACGGTATGAGTCTACGGACCGTGCCGTTGTCGCCCATCCCCGATCTGACAGCGACGGTCGGATGATGGGGCCATAGCGTGGTCTTCGCCTTCGCCGGTGTCAACGGACGGCGACACTACCGCCAAACTCGTAGCTCCGCTCCGCGGCCGGAGTCTCGCGAGGCTTCCACCTTTTGTCAAGCCGCGGCGGCGAGAGCGGCTCGAGCCCGGTTTGCTTCGATCGCGTCGAACGCTCAAGAAACAAGGTGCTACGCCAGTGTGGTCCAGATTGCTCTGACCGTGGATGACGGGTGCGTCAAGGTCTGGTAGCTCTGGTGTGGTAGAAAATCCCGTGATGGCCGAGATATTGCTATTTCACCACGCGCAGGGAGAGACACCCGGATTCCTTGCGTTCGCCGACGAGTTCCGCGCAGCCGGGCACACGGTTCACTCCCCGGACCTCTACGAGGGCAAGACGTTCGCTACGCTCGACGAGGGCGTTGACTACGCCAAGCAGGTCGGCTTCGACACGATCCTAGAGCGGTGTCAACTCGCCGCTAAGAGCTTGCCGAACGAGCTCGTCTATGCCGGCTTCTCGCTCGGGGTGATGGGAGCGCAGATGCTCGCCCAGATGCGTCCCGGCGCGAAAGGATGCTTGCTGTTTAGCGCTGCCTTCCCGGCCTCCGAGTTCGGCGGCTCGTGGCCGCCGGGAGTTCCGCTCCAGATCCACATGATGGAGGCCGACGAGTGGGCGATGGAGGACCTCCCTGCCGCGCGAGAGCTCGTTGAGACCGTAGAGGGCGCGGAACTGTTCCTATATCCCGGCGACCGCCATCTGTTCGCTGACAACAGCCTGCCCGACTACGACGAAGGTGCCGCGAAGCTGCTTAAGCAACGCGCGCTTAGCTTCCTCGACAGCATCGATGAGCTGCGATAGCTCACCGCCTGGATGACCCACACTGGCATCCAGGCGCGAATGGGCGGGCGGTCACCTGCTCAACTAACAACTCGCCACTCTCCCCCACACGAGCGTTATGTCACCCGACCTGGCGCAGATGAACCGACAGCTCACGAGCCACGCCTCCAGTCGGCGAAGTGGTCAGCAAAGTCCGGCTCGGTTATGATCGCCCGAAGGATACTGCAGCCGCATCGCTCCATTCCTGCGAGCCATCTCCTTACGCAGCGGTACCGAACCGATAAGAGAAAACAACTCCGCCAGTCGTAGTGGTACTTGCGCGGGAGACCCCCGTCTCCCGCCGCCCCGTCCATGAGACGTCCACGTCGCGCCTGTGACGGTAGGTAACGCCGACACGATCGCCACAACCTAGTCTGACCTCGGCAACATGCGCACGGGGACGTCTCGCGCGAGCAGCGCGTGCCCGCACGCGACGCACTTCGCACTCGGCCGAGTCCCGGGCAGATCGCGTGTGCCTGCCACGGCTGGCACCGTGTAGGTCAGCAGAACGAGCCGGGTGGAGTGACACCACGGGCAGAGCAGCAACGTAATTGTGGGCATGCGCTCATGCATCCCCCGCTCGGTGCGGTAGCTAACAGACGTCGTTCCTGGGAGAGGTAACTCGGAAACAAGTGGCCAAGGTTGCAGCGTTCCATACGGATACGACTTCGCTCAACGATCACCCGAGCGAGGGCTACGTCTACCACAACCAAGGTGCGTGCGGATACGGCCAGAGGAGGAGTGTCTGCTCCGTGTCGGTCATCGGTTGTACCTCCAGACGTCGCGGATGAAGCGCAACGGTTACCAGATGCCGCATCGCACACACGCGCTGCTGCCGTGCTCGTGCTGGCATCGCCAGACGGGTCCCGGGTCGGCGACGGCATCGCCCCCCTGGTCGCGCAGGCGCGTGACCGTAGCGGCAACCGGCGGCACGTCTACTGACGCAAAACATGCGCTGCCATTTTGGGGCCTCGACATATTTGCGAGTCGCGTCGAGTCGTGCTCGGATCTCTGGTGGGTAGGGCAGGGTTCGCATCCCGTCGCTCACCAAGTCCGACGGCGAGAAGTAGTACAACCAACGCCACGGCGTCGCGTCAAACCTATCGAGCATGCGTCCCGGCTCTTTGCCAGCCCGGCGGCAGATGCGGACGAACTCCCTGGGAGACCCCCGCGTCGCAGCATCAAAGGCCAACCGCTCGTCTTCGGTCGGCGGGCGCGGTCTGTCGGTCATGGCGCACGAGCCTCCGTCGCAGTCGCGGAGCCAGCGCGGCCACCCGAGCGGCTTGTACGGGCGGTAGTGAGCGAGCCGGCTAGCAGCGACCGGTGGTCATTGCTGCGCGGCTGTATCGGATACGACAGCGCCATCGCGGATCCGAATGCGACGGCTGGCATGCTTGGCGACCTCCTCGTCGTGGGTGGCGACGATCACGGTGACACCCGTCTCCGATCGCAACCCAACCAGCAGTTCCATGACGTCGGCGGCGCTCTTGGAGTCCAGGTTTCCCGTGGGCTCGTCGGCGATGATGACCTCCGGACGATTGGCGAGCGCCCGAGCAATAGCGACGCGTTGTTGCTCGCCACCCGACATGCGCGACGGCAGGTGATGCGCACGTTGCGCCAGGCCGACTGATGCCAACAACTCCAGGGCTCGAGCGCGGCGGTCCGTCTTGGAGACGTGCGGGTCGACGGCGATGGCGACGTTGTCGGCCGCGCTCAAGGTGGGAATCAGATTGAACTGCTGGAAGATGAAGCCAATCCGGGTCGCCCGGATGTCCGTCAAGGCGCGATCCCGAGCTCTGGACAGATCTTGGTTGTCAAATTGCACTGTTCCGGCGCTGGGCGTGTCGAGCGCCCCGACGAGCTGGAGGAGTGTGCTCTTGCCCGAACCGGAGGGTCCTTCGATGGAGATGAACTCGCCCCGGGTGATTTCGAGGTCGACATCGCGGAGCGCGACCACTTCCGCCGCACCTTTGAGGTAGCGGCGTTCGACGCCTCGGAGCTGGTAGAGGGGGGTCGCCACGTCCATGGTCGTCATCCCAAATCTCGCAAGGCGATCGCAGGCGACAGTCGTGCCGCTCGCCAACCACCGAGCGCGCCCGCGACGAGTCCGCCGAGGAGCGCGAACCCGACGCCCAGGAGCACGGTCGTGATCGTGATCACGGCTTGGAGGTGCAGCGACTGACTGGTCGACGCCGTCGTAGCTTGATGGAAGAGAGTGCTGGCCGTCGACGCACCGACGGACAAGCCAGACGTCGTTGAGGACAGCGTCGGCCCGAAGAGGTTCACGGCTTCCGCGACGGCGAGTCCAGCGAGCACGCCTATCACGGCCCCGACGATGCCGATGCCAACGGTCTCGGCCATGATCTGGCGCACTACGCGAGCCTTGCGCCAGCCGATGGCGCGAAGGGTGCCAATCTCGCGGACACGCTTGCTGACGGACGACGTGGTGAGCAGGGCAGCGATCAGGAACGCAGCGAGCAGAATGATCACCGCCAAGGCGCCGCCAAGGTTGGCCGCGATGGTCTGAGCGTTGGCCAGACTACCGGTCACCTGATTGGCGAGCGACTTCGCGGTGAGCACCTGCGCTCCGGGGAGCTTGGCCTTGATCGCTGCGGCAACTGCATCGACATCGCTCGCTTTGGACACCTTGACGAGGACCTCATTGACCCGCGACGAGTTGGTCGACAGCGACTGCAGGGTGGTCAGATCGAAGTAGAGGTCCGACACGTCGCCGGTGAGCGTCGGGGCCACCAACCCTTGGACCGTGTACACCGTACCGTTGATGGTCATCGTCTGACCGGCCTTGATGCTGTTGCTCGAGGCATAGGCGGTGTTGACGAGAATCTCATCGGCTGGCGTCGAGGAGAACCAGCTGCCAGACACGACCTGCGCGCTGGTGATCAGCCCCGTGGTGGTGTTTGTCGGATTCACTGCCGCTGCGGTGTAGGTCTTGGTCTGGGTGTTCGTGGTTGGCGGGTTGAGGATGCGGGTGATGGTTTAAGTCGGCACCACCACCTTGGCTTCGTATTGCTGGAAACGCGCCGGCAGGCACTTCGTAAAGGCCGCACCGAATCCCCGACCTCCACCGTCGCCCCCGGGGTTTGGGGTGGCTCCCGGTGAGGGCCGCGTGAAGCCTCCCGCGGCCCGGATGCAGGCGGACACCGACTTCTGTTCAGCAGCGGTGAGCGGCGCTGGCTTCTCAACCGACGTGATCGTCTGGCCACCGGTTGTCACCGTGTCGGTGATCGCCGGTACGGTTCCCAACTCATGGATCGCCTGCAGCGACAGTCCGGGTACGGCGGATTCCACGCCAGGAACTGAAGCCACATCCTGAACAGCAACCTGGGGGAACGTAATGAGCGTCCCGGGAACGAAGAAGTCGTGCACGAACGCCGTGCCTGACGGGCCGAGTTTGGCGAGATCGGTCAGCACCGATGAGTTTGCGTTCAAGAGCGCCGCCTGATCCGCAGCATTGAGCTGGCTGATGGTTGAAGAGGCACCCCCGAGGCCGGCACCCCCGAGGCCGGCACCGCCACCGCCCCCACCACCGCCGCCAGCGCCTGGACCAAAGAACCCGCCGCCTCCGGTCCCCCCGCTCTGCGTTGCCCCAGGGGACGGACTCGGTGATGCAGCTGCAGTCGTCGTCGCACCCACCGTTCTGGTGACGATGATGTCGGTCCCGACCGACGAGAGCGGCGACAGTGCCTGGTTCTGTGCCGCGCTCAGCCCCGCGGACACGCCGATGATTCCCATGACGAGACCAACCCCGGCGGCCAGACCAAGTGCGGTGACGACGGTTCGACCCCAGCGACGGCGCAACTCGTCACCCAGGTATCCGAACGCGATCATCGCTGAACCTCCGACGGGCGGCGCCTGGCAGGATGCCGAGCAGCACTGAGCAGGACTATGCGGGCGCGACCTTGCGCGGTCGTTACGTTTGCCTTACGGTTTCCTGTGAATTTCGTGCACATACCTCTGTCGGTCTGTACGCGCGCGCAGGATCACGCAAAGGCGATGGATGAGCACAGCGTGTTGACCGATCGGACACGGGCAGCACCGTTTCCTCGCGGCGTCGCGATCGCGCGCTTGCTGCTCGGGATCGAGAGTGCCTGGTGGCTGCTTCTCGGCACCCTCCTTGTCGTGGGCGGCTTGATCGTGCTGCGCGGCGGCAGCGGCCTGCCCGGCATCGTGAACGACCCTCCGGGCGACCCCCCGATCGGCGGGTGGGTCGTCGAAGTCGGCATCGTCATCGCCACGATGGGTGGATGGGGCCTGTGGACCGTGGGGTCGAGGTGGCTACTGACGCGGACCATGTTCATCAGCGCGCTGCTCTTCTGCGTCGTGTGGATCGCCATCGGAGTCCTGTTCGTCAGGATCGCCACGACCCCGATACCAGGGATCGTGACCGTCACGGTGAACGCGGTCATCTTCATCGCACTTGTGTCGCCGTCGTCATCACGCGCGACCTTCCGCCGGACCACGACCAACAGCGTCGGCGGCGACGTCTAAACGCGGAACGCCCGCTCGCCCGAACGCGAATGCAGCCGCATCGCTCGATGCCCTGAGAACAACCCCCTCACGTAGCTGCACCGAACCGATAAGAGAAGTCAACTCCGTGCGCGCCGGTGGTACGCGCGCGGGAGACCCCCGTCTCCCGCCGCCCCGTCCATCAGACGTCCATCAGACGTCCACGCTTGGCCTGGAGACGGTCAAACCCCCGGTGTGTCTGCGGTTCGAATCCTAGCTCCGCAGTTTTCACGGGGGAAGATCTCCTTATTCGAACTTTCGGCACGAAGCCCTCTCTTCGCCCGCCGATCACGCCGCACTCAGGCTCCTCAAGCGTGATCGAAATTCGTTCGCCGTGGGTGGGCGGAGAGCCCCTGGCACCTCTCATGGAGACGGTACCGGCCCCTCGGGCGGCTCTGCTTCCATGGTGAGGCCACCGATCAGGGACAACGGTGACGAGCCTATGAGCGTTCCGACCATCGCGGCAAGGTATGCGCAGAGATTGACGAGGCCCGGGACGACCGTTCTTGCACCATCACCACCAATCGCCGTGTCCAGAGCCTTCTGCAGCTCTCCGCTGTAGCCGCCGTGCGATATCCAGATGCTGATGAGTGCAGCAGCGTGCCGATTGGCCTCCGTCATGTCAGGGTTCTTAGACGGCGCCGCTACTGTGCGCTGCTTCAGGACGGAGAGCGGATCGGGGGCCGCAGCGGCAGCCTCGAGAACATCGAGGTCAGCCGGGTTTGGGAATGAGCTTTGCGCCCACTGGACGCCATCGACACCGTGTGTCCATAGCTCTCGCGGTGACGCTTCGACGCGCCCTTCCTGCGCTTGCGGATCTGGCCCCGATCGATGATCACGTCGTGGGCGTAGGTCCGGCCGTCGATCTGGATGGAGCCGAATGAGAAGTTATCGATTCGCACTTGATCCTTGCCTTCAAGTTACTCGTTCGCCTCGACGTTCGGCGCTGCCGCGCCCATACGAGCCGGTCAGAGACTGGTCGGTCGACAACGCGGATGCGGGTGGCCGCCTCGCCGGACGGAACACTCGCACACCCCAGCGCGTGGTCAGGGTAGGCCGGTCGGGGGAGCTCAGTCTGCCGAGAGCGCGCGGTGAGCTCTGGCGCTGACGTAGGTCCGTTCTCCGCAGTTCGCGCACTTGGCGACGGGTCGCCTCGGCAGGTCGACCTTGTCATCTCCTAGCACGAGACCGAACGTCAGGGGGATCAGCCGGTCGGAGCCGCAGGCGGGGCAAACGATCATCGGCCCCGCAATCCTCGCAGCGTGCCGATATCCCGTCTGTCCGCGAAAGGACCGTCAGTTGACATGGGGGCCGGGCAGGTCTTGCGGACGGTCGGGGAATGTACGGCCCGATCGCCGAGAAGGATGTGAGTGGCTTACCCGGCCCTCGTTTGCAGCATAGACAGTCGAGGCCGGGAGTGCCGGTCCCAAAGAAAGGCGATACACCAGGTCCGTAACCACTCGGCGGCCTCGGCGTTCTCGCATGAAGAGAGACCCCTGGCGCGATGCCAAGGGCCTCCTTCAGGAAGGGAATGAGTTGCAGGTGCTCCCCTTCTCGTCACATCTTGCACCGATCTGCGGATCTCGGCGCCTCGCCCGCATTCGGGGACGGAACAGCGCGGACGGGCAGGGTCCTCGCGGATCCACATGAGGTAGTGGTCGCGGCAAAGGCCGACCGAGTCCGCGCTGCGCTCACAGCCATCGACCGACCAAAGCGCGCCGCGGTAGGGCGCCATACGTAAACGATGCGAGTCACCCGCGTCGCCGTGGTCCGTTATTCGCCGTAGGTGCAGCCTGCAGTCCCCATTGGCTTCATACGGCTCGGCACATGGCGCGACCGAGCAGTGGTCGAACTCGCCCGCTGCGTCTACGCGCTCCTGACGGCATGGACCGTGTGCGCCTGTCGACCTCTCCGGTCACATCCGGGTTGACCAGCACGTCGAGCCCTTTGCGCACGTTGATCCCAGCGGTATACGAACCGAGGGAAGCCTGGCCCACGTCACACCTCCGTCACGCGGGGTTGCCTGATGGTACGGGCGCCTGTCGCAGGATATTTCGGCGACTTTCAAGTCGGTCTTGCATCGTGATCTCAAATCAACACTGCTCAGGAGAATCCATGCAATCCTCGGTCTTTCGCTTCCGTGAGTTCGCGTTGACTCGACTGGCAGAGGTGCTCGACGGTCCGGATGAGAGTGGACAGGGGATGGTGGAGTACACCCTTATCCTCGTCCTTATTGCGATCATGGTCATCGTCATCCTCACAACCGTCGGCCATCAGGTGAACAACGTGTTTTCCAACATCAGCCACGGTCTCAGCAACTAGGAATCGTCAGCCCCAGTTCCGCCGATGCGGCGGCGGGACCGGCTCGCTTTCTCTCTTTCGCGGATATGGCGCCGCCATGGTGCATCCACGTCTGCAGGCTCAACCGTCCGCCGTCGGCGGTCGCTGCCGTTGCTCTGCGCCACAGTACTGCAGCGACCGAGCCGATCCGGGCGGGAGTCGGCGCCGCCCTGCCTGCGACAGCCACTGTCTTGATCGAATCAGTGAAGGTCGAGCCTGCGGAACCCGGCAACCCCGGTCAGTGTCAAGAGGGCCCCGACGGAGATCAGCACCCCAACAGACGCGAGGCTGAGACCGTTGGCAAGCTGCTGGTTTCCGACCGACCAGTAGAAGAGCGATGCGTACCGAGCCGGGCGAATCCATCCGATTACTGGGGCGAGTGAACTCACCAGATACGAGGCAGCGGCCAGCGCTGCGGTGACGCCGAGCGCGGTCCCGCGGCTGCCGGTGATCGACCCGGCGGCGAGGGCACACAGTCCAAAGTCAACGCCGAGGAGCGCGACCCCAGAAACTCAATCCGGCGAGATGCGTGAGGGGGAAGGAGAGATCGAACTGCCTTCCGATGAGCACGCACCCCATGGTTGCGATCGCGAGCAGGAGCGCCTGCACGGTCAACGCTCCGACCTTTTGAAGCACCACAGCGCGTCGCGATATCGGGAGGATCGTGGCAAGCGACAGCGTGCCGTCCTCGTCCTGTCCGGCAATGCAGGACGCCCCGTAGCCCACGGTGATGAGCAGCATGATGAGCGGGAGGAAGTTCTCATAGATGTTGGCGTCGAGCCATCCGCTCGGTGACGTCAATGACCCCGTCGCCCCGAAGAGTGCCGCGAATGTCGACCCGTTCTTTGTGAGTTGATCCAGGCTCGTGGCGCCCTTGAACTGCGGGTACAGCGCCACGATGACCAACGCGTACAACGCCATCCCCACCACGTAGCTGAGGAGGGCTCGCCGGCGTAAGCGGAGGTCGATGACTGCGATGTCAGCGCGCATCGACCGGCTCCTCCGCGGATGGGTCCCGATAGTAGGTGAGGAAGAGTTCGTCGAGATCGGCTGGACGAGCGACGATGTCGAGCGGATCCAATTCGGCAGCAACGCGAAGTACGGGGGCAACGGCACCGCGGAGCGCCAGAGTGATGCGTTGCCCAGTGGCGGCGACGACCTGAACGCCCTCGATCGATGCGAAGGGCTTCGGATCGACGGTCCTTGGGAAGGAGAACTCGATGGTCCGAGGTGCCCGCCGGCGCAACGCCTCGACCGTGTCGGTGACGACGAGGTGTCCGTCCTTGATGATCGCCACGCGGGTCGTGACGCGCTGCACTTCGTCGAGTTCGTGGGAAGAGAGGAAGACGGTCGCCCCGGTGCTTACCAGTTCACGCATCAGACGTTCGAATTCGTCCTGCATCAGGGGGTCAAGTCCCGATGTCGGCTCGTCGAGGATGACCAGCTCAGGTCGATGCATGACGGCGAGCAGGATGCCGATCTTCTGTCGATTGCCCTTGGACAACGTGCGAGTGGGCCGCTCGAGGTCGATCTGGAACCGGTCCACCAATTCATGGAGGAAGGTTCTGTCCTGCAGACCGCGGACCCTGGCGGCGAAGTCGACGTGCTGCTGCCCGGTCAGGCGAGGGTGGAGCGCGAGTTCCCCTGGAAGATATCCAACACGTCGATGAATCGCGACAGCGTCTGCGATGGGGTCGAGTCCGAAGACCTTTGCGGTGCCGGACGTCGGGTGGAAGAGGCCGGTCAGGAGACGGATCGTTGTTGACTTGCCGGACCCGTTCGGGCCAAGGAACCCGAAGATATCTCCCTCCGCGACGCTGACGTCAACGCCGACGATGCCACGGTGTGTCCCAAAGGTCTTGGTCAGCTTCTCTGCGCTCACCACAACCGTCATGACCCGGCCCCCCGAGGCGGATCCGTTTCAGTGGAAGAGACCTCACCGATCGTCAGCACCCCGCGCGAATAGACGTCGAGCACCTGAGCGGTCCATCGCTCCATCCCCGAGCGCGCGAGAGGATCAATGCCGAGGACCTCGTGCACCTGGTCACGAAGCAGCACAACCGCAAGGTCATTGACCAGCAGGAAGGCGGCTCTGACCTCGGCGTCGGACGAAGGTCGTACCAGCCCCGCCGCTTCAAGGGTTGCATAGCCCGAGAGCACCGCCTCGAAGAGGCTCCGAAAGAGGGTCTCGGCAGGCTTACCACCGTCGACGAGGAGGCGTCGCAGGTACCCCGGGAGCAGCGGATCTCGTTCGAGCTCGCTGGAGAGCGCTGCCGCCAGTGACGCGCTCGGCCCCCCACCGGAAGCGGCCGTGAGCTCGGTGACGAAAGCGTTGACGAGGGCGATCGCGCGATTGTCGACCGCCTCCCTCAGTCCCTGCTTCGACCCGTAGTGGTGAATGACCAGCGAGGGTGAGACGCCTGCCTCGGCGGCTATGTCGCGGATGGTCACTGCAGCGGCACCCCGTCGGGCGAAGAGCCGCATGGCTGTCTCCCGGATCGTGGCCGCAGCGGTGAGATCGCCCGGTGCTGCACGCATGTGCAGATTATGGAACAGTCGTGCAGCGGGGAGAGGCCAGGTCAGTCGCGACCAGCGCAGGCGAGGATGGCGACGCACCACCGAGCGATCACGAGGGTGCTCCTTTCGCTGACTCCGGTTTCACCGCCGAAGACTGCGAGCTGCGGGTGTCGGCTCGGTCTGATTCGACCCGCGTCTGGTATGCGGCCAGGATGTCGCGATGGGTCAGCCATCCAAGGATGGTCGAACCGCCTGGGTCCATCACCGGCAATGCCGAGGTGCCCTGCTGGACGAACTGCGAGAGCGTGGTGTCAAGGGGCGCGTCTGGTGCAACGGCGGTTGCCAGGTGGGCAAGGTCGCCCGCGGTGATGTCGAACGTGTCGTTACCCAAGGCGGTTTCGAGCTCTCCGGCGGTCACCACGCCGCGGTACCCGCCATCAACATCCACCACCGGGAGCGCGGCTACGTCGCGCCGCGCAAACCGGCCGACCAAGTCGTCCATGGGCGTCGTGACCAGGAGTGGCTCTGGCACTGGCTGCATGGCATCGCGGACTCGAATCTCTTGCATGAGGTTGGCGCTGCGTGATCTGAGAATGTCGATCCCGCGCCGACGCAGCTTGAGTGAGTAGATGGTGTCTTTGGACAACAGATTGCTGAGCCCGGTGGCCGCGACAATCGCGACCATCAAAGGCAGGATGATGGTGTAGTCGCCGGTGAGTTCAAAGATGATGATCACGGCTGTGATCGGCGCTCGTGCTGCCCCCGCGAACACCGCCCCCATACCAACGAGCCCGTACGCCCCGGCGGGCGCAACCGAACCGTGGAACAGCAGGTTGGCGACCAGACCAAACGCGGTACCCAGCATCGCGCCCATGAACAGTGATGGAGCAAAGACACCGCCGGATCCACCGATGCCGATCGTCAGGCTTGTGGCGAGCATCTTGCCAACGAGCAACACCAGGAGCAGCCCGAGAACGATCTGTCCGGCGACCGCGTTTTGGAGTACCGGATAGCCGACGCCATAGAGCTCGGGGAGCGCCAGCAGCAGGAGTCCGAGGAGCACGCCACCAGCCACCGGACGCAGCCATTCGGGGCCATGCCACATGCGATCCAGGAGATCCTCGGTCCCGTACAGGATGCGGATGAATGCAAGCCCGGCAACGCCACCCAGCACCCCGAGGATCGCGTAGAGGCCGAACTCCCAGGTGGACACGATGTGGAACGCGGGCAGCGTGAGGAACGCCTGGTTGCCGAACGCCGCGCGTCCGATGACGTCGGCGGTCACCGACGCGAGCACGACAGCACCGAAGGAGTCCACGGCGAAGTCCTGGAGGATGAGCTCGAGCGCGAAGAAGACACCGGCAATAGGCGCGTTGAACGTGGCCGAGATACCGGCGGCCGTACCGCAAGCGACGAGCAAACGCAATCGGTTCTCGGAGACGTGCAGCACCTGCCCGATCGAGGAGCCCAGCGCCGAGCCAATCTGCACGATGGGGCCTTCGCGTCCCACCGACCCGCCCGCGCCGATGCAGATCGCTGAGGCGAGCGACTTGACGACAGACACCTGAGGTCGGATCTTCCCGCCCCGATCAGCCACGGCGAGCATGACTTCGGGGACGCCGTGGCCTCGAGCTTCAGGAGCAAAGAGCTGGATCAGAGGGCCGTAGATGAGACCCCCGACAACGGGCGCGAGAACGACGAAGTAGATGCCAAGCCACGGCACATTGGGATTGATCGCGTGTCCAGCGGCGCTGTAATCGCTGTGACCGGTGAAGAGCAGGGTGAACCAGCGGATGATGTCGCGAAAGAGGATCGCCCCGAGTCCGCCGCCGGCGCCGACCACGAGCGCGATCGCGATGATCCCGCCCTGCGTGCCTCGTACCCAGTCGAGGGCTCGTCGGTGAAGGTCTGACGGAATGTGGATCCGGCGAGCGGTTGAGGTCACTCCTCGTCGCCGCTGAGTCCGGCAAAGATGGCCGCCAGGACACGAGCGATGTTGTTCCAGCGGAACCCGGAGGGATCGAGAGAACCGTGCAGCGTGAGGCCGTCGCCGAGTGCGAGCAGGACCGAGGCGAATGCGTTGGCCGGAATGTCGGTGATCTCGCCGTCGGCAACGGCAACCTCGATCCAGCCTCGCAACATCGCTCTGCGCCGTCCGACGGCCGACACCATCCGCTCACGGATGGCAGGCTCGGTGAGGATGGCAGCCCACAGGTCCGACCGAACCTGGACCCTTGCTTGGTCGGTGCCACGCTCGCACATCTCGCGAGCAAAGCTGCGAAGTCGCTCGACATTGGAGATGTTGCGCTGAGCGAGGCTCTCGAGCCGTCCGTCGAGTTCGGCGGCATCCGCTTCGAGGAGCGCGATGAGCATGTCCTGCTTCGACGAAAAGTATCCGTAGAAAGCACCCTTGCTCACTTCAGCCTCGGCGCAAATGTCGTCGACGGTGAGCTCGCTGTACCCCATCCGGCCAGCGCAACGCCACGCCGCCTCGATGAGCTGCTGCCGGCGCTCCGAACGCGCGGCGGTCGAGATGCGCGGCATCAGGATATGCTACCATCCAGTAAAACCGACGCGTTGGTTTTTATTGGGCGAACTGTCCTCCCTCCCTTGAGCGGGTGACACTGCGTCACCCGCTCCCCCGAGCATCTAACCCGCACGGTGACCTGACCAGTTGATCGATGCCATGCGTGACGTGAGGTGGGCAAGCGTTGACGAAACGCGGCGTCGCCATGCACCGTTTCGACACTCGGCCATCCTCAGGATGTCTCGGGGACGGGCTTCAAAAGAGCTGACGAGTCTCTAGTAGAGTGATTGCTGGTTCTAAAAATTTGGTGGCGGATTCCGCACTGGGGGAGAGTGCGAAGATGCCCAGGCGATTACCGGAAATTCCGAGTCTGCGCTGCGAAGGTTGTGGTGCGGACCGGTTCATACCGCTGACCTACCCGAGCCTCCAGAGGGCAAAGGAGGTCGATGTACGAGCCCGGCCCACCGCCAAGTGCGTCACCTGCGGACGACGCCATTTCCCTGCACCTGCGCCGAGGCCCACTACCGCGAAGCGATAGCAGCCCGACCACAGCGGAAGGCTGCGAGGGTCAGCATCCGCATCCGATCGGACAGTGTCTCGGCACCGTGACCATCGGTCTATGCTTGGTCTCAGTGGCTACGAGGAAGATGGTGCGACCGGCAACACTGGCGATCGATGTCGGTGGCACCGGTCTTAGAGCATCCGTACTGGACGCAGGTGGCAGGCTCATGGCCCACCGCGTGCCAAGTCCCGACCACCTATCCGTGCCCGCCCGAGCAACTCGTCGACATGCTTGCGACCCTGGTCGCGCCGCTTCCGGGTGCTGACCGGGCGTCGATCGGCTTTCCTGGCGTCGTGAGGAACGGGATCCTCTTGACAGCACCGGATTTCGTCACGCGGTCGGGTCCTGGATCGCCGGTCGCGAAGAAGCTCCTCGTCGCATGGACAGGGTTCGATCTTGCCGGTGCGATGGCAAATCGGCTCGGTCACCCGGTGCGAGTTGCCAACGATGCTGACATACAGGGTCTCGAGGTCGTGAGTGGCGCTGGAGTTGAATTCGTCGTCACGCTGGGTACGGGCGTCGGCACGGCGCTGCTTGTCGATGGCAAACTCTCGTCGCATCTCGAGCTTGCGCATCATCCGTTTCGACATGGCGAGACGTACGACGAGCAACTCGGCAACGCCGCGTTCGAGAAGATCGGACCGAAGAAGTGGCGGAAACGCGTGCGAGAGACCATTCGCAACTTTCACGTTCTTATCAACTACGATCGGCTGTACGTCAGTGGCGGCAACGCTCAAGCCCTCAAAGGTCACGTGGACCCGTCGGTACACATCGTCGGTAATGTGGCCGGCATCCTCGGCGGCATCAAGCTCTGGGACGGCGCCAATGACTAACGCGGTGGTGCGTGGCAACGACAGTCCCGCTGCGAGCGCTGACAGGAGGACCTGAATGCAACTCGGTATGATCGAACTCGGGAGGATGGGAGCCAACCTGGTCGAGCGTCTCACCAGAGACGGCCATGAATGCGTCGTCTTCGACGTGAATCCCGCTGCCGTCGCAAAGGTTGCAGGCAAGCACGCTCAGGCGTCGACTTCGATCGCCGAGTTTGCCGCCAAGCTCGAGAAGCCGCGGGCCGTATGGGTGATGGTGCCGGCTGCAGTCACTGGCGCCACCGTGCACGAACTCGCGACGCACCTCGAGCCCGGGGACATGATCATCGACGGCGGTAACAGCTACTACCGCGACGACATCGAGCGTGCCGCGGAGCTGAGTAACCGCGGCGTCCACTACGTTGACTGCGGCACCAGTGGCGGTGTGATCGGCCTCGAACGTGGCTTCTGCCTGATGATCGGTGGCGAGGACGCTGTAGTCCACCACCTGGATCCCATCTTTCGGAGCATTGCGCCAGGCGTTGGGTCTGCCCTACGCACTCCGGGTCGGAAAGGACCCCCGAGCCACGCCGAGAACGGGTACCTGCACTGCGGCCCCAACGGCGCGGGCCACTTCGTCGAGATGGTGCACAACGGCATTGAATACGGCCTGATGGCTGCCTACGCTGAGGGGTTGAACATCCTCAAGAACGCCGACGTCGGACTGCGTCAGCAAGAAGAAGACGCGGAGACAACCCCGCTGCGAGATCCAGACGCGTACAAGTACCTGCTGAACATTGGTGAGGTCGCGGAGGTATGGCGTCGCGGGAGTGTGATCGCGTCGTGGCTGCTCGACCTCACGGCGGCCGCACTGGTCAGTGATTCGGAGCTCGCCGACTTCAGCGGGCACGTGTCCAACTCAGGTGAGGGTCGGTGGACAGCACTCGCGGCGGTCGATGAGGGTGTCCCGGCTCCCGTGATCAGCGCCGCGTTGTTTGCTCGCTTCGAATCCCGGGGCGACGCGGACTACGCTGACCGCCTCCTGAGCGCCATGCGTAAGCAGTTCGGTGGTCACAACGAGAAAGCCACCTGACCCGATGTCCACGACGATCACCGGCGTCGCATCGGATGCGCTCGTCTTTTTCGGCGCCAGCGGGGATCTGGCACACAAACAGATCTTTCCGGCTCTTTACGCCATGACCAAGCGGAACGTGCTCAACGTTCCGATTGTCGGGGTCGCCCAGTCAGATTGGGACTTGGCGCAGCTGCGCAATCGGGCCCGCGATAGCATCGAGCACTCTGCAGGGGGTATCGACGACCGGCGTGCTTTCAACCAGCTCTTGTCCAGGCTGCAGTACGTTGACGGTGACTACAAGGACGCCGACACCTTTGTGAGGCTAAAGGTTGCCCTTGAAAAGGTCCTCCATCCCGCGCACTATCTAGCGATTCCGCCCGGCCTTTTCGCCGATGTCATCCAACAGCTTGGAGCGGCAGGTTTGGCCAACGGTGCGCGGGTCGTCGTTGAGAAGCCATTCGGACACGACCTCGCGTCAGCTCGACGGCTGAACCGCGTTGCCCATTCGGTCTTTTCTGAGGACTCGATCTACCGGATCGACCACTTCCTCGGCAAGGAGTCTGTCGAGAGCCTCCTCTACTTCCGTTTCGCCAACTCCTTTCTTGAGCCAATCTGGAACCGAGACCACGTGGCGAGCGTGCAGATCACGATGGCGGAGCGATTCGGCGTCCGGGGGCGAGGCGCCTTCTACGATGCAACCGGCTGCCTGCGCGATGTGGTGGAGAACCATCTCTTCCAGGTAGTTGCGCTGCTGGCGATGGACTCCCCAGCGAGCATCGCAGCCGACGACCAGCGCAATGAGAAGGTCAAGGTCTTTCGCTCGATGCGCCCCTTGACGCGAGACGACATTGTCCGCGGTCAATACATCGGATACCGAACCGAGGGTGGCGTGGCGCAAGGATCCGACGTCGAGACGTACTGTGCAGCACGAGTACACATCGATTCATGGCGCTGGGGTGGCGTGCCCTGGTACATCCGGGCGGGCAAGTGTCTGGCAGCGACCGCGACCGAAGTAGTCGTCGAGCTCAAACCGCCCCCGCAACGCCTCTTCGCCAACTCACCCGGCCAGGTCAGTGGCGCCAATTACCTGCGATTTCGTCTCCAGCCCGGACCCGCTATCGCGATTGCAGCTCGCTTGAAGCGTGCAGGTGACGAGTTCTCGGGCGTCCAGCGGGAATTTTCACTCATGGAGGAGGAGCGTAGGGCCGAATCGCCCTACGATCGCCTCCTCGGGGACGCAATGGCAGGCGACGGCACCCTCTTCACCAGCGAGGCCGCTGTCGAGGCGGCGTGGACGGTGGTTGATCCCATTCTCAGGCGGCATCGTCGTGCAGTTGCGTACAAGCCAGGGGGATGGGGACCCAAACAAGCTGATGCGCTTCTCGGCCCCGGTGAAAGGTGGCACAAACCCCGCGGGACCGTCGCCGCCAGCACAGGGTCATAGACGGTGTTGCCCACTTCGACCAGGTTTAAGACGACCCCGTGAGGCCCGTGGAAGGGGAGACGGCTCATCCGGTTGCCGCGTTCCGCAACTCGAGGCAGGAGTGGCGCCGGCTCTTCGCCGAACTGTTTGGCACGTTTCTCCTGGTGGTCGCGGCGGCGGGAGGAGGGGTGGTCGCCGCGCTCAGCCACGGCGCGGTCAGCAGATCGGCGGAGGTTGCCGCCCCGGGCCTGACCGTGATGGCGGTCATCCTCTTCATGGGCAAGATCTCGGGAGCGCACCTCAACCCGGTGGTCACTCTGGCTTTCGCAATGCGTCGGGATTTCCCATGGCGTCGCGTCCCTGCCTACGTGGTGACCCAACTCGTGGGTGCGACGCTAGCCTGCCTGTTTCTCCTGGCGGCCCTCGGCAACGCTGGGGGTCTTGGCGCCACCCAGCCCGGCCAGGGGATACACGGATGGCAGGCGCTCCTGATCGAGGTGCTCCTGACCCTTGGCCTGGTGAGCACGATTTTGGGAACGGCGTCGGCTGCCCAGAATGTGGGGCCGCTCTCAGCGCTCGCGGTGGGCGCTTACATCGTCCTTGCCGGGCTCTGGGCCAGCCCCATCAGCGGCGCCTCGATGAACCCGGCCCGTTCCTTCGGGCCAGAACTTGTCGGCCTCAACTTCGCCAACTTCTGGATATACCTGATTGGCCCCACTGCTGGAGCGGTGCTGGCGGTGGGCATAGCCCTTGTCCTGCGTGGTCCCGGCGGAGAGGATCCCACCGCAGCAACCGCCGCCGAGGGTTCGCTCTCGACGGGCTGAGGCGGAAGGGATCGGCCGGCCCATTTGATGCGGCGACGCCCTAACCTTCGTGACTGGCGAACCGGCGCCCGCCGAGGCGATTACGAGCCCACTACCTCCAATGATGTCCACGCGATTCCAACGAAGTCCAAAACACGCAATCTAGTCGTCATTCCAACCAATTCCCCACAAAACCACTCTAAATCGAACTCAGCACGCATCGGGAAATGAGGACTAGTCTGGGGGACCAGGGGTCGCAGGTTCGAGTCCTGTCTCCCCGACGGACGCGCAATTTGAGTTCGCAACGAGTGGTTGCGCGGTGCGTTGGGGGCCTGCCGGCTAACGGGGTGTAGTGCTCTAACCAGGAATGATGACTTTTCCTGCAAAAGGCATCATTCCCCACAGTTGAGGCCGGATGCCGCTGCTCATAGCAAGAGATTGTGGCAGTCCAGCGCATACATAGCGCTTACAGTTTTGACGGCCATCGACCGTGTAAGAGCCCGGCAGATACTTGGCCACCGCGGGTCCAAGAGATGCTTGACGGTGCGCGGCGCGTCCGCCTGATGCTTGGCACAGCCGGACCCCCTCCACTCCGCTCGTCCGCAAGGGCTGAGCGCCATCGCACGGACCTGGTTCTGAGCGATGTCCGCTTGAGCAGCGGGCGTTACGCAGCAATCAGGCCGGCCTTCCAGCCAGGCGCGCGCCCTCCCGCCGGCGGTCGGGATCAAGTCGCTGTCGAGACCCGCGCGAACGAGAAGCCACGAAACGACCGAATTCGAGTTCCACATCTCACCAGCGCGAAGCTCGTCGCGACCCCACACAAGCGTCGGCACCTCAGGCACGAGCTCGAGGATTCGGCGGGCATCTCGCGAATCGCCGCTGAGATGCACCGGACTCTCGACTGCCTCGTCGACGTCAGGGATGACTCCATTATTCCAAGGGCGGAGCTCGTAGCGAAACACGCGGAGCCGTCCGGCCAGTCGCGAGCCGACAGCCCCTCCGCGACCACGCCGCGCTCAGCGCTGTTGGCGTCGCGGACCGGCGTCATCTCGATCACGAAGCGGCTCTGCGCCACCGTGGCCACCAGGGCCGAGTGGTAGAGATCCTGCGGCCGCCGTCGCTCACGGAGTGCGATCAGCGCTTCATAAACACGTCTATTCCAGCGTACGAAGTGGCCGCCGGCGCCGAGAGGGAGCCAGTACAGATCAACGGTGGCGTCGGCGCATGCCGCTGTGTTCACTTGGCCTCGCATCGTGTCTGGATCCCAGTGTCTTCAAATGCCCTGCCGGTGCGGTTGGCGGAAGGGGCTCGGTGGCATCGGTGCTTCCACACTAGGAGCGCCGGGTGTTTCATCACCACCCAGATCGAGCCGGAACGGCGGGTACTCGTCCCGAAGCAGAAGCACGTATGCAAGGACGCGGAAGACCCACAGGTTCAGCCCCATGACGAGGTCGAAGATGCCGCGTGGGTAGCGCCCGGTGAACAGCACGGCTATGGCAGCGACAAACACGAATATCGTGATCAGCCCCGTGTACGGCGCGGAGTATGTCGACGCTCCGTGCACGGCGAGCGCGGTGCCACCGACCAGCACCGCCACAACGAGATAGTGCGGGATGGCGAGGAGCCACCACTTGACCAGCACGAGCCCTCGAGACAGCCGTTCTGGGTAGGAAATCTCCAGGGTCGCCGGATACTCCGCTGCTGAATTGAGGGTGAACGGCGGATAGCGATCCGTGCCGAGTGCGCTGTAGCCGTAGAAGCTGACCCGCCACCACCAGCGGAGAACGCCAACGTTGAAATCGAAGATCGAACGCGGATACCGCCCGGTGAAAAGGATCGTGAAGAATGCGATCACGGTGAGCACGAGCGCCGCCATGAAGAGAAACGCAAGGACGACGTAGTGCGGGATGAGGAGGATCCACTTCACCAACCAGAGCCACCGACTTGGGGTCGAATCAAGGTGTCCCTCGATGCGGAGTGGGTAGCTCACGCCCGTCGGAGCAAGCGGTGGCGGGAGCGCCGCGCCAAAGGAGGGTGACGGAGGGATTGGCGCAGACGGGGGTGGCGCCAACCAGGTTTTCGACTGACCCCGTTCCCGAGAGCGCAACATGGCGCTGCCTCCGAAGAGGAGGGCGATAGCCACCAGCAAAGCAACGCCGCCGCCAATCAACACCCCAAGCGCGAGCGCGAAGAGGAATGGCGCAGTTGCTCCAACAGACACATCGGCGGCGACAGTCTGCGAGCCGTCCGCATTCATGAGCACGACCGCCCAATGGCCGTTTGCGGGGTTCCACGTCAGTGACTGCGTGCCGCTGCCGGAGACATGCGCCTTCCAGAAGGTCTGGGAAGCCGGCGACGCAGGGGCACCGCCACTGTGCGGCAGGTAGTCGGGTCCTCCCGACGTCCCCATGAATCCCTGAAGCTGGTCATATGCGACCCCGTCGAGGTATCGCTGCACATCAGCGCTGGGCGCGATACCGATGAACAGTGGGCTCGCTGTGCCCGCGGTTGCCACTACGCGCACCGAGCCGAGCGCCCCGTTGGGGACATGCAATCCAGGCGCATCGGTGGCGACGTTGAGATCGGTTGCCGCAATCGCGTATGAGGCGGTCGTGAGACGGGTGCTCGGAGACGTCAAGTAGCCGGCAGTATCACGCTGCGTTCGGTCTGCCCACATCAACACTCCGCCGCCGGCGAGCAGGCCGAGTGCAATCAACGCGACGATGCTGCCGAGGATGACAAGCGCGATACCGCCGGCGCGCGAGCCGCCTGCAGATTTGGTCGTCGCTCCATATGGTTGGGCACTCATGGCCGCTCTCCCTGGTTCTCGAGGTTCTACCTCAGAGAGTGGATCTTCAGCGCGGCCGTCTGCCAGGGTCGAAAGTCATGGGCTCATCGGGCCATTTGAACGCCGTGCTGCATGGCGGAGGCGCCGAGAGAGGTGGCTATCGAGCCGGCCCATTCGTCGATGCGATCCCACTTGCGGTAGTCGCCATATGGGGCTCGCACCGCTTTGACCATCAGCCGCTCCGAAAGCGACAGCTTCTGTGCGTCGATGGCGCCATCAAATGTGGCATCGTCCATGACGTTGAGCAGAGTGCGAAACTCCGCGAGGTCGGCGGCCTCGGGTAAGGACTTGGGCCCCACAGGCCCGCTGCTGAACACCCACAGCGGTGCGCGCACGAGCTCCGCTTGATGTTGGCGAACGAACGACGATGCCTCCTTCATCCAGCGTCCCATATAGACCGCGCTGCCGATGATGGCTGCGTCATAGTGCCGAAGATCCGGCACCTCCGAAATGGACATGACGCATGCCTCCAGACCGCGCAGATGCAGGGCTGCGCCGATGCGCTCGGCGATTCCAGCTGTGGCGCCATGCTTACTCGCATATGCAATGAGGATGCTCATGCCGACGCGCCCACGCCGTCCAGGGGCGAGCCCTGGCTCTGGGGAAGGAGTGCGACGAGTCCGGCGCCCTCGACGGCTGTGAGGGCAGCGAGCGCCGTCCATGCGGCGCGCTTCAGGCTAGTAGCGGGGCGGACGGAGTGTCTGATGGCGTAGAGGCTGGTCGTGAACGCCGAAGCCGCGCACGTGAAGCGGAGCGTGGGATGTGCTACCAAGTACCCAATGGGGCCGCGCAGATCGCGGCCAGCTGTCGCATCGTTGCCGAAGACACATACAGTCATGGCACTACTCCTGACGGTTATAGGTTTCATGTCAGCATGTTGAAAGCTCCGTTGCGGCGGCGACAGAGGCGTTTGTCACAGGCGCACCTGCCGACGGAGAATCGGTTGACCATATGCGTCACGCCATCGCGCTGGTTGAGCGTGCGCAGGTGCGGAGCGGCGCCCTTTGTCTGCCGCCCCGGGCGGCGCGAGGATGAGAACGAACATCACCAGTGGCAGCTTGAGCCGCCGTCCGCGGCGCGGACCGGTACCTGTACGCTGCCACCCGTATCCCGGAGGCCATCGCAGCCGACTTGATATTTGATGAATCCGACAGCGGCGGCGCGAGCCTGGCAGAGACCAACCGTCTCACCCAGGCGGTAGAGGCCGCGCAGCGCGGCGAGGCACACGGGTGGAACGCTCTGTTCGAGCGCTTTTACCCCGATGTGCATGCCTATGCGCTCGCGCGCCTCGGCGACCTCGCGGCGGCTGAAGATGTGACACAGGAAGTGTTTGTGGCGGCAGTGACGTCGATCAAGACGCTCCGGGACAGGCGGGAGCCCGCGGTACAGGCATGGTTCCTGCACATCTGCCGTTATAAGGTCGTCGACCACATCCGTCGGGGCAGTCGCCAGCGTGGGCTCGCACTCGACGCCGGCCCCCCGGGCGCAGATCCGGGAGCTATCGCTGAGATGAACATGGAGGCGGACCGAGTTCGCACCGCCATGGTCCACCTCACCGAGGACCAGCGCGACGTCCTGATCCGCCGGTTTGTTCTCGATCAATCGCTGGAGGACGTTGCCTCGACGACGAAGAAAACCGTCGGCGCGGTGAAGTCCATGCAACACCGGGCGCTCGAGTCGCTGCGCCGGGCACTCAGCCCGAAGAGGGCAGCATGACCGACTGGATCGATCCGCAGCTCTCCGCCTCGCTCGACGCCTGGCGCCTGAGCAGCCGCCACGCGCCCCGCCGCCACGCTCGCGAGCGCGCGCAGGACGCAATGCTCGACGCGATAATCGTCGCGTCCCGGCGACCTCGCGCGCGAAGCTTCTTCGGCCTTCGCCCGCGTTTCGGCCGCGCAGGCGTGATCGCCTCGACGGCGACGATCGTGGCCGCTACGAGCGTCGCCGCCGCGGGATGGAACGCACCGCCAGGATCTGCGCTCTTCGTGGTACGCGAGGCACGCCAGGGCGTGATGCTCAAGCTTCCTGGCGCGGATGACGCGACGCTCCACCTCCAGTTCGCCGAGTCGAGCCTTGCGGATGCGAGAGGAGGAATCAATCCGGCCCAGAGCCTCGCGGACGCCAGCACGGAGCTCAAGGCCGCATTCACGGCACTTTCCGGCGAGCCGTCGTCGCCATTCTGGTCACGGTACCGACTCGACGAGGCAACCCTGCTCAGCGAGGAATCCGGGATTGAGTCGGAGAGCCCTTTGCCACTGCCCATCGGCACCCCGCGCCCGACCGAGGATGACACCCCCCGCTTGGGCGCGAATCCTGCCGCGGGGGATGGGAGCGAGAGTCCGTCCTCATCGAGTGGTCACGGCAGCTCGTCACCGACCGAAGGCAGCGGGAACGACGGAGGTGGCTCTGACCCCTCACCGAGCCTCGGGCAGACCCCGCCGCCGGACGACTGAGGTCAGCGCTCGCGGGCGCGGAGCCGGACGAGCTGGAGCGCGACCCGCGGGCACTCGTTGACCGCGCGCTCCGCCAGGCGAAGCAGGCGCGCTTCCTCGATCTGAACCGAGGACACGACCGGGTAGCCCCACTCATCGAGCCCGACGAGTTCCGGCACGATCTCGGCGCAATACCGGGCTCCGTCACATCGAATCGGGTTGACCCGGAGACGTGGGCCAGTGTCGCTCATCGCCATCCGAACGGAGAGCGAGGAGGCACAGGCAACGGCGTGGCACCCAACCCCGCGCAGGCCTGCCCGCTCACGTGGCGCTCGACATCGGCTGCGAAAGTATCGAGAGCGGTGCGGAGGTTGTTGACCGCGCCGTCGGGATGGTTGCAGGCTCCGCGACCCACGATCTGGTCCGACCAGCGACGGATTCGGGTCAGGTCGCCGCGATCGGCGTCGCCCGCGGCCAGCCGCGACATGGCCTCGGCGACGGCGCGAAGCCCGAAGACACACGGCCCGCATTGGCCGGCGCTCTCGCGGGCGAGGTAGCTCACGATCCTCGCCAACTCGCCGACGCCGCACCCGTCGCTGCCGAGCATGCCGATCACGCCGCATCCGACGGAGACGTGCTCCGGGCAGAGCGTCGCCGCAGCCCCGCGCTCCGACCCGAGCCACGTACCGAAGTACCCACCGATCAGGAGTCCCGCCGGCGCCGAGAGCACACCTCCGGCGGCGCCGACCACACTCAGCAGTGACGATCCGAGGTCGACCTCGTAGACACCCGGCCGCGCAATGTTGCCGGCCAGCGTCACCAGCCCCGTACCCGGAGCTGCAGCGGTACCGCGCTCGCGAAACCAGGCATCGCCGTGCCGCGCGATCAGCGCGACGTGAGCGATCGTCTCGGCGTTCTGTACAAGGGTGGGGCGTCCGAGCACACCGCGCTCCGACGGATGCGGCGGACTGAACGACGGCTTCGCCGGTCCTCCGTTGACACGACGCACGACCGCCGAAGACTCACCGGCGACGTATCGATGCTGCGTGCGGATGATCCGGATATGCGGCTCCATGACTCCGTCGCGCCTGCGCTCGCCAAGGGCTTGCCGCAGCGCCCGCGTTGCGCGCCGGGCCGGACGCGAGACATAGATGACGACATCATCGGCGCCCACCGCCTCGGCGGTGATCAGCGCACCGTCAATGAGGAGGTGCGACCGCTTCTCCGCCAGGAGTTTGTCCTTCGCCGAGAGGGGTTCTCCTTCGGATGCATTCACGACGACCACCGACGGCCCCCGCTCGAGCGCGAGCCGGCTCACACCGCGCCACTTGCGGTGTGTCGGGAACCATGCGCCACCACGACCGCGCAGGCCGCTGCGCTCGATGACATCCAGAAGCCACTCTCCGCCGATCGGGCGCCGGCCCAGTCGCTCCCGGTGCTCTACCAGCGTCTCCGCCCCGGAGTCGAGCCGTGGTCCGGCGAGCAGGCGTGGAGTGCCACCGGCACGCTTCGACTGGAGCGGCGGTGCATCCGGCGGAGTGAGAACCTCGGTCGCGGTCACCCCAGGGGTCCCGAGGTGACCAGACGCCCCGTGATCGACGGTCCAGTCCCGAACATGGTGATGACCAGGCGCGTGCCCTTGCAGACGGCATAAACCGAAACTCCCACGCGGGCCGGCACATTTGCGCAGACGGTCACAGCGTTGCGAGCGACGGTCAGCTGCGGCAACGTTTCCGTGGGTCCGGCGGGCATGATCACCATCGTCAACGCCGTGTCCACGGTGTCCCGTAATCCGATGTCGACGCCGCTCGATGTTTTCGTCACCGTGCCGATCAGGGCGTCGGAGAACCCGTGCGTGGCAGAACGGATCGGTGGCGCGCTCGGCTTCGAGGCGAGGATTGACGCCGGTGTACCGGCGGTCACGGCCCACCCCGGACGGAGCGGACCGGCCACGCTCCAGGCGCAGATCGCGTACGTCGCCATCACCGCGACCACCCCGCTTGCGAGGCGCACCGGCAGGGTGCGCAGCCGTCCGACCAGCAGGCGCTGCCCCAGGCTGACGAGCACCGCTGCCATGCATGCGGCGGTGAGGCCGAGCATCCACGGTTCCTGGGAGTCGGAGCCGGTTCCGAGCCCATGCACCACCGCCAGCGGCCACGACGCATACGCGGCCCAGTGGATGATCCGCCAGACGCGGGGCCCGATCCGCCCGCGTAGGAGGCTGGTCACCGTGACCACGAGCAGCACTTCGGCGGCGAGGACGCCGAGGCCGAGCCAGAAGGTTCGATACGCGCCGCTGAACGGAACGACCGCATCGGCGGGCCGAATCCCGGCGAACGGGTCGAGAACCGATGTCGCGATGTGTACCGCCAGGAGCAGGATCGTGAAGAGCGCGAAGTTGCGATGCAGTGCCGCGATCACGAAGCGCGGTGAGCGCCCACCCGTGACCCGGAGCGATGTTGAGATCCCCAGGATCACCACCCCGGTCAGACAGACGAGCGTCATCACGCCGGCGCCGCGCGTGGCAAACCACAGCGGGCTGGGGTTGGTTGAAAACGACGCGAGCATCAAGCCCGGCCCCGATGTCAGACCGGCCACGGTCCTACCCTCACGATCGAGCCATCACGCCTGACAAGCCGTGCTGGCACGCCAAGGCTGTCGAGCCACGAGGGCGCACCTTCTCCGAGCACGATCGAGGCGGTCGCAGCAGCGTTGGCCTGAGTACACGACGCGGCAGCGACACTGGCCATCACCCACGGAGAGCGCGACGGGAGTCCCGTTGCGGATCGAGGATGTGGTGCAGGACCTCTCCGCCACGGCGCCATGTCCTGCTGCCGGTGCCAGAGGTGGCAACGCCGCCGTCGAACACCTGGATGTCCTGCCAGTCGGCCAAGTCGATCGCTTCGGCGACCCTGACGCACCACCCGTCTTTGGGACTCGGTCCGGACATCGCCACATCGCCCCCACACGACACCAGCACCCCGGTGCCGGCTCGCCGCGCCGCGGCGAGGGCAGCGCGGTCGGCGGCCCAGGCCTTGCCGACCGCCCCGAGGTCGATCGACGCGCCCTCCGGGAGCGTCACCGTGCGGTTGACCCGATCGTGGTCGACGCTCGTCCATCCTGGCGCTGAGCGGATCTGGAGATCGATCGAGGGACCGTCTCCGGGCAGGTCGACAAAGGTCACGGTGTACCCGATGCGCTCCATGAGCCCACCAACGGTGGGATCGACCAGCCCGTCGGTGGCCGCGGCGGCCGAAAGGGCGTTGCCGATGACGTCGTCGAGTAGTTCCGAGACGGGAACCGGCCCGCACCCTGCCGAGCTGTTGAGCATCGAGATCTCCGAACTCCGTTCGAAACCGAGAGCATGCCCGGTCGACCGCGTCGATCACCGCGCGCGCGGCGGCGGTCGCCGCCGCCAGCGCGTCAGGGTCGTCCACCACCACGACGTTCATCGTGCCCATTGCACGGAATGCACGAGAGGTCAACACGGATGTGTTGGCGTCGAGTGACATACCGGTGGCGGCGGGGGAGGAGGCGGTGGCGATGAACCCTTCGCGACGCCGCCGGGCGCTACGCGAGGCGGGGAGATCCCGCGCGCCCCGCGGTAGGCTCCTGCCGAAGCCGGAACGTGGACAACTTTGATGATCACGGCCGGCGAGGGTGGTGTCGATTGGATCGGAGCTGCTTCGGGAGGAATCGACGGCACGCGCTCGAGCGGCGCGCTCGTCGCGGCAGCAAAACCCGCTGCGCTGACCGCCGACAGGGCTCCGGTGACCGCTACGACGCCAGAGACGCCGCCGATCGTCCATGACGCAACTCGCTTGAGCGCCTTGTCGCGGTCGTCGGGTCGATAGTGCGCCACCTCAGTTGTCTCCACCACCGCCGCCGCCACCACCACAACTGTCATCGCACCACGGTGTCGGGGAAGCTGTGACGGTCGGCCAGGGTGTCGCCGTCGAGCTGTGGCCACCTGCCGAGTAACCAGACCCGGGCCGTGAAGTTGGCGCCGGGTCGGTGATCACGATGATTTCATGGACGGTCGGAGGCTTTGTCGGAGCCGGATAAAGGCTGTCGGCCCGAAGCGGGGCACCCGGGAGCTGGGCGGCGACGGTGTGCTGAGCAGCGGCGCCGAGCGCCGCGAAGGGGCCGATGTGGCCTGCGGCACCGACGCCGGTGACGACCCCGGCCAGCCCAACGAGTACGACCGTGGAGAAGAAGTGAGAACGAGCATGACGGCGCAAGATGTCCTCCGGGTTGCGAGCGCCACTACGGCGCCTGATCCATGCCACTAAGTCGCGGTAGATCCCAGGTTGGATACGGTCTGCCGCGTCGTCATGATTTCTTGACGACGATGGAGCCGCCCGCACCTGAGACGCATCGATCTCGTGCCGGCTGATCGCGGCGCCGCATCGACTGATGTCTCAGCGAACTCAGAGCATTCGTCAAGGTTGTCGCCAGCCATCGATGGGACGCTGATGTCACTCAAGACGCAACTTCCGGAGAACCAACATGTCACCCGTACCGCCACATCAGGATCGTGTCGAGCGACGAGATCGCGCCCTGGCTCTGCGCCGCAAGATCAAGGCGGTCGCCGGCGCCGCGGGTATCGCAGGGGTCGGTCTTGTCGGCTATTTTGTGGCCATCGGCGCTCCGACAAAGACGGCGATCCCGGCAGTGTCGGCCGTGCGAACGGTGACCACCGTCATCACAACCGGTGACGACGGGGTCATCTCAAAGACGACGACCACCACGCTTTCGCCAGGAACAGCGACCGCCGGCACTGCGGCCAGCGCTGTCACCGTTTCCGGCGGCTCTGCAGTTGTCAAGAAGCCCTGAACGAGCGTGGTGAAGCTACGCAGAGACAGCGCGGAAGAGAGCCGCCGCTGGCGGGTAGTGGACCCGATGCGGCGACTCTCCAAGAGGGGGCTTTCACAGCTTGCGCTGTGCACCCTTTCGAGAGGATGAAGTCGGTCTCGACCTGGTGCTCAGCGCAGACGTTGTATGAGCAGGGCGAAACCGAGAACCACAAGAGCAACCGGCCAGACGTATCGCGCGCTCGCCCAGTCGAGCACGCCGAGATTGGCGAGAAGAAGCCACAGTCCCAGGACGATGAGGGCGAGGCCAAGAATCGGCACACCGCGCTCGTGCCGATACCCAGCTTTTCGCGCTGCCCGCGAGGCTGACGCCTGGTCAACGCCCGACGGATAGGTCGGGGGTGGCGGTGGAGGCGGCCATGCGCCCGCCACCGAGCTGCCGAACTCGCGCCCGACGTCCTTCAAATCGGTCGCCATGGTGCGGACTCCCTCACCGATGCCTGCTCCGCCGGTCGCGACGGTTGATCCAGCTGTCGGCATCACAATCCAAAGAATCAGATACGCGAGCACTCCTGCGCCACCGGCTGCGGTGAGGATCACGAAGACGATTCGAACCACGACGGGATCCATGTCGAAGTAACTGCCGAGGCCGTGACACACGCCCGCGATGACTCGGTCTTCGGGCCGTTCCAGGCGGCGTTGGGTTTGAGCGGACATGATCTTCCTCCGATGGCGACAACGAGATCACTGGATTCAGTATCTCCGCACAGACGCTCTGTTCTCCAGTGCTCAAGGGCATCCAAGTCCGGGGTCGAATGTCATCGGAATCCTGGCGTCAACGGCGGCCGAGGACGCGTTGCGACCAATGAGGAGACGGTTGCGCCATCGGTCAGTGGATCGCGTGCGGCGATCCTTGGCGCTCGGCTCGACCAGAGACCTGTGCAAGACGCACCCAAATGGCGAGGCCGATGATGAGAACACCGATCGCCATATATGCTGCCTGCAGCCACGCGAAGCCGATCACGCTCCACTCAACGATCTCGTAGACCATGATCGCTCCCCCCGCGACTACTGATGCTGGAACGCCGACACTCAGCTTCAGGTGAACGAGCCATGCCGCGAGCAAGGCCGTGCCGCCGACCGCGACGACGAGCAGAATTGCCGGGACCGTGTAGTCACTGAACGGACTGCCCGCGAGTGAGCTCAGCGGCATCTTGATCCATCCCGTGAGCAAGGCGACGCCGCCGGCGACTGCGGTGACGCCGAGAAACAGGTTCAGGTCGAGGAGCACGGTGCGGCGCATTCCACGATTCATTATCAGCCCTCGCTACAACGGTATTCATTCATGAATCAAGGCTCGCACCTCCCTGCGCGCTTAACCAGGGCCGAAGGTCATCATCCCCGTCGAAGCGTCGCCCTCAGTTGGTAGCCTGGACCCTGCTGGAGCATTGCGGTCGTGATGAGCAACTGGCGCAAGCCAGGAAGTCATGTGCCCTAGGTCCTTCCCGGCGTAGGACCTCTTCCTCTTGTGGCCATCGCTACAAGCGGCGAAGGTGGTGTGAGCAGGCTGGACTGCCAGCTCGGCCACACTGGATCGTGAGAAGTTGGAATGACAAGGGTCGGCACGGCCGCACTCGCGCGGCGCCCGATGCGCAGACCTCGGACGCTGAAACTCGTTGCGGGCTTGGGCGCGATGCTCATCGCCATCGTGTTCACCGGGTGCAGCAGTCAGCCGGCAAACGCACCGTCCGGCTCGCCCACAGCAACGACCTCCGCCGGGACTGGCTCCGGCTCCGCTGCCACTGACCTGCAGAACGCTTTTGTCGGAGTGGTGGACAGGGTGCGTCCTTCGATCGTGCAGATTCAGACCAACCTCGGTCTGGGCTCTGGAGTCGTCCTCAACGACAACGGCGATGTGGTGACCAACAACCATGTCGTCTCCGGTGCGTCGACCATCGAGGTCACCACTGCGGAAGGCAAAACGCAGGCCGCTTCGCTGGTGGGCACCTTCGCCGCCGGCGACCTCGCGGTCATCCATGTCGCGGGTCACCTCGACCCTGCCGCATTCGCGGACTCTGCCACTCTGAAGGTCGGCATGATCGTGCTCGCCATCGGTAACCCGCTCGGGCTTCAGAGCAGCGTGACTGAGGGAATCGTCAGCGCCGTAGATCGGACGGTCTCCGAACCTGGCGGCATCACACTTCCCGACACCATCCAGACGAGTGCGGCAATCAACCCGGGCAACAGCGGGGGCGCGCTGGTCAACCTCGCTGGGCAGGTCGTCGGGATCCCAACACTTACTGCCGGCGACCCGACCCTGGGCGCCGCTGCAAACGGCATCGGTTTCGCCATTCCGGCCAACACGGTCAAAGACATCACGAGCCAGATCATTACCAATGGCCATGTCGTGAATTCGCATCGCGCGGACCTCGAAGTCCGCGCGAGCACGGTCGTCGACAGCACGAACACTCCGGTCGGCGCCTTGATTACCGCGGTGATGGCCGGCAGCTCAGCGGCATCGGCTGGGCTGACAACCGGAGACGTCATCGTTCAGTTCGCGAGCGTGCGGATTCGAACGACGACAGACCTTTCAGTGGCGCTCGCTGACAGCCGACCGGGTCAGGTGATCTCACTCACTGTGATCACGGCCGCCGGGGCCGAGCGAGTCGTCTCGGCGACCGTGGGTGAGCTCCCGGCTGGCTAGGGAAGGGCACCTTTCACGGTCATGGCGCTCGAACGGCGTGCACGCCGATGCAGCCCAACTGTGAGGCGGGCGCTGATGCGCAAGGCAAGCGCTAATACGACGATGGCCAGCGCGGTGATTGCGGCGGCCTCGAGCCACTCACCGGGGTCGAGCAGCGCCAGCCCATAGACGAAGCGGCCGACCTCGAGCGTGAAGGCGAGCACTGCTCCTGCAGCCATCGCAGCCAGGAGACCGAGGCGCCACCAGCCGATCGGTTGGGCCACGCGTCCGACAATCCAGAGGCCGATGCCGAGCAGCACGACCGTGGCAACGGTTCTGGAGTCATCGATGCTGCTCCCGGCGGCAATCGCGATCTCAAATGCCACGTAGGATGCAACGCCGGCGACGACACCGGCTGGAATTGCGAAGGTCAGCGTTCGCGAGACGAAACCTGATCGAGCTCGCTCCGCGCTCGGGGCGAACGACAGAGCGAAGGCCGGGACACCGATGGCCAGCAGCCCGATGAGCGAGAGTTGTCGTGGGAGGAGTGGGAAGGGCGTTGCGCGTAGTGCCACGGCGGCCGCGAGCACCATGGCGTAGACCGACTTGGTGAGGAAGAAGGTCGCGACCCGCTCCAGGTTCGCAATCACGCGGCGGCCTTCGCCTATGGCGAACGGAACGCTGCCGAATGAATCATGGACGAGAGTAAGACGTGCAACAGCTCGTGCGGCCGCGCTCCCGGACCCCATCGCGACGCTGACATCCGCCGCTTTGAGTGCCAGAACATCATTCACCCCGTCGCCGGTCATGGCGACAACATGTCCGCGCGCCTGGAGGGCATGCACAAGATCGCGTTTCTGCTGCGGACTCAGGCGGCCGAAAACGGCCGTCGTCTCCGCGAGGCGCTCCAACTCCGCGACATCACCTGGAAGGTCGGGGCCGGAAAGCGGGTGATCAGCTCCCTGCATACCAGCCGACGCCGCCAGGGCGGCGACGGTGGCGGGATGATCGCCGGAGAGAATCTTGACCGCGACGCCCTGATCCCGGTAGTACGCGAGGATCCGGGTCGCATCCGGACGGAGGCGTTCACGGAGGACGACTAACGCGAGCGGCTCGACAGAGGTCATGGCTTCATCGATCGCGGGCAGCGAACTCAGCCGCCCGATCAGCATGACCCGGTTCCCTGCTTCCGCACATTGCTCCGCTTTCTCACGCATACCTGATGCGTCGGGCGCGAGCGTGAGCACCTCCGGCGCTCCGAGGATCCACGAGCCTCGACCTTCGAAGGTAGCGCCACTCCACTTGCGCCCGGACGAGAAGGGCACGACGCTGGTCGGCGTCCAATCCATCGGCGTCGGAAATGCACGCGCCAGCGCTGCCAGCGTCGAATTGGGATGAGGATCCACTGCTGCGAGCGCGCCGAGCGCAGCGACGACGCTGCTGTCGTCGCCTCCGAGAGCCACCACGGTTTCAACGCTGAGTTGCCCATCGGTGAGTGTTCCGGTCTTGTCGAGGCACACCACATCAGCCCGAGCCAGCATCTCGACGCTGCCCAATTCCTGAGCGACCAGACCGCGCTGCGCGAACCGGACGGCGGCGATGGCGAAGACGACGCTGGTCAGCAGCACGAGTCCCTCGGGGATCATCGTCACGAGCCCGGCGACGGAAGAACGCACCGCCTCGACGGGAGTGTCATTGGCCTCGATCTGGCTCACGATCAGTGCGGCGCCGAAGGGGACGATCAGTATCGCGATGATGAGGAGCAGCCGGTCGATGCCGCGGCGCACCTCGGATCGCACGGGCGCGAAGCGACGCGCTTCAGCGGCGAGAGCGTTTCCGTACGCCGCCAGTCCCACCTTGGTACTCCGAATCAAGCCGCTGCCCCCGACGACAAAACTGCCCGACAGCACCTCGTCGCCATTGCGCTTCTCAGCCGGAGCCGATTCGCCGGTGACCAGCGACTCGTCGATCTCGAGCCCATTGCCATGCATAACGCTGCCGTCCACCGGCACCTGATCACCTGTATGAAGATCGATGACATCCCCAACCACAAGAGCCGTTGCGGGGATCTCCTGCTCCGCACCATCGCGAATGACGCGAGCCGTAGGGGTGGTGAGCACAGCGAGCCGATCGAGTGTCCGCTTGGCGCGGAGCTCCTGAGCGATGCCAATCGGTGTGTTCACGATCAACACGAGACCGAAGAGGGCGTCCTGAAGCGGCCCGATGACAAGAATCGCCACCAGCAGAATGCCGAGCAACACGTTGAACCTGGTGAAGAGGTTGGCGGCGAGAATCGAGACCACCGAACGACTCGTTCCAGTTGGCACCGAGTTGACCTCACCCCGAAGCTGCCGCTGCGCCACCTCGTCTGAGCTGAGGCCCTGCTCCCGCGCCACGTCGAGAGCGCCGTCGGCGGCGACGGGCGTCAACGCCTGCCGGGTCATCCTGTTCTGCGAATCGGCGTTTCGTCGTGCTCGCCAACCACGGCGATGAGACGTTCCTCCTCCCCGGACCGGTGCAGGCTCAGGACCGCCGACAGGCTATACAGAACGCGGCGCAGTCCGATCAGATCCTCGTCATCGGGACCGCCCGGATCCAGTGCGTCGATCATGCCGCTGAGCACGCGCGACAGATGTGCCACCTCGGCGTGCTCGCGGCGCGCCACCGCCACGCTCTCCGGGCCCCCGATGTAACGGGAGACCACCGGGTACAGATGCTGCTCTTCCTCCTGCTCGTGCGGCAGAAGGTCGTCGCGCAGAAATCGTTTCACCTCTTCAAGGCGGATGCGGGCAGCGGCCCTCGGAAGGTGCCCGAGCTCATCGGCGAGACTTCTGAGCTGCGCTGTCTCGCATTCCATCGCCGCGTGCTCGAGAAGCACCTGACGTCCGGCACTCAGCGCCACTTCGGAAGGTCGCGGCTCCTCCCGGCCACCGCGGGCGCGCAGTGCGTTGAGAATCACAGCGACATCGATCGCTTCCTGCACGACGGCGCCGACAACGGGCACGAGCCCGCCGGTTGCAGCAATGCCCATGGCGACGAGCGAGAGTCCCATACCGACGGCGATGCTCTGCAATGCGATGTGGTGGGAGCGGCGGGCAATCTGGACCGCTTCGGCGAGTTGATCGATGCGGTCGACCATGAGCACCACGTCTGCGGCTTCGGATGACGCCGTGGCCCCCCGAACTCCCATGGCGACACCGACGTCAGCAGCGGCCAGCGCCGGGGCGTCATTGATGCCGTCGCCAACCATCACGACGACGCCTCGCTGGCGCTCCTCACGCACGACGTCGACCTTCTCGGCTGGGCTGCGCTCGGCATAGACCGCATCGACGCCGATTGCCGACGCGACGGCCTGGGCCACGTCCGGATGGTCCCCGGTGACCATCACCATACGGCGCATCCCGGCCCGCCGGAGACGTGCGACGGCACGGCCGCTGTCGGGGCGGAGCGGGTCCTCGAGCACCATCGCGCCGACCAGAATCCCGTCGACGCCCACGAACACGTTGGCGAGGCCCTCGTAGGCAGTGCGTCTGCGCACGCGCGCGGCCCAAGCCGGCACTACGCTGCCGTCCGCGACATACGAGGCGCGACCGATTGTCACGCTCCGTCCGGCCACGCCTCCGCAGACGCCTCTGCCGGGGTCCTCGTGTACGTCGTCGGGAAGGGCGAGGTGAAGGCCCCTGATGCGAGCTGCCTGGACGATCGGCCGGGCAAGTACGTGGGTCGACATCTGATCCAGCGACGCGGCGAGTTGCAACACCTCATCCGCGCTGATGCTGCCGTCGGTCTCGATGTCGGCGACTCGCGCTCGACCTTCGGTGAGCGTGCCCGTCTTGTCGAAGAGCAGGACATTCGCACGTCCGAGCGTTTCGAGCGCCGCGCCGCCCTTGACCACGATGCCCCGACGCGCAGCTCGCGACATGCCCCCAACCAGCGCAATCGGCGCGGCGAGGATGAGCGGGCATGGCGTGGCCACCACCAACACGGCAACTGCGCGCACGGGGTCGCGAGCGAGGATTCCTGACAGTCCGGCGAGCGCGATGGTCAGAGGCACGAACCACAGGGCAAACCGGTCGGCAACGCGCACCAACGGTGCGCGCGACTCCTGCGCCTGACGCACCAGCCGCACGATGCCGGCGTACGTGCTCTCATCAGCGGTGGCGGTACTGCGGAGACGAAACGCGCCACCCGCATTGACACCACCACTCCGAACCGGATCGCTCATCACGCGTTCCACCAGCGCCGTTTCACCGGTGAGCGCCGATTCGTCGAAGGTGGCGATATCACTTGCCAGCAGGCCATCGACTGGAACCACCTCACCGGGCGCAACGATGAGCAGATCGCCAGTTCGGACGGTGTCGATCGCCTGGGTGATGAGCGTGTCGCCTTCAACGCGGTGCACCACGGTCGGTGCTCGCGCGAGGAGGGCGGACAGCTCTCGACGAGCCCGTGCAGATGCCCTCGCCTCGAGCTCGCGGCCGGTGGCGAGCATGAATGCGATGACGGCGCCGGCGAGGTACTCACCGACACCGAGGGTGCCACCCAGAGCCAGCACCGCGACGACGTCGACCCCGGCGCGATGACGCAGCAGGTCACGCGCAACAGAGATCGTTGTTGGCAGCAGGGCGACCGCCGCTGTGGCACCCCAGAGAAGGTTCGATGGCGCGACCGCGCCGACAATGCGCAGAACCGCGCCCACGGTTAACCCTGTCACGGCAACGAGTAACTGCAGCGTTTGCAGGTTCGGCAACCGGGGGCCGCGACTGGCCACGCTCAGGCCGCGCTGCGGGTTTGGCCGGCGATTGCCGCGCGGACGGTTGCAATGGTTCGGTCCGGATCTGCCACGTCAATCACCAGGCGCGAGTAGTGCTCCTGATCGAGCTGCAGCACGATGGCGTTCGCGGGATCACTCACGTTCAAGAACACGCGGCCGCCGGCGTGACGGAATCTCGGCGCTCCGATGACACCGGGGAGCCATGTACCGAGCCCGAGAAAGCCCTTCCACTGCTCCTCCGGGCCATGCGTCGCGCGATCCACCCGTCGGACATGTGCCAGAGGAATCGCGAGTGGCCGCTTGAACGCCAGAAGAGCCGAGGAGCCCGGAAACTGAACGTCCAACCTATCCCCCGCGAGTTCTATTTGAGCCGCTCGCATCGGTCCAGCCAGCCGCAGCGACAACGCGATGAGGACGAGACCGAGAAGAACAATGAGGGGTCGCTCGGGGCTGAAGCCGATGAGCGCCTCCTCGACACCTTCGAAGAGCAGCAGCATCGCCCCGCTGGCGAGTACTAGTTCGGCCGCATTGCGCGTCCGCAGGCCAACCGCACCGGCCGCGAGAAGGGTCCCGCCGGCGACGACGACCACGAGCAGGATGCCCGGCACGAGGTAGTCGCTGAACCCTGTGCCGGAGAGGGTGCCCCTGGCCATCCCAAGCAGAGAGCCGTCAGGTCGCACGATGAAGAGGAGCCCAGCGATCAGTGCGGCGATTCCAACGAGGCCCTCGATGACCATTATGGTCGTTCGGGTCCCTTTCTGAGAATCCTCACGGCTCATGACGTGCCTCCTTGGCGAACCCACGGATCGCCCGATTCAACATGTTCAACTAGACACTGCGGGAGGCTCGTTGGCGAGGGGAGGACGTAACAAATCTCTCGGGCCTTTTGGCACGGTGGACCGGGGAGTGCGGATAAGGCATCGCGGGCTTGGCGTGAGTGCAGTGATCAACGTCACCGCCCGGATTCCCAGCACGGCGGGTAGTACGCGCTGGGGGCCGGGCCGCGCACCCGACCTCCCTCAGGCGCGGTGACGTGTGTTTGCGACGCTGCTGATCACCACACTCGTCGCCAGGAGCGCCACGATCAGCCAGAGCACGCTCCCAGTGGCGAGGTACACGACTACACCGACAATCGCGGCGACTATCACTCGTAGGGCTACGGCCCCGAAGAATTGCATGGGGGTCAATCCGAACCATCGGTGGTTCGCACTGTCGGCGATCCTGCCCACGTTGCGCCTCCTTCCCGGCTGCCCCTGAAGTAGGCGAGCGCTGCCGGTAGTTACGATTGTGGGCGAAGCCGCAGAGACGGAAAAAGGGCCGCTTGTCACAAGTAGGCCCGCCGCAGGACCCTACCTAGCCTCCGGCTCGCCCGGGAGGCGGAGTTGTTGTCTGGCTCGGACGCAGGTGACCTTAGACCCTGGCGGCACTTTCACGAAAGATTGATAGTCAGATTCCTGACGGTGGTGGACCTTCAATGCCTTTCGCGTATCGGGAGAGTTGTCCATGACTAAGCGGATAAACGGTGAAATCATCATCGAGCGCCCAGCCGATGCGGTGTTTGACTTCTGCGCAGACGAGCGCAACGAGCCGCGCTACAACCCCCGAATGACTTATGCTGAGCTGGCATCGTCCGGGCCGATCGGCGTGGGCTCGCAGTTCCGTGCCGAGGTGAGCACCATGGGACGAAAGTCGTCGGTGATCATCGAGTGGACGTCGTATGAGCGCCCCCGACGCCTGGCGTCATTGACACGCCTGCCCGGAATGGATATTCGAGGCGATTTGAGATTCGACCCGGTGGCTGGAGGCACCATCCTGCGTTGGGACTGGAACCTACAGCCGCACGGCGGGCTCAAGCTGATGCGACCGATAATCACACTGATCGGTCAGCGCCAGGAGCGGACCATATGGGCCAGCCTGAAGCGTCTCCTGGAGGGACTGCCAGCCTCGGCCACGCCGGCCTGAGTTGAGGCGCCGCCTGCAAGGACTCAGGACAGGATCTCCGGCGTCGATCTCCACTGGCTGCCGTTGGGTGCAGGCGGCTGGCTCCGGGTGAATGGTGGCGTCTGCGAGGCGCGTGAGGCAGCGATCCGTCGCTGCAGCCGCTACGACCTGCCATTCCGCGCTCGAAGTGGACGTCCCGAGCGGTCGATTTCTTATCGAGGAGACACCCGTCGCGGACGATCGCGGCGGCCAGCATGGCCTGGTCGCAAAGGGTGCGTGGGTAGCCGCTGCCGGCACCGGAGGCGAAGCGGTACTTCACCTTTGACGATCCTGACGAGACCGAGCGTGAGCGCCTGGACCGGTTCGCGGAGAATCTCGAGCCCGTGGCGGGTCATCCGGTCAGTGCAACGACCGACAGCGGTGACCCCGCGGACGCCCTGCTGGCACGCGAAAGTGATCGACCGGGGTCGACTCTGATCGTCGTCGGTGCGCGTGGTTTCGGGGCCGCACGGCGCCTTCTCCTCGGCAGCGTTTCCACCAAACTGATTCACGCAGGGCACAGCCCCCTGCTGGTGGTGCCGGCGTGGCCGGAGAAGCCGCCGGAGCCGCGGTGGGTCGAGCCGTGACCGAACGCGCTGGTCCAGCCGAGGACCCGACCCGGCATGTCACAGTGACCGAGGTCATGACCCGCAATCCGGTTACGGTTTCGACGTCGACACGCATCAAGGAAGCAGCCCGCGTGATGAGCCGGGAGCGGATCAGCGCCATGCCGGTGATCGGGTGCTAGGAGCGGGGGACGTTCTTGTCCTCCCATCGAGAACCCGGTGCCGCGCGTACCGATGGCCGCGCGACTGCAAAGAAGCGACGATCTTCTTGGCGGCCTATCCGACCGGCAGGTGACCTCCGAGCTAAAGCAAGCTCCGCGCGGTTGATTGCAATTCAGGTGTTTCGATGAAAACCGAGCAGCTGCGTCGAGCGCCCAATACAGGTGTAAGCGGTTGCACCGCTGAAGGATCACTCGTCCACTGCGCGGGGGCAGACTTTGTCGTCTATGCCTTTTGAGTGGGCGCGCTCCATATCGCGACGTCGACATTGGGACCGGCGCTACGCCGACGCAGGAGCGACCCGGGTCAGTTGGTATCAGCGCGAACCGGCGATGTCTCTGACTCTCATCGACCGTCTCGGCGTGCCGAAGACAGCGCCGATTGTCGACGTCGGCGGCGGCGCCTCCCTCCTCGTAGACGAGCTCCTGGCTCGGGGCTACACCGACGTGTCTGTCCTCGACGTGTCGTCGACGGCGCTTGAGCTTGCTCGATACCGGCTCGGTGACGCCGCTCCGGTGCGCTGGCTTCGCGAGGACATCCTGTCCTGGCAGCCGGAACGCCGATATGGCCTGTGGCACGACCGCGCGGTGTTTCACTTTCTCACCGATACCGCGGAGCGGGCGAGGTATCTGGATGTGATGCGTCAGGCGATCAGCGACGACGGGGCGCTGATCATGGCCACGTTCGCTGCCGACGGACCGGACCACTGCTCCGGGCTCCCTGTGTCGCGCTATGACGCCACCGACCTCCAACGCCTCCTCGACGGCTTCAAAGTGGCTGAGTTGAGCCGCGAGGAGCACGTCACACCCGGTGGCGCGGTTCAACCCTTCACCTGGATCGCGGCGAAACGGCACTCGATCGAACACGTCAACTGACTTAACGTCCCACTTCGGAGTGCGACGGTACCCCGGGACCCTCTTCAGTGCGTTGGTATTGGCAACCTCAGCCTTGCCGAGCTCAGGGCGATTCTCTTGCTACGTCAAGTTCGGACGCGAGAAGGGTCCAAGGTCACACGAAACCGATGCGATTGGACCCTGGCTGACGATCGCACCAGGTGCCATCCTGGGGCTGCGATGAATGACCAAAAGCACGTTCTCATTCTCGGTGGCGGCACCGGTGGAACGATCACCGCGAACCGCTTGCGCCGGGTGCTGCCGCGATCGACAGATATCACGGTGGTCGATGGGAACGACGCCCACGTGTATCAGCCTGGTTTGCTCTTTGTCCCCTTTGGGTTGGCTCAGGCAGAGGAACTGGTGCGATCCCGGGGCGATCAGTTGCATGCAGGGGTCCGCTACCTCCAAGCCACCATCGAGAGCGTTGACCTCGGCGCGAATGTGGTGCATTTCGAGGATGGAACCAGTGAGCGTTACGACGTCCTCGTCATCGCGACGGGCGCGGTGCTGATGCCCAGTGAGACTGAGGGACTCGCCGGGCCCGGGTGGGAACAGAACGTTTTCACGTTCTATTCGCTCGACGGAGCGCGCGCGCTTGCGCCCGCGCTCGCGAACTTCAAGGCCGGCCGGATCGTTGTGAACGTCGTCGACATGCCCATCAAATGCCCAGTGGCGCCGCTGGAGTTCTGCTTCCTCTCCGATTGGTTCTTCCGCGAGAAGGGCGTCCGCGACGACGTCACGCTGACGTATGTGACTCCGCTCGACGGTGCCTTCACCAAGCCAGTGGCCTCACGACAGCTCGGCGAACTCCTGGCGCAGAAGAACATCGAGGTCGTCACCGAGTTCAACACCGGGAGCGTCGACGCCACAAGGGGGAAGCTGGTTGCATACGACGGGCGCGAGGTGCCATTCGATCTGGGCGTGGTCGTGCCACTCCACGGTGGCGCCGATCTTGTCGGGCGGTCCCCAGGACTGGGCGACGAGCTCAACTTCATACCCACCGATCCGCACACGCTGCAATCCAAGGCTGCGCCGAATGTCTTCGCCATCGGTGATGCGGCCGGGCTGCCGATATCGAAAGCAGGATCCGTCACGCACTTCGAGGGCGAAGTGCTCACCGAGAACATCCGGAGATTCCTCGAAGGGGAATCGCTTGACGCGAGCTACGACGGCCATGCCAACTGTTTCATCGAGACAGGCTTCGGCAAGGCGGTGCTCATCGACTTCAACTACGACACCGAACCGTTGCCCGGTCACTTTCCTGACCGCATCGGCCTGCCGCTCCTGAAAGAGTCGCACCTCAACCACCTCGGCAAGCTGATGTTCCAGTGGTTCTACTGGCACGCGCTGCTACCGGGTCATTCCATCCCCGGCATCGCATCGGACATGCCGACCGCCGGCAAACACAAGGTTCCCGCGGGAACGCATTGAGAGGAAGCAGCATGAACGTCGCAACCGTCGAGTTCGCCGACGTCGCTCGCAACGATGAAGGTTTCTTTCTTGACCCATCACAGTGGAGCGACGCCATGGTCCCCGCGCTCGCTGCGCAGGAAGGCATCAGCTACCTCACCGACCGTCATTGGCAGGTCATCCGCTTCATGCGGAGTGAGTACCTGGAGAAGGGGACCGGACCGACCGTGCGCGTGTTGGGCAAAGCATCTGGCGTTTCCATCAAAGAGCTTTACGAACTGTTCCCCAAGGGCCCGGCAAAGGTGGCCGCACGGATTGCCGGTATCCCCAAGCCACGCGGCTGCATCTGACGAGGAGGATCTGACATGACCACCCTGACGGTCGAACCAACCGCGGCACCGACGGTGGCGCCAAGGGCATTCATGCCGGCGACCGTCGAGAAGGTGTCGATCATCATCTCCAAGGGATCCCTTGACGGGGTCTACCCGGGCTTGATCATGGCCAACGGGGCGCGCGCCGAGGGGATCGAGGCAAATCTGTTCTTCACCTTCTTCGGGCTCGATGCCGTCCACAAGGCGCGTCACGAGCACATCAAGATCGCGACCGTGGGGAACCCGGGATTGCATCTCTCCACCTGGCTTGGGGGTGTTCCGGGCATGTCGAGTGTGATGACCCACTACCTGGCCTCCAAGATGGAGAAGCTCGATATTCCGTCCATCCCAGAGTTCGTCGAGATGATCGCCGACACCGGCGCTGGCCTATATGCGTGCAAGGCGTCCGTCGACTTGTTCGGACTCACCAAGGACGATTTCATCCCCCAGGTGCAGGACATCATCACCGTGGGCGAGTTCTACGAGAAGGCCGCCGGCGGCCAGATCATCTTCACCTAAAGCAGCCATGGAACTGACAGTGGTCAGCCTCGGCGGTGACCGCCACCGGATCACGGTGCGCGGTCATGAAGTGATCGTCGACCAGCCCCGAGAGTTTGGAGGCGATGATGCTGGTCCGACCCCCATCGATCTCTTCGTCGCATCCCTGGCGTCGTGCGTCGCCCATTACGCCCGCCGCGGTTTGGGCTCCGGAGGGGAGAGGCCGACGGTGCGTTGCACGTGGACGATGAGCGAGCGCCACCCTGGCGCGTCGCCAGCATCGCCATCGAGGTACACCTGCCTTCGACCACAACTGAGTCTCGCGTCGAAGCAGTCCGTCGAGCGATCGGCCATTGCACCGTGCATAACTCGCTGCAGTCACCGCCTGCCGTCTCGATTCGAGCGGCGGTGGCGCCGAGTGAGGCGCAGTCCACGTGTCTTGCCGCTGTCTCGTAGAGGGCATCAACTCGTCATTCATCTCGTCGGACGACACCTGGACAACCTGGTACTCCTCTGCAACCGTCATAACTGGTCGGTGGATGAGGGGCGGGTTGAAGGTGGTCAGGGCTGAGGCGAGCCTGCCCCGGTTTGGCGGACATGAGCGGTGGAGTGCTCACAACGTCGGAGAGCTACTTGACGAGCGCACAGTGAGCGGGTGGTTGAACTCGGCGGACTGTAGGGTGGAGGACCGGAGCAATCGAGTATTGAGATGGCTGCCGTCCACTCCCACTTGATTGGCCGATGGTGACTGGCGAAGGCCATGTGATCGCGCTCGAAAATGGGGGTGGATAGACATCCTGAGCGGTCTGTCGGGCGCAGCTGAATACAAAAACGGACCGCCCCCTTCCCAAGGTTGAAATTGCGCGTTCGAGCCCCGTCTTCCGCTCCAGGAGCCGGGGAGGGTCGAATCGAATAAACGGAGCCGCAGATGGTCATCCCATGCGCCCTTGGTGGCCCCGTTACGATGCGGCCCAGTTCGAGGTACAAGAACAATCGGGGAAGAGGGGAGATGGGGTACGCTCAATAAACCTCTGTGGATGTCGACGCTAGTCCAACGGATTCCATTAGGCGCTCTAGTCGTCATTCCAACCATTTCCCGACGAAAGCACTCTAAATCGAACTCAGCATTATCAAGGAAGTGAGGACTAGTCTGGGGGACCAGGGGTCGCAGGTTCGAGTCCTGTCTCCCCGACGGACGTCCGACTTGAGTTCGCAACGAGAGGTTGCGCAGTTTGTTTGGGCGCCTGCGCGCCCACGTCGTGTAGTGCTCTAACCAGGAATGATCACTTTTCCTGCAAAAGGCATCAATCCCGATGGTTGAGGCTGGATGCCGCTGCTCATAGCAAGAGATTGTGGCAGTCAAGCGCCTACATAGCGCTTACAGTTTTGGACCGCGGTCATCTGTGCGCTCTATCTGGCCAGTGTGACGGGCGCTGGAGCAATCGCCAACGTAGCCCGCGAAGAGATCGACTTGGTCGCGGTTCAACACGAGATCGGCAGCGTCCGCGGGATGCTCGAACCGTTCTAGAGGCTGGATACGTCTGTCAGCACGATGGACCGGGACAGCTCCACGGCTGGGGCCCTCGGCAACGACGCAGACTGACATCTCGGCGGCGCTGGCCGCCTCGACTCTCAGCTGTCGGTCGTTGGGACTAAGTGACCGCAGTCTCTATGACACCGGGGGCTGCTCATCAACGGTCGCAGGTTCGAGTCCTGTCGCCATCAGGCACCGACCGTGGCGACTGGATGCGCGCCCTCAGCGGGGTGTGAACGCGTCGACATCCCGCCCGACGCGGATTGCGTCGAGAAGTTCGCGGATGTCACCCGACTTGGATATGTATGCGGAAACGCCGGCGACAGTCATCGCCCTACGAATTAGCGTCTTGTCGAACGCGGAGAAGGCGATCAGGCGGGCGGCAGGCGCCACGACAACCATCTCCTTTGCGGCTCTGAGGCCGCCGCCGTCGGGCATGTTGACGTCAAGGACGACCACGTCCGGCTGCAGCTGACGCACCAAAAGGACGCCGTCATCGACGCTGGACGCAACCCCGATCAGCTCGAGATCAACCTGCTTGTCGATGATCCGTCCGAGAGCTGAGAGCACTTCCCCGCTGTCGTCCACGATGATCACACGAAGTCGCGTGCCGTTCATTGCCGCTCACTCTGGACGCCGGCGCCGCCTTACACCGCCGGGGGCCGACTCGTCACGAAAACGTCATGCCGCAGGCATCTCAACGACGGACTTCAGCTTCTGAGGCAGCCATACCTCAATGGCAGTGCCTGCTCCTTCGGCGCTGTCGAGGTGTACCCACCCGCCAAGCGCCTCCGCACGCTCATGCATGGAGCTTAGCCCGAGGTGACCCTGCGGGGACCTCTTGTCGGTTCGAGGCGCGAATCCAGGGCCGTTGTCGCTGATGCGTGCACCGAAGCCGCTGCCCTGATCACCGTTCAGGAACACCGTGACGGACGCGCCGCGCGCGTGCTTGCTTGCATTCGTGAGCGCCTCGCGGATGATGCGGTACAGCGTTGTGGCCACGATCGGGGATGGATCCCCAGTGAGCTCATTCGTGAGAACCACCACAAGGTTCTCGTCGTCGTTGAACTCTGAGATCGACTGTTCTACCGCCGCACGCAGGCCGAGTTCGAGGATGTGCGGATGGAGATCGCTCAGCATCGTGCGCATGCGCACGATTGCTCCCTCGATAGAAGACTTCGATCGACGCAGCGGTCGCGTCCTCGACCCCGTCGTTCCCGTGTAACAGGAACATTCGCATCTTCGCAGCGATCATCGACTGCAGCATGTCGTCGTGGATGATGCCGGCCATGTGCTGCCGCTCCTGCTCCTGAACGGTCACAAGCCGGAGGAGGAGCTTGGTGCGTTCATCGTTGGAGCGGTGGAGGTCCTCGAGGCTCTCGACGAGCGCCCGGGTGCGCTCGTCAACCTTCAGATCAAGGTCCTCGTTCTTGCGCGCGACCTGTTCGTTCAATGAGCGGGTCTCACGGGCGTATAGATACTGCCTTGCGAGCACAACGGTGATGGTGAGGATGAGATCCCATTCCAGCACCCGGTTGAGCGACCCGGCGATGAACTCGGTCACTACGGCTGCGATGCCGGCGGCGGCGACGGTGAGATACGGCAGCATCAGAGTCCACCGCGGTTGCCGGATGGCCTCGTCCCCGGTATGTGCTGAGGTACTCAGCGCGCCCACCGCGGCGAGGCCGATGAGCGCATAGCCCATCGTCCAGCCGAGATCGGGGAAGTTCACCGACGTGTAGCTCTGGAGGGTCGTGAGGAAGGCGAACGAGCTGTCGGCCACAGCATTGAGCAGGACGCCAAACGCAAGCAGGACGAGCGGCAGTCGCTGTCCGGCATGCAGGCGCGACAGCGTGAGCACCACGATGGTCACCATCGCGATATCGCTGATCGGGTAGGCGAGACCGACGATCTGCGCAAAGGTGTCTGTTGAGGACGACGCGTACACGGGTCCGAGCACAACGTCCCAGCTGATGAATAGCAATCCGCCGGCGATCAACACGCCATCGAGCACCGTACGCATCCGCGCCTCGTTGGTGGTGGCGGCTCCGGGGAGACGGAGCAGGCCGGCGATCGCGAACGGTACCGAGAGCAGGTAGCCCAGATCCGGAAACGAGGGAAAGAGGGTCGCTGGGGCCAGGTGGAGAAAGACTTCCTGGTAGGTCCAGGCCGCCTGGCCGAGACCCCACAAGCCTGCAGCGACGCCGATCAGCCCCCAAGCCTGCCTGGTGCGACCCCGGCCTCGAGCCGCGGTGATGAGGCAGGCGGTCGCCGCCAGGAGTGCCGACAGGGTCTCGGAGAAGTCGTCGACCACGATCGTCTGTCGCAGTACCGGTGCCACGACGAGCATCACGCCGTTGACGCCTCCCACAATGACCACCGCCGCGACGAGCAGACGAAAGGGGCGCCTTCCCATGGGTAGCCCGAGTGTCGCGGCCCGCGACGCTCAGGACCGTGTTGGTGATGAGTTCGTTGACGTGACGATCGAGCGCAGCGCTGCGCTCAGGGCTCATCCCGATTGTTGCCGGTTCGAGCGTGGCCGACGCCGTTCGCTTCGGGTCCTTCGACAGCGAACCGGATCGATCGGGCGCCTCGTTCGACCCGAATCCGACACCTGTTGAGCGATCGGCCTCCGATCTCGCCCAGCAAGCTGGAGTTGACGACGGAGGAGGCCGGATACCAACCGTGACCGTCACGGAAGGGATTCGGCGACAGCGATCATTGGCTTGCCCTCAACCAAGCCGCAACGCGTCGGCTCCGCGGTGCGCAGCACCCAGAAAGGCGCATCCGCCCAACTGGAACGGAATTAAGACAGGGACTCCGCCAGCTCTCACGCGCCTTTTGCCGCCGGCCAGGCCCCTTAAGGGAAGTCGGCAACGGTAATCCCGCTGGGATGTCCAGGCGGCCATTGCACAAGTTCGATCCGATACCCGTCGGGGTCCGTCAGCCATGACGTCCGTGGGCCGTCCGGGCCCCCGGGACGCTCCATCGGCCCGGTTTCCATGCCCGCGCGCGAAAGCACGTCGACGGTGGCGCCGAGGTCGTCTACCTGCACGACGAGGTGGTGGAACCCGGTACCGATCTCTACCGGGTTCTCGGCAGCCCGGTGGACAAGCTCGAGTGTCGCGACCTCCTCCGCCGGAAACCTAAGGAGGGTTAGCGTTTCACCGTCACCGCTGTCGACGCGGCCAACTTCGCTGTACCCGAGCGTTGTATAGAACCGGACCGAGGCAGGCAGGTTGGTGACGCGGAGCGCCGTGTGCAGGGTCTTCACTCTTCCTCAGCACCATGATGATGTGGGGCTAGGTGGAGCATCTGATTCTCCTCTGCGGGATTGTGGACCTCGCCTGCGTTGACGCACACGTTAAGTCGGTCGAGCACACAGCAGTTACCCCAACATGAAGGAGAAGAGTTCGGGAAAACGGCTGTGACGAACAAAGGGAGCGAAGGCGAAGCGCTTTACGGAAAGCGGTTCGAGTCCGGTTCACCACTTTGCTCAAACTGACCGACCCAGTGATCCGGCGCATACTGCGCCAAATGAAGTGAGGAGGTACGGTACGTGCCGAGATTCGTGACTATCGGATATGGAGGTCGGGCAGGCTACGACCAGACTGACCCCGCAATCCGCGATGCGGCCCATCAACACGACATGCGCCTAGTCGCGGCAGGAGCGTTGATGGGTATCGCGGGGCAGCCGGTGCAGGTGCGCAACCACGACGGGGCGGGCGTAGAGACAAGCGAGGGACCGTTTATGCGGTCGGACTTACCGATCGCCGGGTTCGGGGTTATCGAGGCCGCCACGGTCGAGGAGGCGATCAGCCTTGCCGCCAATAGCCCTTGTGCGGTCGCACACGGTGTTATCGAGGTGTGGCCACTGACCTGACGCGTAGGGTTCTGCGCTCGATTGGGAGGCTGCACCGACACTCTGCGCGCTCAAGGGTGTCGGCACCGACGTCGCTGGTGCCGTACTCGTAGCCGCAGGGCGACAACCCGGAGCGACTTCGACCAGAGGGTGCGTTTGCGAATCTTTGTGGCGGGGCCCCGCTGCTGGCGTCGTCCGGCAAGTCCACCGGTCGCCATCGGCTCAACCGTGGCGGCGATCGGTACGCCAACTGCGCACTCTGGCGTGTCGTCATCGTGCGCTTCGCCGCCGATGCGCCGACGAGGAACTACACGGCTCGGCGCACCCAGGTGGGCATGTCCAAACCGGAGATCATCCGGTGCCTCAAGCGCTACGTCGCTCGCGAGATGTATCGCGAGCTCATACCTCGAGCCGCACTCGCCGCAGCGGCTTGACAAACAAGAGAAGCATCAATCGAGCACCAAGTCCCCTAGTTTGGGGTTCGTTCTTTCAACGCGGCTGCGGCGTGGGTCAGTATCTGTTGGGACAGGTCGGGGTCGTCGACGGCCCGAGCCATGGAGATGGCGCCGACCAGGACACTGAGGGTGAGGACGGCTTCGCGTTCATCGACCTGGCGGTCGGGGGTATCGAGGAGGTTAGCGAGGGCGTCGAGGCAGATCTCGACTTGGCGGGTGTAGCTCGCGCGCGCCGGGCCTCCCGCACGCGCCACGTCTGCGGCGACGCCGGCCAGGCCGCAGCCGTCCTCAGGATGATCTCGATGCTGCACGCTCAGATAACCGTCGACGAGCGAGACGTATGCACGCCGTCCGCCGCGTCGAGCGGCAGCGATGGTCCAGGCGCTCCCCTGCGTGAGAGCTCGCTGCGCTGCCTCGGCGACGAGTTGGTCGCGTGACTCAAAGTGACGGTAGAAGCCCCCGTGGGTGAGCCCCGCTTCCTTCATGAGCTCGTCGACCGACAGGTTGTCCACGCCATCGCGGCGGATCCGCGCCGCGGCGATGTCGAGGATGCGGTCATGGCTCGCAGCCTTCGCTGCTTGAGACGTCCCCACGCTGAATCCTCCAACCGCTCCCGTCGTTGCTTGACAAAAGAAGATTGTATCCGTCATCCTCCTTCGACGTGAGGATGACGACCGTCCTCTTCAATCGAGCCCGTTTCGAGCCCGTTTTGAGAGGCGGAAACCATGGCATCTGTGGCTGCTGAGCACGTCCCAACGCAACTCAGGATTGAGGTGTACACGGCCCCGGGCCGAACGTTTGTGAGCGCAATCGCGCCCCAAGGGCCGGGTGATGAGCCGACTTGGTCCCCGTCTTCAGCGACGCTGACTACGGCGACCGCGACGCGATCCTCGTCGACGCGCTGGCCACCTATGGGCAGGTCGACGCTCTGGCGGACTGGATCGACACGAAGGGGCGGAAGCTGTCGCGCATCTACATTGCCCGCGGCCATGGCGACCACTGGCTCGGTCTGGCGCGACCGACCCAGCGCTTTCCGGGAGCAGTAGGCCTTGCGACGGCTGAAGTTGTCGCTCAGTCGGCAAACCCTGGCATCGCCGGGTACTGGGAGGCCATCTTCCCCGGCGAGGTGCCGATCGGAACGAAGAAGGTGTTGCCCCAACCGTTGACCACGGACACGATCGACCTGGAGGGCAACGAGCTGCGGGTCATCCGGATCGGTCGAGCCGATACCGCCGACTCCACCGTGCTCCATGTTCCGTCGGTCGCCGCTGTCGTCACCGGGGATCTGGCCTACAACGAGGTCCACATGATGACCGCCGAGGCCGGTGAACCCGAGCGTGCTGAGTGGATCTCCAACCTAGACAGGGTCGCCGCGCTCGAACCGCACATCGTCGTCGCCGGCCACAAGAAAGTCGAGAACACCAACGACCCGAAGATCATCGGGGAATCCCAGCAATATCTGCGGGACTTCTCCCGAATCGCGGCAGACGAGACCACCGTGGCCAGCATCGTCGCTCGCATGGTCGAGCTGTATCCCGCTTGGGCCAACGGCCGCACGCTCTGGCACTCCGCCAGAACAGAGGTCGCGCGGAAGAACAGCCCGGCCAGCGGACATTAGGAGGTCACCGCTGGGGCGACTGCCCACACCGTCCACATAGGCCGGGTCAGTCGACCATTGGGAGCGCAATCGCCCCGTAGCGATGCGAGCTGCGGGTCGAGGCTGGCGCGCTAAGCCAGCGTGACGGATAGTGTCGGGCGCCTATCCGCCGGGCTTGACCCGATGAGACGGACCACCATGATGTGGGGAACAGTTGCTCAGGGCTCGGATCGTTACCACGGCGACCAGAATGCCCAAAGTCGCGAGGTGGCCGGGAAGTGGAGCCACGGGCTACGGCGGCCAGCCCCTCCGGATGTCGATGCGATTCCACTTGATTCCAATATGCGCGCTAGTCGTCATTCCAACCAATTCCCGACAAAAGCAATCTAAATCGAACTCAGCACTCATCGGGAAATGAGTACTAGTCTGGGGGACCAGGGGTCGCAGGTTCGAGTCCTGTCTCCCCGACGGACGTGCAATTTGCGTTCTCGCGAGGATCACCATCGTCGGGCAGCGCTGAGCGGGGTCCAGCAGTTCCACAAGTCAGGGTAGGAGCCGCAGTGGGGATAGGGTCACCGGTGGTGGGATCACGCGCTCATGACTGCGTGCAGTGCCGGGCTGTCCGGGTGAGCTTGTTCGCGATGGACCGATCCGAGCCCTCAGTCGGCATCAGCAGCCAGCCGGCGATGTACAGAGCGATGCCCGCGCCGCCGAACACCGAGAAGACCGCGATCGCGATCCGGACGATCGTGACATCAACATCGAAGTACTCGGCAATGCCGGCGGCGACGCCCGCGATCATCCGATCGTCGGTGGGGCGGTGGAGGTGGCGCTGGGTCGAGGTGGGTGTGTTCATGACCCCACCGTAGAGCCGCCGGTGCTACAGAACAATCCGTGGGATCCCGGATTCAACCCTGAGACGCCCGTCAGCGCTTCAGGGTCTTCCCCGATGGTCCCGTAGGCTGGCGAGGCCCATGATGGGGACATGGCGGAGCAGACCCAGGCCAAGCGACGGAAAGGCTCCTGGCGTCGCCTCCCCGAACAGCGCCGTCTCGGTGGCGTCGCTGCCGGCGTCTCGGCGAGGATCGGAGTCGATGTCACGATCGTGCGGACGGTCTTCGTGGTCCTCGCGTTGGCCGGAGGCTTCGGGATCGCCTGCTATCTGGCGGCCTGGCTGCTCATTCCGGCGATAGGGGAGCGGACTAGCATCGGCAGCGCGGCGCTGGCCGACCGCACCGGGATCACCCTCGCCGCGGGGCTCGCATCGCTGGTCACGGCGCTCTTCGTGCTGTTGTCGCTGGTCGGCGCCGGGTGGATCGGCTCGCTCGCCTGGTCATTCGTGATCAGCGTCATCGCGATTGTCCTGATCTCGAGAAACGCTCCCGCCTACGAGCAGATGACCTTGCGGCGTCTTGCCGATCCCTTGATCGGCTTTACCGGTGACACGCGCCGCTCGCGAATCGCGCTCCGCGCGCTGATTGCGGCTGTCCTGCTGATTGCCGGCGTGACCACGTTGCTGATCGGGCACACGACGACGGCACTGCTCCGTCCGCTCGCCGGCGTGGCATTGGTCATCGCCGCGATCGTGGTCGTCCTGGGACCATGGTGGTTGCGCGTCGGGCGTGAGCTCGTCGCCGAGCGTCAGGCCCGTATCCGCGCCGAGGAACGCGCTGACATGGCGTCGCGCGCCCACGACTCGGTGCTCCAGACACTCGCGCTGATCCAGCGCCGGGCCACCGAACCCCAACAGGTGATCCAGCTTGCGCGTGCCCAGGAGCGCGAATTGCGCTCCTGGCTCTTCGACGGGCGCGCGCCCGGATCGATCGCCTCTGACACCACGTTCGCTGCCGGTGTGCGCCTGATCCAGAGCGACGTCGAGGCTCAACACGGGGTCGCCGTCGAAGTGGTGAGCGTCGGGGACTGCCCGCTCGATGACGACCTCAAGGCGCTGCTCGCCGCCGCTCGCGAGGCGACGGTCAACGCGGCGAAGTGGTCCGAGGCGCGGGCCATCTCGCTCTACGCCGAGGTGGAGGCGGGCCAGGTGTCTGTGTTCATCCGCGACCGCGGCCGAGGGTTCGATCCAGCCGCAGTCTCCGCGGACCGCAAGGGCTTGTCCGAGTCTGTCCACGCCAGGATGCTCCGCCGTGGCGGCAGCGCTGAGGTTCGGAGCGCTCCCGGCGAGGGCACCGAGGTCCGCTTATCGATGCCCCGCTCAGCCGCGGTGAGCCAGCCGGCGCCTGCGTGAGCGTCTCGCGTGGCCGCCGGCCCCGTGTCTTCATCGTCGACGACCACGGCCTGTTCCGATCGGGCGTACGCGCCGAGCTCGGCGACCAGGTGGAGGTGATCGGCGAGGCGGACGACGTTGAACCGGCTATCACAGCGATCGCGCAGAGCGAACCTGACGTGGTCGTGCTCGACGTGCATCTCCCAGGGGGCGGCGGGCACGCCGTGGTGACCGCACTGAAGGCCTCCAACCCGCAGGTCCGTTTCCTCGCGCTCTCCGCGTCGGACGCGCCTGAGGATGTGATCGCCATCATCCGCGCCGGCGCGCGCGGCTACGTGACCAAGACGATTTCCGGCGCCGACCTCGTCGATGCGGTGTACCGGGTGGCCGATGGTGAGGCGGTCTTCTCGCCGCGGCTCGCCGGTTTCGTGCTCGACGCCTTCGCGGCATTGCCCGCCGCCGATCAGGAGCGACCGTCGTTCGACTCCGAGCTCGACCAGCTGACACCCCGCGAACGCGAGGTTCTCCGTCTCATCGCGCGCGGTTTCACGTACAAGGAAATCGCCCGGGAGCTGTTCATCTCCGCGAAGACGGTGGAGAGCCACGTCTCGTCGGTGCTGCGCAAGCTCCAGCTCTCGACGCGGCATCAGCTCACGCGCTGGGCCACGGAACGCCGTCTGTCGTGACCCCCCCGCTCAGAGCATTCGGGACAGTGCAAACGCGAACCCAGCTTCGAGCAGCTGGCAGAGTGCAAGCGACAACTATGAGCTTCCCCTGAGGTTGCGGAGATCGAACGGGCTGGCGATGCCCTTCCTTCTCGCCGCATCCTCGACCTGAGAGCGGGAGAGTTGTTGGTTGGTGTTATGCAGGCGAAGCACATCGCCATCTACGGCGTATGAGGGCGATGCTGGCTAACCTGGTACTCCTCTGCCACCGTCATCACTGGTTGCATGAGGGCGGGTGGAAGGTGGTCAGGGCCAGGGGGCGTGCCCCGGTTTGACTGACACGTTTGCTAAGCGGTGATCCGTCCTGGGAAAGGCTGGAGGCTCAAGGGGATAGGCGATGGTCTCTGTCGAAGAGCGCTGAGGGATTCTCGGCGATTCCAGCGGATTCCATCACACGCGCTCTAGTCGTCATTCCAACCAATTCCCCACAAAACCACTCTAAATCGAACTCAGCACTCATCGGGAAATGAGTACTAGTCTGGGGGACCAGGGGTCGCAGGTTCGAGTCCTGTCTCCCCGATTCGCAGACCATTGCGCTGTAGTGGATTCCAACTTGCGGGGATCGGTCACTTTGCAGGGACTAGTACTCATTCCCTGATTGATGTTCTTTCCTGCAAAACCACTCTAAATCGCGCGACTCTCGGCGGACGTTAGCCGCAAAGACCGCGACTGTGGCAGGTGGCCATTGGTCTCGAGACGTTCAGTCGACGAGGCGGCTGTGAGGGCCCTCCACCGGGTCGGCGTCAATCCGTAGGTCCGCTTGAAGTGTCGCGTCATGTGGCTCTGGTCGGCGAAACCCGCCTCGGCAGCGACTTGCGCGAGTGACTGCCCGCTCTCGATCGCGGCTTGCGCGAGCGCCAGGCGGCGCAGCGTCCGGTAGCGGTCGGGGCTTGTCCCGAACGCCCATCGGAAGTGGCGGGTGATCGTGAAGCGGTCGGTGCCCGCGATCTTTTCGAGAGTCGACGCCGGCGTCTGCTCCCGTGCATGGGCCGCGAGATACTCGCGTACGAGCTCGACTGCCCTGATGTCGACCGTGGCTCGGTGGCGGTCGGGGCAGTCACCGAGCGACAGGAGGCAGTCGGCGACCGCCACCGCGATCTCGGCGCAGCTCAGCTCGCTGATCGGGTCGTCGATGTCGGCGAGCAGGGCAACGATGGGTCGAGCCGTCGGCTTCGGCTCCTGGACGGGATCGGCGACGAACGGTAGCGCGCGACCACCTAGGGCGCCCCGGACGAGCTCGGGCGCGATGTAGAGGATCCGGTAACCGAAGCCGTCCTCGGTTCCCGGGCCGCCGTCGTGCGTCTCGTCGGGATGCAGGACGTGCAGCTGACCGGGCAGGCAGACACGTTGCGAGCCGCGGTAACGAAATACCTGCACGCCGGCCGTCGTGACGCCGATCCCGTAAGTGCCGTGCCGGTGCGGATCGAAGCCGCGCGTCGAGATGTAGACCTCTGCGCGCTCGACGCCGTAAGCGCCAGGTCCGAACCTGATCGAGTCCGAGCGTCGGCCGCAGGATCGTTCAAGACGGTCAGCATCGGCGCCTCGTACCGTCGGCCGCATGAGTTAACGGTATCGCGGCGGCAGTGCCTGAGGCGCTTCCCGTCGCGGCGATTCGGCCCGCGGCGAGGCCTATAGGCGGATGAACCGCGGCGTCTCACACTTCATCGCGGGTTGGCGCACCGGGCTCTCTCGCCCCGTGCTCATTCTTCAAGCGGGAAACGCCCTCAACTACTTCGGTTACGGGCTCATTCTTCCCTTTGAGATCATCTATCTGCACCAGATACGTGGCTTTTCGACGTCAATAGCCGGACTGGTTCTCGCGGCGACCATGGGGACAGCCGCAATCGCCACCCTGCCGACGGGAGCGCTGCTCGACCGGCACTCCGCTAAAGCGATCGTGGTCGCAGGAAGCCTGGCGAGCGCCCTAGGCTACGCCGGCTTCGCCTACGTAGACCGTCCCTGGCAGGCCTTTGCCTGCTCGATTGTCAGCGGAGCCGGAATCGGCGCGGCAGGGACGGCCAACCGGCAATTGACCATCAGGTTGGTCAAGCGCGATCAGCGAGCGGCAGCCTTCGCGCTCAATCGCGTCGCGGGCAACTTCGGTCTCGGCGCCGGCGCGACCGCAGCCGGCTTCGTCATCGCATCCGCACAGCAGCTCAGCTCGTTCCAAACGCTCTATTTCTTCGACGCCGTCACCTACGCCGGATTCGCGCTGATCGTGCTCGCTGCCGTACCGAACCCGCGAGCCGAGACCGTCACAGTGACAGACGCCAACGGAACCGGCTTTCGCGCCGTCGCTCGAGATCGGCTGTTCCTCACTGTGATCGCAGCCAATATCGTGCTCGTCGTCGTCGGCCACACGTTCTTCTCCAACATCCTGCCGCCATTTGCAAAGACCCACACATCGCTCGGCCCCGCCGCGATCGGGATCCTCGTCCTCGTCAACACGTGCTTCGTCGTCATCGCGCAGATCCCGGCAGTGCGCGTCGTGGCACGGATGGAACGCACACACGCCTTCGCGGCGGCCAGCGCGCTTTTTGCGGTCAGCCTGCTCGCGGTGCTGCCAGCGACGCTCATCCACTCGGAGCTCGCTGCGACCAGTCTCCTCGCCGGCGTTGCGATCGTCTTCGCAATCGGTGAATGCGTACACATTGTCGTTCTCGGGCCACTGGTCGCGGACATGGCCCCAGCCCATCTGCTCGGCCGCTACCTGTCTGTCTACAGCCTGACCTTCAGCATCTCCCTGGCCCTCGGCCCGGCGATTGGTGGCCTGCTCCTGCAGACCTCGCCAGACGCCGTCTGGTGGGGTGGCGCGCTTGCCGCGGTGGTGGCCGGAGCCGTCCTGCTTCGACTCGGCGGCCGCATCCCCGACCCGCTCCGCGAAGCACAGTCACGTTTTGCGTCGGCGCCAAAGGGCGTGTGAGGTCGCCATGCCGGTGATCGGGATCGACGGAGCCCTCGTCGGCATCATTTCGGCCACGGACTTCATCGGCAAGCGCGTGGATGCCGAGGTCGTTGGAGAGCTGAAGTCATCCCCGGTTGCGACGGCGGATCCGGCCGACATCGTCCCCGCTGCCGCTCGGACATTACTGGCTCGTAATGTGCGGGACAGCGGCAGGTCAGGCACGCGCGACGGCGTGGCCGCCGGAGGCTTGGATGAGTACGAAGGCCCTCGTTTGCGGAGCCCAATCGGTGTCTCGGTGAGGATGCCGCTGCATTGCCGCAGCTGGCGCAGCCGGTCGAGGGCGTGCGGAGCGGGCCAGCCATCGCGGCGCGACACGGCAGGCGTGATGATAAGTCGGGACCAACGCCTCTTGACAGGCCTCCGACCTGGCGATTAGATGACCCTGAGCGAACAATCCTCAAATGCCAAGGCGGACGTTGTGAGCACGCAGAAGATCGTTGTGGGAGTGAATGGGTCGGCGGCATCGGACGCCGCACTCGAATGGGCAATCCAGGAGGCAGCATCCCGCGGCGCCGAGATCATCGCGGTGCATGTGCTGAAGCCTATCGGCGCCTCTGGCGGTACGACAGTGACGGACGTTCGCCTGCGGGAGTTCGACTACCTGGGCGACGATGTGCGATCTCATGTCAAGAAGGAGTTGTTTGGGCCCCTGACCAGCAAGGACGTCAAGCATCGGATCGTCGTTGTCGAAGGGCATCCAGCAACAGGGATATTGCACGTCGCCGACACCGAGGACGCAGACCTCATCGTGGTCGGCAATGGGCAACACAGCACGATGGAGGATCTCTTCCTCGGGAGTGTTGCTCACGAGTTGAGCCACAAAGCACGGCGTCCCTTTGCGTTGATTCCTTTGGCGATGCACTTCGAAGCAATCGGCGCCATTGGACGGGATCAACGAACCGCGCCTACGCCGAGGCAGACTTGGTCGGATCGGACCGGCGATCATATCGATGAGGTCGCAGCCGGCGTGCTAGAACTGATTCGGTAGCTCTGTCGACCGGCTCCTCGGTGCGAACGGACGGGTCGTATTTGCTGTGGCGTTCTTGCACCAGCCTGATCTGCCCGAAAGATGTCGAGAGCTTGCGTCTCACCCCACCGTGGGGGCGGTCCGACTAGCCGTGGTGCGACCGGATGCGGCGGTGGGTAATCGGGAGGCCGCGCAACAACGACAGGAGGTGCACACGATGGATGCTCCAATGACATCACGGTGGCTCGCCGCAGCGACCTTCATCGCGCATCACCTTCGCCTTGCGGGGGCGTGGGTCGCGGCGGCTTCCTCGGCGGCAGGCGTCTTCATAGCACGCGCCGTCAAGGCCGAGCGGATGTCGCGTCGCGCGGCCTGGGGTGCCCTTGCTCTCTGGGAGCTTGGCAACGTCGTGGGCATTATTCGGGCGATGGTGGAGGGCCGTCAACGGCCGTAGACCGATGACCGCCGTTCATGTCTCCCCACCGCGGCGCCGGACCCGACTGGCCGCGCTGCGCGGCGGGTGGTGCCGCTCCAGCCCTCGTGTCGGCTCGGCGGAGATGACGGGTTCCTATCCGCGCTCTGTGTGGACTGCGAGCCGAAGGTCCGGGATGGCGACGCGACGGTCACGAGCGGATTCCGACGCGATAGCCGACGTCTAAGGACGCGGCTCCGTAGCTTCCCGAGCCTACTAGTGCACCGATCCTGAAATAGCTTTCGGTTTGGCGCTGACCAGGAGTGGGAGGCGATCCTTCGCCCTAAAGACGGGTCGAATGTTGTGACCATCGGCCCTATCGCGACGCCCTTCGCTGCGATAGACCGGCAGAACTAGGAGCACAAGGGAGGCGCGAGATGTCCGCGATTGCCATGCCAGGCCGGCGAAGGCTTCGACGCATAACCCAAACGAAGATGCAGCGGTTTCACATCTAGTTAAGAGGAGTTTGGGCGATGCGGATCCAACGTGCCGCGCTTTTGATCGCCAGCGCAGCTGCCCTGGCAGCCTGCGGCGCGGCGACGACCCCATCAAGGTCACCGACGCCATCGACGGCACCGACGCCGTCCACGGCACCGACAAGCGGTTCCGGCGGGGGGACAGCGTCTCCCACACCGACACGTCCATCGTTCGAGCCGCTCCTCGTCGCATTCACCGACCACGACCCCGACCCGGGTGTGTTGATGCTGGCGAGCGGACAGACGACTGGTCCAATTCCATCGGGGCCCATCGTCGGCGGTTATCCGACATTGGCGATCTCCGGCACATTTGGCGCTCGAATGATTGGAACTGACGGCCAGCAGGTCGGCGGGCCGGGCGGACCGGTTTCAATCGTCGCGATATCGTCGGATGGCACCCTCACAACACTCGAGAAGAACGTTGTCGGTTCTCCGTCGGTGATCGGACGCGATGATGGTCAGGCATGGGCCTGGGCGGTGCAGACCGATGCGCCGGCCTGCGGATCGTCAACGCGAGCGGTATTCGACGTGTACACAGACGATGGCAACGGAGCGAGGAAGATCGTGAGTGCGTCGTTCGGCGCGGGAGTCACGCAGGTCAGTCTTGTGGCGTGGACGGCTGCCGGCATCGTGGCGCAGGGCGACAACGCGTGCGGCGGTCCTGCCGAACCCTCGACGTTGGCGATCTCACCGGCGATCCTCATCGATCCTGCGACGGGCGCGGCCACTGGTCTCGCAGGTCGCATCGGAAGCGACTGCAATTTCGAAGACATCGTCGACGACGGGACTATCGTCTGTTCACTTGGTGGTTCGTCAGCAGCGATTCGAGTCATCGCACCCGACGGCACGCAGACCAACTACAGCATTTCGGGGTTGACCTCACGGCGATGCATCAATGGAGGGGTGCAGCTATCAGCGGATGCCAGCTTCGCAGCGGTCTCCATCTTGTGCCCCACTGCATCGGGTACTCGGCTCGTCCTGCTGGATCTGGCGAGCGGCTATGTCGTGACTGTCACCGGTGCCAGCAACTTGACCCCGACGCTCTGGACGCCGGACGGCATCTTGATTGCAACCGAGTTGGGCGATCACAAGACCTACTCAGTTGCGACGTCTGGTATGGCAACGCTTATCAATTCAACGTATGCAGCACAAACCTGCATCAACAGCTGCTAGTGCTCAGGTCCGCAAAGAGCTTGCGGATTGGGGAAGGTGCGAGGCTCGGGCGCACTTCAGGGTCACGTCGAACTGATACGAAGCTCCACGCCACCTTTGTCAGGGACAGCGCGTCGCGCACCCAGGGCGGACAGATGTCGCAAAGCGGACGCGCCGTCCTGCCAAATTGAGTTGGTTGGCTTGTCATCGCTTTCGTTGGTGCAGCCCTGGGTCGCGTGCTCCGGCACAACCAGCAGCGCTGCGTGCCCTGAGTGCAGGAGCTTGGTCGACACGCTGCCGAGCAAGAAGCGTCGCACTGCACCGAGATCGCGACTGCCCACGACGATGAGCTTCGTGTCGGGTCGCTGGCTGCCGGTCGCATTCAGAGCGTCGGCCGGATCACCGACCACGACGGCCGTCTCGACGGTGCGGCCGGCGATCGTGTCCAGGCTCCTGGCGTACTCGAACAGGCTCTCGGCGTCGACATGTTCTCTATCGTCGGGGCTGAGAAACCGATCCGCGGCCACCGACAGCTCTGCGTCGGCTTCAACCAATTCGATGGGGAGATCCTTGTAGAGGTGCGTGATCGTGGCGGCGAACCGCGCCGCGCATCTGGCGCCACTGCTGTTGTCGAAGCCGACGATCACATGCGCCGGCGGCCAGGTACCTTCACCCCCCCTCACGATCAGCACGGGGCGATGCACGTGGTGCACGACATGCTCCGAGACGCTTCCAACCACGAGACGCTTCAGGCCGTTGAGCTCGCGGCTACCGAGAACGACGAGATCGGCCTCGACCATCTCGGCCACGTCCATCACGGCGCTGAAAGCCGGTTCGCGTGCGACGTGAAGGCTCCCGACGGTCGCGCCGAGCGCCACCACGCGATCCCGCTCGTCGTCGAGCAACCTTCGGGCGTCAGCTTCGAGCGAATCCCATGCGCTGTTCGGCCCGATATAGGGCGCATACGCCAGCACGCTAGATGGAGCGAATTCGTACGCCGTGACCAGATGAAGTGACGCCCCGGACCGTCTCGCCAGGTCCGCCGCGGCACCCAGCGCCAGGTGAGCAGCCGGGGTACCGTCGGTGGCAAGCAGGATGTTCCGAAGGCGGACAGAACGTTGCCCCAATCTCTCGTCAAGGCTGAGCACTTGCATCGCTCGAATCTCCGGTAATCACTGACCCGTAGGTCAAGGAAACCAGGCTGGGCCATCGCGCGACCACAGTCGTTTGTCACCTGATCGACCGGCGATTGACCCTAACTGGTCGTGCCGAGCGGCGATCCCGCTACGACCCGGATCCATCCATCGCGATGGTGTTCGGACAGTGCCAGGAGTGAGCGCGCGATTGGGGTGACGTCGACGTCGGGCGTGGACCGGCACCTCGCCGTGTGGCGGCTGAAGTCCAGAATTCTGCACGCGTAGACTTCAACAGTCAGTGAATTAGGAGGCGAGCCGTGTGGACGATGATCGTCAAGGAGTTCCGACAGCTGAAGCGAGACCGGCGAACCCTCGCGCTGCTGATCGTGCTGCCCGTCCTGCTGCTCGTGGTCTTTGGCTACGCGGCCAGGTTCGACGTCTCCAAGGTCACGACCGTCGTGGTCGGCCCGCAGGCAGAGGCTGTCGCCGCCCACCTCCGTGCGCCGTTTGACGTCGTGGAGATCGATCCGAACGGAGGGAGGTCTCTGGCTCAGAGTCGCCTCCAGGATGGAACGGCGGTGGTCGCGGTGGTCACTGGACCGACCCAGATCTCGGCGCTGATGGATGGAACTCAACTCTTCGCCGTGGAAGCCGCGCAGAGTGCGTTCGCGCACATGGCTCAGGCGGCCAAGGCGAATGGCGCGGCGGCACCCGCCATCGCCCTCCAGATCCTCTACAACCCGAACCTCACAACCTCCTGGATCATGATTCCTGGGCTCACGGGTCTGATCCTGCTCTTCATCGGCACCCTGATCACAAGCCTCGGGATCGTTCGGGAACGGCAAACGGGGACCATCGAGCAGCTCGCGGTCATGCCATTCAGGCCCTGGGACGTCATCTTCGGAAAGATCGTCCCGTATCTCCTGCTGGCAGCTCTGGATCTCATTGCGATCGTGGTCATCGGCATGCTGCTCTTCGGAGTGCCGTTCGTCGGCAACGTCGCCACCTTCGCGCTCGGCGCCCTCCTGTTGCTGCTCGTGACCCTGGGCATGGGTGTCCTGGTCTCAACTGTGTCGCAGAATCAGGGCCAGGCGATCCAGCTCGCCATCATGTTCGTCGTTCCCCAGATCCTCTTGTCAGGGCTGATATTCCCCGTCTCGTCGATGGCGAGCGGAGTTCAGTGGATCGCCTACGTCCTCCCGCTCAAGTACTTCATCGACATCAGTCGCGGGGTGATGCTGAAAGCCGCGCCACTGACCGCTCTGTGGGGGCCCCTGCTCGTTCTTGCAGGAATGGCGGTCGTCGTTCTCGGGTTGGCCGTGCTTCGGTTCCGACGCGACCTTGCGCCGAGCGCCGGGCGAGGACGCACGACGGAGGCAGATTCGAAGGCGGTGGCCGCATGACCTGGGGGCTCGAGGACGCGAGCGTTGTGTTCGGGTCGCGAACCGCTCTCGACCACCTGACCCTGCCGGTCGAGCCTTCGACAGTGAGCATCGTCGTCGGTGGAGATGGCGCGGGTAAGTCCACGCTCCTGCGAGCGCTGGTTGGACTTGTCCGTCTGAGCGACGGCGTCGCTCGGCGACCTGCGAAGAAGGAGATCGGCTACATCCCCGCCACGGCTGGACTTTATGTCGACCTCACTGTCGACGAGAACGTGGCGTTTTCCGCCGGTGCGTACGGCGTGCGCGGACCCGAGTTGGCAAGGCGATCGACCGAATTGCTCGAAAGAATCGGCCTGGCGGACGCTCGGACCCGCCTCGGCGGGCAGCTTTCGGGTGGCATGCAGCGGAAGCTCGCGGTCGGGATGGCGCTCCTGCATCGCCCAGCCATGCTCGTGCTCGATGAGCCGACCACCGGAGTCGATCCAGTGAGCCGCGCAGAGCTGTGGCGGCTCATCTCCGGAGCCGCAGCAGAAGGCAGCGCCGTCGTCGTCGCGACCACCTATGTCGACGAGGCCCATCGCGCGTCAACTGTTGTCCTGTTGGAACAGGGACGGTCCATCGCGATCGGGTCGCCGTCCGACATCATTGCCGCGGTTCCCGGCAAGTTGGGCGTCGTTGAGTTCGACGGAACAGCCGCAGGGGCTCTCCTGGCGTTGGGGCAAAACCTGGCGAGTTCTGGGCTCCGTCGCTGGAGCTCCCACCCGGGGCGGATCCTTGCAGCCCGACTTCGAGGATGCCGTAGTCATCGCCGCTCTATCGGACGAGCAGAAGAGTTAGATCGATGGTTGCGTTCGCTGAAACCCGTGACGTGACCATGCGCTTCGGTGACTTCACCGCCGTGGACTTCAGCGAGTTCCAGCGTCGGCGGCGGCGAGGTCGTCGGGCTCGTCGGTGCGAACGGTGCCGGCAAGACCACGTTGATACGACTCCTGCTCGGGCTCGTGCGGCCGTCGCAGGGCGAGGTCTCGCTCTTCGGTGCACCGCCGTCGATGGCGACGCGGCGCCGGATCGGCTACGTGCCGCAAACGCTCGGCCTCTACGACGACCTGACGGTCGAGGAGAATTGGACGTTCACAGCGTCCGCCTTTCATTCGACTCGTCTCGCGCTGGCGCCGAGCATCCGTGACGCGAGGGATCAACTCGTCGGGGCGCTCCCACTGGGTTTGCAGCGGCGGGTCGCCTTTGCCGTGGCGTTCTCTCACCAGCCTGAACTGCTCGTGCTCGACGAGCCCACCTCCGGGGTTGGGCCGCTCAGCCGGGCTCGGCTGTGGCAGGACATCCGGGACAGCGCCGAACACGGTACCGGCGTCCTGGTGACGACCCACAACATGGAGGAGGCCGAGCAATGCGACCGGCTCGTCGTCATGGCCGGCGGACGCGTCGTCGCCGAGGGCACGGTGGCCGAGGTGATTGGTGACCGTCATGTGGTTGAGGCACGGTGCGACAGCTGGCAGAAGGCGTTCTCGGCGCTCGACGCGGAGGGGCTCATCGTTCAGGTGCAAGGCGACGTCCTCCGAGTGCCCGCATCGCCCCAGCACGTCGTTGAGGCGCTCGCGCGGCACCACCTCCGAGGCGACGTGGCGACGGTGCCCGCGAACCTCGAGGAGGCGTTCGTCAGCATAGTCTCAGCGGGAGCAGGCCGTTGAGCCGCTCGGGCCGCCGTCCCGGGTGGCCGCAGACGCGAGACGACATCCTGCTGGTCGCACGGCGTTCGTTCGGCGCCCGTGGGTACGACGCCACCTCCCTGCGGAGCATCGCCAAACAGGCTGATGTCGACCCCGCTCTCGTCGTCCATTACTTCGGTACGAAGGAGGCGCTGTTTCTCGCTGCACTCGAGGTCACGATGAGTTCGATGTCGATGTTCGACGGGCTGGCCAGCGTGAGCATTTCCGAGGCAGCCAAGCTGATCGTCCGTCGATACCTGCTCGTGTTGGATCAGGAGCAGACCCGAGACGTGATGCTCGGGCTCGTGCGCTCGGCGGTATCCAGCGAGCGAGCGGCGACGATGCTGAGGGAGTTCCTGGGCCAGGCGATGCTTTCATCCCTGAGCCCGCTCATCGACCATCCCGACAGGCAACTCCGGGCGTCGCTGGTGGTTGCACAGCTGATCGGTATCGCGATGCTCCGCCACGTGGTGAAAGCTGACGCGGTGGCATCGGCGAGCAATGAGGAGCTGGTGTCACGCGTCGCTCCGGTCATCGAGGCGTATCTGCGCTGACATCGTGACGGTGCCAGCCCCTCATTCTCAGCGTATCGACGGCGTAGACGAGGTGCCGATGGTGCGAGCGCTCCTGCCGAAAGCGTCGCAGCACCACACGGCGGTCCACGCTCGCCTTCTCAGCTGTGCTGCGCAAGGCGGTAACCCTGCGCACCGAATGAGCGATGCGCTGGGCCCTCAAGGAGACGACCCATATAACGAAGACCCACCGGCCTGGAGGCCGGTGGGTCACAAGGGACCGTGCCGGGGGGCGTCCCTTACGCGTGCTGCCGAAGTGGCGTCGGCTGTGCTGCTGGGCGGGCGGTCCGTCCCGCATTGGCCGTCTCGCGCCAGCGGACGATCTCGAAGAGGAAGGCCCCAAGGACGACGACCGCTGCTATGGCAAGTCCGATGGCCGCGTAGCCGGCGAACACGCCAATCTCAGACCATCCATAGGCATTGAGCAACATGCTGCGGAGCGTCGTGCCCTTGAAGATGGTCGCCACCTGGCCGGCGAGCTTGGTGTCGTTGGGAGCGGCCTGGGCCTCTGTGCTCAACTGGGAGTAGGTCTTGCCGTTAGCGATCTCGCCGAGATGGATGTTGATGAAGTTGTTGGCGTAGACCTGAGCCTGCTGGCCGGTGAGCAACTCCTGGCCCGCGTACGGCGTCATGGCCGCGGCATCCGCCTTCGGCAGTGAGGTGATAGCCGTCGAGCCGGCAGCCGGGAAGTAGATCTGCTGCGCGGCGAGCTGATCGTGCACGGTCGACGTCGCGAAGTTGCTCGCCCAGAAAGCGAACCCGCTCACGAAGGCGAGGATGCCGATCAGTCCGACCTGGAGGACGAAGATCCGCCAACGAAGTCCGTTTGTCATGGCCATATCCCTTTTGTTGTTGTTCTCGAGTTCCATCTGACCCGGTATGCACATGCTCGACCCCAGGAGCGTATTGACGACAGAGCCACGCGCCATGAGATTCCGGGTTGGAGTCCCATTCGGCGGGGGCCATCGGTCCCTCGGCGCACAGTGCCGTCCGACCCTTGCGTGAGATCAGCGCAGGCGCCGGACCTCGCTCTCGGCGTGGCGGCGCCAGGGCATCAGGCGGATTCGCACGTCGACGGCCACGGCGCCGTCCGGGGATGCGATCACCGGGTTGAGGTCCATCTCGGCGAGCTGGGGCACCTCCTCAGCAAGGCGGGCGACTCGCAAGAGCACGTCCTCCACAGCGGTCACGTCGCATGGCTGAGTGCCGCGGTGACCGAAGAGCAGGGGCGCGCCGCGAATCGACCGCACCATCTCGTGCGCGTCCTGATCCGTCATCGGCAGGATGCGGAGCACGCGGTCGCCAAAGAGCTCGACGGCGATCCCGCCGCTCCCGAACATCACCACCGGGCCGAAGAGCGGATCGGTGATCACCCCGGCGATGAGCTCCACGCCGCGCAGCATCTGCTGCACGATCGCTCCCTCCATGGCGTCGCCGAGGTGGAGAGCCATCGCTGCGAACGCCATCGCGACATCGTCAGCAGTGCTGAGGTCGAGGTGCACGCCGCCGACGTCCGATTTGTGCAGGATCGTTGGTCCCATGGCCTTCAGGGCCACCGGGAAGCCGAGGTGCGATGCTGCACCTGCCGCCTCGGCTGCCGAGGAGACCGCGGTCTCACCGGGTGTCGCGATGCCGAAGGCTCCAACTATCGCCACCGCCTCGTCCGGTGACAACCATCCACCGTCACTGTTCGCGGCGAGGTACGTCTTGACGATCGTCCGCGCCGCATCGGTGTCGACGTCCGCCAGGTGTGGGGCGTGACCGACAGGTCGAGTCTTCCAGCTCGAATGCTCGGCGATGCGTCCCAACGCTCGAACCGCACGCTCCGGAAACGCGTACGACGGTACCTTTCGAGGTCCCTGGCTGAGCGCCGCCGGGCGATGCACTGTCGCCGAGGTGCACGAACACGATCGGCCGCGTCCCGGCATCGATTCCGACGACGGCACGGGCGACCTGCTCTGGATCGGCGGTTGCAACCGGGGCGAGAATCACCACGGCGCCGTCGATCGACGGCGATGCCAGGACAATTCGCAGCGCCTCCTCAAAGAGCTCCGGGGTCGCGCCCGCGCCGAGATCGACCGGGTTGCTCACACCCGCATTCGGCCCGCCGAGGGCACGAAGCGCCGCCTGGGTTGCCGCATCGAATTCGGGAACGCTCAGATCAGCAGCCTCGCAGGCGTCGGCCGCGAGCACCGCCGCTCCTCCGGCGTTGCCGACGACGGCCAGGCGGTGGCCCTCCAGCGCGGGCTGATTCGCCAGCAGCTGGCCGCAATCGAGCAGCTCCTCGAGGGTGTCGACGCGAATCACACCTGCCTGGCGGAACAGAGCGTCGACGACGGTGTCGGGGCTCGCCAGCGCAGCCGTGTGCGAAGCGGCCGCACGAGTGCCTGCCGAGCTGCGACCCGATTTCACGACCACAATCGGTGTGGTGCGCGACACGACCGGGGCAACTCGAGCGAACGCCCGCGGATTGCCGAATGACTCGAGATAGAGCAGGATCGCCCGGGTCTGCCCATCCTGCTGCCAGTACCTGAGCAGATCATTGCTGCTGACATCGGATTTGTTGCCCATGCTGACGAAGCTCGATAGCCCAAGCCCCGAGCTGAGCGACTGCTCCAGGACGGCGATGCCGAGCGCCCCGGACTGTGATGCGAAGGCGATTCCGCCGTGAGCCGGCGCGCGCGAAGCGAAGGTGGCATTGAGGCGCACATCGGGCGCGGTGTTGATCACCCCGAAGCAGTTCGGGCCCACCACCCGCATACCGCCGCGGTGGGCTCGCAGCAGCAGTTCGCGCTGCAATTCGATGCCGTCGGCGCCGACTTCCGCGAATCCGGAGGTAATCACCACGAGCCCCTTCACACCCTTGCGTCCGCAGGCGTCAACTGCTTCGATGCACTGGGCAGCCGGGATGGCGAGGACAGCGAGGTCGACCGGACCGTCGATCGCCTCGACGCTCGGCGAGCATGCGAGGCCGAGCAGCTCGGCGGACTTCGGGTTGACAGGGTATACCCGTCCGTGGAAGCCCGCGTCGATGAGGTTGCGGACGACCGCATGTCCGATGCCCTGCGGGTTGCGTCCCGCGCCGATGACCGCGACCGATTGCGGCTGGAGGATCCTGGTGATGCTGGCGACCCCGGCTGTCCAGGCGCGATGCTCACTCGCCGCCAGTGACTCGCCGGTCGGCTCGATGTCGAAGGCGAGGTGGACGACGCCGTACTCGATGGATCGGCGCTCGCGCCGGAACCCCGCGGTCTGGAAGACTTCGAGCATCCGCCGGTTGTCGATGAGCGTGTCGGCGCTGAAGCGGGTGATGCCCTGGGTCGCCGCGTAGGTCGCGAGATACTCGAGCAGCAACGTGGCCAGCCCGCGGCCCTGGTGGGCGTCGGCGACCGCGAAGGCGACCTCGGCCTCGTCACCGTGGGCGAGTCGATCGTAGCGACCGACGGCGATCATCTCCTCGCGCAGGAACGCGACGAAGGCCATGCGGTCGTGGTAATCGACGGTCGTGAAACGGGTGACTTCGCGATCGGTCAGGTCCGACCGCGGACCGAAGAAGCGGAAGTACACGCTCTGCTCGGATTGGCGTGCGAAGAATGCACGATGCGCGGTTGCGTCATCCGGCCGGATGGGTCGTATGTGCACGGTGCCACCATCGGCGAGGACCGCGTCGATCGCCCAGGCCGATGGGTATCCGTGTGGATTCGCGTCGCTCACAGTGGGACGGTCACGGTGATGGTGGTGCCCGATCCGGGTTTCGAACTCGATCTCCAATTGCCCACCGATAGCCTCGGCCCGCTCCACCAGGTTCCCCATCCCCATCCCCCGCGGCGCCGAGGCGGCGTCGAAACCTCGCCCGTCGTCGTCGATCTGGATGACCGCAGATGCGGCGTCGCGGAGAATCGAGACGCGGCAGGTCGTCGCGCCCGAATGACGTCCCATGTTCGACAGCGCTTCGCGGACGATATGCACGATCTGCGCGGATGCGTTGGCGAGGGCGGCTTCAAGTGAAACGTCGATCTCAACGATCACGGTGACGCCGGTCCGCTCCTCAACCTCGTGGGCGAGCTGCTCCAGGGTGTTGGTGAGGTTGCCCGCGGTCAGCACGCTCGGGCGGAGCCCGAAGATGTAACTGCGCACGTCGCCGATCACGCGGTCGATCTCGCTGACGAACTGCTGGATGCGATCGGCAAGATGCGGATCACCGACGACCGCAGCGGTTCCTTGCAGTCCGATGCCAACCGCAAACAGCGACTGGATGACGCCGTCGTGCAGGTCACGCGCGATCCGCTCCCGGTCCTCGATGATTTCCAAACGCGATATTTCTGAGACGGCGCGGGCGTATTCAAGGGCCAGGCTCGCCTGCTCAGCGAAGCTCTCGAGCACAGGCGTGTCCGCCGATCCGAAAGCCGGGCGCCCCGCGACACGGCCGACAGCCAGGACGCCGGCGGTACTCGTCCGGAGCGCGAGCGGCACCAGGATCATCGGGCCGACGCCGGCGACACTCACCATCGGCTGCGTCAACGTCGAGTGGCTCGCGTCGGTCACGATCATGGTGCGCTCGGTGCGGATCACGTCGGCCGACAGAGAACCGGCAAGTGGCACCTCGACGTCGAGCAGGTCGTGCGCTCCGGCTCCGTCGGCAACGATGATGCGCAGCCCCTGACCATCCGGAACGCTGATGGTGGCCATGTCCGCATTGCCGAGCTCGCGGGCGTGCTGGGCGATCAACCGCAGCGCCTTGCGGGCCGTGTCACCGGAAAGCAGCGCGGTCGTCACCTCGCGCACCGAGTCCAACCAGCGTTCGCGTTGCTGCAGCTCCGCGTACAGTTGCGCGTTGGCGATCGCAACCCCTGCCTGGGTCGCCAGAACGAGGGCCGCAGCCTCGTCGTCCTCTGTGAACTCGAGCGCCCCCTTCTTGTCCGTGAGGTAGATGTTGCCGAAGACGCGGCCGTGGGCGCGGATCGGCGCTCCGAGAAACGAGTGCATCGGCGGGTGGTTGGGCGGAAAGCCGGTGGCACGCGCGTCCTCGGCGATGTCCCGGATGCGGAGCACCGCAGGTTCACGAATCAGCACGCCGAGGATGCCAAGACCGCGAGGCAACTCACCGATAGCGGCACGCTGTTCCGCGCTCAGCCCACTCGTGATGAAGTCGCTGAGGTCGGATCCACCTGATGACAGCACCCCGAGCGCACCGTACCGAGCCTCGGTCAGGTCGACGGCAACGTCGACGATCCTCTGGAGGAGTGCCGGGAGAGACAGCTCTGCAGCCAAGGCGAGCCCTGTGTCCAACAAACGCGCCGCACGGCTGCCACTCAGTGCCATCCGATCGGGATCATATCCCGGCCGTGAGCGCCGACGAACCGGTGGCGGCTCGCGTTTGGGCGTCACGCGAGAAGGTCGATGGGCCGTCCCGTTCAGCGCACGGTTGCGGGTGCGACGGTTTCCGTGGCTGTGAGTGTTGCAACCAGCCGGCTGAGGAACGAACGGACACTCGCCTCTGCGATGCGATGCATGAGGAGCCGGTCGAACCGGCGTCCGACGGCACCGAGCGGAGGTTCATAGCGCCCCCTGAGTGTGATCTGGGTGAGCTCGGCATCCAGCGCCACAACCTCGAGATCGGCACTCATCACTGGAAAGAGCCCCGGGGTCGCCGTCGCCTTCCAAGTGAGCGGCACGACGGTCACCTCGTCACGCTTGAGGGGCTCGCCGACCTCCAGGCTCACGGTCTTTGCGAGCAACGGCACGGCGCCGAACGGTCCGATCCTGAGGCGAAGCGCGTCCCCTTCGCTCATGGCTGCCGCGGCCAGAGGAGCGAGCCACTCCCGATCCTCGGCCATGATTCGATCGCACACCCGCTCGGCGGAGACGGGGACGTAAGCGAAGTCGTGGAGAAGCATTGTGTTCATGGCGTTCCGGTGTTGTCATGGTGGATCCACGACCGACAGGTGCCAAGGGGAGAAGGTCACCATCTCGGCGGGCCGATTGACCGGATGGCGCCCCGGCACGCTGCTACAGTGCAGACGTGCCTGACGAGCCCGCGATCCGGATCATGCTCTGTGACGACCACGAACTTGTTCGCCGCGGTCTCAGCAGCATCCTCGAGGGTGTCGGCGGCATCACGGTGGTCGCCGAGGCCGGGGACGCCGACGCGGCGCTCAAGGCCGTCGAGGCCAGCCGCCCGGACGTGGTGATCATGGACGTCCGCCTTCCCGGCCGATCGGGGATCGAGGCCTGCCGCGAGATCCGGTCAGCGTTTCCCGACACCAAGGTCCTGATGCTCACGGCGCATTCCGACGACGAGGCGCTGTTCAGCTCGATCATGGCCGGCGCTGCGGGCTTCGTCCTCAAGCAGGTTCGCGGCAGTGACCTGGTCGGGGCCATCCGGCAGGTCGCCCGGGGCGAATCGTTGCTCGACCCGACGGTGACGGCGAGGGTGCTCGCCCGGCTCCGCGGCGATGGGGCGCAGCCCGACGACGGCACCGCCGACCTGACCCCGCAGGAGCGGAAGATTCTCGACCTGGTCGCGGAAGGGATGACCAACCGTCAGATCGCCGAGAAGGTGTTCCTCGCGGAGAAGACCGTGAAGAACTACGTATCCAACATCCTCATGAAGCTGGGGTTGTCACGCCGAGCGGAGGCGGCCGCCTTCATGGCGCGGCGGAGCGCCGGTAAGCGACAAACCAACGATTGGTCGTGAGAGGAGAGCAAGTGGAGAGCACATCCCAAACGAGAGTGCACGAACTCAGCAGGACCGAGTCGATCGAACTGCTCCAGCTCCATGCATACGTGGGCAGGGTTGGTCTTGTCGTCGATGGACGTCCGTTGATCGTCCCTGTCAACTACCTCGCCGACGACGAGTCCATCGTCTTCTGCACGGAGCCGGGGGACCAAGTTGAGCGCTGTCGGCGCTGGCGCGCCGGTCGTCTTCGAAGTCGACGACAGCCGGCCCCTGTACCACGCCGGGTGGAGTGTCCTCGTCAAGGGGACGGCGCGCGAGATCACCGACGAAGACGAGCTGGAGGCGTTGCGGCGGGGGCCGCTGCATTCGTGGGCAACGCGGTCCACCCAACACTGGGTACGGATTTCGATGGATGAGGTGACGGGCAGGCGCATCCCCGGAACCTGACCACAAGTCGGAAGCAACGACGAGCCGCCCAGGGTCGTTGGTCACACGCCCGGGTGCCTTACGTCACCCGATTCCGGCGACCTCGTTCCCTTCCACCTCGTTCGCGGGGGCACACAAACTCGCGAGTGACACTCCAACGACACACGGAGGCTGCCAATGGACGCGCCGGCTCCCTACATTCACTGGGGCTTCATCCTCATCTCGCTGCCGAATTTCGTCCTCATCTGCGTGATGGTGGCGCTCTTCGTGGTGGCGCTTGTCGCGCCGTTCCCGTCGCATCGGCCGAAGGAGCCGCACGATGACTGACGAGAGCGCACCCGTCACCCTCGACGCGTCGGTCACGACCGCCCCCTCCGGCGTCGACGATGAGACAGGATGGACGGCGTCCGTACGCCGGCGTGTTGAGAAGACGCTACCCATCAGCGAACTGCTCCCCACCAAGCAGCCCGCCTACGTCGGCTCGTGGGTCTACGTTTTCGGAGTGGTGACCATCGCCGCGTTGTTCTGGGTGGTGCTCAGCGGCGTGGTGCTCGCATTCTTTGGATCCGAGTGGTGGCACGTGTCATCAATTGGACATTTCTTCAACAGCATTCATTTCTGGTCCGTCCAGATGTTCTTCATCTTCATGGTGCTCCACCTCTGGGGACAGTATTGGGGAGCCGGCTGGCGAGACGGGAGGGCCAAGACCTGGATGATCGGCGTAGTGATCTTTGCGGTCAGCGTCGGCACGGCCTTCACCGGGTACGTCGTTCAGCAGAACTTCGACTCGCAATGGATCGCGATCAACGCCAAGGACGCGATCAACTCCACGGGCTTCGGCGGACTGTTCAACGCACTCAACTTCGGTCAGATGTACGGGCTGCACGTGATGCTGTTCCCGATCGGAGTGACCCTCCTGGTGGTGCTGCACATCATTCAGGTGCGAGCCAAAGGCGTGGTGCGGCCGATCGACGATCCGATGCAGGTGGCGCCGTGAAGACCTCCAAGGTCGACAAGAAGACCTACTACCGGGGCGTCAGGATGATTCCCTACGACCTCCTGAAAGAGGTCACGATCGCGATGGTCGGCGTGCTGGGTCTCGTGCTGGTGCTCTCAGCGGTGCTGTCGTCGCCGGACGTGCCGTCGGTGACGCTGCAGAGCTGGTCTAAGGCGGACCCCGTGGACTTCCTCACGACCGCCTCCGGCGAACTCGCCGGTTCTACTGTGGTCGCCTCGTACGGGCCGCCGTACAACTCGGGGAGTGGGTCGGTGCAGAGCTGGGGTCCGCTGTCTCCGCAGCAGTGGGCGGGGGTGCATGTCCCCGTCGACGCGCCCAACGATTTCGTGCTCCAGCCGCTCACCCAGGCAACCGCCGGGGATTCGGGGCTTGCCCTGGCGTTGACCGCATACAACACGGCGTCGGGCGATCAGCAGCAGAAATGGCTCACCAACTACACCACCGGTCTCGGTACGGCGTCGGTGGCGGCGGACGGCACCGTGACCGTTCCCTCGGGGGACTATGGCCCGGTGTCGGTGCTCATGGACCGCATGCTCACGCTGGCCAGGTCCGGCGGCCTCGACGCGCTGCTCCTGACCAGCAACCACTTCTATCAGACCGATTTCTCCCGGCCGCTGTTGTTCCTCGATGACGGAGGCTACATCGCCGCCCTCGCGGCGCAACAGAAGCTCATCGGCAGTGACTGGGGCGTGATGAACGAGACCGGGCGCTACCCGGGTTCAGCGTGGCTCTGGCTCTATACGATGTGGTACCAGGTTCCACCCTTCAACTCGTCCACCGGATTCCTCGGCATCAGCAGTGCGAACACGGACCTTGCAGTGGTCGGGGTGATGCTCCTGCTGACCGCTCTGCTTCTGCTGGTGCCGTTCATTCCCGGCTTGCGAGATATCCCCCGCTGGATTCCGATTCACCGGTTGATCTGGCGGCGTCATTACGCGGAGATGAGGCGACGGCCCGGCACGGGCGCGAGCTCACCTTAACTCGTGACCCGCGCCGATGAGCATCCAGCCTTAAACCAACATGGTGGATGATCCGCCCGAGAACGTTCCTCCTCGTGCGGCACGGCGATCGCCGGCTTGGGTTCGCGTTCCCTCGATCAGGTCACGGCACCCGCGGACGAGCACCGTCGACCCATGCGAGTGGACAGGCGGGAGAATGTCCGCCGACGACCGTGAAAGGCAATCCGTCAACGGACGTGCCGTGCAGGGGAATGATCTGCCGCCCTTCACACGGGAGGGCGCCCATACGCGTCGTCAGGCACGTTCCGTCCTCTTCCGGTCCAGAGCACAGGCCAACCAGCCGGCGAGTGTTCGGGTCCACGATGCTGAAGAGACGATCGGTGTTGCGCACACCGTAAGGTTGGTCGCGATCCGGAGGTGCCGCACAGTGTCGAATGGCCCGTGTCTACAGGGCCTTTGGTCACAGGATGACGTGGCGAGGTAAGGGCTGTCGTCCGAGAGGCAGCCGATCGGCTCAGGGCGCTCGGCGCCAACGTCCTCCGGATGACCTCTGATCACGCGACCAATGACCCTTGCGCGGTGGTGCCGCAACCCGTTCTGCTTGTCATGGCGAACGGCTTCACGCCGCTGCATGGGGCACGTGGACAGGGAACCCGCCAGAAGCTTATGAGCACACAACTCGGAAGATCACAAGGAGGCCGACCGACATGTTCGACAAAATCGTGGTTGCGATCGACGGTTCTGAGTTCTCTCAGGCCGCGCTGACTGCCGCTGCCGGCCTTGCCGTCAAGACGGGTTCGGCTGTCGAGGTGGTCCACGTCCATGAGCACGACCCCGTGCCTTCAAAAGCAGGCATGTCCCCCGATCTCGAAACGCCCGCCGAGGCCCAGGCAGTCGTCGCGGCAGCGATTCAGCAGTTGAAGGAGAGCGGAGTCGTCGCCCACGGTCACCTGCTACAAGCACACACCCGCGACGTCCCGCGCAAGATCACTGAATTTGCGGACGAGAGCGGTGCGGATCTCATCGTCGTGGGGCGGCGTGGATTGTCGAGCCTGACTGGCATGCTCGTGGGCAGTGTCTCGAACAAGCTCGTTCACACCGCCAAAGTGCCCGTCATGGTCGCCCATTGAGAAGCGCTTCCCTGACGGCACGGCCGGAATCGCCGCAGCCGCAGCGGCCATTTCGGGTCGCGCCCGACGGGGCGTACGAGACCAGCCGACGCGGCCGGGACATCCTGGAGGCACCGGTGCTCAACAAGGGGTCCGCCTTCACACTCGAGGAGCGGACCGCGCTCGGTCTGCGGGGACTGCTGCCGACTGCGGTCACCACGATCGATTTGCAGGCGGAGCGATCCTACGTGCAATATCGCCACCAGGGAGACGATCTCGCCAAGCACCTCTTTCTGGACTCGCTCCACGATCGCAATGAGGTGCTGTACTACCGTGTGCTCAGCGAGCATCTCGCCGAGATGCTCCCGATCGTCTACACGCCCACGGTCGGCGAGGCGATCGAACGGTACAGCAAGGAATTCCAACGTCCGCGTGGCGTCTACCTCTGTGTTGACGACCCAGACGATATCGACGTGACCTTCAAGAATTACGGTGCTGCTCCCGAAGACATCGACCTGATCGTCGCGACCGACGCCGAACAGATCCTCGGCATCGGCGACTGGGGGATAGGAGGCATCGCGATCTCGGTCGGCAAGCTCGCGGTGTATACCGCCGCCGCGGGAATCGACCCCACCCGGGCGATTCCGGTGATGCTCGACGTCGGCACCGATCGCCAGGAGTTACTCGAGTACCCGGCCTACATGGGCGCTCGGCACCCGCGCGTGCGCGGGGACGCCTACGACAGGTTCATCGACCGGTTTGTCCGCTCTGCGACGTCTCGCTTCCCCAACGCGCTCCTCCACTGGGAAGACTTCGGCGCCAGCAACGCGCGGCGGATTCTCGATCGCTATCGCGAGACGACCTGCACGTTCAACGACGACATGCAGGGAACCGGGGCAGTCGTGCTCGGCGGGGTAATGGCGGCAGCGCGCGCCGCGGGGACAACACTCAGCGACCAACGCGTGGTGGTGTTCGGTGCGGGGACCGCCGGGGTTGGCATCGCCGACTTCATCTGCAGCGCGATGGTGCGCGACGGCATGTCAGGCGACGAGGCGAGACGCCGGGTCTGGTGTCTGGGCAGCCATGGTCTCCTCGTCGAGGGCATGGCCGCCGGGATGCGCGATTTCCAGCGTGCCTACGCCCGGGCTTGGGCGGAGGTACGCACCTGGCAATGTGACGGAGGGGAGATCGGCCTGCTCGAAGTGGTGCGAGCGGTGCAGCCCACTGTGTTGATTGGCTGCGCCGCCCAACCCTCATCGTTTACCGAGGCGGTGGTTCGCGAGATGGCCTCCCATGCGGAGCGGCCGATCATCTTCGCGCTGTCTAACCCGACCTCGCTTTCCGAGGCGGTACCGTCGGATCTGATCAGGTGGAGCGACGGTCGCGCCCTGGTCGCAACCGGCAGCCCGTTCCCTCCGGTCGAGCACGGGGGCGTGACGTACACGATCGGCCAGGCGAACAACGCGCTGGTCTTTCCGGGCCTTGGGCTCGGCACTATCGTGGCTAGAGCCCGGGCGGTCAGCGACGGCATGCTGCTGGCTGCAGCCGACACGGTCGCGGAGTTCGTGGACGCATCGCGTCCAGGGGCACCGGTCATGCCGCCGGTGGATCAGGTGAGAGAGGTCTCCCTGCAAGTCGCGGCCGCCGTGGCGCGAGCAGCGAAGGCTGAAGGAGTGGCTCGTGCGGAGGTGCGTGCCGCCAGCGCTCAGGTCCGGATGGCCATGTGGGAGCCTGCCTATCGACGTGTGCGCCCGCTCACACCCGACGCAGGGGGCGTCACCCCCAAGTAGTCAAGGACGAGGCGCGCGGCGTTGTCGACACCCGTCGCAATGGCCGGCGACAGTCCCTCACCCCATCCGACATCCTCGGGCTCGATGCCGATGAGACGAAGCCGGCCTGGCATGCGACCGACGGCGTCGCCGAGCGCGATTGCCTCGAGCACCCCGAGGCTGTGCGAGCCGTGTTCGCGATGGGGGGTCGCAGTAAAGTCAGTCCACATCTCCCACTCGACTGCGAAGACGGTCCCCGGGGGCTCGCCACGGCGAACGGTCTCGACGACGACGGCGAGCTGGACATCCGTCCAGGAATCGATGAGCCGGGTGGGTTCACCGTCACTTTCCACAAGGAGCACGGACGCCGGAACGCGGTCGCGCAGCATCTCGATGACGTGAAGTGCGGCGCCGTCGTCTCGACGGAAGCGGTTGCCGATCCCGATGACAACCGTCGGGCCGCTCACCCGCGGTCCACGCTGAGATCGAGGAAGTGGGTCGCGCAGGAGATGCAAGGGTCGTAATTGCGGATCGCCTGCTCGCACTGCCGGGTCAGCTCGGCATCATCGAGATTGAGACGATCCTGGACGAACTGGCGGAGGCTGTGTTCGATCGATGGCTGGTTCTGTGAGGTCGGCGGCACGATCACCGCATCACGGATGAGGCCGCCGGCGTCGATCGTGTAGCGATGGTACAGCGAGCCCCGTGGTGCCTCGGTGCATCCATGACCGGTGCCGGCGCGCGCGGGCATCACGGCATGCGGTGCGGCCGGAGGCTCGTACGCGGCGATGATTCGCAGCGCTTCGTCGCAGGCGAATACCACCTCCAGCGCGCGGACGATGATGCTCTGAAACGGGTTTCGACAGCTGCCGGCGACGCCGACGTCGGCCGCCACCTGCCTGACGAGCGGAGGCAGCACATCGAAGTTGAGGTTGTAGCGGGCGAGGGGTCCGAGCGTATACAGGTCGCCGGTTCGAGCGTGCCCCTGGAGCGCTGTGGAATGCGCCACGTGTTCTTCGGTGAAATGGTCGGGAAAGTCCGCGACGGCGATGTCCAGACCCGCGGTCGAGGCGATGCGCCCTTCGAGGACCGGATACTCGTTGTCGTTGTGCAACGCGACCAGGTCTCCCTCCAGCGTGAGGTCAGGGAACTCGAACCCTGCAACCCAACGCGCGGTGGTGATCGCGGCATCCCGCGCCCACTGGAGACGCTCGGCGAGCGCCTCGAGGTCGCCGACCAGGGGCGCCTTGTAGAAGCCGCCGACGCGCACGTTGACAGGATGGATCGCGCGTCCGCCAAGCACGTTGAGGATGTCGTTACCGATCTTCTTAAGCTTGAGGCCGCGTTCGACGATGTCGCGATGATCACGAGCCAGGTCGATCGAACTCTCGTACCCGAGGAAGTCGGGCGCATGCAGCAGATAGATGTGCAACGTGTGGCTCTCGATCCACTCGCCGCAGTAAAGCAGGCGGCGCAGTGCGCGGACCTGGTCGTCGATGACGACCCCGCAGGCGTTCTCGATCGCCTGGCAGGCACTCATCTGATATGCGACCGGACAGATCCCGCAGATCCGAGCCGTGATGTCGGGCAGCTCGGTGTATGAACGTCCGCGGAGGAAGGCTTCAAAGAATCGGGGTGGCTCGAAGATACGCAGTTCGACGTCACGAACAATCCCGTCGCGCACGACCACGTGCATGCTCCCCTCGCCCTCGATGCGAGCGAGCGACGCGACCGAGAGCGTACGCGAGCCGCCGTTGGTATGGGTCATGGGTTGGTCACCGCGGCCTCCGCACTCGTACTTGCATCGCGAAACGCCGGCGCATCGGCGTTGAAGGTTCGAAAGACCCGAACCAGGTCGAAGCCTGAGATCCCCGCACTGCCCAGGGCAGCGACGAACGCAGGAACATTGGTGGTATCCGCGGGCCCGAAGCACCCATAGCAACCACGATCATAGGTGGGGCAGATCGCGCCGCAGCCGGCATGGGTGACCGGTCCGAGACAGGGGATACCCTTCGAGACCATCACGCACACAGTGCCTCGCCGCTTGCATTCGACACAGACGGAATGCGATGCGATCTGCGGTCGCCGACCGCGGAGGAATGCCGTGATCACCTCGAGCAACTGGTGCTTGTCGATCGGACAGCCGTGGAGCTCGAAGTCGACATCGATATGGGCCGATGGTGGCGTCGAATGCTCGAGGGTGCGGATGTACTCCGGATGCGCATACACGATGGAGGTGAACTCGCGCACGTCGGCGAAGTTCCGGAGTGCCTGAATCCCGCCGGCCGTGGCGCACGCCCCGATGGACACCACATGGCCGCTGAGGCGACGAACCTCGCGAATGCGCTCGATATCGTCGGCCGTGGTCATCGAACCCTCGACGATCGAGAGGTCGTACGGCCCGGAGAGCACAGCGCGCGAAGCCTCGAGGAAATAGGCGATCTCAACCTGCCCGGCCACGGCCAGCAACTCGTCCTCGCAGTCCAGGAGGGTGAGCTGGCACCCGTCGCACGATGAGAACTTCCAGACCGCGAGCGTCGGTTTCTTGACGGCGTTCATCGCTGACGCACCGCGAGCAAGGGTTCGACACGATCCCAGGTCAATACCGGACCGTCGGAGCAAACGAACACCGATCCCAACTGGCAGTGTCCGCACTGCGCGATGGCGCATTGCATGTTCCGTTCCATGGACACACGGATGCCCGAGGCGGGCACGCCGCGCTCCATGAGCGCGAGGGCGGTGAACCGCATCATCACCTCGGGACCGCAGATCATGGCGATGCCTCCGGGATCACAGTGGATGCGCGGGAGCACGGTAGTGACCACGCCGACGGTGCCACGCCAGCCAGGCGTCGCGCGGTCGACGGTGACGTGGACAGCGAGATCGTCCCGCTCTCTCCATGTGTCGACCTCCTCCTTGAAAGGGAGGTCCTCGGGGGTGCGCGTGCCGATCACGACCTCCACCTGGCCGAAGCGTTCACGCTGCGAGATCACCTGGGTGATCACCGATCGAAGCGGTGCCAGACCGATGCCGCCGGCCACGATCACGAGGTCACGCCCGGCCGCCGTGTCCAGACCCCAGTCGGATCCGAATGGACCGCGCACGCCGAGGCTGTCGCCGGGCTGCAGCTCGCACAGTGCGCGCGTCACGGCGCCGACGTTGCGCACCGTGTGGGCGATCGGTCCGTCCGCGACCGGGTTCGCGCTGATGGAGATCGCCACCTCGCCGACGGCGAAGGCGTAGAGCATGTTGAACTGACCGGCCGAGTAGCGCAGTCGGGAGCCGTCCGCAGCCTCGAGCACAAGGGTCACCGCGTCTGAGGTCTCCTGACGGCGTCCGACGATGCGATGGCTCACCGGGGTCATCGGAGCGAGCGTCCGGGTTTCAGCGTGGAGTGGGAGCGCCATAGACGTCCAGGAGGCGGAGGCGGGCGGCGTGCAACCGGTCGCCGAGGATCCCGGCGACGCGCTGCGCGAGATCGAAACCGAGCTTGGGATCGTCCGCACACTTGCCGCGGAGGCAGACGGCGTCGAACACCACCGCGTGCACATCGTCGAGAGCGTCAGCGTCGAAATGCCACCGGTAGGGAGGAAACAGCCACGCCCATCCGAGGACATCGCCGGCGTGGAGCGTGTCGAGGGTCTGCATCCCTCTCCCAGGCGCCGTGACTCCGAGAGCAACCCTGCCGGCCCGCAGCGCCCAGAACGCGTCGGCGTGGGCACCCTCCCGGATGATCGAGGTGCCCGCCGGGATGACGACGTTTCGACCGCATCCGGTCAGCACCTCGAGATGGTCCGGGTCCATCCCCGCGAAGAAGCGATGTGCCGTCAGCTCATTGGCGATGCTGTTCAACTCGCCGTCGCCGCTCGAGCGCCGTCGGTGGATCGGATCGCCGCCGCTTCCTCGGTGATGTCGATGCCGACCGGACACCAGGCGATGCACCGACCGCAGCCGACGCAGCCCGAGGTCCCGAACTGATCCCACCACGTACCCAGTTTGTGGGTCATCCACTGGCGGTAGCGGCTGCGCACCGTCTGGCGCACCGGTCCACCGTGGATGTACGAGAAGTCGCGCGAGAAGCAGGACGCCCATTCCCGCACCCGCTCACTCGTGTCGCCGTCCGCCGACTGCGCCTCGACGTCGTCACTGCAGAAGCAGGTCGGGCAGGCCAGCGTGCAGTTGCCGCAGCTCAAGCAGCGTGCGGCGACATCGTCCCAGCGCGGGTGCTCGAGATTGCGCTGCAGCAACTCGGGCAGCCCTTGCGTGTCCATGGTGCGCCCCATGCGCGCAGCGGATGCGTCGGTGACCGCTTCGGCCGCCCCGAGGTCGGCAGCATTTGCAGGATGCGTGGGGAGCGCATCCAGCAACTCCTGGCCCGCAGGACTTCCGGCTTCGATGACGTACCGCGGTTCCGCGGCGTCGAGCAACTCGGTGATGCCCAGGTCAAAACCGTCGCGCACCCGAGGCCCGGTCCCCATGGATGTGCAGAAGCAGACCTCCGACGGCGAGCCGCAGTGCACCGCGATGATGAACAGGTCACGTCGACGCGCGGCGTAGGTGGGATCCGGATGCGAGCTGGTCGCGAACACCCGGTCCTGGACGAGGATGGCGGCCAATTCGCAGCCTCGCACACCAAGGAAGGCGTAGCGAGGGGGCGGTGCTGCGCTCTCTTCGAAGACCAGGGCTCCGTGGTCGTCGTGTCGGGCTCGCCAGAGCGTCGTGGTCGGAGGAAAGAGGTGCCGTTTCCACGACGACGGTGCGGTCGCAAATCCAAAGCGCGCGCCATCGTCACGGTCGCGCAGACGATAGCGGCCGGGCGACTGCTCGTCACCGATACCGCGGGGAAGTTGGGACGCACCGGTCACCGGCGCGTACTCGATGGCTCCGTCATGGACCGTTGGTGCGATCACCGTGTAGCCTCGTTCCCGCAGTCCGGCGATCAGGGCCTCCAGGCCCCCGTCATCCAGGACGCGTGCTGCGCCAGCTGACACCGCCATGGCGGCTATTCTGATGCCTCGTCGCGCTGAGCGAGGAGAGCATACGGTCACCGCGAGCGAGGACATTTGGCACTGGTCCTCGCAGGGCGGGCTGGGTAGGCTCGAGGCATGCTCTTTCAGGTGCGCATCCACGGCCGTGGCGGCCAGGGCGTGGTCACGGCAGCGGAGTTGCTCTCTGTCGCGGCCTTCCGCGAAGGTCGGCAGGCCCAGGCCTTTCCGAGCTTCGGCTCAGAGCGCACCGGGGCGCCCGTGGTCGCGTTCTGTCGCATCGCGGACCGCGAGATCCGGGCGCACGAGCCGATTGCGAGCCCTGACGCCCTGATCATCCAGGACCCGACGCTGCTCCACCAGGTCGACCTCTTCAGCGGGCTGTCGGACGAAAGCTACCTGCTCATCAACTCCAGTCGCGGCTTCTCGGAGCTGGGTCTCGACGATCTGGCAGCGACGTTTCGCGCCTCGCGAGTGGTGGCGGTGCCGGCGACGGAAATCGCTCGAGAGACGGTGGGCCGACCAATCGCCAACGCCGTACTGCTCGGCAGCTTCGCCGCCCTCACCGGAGTGATCTCCCTCGCCGCGGTGATCGCTGCCATACGGGACAGATTCTCGGGGCAGCTCGCCGAAGGCAACGTGGCGGGTGCCGAACGTGCCTACGACTTCGTCCATCAGCAGATCGCGGAGGTCGCCGGTGCTCAGGCAGGTTGAGGGTTCGCGCGCGGTCGCCGAGGCAGTCGCCCTGTCGAGGCCGGAGGTGATCTGCGCCTATCCCATCTCGCCGCAGACGCACATTGTCGAGGCGCTGTCGACGCTCGTGAAGAGCGGACAGCTCACCCCGTGTGAGTTCATCAACGTCGAGTTCGGAGTTCGCCGCCATGTCGGTCGCCATCGGCGCCTCCGCCACGGGGGCACGTGCCTATACCGCGACCGCGAGTCAGGGCCTGCTCTTCATGGTCGAGGCGATCTACAACGCATCCGGGCTGGGACTGCCCATCGTCATGACCGTCGCCAATCGCGCGATCGGCGCACCGATCAACATCTGGAACGACCACTCCGACTCGATGTCGCAACGTGACTCCGGGTGGATCCAACTCTATGCCGAGAGCAACCAGGAGGCGGTCGACATGCACATCCAGGCCTTCCGGCTCGCGGAAGAGCTCTCGGTGCCGGTCATGGTCTGCATGGACGGCTTCATCCTCACCCACGCGGTCGAGCAGGTGGACCTGCCGTCCCAGGAAGAGGTGGACGCGTTCCTGCCGCGGTTCGAGCCCCGTCAGGTCCTCGATCCCGACGATCCCGTCTCCATTGGTGCGATGGTCGGGCCCGAGGCCTTCATGGAGGTGCGCTTCCTGGCGCACGTGACCCAGATGCAGGCGCTCGATCTCATCCCCGAGATCAGCCGGACGTTCGAAGGCGTCTTTGGGCGCGCCTCCGGAGGTCTGATCCGCCCCTATCGGACCGAGGATGCCGAGACCATCGTTGTGGCGCTCGGGTCGGTGCTGGGCACCATCAAGGACACGGTCGACGAGTTGCGCGCTGAGGGCGAGCGCGTCGGCGCACTCGGTATCACGACGTTCCGGCCGTGGCCGAGCGAGGAGGTGCGCCGAGCCCTGCGCGGAGCCAAACGGATCGTCGTGATCGAGAAGGCGCTGGCCGTGGGCATCGGCGGCGTCGTGTCGCTCGACGTGCGGGTTGCGCTCTCAGGAATGAATCAGGCGGTGCACACGGTCATCGCTGGTCTCGGTGGGCGGCCGATCACAACGACATCGCTGCACCGGGTTTTTCGGAGTGCCGTCGTTGGTGACTTGGCCGAGACCACATTCCTGGACCTCGACCGCGGGCTTGTTGAACGGGAGCTTGCCCGCCGTGACGCGAAGCGGAAGTCGGGTCCCCACGCGGAGAACCTGCTTCGTGACCTCGGCGCGGTCGCCGCGGGCCCGGTCTGAGGAGACGGGACATGCCCTTTCAGCCCATCAAGTTCTACCAGGCGGGCAGCTTCGTCGCCGGCAACCGCCTGCTCGACCCAGAACAGCGCTCCGTGCAGTCCGATGCTGATCGCTCGAACACGCTGACCTCGGGACACCGTGCCTGCCAGGGCTGTGGTGAAGCCCTGGGAGCGCGCTACGCGCTCGACGCCGCCATGCGCGCCACCAACAATCGCCTCATCGCCGCCAACGCCACGGGATGCCTCGAGGTGTTCTCCACGCCGTATCCCGAGTCCTCTTGGCAGCTGCCCTGGATGCATTCGCTCTTCGGCAACGCGCCGGCAGTGGCCACCGGGATCGCCGCCGCGCTTCGGGTCAAGGGACGCCACGACGTTCGCGTCGTCGGACAGGCAGGCGACGGCGGGACGGTGGACATCGGTCTCGGCTGTCTGTCCGGAATGTTCGAGCGCAACGACGATGTCCTCTTCATCTGCTACGACAACGAGGCGTACATGAACACCGGCGTGCAGCGATCCGGTGCAACCCCGCCGGCCGCTCGGACGGCGACCACCGACGCGGTCGGCCCGGAGCCCGGCAATCGCTTCGGCCAGGGCAAGAACGTGCCGATGATCGCGATGGCGCACGAGATTCCCTACGTCGCCACCGCCACCGTCGCGGACCTCCGCGACATCGAGTACAAAGTCGGGCGCGCCATGTCGTTCCATGGCGCCCGCTACCTGCACATCCTGGTCACCTGCCCGCTCGGGTGGGGGTGCGACTCAGCCGACACCATCCGGGTTGCGCGGCTGGCAACCCAGAGCGGACTGTTCCCCGTTTTCGAGGCCGAGCAGGGCGAGATCACGGCGGTCACCAAGATCCGCCGGCAGGTGCCGGTGGAGGAGTACCTGAAGCTCCAGAAGCGATACGCGCACCTCTTTGGGAAGTCGGCTCGACCCGATATCGTCGCTCGCCTACAGGCGCAGGCCGATCACAACATCGCGCGATACGACCTCCTCGAAGCCCAGCCTGTGGGAGCGCACTGATGGACAAGCCGTTCGCGATCACGTTGAACGTGGGCTCCAGCCTTGCGAACAAGACGGGGTCGTGGCGCACCGAGCGGGCGGTGTACGTGCATCGGCTGCCTCCGTGCGCCAATGCGTGCCCCGCCGGCGAGAACGTGCAGCAATGGCTGTACGAGGCTGAGGGGCCCGACTACGAGGCCGCGTGGCGGCAGATCATGGAGGACAACCCGCTGCCTGCGGTCATGGGTCGTGTCTGCTACCACCCCTGCGAGACCGCCTGCAACCGCGCTGAACTCGACCAGACGGTCGGCATCAACTCCGTCGAACGCTTTCTCGGCGATGAGGCGATCGAGCGGGGATGGACCGTCGAGGCGTCGGGTGCATCGACCGGCAAGCGGGTGCTCGTCATCGGCGCCGGCCCGTCCGGGCTGTCCGCCGCGTACCACCTGACCCGACTTGGTCACGCGGTGACCATCATCGACTCGGGTTCGGCAGCCGGCGGCATGATGCGCTTCGGCATCCCGAAGTACCGCCTGCCGCGCGACGTGCTGGACGCCGAGGTGGGGCGCATCCTCGACATGGGCGTCGTTCTCGAGCTCAACCACAAGGTCAGCAACGTCCTCGCGACCATGCACGAGGGAGGCTTCGACGCCGCCTTCCTGGCGATCGGCGCGCACATCGGCAAGCGCGCCTATCTTCCGGCCGGCGACTCGACGCACATCCTCGATGCGGTCTCCCTGTTGCGCAGCATGGAGGGCGAGCAGCCTCCGATGCTTGGCCGCCGCGTGATCGTCTACGGCGGCGGCAACACCGCCATGGATGCGGCGCGAACCGCCAAGCGCCTCGGCGCCACGGACGCGGTCGTCGTCTACCGGCGAACGCGAGATCGCATGCCTGCTCACGACTTCGAGGTCGAGGAGGCGCTCGACGAGGGTGTGACCATGAAGTGGCTCTCGACCATCACCCACGCCGAGGGCGGCAGGCTGCAACTCGAGAAGATGGAGCTGGACGCCACCGGCTTCCCGCAGCCCACCGGCCAATTCGAGGAGCTCGAAGCCGACTCCCTGATCCTGGCGCTGGGTCAGGAGGCCGACCTGTCGCTCCTCGACGGCATCCCGGGCATCGAGATCGAGGATCACGTTGTCACGGTCGGCGCGAACATGATGACCGGTCATGCCGGGATCTTTGCCGGCGGCGACATGGTGCCTGCCGAACGCACCGTCACCGTCGGGATCGGCCACGGCAAGAAGGCCGCGCGTCATATCGATGCGTGGCTGCGCGGCGCGCAGCACGTCCCACTCCCGAAACACGAGCTGGCCACGTTCGACAAGCTCAATCCCTGGTATTACAGCGACGCGCCCGCAACCATCCGCCCGCAACTCGACGCGGCACGACGCCAGTCGACGTTCGACGAGGTGATCGGCGGGCTCGATGAATCCAACGCTCTGTTCGAGGCGCGCCGGTGCCTGTCGTGCGGCAACTGTTTTGCGTGCGACAACTGTTACGGCGTCTGTCCCGACAACGCGGTGGTCAAGCTCGAGCCCGGGGTGGCCTACGGCTACGCGATCGACCTCGACTACTGCAAGGGTTGCGGCATGTGTGTGGCTGAGTGTCCGTGTGGCGCGTTGGAGATGGTTCCCGAGGCGATCTGAGCCAGTTGGGACGCACAGCCTGCGCCTAGGGCGCGCGTCATCGAGGCGTGGCGTCTGACGCCGCGAACGCTCGGGCCGCGACAGCACATCGTCTGAACTCAACGCCGATCGTCAGCCACTCCGGCGGTCGCTGCTGGTGCCCATCTACCTTCGAGAAAGGGGCCTTTCGACACTGGGCGGCCTGGCCCGCGATGGCCGAGCATCGACGTCATGGGCATAGACGCGCCTTTCTTCAGCAGCACGGATGACATACGCATCTGCACCCAGGAGGTAACCGGAAAATGACTGTTCGAGTGGGCATCAACGGCTTTGGCCGGATCGGACGCAACGTCCTGCGCGCAGCCAGCGAGCGCTCCGGAAACATTGAGGTTGTCGCCGTCAACGACATCACGACGCCCGAATCCCTGGCGCATCTGCTCAAGTACGACAGTGTCTTCGGCCGCTTCCCCGGGACAATCGCCGCGGGCACCGACAGCATCACGGTGGACGACCGCGTCATCGAGGTACTCGCCGAGCGGGATCCACGAGCGTTGCCATGGCGAGACCTGGGCGTGGATGTCGTCGTCGAGTTGACGGGCCACTTCAATGATGGGGCAGCGGCTCGTGCTCACGTCGAAGCGGGAGCGCGTAAGGTCGTCATTACCGCACCCGCCAAGAACGAGGACGTCACGATCTGCATGGGTGTCAACGACGGCACATACAACCCTGCGGAGCACCACGTGATCTCCAACGCGTCGTGCACCACCAACTGCCTCGCCCCGGTCGCCAAGGTCCTCAACGACTCCTTCGGCATCGACACGGGGTTCATGACCACCGTACACGCGTACACCAAGGATCAGGTGATCCTCGACGCTCCCCACAAGGACCAGCGCCGAGGGCGCGCCGCCGGTCTCTCGATCATCCCAACCACGACTGGCGCCGCCAAGGCGGTATCGCTCGTGCTTCCCGAGCTGAAGGGCAAGTTCCACGGCATGGCGCTTCGGGTGCCAACGCCGGATGTCAGCATTGTCGACCTGACCGCGACGCTAACGAGAAGCGCGACGGCCGAGGATGTGAACAACGCCATGCGAGAGGCTGCCGCGGGTCCGCTCGAGGGGATCCTCGCCGTCAGTGAAGAGCAGCTCGTGTCGGTGGACTTCCTGCACGACTCGCACTCGTCGATCCTGGACGCGCCCCTGACGATGGTGCTCGGCGATCACACCGTGAAGGTCATCGCCTGGTACGACAACGAGTGGGGGTATTCGTGCCGTGTGATCGATCTCATCGACCTGATCGCGTCCCGACTGTAGGTCCGGGATCACCGGAGGGCTGCTTGTCGCATGTTTCTTCCTGACCACCGTCGCCGGGAGTTGCATCTGACGATGTGCCTGCCCGACTGGTGACGTTCGGCTCTTTTGTCCTCCAGACCCGTACCTCTAACGTGGGTCCCAAACGACAACAACCGTTAACTGGAGGTGTGGCGATGACACTCACCATGGAGCCGGTCCACGTTGAGACCAAACCCATAGAGAACGGGGTGTACACGCAGCCGGGTCAGCCCGGCAGTCTGGTCCAGGTAAAGCCGCGCTACGACAACTTCATCGGCGGGCGCTGGGTGCCACCGGTTTTCGGCAGGTACATGCCGAATATCAGCCCTGTCAACGGCAAGGTGTTCTGCGAGGTCGCCAAATCAACAGCGGAAGACGTCGAGTTCGCGCTTGACGCGGCACACGCCGCCAAGGACGCCTGGGGTGCGACCTCACTGACCGAGCGCGCTGCGGTTCTCAACCGCATCGCTGACGCAATCGAGGCCAACATCGAGATGCTGGCGGTGGCGGAGAGTTGGGAGAACGGAAAGCCAGTACGCGAGACGCTCGCGGCGGACCTGCCGCTCGCCGTCGACCACTTCCGGTACTTCGCCGGCGCGACCCGCTCGCTCGAAGGTCGTAGCACGGAGGTCGACAAGGACACAGTGGCGTATCACTTCCACGAGCCACTTGGGGTCGTGGGACAGATCATCCCGTTCAACTTCCCACTCCTTATGGCTGCCTGGAAGATGGCTCCTGCTCTAGCGGCGGGAAACTGCACGGTGTTGAAGCCGGCATCCCCGACGCCGTGGTCGATTCTCAAGCTGGCCGAGGTCATCGAAGAGATCGTGCCGCCGGGCGTGATCAATATCGTGACAGGCCCAGGTGGTGAGATCGGCAAGGCGCTGGCATCCAGCCCGCGCATCGCAAAGATCGGGTTCACCGGAGAGACAGTTACTGGCCGGCTCATCATGCAGTACGCAGCGCAGAACCTCATCCCGTCGACCGTCGAACTCGGTGGCAAGTCGCCGAACATTTTCTTCGACGACGTGATGGCCGCGGACGACGACTTTCTTGACAAGGCCATCGAAGGCTTGGTCTTGTACGCTTTCAACAAGGGCGAGGTCTGCACATGCCCGTCGCGCGCACTGATCCAGGAGTTGATCTACGACAGGTTCATGGCGCGTTGCCTCGCTCGCATTCGCGGGATCAAGCAGGGTAATCCGCTCGACGTGAGCACCATGATCGGCGCCCAGAACTCCGCGCAACAGCTCGAGAAGATCGAGTCCTACGTGAAGATCGGACGCGAGGAGGGTGCGAAGTGCCTGATCGGCGGCGAGCGCGCCACCGTCGATGCCGGGATCGCGAACGGCTACTACTTTCAACCCACGGTCCTGGAAGGCAACAACAAGATGCGCGTGTTCCAAGAGGAGATCTTCGGGCCGGTGCTCGCGGTGACCACGTTCAAAGATGAGGCCGAGGCCATCGCACTCGCCAACGACACACTGTACGGTCTTGGCGCCGGCGTCTGGACCCGTGACGGGAGCCGAGCGTATCGCATGGGCCGTGCGATCAAGGCGGGCAGGGTCTGGACCAACTGCTACCACCTGTATCCTGCCGGTGCCGCCTTTGGCGGATACAAGATCTCGGGCGTCGGCCGCGAGAATCACCAGATGATGCTGGAGCACTACTCGCAGACGAAGAACCTTCTGGTCAGCTACAGCGCCAAGGCGCTGGGCTTCTTCTAGAAGGCGAGATTCGGCATGAGCGATCACACCTCCGCGGCGACATCAACCGCGCGTGTGGTCGCCACGCCGGCGGCCCTGCAAGCGATTCGCGATCTCGTCGCCGAGCGAGGGCGGATCATGTTCTTCCAGTCGGGAGGCTGCTGTGATGGCAGCCTCCCGATGTGTTTCGATCTCGGCGAGTTCGTGTTGAGCGACCACGACGTGCTCCTCGGCCAGGTTGGTGGTTGTCCCTTCTACATGGACCACCGTCAGTTCGCGGCCTGGAAGCATACGCAACTCATCCTCGACGTGAGCGAGGGTCTCCCCGAAGGCTTCTCGCTCCCTGCCGGGAGGGGCCAACACTTCGTGACGCACTCCCGCCTCTACTGTCCTGCCGACGTATCGTTGCTAAGCGCGACCCGTGGGGTGTAACACACCGTTGATGGGACGTAACTCGATGAACCCGAGGAGCAAGGTGATCAAGGACGACATTGACGTTCGGGGCATACTGCGAGTGCCGAATGTGACGCCGAGTGTTGACATCTTTTGTGGTGGCGATCGGTTCATCCATTTGGAGGAGGATTGGCGCCGCGGCTTGGGATGGTGGCTTGTGGACGGTAGCGTGCGGTCGCGGCTCAGTGTGTCCGCCGCCATGCGATTGGTTCCTCACGTGGCACTCGAAGTGCTCATCGAGGTGCAAGAGCTGGTGTGGCGGCTCGAAGCCAATGCCGAGGATCCGTTGATGTCTCAGCCGCTTCACGGCGCCGTCGACGGGCTGCGCAACGAGCTGGCGGCCGCCTGTGCAGAGCATCGAGACGATCCCGAGAACTCTGTCAGTCGGTTCGCGATGGTTACGCGCTGACTCACCGGCGCATGGACTGAGGGCTGTCCGATCCGCGAGGTGTCGTTCGGCTCACTGCCACATGCCTGCGCTCGGGAGCGCGGCGAAACTCGCCCGCCAGAAGGCGATGGTATGAGTCAATGCCAGGGCGGGGCGTGTAATCCGCGCGCAACCCTGGTGACGAATGAGCGGATACTCGCCTCGGCGACGCGATGCAGCACCAGGGCGTCGGCCCGTCGTCCAATCACCCCGGCTGGTGGATCGTAGCCCCCCATCAGTGTGATCTGCGTCCACGTCGAGCCCAACGGCGCAAACTCGAGGACGGCATCGAGGTGCGGAAAGAGCCGCGTGGCACCCAGCGCCCACCAGTGCATCGGCACCACTAAGGAGTTCTTGGCACTCATATGGCTCGGCGAGCTCCACCTGAACCTTCTTGCCGAAGGTCGGATGGTCTGTGGAAGGCTCGAGACGCACGAAGAACCGTTCGCCGTCGCGGTAAGCGTCGCGCGCGTTTCCAACCAGCAACGCCCGCGGATCGGCGCGGATCAGTGTCCGCACCTCATCGAAGCAGCGGTCGACCTGTACGAAATCCTGTATGAACATCGCGCGTCTACGATCCGTCCACGCCGCCCAGCTTGGATAGAGCATCTTGGCTCGAATCTGGGGGACAAATGCCTCTGCGTGCGTGGCTTACGCGCTTCCTTTTCCCGCCGCGCCGGGTCGCCGCGTTCATGGCCAAACCGCCGCCGGGGAAGGCGACGCGCAGCACTGGTCCTAGGGTGCGGTTTGGGCTCCAGGGCGCCCGCAGATGCGCTGGCGCTGATGGCTCGACAGACTGACAACGACAACCCACCGGCACTCGGCAGCGTCCGGGAAGTCACCGTGCTCGGATTTCGCGCGGTAGTGGCGACAGCCAGCGACCGTCTCCTCGTAATACGGGCAGAGGACGGGCTCATCGACGCGGACGGGCGAGCGTTCGTCGTTTCCGTGTGGACACGATGCGGGAAGCGTCTCCCGGCTCTGCAACTCGTCGTACTTTTTCACAACCTAGGGTGCTCCGACGCGAGCTTCCGGGAGGCTCTCCGGACCGCCCCGTCTTGTCGCCGGCGGCATCACGATCATCCGGCGAGAAATCCGCAAGCCGCTAGGGTCGAAGGTCACCAATCAGCCGGTTCAATGCGCCCAAGCCCTTGGCGCAGGAATGAAGGCGGGATCCCGGGGAACCGATCCCTTCGGCGGGCGTCGGCGACCAGCCAACGGCCCTTTGGACTTAGGGACCTTCGCCTCTGTCGAATATGGACGCCGGGTTACACGATAGACCTGTTCAGATCGAATGAATCGTTCCGCTCTTTCGAACCGTCTATCCAGCCGAACCAAGTGCTCACTGTGGAGGCAACGATGATCAACCCGAGAAATATCGCCGAAATCCTTCCCCCTGAGGACAGCGCGCCGAACGACTTCAAGCTCACGCTGAAGGTTCACCCGTTCCACACGGATTCCCTTACATACCCGCAGAGAGAACGGGGCGTCTATCACGATCGTGGTGACTGCGTCCATGGCCAAAGGATCAAACAGGACGGTTATGCCGTGCCTGGCACGGATGGGCGCCAGTTGTGCAACCGCTGCGCCGATCTCGATGCAGGACTGGACGACTTCTTTCCTGGGGACGAGGGAGAGTGACCGACCCCCGAGACGTACCCGCCGGCCAGGTTCGTTGCGGATGATGCGGACCCCTGCTAAAGAAGCCAGGACCGCATCGAAGATGATGAGCGCTCGACTACTCGCTGGCCTGGCGCCGCTACCCCTTGGCGTGGCAGCGTGTGGTGGCGGTGCGATATCCCCGAGTGTATCCACGAGTTCACGGGCGGTAGGAATCGCAGGAGGCAACCTCGGCGCGGCCGTAGTGACCATCTCAGCGACCGATCAGAACACGTTCGATCCAGCAGTGCAGAATGCGACCGTCGACGAGATCATCGAGTGGAAGAACATCGGATCAGTGACACACAACCTCGTCTTCCCTCAGGACACGTCAATCAGCGATCCGGTGCTTGCGGGTGGGGGAGTTTGGGAGGTGAAATTCACCATCCCGGGTACCTATCAGTACTCGTGCACGATTCACACGGGAATGGTCGGCACCATTGTTGTGAGCTCCGGGTGACAGAGTTGCCTGCTCGCGACACCACCCTGGCCACTCGTCCGAAACGGGCTTGATTAGGTCGACGAACACGAAGCCGGTGGGCACTGGACCGTTGCGCCGATTCCTCAACTTGCACGATCCGGCGTGTCTTGGGACCAATGGCACTCGCATGAGAGACCTTCGGCACTAGCCGCAGTTCATAGCGAGCGACATGCTTCTCAAATGGATCGCCAAACGTATGTGATGCTCGACCCGTCGACTGACCAGGTGCTGGAACAGTGCAGCGGTCCGACATCCGATGGCCGCTGTCCGGTGAGCGACAAACCGCCATACATCTGCGCCGGGTTGCACCTGATCGGCGTGGGGGGCCTTTCGGATCACGAGATCTCGCTCACAGTGACGAAGATGGCGCCTGGGCGCTGCCCGTTGACGCTTGCCCAGGACGCTCCCTGAGACCCAGGCTCGAAGGGCTACCCGCAACAGTCGAACGGGGTTGAAGATCGGGATGGAAGTGACGATGCGAGGTCAAGTGACCGCGGCAGCCGGCGTCCGCTCGTCGATTGATCTCTACCGGCTCCCGTGTGGCGCTGGCGGGCCACTGCGTGCACTGGAATGGACGTGCGTATGAGGCGCTCATGGCGCTCTGGGAGCGACGGCGAGCACAGGATCGCTACCGCCGTTGGCACGACGGAGTGATTCCCGACGTCGACCAGGCAGTCGACAGTCCGGTGCATCTCAGCAGTAACGCTGGGCAGGCCCTCCGGCTCCTCGAGCTCGTGCCCGACGTGCCGACACTTGTGTGGGGTCGCGATGAACTTCGCCGGTCTCAAGTGTGGTGAGTGCCGTGCGTGAGCGGGAGTTTGCGCGCGTGCTGCCGCCCCGAGAGTTCGACACAATCATCGAACCATTCCGCATCCACTCCGTGGAGCCACTGCGAATGACCACGGAAGAGGAGCGACGGGGCGCCATCGCGGCAGCCGGTTACAACCTTTTCGCCCTGCATTCCGATGACGTCCTTATCGACCTGCTCACCAACTCAGGCACCGGCGCGATGTCACGCGACCAGTGGGCGGCCGTGCAGCACGGTGACGAGAGCTACGCGGGCTCTCCTTCATGGTTTCGTTTCCTCGATGCGGTCCAGGACCTCTTCCCCTTCCGGCATATCATCCCAACGCACCAGGGTAGAGCCGCCGAAAAGATCCTCTTCACCGCCATCGGCGGTCCGGGCAAGAGCGTACCGAACAACACCCACTTTGACACCACACGTGCCAATGTCGAGTTCACGGGCGCACTTGCGGTGGACCTGCCCGCGCGTGAAGGGCACGATCCCTCCGCGTTGCATCCTTTCAAGGGCAACATGGACGTTGAGCGGCTGGAAGCGTTCCTTGCCGCCCGCGAGGGGTCGGTGCCGGTCGTATTCGTCACCGTCACGAACAATTCGGGAGGCGGGCAACCGGTCTCGCTTGCGAACCTGCGCGCGGTGCGTCAGGTGTGCGACCAGTATGGTGTTCCGTTGTTTCTCGACGCGTGCCGGTTCGCGGAGAACGCCTGGTTCATTCGCGAACGAGAGCCGGGGCAGCAGGATCGTGAGGTGCGCGACATCGTCCGCGAAATGGCGAGCCTCGTCGATGGCATGACGATGAGTGCCAAGAAGGACGGGCTCGCCAATATCGGCGGCTGGCTTGCGATGAATGACGATGAGCTCGCTGTGCAATGTCGCAACCTGCTCATCCTCACGGAGGGGTTCCCAACATATGGTGGTCTGGCCGGTCGTGACCTCGAGGCAATCGCCCAGGGCCTGCACGAGGTGGTGCAGCACGACTACCTGCGCTACCGGATCCGCTCGACCGCGTATCTCGGTGAGGCACTGACTCACTTTGACATCCCGATCATTCAGCCTCCAGGCGGTCACGCGATCTACATCGACGCACGGGCGCTGCTACGGCACATCGATCCTTTGCACTATCCGGGTCAGGCGCTGGCAGTCGCTCTGTATGAGACGGGTGGGATCCGCAGTTGCGAGATAGGCACGGTGATGTTCGGGCGGCAACCCGACGGTTCGGAGCGGGCTGCGGATATGGACCTCGTTCGGCTGGCGATCCCGCGGCGGACCTACACACAGAGCCACATCGACTACGTCGTTGCAGCGTGCGAGGATGTGGCATCGCGCGCCGCCGACCTTCCCGGATATCGGATCGTCGATGAACCGCCCGCGCTGCGCCACTTCACTGCGCGGTTTGAGCCGATTGACGTGCGCTAGCCACCAGATGCGTCGGCAGCCGGATCCCGGAAACCCAGAAAGACCGATTTGCTGGTCGATGAATCCATGCGAGGCGGTGCCAGCCCGGCAAACCCCGAGCGTGATCTTCTGGAATAGCTGCTAAGTGAGCGCCGGCTCCAACACTTCGGTCAACTCCGAAGCGATGCTAGTGGCCCATGCATCGATGTCCGCCCAGTTCCGAAAATCGCCTTCCGGCATGAGCACCCGCGCAGCCGGAATGAGTTGGGCCGCTCGATGTGAGAAGCTCAGCTTGCGCGGATTCAGCGCTCCGAAGAACACCCGAGTCGCACGCGGGCTCACGGCCTCGCGAAATTCGGCGAATTCCTTCGGCTCCGAGGTTGCCAGCACGTCGCGCCCTTTCGCATCCGTGGTTGCAGTGCCGAGCGGCCCACTGCTGAATAGCCATACGGGGCGCGTGGCCAACAACTTCTGGTTGATCCGCACGAACTCCCTGGCCTCCCTGAGCCAGGACCCCATATAGGCAGCGCTGCCAATAACATAGGCGTCGTATCTGGCGAGATCGCCGACCGCCTGGAGTGGTCGCGCCTGCGCTGGGTGTCCAAGCGACGCCAGCGTGTCGGCAATTCTCTCAGCGATTCCCCGAGTTCGCGTCGTATCGGCTTGCGTACCCGACGAGTGTCGTCATGGTTCTTACCTCCGCGCCAATCTTGTGCCGGGCGCGTATCGCGAGCCAAGTGCCGAGTGTCACCAGCACACCAGCGCTGAGTGGGGTACTTACTCACTACCAAGAGATGACGTTAGGCCCTGTCGCATCAACAGGGACGTCCCTCAGGTCGATATGAGTGAACCAGCGTAAGGGCTCCAAAGGGTAACAGGGACCAGCAAATGTCCGTTGTCGGGTACGCCTGAATTCAGCAACGTACCGGCACCTTCCCAAGGTTGAAGTTACGGGTTCTAGTCGTCATTCCAACCCTTTCCCGACGAAAGCACTCAAAGTCGAACTCAGCCCGCATCGGGAAATAAGTGCTGGTCTGGGGGACCAGGGGTCGCAGGTTCGAGTCCTGTCTCCCCGACGGACGCCCGACTTGAGTTCGCGACGAGCGGTTGTGCGGTGCGTTGGGCGCCTGTCGGCGGACGGGGTGTAATGCTCTAACCGGGAATGAGTACTTTTCCTGCAAAAGGCATCAATCCCATGGTTGAGGCCGGATGCCGCTGCTCATAGCAAGAGATTGTGGCAGTCCAGCGCATACATGGCGCTTACAGTTTTGCGGCGTCGCCACAGACGGCGACAGCGAGCCCGCTTAGCCGTCGCACAACGCGCTCAGAATGGAGGAGCTATGAACGACACACAGTTGGTGAAGATGCTGGGTCCATGGAAGCGCCGGCACCCGCGGGCAATCGCTGTCATTGGCATCGTTGACGGCATTGTCCTGGTCGCCCTCGCCATCTGCCTGATTGCCTTCGGCGTTGGTGGCTGGGTGCGCTTCGTGCCCCTGATACTAGGAGCCGTCTGGGCGTTCTACGGCGCCTACCGCTTCTCGCGAGCAATCCGCGCGACGCAGAACACCCACGACTGAGCGCGACCGGCTCCGCCTACGTTCGGTCCGCCCCTGAACCGGGCGCCTAACCCGCAGCAACGCCCTCTCAGCGCCCCTGCGTAACCACCTCTTCCGTACCCTCCAGCATGCGTCGACCCTTCGACGTAGCCGCCGCTCTCAGCGTGCGTTGTACGGCGGCCCGGGATAGCACGAAGAACCGGGCATCACTGTAGAGGTGGAAGTACCAGTTGGCGGAGAGCATCGCGGCCTCAAGTTCGAAGCCGAGCTGGACCGAATCGACGCCGCGATTCAGCTCGCCGAGGCGCACTCCGTCCCGGGCTGCCCGTTCGAGCAGGTCCAGCCACTGGCGTTGCAACATCGCGATCGTGTCGCGTACGACACCTGGCCGCGCGTCGAACTCCGCCATCGCCGCGGCAAAGAAGCACCCACCGGGGAAGGCTCGCCGCTCCATGAGGGCGAGGTACCGATCACAGAGTTGGTAGAGCGTCGCGATACCGGGCGCGTGGGCCAGGCCCGGAAGGATCACCTGGTCAACATAGATCTGCCGGGCATGTTCGATCGTCGCCAGCTGCAGGTCCTCCTTGGAGCCGAAGTGGGCGAAGAGGCCGCTCTTGCTCATCGAGAGGTCGGCGGCGAGTCGACCAAGCGTCAGGCCCTCGAGACCCTCCACGCTCGCGATGGCCGTCGCAGCCTCCAGGATTCCTTGCCTGGTGGCGAGGCCGCGGGTGGTCTGTAATGGCATCAGGGACTTGTATAGCACGAACGGTCGTGTTATGGTCCTCACCACAACAAACGACCGATCGGTCGTGCTATTCAAGGAGGTGGCCACGATGCCCTTGGTGAACGTCAAGCTGATCGAGGGAGTGTTCAATGAGAGCCAGAAGCGCGACATCGTCCGCAGGCTCACGGATACGATGGTGGAGATCGAGGGCGAGGCGTTGCGTCCGGTGACGTGGGTCATCGTTGAGGAGGTCAAAAGTGGGGACTGGGGAATCGCCGGCAATCCCCTCACGACGGCCGACGTCAAGGCGCTCGCGGCTGGTCAACCCGTCGGCTAACCCCTCCGCCCTGGGCTGACCGACGATGTACGACGTCGTCGTCGTGGGAGCGCGCTGCGCCGGAGCGTCACTCGCGATGCTCCTGGCGCGGCGCGGTCACCGCGTCGCGCTGGTCGACAGAGCCGAGTTCCCGAGCGACACCATCTCGAGCCACTTTTTGTGGCCGCACGGTGCCGCGCTGCTGGAGTCCTGGGGGCTGCTCGACCGCCTCCAATCACGTGGCTGCCAACCGATCCCGTCGCTGACGTTTGACTTCGGCTCAGTTTCGCTCACTGGCCAGGTACCGTCGGTTCGAGAAGTGAGCGCAGCTTTCTGCCCTCGGCGGACCGTACTCGACAGCATGCTGGTTGGTGCGGCTCTCGAGGTGGGGGTAGAACTCTTCGACCGCACGTCTGTGCGATCGCTGAGGTGGTCTGATGGGCACGCCTGCGGTGTCGATATCAAACCATCGTCCAGTGCTGCCAGGCGTATCGATGCTCGCCTCGTTGTGGGCGCGGATGGACGCCATTCGGTGATCGCCGCGGAGGCCGGCGCTGAGCCGTACGTGCTGGAGCCGCCGCTGACCTTTGTGTACTACTCGTATTGGAGCGGCGTTCCTACCCGATCGCCGACCTATCACATGCGCCCCGGCCGGCTGATTCTGCGCTGGCCGACCAATGGTGACCTGACCTGCGTCTACGTGGGCGGACGCCAGGCAGAGTTCGCCGAGTTCCGGCGCGACATCGAGGGGAATTTCATGAAGTCGCTCGAGGCGATCCCCGGTCTGCACGATGAGATCGCATCCGGACGCCGCGAGGAGCGATTCCGAGGCGCGAGCGATCTTGCCAACTTCTACCGCAAGTCCTACGGCAACGGTTGGGCGCTTGCCGGCGATGCGGGTCACTACAAGGACCCGACGACCGGGTTAGGCATGTCGGACGCGTTCGCGTCCGCGGAGATGCTGGCCGCGGCCGCCGACTCGGCACTCGTCGGGACTCGCCCGTGGACGGAGGCACTCATCAACTACCAGCGGCGCCGCGATGACGCGACAGCGAGTGGATTCCGCCTGACCCTGAGCGCGGCGGCTCTCAAGCCCCTACCAGCTCACCTGCGACGCTATTACGAGGCTGCGTCGCAACGACCCGAGGCAGTGACGCGGATTATCGGGGCGCTCGGCGGCATGATCCCGGTCGACGACGTGTACTCCGCAGAGCAGATCGAGTCCGTGGTCGGAGGCTGACGTGCAGTCTGCTGACGAGTTGCATTTCTATACGCGCGACGCTCGAGGCGATCTCGGTCTCGAAAAAAACGCTTCCACCCCGGTTTCGCCTTGATCATCAGCAAGTCCGTGAAGGAGACGAGATGTCCAGAGATTCCGTCAAGACCGATGCGGCCCCGAAATCCGCCTTCTATAGCCAGGCAGTGAAGGCCGCCGGACTGCTGTTTGTGTCCGGCCAGGCGGCCTTCGACCCGGCGACCGGACAGCTGGTCGGGACTACCATCCAAGAGCAGACGCGCCAATGTCTCGGAAACCTCTCCGCGATACTCTCTGCGGCAGACAGCTCGCTCGAAAGGGTGGTCAGCGCGACCTTCATCCTTCGGGACCCCGAGGACTTCGCTGGAATGAACGAGGAGTGGCAGTCGTGGTTCCCCATCGACCCACCAGCTCGACAAGGCGCGAAGCTGCCCGTTGATGTGCCGGGTATGCGGGTGTCGATCAGCGTCATCGCGGAGGCGTGAATTTACGCCTGCCGTCCGTGCCAAGTGGCGGGCGCAGAGCCCGGAATTGCAATGGATTCCATCGCACCTGAACTAGTCGTCATTCCAACCAATTCCCCACGAAAACACTCTAACTCGTACTCAGCCCTTGAACTGAAATAAGTACTGGTCTGGGGGATCAGGGGTCGCAGGTTCGAGTCCTCTCCCCGACGAACGCGGATGCGAGTAAGAAACTAGCGGTTTCGCGGTGTGTGTGGTGCGGCTGGGCGTTGCGTGGTCGAGTATTCCAACCGGGAATAAGGACCTTTCAAAAGGCATCATTCCCGATGGTCACGGAGGTATTCCGCTGCTCATTGCATCGGATCATGACGCCCCAGCGCTTGCAAAGCGCCTACAGTTTCTATTGCCGCATACGGTTGAGTCGTGGGACGGGATCGTTTGGCGCCAGACACTCCCCACGTCCCAAGCCCGTGCCAAGCAGAAGGGTCAAGTCTTCGATCGGCATCGGCTTCGCGAAGAGATACCCTTGGGCGACCGAGTATCCAAGGTCGATCAACGTGGAGGCTTCAGCTTCCGTCTCAACACCCTCGGCGATCATGTCCGCACCGACCGCAGCGCTCAAGTGCAATATGGCGGTGGCCATGGCGCGCGCTTCGCATCGGACATCAAGGTCAGCGACGAACGCCCGGTCGAGCTTGATCACGTCGACGGGCAGGTTCTGCAGCCGTGCCAGGGACGAGTATCCGGTGCCGAAGTCATCGATGGCAACCTTCACACCGATTGCACGAACGAGATCGAACGCCCTGCGAATGGGAGCGATCTCATCCATCAGCACGCTTTCTGTCACCTCCACGGTGAGCGTGTTCGGCGCCAGCCCGGTATGCGCGAGCAGTTCTTCCAGCCACTCAGCGAATCCGCCGCCCGCCAATTGACGGATGGACACGTTGACGGCGATCTCCATCTTGTGGGTGCGCTGCAGGTGACGAGTGTCACGGCACGCCTGGTCCATGACCCAGGCGCCTATCGGAACGATGAGCCCACTCTGCTCGGCAATCGGAATGAACTCCGACGGGGAGATGTAGCCGCGCTTGGGGTGGGTCCATCTGAGCAGTGCTTCCGAACCGAGGACGTGGCGATCAATGAGATTGACGCTCGGTTGGTATGCAATGCGTAGTGCCTTTTCCTGGAGCGCGGTCCGCAACCCATGCTGGATCGCAAGGCGGCTCTCCACCTGGCGGCGCATCTCGGCGCCGTAGAGTCGGTATTGACCGGCGCCTGCATCTTTGGCCTGGGACAGCGCCGAGCTGGCGTTGCCGATCAGCGTGGATGACGACTCACCCACCTGCTTGATCGCAATCCCCACGCCGGCGGTCACACGGAGTTCATGCCCGCGCACCGTCAGCTCGGCATCGAATGACGCGCGCACGAGCTCCGCTGCGGCCATGGCGGCCGCCTGATCGGTATCGGACGCAACCACGAGCGCGAACTCATCGCCACCGTTTCGGGCGACCATCAGGCCAGGGAAGGCATCAAAGAGTCGGCTCGCGATCTCGAGCAGCACCTCGTCGCCGATCTCGTAGCCAAAGCCCTCGTTGATGAGCGTGAAGTCGTCAAGATCGAGGAGCAACAGCGCGCCGGGACCGTTCGCGGAGGAGGCCAGGGTGTTGAGGTGTTCTATCAGCGCAGATCGGCCGGGAAGGCCGGTCAGCGCGTCGTGTTGGGCGACATAGAGACGAAGCTCCTCGGCCTGCCGGCGCAACGTCTCCGCGGCGACCTCGGCGGTGATGTTGGTGGACACCGAAATGACGCCCACCACCGCGTTGCGATCGTCACGCACGGGTCCGATCAAGCTGAGGTAGTTCTGGCCGTTGACGATGGTTCGCGTAGTCGATTCGACGCCGGCGAGGGCGCGGTGGAGGCTCCGGAGTGTGGGCCGGTGTTTGGTGAATTCGGTCACATGCCGGCCGAGGAAGTCCTCGGCGCGCTTGCCGACGCGTTCCATACCGCCAACTGCGTATGTGAAGCGGAGGTGGGTATCGAAGGCCGTGAAGCTCATGGGCAAGGTCGCAATAGCGCCGTCGATCAGCGCCTGACTGCGGAGTTGCGCGGTTTCAGTCGCGCGCTGCTGACTCTGGTCCTGGAGATGAACCAGGAGCTGGATGGGGTTGCCGCGTTCGTCGCGAGCCACGGAGACCGTTACCAAGGCTGTGAGGATGGTCCCATCGCGAGCTGCAGGAATCGTTGCACGGCGTATCCGTCGGCCTGACCGTCCGCCAGGCGCTCGAATACGTCGCCGGCGGGGCTCTTGCCGCTGGGAAAGACGAGCGAAATATCACTGCCGACCAGTTCGTCGACACTGAAGCCGATCATGGAGCAGAAGGCCTTGTTGACGACATCGATGCGAAAGCTCGGGAAGTCGACGATGAGCTGTCCAAGTGCGCTGCGTTCGAACATCGTCTGGTAGAGGCGCACTCCCTCGTGCAGAGCAACCGCGTGCGCCGCCAGCCGGCTGGCCGATACGGTTCGGTCCGGATGGACAGCGTTCTCGGCGGTGAGGTCACAGCGCGGGGCGGGCGCCGAGTCGATGCGCCGATTCTCGACGCGCGACGAACACTTTCTCATGCCACGAACGTTGCATTGCCGTGGGGCGAGATGGTCGCGCGCTCGTCGCAGACCTGAGCGAGATTCGAACCACGCAGGGCTCTTCGGGTCAGGATAGTGACTTGCGTCACGTCATCCGTAACCGAGCCCCGCCTCGACAGCGCTGATGGCTCCGCATTCGCGGACATTGTTGACGACTGATACGAGCGGCCATGCTGTGTCCAGCGACAGACTTTGCACCAAGGATGACGGCGCGCAGCCATGGCCGCAGCAGTCATTGGGTGCGGCTGTGCGCACAGCGCACGTCACGCATATCACCTGGGTCCGGCGCCACCGGTGCATGTCCCGCGCGCCGACCCTGGCGCGAAGGGCACTGAGTTCGTGACTGACAACCTCGCGCGCAGTGCCGGCTGCGTCGGCGGGTCGCTGCTGAGTGATGTGCGCGACCCGCGAGTCCATCATGGAAGGGCAGGGCGATCTCTCCGAGGTGGAGGGCGATACGCGCTGCGGTCGGTAGCGAGCAACTTTCCTCGAGGGCGTGGAGGGCATTGGATGCCCAGGTCGCGACGTGCTCCGCGATCAACCATGGAACGTCGGGGCGCGCCCGGCGGCCGCGTGGACGTGATTCATTGTCAAGAGCTCGACGGTGGTGTCAACGACAGCCTCGGCACTCCACGTGCAGCTGCCACCGAGCATCGGGGCCAATCAGACCAAATCGCCCCGTCGAGCGTAACGGATGGTCAAATGCTGCCCATTTGTCCCCGAAAGAAAGACACGGACGATGGCGGCGCGGATGAGCGCCATCCTTGGTCGCGAGCCCAGGCGAAAGATGAGATCGACGGCAGGGACGTATGCGGGCTCGACCATACCCTCGAAGCCAACCTCGCCGGCGAAGTGCCCCGGAAGCGTGGCGGCGACGTGTCGTCGCGATTCGACGGACTCCGGGAAGTCGAAGGTCGTCTGGCACCGGCTGGAAACACCAGTGACCCCGATTGGTTCTGCGTGACCGCGTTCAATCCTTAATCGTGCGCAGGGTGGATTGGCCAGCGGCGAGGCTCGCGAGCCGATCGTCGTCGATGACCCTGACTGCTCCCGGCGTTCTGTCAATCACCCCGTTTGCCCGCAATGCGGTCAGCTCGCGACTCACCACTTCGCGAACGGTGCCCACCGCATCAGCCAAACGCTGATGGCTGATGTGCACGACGGCGCGACCGTTGGGTCCGCGCAGCGCCATCTCGCTAAGGTGGCGCGCTACTCGCACGGTGATGGGTTGTCCGCTTGCGTCGGCGACGGAGCGCAACGCCTCCGCGGCCACACAGGCGACGTGTCGCGCGATTCTCCAGGGCAGCTCCGGATCATGTGCTCCGGCGCTGCGCAAGTGGTCGAAGGTGAGCACCTTGACGCTCACGTCGGTGATCGCTTCAGCGTTCCGCTGATCGGTGCCCGCCAGGTAGGGCGAAAGCCCGATGAGATCACCAGCTCGCGCGTAGCGGATCGTCATCTGCCGGCCGAGTTGTGTCGAGATGAACTCTCGCACGATGCCGGCCACGACCAATGCAATTCTTGGGAGCTGACCGGCGCGGAAGATGAGTGCGCTCGCGGTGATGTGTACCTCGTCGACCCCAGCGCCGAGCTGTTCCTGCCACATTCCAGTGACCTGTTAGGGACTGCTCCACACGCGGCGAACTGCATCGCACGGCGCGATCGATCCGGGCTGGGCCACGTGAGTGGGCACGGACATCGATGTCAGTGTGAGGGTCGCCGCGGCCTTATCGGAATCGACGTGATGTCACGCAGTCGTAGACGGGAGTGTCATCCGTCCTGCCAAATCGAAGCGAGAGAAGGGATATGACCTCGCACACCCCGGCGTGACAATCAGCGAAACGCGGGTCCTCTCCGGAATGCATGGATCAGCTCCTGCTGCGAATGGATGCCGAGCTTTTGATAGATCGAATGGAGGTGATTGCGCACGGTGCTCGGGCTCAGGAACAGCGCCTTCGCAATCGACGGGACCCTGTCACCTGAGACCAGCCGGCTGACGATCTCGAGCTCCCTGGTGGTCAGCCGGGAGAGGCCGGCGAGCTCCCCCTCGCGCGGGGATGTGGCGAGATGGCGCGAGAGGGATACGGCACCAGAGTTGCTCGCAAACCGGGACATCCAGTTCTCCACATCGGCCGCGGTCCCGGACGCAGACTCCGCGTAGGCGCCAGGGAGCAGCGCGAACCCGCAGCGTGGCGGCGGGCGCAGCGGCCAGAGAACCGCTTCGAGCAACACTGGATCGCCCTGCTTGGAGCGGGCGACGAGATTAAGGGTGACTCCCGCCCCGGTCGCCGCGGCTTGAGCGAGTGAGCCCAGAAGGTCGGGGACGCTGGTTTCTGTCATCAAGGAGAGAATCGACTGCCCAAGGACGTCAGATGGCCGATATCCGAGCAGAGCTTCGACGTCGCTGCTGATGCGGTCGATCAACAGGCTCTCGTCCGACGTTCCCACGACCGGGGTCAAATCCGAGCGCGCAACCTCGGGCAGCAGTGCGCCGGTCCTGGTGAGGGGGGTCGCAAACACAGCGACCGCAAAGCGCGGCGGAGTGTCCTTGCCCAGGCCGCGCACCCAGACCTGCACCGGCATGGGCTCTTCTTGCCTGCGGCGGAGCGAACGCGTCGTGACGTAGCCCTGGAGTTGACCGGCGCGCAGCAGGTCGAGCGCGCCGGAAGGGTGGTCGGTCATGAATTCGTCGACCGTCCTGCCCAAGACCGGGCCCCCACCCGAGGCAAACATTTCATGCATCGGCGGGCTCGCCGCCATGATCCGCCCCGACGCGACCTCGATGATCGCGACCGGAAGCGGTGCGCGGGTGACAGCCTCTGTCGCGTCAGCAGCGAGACCTTCGGAACGGACTGGCTCGTGGTCCTTGGGCGTTTGTATCCCCCTGAGGGCACCGTGGAGTTCGTGCTCGCTCCCCAGCGAGGTTCCCCACGTAACACACTGGACTTTCCGCTGATGGATGGCAAGAACGCTGATGCGAAGCGTCGCGAGGAGCTCGGTGCAGCCGATACGGATGGGGCTGGATCCCGTTGCTCATTGCAATGGAAATCGCGACAAATGCGTCGCGGGTCGGACGCAGGCCGGCGTTCTTCGTCAGTCGATTTGGCGTCTGTTGTGGAGCACCGGGATCGCCTCGCGCGCTCGGACCACGTCATCGAGGTCGAGGTCGACGACCAGGGTGTCCTCCTCGGACCCCAGGCTGCCGAGGATTACGCCGAACGGCGAGACCACCATGCTGTGCCCGATGCCCGTGGGCGCGGACCCGACCGCTCGTCCCTGCGTGGCCGGGTCCGCTTGGTCGCAGGCCAGCACGAAAGTCGTGCTGTCGAGGGCTCGGGCGCGGACGAGCAGCTCCCATTGCTCGACCTTGCCCGGGCCGCCTGCCCACGACGCGCTCACCAGAGAGACCTGGGCTCCAGCGGCGGCGTTCTCGACGTACAGCGCTGGAAAGCGCACCTCATAGCACGTGGTCAGTCCTATCGGCACGCCGGCCACCGTGATCACCTGCCTCTCGTCACCTGGGGCGACGGTGTCCGATTCCCGGAATCCAAAGGCGTCGAAAAGGTGGATCTTGTGGTAAGTGAACGTCTTCTCGGCACCCGCCACGAGGAGCGTGTTGAACACGCGCCCATCGGTCGCGGGCGTAAACATGCCGACCACGATCGTGATGCCGAGATCACGCGCCAGGCGTTCGACGGAGGAGCCGAAGGCACCGTCGGGTGGCTCGGCGATCTCGGCCAGCGGTGCACCAAAGGCGTGCATGGCCGCCTCGGGATAGACTGCCAGGCAGGCGCCTGCTGTCGCAGCCGTGCGGGCGGTCTCGGTGATCTTCGCGAGGTTCGCGTCGATGTCGTGGCTGCTGAGCATCTGCACAAGGGCTACTCGCACGGGGCCGTCCTCAGCTCTCGACGTCTCTCGGTTCCATCGGTCCAATCTGCATCGTGTACTCCAGCCGCAGCGTCCACTCGGCACCTGCGCTCATCGTCGCCGAGAACTTCTCTCCGTAACGGAAGGCTCCGTCAAGAAGGGGCACGGTGCCGCAGAAGATGACCAAGTCGCCGGCCGGATTCTGTTGGGTTGCGCGAGATGTGAGATCGCTTGGCATTCTCAGCTCGGCCAGGGTGCCGCGCTGGTAGGCAACGTCGTCGATAGAGCTGGTCACCTCGATAGCGTCCCAGGCGGCGTCGACACCACCTCGGAGGGGGTCGACGTCGAGGAGGATGACAATAGGAGCGACCGGCTTGGGACACGCCGCCTTGGAGTTCCGGACGTCGCTCGCCTCGAGGTCGCGGTCGGTGTGGTCGGAGCCAAGCGCCAGATGCCAAATGCCCGCTGCTCGCACGAGCACAGGTTCGACCTCACCCGAGGTTCGTGGTCCCGGCGCGGGAATGTGGGTCGCGGTGGTGAGGAGATCGGCAGCAAGGTCGTAGACCATCGGCACCTGCGGTGGAGGCGCGACACCGATCGCCGCCAGCTCCGCGATGTGCGTGCGGACCGAGGCCTCATTGCGCCCGGCGTACCCGATCACGAGCAGGGCCGGCGCCGAACGATCAGGGAACGGCACCTCGCGACCCAGGCTGGCGATACTCACCATCGTGTTCTCTTTCCTGTTGGTGCGGCGTGAGTTCACTACAGCCACCATGCAGTCACCGGGGTTCCGTCACGGGCCTGCGTTCGCCCCGAACTCAGCCACAGCGGCGGCTCGCTACCAGCATACTCAAGCCCGTGAAGCAGGAGCGGGAGTTCTTCGACCCGGCCGACGTCGCTTGGGCCGCATCGGTTGGCACCCACGGAGTGATGGAGAAGGTCCTCAGCGCCGGTGACGGCGAGGTCCTCACCCGCCTGGCTCGATGGGAACCCGGACTGGACACTGTCGAGGCGGGCGTCATCCGACACGACTACATCGAAGAGGTGTATCTGCTCGAGGGTGACCTCACCGACCTGACCCTGAACCGCACCTTCCACGCCGGCGAGTACGCATGTCGCCCCGTCGGCATGGCTCATGGGCCATACCGGACGGAGGCCGGTTGCACCATGCTGGAAATCCGCTACTAGTGCGGTGGAAGCCAAATGAGTAGGCGGAACCTTGAAACAACAGTGTAGGCGCCCGGGGAGGGTCGAATCCAATAACCCGAGCCGTAACGGTTATCCCATGCGGGTGGTGGCTTCGTGGCCATGCGGCGGAGTTCGAGGTACGAGAACAATGGGGAAACCGCGTCCTGCGGTCTGTCGAGCTAGGCGTCTGAGGAACCGGAGGAGCGCTTCAATTCCAGGACCGGGATCGTACGTATGCCGGCAGTGCGCTGCGCGTAGTCGGCGAAGCCCGGGTACCGGCGCGCCTGCTCGCCGTAGATGCGGTCGCGCTCGTCGCCCTGGAGCTCGCGTACGCTGACGGAGTACGTCTCGGTGCCGCGTTCGACGGTGCCCGCGCTGATGGCGGTGAGGTTGTAGTACCAGTCAGGGTTCGACGGTGCCCCAGCCTTGGTTGCGAACACGTAGTCCGGCGACGCCTACCCGTCATCTCTGAGGTCGCTTCTGTCTGCGGAGCCAAACCCGGCGGCCCGCTCGGCGATCTCGGCGCCCGGCCCGAACTACGGGTTTCCTGGATGCGATCCAGCTGCCGCACAACTCACGATCGTGATCCGAGGCAGCGGGAACCTGCAAAGACCGGCCTCCCCGCAGGTGTGAACGACATGTCCGTTGGACTCAAGACTGGAGATGCGCCGATGAGCAAGCAACAGCAAACCGACCTTGACGCGATGCTGCGCAAGGCGCCGCTCGACAATACAGCCGATGTCCAGACGTTACGGGCCAGCTTCGAGGAGTTGATGCGGCAGGTCCCCGTGGCCCCTGATGTCCGAAAGACACCGATAACAGTCGGGGGCATCGGCGCAATTGAGGTCACCATCGACGGGACAGACGCGGCGGACGTGATTCTGTACTTCCACGGGGGCGTCTACGTGATCGGGTCGGCAGCAGCGACGGTGCCGCTGGTATCCGATCTCGCCAGACGGACCGCTACCAAGGTCATCACAGTTGATTACCGCCTGGCTCCAGAGAATCCTTATCCGGCCGCACTCCAGGATGCCCGCAGCGCTTACGAGGGACTTCTCAAGCAAGGAATAGACCCGGGCCGGATTGCATTTGCCGGCGAGTCAGCTGGAGCTGGGCTGACCATGGCAACGCTCCTGGCGTTGAGAGACGCCGGCAAGCCGCTACCGTCATCGGCCTTCCTGATGTCTCCCTACGCCGACCTGACGTTGTCCGGGGAAAGTATTGTCGACAAGGCGGCGCTCGATCCCCTCCTGACGCCAGACAACCTCAGGCGGCGCGTGACCGACTATGTAGCGGACGCCGACGCTTCTGATCCGTACATCAGCCCCGTACAAGGTGATCTCGCTGGGCTGCCCCCGATGCTGATCCAGGTGGGTTCCCACGAGATCCTCCTCAGTGACGCCATCCGTCTGGCCGCACGGGCAGCCACCGCGAACGTCGCGGTGACCCTCGACGTCGTTCCCGGGGTCCCGCACGTGTTCCAGGCGTACGCGGCCGTGCTCGACGAGGGGGATGCGGCTCTTGATCGGGCGGCCACCTTCCTAACTGCGAACTTTGCGACTACTCACGCCACACTCGCCACCTGACAAACCAAGTCGAGTCCTCAAAGCAAGTCCTGGCTCCCCGACTTCTAGTCAATCATGGCGGTAACGCTGGTAACGATCAGGTCACAACGTGCCTTCAGTCGACGGTCTCGACTAGGGGTGGGGAACCGACGGGTCAGCGTCCGACTTCCGGGGCTGACGACGCCAGCCACTGTCCGACCTGGCTGAGCAGCAACCACCCGAGGAGTGCCCCGGCGCCGACGCTCGACAGCAGCGTCCATTGGCGAAGACGGGCTCCGGCCACCAGCCGGCGCGTCCGGCGCATCCAATCCAGTGAGGCGACCCTCGTCGTGTCGGCCATATGGCCGACCACGTGGAGTGCCATGGCGCCAAACCACACAACAAAGCTCGCCTTGTGCAGCGACAGCAGCGTCGGACGAAGCGACGGCTGTACCAGCATCAGGGCGACGCCGGTGCCGAGCACCGCGACAGTGAGGACCACTACGAAAGGCCCGAGCACACGCAGCGCAGGTTGCGGCGGGCCGCTTTGTCGGTACGCCGGTGACCCGATGTAATAGCGGACGACGCGGTATGACGTGCTTCCGATCTTCACCAGCACCGGCGGAATCAGGAGCATGCCGATGAAGACATGCGCTGAGATCAGCCCGCGAATGCGGAGGATGGTGAATCCCTCGGCCGCCAGGAGCAGGAACAGGACGGCGGACGTGGACGCCGTCAGGCGAGCGTTCGCCTCGACGCCTTCGCGCCCTGTGATGACCATTCACGCCACGATACCAACGGACGCTGACGCCGGCCCCTGTTGGACCGTCTCTCTATGCCGTTATCGCGTGCGAGCTAGACGAGAGCGCTGGCGAGGCCGGGGTAGCTCGGCGCCCACCTCTTGCCCAAGATCACATGGAGTGTTGGGCGGGGCGAGAGGGTCGGCCCGTCTCGCGAGCAACCGAACCTGGGCACGGAAGGTCTCGCGTGCCTCTCCGTCGAGCGGGGCGAGCACATCGGCCTCCGCCGCCCGGAGCCGGTCATTGAGGGTCGCGAGGAGCTCGGTGCCGCGTTTCGTGGCGACAACTCGGCGAGCTCGACGGTCGGTCGGGTCCGGCCGGCGCTCGATCAGCCTGGCCGCCTCCAGATCGTCGAGGAGGTAGGTCATGACCGTTCGATCGACCCCGAGGTGCTGGGCGAGGGCGAGCTGGCTGCTCACCGTGCCCTGAGCCGCGGCGGAGAGGATCTGGTAACCCCGCGGACCGCCGGGAAGGTCGGCGACCGCGGTGTGCGCGGCCATGGCGTACGCCCGCAGGACCACGCCCAGGCCCCAGCCGAGGTCGCCTGCCAACGCGCCGACGCAGCTGGGGGCGTCCCCAACTTCGTCACGGCGACCAACGGTGTTACCCACGGTCGCCATCATAGCTCGCAAAGCGCTGCTTGTCAGATCCTCTGCTATACTGATGATCTGCTGTTCATATAGTTGCGCAAGGGTCGCCAGCGACCCTGCGGTAACAGGAGGTTTTTCGATGGGCGTTTGGCAGTTGGATCCGAGCCATACTCAAGTCGAGTTCGCCGTCAAACATCTCGGGATGATGACGGTGCGTGGCTACTTCGCAGACGTGCGGGCCTCGGGGGCCATCAACGTGCAGCATCCCGAGGACTCGTCGGTCGAGGTGGTCATCCAGACCGCGAGTATTCGCACGAACAACGACCGCCGCGACGAGCATCTGCGCACCTCCGACATCCTCGATGTTGAGAACCACCCGACCATGGTCTTCAAGAGTTCCAAGGTCGAGGCGGTAGCAGCGGACCGCTACTCCATGACTGGCGATTTGACAATCAAAGGCAACACCCGACCGGTGACGCTGGCGGTGGTGAACTACGGCGAGTTCAGCGACCCGAGGATGGGCCACCGAATTGGCTATGGGGCAGAGACGCGAATTCAGCGCAAGGACTTCGGTCTGAACGTCGACATGGTGATGGACGGCCGGCTCGTCCTTGGCAACGAGATCCAAATCACTATCGAAGGCGAGGTGATTGAGACGGCGGACGAACTGGCTGGAGCCACACGCTAGCGCCTACGGTGGCCACGACCCGAGCCTTCTGTTGCGCCTCGGCGGTTTGATATGACGGTCAGACGCGCACCCGGCCGCGGGGGAGTCTCGCCAAGCGGCGATTGATGAACTCGAGATCGACGCTCTCGGGGTCGTATTTACCTGCCCACCGGGTCAGATCCGAATGGTCGGGATGGCGGGGATCGCGAAGCGCCTCAAGCAACTCCTTGTAACCCGGGATTCCGCCGCAGTCCTCGGGGGGCGCCGCGCGTTCACCGTCCAAGCAGATGGGAGTCACGGGAGACTTCCTCCGCTCGCATGTCTTCCAGGACCAGTTCATGCTCCCAACTGTCGCCAAAATCGTACAGATACGTCAGGCGCTCCCCAGGTTCGCGGACCAACTGGTACAGGCGCACGTGCTTCTCGTCAATGTGCGGAGGCGGGTCGTCGTCGTCGGGAACTCCGAAGTACACGGTGCCAACCTTGAACTCGTGCAGGTGATGGTCCTTCCAGCTGAAGGCGACCTGCAGGATCCTATGGAGGAGCGGGAGCGGCGTTGTGTCAGCCACGAGTAGGCGACGCCAGATCCTCGGTTCGATGTCCGCCAATTCCGCAAGAAGCCGATACTCTCGCTGGCCGGCCCAGCCTTGCCTCCTGAATTCGTTCGCCCAGTCAGTG
>CAVPXI010000012.1:0-18087 GCA_963709585.1 Candidatus Dormiibacterota bacterium | reverse complement strand
GCGGTCGCGAGCGGTCGGTCTCCCGTCCCCGCTTTGGCTGCTTCTGCCAGTGCACTGGCCAGTTGATGAACTTGTGCCGGGCTGAGCTGAGGCAGCGAACCGGCGACCGAACTCAGCGACCCGGCTGCGCTCGAGAGGTTGCCCTGCGCGAGGGCAGCCGCAACCTGGCCGAGTGTTGCTGCCTCTGCCATGGCCGAGCCTGCGGCCGACGCGGCGCCGAGACGCGATGGGAGGGTCGGGTCGGCGAGCCCCTGGATCTGCTGGCCCAGCTGGGAGATCGTCTCGAGCGCCCGAACCGGGCTCTGCGCTTTCCGCAATTGCGCCAGCGCGTCACGCAGCGCTGCGTCGAGCTGATGCAGGGAGCCCGTCGGGTCGGGCTGCGTCGTCGCCGCGCGATGCACCGCCTGCTCCTGCTTGCTGAGGGCGGCGATCGCCTTCTGAATCGCGGCGTGGTCACCGGCGGCGCGCTGCGCGGCTATCGCGTTGCTCGGTGTTGTCATCGCTAGTGTCAGCGCCGCCGCCACACCGACGGCCACCGCCAAAGCGCGCCATCTGAGGTTGCGCAGTGGGTAGACGTCGCGCATCCGCAGACCCCTCGCGACCGACGACGCATCAATCCGCTGGCGCACACCGATTTCGGTGGTGCCGTCGCCCAGCGCTACTGCCGTCGCGAGGCGCTCGGCGAGGACCATGCGCCGGTCTGCGGTGCGCGCTGCGATCAGCGGAGACGGTCGGCGTATGACGGACATGACGGTTCCGGCCGACAGGCATACGGCGCTTCCGATGATGATCAGCGCCGCGACCGGGAGCGTCCACACGCGGGCGGCGGCCAGCACGGCGCAGGCCCAGACAGTTGCGCCCGCCGCGAACACGAGCAGGCGCCTCGCGGCAGCATCTGCACGCGCCCGGCGAACCAGGGGCCGCAGTGACGCGTCCAGGGTGAGCTGGGACTTGATCATGCGCCTATCTGCCGCGCGCGCCGAGGCCATGGCACCCGGCCGCGGAGCGCGACGATCGCGAGGCCGATGCAGAGCGCGGAGAACGCTACGGCGAACACCGCGTACACCTGCCATAGGTGCCAGCCGTTGAGCGGTCCCGAGCTGATGCGATCGAAGCTGACCCCGCCGCAGTTGGAACTCGAGTAGATCGTGGACGAAAAACCGGATCCGTTGAAGCCGCCGCCGAAGGTGTTGAAAACGCCGGACGGGCAGGTCTGATTCGAGATCGACGCCACCTCGGCGCCGATCGCCATCCCCGGGCTGATGGCCATGACCATCGGCGGCGCCAAGCTCTGCTGGACGACAGCCGGCGATGCGATCGCTCCGCCGGGCCCGATAACGCCGCTGCTCGAGGAGAATCCCCCGCCGCCGAAATTGGTCCCGATGCCCTGGGCAAGCAGATACCCACCGAGGAGGAGCGGTCCGACCAGGAGGGCGAACATGGCGATGTACGAGCACACGATCGCCCCCGTCGGCCCTTTACTGATTGCCGAGAAGAGGATCGACATCGAGCCGACTGTCACGGCCGTCAGCGCGCCGAGTCCGGCAACGATGAGGATGTCGCCCCAGGCGATGCCGCCGAGCAACGCGACCACGGAGAGGATGGGCAGCGAGGCGACAAGCAGGAAGCCCATGAACGCGAGCGATGCGGCAAGCTTGCCCACGACCACGCGCCAAGGACGCACGCGGGTGCATAACAGGAGGTCGAGCGTCTGGCGCTCGCGCTCGCCGGCGATCGAGCCCCCGACCAGGCCAGGAACGAGCAGCATCACCAGCGCGACGACGACCCCCACCAGTGCACCGAACACCGTCACCCCGGAGTGTGCCAGCACCGCGACGGACCCCGACTGGTCTGCCGCCGACCGGTAGGCGAGCACGGTCACCACGCCCAGCGCCGCCAGCCAGCAGAACAGGATGAACGCCGCTCGTTTGCTGCGCATCCGGGTCCGCGCCTCCCGGGCGATGATCGGGTTCCAGACCAACGAAGCGATGCTGGTCATGCGCTTTGCTCCAGCGGCTGACCGGTGACACGCAGGAAGACGTCCTCGAGGCTTGATCCCATTGGATTGACGGCGGTCACGGTGACGCCGGCCGCGAGCAGGACCTGCAGGACCGCGGAGGTGGCCTCGGAGGCGCCGTGCACATCCACCTCGAGGCAGCCGTCGCCGGGTCGGATGGCGATCACATGCTCCACGCCGTCCAGCGCCACCGCCGCTGCGTGCGCATCTCCGGCCACCTTGATGAGCAGGGTGCTGCGGTCGCGGCCGCCGGTCAGCTCCTCGAGCGTCCCTGACGCCACCATCCGGCCGCCATCGATGAACCCGAACGACGTGCACATCTCGGCGAGCTCGGGAAGAATATGGCTGCTGATCACCAGCGTCTTGCCCATGCTCTGCAACTCGCGGACCAGCTCACGCAGCTCGACGCGCGCCCGGGGGTCGAGTCCCGACGCGGGCTCATCCAGAAGCAGCACGGGCGGGTCGGGGATCAGTGCCCGGGCGAGGCAGAGCCGCTGCTTCATCCCTCGCGAGAGCGCCTCGACGGGTGTGTCCAGGTGGTCGGGCAAGCCCACCAGGTCCATCAGGTCGGCGGCGATGGGGCCGACGCGGGCGCGCGCAATGCGATAGCACGACGCGTAGAACGTGAGGTACTCGCGTGCTGTCATGCGATCGTAGACACCGAAAAAGTCGGGCATCCAGCCGACGCGCTCGCGTACTACCTGCGGATGGACGAGCACGTCGACGCCGTCGACCGACGCCGTTCCCGACGTTGGCTGGAGGAGTCCCGCGAGGATGCGGAGTGTCGTTGTCTTGCCCGCGCCGTTTGGTCCCACCAGGCCGAACACCGCACCCGTGTTGATCTGGAACGAGCAGTCGGACAGCGCGATGCGCGCCCCGAAGGCCCTGGCAAGGTGTGTGCCGGTGATCACGACGCGGCCTCGGCGACGGGCGTCACAAGCGGCGGCGTGAGGGTGATGCCGCTCGATTGCGCAGTCATGCGCAGCAGTATGGATCCGTCGGGAAGCAGGTACTGAAGCGGGCCGTCAACCGTCGCGCCCACTCCCGAGCTCACCGCATGGGTCGCGAGAGGGGTCCATGTCGCACTCGTGGGGTTGAAAACGGAAAGGGCGATCGCGCCCGCGGTCGGCGCCGAGCCGCCGGCGTTGCAGGGTATCGGGGGGCCACCGCCGCACCCTGCCGTCGAGCCGTCTTCCTCGACGTGCACGCTGGCGTACGAACCGATGCCGAGCGGCGCGCGGTAGACGGCACTCTCTGACCCCGTGACCACCAGGTTGCCGAGAATCGCGGATGTGCTCGCGGTTGAGCCCATGACATCAACGAGGCTCGCCACTTGGGTTGTGGTGTCACCGGCCGCGCGCCCGAGGTGGAGTGGGACGACGATCGCGTCCATCTCGGTCACGGGGATGCCGCCGGCGTTGATGGGCGACAGCCCGGGAAGCCTTCCTTGCACGACGCCGATGAACACCGCCTGGGTCTGCGCCTGTCCGCTGCCCAGGGTGCCCGCGACGAAGCCGGGGATGGGTCCCGGGTTGCCGCCAAAGTTACTGCCGTAGGCGCCGTCCTCGATGGCGCTGATGATCTCGCTCGCTCGCACCGTGGGACTCGCGCCGGACGAGGTCGCGCCCGAGCCGCACCCGATGCAGCCTTGGGCGGCGGTTGACGGGTTGATCGCATGGTTGATCGACGCCGACGCTCCTGAGGCCAGCGGCCCACTGTCACTCCATCCGGTCTCCGGGATTTGCACCGCGCTTGCGAGCACATCGGTGCCGAGCATGTTCGTGATGGCGCCGCTGACGTTCATGTGCGCGGCTGCGAGTGATGCGTCCACGACCGCAGCCGAGTAGGGGATGGTCGCCTCCGAGGCGAACCCCTGGGTCGTCGCCGGTCCGGCGTCCTCGACGAGGACGCTGTTCTGCCCGGGAAGGATGACGACGGCACCGGAGCCGGTCTGAACACCTGACAGACCCATGGCGTCGGCTGCAGCACCAAACTGGATCAGCCGGGATCCGCCGTGCTGCGAGAAGAGCGCCCCGAGCGTCTGCACGCGCGCCGTGCCGGTCTGAGGGTCGACCGTCACCACGCGGACCACGTTGAGTGCCGCGTCATGACCCGCGGTGCCAAGGCCTGTCACCATCATCACCGCGGTCGTGGTCACGGCGACGGCTGGCACGAGGATCCAGGCGAGCGCGGCATGGCGCCGGCGCCAGAGCACGACGAACGTCAGGGGTGCGATCAGCAGCACGTACACCGCGATGACGATCCCGAGCACCGCCGCGCTCGGAACGAACAGTCCTGGGATGTCCTGAAGTTCGCCGAGGAGGTAGCCGTCGCTTTCCAGCGCTCCCGGGTTCGCCGCCGGCGCGGCGCGCTGCTCGGCGGTGACCAGGACATGGCGCAAGAGCGCCAGAGTCCCCACCCACGTGGACGCTTGCCCGGAGGCCGCGTCGAAGGCGAGGACTGTCACCTCACCCTGGTCGACCGCGCTGTCCACCTCGATGGGGATCCCACCGTCAGCGAGCGGCACCGTCGCTCCTGTGTGCGGCCGCAGGATGCCGATCTGCAGCGGCACCAGCGGCTCCGAGGTGCCGAGAATTGCTGTTGTGGACGGAAGTGTCGATATCTAACTCAGCCCCGACATGGTGGCGGGGACGAGGGCTGCGGGGAGTCCGCTGGTGGTGTCCTGAAAGCGGTCGGTCGCGGCGATGACGATGGTGCCGCCGGTGCTGACATACGCGGCCAGCGCATTGCGCTGCGCCGTGTCCAGCGATCCTGTCGTCGCGTCGTCGATGATCACCGCGAGGAATCCCTCGAGCGGCGCGACCGTCTCGGGGAGGGTGGCGGGTGCGATGTGGACAACCACCGGCTGCTGCCCGTCAGGGAGCCGGATTCCCCCGACCGAGTCGAGAGCGGACGGGTCGTCGGAGACCACCGCCACGGCGTCCTGGACGGTCCCGCTGAAAGACGCGGTCGACGACACCACGGTCTGGTCGACGACATTGCCATGAGCGTCGAGCAGTCGCGCGTGCGGTGGGGTCGTCGACGCCGCGATATCGATGACGTAGCGCTTGGTCGTACCCGCCGCGAGCTGGACGGGGATCCGGTCGAGGTATGAGGCTGTCGACCCGCCGCTGCCACAGAACGTGCCCTTTCCAAGGCTGACGCAGCGCTGCACGTTGCCAGAGCCCGTGACGTTGATCTCAACCGTGCCGCTGAAATCAGGCCCGCTGTTTGTCAGGGTGACCAGCAATGGGGTCCACGTGGAGCTGGAGACCGAATCCGAGTCCGCATATTCGAGCGCGACCTTCAAAGTCACGGAGGACGAGCCCGCCCGAGCGCTCAGCGGCGCCGCAAGTCCGGCAACGGCCGCGATGGCGAGCGCAACCACGAGGCGCGCACGCGAGCGTCTCCGGCCGCCTTCCGGACCGTTGGACACGAGTAAACCTCCGTCTCCTCCCGTCAGGACGTCACCATAACGCACCGCTTGGTGCAAAAGTTCCCGCCTGCGTCCACAGAGTTGAGGAAATCTGAGCCGAGGAAATCCTAACGAGAGGAACGCCGAGCCTCCTGGCTCGGCGTTCCATCGCAACCCCTCCTGCCGCAGCGGCGCGCGGTAAAGCGCCGAGATGCGGACGATCCTGTCAGGACGTCTGGGTGGCGCTCCAGGAACCGCCGCTGCTGCTGCCCCGGACCGTGTAGGTGCCGGACATGCTCTTGCCGGAAACCGTCCCGGTATACGTGACCGTGCCTACCGCGCCGAAACTGATGGCGCTGCCTGTCACGGTACCGGTGATGGCGAGGCTCCTTGCCGGCGACGAGAGCACGATGTTGCCGGTCAACGTCGACGTCGCCTGATTCCACGTGAGCTTGAAGGTTCCGCTGTACACGCCGCTGTACTGCCCGGACCACACTCCCGTGAGGTTGACCGCGGCGGGCGGTGCGGTCGGGGTTGCGGCTGCGGTTGGTGCGCTCGTCGGCACCGGCGTGCTCGTCGCCCGGGCGCTCGTCGGCGCCGGCGTCGGCGTGCCGGTGGTCGACGATGCGCTGCAGGCGGCCAGCAGCGACCCCAGGCCAATCGCGGTGAACATCACGATGGTTCGCTTCATCTCCGAGCTCCTCCCGTACCTTCAGTTCTATGCAAGTTACTGCTACACATGGCTAATACTCCTCGAGGTCACGACGATCGATTCGCTGCGCCGCCGCTACCTCGCCCGCTGAGCCTCCGGCGTCGACGAGGAAGCTCGACGAGCGCCTCCGGCTCGGTGAAGGTGACCTCCCGTCCCGAGCTCACGTGCACCGCCGTCCCCCGCAGCCCCTCGGAGCGCTCCTCGCCGTCGGGCCGCCAGACCCGCACCAGGAAGGTGTCCATGGGCGGAAGCCTACGCACCGCGATTCGCGTTGCCTTAAGGTCCCCTTAAGGCGAGACGACCCCTGCCGAACGCTCCCGCTGACGTGTCAGCTTGCGCAGCGCGGGGAGCGCTGCTGCGACAGCGCTTCGGTCGCTCGCCGACAGCCCGTCCAGGTACGCCTCGAGCACCTGCGTCCGTGCTTCGATCAATTGGTTCGCGATGCGCTCACCGGCCGGCGTGAGGCGGACGATGACCGCGCGGAGGTCGTCGCTGTCGTCAAGCCGCCGCACCCAGCCCAGGCGTCCCATCCGAAGGAGGACCGCCGACATGGTCGGTTGCTTGAGGTGATCCAAGCGCGCCAGGTCGGTCACCCGCTGCGGCCCGGCGTCATGCAGGGCAAGAAGCGTGCGGCCCTGGGCTGAATTCATGCCCGCCGGCAGGACGGCCTCGCGGAGCAGGTTGGTGAGGCGCGTGAGCACGACGCCCAACTGGTCGGCGAGCCGAGTGCTGGCCATCTGGCCCCAGTATATATAGAGAATCCATGTAGCACCGGGCAGCGCGACGAGCGAGCGCGGGAGTAGGCCCCGGCTTGCGTTACATCGATCGTCTATATAGACGGTCTATAGAACGAGCGGTGCCAGCGATCGTGTCGTCCGAGACCAGCACGCAAGGAGGTGGCAGATGATCGTTCAGGCCGCCGTTGGTGAGCAGGCTTCGAGGTGGCGGCAGCGTCTCACCGGTCCTGTGCTCCTGGCCGACCGTGGGTCGGAAGACGCGGCAGTCGCGCGGCGCGCCGCCGCTGACATCGCGGCCAGGACCGGCATCCCCTTGCGCATCGTGACTGCCTGGGCGGTTCCCGCGGTGGCGAGGGTAACGCCGACCAGCAGCAACCTCAACGTCCCGGGGGTGTACGAGGACTTGGCCCGCGCAGCCCAGCAAGAGACACGGGCGCACCTTGCGCCGGGGTCAGTCGTGGGCGCAGGTTATGTCGCCGAAGGGAATGCCGCGGCGATCGTGGCGGAGACCGCGAACATGATCGGCGCGTCCATGGTCGTCATGGGCAGCCGAGCCGGACGCGGGCTGGGCGGCCGCCTGATGGGATTGCTTCCCGAGGCCCTCGTCCGCGCGGTGCGTCGCCCAGTGCTCGTGGTCCGCGGCCAGACCGCAGACTGGCCTCCGACTTCGATCATTATCTTGGACGGGGATTCCTCGCTCGACCGGGTCGTGGCTGCCGAGGGCGCGACCCTCGCCCGGATCCTTGCGGTGCCCGCCGTCCTGGTCGGCGTGACTCCCAGCGTGAAGCACGCCCGTGTCGAGGCGAGGAGCGTCCCGTCTCTTGAGTCGTTTCGCAATGAGGCTCGGAGGCGCGCCGCGCGTCTCGAGGCCGAGTGCGGAGCCGAGGTTTCCTCCTGGGTGACCACCGGTGAGGCCATCGAGGTCCTGCTGGGCCTTGCCTCGGACCCGCGAGTGCTGGTCGTCGCGGGCCGGCGGTTGCAGCACCACGGTCTGGGTAAGGTCGTCTCCGCACTCCTGCACGGGGCATCCGGTCCGGTGCTCGTCGTGCCGGAGCGGAGTCCTTGAGCCTAGTTATCGAGTGCGGATAGACAACCTCGCCGCGCTACGGCCGATGAGTTTGGCGTTGGCGCTATCGCCTTCCTCGGCCTAAGCTCATGTCCGGGCGAGACAAGCAGACGTTGCGCTCCAGGTTGGTAAGCGTATACTGACGGTCAGTTATGGCTTACGGAGTCGAGGTGTGGGCGGCGCTGGGGGATCCGACCCGGCTGGCGATCATGGAGCAGCTGGCGGATCGGCCTCGAGCGGTGGTCGAACTCGCGAAGGAGTTGCCGGTCAGTCGCCCTGCGGTGTCGCAGCACCTGAGAGTGCTGAAAAACGCAGGCCTCGTGATCGATGAACCCGTCGGCAACCGTCGCATATATCGCGTCGACCCCGAGGGGCTCGCCGCGTTGCGTGCCCACATTGACCGGTTCTGGGAAAAGACCCTGGTCGCATACAAGGCGACCGTCGAGCAATCAAATGAGGAGGACCGATGAATCGACAGCTGGGAGCGACGGCAGTCCGACATTCGATCGTGGTCGACGCTCCTCTCGAAAGGGCGTTCAAGGTCTTCACCCAAGACTTCGGCCGATTCAAGCCGCCCGAGCACAACATGCTCGGCGTGGAGATCGCCGAGACGGTCTTCGAGGCGCGTGTCGGCGGCTACCTGTATGACCGCGGCGTGGATGGCACTGAGTGCCGTTGGGCCCGAATCCTGGCCTACGAGCCGCCCACCCGGTTAGTCATCAGCTGGGACATCAGCCCGCACTGGCAGATCGAGTCCGACCTCGACAGGACAAGCGAGGTTGAGGTGCGCTTCACCGCCGAGGCCCCCGGGCGGACCAGGGTCGAGCTTGAGCACCGAAACCTCGACCGCCATCGCGACGGCTGGGAAGGGATGCGAGACGGTGTTGACGGCGACCAGGGCTGGCCGCTCTATCTACGCCGTTTCGCAGCCCTGTTCCCTGAGGAGGGGTGACCTCCTCTCCGACCTGATCCGACCACCCCGAGCGTGCAGGGTTTCAGCCTGGGATCGGTCAGGCGCCCTCCTGCACCTCGGTGATGTCATCGGCCTCGAGGCCGTGTGCCTCTCGGTGCACGGCTGCCGCAGCCTCCTTGCTGGGTGCGTTCACCAGGCAGAACACCGCGCCGGAGCCTTCGTCGAACCAGTACTTGATGTACTCGACCCCGTGCTTCTCTTGGACTTCCAGGTCTCGTTGGTGGGCACCGGCGACGGCATCTGCGGTCAGGCCGTCGACCTTGTGATGGTGGTCCATGTACAGCGGCATTTGTGTCCTCCCAATCGGTGATGTCGTTCGAGGACGGCCTTCATCCTCGTTGGCGTGATTTTAGCTGCGTGCGGCGCCTGCCGATTCCGAGTTGCCGTGTTTGGACACCTCCGATGCCGGCGAGACCATCCTGAAGTCCATCCGCATACGCGCCGTGCATCAGGATTCGACAGAACGGTTGCCCTCGATGGTTGGACGGTCGCCGTGGCCGACGATCCCCTCACAGCGACCATTGCGTCGCGATGCACCGGATCAGGTCGTCTCCCGGCTGCCCTACAGCTACGAGGAGATCAACCAGCCGGTGAAGGCATCGCGTCGCCGTGGGCATGGATTCCGGCTCACTGCGCGCTTTCGCTGGGCTGCCGCGTTGCTTTTGCTGCCGCTCCTCGGGCTCGCCGCGGTGTCCGCAACCGGCCTGGTGGTGAGTGCGAATGCCTCAGCGGCACTTGATCATGCTCAGCAGCTCAATGGTGAATTGGGGAGTCTCGACGAGGATGTGCAGCACTTCGGGCTGACCGCGCTCGACGTGCTGATCGGCCATGGAGCCGACGACCTTGGGGCGATGGCCGCAACGCAGAAGCAGGTCGACGCCGACTTTGCGGTGTTGGCAAGGGCGACCGGTTTCACGCCCGCGCAGGAGAAGGCGCTCCCGTTGGTCGCCGGCGCGTGGAGCGCGACGATCTCAAATCGCGATGCGATCCGCCGTCTGGGGAACTCGATTCAGGTGAACGCGGCGGCAGCCAACCTTCTCGAAGACGCCCTTGACGTCGACGAGCGCTCGTTGTCCAGCAGCGTCGTGGCTGTCGAGGGCCTCGGTACGGCCCACGTCGCCGGCTTGCGCCAGGAGCGTGATGGCGCAGTGCTTGCGTCCGCACTCGCGGTCGGTCTCGCGCTGCTTATCGGCATCGCGATTGCGATCTGGTCGTCGAGGCGGCTCGCGCAGTCGGTGCTGCGGCCGCTCGGCATCCTCCGCACGGCCACCAGCCGGCTGGCCGCAGGGGATCGGAGCTTCCGGATCGGCAGCGGCAACGGCGATGAGATCGCCGAGCTGGGCAATGCGTTCGATAGAATGGCCGGTCAGCTGGAGCAGGAGCATGACGCGGTACGGGCGCGGGAGCGCCGGCTTGTTGCGCTCGTCGAAAACGCCAATGACGGCATCGTCGTCATCAGCGCCGCAGGCGCGATCGAATTCGCGACGCCATCGTTTCGCGAGTACGTCAACAGCGAGGGTCGAGCGGCTCGCTTCGCCGATATCGTGCATCCTGACGATATCGCACGCGTCACCGCCGCATGGCTCGAGGGACTGTCGCTGAGCGACGGGTCCACCCTCGAGGTCAAGACCCGGTTGAAGCATCGTGATGGGAGCTGGCACCACGTCTGGGCAAAGATGACCAATCGTCTCATCGACGCCGGCGTGTCTGGAATGGTGATCAACATCACAGATGTCAGCGAGCGTCACGAGTACGAGGAGCAGCTGGCATTCCAGGCGCGGCACGACCCGCTGACCGGGCTCGCGAATCGCGGACTCTTCCGCGAGCGGCTCGAACGTCTCGCCGCGACCATTGGGAGTGCGAGCGCCACCAGCGTCCTCTACATCGACCTCGACGACTTCAAGAGGATCAATGACACGCTCGGTCATCAGGCGGGCGATGATCTCCTGCTGGCCATCGGCGAGCGATTGGTCACTTCGGTACGGCCGGAGGACCTGGTTGCCCGCCTCGGCAGTGACGAGTTTGCGATCCTCCTCGACAGCGCCGACGAGCGCATGGCCGTGGCGGCCGCCAGGCGGATCCTCGGTGCTCTGCAGCGACCGCTGACTCTTGGAGGCAGAGACGTTCTCCCGCGCGCGAGCATCGGCATTGCATCCACTGAGCCAGGTGGTACTGGCGACAGTCTGCTTGGCGACGCGGACCTGGCGATGTATTTTGCCAAGCGAAACGGGAAGGCTCAGTATCGGCTGTTCTCGCCGGAGATGCGCAGTGACCTCATCGATCGGTTGCAGCTGGGAGAGGATCTCCGAGCGGCGATAGAGTCCGGCAGCATCGAGGTCAACTACCAGCCAATCATCGACATGCAGAGCGGGACGATTGCCGGTGCGGAGACCCTGGCGCGCTGGCATCATCCGACCAGAGGGTGGATCGGCCCGGCAGTGTTCATCGCCCTCGCCGAAGAGCTCAACCTTGTGGACCGCATCGACGCCTTCGTGCTCCGCCAGGCATGCACGCAGGGCCGTGCCTGGGTGGATGCGGGGCTGCCGAGGCTCCGCATAGCGGTCAACCTCTCCGGAAGCAACCTCACCAATCCGGACCTCGTCGCGAATGTGGCTGCGACCCTTGCGGACAGCGGCTTCCCTGCGGCGAACCTGGAGCTGGAACTGACCGAGGGCGTCGTGATTGCGGAGTCCGGCGGTGCGCTCGCGACGTTGGACGGACTCAAGGCGCTGGGCCTGCGCCTCGCCATCGATGACTTCGGCACCGGGTATTCGGCGTTGTCGCGCCTGCGCACGCTGCCCTTCGACACCCTGAAGGTCGACAAGATCTTCGTCGACGAGCTCGACGCTGTGCATCCCGGGTCCACGCTGGCCGAGAGCATCCTCGACATGGCCCGCGTCCTGGGGCTCGAGGTGGTGGCTGAGGGCGTCGAGACCTCGAGGCAGGCAGATTTTCTACGCAGCCACGGCTGCGACTTTGCGCAGGGGTACCTCTTCAGCCGGCCGGTCGGGGTGGCTCGCTTTGAAGCGCTCCTTGAGGCAGGAGGGCCACGCATGGGAGTCATCGAGCCAGCGGTCGCTTGACGAAGGGCGGTCACGAAACATCCGACTGCCGTCACGGGGCGGGGTGCTCTCTGCCCGGCGCATCTGCACCTCTGCCGAAGCGACACTGGCGTGGGGAGTAGGCCGAGCCGTGAAAGTAAGGCTCCATCCGCGGAGGCGTTGCTACGACGCCGTAGGCTCCTTGTGACGAATCGCCGACCTTCACTCTGGCGTCGCGAGTCCCAGGGATTATCTAGGCATGAGGGACGCATCCGTCCGCTATCCCGACGCGTCGCCAAGGCGTCGGCGACGGAAACACGGCCAGGGACTGGTCGAGTTCATGATCGTCGCGCCGGTCTTCTTCTTTGCCATCTTCGCGATGATCGACGGAGGCTTGCTGCTCTACAGCATCAACGCGGTGGACCAGTCCACGACCGTCGGGAGCAACTCGATCGCGGGACTCGGCCTGGCATCGAATGCTGACATCGCGTCGATCCAGAAGATGGCTACCGCAGGCTTGCAGACAACCTCTCTCGTCAAAGTCACCGAGATCGACGTCCAGGAGTTGGTGACCAATGCCACCAATGACGGGTTCTCGGTGCATGCGGACGGCACGCCGATGATTCAGACGGGGTGCGTGGGCGGCCCAACGGGTGTCGACGGACCCAATGAATGCGTTAACCGGTACACATTCAGCGGGTCGGCCGTCGTCGCGACGGACGCATGGAGCAGTTGCGCGTCGTCCTCGGGCGATCCGTCCCAATGTCCGCCGTGGCCGCCGTCGGTTCGCAACGTTGTCAACGGGCTCAGTTCATTCGTTGCATTGAAGGTTACCTATTCGTATCGCTTCTTCACCGACGTTGGAGGCAACTTCAACTTGACTGCGCTCAAGACGTTCCGGCTCGAACCCGAGACCAACGCCAGCTGATGAATCCGAGACAGCGTCGTCAGCGCGGCCAGTCCTTGGTGGAGTTCTGCTTCGTCCTGCCGATCCTGCTCGTGATGTTCGCGGGCGTGTACACCTCCGGCTCGTTCATCTCAGACATGGACATTGCCGGTCAGGCGACGAGAGCGGGTGCTCGGCTCGGCGCCGAGGTGGCCAACTACGGGTACGGAACCGCAGCAGCACAGACCGCGGCCTGCATGGGCGCGAGCACGACCAACCCCTGCGCGGTCGACCAGGACATCGTCACCAGCCTGGTGACGATTGCCAAAGGCATGACCAACGTCGCGTCGTTTGATGAGATCGATATCTACGATCCGTGCGCGTCCGCAGGGGCCTGCACCAACTCGACGAGCCTCTGCAGCGACCCGACCAACATCAGCGGTAAATATGTGGCAGCCGTTGATCCCACGGATGTGTACAAGCTGAGCGGTGGTGTCTGGACGCTGCAGGGGACTGCGGGATACACGCTCGACAAGCGTACTCAAAATCATCCAAACGAGCTGGCAATCGGCGTGCGTCTGCTCTTCCACTTCCAGGCCTCGGCGCCGATCAATTTCTTCAATGTGCAGGCTGCGCAGTACGAGACCATGTGCTTCGCGCCATACAGAGTCAGGAGGGTAGTGATGAGCGTACAGAACGCCGGCGTGGCACGCCGAGGGCGCCGTGCCGCAAAGGGCCAGGTCATGGCGATCTTCGCGTTGATCGCGGTGCTCCTCTTCGCGGTCACCGGCCTTGCAGTGGACGCCGGGCTCTCGTACCTTTCGTACAACGGCGCTGAACGCGCGGCCGCGGCAGGCGCACTCGCGGGCGTCCCGTACATGCCCGGCGGATTTGGTGGGACCGGTTGCGCGAGCGGCGCGGCCGACGCGGCGGTATGCGCGGCGACCGCCCGCGACGGGTTCGCCAACGGGAGCATCATCAACGGCAACCCGGTCAGCGTGACAGTCTCCCGGTACCCCGTCGGTTGCTCAGGATCCGCCTGTTCGGCCAACAAGCTCAACGTGACGGTCAAGGCGTATGTCCAGCCCACATTTCTGCGGGTTCTCGGATTCGTGGCCCACCCGGTCACGGCGTCCGACACCGCGTTCTATCTCCCCCCGATCGCGCTCGGCCAGCCTGGAGCGCAGCTCGGAAGCACAGAGAGCGCACTCGGCACCGGCGGTAACTACTATTTCCTTCGTTCGGAAGGGTACGGCAACGATCGTTCAGAGGGTGACGCATATGATCCCAATAATGTCAACACCACCTTCGCCTCATGCACTGTCGGCAACGAGACCACAGCGGGATACGGAACGTCGACCGACGTCCACGCGCTCAGCGCGAACCTTGGTAGCGACGTCTCTGACGGCACCCTGACCGCCGCAGGGGTGAACGTCCTGCCCGAACGCGGAGGGTACAACTTCTCGGTCGCGGTGCCGAGCACGGTCCCTGCAGGGTATGTCCAGGTCTACAACCCTGCCTTTGCACCGGACAACGGGTTCAATCCGGTGGCCGGCGATAGCTACAACATGCACGAGCAGGACACAAGCTTCACCGGCAACTCCTACACGGACCAGTACTCCGCGATGGAGTACACCCTGTTCAAGGTCAACGACATCTTCGACCACACCAAGGACACGCCGATCAGCCAGGTCATCGTCGATCCGCTGAACGTCACGACCTCGGGTAGCGCGGTCACCTCCATCGTCGATGTGCGCAACGGCAAGACCCTCTCGGGGGCGGCTTACACCTTCGTGGTCAATAACATCTACCACGGGTGGATGGACGTTGGGAGCCCGCCGACCGCCTCGACTGCGTGGACCGTTGGAGGAACGACGTACAACATCCTTCACCCGACCAAGACGCTCGCTGGGGGCTCTCTGGCGCCGGGGTCTTACCGGCTCCGAGTTCGACATGCTCGATTACCAAGGCCTGCGCCCCGGCGATGATGCGGGCGCGTCGCCGTGCTCGCGGGCCCACAAGGGTTACGCGCTGCAGTTGGCGGTAGCGGGGGGGGCGCAGTGCGCGGACCCGGGCTGCCAGGTATCGGCACTCGACGAGCTTGCGGTGTACACGCCGATCTCATCGTCTGGATCGGGGTTTTCCGTCCCCCTCTTCAACCTTCCCAATGACTACGCCGGCCAGACGATCAACTTCTATATCTTCGATGTCGGCGACGTCGGCGGCAGCAACCAGATCTCAATTCTGAATCCTGACACGCAGAGCTGCAGCCCCAATCCAGCGCCGTGCCTGCTCACGGCGTCGTCGGGGGTTCCTGTCTTCGACCTGGGGGTCAATCGGAACACAACTCCAACGCCGAGCCTAGCGGTCAACACAGTGGACTCCTGCGCCAGCACGGCGGTTCAGCCTGTCGCCACCCAGGCGCTCATCAACACGGACGAAACAAATAGCTGCGCGGGCCACGCTTCACCCAACATCTTCAACTCACGTTGGGTGCTGTTCCAGTTGCAGATCCCCTCGAACTACGCGGCAGGCAATGGCGGGTGGTGGAACCTGCACTACACTGTCAACGGCACGGCGACCGACACCTTCACGGTGGTCGTCAACTACGCGAGCACACCGGTCCATCTCCTGTAGCTCCGCATACACCGCGCGCCTCGAGCGTCAACATCGGGGCGGCTGGTGAGCGTGGCAGCCATCGCGCTCACCTTCTTGCGGCGCTGACCCGAAACGCCGCTGGGGGCGTTCTCGGCGATCTACGCCGGCGTATACATCATCGTCCAGCGCCCCGACGCGAGGGTATGGCGCACACGACGTCCAAGCCGCCTGGGTCGCCGGTGGCGGCAACCCAGGCCAGAGCTTCGCCTCGGGCATCGCCACCAACTACGGCTGTCCTGGACCGACATCTCGGGCAACCTGCCGGACATCGCGTCGGGTGCCCTGCTGCTCGATCACGGCAAGCTGGCGCTGGCGACTGACCTCGGCATGTTCACCGCAGCCGCGGCCATGGTGCGTCGACCGCGTGGTCGAGGCTCGGTACCGGGCTGCCGAACGCTTCAGTCAATGACGTCACGGTCGGTCCCGACGGCTACATCTACGCGGGCACCCATGGCCGCGGGATCTGGAGGATCTCCTTCTAACGATCGCGTACCGGGTCTTGCGCCGGTAGCGACGACGGCTATCGGCGCAGGCCAACCGGCAGGCGCGGGTCGGTCAGCGCACGCCTCTGGGCCGCTGACACAGATGCATCACGTTGTGCGGGGCCCCGCTGTGGTTGACTGGACGCATGGAATCGGTATCGGTTCGCGAGCTTCTCGATGCCCTTTTCGATCGTGGCGCGTCCGACGTGATCATCAGCGCGGGGGCGCCGCCGATGTTGCGCATCGACGGAATTCTCGTGCGCTACCGGGACGAGGAACTCCGTCCCGAGGAGACCGACGGCCTCGCCCGCGAGCTTCTGGCCCCGCAGCAGCGCGAAACGCTGTCGGAGCAGAATGCGGTCGACTTCTCGTTCGAGTGGGGAGCCCGCGGACGGGTCCGCGGTAATGCGTTCCGCCAGCGCGGCACCGTCGCCATCGCGCTGCGGGCGATCCCAACGCACATCCCGAGTTTCGCGGAACTGCTCCTGCCCGACTCGGTCGGAAAGATCGCCGCGGCGCCACACGGTCTGGTGCTCTTCACCGGCCCGACGGGAGCCGGCAAGTCGACGACGCAGGCGAGCCTCATCGACGCGATCAACACCCAGCGCTCGTGCCACGTGATCACCATCGAGGACCCGATCGAGTACGTGCACGCGCATCGGAACTCGATCATCGATCAGCGCGAGGTCGGCGTCGACACGCCGTCGTTTGCGGCGGCGCTGCGCAGCGCGCTGCGCGAGGACCCGGACGTGGTCCTGGTGGGGGAGATGCGCGATCTCGAGTCGATCGCCATCGCATTGACCGTCGCCGAAACCGGCCACCTCGTGTTCGCCACGCTGCACACCAACGACGCCGCCCAGGCGATCCACCGCATGGTCGACGTCTTCGCGCCCGAGCAGCAGCAGCAGATCCGGGTCCAGCTCGGCTCGACACTCCTCGCCGTCGTCCATCAGGAGTTGCTACCCCGGATCGGTGGCGGTCGCGTCGCCGCGTTCGAGGTGCTCATGGCAAATACCGCGGTGCGCAACCTGATCCGAGACAACAAGGTGGCGCAGCTGCGCAATGTCATGGTCACATCGTCCGACGAAGGCATGTGCACACTCGAGGCCGCGCTCGGATGGCTCGTCCGCTCGGGGATGGTCAGCGAGGCAGATGCGGTGGCCCGCTCGATGTTCCCGGACGAGGTCATCAGGCACCGGACGCCGTACGTCACGCATGCGTCGGTTGGCGTCGATGAAGCCGGGTTGCCGCCGCCACCGGCGTCGCTGCTTTCGGCGTAAGCACTCCTCAGGCCGCCCGAGACCCTGGCGAGTCGCCGGAAGAGTACGGCGTCGTAAACTCAAGGACCATGGTGCGCAGCCGGCTGCTCTCGCGGGTTGACTCTCGGGATCGCAATGCGGCCTTCTACTTCGCCATCCTGACCTATGCGCTCTTCAGTGTTCTCGACGTCATGACCACTGTGTCGGCGCTCGGCGACGGCCTGCGCGAACGCAACGCGTTCGGAGCTTCGCTGTACGAGGCCTATGGCGCGGCTGGGCTCTGGCTCGCCAAGGGTATCGTGGTGAGCCTCATCGTCGGAGTGCTGATGGTGATGCCAAGGCGCGTGGCGGTGTGGGTTGGAACAGCGTTGGCTGTTTCCGCGGCGCTCGTGGTCATCGGGAACCTCCAAGCGCTCGGCTGAGTGGGGGGAGGCTGGGGTCAGACGCCGAGCGCCAGCAGGAGTGGGAGCGCGATCAGGAGCGCGATCGCTGCGCCGCCGGCCTCCCAGAGAAGCGGACCCCAGCCAATGGACGCGCCGCAGGTACGGCAGCGGGCGCGCAGTGCGAAGAAACTGACCAGAGGGACAAGCTCGTACCAGGAGAGGGAGCGACCGCAGGCGTCGCAGTGCGAACGGCCGCCAAGCGACGCGCGCCAGCCCCGTGATGCCACCACGCCGGCGTAGGAACCGAGTGCGCCACCGAGTAGCGCAACGAACACCACGGTGGTGGCGAGGAAGACGGAGTTCGGCGCTGTCATGGCACGAATAGAGCGGTCAGGTCCGAGGAATTTGACGCCAACTCCTCGACAATAAAGGTAAGGGGTCCGCCGTTGATACGGCGG
>CAVPXI010000011.1:0-100454 GCA_963709585.1 Candidatus Dormiibacterota bacterium | reverse complement strand
CGTTGGCTCGACCAGCCATAGGCGATGAACTTGACGATCTGTAGCCGCTCGCCTGGCTTTAGTTGGGTGGTGACGGACACGCGTGCTACATCAGGGAAGCTTTCGGACTCGATGACCGTCCCCTCCGGCCCCTTGATGTTGTGATCCATGGCCGCCCCGATGCGCAGCCCGCTGACATGGGTGTGATGAACCATGAGTCCGACGGTACCCTGAGCGGCGTGCTCTTCGCACTCGAGCACATTTTCGAGAACGGCGGCCATCCGCGGGTCCTTGCCTGGGTTTGGAGGTGCCTTGGTTGCAACCAGCTCGGACTGCACAACAATGCGTACTGGTGCATCAATTGCCTCTACTTCGTAGCTAATCGCCGCGATGGCTCGCTGAGTGAACGAGACCATCCGTACTGACGACACTTTGACCGTGCGCCCCGCGGGCGAGGTCCAGCGGACGCTGCGCCGTAGCACCCCGTCGGGAGGTCGAGGTCCCGCTCGTGGCTCTGCACCGCACCGTACCGAACATCGAAAGGTTCGTCATCAACAAGGAGACGGATGAGCTTGCCATTCGTGACATTGATGACCGTCTGCCCGGACTCGGGGAAGCCATAGCCCGCCTCCGCGTAGGCGAGGGGGCGCAGCTTGTAGACAGAGTTCAAGTATGTACCGGGAATGCCGTGCGGCTCTCCCTCATCAAGGTTGCCCCGCAGTCCGATATGTCCGTTGGAGAGGGCGAAAATAGACTCTGTTTGTGCCAGTATGTCGAGGTGGAGTTCCGTCTCGCGGACGTTCCATTCCTCGACCGTGAAGGCTGGATGTTCGATCATAGCCGATCTTCTGTTCCAATGATTTTCATAATCATCCCCTTTGATGTGCCTCACAAAGGGCATGCACGCCCCTTTGTCAAGCTCGCTTGGTAAAATCACCGAGAAAAATATACAAGAGAGGGTGACGAGATGTCAAGGTGAACAAAAGGAGGCCCTGCACCCAGAAGGATGCAGGGCTCAGAAGGCCGACTATATGTATACGCATTATGCCCGCTATTTAAGCCGCACCATGAAGAGGGGTTACATTACTGCCTTTGCGCAGTTGTGCAGCCGCCTCTTTCAAGCGTGCTTCGCTGCGTACACCAAAGCCGGGTAAGTGACGAATTCGCTGTTGGTGTGCTGCCCACCACAGCTTCTCAGGGGAATCAACCCCCAGTTCTTCGTACAAGCGGATAGCTGTGTGTGGCCCAACGTGTTCAACCGCCATTAACGAACGTACACCCTGCGGCAACAACGGCATATACAGGTTGTTGTAGAAGGTCATTGTTCCAGTATGCACAAGTTCTTCGATGCGAGCGCGTAATCGCTTTCCCAGCCCCGGTATGGGCAATACATCGCCACGTGCTAGAATTTCTGCTGCCGGTTCGACCAGGTCTAGCAGACCACGAGCCGCGTTGCGGTATGCCTGGATGCGATAGGGGTTGCTATTTTGAAATTCTAGCATGTTGGCGATACCAGAGAGCACCTCGGCGATTTGCCGGTTTGTGACCATAGGAGGTGTATCTAACTCCGGCTCTAACCCCGGTAAAACCGATTGTACCGGTCGATTACTCGACGCACGTGGCACAAAAGGAAGAATATGAATAGTTTGTGTGAGTTGCATAATGCTCATAGTAACTGGCCCCTTTCCTGGAATGGGCGAAACCTTACGCTATCATAAAAAATCCGTTGACATAAGACGATATAAATTGCCGAAATAGGGCTAACTTAGTGTTAAAAATACATTGAATTCATGTTCTAATTATAGCATGAAATACCCATAATGTCAAATAAAAAGGCAATAATTATGGGCGTCGGCAGTATTTCAACCGACCCCCATAACTCTTGCCAATCCTTGTTGCTCAACACACCCAGGAGGTACTGTGCGTATTGATTGGCCCGTGGAAGAAGAAGAGACCAGGACCGCAGACACCGGCTGGAACGCTAATTCTCACAAGAACACTTTGTCCGGGGCCAAGCACAGAACCGGAGGGGCTGAAACCAATGCCAGACAGGTTCGTGGTGGCAAACCAGTGCAGATCACTCTGGGCACTGGCTAAAGAACTCACCACTACCTCACAAACATAACCTCCCGATGACGTTTTAGTGCAGTCAGCGTGTCCGCTCAATCCCATTGGTCGCAGTTCAAGCTCTGCGGGTGCTGCGGGAACAGGCGTTGGAGTTGGCGTTGGTTGTATCGCTTTTGGCGTAGGTGTTGGTGTCGGCTTGGGCGTTGGAACCAACGTTGGACTTGGCGTTGGGATAAGTATCTGTGTTGGCGTTGGTGTTGGTGCCGTTTGTACAGCAGCGGTCGATGTACCACAGGCCGCAATCAGAATGCTGATAAGAGCTATACAAAAACCAATGACTATCAATTTTTTTTGCATTGCCGTTGACAGGTTTTTTGTCAAAGTGAATAGCTCACGAAATGCGTCGTGTAACATAATAATCCTTCCGTTTTTGAACAATTGCAGAACATTGGTCATGCAAAAAGCTTTTTGAGCAAGAAGAAGTATGTAGAAGTTTCTAATCCACAGAATGAAACAAAGGTAGAACTTAACGGGCCAATACAAACGTATAACAGCATACAAAGCCTGATAATGTGCAGGTGTGTACTCTCGTAGAGACATACGTGGTGGGTTACAGATCAGTCTTACCTACTGGCAACACTCCTTATCCTGGAATACAGATCAGTTTGATGCCATCGTTATGACAGGAGAATGTTCCGGTTGCTCACATCCGTTGTAAGGCAGCCTGAGCGGCAAAGAAGCCACAGAGACCATGCACACCACCTCCTGGCGGTGTAGACGAGGAGCAGAGATAGATGTGCTTATTAGGAGTTGTATAGGGCGATAGGCGCAGCGTGGGACGAGTAAAAAGCTGCCAAATGTCCTGTATGCCGCCATTGATATCGCCGCCAATATAATTGGCATTGTACTGTTCAAGTGCCGCCGGTGACATGACGTGTTTTGCCAGGATGAGATCGCGGAAGCCGGGGGCAAAGCGTTCGATTTGTGCTTCGATACGCCCTGTCATATCAAAGGTTGAGCCGTTGGGAACATGGCAATATACCCAGGCGGTGTGTCTTCCAGCAGGTGCTCTGGTTGGGTCGAAAAGGCTAGGTTGTGCGACCAGGAGAAATGGTTTTTCCGCATGTTGACCGTGAGACATCGCATATTCAGAGGTAGCGATCTCCGGCAGAGTGCCACCTACATGGACTGTCGCTGCACGCGTGCATTCGTGTGCTTTCCAGGGAATGGGGCCATTGAGCGCATAATCGATCTTGAACACACCCGGGCCATAACGGTAACGTTCCAACTGCCATCGATAGCTGCCCGGCAATTGTGAGCCAGCAATCCGTAAGAGTTGGCGCGGAGTTACATCAAAGAAATAGACGTGTGCGGATGGCAGATCAGCAAAAGAGGTGATTTCGACGCCTGTTACGATCTCACCACCCAATGATTGCAGGTAACTGGCCAGCGCATCGCTGATTTTTTGTGCACCACTACGGGGAAAAGGCCAACCAACAGCATGACCAGAAATACCCAAAGTTAATCCAAAAGCAGCACTGGGCGATTGCTCTAATGGGAGCATCGAATGGGCTCCAAGTCCCGCGAAAAGCGCACGTGTACGCTCACCTTCAAAATGCGTTTGCGCGAACCCACTGGCCGAACGAATAGCCTCTAGCCCGAAACCTGCCAGCATAAAAGGATGCTTTACTATGGAGCCAGGCCGTAGAGGGCCAAGAAATGCATCAACAATCTCCGGCCAATGTGCCAACAGAGGTGCCATCAACCGTTGATACCTCGCAGCATCACCACCCAGCGTAGCGATGGTCTCGGCAATCGAACGTTCCAGCACCATTGCCGTTCCATCATCCAAGCGGATGCGCGACCTCGGACGGTGGGTATATCCATTCGACGCCGTATTGTTCCAGGGGAACGCTGCGCATAAAAGGTGAAGCGACACCCAGGGGATGAATAGCCGAGCACACATCATGCACGAAACCTGGCAACGTCAGTTCTTTTGAACGGCAACCGCCCCCTACAGTATCCCTTGCCTCATAGACACATACTGAATATCCTGCACGAGCCATGGTGATAGCTGCAGCCAGCCCATTCGGCCCTGCACCAATGACGATAGCATCATACATATTATATGTTGACATAAAACTACAATATTTCCAATAAAAGCTAACCACATGCGACAATACATATGCACATAGCAGGTTTACACCATTCTCCCTGCTATACATTTTAAAGCGTTTGGTTGGATTTTGCTAGTACTCTGATCACCTTTCGAGTGAAAAAGCTAGAGCAGGGATGCAAGGGGCTACCGCCCCTTGACTGCACCCTGTCCCCCGGACAGGGTGTGGGCAGGGAATGAGGCTGTGCCCCAGCTCTCCCTCTCTTTCCCGCCGCTGTAGGCAGCATGTTACATGAGTGTGGACAGAGCATTAGTACTCTGTTTTCCTTCAAGTGACAAGCGGGGATGCAAGGGGCTGCCGCCCCTTGACTGGGTTCTAGGGCTGTGCCCTAAATTTCCTACCCTTTCCCGCCGCCGAAGGCGGCGCGTATTCAAATGAAGATCAACAGAGCATTAATGAGCCGTCAAATTTCATATGAAATACTAACATGCACTGACGCTCCTTATCAACATTGAACAGTAGCTCAGCTTGCATTGCTGAACTTAAAAGATGCATAATCCAAAGTGAAATTGCGATTTCCGTTTTTTAAGGAGTATCTAGTATGGCTTTTCCTATTATGGCTTATCGTGCCACCTGTGTTTCCCAGGACCCACTTGACTACTTTCTCAATAATAAAGACAAAACATCCCACCTACGTGTTTCCGATATCGTGCTACGCGAAAACAAAAGCCCAAAAGAAGTCTTTGCTCATCTCATTCGGCTCGCTACGAATAGTAAATGGAGCCATTCCGCCCTCCTCTATCTGATTAGTGACCCCGCGAAAGGCTATGATAACACCTTTTTGATTGAGGCACTAACCAAGGGCATCCATATCACCAGTTGGCGTAACGAAGTGGTGCCTTTTCACAAGTTTACCGTTGGCATTAAACGACCAATCCTGGATTGGTATACCGAAACACCGTATGAGGCTTCTAAACATGATCCGCGTGATCCAGAAGACACCTATGGCATTGACTATTTACGCCATGTGCGCGGCATCGCGATGGATCAGTTTAATGGCTTATTCGACCACAAAACGGTGTTTGAGCTCGCATCATTGTATATTGAGCGCGTGTCTCGTCGGCATATTTCCGCCGTTCCCCAGGTAGCGGAAGCTGCTGATGCGGTCGGCAACCTCTTTAAGAAATGGGACGAGTCCTCCAGTTCTAAAACAAATATCGCTCATTTCGTCTGTAGTGGCCTCGTACAATACAGCTTTTTCTGGGCATTACGTATGCGTATTATCAACGACCTTGCCATTCCCGAAAACAGTGAGGCGGCATTGAGCAATCTGAACAACCTGCACCGTGTCATCTTCCGCGAGGACCCCGATGGCGTCATCGACACGTATCTAAAAGATATCAAATCCGGCAAACTGAATATTGCTGACAATGTACCAGAAGATGTTATCGACCTGCTCAAAACCGCTACTCCTGCTGACTTCAATAATAGCGACAACCTGTCCTGGCACTATGTTATACGCGAGGGCGTTGTCTGGAAAGTTGAAGAAGCTCCCGCAGGGTATGAGCCCGAAAGCAAAGACGAGTTGATTGTCCTGGAGATGGTGCAACCTGAACATAACTAGCCCTGTCTCACCTCAGCGACTAGCAAGCAGGGCTTCCTCACTTGTCCCAAGCAGGAGTGCAGAGGGCGGCAGCCCTTTGCCGGAGCGCGAGGTGCCCTCGCATTCCCCCTCCCCTCTGCCGCCGAAGGCGGCAAAAAGACTTGTGAGAAATCCTGAATAGCACCTTTTCCTACTTGCAAATTATAGACGAGTAGTGGATACTGTTGTGGTATTTGTTGCTTTAGAGCGAAAGGATGTGGACCATGGCCTATCGTGCAATTCATCTTTCCAATGACCCAATAGCCTATTTTCTACAGCAAAGCGATGAGGGGCCTCATTTACGTGTTTCAGATGTAGTTTTGCGTGCCAATCTGAATCCCAAAGAGATTTTCAGCAGCCTCATTCGCTTTGCCACTAACAGTACCTGGAGCCATTCAGCATTGCTCTACCTGCTCAATGATCCACCACAAGGCTTCGACAATACCTTCCTGGTAGAGGCAATGACGACAGGTGTGCGCGTCGCTAGTTGGCGTGATGAAGTCATACCACCTGAGCAGTTTACCGTTGGTATTCGACGCCTCAATGTAGACTGGTACGCCGAGACGGCACGCGATATCGCCAAAAGATCTGCGGATGATCCAGAGGATGTGAAAGGCATAGGTTATCTACGCCATATACGTGGCCTGGCATTGGATCAGATCAACCAGTTGTACAATCACAATACAGTAGATGAATTGACCGCGCTATATATTGAGCGCGTCACTAAACGTTACAACATCCCCGTGATCTCGAAACTGGCTGGCGATATTGCCAATTACTTTAAGCAGCAGGACGAGTCAGTCCTTCGTTTCATTTGTAGTGGATTGGTGCAGTACAGCTTCTTTGCCGCCCTACGTGTGCGTATCATCAATGATCTTGCGACCCCTGCCTACCATGATAGCGCGATGAGTAATCTCAGTAATCTCCACCGCGTTATATACCATCCCGACCCAGACGGTATTGTCGCGAACTACGTGCAACAGGCACAAACGGGCAAGCTGGATATTGCAGCCCCTGTACCCGATGCCGTGTTGGATTTGCTCAAAACAACAACGCCCGCCGATATCAACAACTCCGCTAACCTGGACTGGAGATATATAATACGTAAGGGGTGGGTCTGGCAGATTGATGACCAGGCCCCTGACGGCTATAAACCGCAAAGTCAGGATGAAACTGATGTGTTGGCGTTAATGAATCCTCAACATGGTGGCACAAATCTCTAGCAACTCTAATGGAAGAACATGCAAGCGGCAGATAGCGAACCGATAGTAGCCTTCGTCCTGGCTCATTATCCGAAACAGACGAGCTTACAGGCGATGGCCCACCTGGGGCTAGATCGTCTGCCGCTTACCTTCACTCCCGGTTTGCGCTTCTACCGCTTGCTGGGTGTTGGCAAGGGGCGCGTATTTGACCCACATGCCGATCTACAACGGTACGGGCTTTTCACCGTTTGGGATTCTTACACCGCTCTACAACAGTTTGAACAGACATCCAGCATCATGCGGCGTATACACCATCGCTCAGATGAAGCTTGGGGCGTCCATATGCGCCCTGTGCGCTGGCATGGTCAATGGGGCGGGCGCGACCCTTTTAGAGGAATGGTACCGGCCAATCCGCCTGACCCCGGCCCATGGGTAATTTTAACCCGTGCCACCCTTCATCCTACCAAGGTATCGGCCTTTCTCAAAGCTGTACCCGCCGTTTCAGCGCACCTGCTCCAACAACCTGAACTGATAAACTCAGTTGGCGTTGGCGAGGCACCGCTTATTTACCAGGCGACCATGAGTCTCTGGCACACCTTGCCCGCCGTCACAACCTTCGCCTATGGCTCTACTTCCCATGTCGAGGTTATCAAACGTACCCGTCGCGAAAGCTGGTATCGCGAGGAGCTTTTTGCTCGCTTTCGCCCCATTGCTTCCTGGGGAGCATGGGACGGTATCAATCCACTACCCCATCTGGTTCTGTGAATTATCAAGGAGTAAAAAGAAAAGCCGTTTATAAGTATTTGAAATAATGACTTGCATTTATTGCAAACTTATCACTGCGGTGTTAGAATATAGCTACTTTTAAATGAAACATGATTGCTTTATGTCTCACAGAAATAAGCATGTTTTACAAAAATTGATGATCAACCAGTCTTTATTATTTTAGGAGAGAGGAATATGGTGGTACCAAAAGTCAAGACAGTTTTTGGGCAAAAATAAGACAAAACTCAACTGTTCGAGAAACTCGTGGTTAGCCTTTCAAATACACCTGTGCGGGTGTTTGATAGTCAAGGGCTTGATGCAAGCGTTCATCGTTGTAAAACGTGAAATACTCACGTAAGTTCCTGACCGCATTGGGAACGCTTTGATAATCTTTGATGTACATGCAACGGGAGATCGCGGCGGATCGCAACGCGCTGCTGGTCGGCTCGACAGTCGAGATACTCGTCGACGCCATCGCCGAAGACGGCAGGTCGTACGGCCGGACTCGAGAGAACAAGGTCGCCTGGCTTCCAGCGGGCGCCGCCGGACCGGGCGAATTGCGTACCGCGCGGGTGGTCGCGGCGAACGCATGGCAGTTGCACGTGCAGCCGGTCGGCACGGCGGCGTGAGAACGAGCTCGAAAGTTCGAGCTCCCCACCTCACCGCAGCGATGCCTGAGGCGCCTCGCACAACGCTCGATCTCGAGACGGCGGGGGACACGCCGATCCTCCGCGAGTACCGAGCGATCAAGGCCGAACACCGCGATGCAATCGTCCTCGCCCGGCTCGGCGACTTCTTCGAGATGTTCGGCGAGGACGCGGAGATCGCCGCGCCGATTCTCGGAGTGCAACTGACCGGTCGGGGGTTCGGGGCCGCCGGTCGGTTGCCGATGTGTGGGGTGCCCCACCAGGCGGTCGTGCAGCACATTCGCAAGCTGCTCGACGCCGGACGGCGGGTCGCGATCTGGGACCAGGTGGGCGAGGTCACCGCGGGACGTCTCGTCCGGCGTGAGGTGATTCGCGTGTTGAGCCCCGGCATGGTCGTCGAGGCGGAGTTGCTCGACCCTGCAGCGGTGTCGCGCTGCGTTGCCCTCTTCGCGTCCCACGGCCGGGTCGGCATCGCGGCGTTCGACCCCAACACCCAGCACCTCGAGCTGTTCGAGGTTGAGGGCGACCTGAGCAGCTCCACCATGGCCGACGAGCTGTCGCGGCTCGACGCGAGTGAGCTGCTCGTTGAGGAGGGCACACCGATCCCCGCGGCGCTCACCGCCCTCGCGCCCGTGACCACGCTTGCCGCCGCGGTCTTCGACACGACCCGCGCCGAGGAGCGCGTCCGTCGCGCCACGGGTGCGCTGTCGCTCGACGGCCTGGGCGTGACCGCGGTCCCGCTGTCGCTGCGCGCCGCGGGTGCTGTCCTCGCGTACTGCGAGCGGGCGCATATCGTCATCAGCCAGAACCTGCTGCGCATCGCGATCCGCACGCCGGACGGGGCCATGCGTCTCGACGCGCACACCCGCGCCAACCTCGAACTGTTCACGCGCCTGGGGGAACGCGGCAGCTCGCTGCTGCAACTCCTCGACGCCACCCGGACGCCGATGGGCGTGCGCCTGCTGCGCGCCCGTCTCCAGGATCCGCTCACAGACGTGGAGCAGATCATCAGGCGCCTCAACTCCATCGACGCCCTGCTCGGCGACCGCGACGGGCGGCGGCGTCTTCGTGAGGCGCTGGGCGGGATGCGCGACCTCGAGCGATTGGTGGCGCGCTGCGTCCAGCAGATGGCAACACCCCGTGACCTCGGCGCTGTCCGCGACGCGTGCGCCGCGCTCGAGACCACTGGCGGCGCGGCTCGGGCAATCGCCGCCCAGGCTGAGGTCGCGGACGCCGCCGAGCGTTGCCGCGCGCCCAATGGATTGCGCGAGACGCTCGATGCGCTGCTCTGCGACGACCTTCCGGCGAGCGCAGGCGACGGGGGCGCCTCCGCGCGGGGGCGGATGCGGACCTGGACGGCCTTCGCGCGGCCGGGAGCAGCGCCCGATCCTACCTGACCGCCCTCGAGGCGAGCGAGCGCGAGCGCACCGGGATCCGATCCCTCCGGGTCGGCTACAACCGGGTCTTCGGGTATTTCATCGAGGTCCCGAATGCGCACCGTGACCGGGTTCCGGACGACTACGCGCGCAAGCAGACCCTGGCCGGCGCCGAGCGTTTCGTGACCCCCGACCTCAAGGAACACGAAGCGATCGTGCTCCATGCTCGTGAACGCGCGGTCGCGCGCGAGCTGGAGTTGCTCGCCGGCGCTGCCGCGCGGGTTGCGATCGACGCCCGCGCCCTGGTCGACGCCGCCGCCGCGGTCGCGACCCTGGATGTGGCCCAAGCGCTGGCCACCGTCGCCGAGGAGGAGCACTGGGTGCGCCCCAGCGTCGATGCCTCGTCGAGTCTGCGGATCACCGGTGGCCGCCACCCGCTGGTGGAGCGCACCCTCGGTCCGGGCAGGTTCGTCCCCAATGACGTGCACCTCGACGGCGAGGCGCGCATCGTCGTCCTCACCGGCCCAAACATGGCCGGCAAGTCCACCTACCTCCGCCAGACCGCGAGCATCGTGCTGCTCGCTCAGATCGGATCGTACGTGCCGGCGGAGGAGGCGACCATCGGGGTGTGCGATCGCATCTTCACGAGGATCGGCGCACACGACGACCTCAGCGGCGGCCTCTCCACGTTTATGGTGGAGATGGCAGAAACTGCCGCGATCCTGCGGCAGGCAACCGGGCGCAGCCTGGTGATCCTCGACGAGATCGGTCGTGGCACCTCGACGTACGACGGCGTGAGCATCGCGCAGGCCGTGGTCGAGTACCTGCACGATGCCCCCCAGCTGAACTGTCGCACGCTGTTCGCGACGCATTTTCACGAGCTGACCGTGCTCGCAACCCACCTGCCCAGGGTGCGCAACGCACGCGTCGAGGTGGTCGAGGACGGCGCCGACATCACGTTCCTGCACCGCATCGTTCCGGGCGGCGCCGACCGCTCGTACGGCGTCCATGTGGCCAAGCTCGCGGGCATCCCCGGTGGCGTCCTGGTACGCGCCCGGCAGCTGCTCGCCGCCCAGGAGCGCGACCGGCCGCTGGGCGGGAGCGGCGAGCACGGCTCCGACCAGCTGACGCTCTCGATCGGCGATCCCGAACCCCACCCCGTGATGAGCGAGCTCGCGTCACTCGAACTCGACGGGATGACGCCGATCGCCGCGCTGAACAAGCTCGTCGAGCTTCGTGAACGGGCGTCGATGTGATTGCCGCCGCTCCGATCCGAAAGCTCTCGCAGGTCGTCGCCGACGCCATCGCCGCGGGTGAGGTCGTGGAACGGCCCGCGTCGGTGCTGAAGGAGCTGGTGGAGAATGCGCTCGACGCGGGCGCGAGCAGGATCGACATCGCGATCGAGGGCGGAGGCTTGGTCCGCATCGTGGTGGCGGACGACGGCGTGGGCATTGCGGCCGACGACCTGGAGCTCGCGGTCGAGCGTCATGCCACGTCGAAGATCGCCGTCGCGGATGACATCGCGCGGGTGCGCACGCTCGGCTTTCGCGGTGAAGCGCTGGCCAGCATCGCCGCGGTGTCGGAGATGCGTCTCAGCACCCGGGCCCGGAGCGCGGGCGGGGGTGCGACCCTGCACGTCCGCAACGGCGAGATCCTGAGTCGCGCCGCCGCCGCAAGCAGTCCGGGGACACGAGTGGAGGTGTGCGAGCTGTTCGCCACGTCGCCGGCGCGGCTGCGATTCCTCCGTTCGGTCGCGGCCGAGGGCAGCGCCGCGGTGCGCGTTGCCGCCGACCTCGCGATCACCCATCCGGACGTCTCCTTCACGTGCACCAATGACTCGCGCGTGGTGCTGCGGACCGCCGGAGGGACGCTGCGCGACGCGATTCGAGCGGTCATCGGCGCGCGCGCCGAGCGCGATCTGCTCGACCTCGACGCACCCGGATCGATCGCCATCGGCGGCGCAATCTCCTCGCCGCACGCGCACCGCGCATCCCGCACCGGACTCGTGCTGATCGTGAACCACCGCCTGGTGCACAACCGCGCGCTGCTCGCGGCCGTGGACGAGTCGTACCGGGGGCTGATTCCCGGCGGACGTCACGGCTACGGCGTCGTCACCGTGGAGGTCCCCGGGGAAACCCTCGACGTCAACGTGCATCCGGCCAAACGTGAGGTGCGATTCAGCGACGAGCGCGCGGTCTTCGGCGCCGTGCAACGCGCATGCTGGGCAGCGTTGCGCTCGGCGCCGGCGCTCGGCGCCGACGGCCACGCCCCATTTGAATTCGCGAACGGTGCGCTCGAGATCCGCGACGGCGACATGACTGTCGCCGGACGCTACCAAGCGCACGTGCCGGTGCACCCCGGCGTGCAGACCGCGCGTGATGCCACGTCGGTGGACGGAGTACCGCTCACCACGGGTGCACCTCCGACGCTGATGGCGATGAGCGCCCTCGGTCAGGCGGGTACGGGGTTTCTGGTCGCCGCCGCCGGCGACACGGTGGTCCTGGTGGACCCTCACGCCGCCCACGAGAAGGTGCTCTACACCGAGCTCCTCGCGGGTTGGCGCGAGGACGATCGCGAAGCCTCGGCCTCGCAACTGCTCCTGATCCCGGTGGTGGTGGAGTGCACACCCGACCGCGCGTCCCAAGTTGCAGACGAACATGACTTTTTCTCGCGATGCGGTTTCACCATCGAGCAGTTCGGCCCGGGCGCGGTTCGCTGCACGGCGGTGCCGATGACCGCCGCGGGGACGGACCCGGAGCTTCTGGTCGAGGCGATCATCGATCGCCTCGACGACCGTGACTCCGCGGCGGAGGAGCGCCGCCACCGCCTCGCCGCGCTGGTCGCCTGCCACGCCGCAGTCCGCTTCGGTGACCGGCTCGACGTGGTCGCCCAGCAGCAACTCCTCGATCAGCTGGTCGCGACCCCCGGGGGAACGACCTGCCCGCACGGCCGGCCGTCGGTCCTCGTCCTCGACGACGCCATGCTTCGACGCGCCTTTCGGCGGCCGGCGCGATGACCCGCCCGATGCTGGTCATCGTCGGACCGACGTGCTCCGGCAAGACGGCACTGGCCGTGGCCGCCGCGCAGACGCTCGCTCCGGCCGAGATCATCAACGCGGACTCGCGGCAGGTGCGCCGCGGGCTGCGCGTCGGAACCTGCGCGCCGCTTCCGTCAGAGCTGCACGGGATCCGCTGCCACCTGCTCGACCTCTGCGACCCGGGGGAGGCGTTCACGGTCGCCGACTGGCTCGCGGCGGCGCGACGCAGCCTGGAGCGGCTCGACCGCGCCGGGACATATCCCGTCGTTGCCGGGGGAACCGGCCTGTACGTCACCGCGCTCATCGACGGCTTCGACCTCGCCCAGGTGCCCCCGGACCCGGTCCGGCGCGCGGATCGCTCCGAGCTCGCGGCCACCCCCGAAGGCCTGGCGTCGCTCGCCGCAGAGCTGCGCAGGCGGGACCCGGAAGGTGCGCCCGGGGTTGACCAGCGCAATCCGCGGCGGGTGATCCGCGCACTCGAGATCCTCGACGCCAAGGGCGGTTCCATCCTGAGCGCACGAAAACGCGCCGCGCCCCGGCCGACGGTGATGGTCGGGCTCGACGTCGCCCGTCCAGTGCACGCCCGCTGGATCGAGCATCGAATCGCCGGGATGTTCGACAGCGGCGGCATCCAGAACGAGGTGCGCTGGTTGCTCGGACGTGGACTGGATCGGGAGGTCATCGGCTCGTGCGGCATCGGGTACAGCGAGGCCCTCGACCTCATCGAAGGGCACCTCGATCTCGAGGCCGCAATGCAGGCGACCATGCGCCGGACCCTTCGCTACGCCCGCGCGCAGCGAACCTGGTTCCGCCGCGACACGCGGCTCACCTGGCTCCGCCCGGATCTCGTCAGCTTCGATGAGCTGGTGGCCGAGGTCCGCGATCTGGTGGCCGGCGCCCAACCGAAGTCCGAGCGCGTCGAGGGCAGTCCGTAGACCCAGAACATCCGTTTGCATTTTTCGGGCTTCCGTGCTACATTCCGGGTCGCCCAAGCTTTGGCTGGAGGATGTTTCAAAGCAATGCCTGACTCCCTGAATCCGCGGCAGCGTCAAATCCTTGATTACCTACGAGATCACAGCCGCGATCACTCATATCCGCCGACCGTTCGGGAGATCGGGCGCGCGGTTGGTCTGAGTTCGTCGTCCACGGTGCAGAACCATCTGAACACCCTCGAGACCCGAGGTTTCATCACCCGGGACCCCGCGAAGTCACGAACGGTCGAGATCGTCAATACCGAGGCACCCCGCAGCCGCGGCAACATCGTTCACCTCCCGCTGGTCGGTCGCGTCGCGGCCGGCACCCCGGTGCTGGCCGTGGAGAACGTCGAAGAGCACCTTGACGTGGGCGCGGAGATCGCGGGAGGCGATAACTCCTACGCGCTGACGGTGCACGGCGACAGCATGATCGACGCGGGCATCCGCGACGGCGACCTGGTGGTCGTCAGCCCCCGCCGTGACGCTCCGGCGAACGGCACCATCGTGGTCGCCCGGATCGAGAACGAGTACACCGGCGAGAGCGAGGTGACCGTCAAGCGCTTCTTCCGCGAGGCGGGCCGGATCCGCCTGCAGCCCGAGAACAGCACGATGGAGCCGATCTACGCGCGCGAGTTGCAGCTCGAGGGCGTGGTGGTCGCGGTTATCCGGCTCCTCAAGTAGCCACGTAGCCGCCGCGCCGAAAGGCCGGCTCTCGGGCCCTACCCCTGGGGCCCGCCCCCGATGTTCTCGAGTGTCAGGCGGGGGAGTGAGCCGAGGTACGCGTCGAGCGCGGCGGCAAGTTCCGAGCTCGCCTGGCCGTGCACGGTCACGCGGGTACCGCCGAGGTCGTCGGCGACCGCGCTGATGGCGAGGTCGGGGCGGTTGTCCACGAGCAGTGGCACCCCGGGAAGCACTGCGAGCGGAAGCAGCACGACCAGCACCGGGGTCACCGCGGTGAGGATGAGCACGGCGAGCACGATCGCCAGGGCGAGGAGCACGGCGACGTCGCCGCCGTATCGCCGGCGCTGCTGCGGCCGGAGCACCAGGTAGTTGGGTCCACGCTCGGCGACTGCGATCCCCGGCATCGGGCGTTGAGCGAATTCACCGAGCACATCGCCGGGTGGTTTCCCGGTCCGCAGCGAGAACTGGTAGGCACGTGTTCGCAGTCGGGTGATCATGGGGCGCATTGCGTCGCCCCATTTGTACCGCGTCGCGACAGCGATGCGCGAGGTGCGATAGCGTTTGATTCATGGCTCGCCCGCCGGCAACCGCCCTGAACGTCGATCCGCTCCTGCTGGGTCTCATCGTCCTGGTCGTCGCCGTCTGGTTCTGGGTCATCCGCCGGTCCGGAGTGCCGCCGAGCCGTGGGAGGCGCGGCGCACTCGCCTCTGCGTGCGTGCTGCTCGTCGCGATCTGGATTACCCCACTGGCCACGCTCGCCCAGCACTATCTGCTCGCGGCCCACCTGGTCCAGGTGCTCATCCTCATGGGGCCGGTGCCCGCGCTCCTGCTCCTGTCGCTCCCGCGCAACGCGGGGATCGTTCCGAGATCCGTGCCACTTCCGCTCCGTCTCGCCGTGCATCCGATCGTCGCGATCATCGCGGTGAACGCCGGCTTCATCCTTTGGCACCTGGCCCCCGCGTACGACGCGGCCCTCGCTCAGGGGTGGCTGTACGACCTCATGCAGGCGACGCTCCTGCTGGTGTCGGTGCTCTTCTGGTGGCCGATCGTGACCCCGTGCTCGCCTCCGGCTCGAGCCCTCACGGGGTTCGGCAAGCTCGGGTACATCGTGCTCGCCACGATCCCGCAGACCCTGGGCGGGCTGCTGGTTGCGCTAGCGGGTCACGTCCTCTACCCGGCATACGGCGCCGGCCCGCAGCTCTTCGGCATCGATGCGATGACCGATCAGCAGATCGCGGGCGCAAGCATCGCGCTGGCCAGCAAGATCGCGCTCTTCGCCGCCTTCTGGGTGGTGTTCATGAACCTGCTCAGCGCCGGGTCCGACGGGCGCGAAGATGACGGCGGCGGTGGTGGCGGCGGATCGAACCCGAGGCTCGATGCCCCACGCCCGCGTCCTTCGGGGCTGCCGCGCTGGCTCGAGGACATCGGCGACGGCCGCACCACCGACGAGCCGGCGATGCCGAGGCCGGTCAGGGTGCCGGTAGGGTCAGGGCCTCGCCCGGCCTGATGGCCGCGCCGCTGAGGTGGTTCGTCGACTCGATGATCGAGATCGACTCTTCGATGTTCGAGCCGGGGTAGTGCGCTGCGGCGACGCCCCAGAGTGTGTCGCCCGTATGGACGACCACTCGCGTGTTCGTGGTGGGAGATCCCGCGTAGGCGACACCGCCGACGACGACGAGCCCGGCGGCCGCAGTGGCCACCACGAGGGCGAGCCGCGCTGGGCGGCTGAGACGATCCGCCTGACGCGAGAAGCGGTTTGGACCGAGACTGTCCTGGATCATGTTCCTGCACCGAACGGATGTTCCATGGCGATGACAGTACCAGGGAACGGATGTTCGAAGTCAAGCGCCGGTGTGGAGATCGCGTCCCGCTCTTCGGGCCGGATAATCGCCAGGTGAGCGATCGCGCCATCCGGATCCGCGTCGGCGTGCTCATCTGTCGCGACGGGGAGGTGCTCCTCGTCAGGCATGAGAAAGGTGGCCGCTCGTATTGGCTCGTCCCCGGCGGCGGCGTGGACGCCGGCGAAACGATGGTGGCGGCGGGCGCGCGCGAGCTGCTCGAGGAGACCGGCTATACCGTCGAGATCGGCAGGCTTCTTCTTGTCTGCGAGGCGATCGACCCGAAACCCGGCGGCCGCCACATCGTCAACGCCGTCTACGCGGGCACGATTCGCGGCGGGACGCTTGCCGTCGGGATGGACGACAAGTCACTCCGCGACGCGAAGTGGCAACCGCTCCAGGCGCTCAGCGACCTCGAGATGTACCCGCCGATCGGGGCAGAGCTGCTCGCCTGCTGTGAGGAGAACGGAGGCAGCGCGGTGCGCGTGCTCGGCAACACCTGGCGGCCGCAAGCGTAGCGACCGACGGCGGCGCCTCGGCCGCGTCATGCGCGGGCGGCCACCTCGTCGAGATAGTCGCCGAGGCGCCGATATGCCTGGCGTTTGCGCCGATCGGTGATCTCCGTGTAGACCTTGAGCGTCTCGAGGGTTGCGTGCCCGAGCACCTCCTGCACGAGCCGCACATCGCCGTCGGTCGCCTCGAGCAGCGTGGTCGCCGCCGTGTGCCGGGCGGCGTGCGGAGTGCGGAGATCGCTGAAGAGATCGAACATCTCCGGATCGACGCCCATGCGCCGTCGCAGCGCGCTCAACGCTCGCCGGGCGCCGTCGGTGGTGAGGCGGTTGTGCGGCAGGGCGCGTCCGTGGGGCACGTCGGCGCGCGCGACACTGATGAACAGGGCAGGGGAGGGGTCAGGGCCACGCATCTTGAGGTAGTCATCGACAGCCGCGAAGGCACCCTCGGTGCAATACACAGTTCTGTATTTGCCACCTTTGCCAAGAACGCGCAATCCCTCGGGTCGGACGTCGCCGCGATCCAGCCCGCACGCCTCGGCGATGCGACACCCGGTGCTCAGCAGCAGCTGGATGAGGGCGCGGTCGCGACGATCGCGGAGGGTCTCCTTGGGCAGCGCGGCGAGCAGTCGCGGCACATGCTCGGTCGGCACCGGGTGCGGGTCACCCACCACATACCGAGGCACCGAGACCTGTCTGCTCAGCTCCGCCGCGACCCAGCCTTCGTCGTAGGCATAGGCGAGGAACCGCCGCAGCGCGACCAGCGCCCGGGCACGCGAGCGAGGGTTGGGCAGGACGTCGGCGAGCTCGATCTGATAGCGGCGCAGCATCGAACGGTCGACCCCGGAGAGCAGGTCATCGGCGAGCGGGCGGGTCCGCAGGAACGCGACGAACTTGGCGAGATCCTGCCGGTAGGCGCGCACCGTGGTCGCGGGGCGATTGCGCTGCACCCGCAACCAGTCGAGGAACTGCACGACCTGATCCGGCATCGAATCGGTGGGACCCGGAACGTGGCCGGCCCAGGCAGGGCCGCGGCGCTCACGTGGCGCCGTCGGCCGGCGGGTGGGGCGAAGGTGAGCCGCCATGCTCACTATTATCAGGAGCTTGGCGCCTCGTGACCGATTCCGGCCTCCTCGAGCGTGAATCTGATGAAGTCGAGGGTCGCAGGGCGTTGGTCCGGTTGCGCGCCGCCCGGGTAGGCGATCGCCGACCCGATCAACGGACGCCAGGCTTCCAGATACGGACCGTGCAGCGCCCAGGCGGCGGCTTCCGGCTTGGTCATGACCTCGCCGGTCGCGAGCAGGCACAGGGCACGGCACATGGTGAGCACCGCGTACGCCTGGTAGAGGCGATTGAGAAACTGGCCGGGGAATTCGAGCTGAGGCCGCCACCAGTCGCGCAAGGTGCCGATCTGGGCCTCGCGAAGCTCGCCGTTCGCCACCGGCGCCACGATCCTCGCGATCCTGGGTCCGAATAGCGTGATGCCGTGCTGGCGGAGGATTCGCTTCTGGATCATGAAGTCGGGGCCGAGCGGCTCGACCTTGAACCCTTCCTCGGGATGGAGTTGCAGCACCGCCATCGGCGGCACGGCAGGCAGCGCCAGCGCCCTGGCCGGGACGAAGACCGCATCGAGGCTGTCCCCCCAGCGATCGTGACCCCAGCCCTGGATCGCCTGGTGAACTTCCAGGAGCCGTGCGTTCGCGATCTCGTCGATGAGCGTTCGCGTGGTCGCGAGCACGTCGATGTCGCTGGTGTGCACATTGAACGCACCAGTCGACAGGGATCCAAGCACGTAGACCCCCGCCAGGTTCCGGCCCAGCGCGCTTCGCCATGAGGAGACCGTCAGGGCGAGGAACGAGGCAAGGCTGACGCCTCCGGCGCGGATGATCCGCGCGTCGGTATCCATCGCCACTAACCCTAAGCCCTGCTTACGGCGCTTCCAGATCTACTGCTGCCGGGTGCGCTCAGCTCGTGCCTGGAGCGCTGCGGGTGACGACGCGCTCGAACCGCCCTCGCCGGCCCGACTCGCGCCAGCCGAGCCGCCGCCATGTCGCCAGCGCTCCTGGATTGTTCGTGTTGACATGCAGACGCGCCACGCCGATGCCGAGTGCTCGCATCCGAGCCGTCGCCTCGATCACGAGTGCAGTCGCGAGCCCGAGGCGGCGATGAGCAGGAGCGACCCCAACCTGGTCGATCCAGCCGGTGCTGCACACGACGAATGCCACCGGGACGCCATCGCGGAGCACGCAGAACGAGGCTGCGGTCAGGAAGTCGTCGTCGCCGGTGAACGCGTCGATACACTCGGAGCGCGACCAGCCCGGGAAACCGGGCCTCTCCCTGAATGCCGCCGCATAGACCTCGAAGCTCGCGTCGGCGGCCGCGACCCCCCAGTCGACGAGGGTGGTGCCCTGCGGCCATCGGGCTCGTCGTGCGGCGCTCGTATCGGTCAGATCTCGATCCATGGATACCTCCTCGAAGACGAGGAGGTATCCCGCGGCCGTCCAGCGGAGGGCCTCGGCGTCGCTGAGACATTCGCTCACCACGCGGACCGTGCCCGCGCCGGCATCCTGGACCTGTGCCTCGATCCACACGAGCTGCGCAGCCCAGAGGTGCTCGCAGCCCGGCCGGAGCATCGCCGTGACCGTGACCGCGCCACGATCCTCGGGGTCGATCCGTACGGATGCACAGCCGCCGAGCTCGCCGCCGGGCAGAACCTCGAGGTTTCTCGAGACCCCGGTACCAAAGTAGGAGTGCTCGAGCCAGTCGACATTCATGGCCAGCGACCAGCCCGCCGGGTCCGGATGCTGAGCCTGTGCGACCGCGAGGATCCGTGGCAGTTCGGACGCGATGTCTGACAAGCGCTGAGCTCCCGGTGAACCGCTGATCGCTGCGTTATGAGCGAGCCAGTGTAGCCTCGCCGCCGCCGAGCTCCAGGAATGGCCAAGGGGAGGAGTCAGGGGTTGGCGCCTGCAGTGGGTGGCGTCTAGATCGTGAGAATATGCATTATCAGGAGCTTGAGTTGAGGCTTTCCTCAGAGCTCTCGGTGCCAAGGCAGGATCCCCCGCTGGCCCGATGGTGGTGTCAAGAGCGAGGCGTAGCGAGACTTCGGCGGGAACCGCGCCATCGTCACGCGTGCGGAACTGGACGTAACCCAGTCGTAGGTGGCTCAGGAACTGGGCTGCTTACCATCGGTCGGTGATCACCGCCCATTCGGGTAGACGCCTCGTGCCCGAGACCGGCGGCCAAAGTGCCGGCGCGCACCGGCACTGGTGGCGAGACCCACAGCTCGTCGTGCCAGTGGTTGCGGGCCTCGTCTACGTCTTGGTCGTCGTGGTGCGTTTGCCCGAGATACTCTCTTCGTTCTACTGGTACGCCGACTTCCCCGCGGCCCTCCACCTGGGAGACGCCGTCTTTCATGCCGGATGGGGGCACGGAGTCCCGCTTCGCGATCAGGCGGGCCTGGGACCGCTGTGGTTCGTCGGTTTGCTCGATCAGGTCAGCGGCAATGCCGTTGCCGGCATGGCGCTCGGCGGGGCAATGATGATCGCGTCCATCGCGTTGATGGTTTCGACCGCTCGGCAAGTCATGAAGACAACGAACGCCGTGCTTGTCGGCGTGCTGTGCGTCGCTGCTCCGCCGGTGATCGCCTGGGAAGCGCTGAGTCCCCTGGCGCATGGATGCACCGTGCTGATCACGGCAGCGAGCGCGTGGCAGTTGGTGGCGCTGTCCCGGCAACCCGTCCGTCATTCGGTCGCATCCTCGCTGGCGGCCAGGCGCGCTCGCTGGGGTGTGCATTGCCTCCGATACGCTCGCCGTTGCCGCCGCGGTTGGCCCCTGGTTGATCTGTGCATCAGTGCTTGCGCACCGTCGACCTGACCGGCGTGGAGTGCTGTTGATCACCGCAGGAATCGCAAGCCTTACAGCTATCGCGATCACCGTCATCGCACACGCGAACGGCATCGATAGCACCGGCGTCTCCGCTCCGGGGCTCTCACTGGCCGGAGTTGGTGCGGGGTTACGTGTCGCCGCGTCGACCTTGGGCCAGATGATCTCCGGAGCCTGGTACGACGATGCCCTCCCAGGTGCGCTTGCGATCGCGGCCTTCGTGCTCTTTGCCGCGCTGTTCTACCTGGCGATTCGGGGTGTCGCGGGCCGTCGTGCCCATACGTCTGCCGATAGCGACGTCTACGTGTACTTTTGGGCGTTATCGGGTGCGGGACTGATCGGTGCTCTCTGCGTGACCGGCCTTGGAGTCCAGACCTCCCCGATCAACTACCAGGGACACTATCTCGATGGCTTGTGGTTTGCACTCGCAGCCGTCCTCCCGATCGCGTTCGGTACCGCTGGCTGGCGACGGCGCGTCGTGGTCGGAGTGGTCGCCTGCCTGGCGCTCGTCAGCGCAGCAGGCGTCATCCGGCTTACGCCCTACCCCTTCGAGGGCCCCGATTACACCGACGCCGCGCAGCTGACCGCAACCTTGACCGAGCTCGGTGTCGCGCAGGGCTACGGCGGGTACTGGGAGTCGTATTCGGTCGGCTGGAACGTTGGGAAGGGTGTCTCGGTGCTGCCGCTTCAGCCGTGCAGATACGCATCGGGTGCAGCCGGGCTATGCCGGTTCCAGCACGCCGCGCCGGCGTCGTACGCCTTACGGCCTGGCCCGGTTTTCATCATTGTTCTCCGAGGCTCATGCCACGACGATCTGTGCATCGACGCTTCGAACCTTGCCGCTCTCCCAGCCGCTGAGGACGTGCGCGAGGTCGGCCTGCTGCAGGTGGATGTCTACCCCAGGGACTTCTTTGCCGAGCTCCCCGTTGCCTGAAACCAGCTCTCCCCTATAGCGCCCGGCGAGCTGTTGCCAGGCGGCAGATACGTCAGCCGCCGTCCCGGTGCGGGTGTCCGTAAAAAGGCGTCCCACGGTGTTAGGAATGTCGTGATTGCAACCGCGAACCTAACGGCCACCAACGAGGGCGTGCCGAAGCGGCGATTCGAATCGGTCGTCGGCGCCGACGCCAGACGGCTCTACTGGCTGGCGCTGTCCATCCTCGATGACAGTGGCGAGGCCGAGGACGCGGTTCAGGAGACTCTTCTCAAGGCCTGGCGCTCCTGGGACTCCGTGTCGCAGATCGACCGGCCTGACGCATGGCTGACGCGGGTTTGCGTCAACCACTGCATCAACCGACGGCGCCTGCTGCGCTCGCGGGGCTGGCCCCCGCTCGGGCTCGCCGAGGGTGCTGCGGCCTCGCCTGGTTGGGGCACCGATGCCGAGAGCATCGACATGGACCGTGCGTACCGGCGTCTCTCTCGCAAACAGCGCGCCGCGATCACGCTCACCTACGACTACGGCTACTCCGTCGACGAGTGCGCCGTCTTCATGGGGTGCCGCCCCGGCACCGTGCGGACTCACATCAAGCGCGGTCTCGCCAACCTGCGAAAGGAGCTCAAGGGTGATTGACATGGATCCAGGACTGCGCACCAGACTGCGCGCCAAGTACGACCGCATCAAGGCAGAGAACCCACCGGCCACGCTCGCGAACTTCGACCCTATCGTCGCTCGCCCCCGCCGCCAGGTGCTCAACCTGATCATCGGCGCAGCGGCCATTGCGATTGTTGCGGCTGGCATCGCAACCTTTGCGCTGCAGCTCAGCGCCCATCTCCACGGTACGACCCCGGCGGCCACGGCCCCAGCGACAACCGCGAGCAGTAACCAACAGATCCCGCAAGGCTTTCCGCGCTTGAGTCCCTTCGTGCCGGCGTCCGTCCTGCCTCTCTTGGTCAATGACACCTACGGCGAAGTGTCGGCATCGCTGCCGACCTTCACCCCGACCAAGCCGTACTCGATTCAATATGCATGCCTCGGAACCGGATCGATCGACATCCTCTCGTCCGACGGCTCGGTGCACTTCACATCCGAGAGCTGCGTCTCGCCTGGCATCAACGGCCTCCTGGTGCCCCAGGATCAGATCACAGGGAAACCCGTTTCCCTGCGCGTGGAGACGACAGCACCGACTGCGTGGGAACTCCGCGTGATGCAGTACAGCGGGGGCGCACCGCCGCCTTTCGAAGGCGCACCGCCGTCGCCGCACCCTGGGTACGACCCTGGCGAGACCACACTCATTCCCGACACACACGGCGAGGGTTCCGCCACGCTGCCGGCCTTTACCCCGAATACCCTGTACTACCGCAGCGTCGTCAGCTGCTCCGGTCCTGGATCGCTCGAGATCATCGGATCCGATGGCTCGACATACACGACAGAGTCGTGTGAGGTACCTTCACTCGGCAGCGGGGACGGCGGAGAGGCCAAGCCCGGGGTGCCGATCTCCCTGATGATCAAGGCTGACCCGGGAACGACCTGGGAGATCACCGTCTACGGGATGAACGTGGAGCTCCCGCAGCCGTAGGTGAGATCTCTCACGTCAAGACGGCCGGATCGGCTCGAGCCTATCCCGTCGGGCTGAAGACCGGGATAGCCGGCGCGGCGCAGCCGGGGCATGCGGGCGCGACCCAGAGCGTGTTCGAGCTCGATCGCCAGACGACGTCGATGGCGCCGCCACCGGCGAACACCACCGAGGATGGATCCGAGTACGCCGTCGCTCCGAGCCCCTCGGGACCCACCAGGCCGCTCGCGGAGGTGTAGAGCGACGACGCCATGAGGCCGGACGGCTCGCGGGCGTTGACGATCACCAAGCCCACTGCAAGGTCGACCACCGACGGATTGCCGGCGACGGCCTCGGTGCCGAGCGCAGCGGCGCCGCTCCAGGTGCCGCTGGTGAGCGCGGCGTGCCAGAGCTCACCGGCGCGGTTCCAGAAGGCGTCGATGCTCGCGCCGGCGGTGCTCACCGATGCATCCGCTGTCAGCACGGCGGATGCGAGGCATTGCGCGCCCGACCAACTCCATGCAGCGCTGGTGTCGGCGCAGAGCGCCCCCCCGGCATTGCGCCAGAAGACCGTGTCCGAGCCCTGTCGTGCACTGGCGACCACAGGGTTACCTCCGACGGCGCCCGTGTTGAGCGGCGTCGCTCCGCTCCAACCGCCGTTGTAGCGGTCGACCCACAGGGCGTTGTCGGAGGCCTTCCAGAACACGTCGATCAACCCGGCTGCGGGCGATACCGCCCGAGGCTGCGAGCCGAGCGGGCCGATTCCAAGCGACGCCGGCGTCGACCAGGTCCCACTCCCGAACCATCCCCCGGTGAAACCCGCGTACCAGAGATTGTGGTCCTCCCCTTCCCAGAACGCGTCAATCCGGCCAGGGCCTGGAGAGACGACGGATGGGTCCGAGATGAGCGTCGCAGCGAGGCCGGCTGTGGCGCTGATGTCGACGGAGGAGGTCGCCCACGTCCCATTGCGGAAACCGAGGCTCCAGAGATGACTGCTCGTCCCACGCCAGAGCACGTTGATGTCGCCGGACTGGTCGGAGACGGTCTGCGGGGTGCCGGCAACATTCGCAGCCTGCGGCAGCGGGTGCGGATCCGGGAACCCGTAGTACGGCAGCGAGCGCGAGCCGCCCCGGTCGAGGTCGACGCGACCCGGGATCCCCGGCACCAGCCCCGCGTCGCTGAACTGCCAGACCTGCCAGCCGGTGCCGCCCCAGTTGTTCTCGGGCACCGACGGCTGGCTCACGAACCAGTTCGCGACCCAGAGCGGATCGAGCGTGAACGCAGTCGAGTTGATGTTCCCGCTCCACCACGACGGTGAGCAGTAGATCGCGGGGAGCGAGCCGATGGCGGCGCTGACCGTGTTCACGACGGTGCGGAGGCCGGCGACGACCACCGCCTGCGGCTCACCGTCGGTGGTCTCGACGTCGATCGTCGGAACAAGGTCGCCGTGGGTGAACCCCACCGAGCGCAGTTGAGAGATCAGCAGATCGGCCTGGGCGACCGGGCTCTGATTCGGTTCGAAGAACAGGTACGCGCCCGGGGTCACCCCCGCTGCGGCCGCGCCCCGCCAGTTGGTCCCGAACTGCCCGTCGGGGGACCCAGCACCGTCAGCGGCGCGGATGTACGCGAACGAGATCCCCGAAGCCGCCACCGAATGCCAGGCGATCGACGAGCCCTGATACGCGCTGACGTCGATCCCCTCGTGCGTGGTCGCCGCCCGGCCGTCCGCAGCCTGCAGGAGCGCGCCCGGCACGGCCGCCACAATCACCAACGCTGTCGCGGCGGCGGTGATCCGAGACCTCACGCCACCTCCGAAGGGAGACCCACCATTGCGCTGAGGATAGACACCGATCTCGCGATCGCTGAGTTCGTCACCGTATCTTCATGCGCGACGGGTGGGTCCTCCACGGTTTGGACACCCCCTCGAAAGGTTGGTCCGGTACTCTGGTGCCGTGGATCAATCAACTCCCGGCAAGCCGCGCAAACGGCCGGTACCGACCGGCAAGTACCCAGCCAAACCGGCCACGAAAAAGCAGCGCCGCAATCAGGTGGCGGCGAGGTCGGTTTCCCTGGAGCGCCGTCCACCCTGGCAGTCTCCGACCGTGGTGACGTTCTCCAGCGTGGCCGTGGTCGCGATCCTGCTCATCGTGATCGTGCTCATCAATCAGGCCGGAGGCGGCAACGCGACCGTGGCGACTCAGGTGCCGAAGGCAATCCTCACCGCGGTCGAGAACCCCAGCCCGTCGGTGGTCAGCACCGTCGGCTCCGGTCTGCAGCCCGGAGAGATGATTCGCCTCCCCGCCTCCGCGAAGTTGGTCGATTCGGCGGGCAAGCCGATGGTGGTGTTCGTCGGAGCCGAGTACTGCCCCTACTGCGCCGCCGAGCGCTGGTCGATGGTGATGTGGCTGTCACGCTTTGGCACCTTCAAGAATCTCTCGGAGATCCAGTCCTCGTCGACCGACGTCTTCGCAAACACCGACACCTTCACCTTCTACAAGTCGTCGTACTCGAGCCCGTACATCACCTTCAGCTCGAACGAGCTCGAGGATCGCAACCAGCAGCCGCTGCAGACGATGACCGCGCAGATCTCGCACATCTTCACCACGTACGATCAGCCCCCCTACACGCTACAGTCCGGGCAGTTCCCGTTCATCGACATCGGTGGAGTGTTCAGCCTGTACAGCACGAGCTACACGCCTGGCGACCTGGCCAACCTCACATGGAATCAGATCGCCGCCAAGCTCAGCAATCCGAACGACCAGGTAACCAAGGACATCGTCGGCAACGCGAACATCCTCACCGCGGCGACCTGCATCGCGACCGGCGATCAGCCGTCGTCGGTATGCTCCTCCTCCACCATCCAGAGCATCGAACAGGGACTGAAGACGATCAAGGCCAAGTGAGGCTGAGCGACCGCGACCAATGGCAGTTGTAACGTCCTCTGGTGTCATCAACACCGGGTACGCGCTGCTCGCCCTGGTTGCAGACGCGCTCGTGGTGCTGGTCGTGGTCGGCTTCATCGTCTCGCGGAGGTCGCCGTCGGCTCGCGAGGGCTGGGCGCGGTTGCGCGACGGCGTCACCCCCTTCGCGCTGCAGATCGCATGGATCGTGGCGGTGCTCGCCACCTTCGGCAGCCTGTTCCTGCAGTTCTTCGAGAACCTGGACCCCTGCCTATTCTGTTGGTTTCAGCGCATCTGCATGTATCCGCTCTCGCTGCTGCTCGGCATCGCGGCCTTTCGTGGCGATATCCAGGTGGCGAAGCGATACTTCATCGGCCTGTCGCTGGTGGGTGCGGGCCTCGCCATCTACCACTACCAGCTGGAGCATGTCCCCAATGAGGTCAGCGTATGCGGCACGGCAGCCAGTGACGTGCCGTGCAACATCGCGGTCATCAACATCTTCGGCTTCATCACCGTCCCGTTTCTCTCGATGGCCGCGTTCCTCCTGATCACAACGCTGCTCCTGTTGGCGCGAAGCAACAGCGGCGAGGACGACGACGAGGAAGAGTTCGACGTGATCGAAGGTACGGTGGACGGCGAACCCAGCAGCGAAGCCAGCCCGTCGCCGGCCTGAATCCCTAGAAGCAGGATCGAGGGAGGCTCAGACGAGCTCCTCGAGGTACTTCGGCAGCATCTGACGCCAGGTCGACCAGTCGTGGTCGAAGTCAGTGCCCCACGAATCGACGCGATTCGGGATTCCCTTGCCACCGAGCACGTCGGCGAGCTGCCACGACTTACCGATGTTCTCCCAGCGGCCTTCGCCCGACGCGAGGATCGCCTTGCGCGTCCGCAGCTGGACGAGATGCTCGCCGTTGAGGCCCGGGAGGAAGTACGAGGGGGTCGCGAAGTACAGGTCGTCGCCGGCATTCTCGCCGACGAAGCGGGAGATGTCGTAGGTACCGCTCATCCCCACCGCCGTGGTGATGACGTCGGGATAGTGGCAGAGCAGCGACACCGCATTGAACGCGCCGATCGAGGCCCCTGCGGTGATCACGGTGATGTCCGGGCTCTCGCAATCCATGCGGATCATCGGGATCATCTCGTGACGGACGAACTCGATGAAGCCACGAGTCATCGCGGCGCGATACCGCGGGTCGCCCTCCTCGCGGAGCATCGCCTTGCCGGACACGCTGTCACATGAGTAGATCTTCGCCCGCCCCGCCTCGAGGTACTCCCCCACCGCATCGACGAGCCACATCCGCTCGATCTCCTCGGCGTCACCCCCGGCGGTCGGGAACACGATGACCGGCCGGCCGAAGTGCCCCCAGCGCGCAACCGTGACGTCGCTGTCGACTCGGCTCGAATACCACCGCTCTCGCCTCTTCATGGCGGGAAAGTCTCGCGCATCGATGTGGACCAGCGCATCACCCGGGATAGATGAGGCGCGCTTCCCCAGGAAAGAGCCAGCCGAGACCGTCCAGAAGCCGGTCGCGCCAGTTGATCCAGTTGTGACCGTCCTGGGCTTCGACAACGCGCAGCTCATCGCTCATCCGCTCGAGCACCTCGACCATCGCCCGATCCGGGACGGCGAGGGGCTCGAAGGCACCGAACGTCAGGAAGATGCGGTCAGTGATCTTTTTGGGCTGGGCGCGCACCGAATTCACAAAGCGCACCACCGGTTCAAACATCTCCCCGAACGTACCGGGAGCAATGGCCTCGGTGAAGCGCAGCGACGGGGACTCGAGAAGCAAGGCCCCGTAGAACGCCGGCGCGCGAACCGCGGCGGAGAGCGCGGCGACCCCACCGAAGCTCGCGCCCATCAGCACCCTTCCGCGAGGGTCGCCGCGGAGCTGGAGCCTGCCCTCGATCTGCGGCACCAGCTCGGTGGTCAGGAACCGGCTGTGGGCCGCGCTCGCCGCGTACTCGCGCAAGCGGTCGCCCGGATGCGTGAAGGCGACAACGCAGTCGGCCATCAGGCGCCGGTGCATCAGGTTGTCGAGAACGGTCGCCATCGACGAGTACTGCAGGAAATCGCCACCGTCATGCACCACCAGCAGCGGCATGCGGCGGTCGCGGCGCATCCGCGACGGGATGTACAGGGTGACGTGCGCCTCGCGCCGGAGTGCCCTGCTGGGGAGTTGCAGATCGACGAGCTCGCCCGCCACCGCAGCGGGATCAGGGTGGGTCCAGTCCGGGGTGGCGTACCCGTCCGCCTCGAGCACCGACTGCGAGCCGATCGCGTCGCCGACGATCCGCGGGTTCAGCGGGTCGTTCATGCTCTCCACGTGGTCGCCGCGACGCACGAGGATGCGGTACTGGATGCGCGCGCCTCGCGGCAGCTCGACGCTGGCGTACCAGAGATCGGTGCCCTTGAGACGGCGAAGTGGCAGCGGAATCGCCACTCCGAGCATGCGGTGCTCGACGCCGACCCAATCGGCCTCGCCGCGCCACAGGAAGGTGCAGGTCGGCCCCTCGACCAGCGGAATCCGCTGCTCGCGCAGCAACTGATCGATCGCCTCGGGGGAACTGCCCTCGCTGCGCAGGCGGGTGAGTGCCCGCTGACTGCGGGTTGGCCCGGAGGTCACAGTCAGGCGGCTGCCGCCCCCCGGAGCACCCGGCCATCGGCGGCAACGACGCCGACCGAGCCGAGGTCGGCCGGCAATCCCGAGCGCAGCTCCAGACGATCACCGGAGTCGAGCAGCACGCACACGCTCGGGGCACAACGCCGGGCGAGCACGGCCAGATGGTCCGGGTCGTGCGCGCGGAGACGCGCCGCCGCGGCAGGCAGCGCCACCATCCCATGCGCGACCCCGCTGCCGATGTCGTAGACCTCATCGGGCCGGCTCGCAGGATCATCGTCGTCCACCACGACGATGCGCTCCGAGACCGCCATGCAGCCGGACGACCAGGCGATCATGGGCCGGTCTTCGATCAACACCGCGAGATTGGAGAGGTGGAGGCAGTCGTTGAGCACGCCGACGTGTCCGCCGGCGATCGCGATCGCACCGCAGTCGGCCACGATCCGCGCAACCTCCTCGCGATGTCTCGCGATCGTCGGACGCTCGTGCGGCTTGCTCTGCGCATAGAAGCGGTCATGCGCCGCGGCGATCGCAGAGGCGTGTGCCTCATCGAGCTCCCTGACCGCATCGATCGCCGCGTCGAGCTCTGGACAGTCGGCGAAGCGCCTGCGGACCACATCGACGCCGGCGAGCGCGGGGCGCAGGCGCAGCAGGTAGACCTCGCGAAGCTCGTCGAGCTGGGTGCGCAACAGTCGTTGCGCATCGGCGTACGCCAGGTCGCTCTCGAGCACATCGAGGCGGCGACCATAGAGATTGAGATTGCGCGAGCCGCCTCCCAACCTCCTGTCGATGTCGGCGTCGTTGCGCTCGCCCTCCTCCCACCCGGCGGTGACCAGGGCAACCGGTCCCTCGACCCCGAACGCCTCGATCTCCGCCGCCAGGTCGACCCCATTGAGGGGCCCGAGCAGGGTCACCTGCCTCACGAGGCGCGCACCCGGACCGTCTCCCCGACGACGTTGAGCATCGAGTGGAGGGTGTCGTAGTCGGGATGGGCCATCCGGATCCAGGCGTTGGCCATGTACCCGGCCTCGACCGGCTGGGTCGGCGTGCCGCTTCCCGGGAGATGCGAGTCGAGGATCCATTCCCCGAAACGGCGCTGCACATCCTCGATGCCGTCGTAGTGGCTGATGGTGCCGTCCCGATCCGGGCGCAACGCGACGATCCCGGCAGCACGGCGTCGTGAGAGCTGATGCTCGACCCTGTGGTGCACGATCGCGTTCGCCCATTCCCGGTAGATGTCGACGTCATTGCCCGCCGCGTAGAGATCCCACGCGCGAACGCCGGGCGGACGGCAACCGATCTCGCTGAAACGCAGGCCCTTGGGCCCGAAGAACCACTCCATGTGGGTCGCGGACGTCTCGATACCGAGCGCCTCGATGGCGCGCTGGCCGAGGTCGCGCACTTCGGCGTAGTCCTGCACCTGGTCGATCCGGTTGGTCGAGATGAACTGGGGACTGATCCAGCGCTCGCGCATCGCCTCGAGGACGTTCGGGTAGTAGTGCGAGATGAAGTCGTAGGCCGGATGACCGTCGATGCTGATGGTGTCGTAGAACCCTTCGTGACCCTCGACGAACTCCTCGACCGCGATATCCGTCGCACCCGAGGCTCCCAGCTCGGCCAGCGCGCGGTCGAGCTCGGCGTCGGAGTCGACCCGGCTCGTCCCCGACGCCCCCGCGGCGGCGCGGGGCTTGAGGATGATCGGGTAGCCGACCGATGCGACGAACTCGCGAACCTCCGCCGCGCTGGACGCCCCCATCGATTGGGCTGTGCTGATCCCGACGGCCCGCAACGCCTCCTTCATCGCGGGCTTGTCCCGGCACAGGTACGCGGTCCGCACCGATGTCCCCGGAATGCCGCACGCCTCACGGGCGTGCGCGGCGGCCATCGTGTGCGACTCGATCGTCGATTCGAGCGCGTCGACCCAGACCTGGCTCTGCGCGAATCGAACCGCCTCGATGAGCGCGCCGACGTCGGTCACGTTCGGGATCTGCTGGTAATGGATCATCCAACTGCGCAGGTTCCCGTCGAGCCAGTCGGCCGGCCGCTCGCCGATCCCGATCACATCCGCGCCGGCCTCCGCGAGACCGCGGACGAACTCGCGCTGGTTTGCCGGGAATGCAGGTTCGACAAAGATGACGTTCACGCGCAGATCCTACCCGCTGCGTCCTGACCCGTCCCCGGTTGCGTGTCTAGACTCGCGAAAGCTCAATGGCGAATGCGGTCTTCGTTGCTCCCTTTCTGCTCCCGGCCACGGTCCGGTTCATCGCCGCGGCAGCATTGCTGCCCGATGTCCGCCTCGGGTTGATCAGCCAGGACCCGGAGGACATGCTTCGCGACGACCTCCGCGCCGCTCTCTCCGGGCATTACCGCGTCGCCGACGGCACCGACCCGCAGCAGATCGCTGACGCAACCCGAGTGATGGCGCGGCACCTCGGCGGCGTCGACCGCGTGCTCGGCATGCTCGAGCAGCTGCAGGTCCCGCTCGGCGAGGTTCGTGACGCACTCGGCATCCCGGGCATGGGAGCCGAGGTGGCGCACAACTTCCGCGACAAATCGCGCATGAAAACCGTGTTCGAAGCCAACGGGGTGCCGTGCGCCCGGCACCGCCTCGCCCATTCGGCCGATCAGGCGCGGTCGGCGGCCGCGGAGCTCGGCTATCCGCTCGTGGCCAAACCGCCCGCCGGCGCCGGGGCCCGCTCGACATTCCGGCTCGACGGCGAGCTACAGCTCGAAGGCTGGCTGCACGCCGATCCGCCCGGCGACCACAACCCGGTGCTGCTGGAGGAACTCGTGGTCGGTGCCGAGCACAGTTTCGACAGCGTGCTCATCGAGGGCGAGTTGGTGTGGCACTCGATCTCCCGGTATCTGCCCACCCCCCTCGAGGTGCTCGAGAACCCCTGGATCCAGTGGGCGGTTCTGCTCCCACGCGATATTTCCGGTGACGAGTTCGATCCGATCCGTACCGACGGGCTGCGCGGCCTGCGCGCGCTCGGACTGCGGACCGGGCTGACCCACATGGAGTGGTTCCGTGGACCCGGTGGCGACATCGCCATCAGTGAAGTCGCGGCGCGGCCGCCGGGCGCGCAGTTCACATCGCTGCTGTCGTACGCGCACGACGTCGACATGTATGCGGCGTGGGCACGCCTCGAGATCTTCGGCGACTTCTTGCCGCCCGAGCGCCGCTACGCGGTCGGCGCGGCGTACCTGCGCGGTCAGGGCAGTGGCTCGGTGGTCGGGATCCACGGTCTCGACACCCTGCAGCGTGAGCTCGGCGACCTCGTCGTCGAGGCACAGCTCCCTCGCGAGGGACAGTCGTCGTCGGGGACGTACGAGGGTGAGGGGCACGTGATCCTCCGGCATCCGGAGACCTCCGTGGTCGAAGCCGGGTTGCGCCGTGTGGTCGAGATTGCTCGCGTCGAGCTGCGGAGCGCGTCGTGACCAGCACGGTGCTGATGATCTCGCCGGGATACCCCGCGGAGATGCCGTTCTTCACCCGCGGCCTCGCGCGCGCCGGAGCGCAGGTCATCGGCGCGGGGGATCAATCCCTCTTCGGGCTCCCCGACATGGCACGCGATCACCTTGCCGCGTACTGGCAGGTGCCCTCATTCGCTGACGAGGAGGCGATTGTTCACGAAGTGGTGCGGCGTTCTGCCGGAGTTCACATCGATCACGTGGCATCGCTGTGGGAGCCGACGATGGTGCTGGCCGCGCGGATTCGCGAGGCGCTCGGCATCCCCGGGATGACCGTCGAGCAGACCATCCCCTTCCGCGACAAGGAGCGCATGAAGCAGGTGCTCGACGCGGCGGGGATCCGCACGCCGCACCACTACAAGGCAACCACGACGTCGGCCGTCCGCGAGGCAGTCGAGCGCATCGGCTATCCGATCATCGTCAAGCCGATCGCCGGGGCTGGATCGGCGGACACCTACCGCGTCGACCACGCGGTCGAGCTCGAGGAGGTGCTGCCCAGGCTCGTCTGGGTCGATGAGGTCAGCGTCGAGGAGTTCGTCGAGGCGACCGAGTACACGTACGACACCATCTGCGCCGGCGGCGAGGTGCTCTTCGACAACGTGGCGTGGTACCGGCCACGTCCGCTGATCGCGCGGCAGCTCGAGTGGATCAGTCCGGTGACCATGGTGCTGCGCGACATCGACGCACCGGAGCTCTCGAGCGGCCGAGCCATGGGCCGCGACGTGTTGCGCGCACTGGGATTCCGCGATGGCTTCACCCACATGGAGTGGTTCCGTCGCGAGAACGGTGAGGTTGTCTTCGGAGAGATCGGCGCGCGGCCTCCGGGTGCTCGCACCGTCGACGTGATGAATTTCGCCAATGACATCGACCTGTTCCAGCAGTGGGCCGAGGCGCTGATCCATGGGCGGCTGTCCGAGCCGATCGGGCGCCGCTACAACGCCGCGTCCATCTTCAAGCGAGCCCAGGGACAGGGACGGATCACCCACATCGAGGGGCTCTCACGTCTGCTCTCGGACTTTGACGAGTGGGTCTGCACGATCGATCTGCTCCCTCTCGGAGCGCCCCGCCGCGACTGGTTGATGACGCTCATCTCCGACGGGATGGTCATCGTCCGGCACCCCGATCTGGATTCGTGCGTCGACATGGCCGATCGGTTCGCGACCGAGCTGCAGCTCTACGCGTACTGAGGTCAGTCGCCGGCGGCGACCGCCTGCTTGCCCACCGCCTCGAGCACGGCCGAACGGGGCGCGGGCATGTCGGCGCGCAACTCCGCAATCAGACTGTCGACGACATCGGCGAGTGAGCCGCCTGCCGCGACCACCTCACGCTGCCGGATGTAACTCGATCCCCGCTCCATGATCTCGATGGCACCGCGCAGCTCGCCGGTGCATCCCAGCCGGGCCGCAACCGGGGTCAGATCCTCCACCAGCTCGCGAACCGCCTTGCGCAGCGGCACCGTCGTGCCGCCCTCGTCGACGATGATCGAGGCATCGAGGCCGTGGCGTGCGGCTCGCCACTTGTTCTCACGCACCAGCCACGCGCGCGGTGTCGGCAGGGTGTACCCGCGGTCGATCATCACGTCGAACTGGTGCACCAGACACTGGCTCAGCGCGGCGACAACGCCGATCTCGCGCAACGTGGGGATGCCATCACACACCCGGATCTCGACGGTCCCGAAGCTCGGGTGCGGTCGGATGTCCCACCACACCTCGCGAATTGTCTTGATGGTCTGCGAGGAGATCAGCGTGTCCATCAGCTGCTCGAACTGCGGCCAGCCGCTCAAGTACCAGGGTGGGCCGGCGGTCGGCAGGCCCTCGAACACCTTGGAACGCCACGACGCCATGCCGGTGTCGTGGCCCATCCAGTACGGGCTGGATGCCGAAAGCGCGAGGAAGTGCGGGATATATGCGGAGAGCGCGTTGACCATCGCGATCGCTTTCTCTCCGCTGCGGACCCCGACGTGCACGTGGATGCCGAAGATCTGCATCTGCTTCGCGGGCCACTGCATGTCGTTGACGAGTTGCAGGTAGCGGGGGTCGGGACTGATCTCCTGCAGCGCGGGATCGCTGAACGGATGCGTGCCCGAGCAGCAGATCTCCAGGTTGCGGGGCTCGGTGTGCTCGCGCAGCTCGGCCATGGTTGCGGCCAGATCCGCTTGCACCTCCGCGGCAGTCTCGCAGATCCCGGTGATGATCTCGACCGTCGACTGGAGCAGCTCTTTCTTGGCCTTCGGGTGCCCAGCGTCGCCGTGCGAGGAATTCATCTCGCCGAGGATCTCGTGCGCGCCGCTCACCAGCTCGCGGGTGTCTCGGTTGATGAGCTCCAGCTCCATCTCGACGCCGACCGTCGGCCTGGGGCTGGAGACGAACTCGATGTGCGTCATGGGGGATCCACTCTACGCCGCCGTCGCGCGTTGATCATGAGCCCACGCGGCGAGGAGGCCGCGGAAATGCGCGATGAACTGTTCGTGCTCGTGAGCCGGGAAGGTGTTGCGCACGGTATCCACGATGATCCGGTCGAAGTCCGGGCTCTCCACCCAGGCCACCGACAGCTCGTCCACATGCGCCAGGTGTCGCTCGCAGAACTCGCGATACCTGTCGACGTCGAGCTGCCGGTCGGCGAGCTTGCGGTACCCGGCGAGCTTCTCGTCATAGCTGAGATCAGCACGGTCCGCGATCGCGTAGTACTGCTCGGTGTCGAGGTCCACGGTCTGCAGACGGCCGGTGACGCAGCAGAACACAACCCATTTCAGCAGGCTGCGGATCGCCCACGGGAAGTAGTAATGCAGGCTCGTCAGGGCGAGATCCGGGGTCGCGTTCGCGTAGTCGATGGGATACACGTCGTCCCCCCGGATCAACGTCTCGCAACTGTTGAGCTCCCATCGGAAGAAGGCGTTGACGGTGCGCAGAATGCTGAGCACCTCGTCGCCGGCGCGCGGGGTGAGGAAGCTGTGGTCGACGGAGTATCGCTCGTGCATCGGCTTTTCGGGATGAAAGTTGAGCACGATCGACTCCGCGCCGATGCCCAGGCTGCGCGCAAAGGCGTCGAAGCCATCGACCGATGCCTGGAGGTGCATGAGCCGCTGCTCCGACTCGTCGTAGGCTCGGTATAGAGTCTCGGCATTCTCGATGCGACTCACCCCAACCCAGGCGCCACCGTCGAATGGCTTCATGTACAAAGGCATACCGACTGCTCGAGCCACCGCCTCGAGGTCGAAGTAGCGCAGGTACCGCTGCGCGGTCCCGGCGAAACGCGGGTTGTCCGGCGGCGTCTTGTTGGGCAGCATCCACGTCTCCGGGACCTTGAGACCGAGGCGAATCATCGCGCAGTACGCCGCGTGCTTCTCCATGGCCTGGAACGTGAACGGGTTGTTGAGCAGATGAACTCGGTCCATCAGCACGACCTTCTTCAACCACTCGCGGGGCATCGGATACCACCAGCCGAGGCGGTCGATGACCAGCGAGTGGCGCGGCTTCATCCGCAGATCGAAGGGCTCGATGGTGACCCGCTCGGTGGTGAAGTGATGCGTTTCGCCGCCCTCGCGCACGGCGAGATCCGCCCGCCCCAGCAACGCCTCGAAGGCCGCCGGCCAGTCCTCCTCGACCCCGAGCAACATGCCGATGAGATGGGTTCTGGGCATCGTGGATGGGAGTATTGCAGGCCTCGCGCCGGCCGGTCAGGCGTTCAGGTTCTCGAGGGCCTGCGTCCTCTGCGTCGATGTGCTCCCTGAGTTGGGAGTGCGCTGCTCGAGCGTCGCCTCGATCCGGAGGGTTCGCTCGAACGCCGCCCACACCGCGTCGCTCACCACCGTGCGCAGGCCGCCGCGCTCGAGTTGATACAGAGCCTCCGCCGAGGTTCCGCCCGGCGAGGTCACCATGTCGCGCAGCTCGGCGACGTGCTTGCCGCTCTGGAGCGCGAACTCCGCGCTCCCCTGCATGGTGTCGAGCACGAGCTCCCGGGCCACGTGGCGTGGAAATCCGAGGTGGACGGCGGCGTCGGTGAGCGCCTCGATGAACAGGAAGATGTAGGTGGGCCCCGTGCCGCTCACCGCGGTGGCCATCGCCACCTGGCGCTCGTCGTGCACCTCGAACTCGCGCCCGAGCGCGGCCAGCATGGCCCGCGTGCGGGCCTTCCCCACCTCGTCGACGCTCTCGGTCGCGTACCAGACGGTGACCCCGCGCCCGATCTGCGCCGGCGTGTTCGGCATGCAGCGCACCACCGCAGGGTGGTCGAGGCCTTCGCCGAGCGCGGTGGTCGTCGCTCCGGCGATGATGCTGATCACGAGCTGCTCCGGATTCAGCGCCCCGCGCAGCTCGGCCATGACCCCGCCGAGCATCTGCGGCTTGACGCCGAGCAGGACCACGTCGGTGTTCGTGGTCGCCTCGATGTTCTGCTCAGCGACGTTGACGCGATGGGTGGCGACCAGGGCCTCGCGCCGGGCCAGGCGCGGGTGCGTGCAGACAACGTTGCGCGCGTCCACGAGGTCGCGCTCGAGCAGGCCTGCGAGCATCGCCTCGGCCATCACCCCGGCACCGACGATCCCCAGCCGCATGCCCCGGAGACTTTCCTCGCTCATGTGACGGCACACCTTAGCGCCAACGATTGATCGGCCGGTTCAGCGGGGCGTGCCATGATCGATGCAGATGAGTTCAGCTTCCTCCGCCCGGCGGCGACCAGCCACCCGTCTACCAATGGCTGCCGGACAGTCCCGTCACCACCTCGGGCGACAGCGCATCCTGGCTTCCACCACCGGGGCCGACCCGTCCTGCGTCCCCGCCCCAGCACAGCCCGACGGCGCCGCGCCAGCAGCGCCGGCGTCGCGAGGGCGCGACCGGCGGCATCCTGGCCGCCCTCTTCGTCTTCGTCAAGTACGGTCTATTTTTGGTCAAGTTCGGCACTTTCGGGCCGACCCTGATCACCATGATCATCGCGATCTGGTTCTACACGCTGTTCTTCGGACCGGCGTTCGCGATCGGTCTCGTCGTGCTGATCCTCATCCACGAGCTCGGGCATTTCATCGTCGCGAGATGGATGGGCCTGCCCGCGCGGTTGCCGATCTTCATCGGCCCCCTGGGCGCGGTCACCAGCCTGGGCCGTTCACCTGGTGACGCGGGCAGGTCGGGCATCATCGCGCTCGCCGGTCCGGCACTCGGGACGGTCGCCGCACTGCTGTGCTTTCTGCTGGCAGGCGCCGCGAACCCCGGGTATGCCCGCTACCTCTTGCTCGCGCTCGCGTACTTCGGGTGCTTCCTGAACCTCATCAACCTGATTCCGGTGGGCTTTCTCGACGGCGCCAAGGTCGCCGACGCGATCCCGAAATGGATGAACGTGCTCGGGCTGCTCGTGGTCGCGGGCGTCGTGCTCCTGTTCGGCAACCCCATCGGATTGATCTTTCTCGTGCTCGGCATCTTCCACACCATCGGCCGGTTTCGCCGGAGCAACCAGACGACCGACCCTGCACAGGCCGCCGCCTCACGGCGGCTTGGCCTCGGCGCAGCCTATGTCGCGATCCTGGTGGTCGCCGCCGCCGGGATGTCGATCGCCAACACGGCGATCGTCAACAGCAACTCCGTCCCCGGCGTGAACCAGAGTACGGGGACGACCGTCCTCTAAGGCGCAGGCTTCGGGGTCGCCGCCGCAGGGGCCTCGCACAACGGGAACGGGAACGCAATCGAGTTGTACAGCGCGGAGAACACGTCGAGCTGGCTGCTGTTCTCGTAGTTGAAGCCGAGCAGCATCGCATGCGTCGAATCGATGGTCAGACGTATCTCGGCGTAGAGCGGCTGCCGGGCGACCGGCAGCGGTACCGGCGTCGGACCCGTGTACGAGACTTCCTTCACGTAGTAGGCGAGCGTCCCGGTGTAGCCGCACACCAGAACGGAGGCCGAGCTGGACGGCGTGTATCCCGGCAATCCCGGCGCCGCGTATGACTTGAGGCTGTTCCTCATCTCGAGCAGCGCGCTGTCCGTGCCGCCCTGCTGGGGGACGAACAGGGTGCTATCCGGCTCCTGCTGGAACCCCCACGTCTGAGGGTAGAGCGCCGTCACGCCGTTCGCCGCCGAGTATCGGTTGAACGTGCTCGCGGCGCTGAGCGACGGATCGGCGACGACCCACCCGGTGAGCGTCTGACCCTGGACCCGGAACCATCCTCCGCCACCGCTCTGATATTCGAGAACGGTGAAGGTCCTGCCCTGCGAGAACCCGCCGAGGACGTTCTTGGAGTTCGAGCACCGGCGCCGAGTGGATGCGGAGGCCGAGAGGGCTGAGCACGGTGCGGGTGGTGCCGACGAGCTGCGGCGTCGGGCTCGGGGTGACGATCGTCACCGCGGTTGGCGTGCTCGACGGCGGCGGCGTCCGCGACGGGGTTGACGGCACGCCCGCACAGCCGGAGACCATCACCAGTGCACCCACGGCCGCGGCAAACGCAAAGACAAGGGGTACACGGGGGATTCCCCCGTGTGTCAGGCGGCGAGGACGTGCAGGCATCCCGCCACCGAGGCGGCGATTGCTCGAAGGTCGTAACCGCCTTCGAGGAGCCATAGGGATCGTCCCTCGCAGTGCGTGTCGGCGAGGGTTCGCACCCGGTCGGCGATCGCCGCGTACGTCTCGTCCTCGAGACGCAGCTCGGCGAGCGGGTCATCCCGGTGAGCGTCGAACCCGGCGCTGACCACCAGGACATCCGGATCGAACGCGGCCACCTCCGGGGTCACGACCTCGTCGAACAGCTCGAGCCAACGGCTGCCGTCGGTCCCCGGCGGAACGGGAACGTTCAGTGTCGCACCAGAGGCGCCAGGATCACCGTGATCGGACGCGTGCCCGGTGCCGGGGTACCACGGAAACTGATGCAGGGACGTGTACAGGACCGACGCGTCGGCGTAGAAGATGTCCTGGGTTCCGTTGCCGTGATGGACGTCGATGTCCACGACCGCGACCCGTGAAGCCCCCGCGTTCTGGGCCGCGCGCACCGCGATGGCCGCGTTGTTGAAGAGGCAGAACCCCATCGGCAGGTGCGGGGTCGCGTGATGCCCGGGCGGCCGGATCACCGCGAACGCCGCCCGTGCCTCCCCGTGCATCAGCGCCTCAGCCGCCCGCGCTGCGCACGCCGCCGCGTTCAGCGCCACCGCATAGGACGCCTCGGTGCAGTAGGTGTCGGGATCGAGCCAGCCACCGCCGGCCACGGCCATTCGCTCGACGCGTCGCACCTCGTCCTCCGTATGCACCATGCGGGGCAGAGCGCGGTCCCCCGCCGGCGCGTCCAGCCAGGGCAGCGTGGCGAGCGCTCCGTTCGCGGCGATGCCCTCGAGGATCGCGGTAACCCTCTCCGGCCGCTCCGGATGACCCGGGCTCGCGTGCTCGGCCTGGTCGTGGTTGCGGATGAGCGCAAGCGGGACGGTCACACGTGTGCAACCGCGGCGCGGACTTCCTCGATACGCTCGCGAAACCCCCGTGCGGCGCGAGCGGCACCCTCAGGCGCTGTCGCGATGCCCCTGGTCACCGAGATGATCGCGCCGCGGCCGCGGACATCGAGGCCCGCCGCGACCGACTCCTCGAGCGCGCCACCCTGGGCCCCGACCCCGGGAAGCAGCAATGGTGCGTCCGGCGCCGCCGCGCGGATCGCGGCGACGGCCTCGGGCCTGGTCGCCCCGACGACGAAGCCGACCGCCCCGCCGGGGTCCCAGCCGAGGCCGAGCTCGACGATCCGAGCGCTCACCGGCATGCCGGATTCGAGGCGCGCGTCGAGCAGATCCGACGCACCAGGATTGCTGCTCCGGGCGACGAGCAGCGCACCACGGCCCTGACGCTCCAGGAACGGCAGCACCGAGTTGCCGCCGAGCAGCGGATTGACGGTGACGCAATCCGCGCCGAGAACGTCGAAGAGCGCTCGCGCGTACGCCACGGCGGTGTTGCCCACGTCACCACGCTTGGCGTCGAGGATCAGGATGCGATTGCGCGGAATCCGGGCCCGCAGGCGCTCCAGAACCGCGTAGCCGGCCGAACCGAGCTGCTCGAAGAATGCGAGGTTCGGTTTGAACGCGCAGACGTGCTCGATGGTCTCGTCGACGATCTCGAGGCAGCGACGCTCGGCCTCCGCGGCGCTCGCGAACCCGTCAGGGTCGAGGCCGCAGCAGAGCAGCGACCCGGACGCTTCGACGCACGCGTCCAGGCGTGCGACGAATGTCACGGCGCTACCAGACCTCCCTCGAGGTGCTCGGTTGAATCGCCCCCTGGTCGACGCGCGGCGAGTACGGCATCTCGATGCGATTCTTGTACTTCGAGGCGCAGTTCGGACAGACACGAGCGAGCCTGCCGTCGAGGATCACCGCGGCGAGTCGGAAAATCGGTGTCTCCTCTCCGTCGCAGTCGCACCGGGCTGTCACCGCCATCTTTACTGCGATATTGCCACGTACGCCCGCTAACCAGCAGCCGGCGCCGGCGCCGGCGCCGGGTGCGCGGGCAGTGGCGGCGGCACCCGCCTGGACAGGCGCGCGCGTTCGCTGATATGGCGCACCATCTCGACCGCCTCGTGCTCGTCGCGGCAGCGGGCAGACGCCTGCCAGCGGCGCCCGGCGGTGTCCACGTCGACGGTCCCGACATGAAAGGCGCGTTGCAGCGGACCAGATTTGAGCCGCACGCTCTGCACCTTGACCAGCGGCACGATGATCGTCGACACCTGCACGCGCCCCGTCCGCGCGTAGACGTAGCGCTGCCCGAACCAGGCGGCGAGAAGATGAAAGGAGAGCGGGGCCTTGAGGCGCGCTCGCGACGGGGGGCCTGCATCGGGCGGCGGATTCGGGTGCGCGTCCGGCATGACCCGCGCCAGCAGCCACAACGCCTGGTCGCGCGACGCCACCGGGATCAGCGTCCTCGCAACCTGCTGCGCGTCACGATCCGCCTCGCGGGACACGCTCTGGCGGGCCACATCGACCTCGAGACGCGCCCAGCCGAATGCGCGCCAGAAGAGCGGCTCGACGACGCGCACCGCCTGGATGCGGCCGTACGGGATGGTCTCGTGGCGGCGTTGGAGCAGACCGCGGTCGAGGCGCACGCCGTCGCCCGCCTCGCTGATGGCGAAATCGAAGTCCTCGTTGAAGGCTCGGGCGACGCCGAGCCCGCTGACCACGAGCACGGTGATCACGCTGCCGAGCGCGCCGGGAGCGATGACCGGGGCAGCCGCGATCCCCGCGACGGCGGCGATGGCGATGAGGATCGGCGCCAGCACGCGTGAGCGCATCAGGAGCGCGGGAAGGAGCAGCCCGTTCTGCACGTGCAGGAGCGGCAGCGCGGCCGGCTCGGGGGTGCCGGCCTCGAGGCCGTGGGCAAGCGCGAGCAGCCGGGCTCGGACGACGGGCGCCTGGGCGGCGGTGAGGTACGCGAGCCGGCCGTGCTCGGCGCCTCGACCAGCGGACACGACACGAACCTCGGCCAAACCGAGAAAGCGCCCCAGGAGCGGTGCGATGACGTCGACCGCCTGGACCCGCGCCAGTGGGATGCGCAGCGACTGCCGCCGGATGAACCCGGTCTCGATCTGGAGGTTGCCGTCGGCGATCCTCCAGCGGGTCACCAGCCACGAGATGACCCCGCCGATACCGCCGAGGACGAGCAGGCCGACGTAGACGATCACCGAGATCGGAAGCCCTCCGTCGTGGCGCATGCCGGGCTGCTCGGCGATGGACGCCACCGCGACCCCAAGCACCCCGATCAACACTCTTCCGAAGCGGACGATCGGCGAGAGCGGGTGCAGCCGGCGCCAGGTCTCGCCCACCCCGAGCGGCAACACCGCGACCACCGGGGGTGGCATCAGGCTCACAGGCCGGTCGCCTTGGCCTCCCCCACCAGCGCCAGCCGGTCGCGAAGCGCGTCGGCGTCGGGGCGGGGCAGCCCGGGGATGCGGGCGTCGGTCGCCGCCGCCGCGGTGTGGAGCTGGACCGTCGCGAGACCGAAGGCACGATCGATCGGTCCGGCGGTGACGTCGATGAACTGCATGCGTCCATAGGGCACGACCGACACGTGGCGAAACAGCAAACCCCGGCTGACTATCAGGTCGTCCTCGCGCTCGGCGTACCCCCAGGACCGGTAGCGACCGCGCTCGACGAACCAGGCAGAGCAGGCGGTGAGCGCCACGACCACCGGCAGCAGAACCGCCGCTCCCGCATGGATGATCAGCGCGACGACCAGCGCTGCGATGAAGACCGGTCCCCAGAAGAGTGCGAGCTCAGCCTGCCGCGCCAGCCAGAACCGAGGCGACAGACGCTTCAGCTCGGCGGCGCCGATAATCTGTCGGGTCACGGCAGTGCTCATGTGTCATCCACGATAGACTGAAGACAGGACAACAGAGATGGCCCCAATCAAGATGCGGCTCGCTGCCTTCTTCCGACGCCTCGAGGGGCGGCTCGGGATCGATCGCGAAGGCCGAAGCGTGTGGGTCTGGCTCCTCCCCCCTGGCGTCGGCATCGTCAGCGCGGTGCTGGTGGCGTTCATGCCGGGGTTGCCCGACGACGTCGGGTGGGTGTACCGCTTGCCGTTCTCGTTCTTCGCGCTGGTGACCATGACCGCGATCGCCTCGATCTACCTGATCACATTCGACAACGACCACAACCAGCAGGCGGCGGTCGACGACGGGCCCGAACGGGGTGATGACGGCCCCGAACCGCCTCCCGTCCCGTCGGCATCACCGCCACCTCACTGGCTCAGCGCGCTCGACGCGGTCGAGGACGCCGCGCCGGAACACCCCGATCACGCCGGCGAGAAGACGCGCGAACGCGTCCCCACAGGAGCTGCTCGCTAGCCCGTTTCCCTGAGCGGAAGCACGATCGCCGACCGATGGTCGGGGTCATGCCAGACCTCCTGATCGGCAACGTGCATGGTCACCGCGGTGGCGAGCGGTTCTCCCCCACCGAGGTTGCGAGCGAACCTCGGGTGTGCGCCGCTCGACACCTGCACCCGAAGGCGATGACCGCGGCGGAAGACGTGCGCGGCGGGCCAGAGCGGCACCTCGACCGTTGCCACGCCGTCCTCCCCCCGCTCCCACGAGGTCGGGACCAAGCGCACCAGCCCGTCGCTGATGTTCCGGGACACTCCCGAGGGCTCGACGTCGCAGAGCCTGACGAAGAAATCCGTGTGCTCCAGGGTCGATCGCACGTGCAACTCGGCGGTGACCGGCCCGATCACCTCGACGTCGCGAACCAGCGTTGCCGAGGTGTAGACGAGCACGTCGCTGCGCCGCTCGAGGGCCCGGTTGTCGCGTGGCCCTCCGGACCTCGAGAGCAAGCTGCCGCCTACCGACGGCGTCGGATTCGACGGGTCATATCGGTACCGATCCGGAGCCGACGCCCCGGGGAGCCGCGTGTGGAGCAGGCCGCCCGGATGCAGATGCCAGCGCGCTGCCCGCGCCGGGAGCGGCCACTCGTCGACATCGAGCCATCGGCGCGCGCCGCCGACAAACAGCCGGACCCGCGACCGTCGCGGGCTCCGGTCGCGATCCAGTAGATGCCTCTCGAACCAGTCGAGCGAATCGCGCAGGCTCTCGGCGGCGACGCCCGGGTCAGTGTGCTTCCAGGGTCCGATCGTCAGGCGCACCTCTCGCCCCGCGGCACGGAGTGCGCGGTAGTCGGCAAGTTGCGCGGGCAGGAACATGTCGTACCAGCCGGTGACCATCGTGACCGGCACGGTCAGCGAGTCGAGACGGCGTTCGAACTCGACAGGACCCCAGAAGGCATCGTCGTCCTTGCGCGCGAGCCAGTCCTGATAAAAGAGCACACGCTCCCCAGTGACCGCCACGTCCGCATCACGGAGCGGTATCGCCGCGAATCCTCGCTTCATCCGCTTGGGCGCCGCGAGTCGCTCGCGAAGGCCGAGGCGGCCGCCGCGGCCCGGACGCGCGAGCAGCGCCAGCCACGACAGCGTGCTCTCCAGCGAGAACGAGCCGCCCGGGTAGGTGAACCTGCGCACCCGGGCCGAGGAGATCGGCGTGGCCATGGCGCGCAGCGACGGTGGCGGGTCGCTGGCGATCGCCCACTGCGCGATCCCGAGGTAGCTGGGGCCGAACGTGGCGATCTTCCCGGAGAACCAGGGTTGCCGCTCGATCCAGGCGAGCGTGGCGAGCCCGTCGGGCATTTCGTTGCGATAGGCGTTGAACTCGCCGCCGGAGCCGCCCGTGCCCCGGCAACTCTGCAGGATGACCTGGTAGCCGCGCTCGGCGAACACGCGCGCCCCGAGCGCCCAGACCCCTGTCCGACCGTAGGGGCTGCGCATCAGGATGATCGGCTGGGCGTCATCCTCGCGGGCCCGATACCGGTCGGCGAGAAGCGTGATTCCGTCCGGCATGGCGATCTCGATGTCACGACGAACCGTGACTGCGCGCGTTCTCGCGGGTGGGATGCGTGCGAGCACCTCGACAGCGCGCGTGGCGAAGCTCATCGCCACCAAACGCTGCGGTTGCTCAGTCGCAGCTGGAGACGATGTCCAGCCCGGCGTTGGCCGCATTGCTGAACTGGTCGCTCACCACCATGACGTCGCGCCTCGCGCGAGCCAGGAGCGAGCCCGCCACCGCCGCGCGATACCCGGCGGCGCAGTGAGCCCAAACTCTGCCGCTGGGAACCTCGTCGATGCGGTCGGGCAGCTCGTGCAGCGGGATGTGCATCGCGGTCGCGAGGTGCCCTTCTCGCCACTCACGCCCGAGACGCACGTCGAGGACGACCTCGCCGGGAGCGCCGGCGAACCCCTTGAGATCGCCGAATCCGACCACCGGGTACGCTCCGGTCGCGAGACCGGCCCAGGGGTCGTCCCCGTTCTCGCCGTCGCTCAGGCCACACGCGGCGATCGTCTCGATGCCGATGCGCGCCAGCGCACGCCGAGCGGCCGCGAGGTCGTCGAGGGACCGTCCGATCAGGCTCAGCGGGCTGCCCCACGGGAGCAGCCACCCCAGGTACGTGGTCAGCGGATCGGACAGCTCGAACGCGAGGGTCTCGACGAGATGCCGGTCGGCAAACGCACGGCGCTCGCGCAGGTCCACCACCCACTCCCCGGCTCGTGCCCGCTCGGCAAGCTCGCGAGCGTCGCTCAGCTGCGGCAGCTCGAGGTCGGCCGCTCCCGCGCCCGCGCGGTTTCGTGGTGCGATGTACCCGTAATACCGGGGAAAGGCATCCATCCCGGCCACCAACCGGGCGACGAACGCGTTCTCGTCCATGAGCAGCGCGGGGTTCTCGGCACGCTGGTGACGCGTGTCCGCTGTGTCGGCGGCGCCGACCGGGAACCCGGCAGAGCAGAGGCTGCCGAACCCGTGGGTCGGCAGGATGGCCGCGTCATCGGGCAGCTCATCGGAGAGCCGCCGGGCCGACCGGTGCTGGAGATGGCTGAGGCGATCGGTCATCCAGGGACCGATGAGATCGGTGCGTCCCACCGAACCGAGCAGCATCGATCCACCGGTGAAGGCGGCTATCCGCCGTCCGCCCTCCTCGAGGAGGTACGTCATATGGGTCGCGGTGTGGCCCGGGGTGTGGCGGGCGATCAGGGTCAGGTCGCCAAGCGGAATCCGGTCCCCTTCGGCGATCGCCTGACGCGCATATCCCACCGACTCCCCCGCCGGGATGACCAGGTTTGCCCCGGTGACCCTGCAGAGCTCGGGTCCGCCGGAGACGTAGTCGTTGTGAATGTGGGTCTCGACGACGTGGCTGAGGCGGCTCCCATGCGCCAACAACAGGGTGAGCACGCGATCGATGTCGCGCTGGGGGTCGACGACCACGGCGTCGGCGCCGGCGAAGATGACATAGCTGCGGTCGCCCAGCTCTGGGGTCTCGATGGTCGCGATCTCGGGAGGCACGTCCGAACGATCCCACATGCACAGGCGAATGGGCGGAGTTGACCGCTCTTGGCGGGTTCTGCCAGTGTTGGCCCGATCGCATGCGCCAGCTCACCAGCCTCGACGCGCAGTTTCTGGCCCTCGAGACGCCACGAATCTACGGGCACGTGACCGGCGTCCTGGTGCTCGATCCCTCGACCGCTCCTGGGGGGGCGCTCGCGCTCACCGATCTCCAGAACCTGATCCTCGACCGCCTTCCTCTGATCCCGATCTTCAAGTGGCGGCTCGCGGAGGTCCCGTTCGGCCTGGACTTCGCGTACTGGGTCGACGACCCGGACTTCGATGTCGACTTCCACGTGCGTGAGCTGGCGCTGGTGCCGCCCGGTTCCACGGCACAGCTCGAGGAGCAGGTTGCGCGCATCTTCTCGCGCCCGCTCGACCGCAGTCGCCCGCTCTGGGAGATCTACCTCATCCACGGCCTCGAGAACGGACGCGTGGCGCTGATGACCAAGGTCCACCACGCGGTGATCGACGGCCTGTCCGGCGCCGAGATCCTTGGATCCCTCCTGGATCTCACGCCAAAAGGGCGCCCCGCCCCGCCGCCCCTTCTCGAGGGTGTCGACCGGATGCCGTCACAGCTCGAGATGCTGGCGCGTGGCCTGGCCGGAGTCCCTCGGTACCCGCTGCGTCTGCTGCGCTCGCTGCCGGCAGCGTTGCCGAACTTCGAAGAGGTCGGCATCTTCAGCATCCTCCCCGGCGCCACGCTGGTCGGAGCCGCCGGCCGGCGGCTCCAGGCGACGCTGCGCCGCAGCCCGATCGTCAGCGGACGCAAGGTCTCGACGCCCCCGCACACGTCCTTCAACGGCAGGATCTCGGCGCACCGGCGCATCGTCTTCGGCCGGCTGCCGCTTGATGCTGTCAAAGATGTCAAGAACAAGCACGGTGTCACCGTCAACGACGTCGTCGTGTCGATGTGCGCGGGCGCGGTGCGCCGCTGGTTGCTCGAACATCGAGAGCTCGGCAAGACCCCCTTGATCGCACAGATCCCGGTGTCGGTGCGCAGCCCCGAGCAACAGGGGACCTTCGGCAACCGGATCCTCCTGATGGGCGTGGAGCTCCACACGGAGATCGCCGACCCGGTTGATCGCCTCCGCGCCACCCACGAGTCGCTTGCCGAGATGAAGGAACGCGACCAGGCGCTGCCCGCGTCGCTGCTGCAGGACGCCAACAACTTCATCCCGCCGGCGCTCTTCACGCGCGCCGCCCAGCTCACCTATGCATGGACGAGCAATCCGCGCCTGCGGCCGACGTGGAATCTGGTTGTGTCGAACGTGCCCGGGCCCCAGATCCCGCTGTATTGCGCCGGCGCGCTGCTCGAGGCGATCTACCCGGTCTCGGTGATCATGGACGGCCTCGGGTTGAACATCACGGTGATGAGCTACAACGGCAGCCTCGACATCGGGATCGTCGCCGATCGTGACGCCATGCCCGACGTCGGCGCGATGACTCGCTGGCTCGCCGAGGAGCTCGAGGCGTTTGGGACAGAGGAGTCTCCAGAGCGCCCGGCGCACACCCAGCTTCGAACGCGCCGGCGACGGACGCGTACCCCGGCCTCTCCCCGCTCGGGGTAGTCCCCCTCGATCGGTCCCCCGATGCCGGAGAGCACCGGCTCTATGATGAGTCGCATGGCTGAAGAACAGATCGCATGGACCGCCGTCAAGACGGGTGAGGCAGTCGTGACCAGCGACGGCACAAATATCGGGAAGGTCGTGGAGGTCGCCGCCCTCGCCAACGAGGACATCTTCCACGGCATCGTGTTCGAGCACGCGCACCGCCGCAAGCACTATCTCGCTCCCGCCGCGGACATCTCGCGGATCACCACCGAGGCGGTGCACCTCTCGGTCGACAGCGCCACGTCGGACAAGTACGAGGAGTTCGAGCAGCTCCATGTCTCACGCCTCGGGCTGACCGGGGTCTTCCGCTGGAAGCACTTCGGCTGGAAGGACTCCAACGAGTAGGCGGTAGATCGCCGGCCCCGCCGGGAACCGAGCCGGGGGCAGGCTACTATGGCGCCGATCCGCGGCTGATATCGTCCTCGACGTCACGCGGTTCCGCGAGGAGACCGGATTCTCTCCGGCTCGCGTCTTTGCCGACGGGTTGGAGGAGCAGATTGCCAGGACAGCGGCCGCCGACGCTCGTCTTTGACCTCGACGGAACCCTGCTCGACGTGTCGGCGCGCCACCACCATGTCTACAGCACCGTCTGCCGGTCGCTCGGCGGTCAGCCCCTCGATCGCGCTGCGTTCTGGCACCTGAAGCGGCGGCGAACCGGCTGGCCGGAGATCCTCGCCCAGAGCGGTCTGGATGACGCCGAGGTGGCGCCCTTCGAAGCGACGTTTGAGGAGCTCATCGAGCTCCCCGACAGTCTCGGGTTCGACCTCCTGTTTCCGGAGACGATCCCGGTGCTCACCCGGCTCGCCGCGACCTATCGCTGCACGCTGGTGACGCTCCGTTCGTCAGCGACGGCGCTGCTGGCGCAGCTCGCCGTGTTCGCGCTCACTCCCTTCTTCGAGGCCATCCAGTCCGCCGCTCCGGGTGCGGATCCCGCGTTTGAGAAAGCTCGGCTGATCCGCAAGACAATCCCCGCGGATGACCCTGCCGTCGTCATCGGCGATAGCGAGGCCGACGTGGCAGCCGCAAACGTGCTCGGCTATCTGTCGATCGCGGTGTATTCGGGCATTCGCGACCGCGACATCCTCGAGCGCGACCACCCCGGGTATCTGGTCGGCGGTATCGGCGGAGTCGAGGACGCGCTGCGCAGCGAGGGACTGCTCTGAGATGACCTCGCGGGAGAACGGCGAGGCGCCGTTCGGGATCCTCATGCACCGCCAGCTCAAGCTCATCCATCAGATGCTGCGCAGCGACCTCACGGTGTGCAGGGAGCTCGCCGGCAAGGTCGCAGCAGGCGCGCCGGCACGGGATATCGCCGAGCAGATCGCTGCGTTGGAGACGCGCAGTCCGATCTGGACGCTGCAGGTGAACTGCCTGTACCACTGCAGGGTGGTGCACGCCCACCACGGGCTCGAGGACGCGGACATGTTTCCCGCCCTGCGCCGGTCGAACCCCGAGCTGTCGGCGGTCGTCGACAGGCTGGAGGCGGATCACCGGTCGATCTCCAAGCTGCTCGACCACGTCGAGGAGTCGGCCAGACAGCTCGACGACGCGGCGGTGAACCCGGTGCGGGAACGCCTGATCAACGCGTTGAGCCGGCTCGAGGACGATCTCCTCGCCCATCTCGCGTTCGAGGAGGAGTCCATCGCCGCGACGATGCGCCGTTGGGAGCAGTGGCCCTGAGCCTCAGCGAAGGCGTTCGCTGAGGTATGCGAGCGATTTCGGATAGCGGTAGTCGATGCCCATGTGAGTCGCGTCGAACAGCTCGAACTGCACGTCGGTGACACCGATCTTCGCAAGCTCATCGCGGAACGCGGTCGCCGCTAAGTCTAGATACCAGTCATCCCGTGTCCCCGCATCGATCCACACGGCGCGCTGCGCCCGCAACGCGTCCGCGTAGTGCGGGACCATGCGCACCGGATCCCACGCGAGCCAGCGGGCCCAGACATCGTCGCGCAGCCGCCCGGTCCTCGGATCGAACGGCAACTCCGGCGTGCCGTCGTCGCGAGCCGAGAAACACGCCGAGACACCGAGGGTCATCACCAGGAGTTGATCGCCCTCCTTGGTGAACGCGGTGCGCGATTGAAAATCCTTCCACCAGGCGAAGATGTCGCCGTTGTAGTCGCGAAGCAATCGCGCCGCCTTGGCGAACTCGGGGATGTAGCAACATTCGTACAGCCCGTCCCCCGCATGCGTTGCCATGCCACCGAAGAGATCCGGGCGCAGCATCGGGGTGATCATCGCGCCGAATCCGCCGCTCGATTTCCCCATGATCCCGCGGTGCGCCGGGCCTGCCATGGTGCGGTAATGCTCGTCGACGAAGGGCACGATCTCGTCGCACAGGTAGGTGTGATAGCGCCCCGTTCCGGGTGAATCGACAAACTGCGAACCGCCGTACGCAGTCCATGCATCGACGTACGCGACGATGCACGGCGACGCTTCACCACTCGCGAAGATGCGATCCACCGCGGCGGGGAACCCCTCTCGAAAAGGCGACCGCCCCCACCACATGACCGCCTGCCCGGTGTATCCCTGGATGACGTACACCGACGGATAACGCTCCTCCGAGCTGGCGTACCCCGGCGGGGTGTACACCCACAACGGTCGCTCGACGGGGTCGCCCAGGTGATTTCCGGCGAGGACGCGTGATTCGATCACGTGCTCGGAGACCCGGCCGGTCAGGCGTTGCTGCCACCACCGAGAGGGCGCCGTCCCACTGTCCCAGAATCGTCCGGCGTCAACCGTGCTCATCACAGGTCCCCTTCGTATCGTCGAGCCAGGCGCTCCGACGCGAGCGATCCTACGCGTCGTGCGGGGCCAAACCGCTAGCCTGAGATCAGCCACTCGGTCACCCGGAGGATCCCCCATGCAGCATCGCCGTCTCGGAACAGCTGGCCCGACGGTCTCGGCCGTCGGACTCGGGGCGATGAGCTTCGCCGGCGTCTACGGCAGCGCCGAGGACGAAGAGTTGGCCGCGACCATCGCCCGTGCCCTCGACCTCGGGGTCACGTTCATCGACACCGCCAACATCTACGGATCGGGCCACAGCGAGGAGGTGGTGGGCCGGGCGATCGCCGGTCGCCGTGCCGAGGTGGTGCTCGCCACCAAGTTCGGGGGTGGCGGCGGCAGCGGTCTCGGCAGACACGCCAAGGTTCGCACCCGCACTCGAGGAGAGCCTCGCGCGCCTCGGCACCGACTATGTCGACCTGTACTACCTCCACCGCGTGGATCCCTCGACGCCGATCGAGGAGACCGTCGGCGCGATGGCCGAGTTGGTCTCCGCCGGGTTGGTCCGCTACCTCGGACTCTCCGAGGCCGCCCCAGACACCATCCGGCGCGCGCACGCCACCCATCCCATCACCGCTCTTCAGACCGAGTATTCGATGTTCAGCCGCGAGCCCGAGGAGGCGATCATCCCGACGACACGCGAGCTCGGGATCGGCTTCGTCGCGTACAGCCCGCTCGGCCGCGGCCTGCTCACCGGTCGGTTCCAGCGCCTCGAGGACATCCCCGCCGATGACTGGCGGCGCAGTGTCCCTCGCTGGCAGGAGGAGAACTTCGACCACAACGTCCGGCTGGTCGGTCGCCTCGAGGAGATCGCCCGAGGCCATGACATCAGCACCGCTCAACTGGCGCTCGCCTGGGTCCTCCATCAGGGCGACGACATCGTCCCGATCCCCGGAACGCGCAAGCGCCAGAACCTCGAGGCCAACGCCGCCGCCGCCGACGTGATCCTGAGCACCGACGACCTCCGCGAGATCGACGAGGTGGCGTCGCCGGACCGGGTCGCCGGCGCTCGTGGCGCCGATGCCTACATGGCCCGGGTCAACGCCTGATCCCGGCTGCCATCGCTAATCTGAGTTTGCCGTCCGTGTTCGTGAAAGGAGCCCCGCATGACTGTCGAAAGTAGTGCCAGCGCAACGTGGGAAGGCGACCTGGTCAGTGGCAAGGGCACCGTTCGACCGGCGAGCGGTGCGTTTCCCGAGCAGGCTCTGACGTGGAACCAGCGCGCCGAGTTGCGCGCCAGCGGCACGAGCCCCGAGGAGCTGATCGCCGCCGCTCACTCCGGCTGCCTGTCGATGGCACTCGCCAACGGCCTCGCCGGCGCCGGACACCCGCCCGACCGGCTCGACACCACCGCCAAGGTGACGTTCGGGGTCACAGAGGGTATTTCCGCTATTCATCTGATCGTGAAGGGGAAAGTCCCCGGTATCGACGCCGCGGTGTTCAAGGCGGCGGTCGAGGACGCCAAGGCGAACTGCCCGGTGTCGAAGGCACTCGCGGCCGTGCCGATCACTGCGGAGGCGACCCTGGAGCTGTAACGAGCGCCGGCCGCCCCCGCACTGGGCGCGTCCCCGTCCTGGGATCAGTGCATTCCCGCCATGGTGCTCGAGGCGCTCGGGACGACCAGGCCGGGTACCGCGTCCGGGGCTACCGCCACCATGACCGCCAGCACGAGCAGGATTGCGGTCGTGGTCCACACCACGGGCCGGCCCCAGGGAATGGTCTTCTCAGCCGCGATCAGGGCGGCGACCACCGCCATCCAAACGAGGCTCATCACCCCGAGCGCGAACAGCGCGGCCATGAGGGCCCAGCAGCACCCGACGCACCAGGCCGCATGCCTGGCTCCCATCTTGACGGCGCCGCTCGACCCGTCGCGCCAGCTGCCGAGCAGGAAGCCCAAAGGGCTTCGACACTTCCCCAGGCATGCGTTCTTCAGCGGTGTCAGTTCGTACAGGGCTGCGGCCGCAAGGATCGCCGCAGCGACCCAACGCCCGCCGGCGTCCCAGGCGAGCTGTGCTCCGAACAAGCCCTTGCCCAACTCGAAGAGACCATAGGAGAGTAGTCCGACCGCGGACCAGACCAGCAGATACGCGGCGGTGAACAGGAGCGGGCGTGCGGGGTTGCGACGGCGTGTCATCCGCGCGTACAGCGCCACCGTCGGAGCGACCGACGGGAACATCATCGCGGCCATCATCACCACCCAGACGCCGATGAACCAGCCGAGCGCGCCCAGGTCGGCGCCTGGACCCGCATCCATCCCCGCCATCTGATTGGCGGTCGCCCACCAGGCGAGCCCGGCAAGGACGAGGAGCAGCGCGACCAGGCCCAGGCGCGCCCGGACCGCCGCGAAGATTTCCGCGAGACCCTCGGTATCGCCTTTCTCGGCTGTGGCAGACGACCCGACCGTGTCTACGCCGACCACGAGAATTGCGACGTGGAGAAGCCGGACTTGCCCTCGTACTCGATCCCGAAGCCGTTGATCTTCGACCGTGTTGCTCGAGCCACGGTCAGCTCCGATGCCGCCGGGTGGAATATCCCGACGAGCCTGACGGGCTGGCCGGTCTCCACCCCGAAGGGGACCACGTCCTCGACCTCGAAGTCCACGGCGTCGCCGATTCGAACCGAATGGCGCAGGCCATCCTCGCGGACCTCGATCGGCACCCGCTGGACGCCGAGGTTCTCCGACACCAGCGGAGCCAGGCCGCCCATTGGGCCGCCGAGCGCCCCGGAGAACACGCCACCGAGCCGCTCTGCCTGCTCCTCGGAGGCGGCCGCATCGATGAAGACGCCCAGGCGCCAGTTGCCGTCGGACATCACCTTGGGTGTATCCGCGATCGCGGCGACGGTCAGCCCACCGACATCCGTCCCCTCGACGTTCCCGCTGTGAATGTTGAACACGAGCGTGACCTTGCAACGGTCGAGTGTGGCACCCAGCGCCAGCGACGCGGTGCACGGGCAGACCACGTTGCACGAGCAGGTCTCGAAGTAGGACCCCGATATCTTCCAGGACACAGCCCAATCCTCCCAGTCTCGATTCGGCGCGCCGCAAGCGCAGGCGCACGGGATTCTAGCGCGGCATCGCGGGGCTCGTGAGATGAGCGGCGCCGCTAGCCGTGCCCGGCATCCGCACCGAGTTGCAGCCACTGCTTTCCCCGCAGAGTCCACACCTGGAGCGTCTGCGCCAAGGCGTCGGCCCCGCCGATCGCGGAGCCGAGCACCAGGAACTGCGAATCAGCCGCGTCGATGACCTCTGCCTCAGGCACAACCGGTGGTCGCGGGTACGGGCCCGGCATCCAGTCCTGTCCGCTCCAGACCCACATCTCGGGGCTCAATCCCCCGGCGAGATCGCAGCCGCACAGCACAAGACGGCGGAGTGACGGATCCGCCTCCAGGCTGGATCCGTCCTGGGGATGGACTGACGTTTTGAGCAGGCTCCACGCCGACCCGTTCCAGCGCCACGTGGACGGCAGCCTGGGCTGCGACTGGCAACATCCTTCCGCCATCAGCGAGTTCGAAAGCGGGTCGAAGCCGATCACGATGCCGGAGTAGCTCGTCCCGAGGTCCCCGGCGACGGCGCGCACCCAGCGCGCACCACTCCAGGTCCACGTCTCGCCGCCGCCCCGGCCGGCCGGCGGCGCGGTGACCAGCACCACCTGGTTCTGGGCCGGGTCCCAGGCCATGTCCGAACCGGACCCACCCGCCGGCCCGAGGTGTCCGGCGTCGAGCTCCTGCCAGGTTCGGCCATCCCACGCCCACGTGTCGCCGGCACTCTGCCCTGTCTGCAGGGTTCCGCCGTAAAGCACGACTTCGCCGATCTGCGGGTCAAACGCCTCTGAGGCGCCGTAGCGCCCCGGCGGGCTCGTTGCCGGGTGGACCCGAACCCAGGCTGCGCCGTTCCAGAGCCACGTGGTGTCGAAGTCGTCGACCCCGCCGAACAGCACCAGGGAATGAAAGGCGAGATCCGCGGCGACCGAGAACCCGAACGCCACCGCCGGTTGGTTCGCGGGTGGAAGTCAACGCCACGCTCGGCGACGGGCTCGATGAGTGCGGCGTCGCGTGCGGCCGCTGCGTGAGCGAGACCGCGGTGCCGGCCGCCGCCGCCGCCGCAATGATCGCGACCAGCACGACAGCCGGCCTCATGTCCGCGCTGCTCGGACGGGCGTGGCCACACGCTGAGGATATGCCCGCTCCGAGCCATTGCGCCCCTGGGCTACCGCGGCCAGTCGAGGTCGACCACGAGCGGTGCGTGGTCGGACGGCAGCGTCCCCTTGCGTGCATCGCGATCGATGTACGCGTCGGTCACCGCCGGGGTCACCGCGTGGTCGAGCAGCACGAGGTCGATGCGCATGCCGAGGCCCTTGTGGAAGTTGCCGGCACGGTAATCCCAGTAGGTGAACGGGCGCCCCTTCAGGGCGCGGGGATGGACGTCGTCCAGCCCCAGGCTGGTGATGGCTGCGAGCGCCTCGCGCTCCGGGACGCTGACGTGGGTCGACCCTATGAAAGCCGCCGGATCCCACACGTCGTCGTCACTCGGAGCGATGTTGAAGTCGCCGCACACGACCAGCGGTGGTGACGTGGCCTGGGTTGCAAGCAGCGACCCGCGCAACGCCGCCAGCCAGCTCAGCTTGTAGGGATAGTGATCGCTGTCGAGCGCGCGTCCATTGGGCACGTACAGCGACCAGACGCGCAGGCCCCCGCAGGTGGCGCTCACCGCGCGCGCCTCCACCCCGGGGAAGCCGGGCTCACCGTCGAAATCTCGGACCACGTCGGCCAGACCGACCCGCGAGATGATCGCGACGCCGTTCCACCGTCCGTCCCCGTGCAGCGCCAGCTCGTAGCCGAGCGCCTCCACGTCTCCGCGCGGAAACGCGTCATTCGCGACCTTGGTCTCCTGCAGGCACAGGATGTCGGGGCTGCTCGAGGCGAGCCATTCGACGAGGCGCGGGAGCCGCACGACGACCGAGTTCACGTTCCAGGTGGCCAGGCGCATCGAGCAAGGATAGGGTCGGCGGCGCGGCCCACGTCACGCCCTGTGACTTGCCACCACGCGCGGCGTATCCTCGGCTGCACGCGTCAGAGCGATTGGCAGAGGTGGCACCGATGACAACCAAGTTCTTGCTGACGGAAGACGAGCTGCCGTCGCACTGGTACAACATCCTCGCGGATGTCCCGGAGCCGCTCGGTGCCTTTCTGAGCCCGCGGACTCTCGAGCCGCTGACGCCCCCAGACCTCACCCCCATCTTCCCCATGGCCATCATCGGGCAGGAGGTCTCGTCGGAGCGCTGGATCGAGATCCCCGATCGCGTCCGCGACATCTACAAGCTGTGGCGCCCCACCCCGCTCTATCGCGCCAGCCGTCTGGAGAAGGCGCTCGACACCCCCGCAAGGATCTTCTACAAGTACGAGGGAACATCGCCGGCGGGATCCCACAAACCCAACACCGCGGTGGCGCAGGCGTATTACAACGCCGAGGAAGGCATCAAGCGGCTGACCACCGAGACCGGCGCCGGCCAGTGGGGCTCGGCACTCGCGTTTGCGGGTGGCCTCTTCGGCCTCGAGGTCATGGTCTACATGGTCAAAGTCTCGTATGAGCAGAAACCGTACCGCCGTGCCCTCATGGAGACGTGGGGCGCGAAGGTCCTCCCCTCCCCGACCGACCAGACCGAGTTCGGTCGCAGCGTGCTCGCCGCGAAGCCGGATTCGCCGGGGAGCCTCGGGATCGCCATCTCCGAGGCCGTCGAGGACGCCGCGACCCGCGACGACAGCCATTACTCGCTCGGCTCGGTGGTCAACCACGTGCTCCTCCATCAGACCGTCATCGGTCAGGAGGCGCAGAAGCAGATGGAGATGGCCGATGCGTATCCCGACGTGGTGATCGGCTGCGTCGGCGGTGGCTCGAACTTTGCCGGCCTCGCGTATCCGTTCCTCGCCGATCGCCTCGCCGGCAAGACCAACACCCGTTTCATCGCCGCGGAACCGGCCGCGTGCCCGACCCTCACGCGCGGTCTCTTCGCATACGACTTCGGTGACACCGCGGGGATGGGACCGGTCGTGCCGATGTACACGCTCGGCCACAACTTCATTCCCGACAGCATCCATGCGGGCGGCCTGCGGTATCACGGCGATGCACCCTCGCTCTGCCTGCTTGTGAAGAACGGCCTCATCGAGGCTCGCGCGTACAAGCAGAACGAGTGCTTCGCGGAGGCGGTGCGCTTCGCGCGCAGCGAGGGAATCCTCCCCGCACCGGAGCCGTCGCACGCGCTGCGCGCAGTTGCGCAGGAAGCCGCCGCCGCCCGCGAGGCGGGCGATTCGCGCGTGATCCTCTTCAACCTCTCGGGCCACGGGCACTTCGACCTCGGCGCCTACGACGCGTACTTCGCGGGCAAGCTCGAGGACGTGGAACTCCCACAGGAGCGGCTCGACATCGCGCTCGCGGAGCTTCCGAAGGTCCCCGCCGGGGCGGCCTAGCCTTCACGTCCGGCGCTCACGAGATGGCACCCCGTGGGCGCCGGATGCAGTGCCGCGCACTGCGATCGCCGGCTCGATGAGCTTCGCTGCGGTGCGCCGCTGGTGGCGTCGTCCAACCGCGCCGCTGCTCGGGATCGCGGCGCTGAAGTTCGCGATCCATCTCGCCACCAACGGCTTGTACGGCTTTCAGCGCGACGAGATGTACTACATCATCAGCGGCCAGCATCCCGCCTTGGGATACGTGGACTATCCGCCGGTCACGCCGATGCTCGCATGGCTCAACACCAGCATCTTCGGCATCTCGCCGTGGACGTTTCGGCTGTTCCCCGCGCTCGCCGGCGCCCTGGTGGTGTTCCTCGCCGGCATGTGCGCGCGAGAGATGGGGGCCGGCCGGGGCATCGCCATCCTCGCATCGCTCGTGACCTTGATGAGCCCGCTTCTGCTCGGCGCCAACTGGCTCTTTCAGACGGTGACGTTCGATCAACTCACCTGGTTGATCGCCATCTTCCTGCTGCTCCGCATCCTGCGCACCGGTGACGCGCGCCTCTTCATCCTGCTCGGCGTCGACATCGGTGTCGGGCTCGAAACCAAGCTGACCATCCTCGCGCTCTGCGCCGGCATCGTCGCAGCGGTGCTGGTGTCGCGCGACCTTCGGCCGTTTCTGCGCACACGATATCCATGGATCGGAGTGGTGATCGCGCTCGCCCTGTTCGCTCCGAACGTCGCGTGGCAGATCGCCAATGCATTTCCCTCGCTGACGTATGTCCGCAATCACAGCGCGGACATCGCGAACAGCGGCGGCATGGTCACGTTTATCGCCGATTTCATCCTCTACACCGGACCGCTCACCCTCCCGATCTGGATTGCGGGGCTGCTGCTCCTCCTCCGCGATCAGCGGCTCCGGCCGCTCGGCGTGCTCACGGCGGTCGCGATCCTCGTGCTTCTGCCCGAGGGCAAGGCGTATTACCCCGCGCCGACGATTCCATTGGTGCTCGCTGCGGGATGCATGGCCGTGGACAGGATCGTGTCGCTCACGCGCCGGCGTCGGGTGACCGGTCTCGTGGTTGGTGCAGGCTTCGTCCAGCTGGTGCTGCTGCTCCCGGTGATCCTTCCGGTCGTCCCCACGTCATCGCTGCACAGGTTCAACCTCGACAAGCTGCGCCAGGACTTCGCCGATACCGTTGGCTGGCCGGACGTGGCTTCGCAGATCGCGGCGGTGTACAACGCCCTGCCCGCAGCGCAGCGGTCGACGACGTCGATCCTCACCAACAACTACGGCGAGGCGGGCGCGATCGACATCTATGGCGGTCGCGAGCACCTCCCTCAGGCGATCAGCGCTCAGCTCACGTTCTGGTACTGGAAGCCGGCGAACCTTGACGCCACGACACTTGTGACGGTGGGATTCAACCCCGGCGACATCGCGTTCTTCTGCGGGACTGTCACCCGCGCCGGTTCGGTGCGCATGCCGGATGCAGTCGCCAACCAGGAGGCCGGCACGCCGATCCTCGTCTGCACGCACCTGCGCGAGTCCATCAATGCAGCCTGGCCGTCGCTTCGAGGCTTCAATTGACCTGCTGGGCGGAGTCCCCGTGGCGCGGCGGCGGTCTCAGGCGTCGAGGGGTCAGGCTGGCGGGCTTTCGGGGGGCCGGCGCATGTCCATCCCGTCCCGCGGGTAGCCGCGACCGGTGCCGTCGGCCCTGGCGCGCTTCGCTTGCTCGAGTCGATTGGCCGAGATCATCCGGGTCATCAGCTCGCCAAAGCCGACTTCCGGGGGGAGCGGGTCCTGCCTGGGTGTCGTCTGACGGCCGGTCATGGCAGGGTGACGCCTGGAATCATTGGCATAGCCTGTTCCGAATTGGCCGATGGACCGCGTCAGCGGCCACGTCGGCACAGCCTCGGCTCAGAACCGTTGCAAATCCGCCGCTCCTCACGTTTCCCAGCGCGGTGGCTTCAGGCCGAGCAGCGCGACGAAGTGCAGTGAACGCTCGAAGACCCATCTGGCCGGCGCCGGATAGAGCCCGAGCTTCGTGGTCTCGACACGGACCGTGGCGTGCATCCGCGCGAAGGCATCGCGCCATTCGTCGGGCGTCCAGTAGTGGTATGGGAGGGCGACGCCGTGTCGAGCGTTGCCGATGCGGTCCATGAAGGCGAGCGTGGGGCGTGCGAACATCCCGCGCAGGTGGTGGTCCTTGATGATCACCGCGGTTGTCGCCACGCGAGCCGCCTCCGCCAGCAGGCGGTGCGGATCGGACGCGTGATGAACGACATCGACGAGGAGCGCGACGTCCACCGCATGGTCGGGGAATGGCAGCGTCAGACCGTCGAACGCCGTGATCGGTATGCGGCTCCGCGGCTGGAGGAGAACCTCGGCTCCCACCAGGGAGATGTCCGGGCGCCGGGTGGTGAGGACGCTTCCGAGCACACCGTCACCACATCCGATATCGAGCACGCTGACGGCAGGCGGGATCAACCCCGTGAGGTTGTCCGCCAGCACCCGTACCCGACGTCCAACCACATAGCCGCCGTGAAGCCGTTCCGCCAGCACTATCGTCGACCTGATATCGCGCGCCTCGGGATCACCGCGCCGACCCCGATGACCTCGGCCTCGTCTGCGGGCTCGAGCACCACCGGTGATGGCTTGACGACGGTTTCTCTGATGCCCAGCATGCTCATCACAAAGCTGGCGAAGATTGTCTGCACTCCTGCGGCGATCAGGAGCATGGCGACGATCAAGGTTCGCATCGACGCTTCGGTGTCGAGGGCCCCGTAGCCACCCCGGCCCCAGCTCACCACGGCGGCGAGCACGAGTGCCGAGCCTGTCACGGTGAGGATCGCCCCAGCGAGCAGTCCCTTTTCCAGTGTCGCCACGCGGAAGAAGCGCTCCATTCGCCGATCTGCGGGTAAGAACCCGGCGCGCATGCCGAAGACCTTGATGAAGGCGCCGAACAGCACCAGCTCGTACCCCATCAGTGCGGAGACGCCGCTCACCAGCATCGTGTGGATGTCAAGGCCGATCGAGCCGACATACCGGGTTCCGCCGAGCAGCCAGATGGTCATTGCCGATCCCGAGAGCATGAGCGCGAGGCCCGGGATGAGAAAGAGCCATCGCGGGCAGAAGAGCAGCAGGAATCGAAGATGCCGCCACCCATCGCGCCAGGTGCGCAGGTGCGGCGGCGGCTCCTGCCGTCCTTGTGCAGCGATATCGGTACCTCACTCACCTTCATGCTCGCCAGCGAAGCCTTCACGACGATCTCGCTGGCGAACTCCATGCCGGTGGTGTTGAGACGCATTCGCCTGAACGCGTCGACACTGAAACCGCGCAGTCCGCAGTGGAAGTCGCGCACGCTCGATGAGAAGAAGATCCGTCCGGTCAGGGACAGCACCGGATTCCCGATCCACCGATGCGACCAGGGCATTGCACCCTTCTCGATCCCGCCGGTGAAGCGGTTGCCCATGACCAGGTCGTCGCCGACCCGCAGCCGTTCGAGGATCGGGGGGATCTCGCCGAAATCGTAGCTTTCGTCGGCGTCCCCCATGATGATGAAGCGGCTCGACGACGCAGCGACGCCGCCGCGAATCGCCGCCCCATACCCGGGCTCATCGACGATGACGACCTTCGCCCCGTGGGCAAGAGCGATCTGCTGTGACCCGTCGGTGCTGCCGTTGTCCGCGACCAGAACCTCGGCGCGCAGATTCATCTGAGCGATCGACGCACGTGCACTGTCGATACACCTCCCGATCGTCTCGGCCTCGTTCAAGCACGGCATCAGGATCGAAACCTCGAGGAGACGCCTCACCTCTTCAACCGCCTGAGCTGCCCGATGAGTGGCCGCAGGACGCGGCGACCCCAGGTTCTGATGAGCCAAGGGCCGAGCGCGAGGACGAGCAGGGTCATTCCGCCGATGCCGAGCAGGAGCGTGTAGTGCGAGTACGCGATGTACTGGAAGACCACGGCGTGCTGCCCGGGCCCCACGGTGACGGCCACAAAACCAGGGACCACCATGTACGGAACCACCGCCGTCCCGTCCACGATCACATGCCAGCGCGGATCGAAGGTCGCCTTGAGCACCACCGCCGCCTTCCTGTTCGCGGTCACCTCGGCCGCAAAGAAACCGTTCTGCGCCTGGACGAGCACATCGGTGCTCGTGCCCGCGGGCGTGCCAGGCGTCGCCCCGATGGGAAGCGTCGGGGTGGCGGCTGTGCGTCCGTCGTATGCGACCGTCGCCAGCTCGCCAGAGCGGAACGCTCCCGAACGCAAGAAGGGTTGCATCTGCGACGCCATGTCCGTGCGGTCCGCCTCGACGACGCCGGCGGTGTCGACGACCTGGATGTAGCCGGTGGTTGCCACCAGCCACAGCCGGTGCCGTCCGCTCGAGGCAATCAGGGTGGCCGGTACCGGCGGTGGCATCCCGCTCGGCATCAGGATGTAGCGAACGTTGTAGAGCTGGTACTGCGCAGGATCGTTCTGGTTGAAGTACGCCTCGTTGTCGGCCACGATCGACGGGGTGCGCAGCACGTACCCGACCTCGTCGACGCTGTGATCGGCGAGGTATTCGTACACCGGCACCTGACCGATCTCGTACAGCCGCCCCCAGTTTCCCGGCAACCCGGCGTATGCGCGTCCACCGCCGCGAGCATTGATGGTGTTGATGAGCACGTCGAGCGCCGCCCCGTCGGTCTGGTCGGTGGCGACCTGCACCGCGAGGCTGGTGTTGTCCGCGGCCGCATAGGTGGCGCGATCAAACCAAGCGGGCAGCGTGATCAGGACCGCGGCGCCCATGAGGCCGGCGATGACCGGAACCGGCCGGATGCGCGGTTTCCACCTGCGCGCCAACACGAGGATGTGCTCGCCCGCCCACGCTAGCCCCACCCCGGCCAGCATCACGCCTGAGAGCTGGATTCCCATGATGTAGCGGTGGAGATAGAGGTCGCTGTTCCCGGGAAGCAGGTTCAGAATCAACCCGAATGTCGGGCGCCCGGAGAACAGCACGAAGCTGAGCGCCAGGAGTCCGAGCAGCGCACGCGCTCGAGCATCCTGGCGGAAGCGAGAGACGCAGACCCCGGCGCCAAGCAGGGCGAGCAGGCTCACGATCGGGAACCTGCCCGCGTCGAAGACCTGACCGGTGAACAGCCAACCGAGCACCTGCGGTGCTCCCCATGAGTTCAGCCAGAACGTATTGGTGTTGAACTCACTTGCGTTGAAGTACGCGGCGTCGGTGATCAATGGCACCAGCACCCACGACGCGACCAGCGCCGCGCCGCCGAACACCAACGCGGCACGCCCGATGCGCGGGAGGAGCCCTCGCCACACCACGATCGCGAAGACGCCGATCGACAGCATCACGAAGTACCCGGTGAGGAAATGCATCGCGATGGTGAGCCCGACGGCCAGCGCCGCGAGCGCGTATCGTCCACGTCCGACACCATCGACTGCTCGCCACGTGAAGCCCCATGCCAGTGGGAGCAGAAACATCCCCCACTCCTGCGACCAGAGCCCGTTGCCCAACCACGTGTAGCTGAAGGACTTGTATCCGTACCCGGTGACGCTGATCAGCAGCGGCGATACGAGCGCCGCGCCTCCAGCCGCCCATGCGGACCATCCGAGCAGCCTGGTCCCGGTGTAGACGCTCAACGGAAACAATGCGAAGAGGAGGTACCCCATCCATCGCTCTGTGGAGTCGGTTCCGAAGATGAGCGATATGTAGGCGGTGATCAGATGCGGCAGGCTCTGGTAGTGCGAGAACTGAGCCACTCCGAGATTCAGATATGGAAACCAGCCGTCCAGGGGCAGCATGTTTCCCTGGTGTATCTGTTGCACGGCCCAGCGCACCATCTCGTAGTGAAATGTCTCGTCGTTGACCGGTTGCACCGGTGCAAGCTCGCCTGCGAGCGTGACCAGACCGAACATGCACGCACCGGCGACGAAGACCCACGGCGCCAGACGCAGCCAATGATGGTGCCGCGGCGGCGCGACATTCGTCTTGATGGGCGCTCGCTGCATGCGACGCGGCTGCGGTCGCACGGATCCGATCAGCACGCGCTCACGGCGCACGCGAGTCTTCATCGGCGCATCCGGCGTGTCTGTCTTCGCCGGACTATGGCTTCGGCGTTCGGGTCGGCGACGGCGATGACAATGCAGCCGGCGTCGGCGTGGCCTTTGGAAGGCGCGAAGCCAGGGTCGGATCGAGTGCGATCGCCTTTGCCCAGTCTGCCCTCGCCCGGACTTCGTCGCCCTGCGTCATCAACGCGAACCCGAGGTTGAGCCATGCCGCCGCATAGCTCGGTTGCAATGACACCACCCTGCTGTACAGCATCGAGGCGCTCTCGGGATTGCTCCCGGCCGTGTCCACGGCGAGGTTGAAAAGTGCGTCGGGAAAGCTGGGATCGATGACCAGCGCCGCCTGATACTCGCTCACGGCCTGCGCCGAGCTCCGCTGCTGGTCGTAGACGGTGCCGAGGTCGTAGTGAGCGACCATGCTGCTCCCGTCGAGGCGAATCGCTTGCTGGTAGTCGCTCGCCGCCGTTGCCAGATCTCCCGCCAACTGCGCCTTGAGCCCCTGGGTTACGAGCGTCGTCGCCGCCTGGGCCGGCGTCGCATGCGGCGACCCGCAGGCCGCGACACCGACGAGGACCGGCCCAAGCGCGAGGGCCGTGATGCCCTTCCTGCCCAATGCGATCACCCTCCACGAGGATCGCGGCGCAGTGCCACGAATGTCATCAGCTGTTGTCACTTGTGAGTCCGCCACACAATGTTCAAAGCGCGGGCTCGGGCCGCCCCGCCTGAGCACACGCTGTGCCAGGGGCGGGACGAACCCGAGCCGTTGCGATCAGTCCAGTGAGGTAACCGACTGCATCTAGTTAGTTACCGATGCAGATGTATCGGAGCGCGTCGCCTGGAGCCGCACCATTCGGCGTGAACGTGCTGGCGGACGCGTATGAGAACACCACCGGGACTCCCGGTTGTGCGCCGTCAGAACCGTAGCAAGCGTAGGAGGTCGCCGATCCGAAGACCGCCGATCCTGTGAGGGTGACCGAGCTCCCAGCGACGGCAACTCCTTGCACCGCGTGGGTGCCTGTCAGCAGCGTCCCGGTCGAGGTATAGATCGCGATGGCTCCGGTTGCTCCGGTCGAGCCTGTCGCTCCGGCAGCGCCGGCCGGTCCGGTCGCACCCGCGGTCCCGGTGGGTCCGGCAGAGCCCGTGGCTCCGCTAGCACCGGTTGCGCCTGCGGTTCCGGTCGCGCCTGCGGATCCGGTCGCTCCGGCGGTTCCACTTGCACCGGCAGCCCCGGATGTTCCGGTGGCCCCGGTTGCTCCGGCTGCCCCGGTCGCTCCCGCTGCGCCAACTGGTCCGGCGCTTCCGGTTGGACCTGTCGCGCCGGCGGACCCAACCGCTCCGGTTGCTCCCGTATTACCAGCGGGACCCATGGATCCGGTGGCTCCGGTCGCCCCGGCCGCACCCGTGGTTCCGGTGGTTCCGGTCGGTCCGGCAGCCCCGGCTGGCCCAACGGATCCCGTCGCGCCGACGGCTCCGGTGGCTCCGGTGTTACCCGCCGGTCCGTCAATGCCCGTGGCACCGACAGAGCCGGTCGCCCCGGTGGCTCCCGTGGATCCCGTTGCTCCTGTGCTACCGGTTGCTCCGGTGGGCCCAATCGGTCCACCAGATGGCCCGATGGGACCGGTGGCCCCGGTTGCTCCGGAAGCGCCGGTTGACCCGATGCTGCCTGGCGGCCCGGTGGCGCCGGTCGACCCGGCGGTGCCGGTCGCGCCGGTAGGACCGGTCGGTCCAGCGGTGGTGCTAACGGCAGCGTAGTAGCCGAAGTAATCGAGGATGATGTCGGCGCTGCCGACGGCGTTGAAGATGTCGATCGCTCCGCCCGCACTCAGCTGTACGACCACGACGCTGCTCGAAGCTTTCCCGGCGGTTGCGTTGACGTTCGACGTTGCCGGCGGCGTCCCTGCGGCCGCGGGGTACGCGGTCAGGAACGTGTTGTTGGATACGTTGGTCACGGTGAGGTTGAGCACGATGGCGGTTGCGCCCGACGGAATACCGTTCGCGCCGCTCACTTGCCATGTGTCGGTCTCATTTCCTGGGGAAAGATGGAACGCCGTCTGGCCCGCATTACGGCTGTCAAGAGCACGCACCGGCGTGATCGGGGTGAACGCGCTTTGCACTGCCGGCCCCGCGTGCGCAGGCAGAGTCTGCGACAGCGCTAACGCCAGCGGCAGACATATCCCGGCACCGACGAACCAACGTCGATGCCCTCCAACCTGGTCTCGATTTTGAACGTGATCCACGACCGGCCTCCGTCATAGCGTCGAGACCCCTCGAGCCGGATCCTCACAGCTTGCGCCAGCAATGTCAAGTTCGATCTCAACACTGCACCATACCGCAAGCCCTTGTGTACCAACGATTTCGGCGTGTATGTCGGCTTGAGTACAGAGGATGATCACAAAAATGCGATACCAAGTACACTGTGCCGCCAATGCCGAAGCAAGGTCTGCTCGCCACCAGAATTCGCCACACCACATATGCGTTATCGGCGGCCTGCGCCGCTGGATTGATTACCAGTTGCAGCGCGTCCGTTGCGCCTGCGAGTTCGAACTCATCTCGCATCGATTCAGTCCGCCGTGACATGCCCGGCACCGCTCGCGCACACAGCTGTCATCGGCCCGCCACGTAGCTTCAGTGTTGCGCCGCGCACGGTCATCAAGCACAACGTCGGTTACTGCGCGTACGTCGACACGAGCCACGGAATCATCTCCGTGCGTCTGCGCCCGGAGTTCGCTCCCAAGGCGGTCGACGACTTCGTGTTCCTCGCCGAGCACGGTTTCTACGACGGGCTCTCGGTCTACCAGGTGTGCCCCGACGCCACCGGTGCGGCGTGTCCCGCGCGGGCATCGCTCGCAATCGCGGGTGATCCCACGAGCACTGGGACGGGAGGTCCGGGTTATTCCCTCGCCTCCGACCCGGTCGTGGGTGAGTACCTCTTCGGTGCTGTCGCGATGTACGGCGCCAACCCTGCGGCGATCGGCAGTCAGTTCTTCATGAGCCGGGGCGACAGCACGGGCGTCGGCCGCAAATACGACATCTTCGGCCAGGTGACCGACGGCATCCCCGCACTCGCCGAATTGCACAAGGGAGACACGATCATCTGGATCGCGATCGCGGTGACGCCACCCGAGCCATGAGCTCAGTGCCGCAATCGAAGTGAGATGACCCCCACCATCCCGAGCGACGCGAGTGCGCACGCCGCAACACCGAGCGGCAACTGCACGGCCCCCGCGAGCCCGATCAAGCCGCCAAGCGCGGCCGGCACAATGGCACTCCCAATCACGGCTCCCAGGATCGCGTAGGTCACCAGGGTGGTTGCGTTGGGGATCACCCGGGTCATCCACGACACCGCGACAGGAAAGATCGGCGCCGCACACAGGCCGACCAGCGCGAACATCACCGGCGGATAGACCCCGGCACGAATTGCGAGCAGCAGCAACGTGCCGATGATGAAGGCGGGCACAAGGATTCGCTGCGGAGACCACCGCACCGCAAGGGGCGCGGTGAGCACGCGGCCCAGGGTGAACGCTCCCCAATACACTGAGGTGGCCGCCGCTGCGAACTGAGCCGACGCACCCAGGCTGAGCAGATCCGTCGCCTCCCACGTGCCGACCCCTGCTTCGAGCCCCTCGTACACCAGGAGCATCAGCGCGAAGGTGATCACAAGACCCAGGGTCCGGGTGTTGAAGTCTCGGTGGCGCCTGCCGCGCGACCGCGTCATCTTCGGCGCGACGCAGGAATACGAGGCACACCAGCACGCCGGCGCCCACGACCGCGAAGACGGCCGAGTATCCGCGTGTCACAGCGACGAGCGCCGGCCCGATGAAGGTGCCGACCCCGTACGCGGTGTTCACCAGGCCGAGCATCGCCGGACTCCGGTGCCCGAACCTGGTTGCGAAGTACAGGTTGATGAGCGCCACGAGACCACCTGCCCCGATACCGAGCACGAAGACCGCAAGCAGCAGCAGCGGCCATGTCGGAGCAGCCGCTGCCGCAAGCAATCCGACGCCGAACACGGATGTCCCAACGCCCAGGCGCTGCCCCAGGCTCCAGCGAGCATGAGTCAGGCCCAGCGCCATGAGCCCGATGACCTCGCCGAGAAAGTTCGCGGTGACGATCAGGCCGGCGACGCTGACGCCGACGTCGAACCGGACGATGATGTGCGGAATCGACGGCCCGTACGAGGCGATCACCACGCCGAGGAGCAGGAAGACGGCGAACCCTGCAGCGGTGACCGCGCGGGCCGGAGTGTCGCGCTGGCTCATCCGCGGTCACGATACGGGCGACGGCGTGGCGCCCGGGGGAGGTCCGGCGCCTCAGCCCTGAGCGCGCAGCTCGAGGTAGGCGTCGAGCACGCGCTGGTTCGCCGCTCGGATCGGGATGATCGCCGGAAGCGCGTCTATCGGATACGCGCGCACCGGGCCCTCAGGTCCGACATCGAGGAGCGTTCCGCCGACGACGCGGGCTCGGTAGCCGTGGGCACACATCGTGCCGGTCGGGGTGCCCTGCTGAATGAAAGTGATGAACTCGCCCACGATTGTGACGTTCAGACCGGTCATCTCTCGCGCCATCCGCACCGCGCCCGCCTCCGGTGTCTCTCCAGGCTCGCACGGATTGCTCGGCAGCGAGGCCGGCGCCTCGGGCGTGCCACCTCGGGGATGGATGAAGACGACCTCACCGGCGTTGGTTTCGATCACCACGAGTGCGCCGTGGTAGTCGAACGATTCGGAGGCGGCGGTCATGAGCGATTCCCTCGGTTGGCTCGGAAGGCGCGTAGTGCGCGCGACCTTCTCGCAGAGGTAGGGTCGTAGCTTACGAGGCTGTCGGTGTCGCCGCGCCCGTCGGCCGCGGTGGCGCCGGATTCAACAGCGCCTGCTCGTCGGCGAGCGCGATGGCGATCTCCCCCGCCGCCGTGGGATGCAGCGGGGCGGAATCCGCGGGGCCCTGCACGAACGACTGCGGCGTGCAGAGCTCATGACCTGCAAAGTTCGGTGCAACAGCGTCGAAACCAAAGCTCGCAGCACCGTCGGCGAGCACGGTGTTGAAGGTCGTCAACCGGTTCAGCAGCACCGCGGACTTGGCTGCGGTGATCGCCGGCTGCCCGGCGCAGTCCGGATTGACGGGGAGCGGATCGTAGTACTCGTTGACGATGACCCGCGGCAGTCCGGGCAGGGATGCCAGGCGCTGGAGCAGGTCGTAGTAATCGATGGTGAAACTGTCGAGCGCCTGGGCAAACCATGCGGCCGAGGCGGTGTCGTCGCACTGTGGGGCCACCAGACAGAGTTCCATCAACTGCGTCCAGTGCATCTCGTTGGCGCCGATGCTGACGATCACGGTCTTGACGCCCTGCATCGCCTCCAGCTGTGCGAGTTGCGATGGTATCAGCGCGCCGTTGATCACCTCGGCCGCAAACAGACCATTCTCGATCGACGCGTTGGTGCACGCGAGATTGACCACCGTGCTGCCGTTCACCGCCGCGATGTCGGCGGCGTAGCTGTCCCGGCTGCGCCGGCAGGCACTGTCCTCCACGGTGGCGTGGGGGACTTGCGGATTCCCCGCACCCGCGGCGGTGGAGTCACCGATGACCACGGTGGTCGCGGTAGCGTTCGGCGCCCGGTGCGGAGTCGTGTCGACCGCGAGCGGCGAACGACCGACGAGCTGGTCGAGGGTCCGCACCTGAGAAAGCTGCTGCAGTCCCTGCGCCGCGCTGGTGATCGCCACCGCGTCGACGACACCCGCGACCACTAACGCCACGGCGATGCCCGCGACGAACTCCTGCCATCCCCGGCGCAGCAGCGCGAAGCTCAGTGCGGCAAGGGCGGCCGCCACCAGCACGGCGATGACCAGCTGACGCGCAAAGTACGCGCTCCAGCCGTTTCGAAGGTCCTGCCCCAGATGGGCCGGCTGCTTGAGGGCGAGCAGCAGCTGGTCGTAGTGGGTGACCTCCGCCCACAGCAGACGTGGTCGGATCGGGCCTGAAAACTGCTGCGTCGTCGGGATCGATTGCCCGAAGAGCTCGAGCGTGCCCGGTCCTGACGTCGACGCCGCCGGTCCGGCGCTGAGAGCGAGCGATTGCCCGCCGGCCTCGACGTTTTGCGAGGGCGAAACCAGCAGCGAGATCTCGATGCTCGCGAGTGGGACCACAAGTGCAAGCCACAGGGTGACGGCCAGGACCCTGGCGATTTGCGAGATCGGCGGCAGTTGGGGCACTGATCCAGGCTACCCGGCGATCCCTTTACGCCGCACCCTCCGATGGGGGATCGTGACCGGCGAGACCCGGCGCCCGACCGTGGTCGGGAACCGGCTCCAGGCCGTCGCGCATCGGACCTGATCAGGCGTCGAGGGCGGAGCGCACGTGTGCCAAAAGATCCGGCGCCTTGAAAGGCTTGGACAGAAGCTTGACCCCCGGTTCGATGACCCCCTGCGAGGCGATCACCGATTCGGGATACCCCGACATGTAGAGCACGCGAATTCCTGGGCGGAGCACTGATACCCGCTCGGCAATCTCCTTTCCGGTCTCCCCTGACATCACGACGTCGGTGAGCAGGAGGTGAATGATCCCGTGATGGCCGTCCATCAAGGCCGAGGCTTCTGCGCCGCTTCGTGCCGCAAGGACGTGATACCCGTGCTGGGTCAGGATTCGTGTGGCGACATCGAGGACGAGTTCCTCATCCTCGACGACCAGGATGGTTTCTCTGGGGGTCACTTCCGCAGGCTTCTCGTGGAGCGTCGGCGTTCTGATGTTTGCAGCAGTACTCGGGAGGAGAATCATCACGGTGGTCCCGACCCCCAATTCCGAATGGAGCTCGACCAACCCCGCGGTCTGGCTCACGATCCCGTACACAGTCGCCAGACCGAGCCCAGTTCCCTTGTCCTTCGGTTTGGAGCTGAAGAAGGGCTCAAACGCCCGATCGAGGGTCTCCTCATCCATCCCCGTGCCCGTATCCGTGACGCGAAGACGTACATACGAGCCAGGTTCGACGACCGGATGGCGCGCGGCATATTCTTCATCGACGGTGAAGTTGTCGGTGTCGACCCGCAACGTTCCGCCGGCGGGCATCGCATCGCGCGCGTTGACAGCCAGGTTGAGGAGAATCTGCTCGATCTGTCCGCGGTCGGCTCGCACGGCTTTGAGGTTCCGCGCGCCATCTGTGATCAACTCGACATGCTCGCCGATGGTTCGGCGAAGCAATGTTTCGACTTCACGGACTGTGACGTTGATGTCGAGAACCTCGAGGTGCCGCACCTCTCGCCGGGCGAAGGAGAGCAACTGATGGGTAAGGCCGGCGGCTCGCTGCGCTGCTGCGCCGATCTGACCGACGTCGCTCAGCACCGCGGTCAGGCGAACGCGCTCATCGACCGGTCGTGTCTCGAGCTCCTTCGTGATCTCCTCAACGACAAAGCCGGCATAGTTGAGGATCGCGGCCAGAAGATTGTTGAAGTCGTGCGCCACGCCGCCCGCGAGCTGCCCCAGGCTTTCCAACCGGTGGGACTGATGCAGCCGCGACTCGAGGAGGTCGCGCTCGCTCTGAACCGTCGCCCGGTCTTCTTCTCGCTGGCTTTCGACACGATCGCTGGCATCGCGAATGACGGCCGAGACGAGCGGCCCCTCGTCGGTGTCGATGGCAGAGAGGGAGATCTCCACGGGGAACTCCGAACCGTCCTTTCGCTTCCCCTCCAGCGGCTTCCCGGCGCCGAGCTGGCGGCTGACGTGGCCGTCCACGTGCCGAAACCCATCCTGCGCGGGGCCGTCCGGCCCAAGCCGAGGGACGAGCATCTCAACGGGGTGATCGATGAGCTCGGGGCGCGTATACCCGAACAGCGCCTCGGCTTCTGCATTGGCAACGGCAATGGTTCCGCCGCGATCAACGCCGACCGCCGCATCGTCGGCAGCCTCGAGAACTCCCCGGAACCTGATCTTGTCCGGCTTCCGTTCGGTGATGTTGCGCACCGCGGCAATGACGATGAGCCCAGTCGATGTCCATGAGGTCTCGGCGGGAAATTCCGAGCCGTCCTTCCGGTGGGCGGTCATCTGCATCAAGGTCAGTGGCAGGTCGAAGCCCCGCCCCGACGAGAGCGCCTCGCGAAATGACTTCGGCATCAGGAGCTCAATTGGCCGCCCGATCAGTTCGCTCCCCTCGTGGCCGAACAGAGATGCGGCGTGCGAGTTCACGAAGAGGATTGCGCCGTCGCGGCTGACGCCGATGATGGCGTCTGGAACGACCTCCAGGAAGGACGCGAATTCTCTCGTGAAGGTAACCTCGGGCGACGTCATTGCGCCGCCACCGTCAAACCTTCCCTCATGGCGATGACAACGGCTTCGAGCTTGGAGTGCGCACCCAGCTTCTCGATCACCCGCTGCGTATGGTTGCGAGCCGTGTTCATGCTGATGGACATCACCGCCGCGATATCCAGCAGCGACAGACCGCGAGCGAGATATGCGAGGGTTTCGCTCTCTCTGCGCGTCATGTCGTCGCCAGGACGCGGGCCAGTCCGGCGCAAGCTCGCCACGACCTGAGCAAGCAGCGCCGGTGGTATCACCACTTCGCCGTCGTGGACGCGTTGAATCGCCCTTGCAACATCGTCCACCGATGTGGTCTTGGCGATGACCCCTGAGCATCCCGCGGAGATGCATCGCAGTGCGCTCTCGGGCGCCGCGGCGTCGATCAGGACGATCACCTTGGTCTCGGGATGCTCAGCGAGCACGACCGCCGTCAACCCCGCTGCTTCACCGTCCGGCATTCGGGAGTCTGCGAGGAGAACATCCGGGCGCATGCTTCGTACCGCTTCGAGCGCCTCGGCGACGGTGCCCCCGCTCCCGATCACGCGCAACTCCCCTCTTCGATGCATGAGCCGCAGCAGCCCGTCAACGAGAACCGGCTCATCGCCCGCGATCACAATGCGCGTGGTTCGCATCGCGGGGGGATCGGGCAGATCTTTGGTCAGGGAGAGCACATCGTCCAGGTGATCAAGAAAGAGGTCAAGCAAGGCGGGATCAAACAGCCCACCGCGTTCACGCACCATGACGTGCACCGCCGTCTCGACCGGCAGCGCGGCTCGATACACGCGGTGACGGGTGAGCGCGTCGAAGACGTCCGCCACCGAGGTGATGCGCGCTTCCAGTGGAATGTCGTCGCCGCTCCGGCGGTTGGGATACCCGAAGCCGTCCCACCGCTCGTGGTGGTTGAGGGCAACCGATGCGGCGAGCTCGAGCACCGGGCTGTCCGATCCGCTGAGGAGCGCGTGGCCGAGCTCGCAGTGGCGCTCGATGATTGCTCTCTCGTCGGGACTCAGCGGTCCCGGTTTGAGAAGGACCCAGTCGGGAATCCCGATCTTTCCCACATCGTGCATCGCGGCTGCAAGGCGAATGGCCGGCGCCGGATCGACTACGAAGCCGCGCCAGTCGGCGAGCGCCGCCGCAGTCAGGCTAACCCGCTCGATGTGGCGCCCGGTATCGTCGTCGCGAAGACACACCGCGGAGCTGAGATGTCGAATGATTTGCTCATCCGCGAGCGACGATCCCAACGCGACGTGCTCCAGGCGCGCGCGCAGCGCGCTGATCCCAGTCGCGCTCTCAATGACCTTGCGTTCCAGCTCGATGACGTGGTCGGTGACGGTTCGCTCGAGCTCACGGCGGCGGAGTGCGCTACTGACCTGCATGAGCAGCTCATTCGGCCTGAACGGCTTGACCACGTAGCCTGACGCACCGTGTTCGAAGGACTTGTTGGCCACGTCGACGTCGTCAGATCCCGTCAACACGACGACGACAGTGTCGAGACGACGAACCCATGGCTCATCGAGCAGGGCCGACCCGGACTCGCCGCCAAGCTCGAGGTCGACGAGCGCAATCTCGGGGTGGTATTCCGACCAGGCCGCTCGCGCCTCGTCGGCGCTGGCTGCGTGCACCACCCGGTAGTGGGCGTTCGTGAGAATGCGCCCGGTGGCGTCGCGAATCAGTGGATCGTCGTCAACGACCAGCACTGTCGCGCGAGGGCGCAGCACGGCTGGTGCGCGCCCGTCATCCCCGAGCTGCGGAGTGGGCGCGCCTCGACGGGTGATCATAGGTCGAGATATCTGTGTCACTGCAGGCCCGTGAGCCTCTTATCGAGGATGTTCCGAGCGACCAACCTGCTCCGCCTTCCGGCACGTCTGCGGATGGACCATGCGACGAGCAGGAGCAGAGCCGCCAGCAGCACGGCCACACCGACGAGAATCGGGGTCGGCGTTCCAGTTGGGAGCTGCAGTGCGAGCGACTGCGACCTCAGGGTGCCAACCGGAGTGGCGTTGGCAAGGATCGTGACCGACGCCTGCATCCGGTATGCGGAGAAGCGTGGATCGACCTTCTTCCATATGGCAGCGAGTTGCACCCGACCGTTCGGCACGACGTACGCGTTGATGGGCGACAGCGGAAGAGTCGCGACACGATGTCCCGTGGCGTCATCGATGGCCACCGTGCCCGCATACGTGAGCAACACGTTCCCCGTGTTCGACAGCGTGATGCCGAAACCGATCGACCCGGACGGATTCACCGAGCCGGTCAGGGAGCTGAGGCGTGCCGATGGATGCGCAATGCCCGGCACGGTGACAACGGTGATCAGCGCGGTGCGTGCCTCAATCGGATTTCCCTGCGGGGTGAGCCCAACTCCGGCCGCCACCACGACAGCGCCGAGATGCTGACCCGGGAAGACCGCCGCAGGCAGCGTCAATGTGAAGGTGTCCGTGAACTGGCCGTGCGCGGCTATGGTCACCACCGGTGAGGACACGACGATCCAGGCGCCCGCCTCGTGCATGGTCGCGTTCGCCTGCGCGGGCGCAAGACCACCGCCCGCAGCCGTGACCAGATCCGCTCCATAGACGTCAAACGTGAGCGAGCGGTCGGAGAGGTTCTCGACCACAATGCCATCAGAGATGCTCTCCAACGGCAGCAGCGCGAAGTTGAAGTGCCCACCCGGGAGCGTCGTACGCCCCTGCTGCACGGGGTGAACGCCGAACAGCTGTCCCGGGTTCGGTGACGGGGTGCCTGCGGCACGAACGCCCCCCTGCCCGACGACAAGGAAGATCGACAACAGCGCGACCCATGCCGGCGACGCGATTGCGCGGGTATGCGGCCCCTTTCCGAAACACTGGGACTGCCTAGACTTCATCTCTTCCTTGAACGTGCAACGCCTCAGCCTAACCACGTCACGAGCTGGTGACCGTCACAGAGAGGCACCAACCACGTGGAGTTCTCACACAGCGCAAGAGTTAAGCTCGCGAAAGAACGCCGTGACCTTCATCACAGGAGCCGGGTGAGGGCCGATTTCAGGCCTGAAGACCCGGGATGACCGCGCAGTGGGGGAACTGCTCGATCCCCCGGCCTTCAGCCAGATTTGGGGGAGATGTGGGAGTTAGCCGGTGACGGTGTATTGAATCGTGGCTGAGAAGGTGGTGGCCGGCGTGGTGTTCGCGGGTACCGCGATGGAGATCTGGTTGTTTGCCTCCGTCCACGTCCCTTCGCTCGTGGCCGAAGCGGTCGCAAGCGTGATCGCCGTGGAGTATGTGGTGTTGTCAGCCGTCGGAGCGCCGGTGATCACGTAGGGACTTCCGGCCGGAACAACCGCCGCAGTGCCGGTGTTATTGACGTTGGGGCTTATCGTCGGGCCGACGGTGATCGTGAAGTCCGCGTAGGGGATGTTCAGGCCGGCGCCTGCGGCCTCCCACAGGTTGGTCGTCGTCAGCGTGACACTCGACACGGCCGCGTCGTTCATGGTGTCGGTCCAGCTCAGACTACCGAGATTGGTGGCTGCGGTCGAACTGCCGGCGACCAGCGTCGGCAGGGCCAGTGCCACTGGGGCGGTGATGCTCAAGATGCCACCGACGGTTGCGCCGGTCACGATTTGCGTGCCACCGGCCGCGTCGACCGGTCCCGAGCCGTATACGAGGATCGCCCCTGTCACGGCGATGCCGGTAGCGAACTGGAAGGATCGCCGTCGAGCGATGCGAATCGAGATGTCCCGGAACATGCGTCCTGTCTCCTGATGGATGTGGCGTCGTGAGACGCTCTGATCACATGGTGGGACACCGCCTCGGAACCAGCCAGACGCGTCTGCACTCATTCGCACTGATGCAACCATTCCAGTCGGCGCACGAGCACTCTCGGCGCGCGACAACGGGAACGGGATACCTGCTGCTCGTGGTCGTCGGTCCAAGGCAGATTCCGGGAGTTGAATCCGGCACTAGCCTCGTGGTCGAGGAAATCGCTGGCCTGGCTCGAGATTCCGCCTCACCTGGTCAACCGCCTCCGAGCGTGGCGGCACTGAGAACGGGAGCTCCGACTCGTTGCTGTACCGCGCCGCCTGTTCCTCGAAGAGCCGCAGTTGCTCGGCTCTGGTCTGCTTATCCATCTTCTTCCGTGGGTCAATTAGACCGCTGCCAGTGCGAGTGCCGGCATGGCGCCCAGCTGATTGAGCACATCGATCTGGTCGAAGTAGAGCCGCGTTTCCAGCGCGAGGTCACTTTCGTAGCGAGTGATCAGCACGGCCTTGATGGCAAGCTTCTTTGCGGATGCCGGCAGCGTGCCTGCCTGCGTCTCCATCGGGCCAAGGTGGGTGCCCTCGAAGAACACCTCCTCGACGAGCCACTGACCGGCGACGAGTTCGTTTCGGACCGTCAATCGCCCGTCCGGGCAAGCCCTGAGCCACTTGGTCGCGTACCCGGTCGCCTCGACTCCGCGAAGCTGCACGTCGCCTGGAGCGCTGAACGTGGCGTTGGGGTGCGTCAGCGCGCGCATCGCGTCCTCGTCGTGAGCGTTGAACGCCTTGATGAAACGAGCACCGCTTTCCTGGACGCCTGTCATGCCTCTTCCTCCTGATCGGACGAGTGGCGAATGGGTGGGCCAAGAGAAGGGCTTGAAGGAGCCGGACGGCAACCCCGACGAGCTGCCCGGACCTACGCCTTGAAGGCTCTCGCCTCAGTCCTGGAACCCTTACACCATACCAGGCTGCCTGATAAATTGTTGCGCCGCCGTGCTAGTATAGTCGGGCCATTACAGGTCCTCCCCCAGTCTCCGTCGTCGAAGCCGCAGCCACGCTGCATGCATCACCGGCGTATGTGCGCCGCTTGCTCGCCAGCCGCCGGCTCTACGGCATCAAGATCGGACCCGTCTGGGGCGTCTACCCGGAGGATCTGGAAAGCTTCATGCGCGGGCGCCGCCCTCCCGGACGTCCCCGCAAGGTCGCGGGACGCCCACTTGGCGAGGACGACACGCGAAGCCGCATCACACGCGAGCGGGCTGCAGTTGGGAACTCACAACTCGCTCCTCAAGCCGAAACAGGCATAGAACGATCAGCCGAGAGCTCGGCGCGGGCGACAACGGCCGCCCGGATCAACTCCACAGGGTGACGCGCCCGGCGCCCGGTCCCATGCTCGATCTGCTGGCGGCACGACACACCGGTGGCGGCGATCAGCGTGTCGTCATCCTCCGCGCGGACCGCGGGGAAAAGGCGCATCCCGCCGATCTCCATTGACAGCTCGTAGTGCTCGGCTTCGAATCCGAACGACCCCGCCATGCCGCAGCACCCTGCATCGAGCTCGACCACCTCGGAACCAGGGATCCGGGACAGCAACCTGACGGTCGCGGCGGTTCCCGCAAGCGCCTTCTGATGGCAATGACCGTGGAAGAGGAAACGCCGGCCGGCCAGCGGTGAGGCCGGATCCATGCGCAGGTGTCCGGCGTCGATTGCCTCGAGGATCAGCTCGTCCACGAGGCGGACCTGCCCCGCCACCACCTTCGCGTCGGCGTTGTCCGGTTGCAGGGCCAGGTGTTCCTCGCTGAGCGTGAGAATGCAGGATGGTTCGAACTCCAACGATGAACGCTCCCTGTCGAGCCAGCGCGGCCAGACGGATGGTCATCGCCCTGGCGTCGCGGGCTGCGTCGTCGAGCCGCCCCTTGGAGATGGCGGTCCGGCCACAGCAACGATCGCCGATGAGCAAGACTTCCCATCCCGCCATCTCGAGCAGCTCGACTGCCGCGATGCCGACGCCCGGCTCGGTGTAGGTGGTGAACGAGTCGGCAAGCATCACCACTCGCCCACGGGACGTGGACTGAAGAGGCCTGCGACCCGCATGCCAGCGGAGCAGCGTGCGCCGGTGGAATCGCGGCAGCGGCCTCCTCCGTGTGACCCCCAGCGTTCGCTCCATCAGCGCACGCGATCCCGGCAGCGACGTGACCAGGTTGGAGAACGGCGCGAACGCTGATCCCAGCCGGTTGAGCCGGCGCGCGGCGGCGAAGAACCGCGCGCGTGCCGGCACGCCGTGAATCCCCTGGTACTGAAAGAGGAACTCGCTCTTCATCGAGGCCATGTCCACGCCCAGCGGGCACTCGCTCTTGCACGCCTTGCACTCGAGGCAGAGGTCGAGGATGTCGTGCAGACGCTCGTCGCCGAGCGACGCTCGCGGGTTCGGTTGTGACAGGGCGAGCACCAGTGCGTTGGCGCGGCCGCGCGTGCTGTGCTCCTCCTCGCGTGTGGCCATGTATGACGGGCACATCACCCCGGTCGATCCCTTGCGACAGACCCCGATGTTCATGCATCGGTCGGCCGCGCCGCGCAATCCGCCGGTGGCGACGAAAGAGAGCCGCGTGGAGAGCGCGGGCGCGGGAGCGAGCGCGACATCGCGAATGTTCTCGGTCATCGGCGGCGCGTTGACGATCTTCCCCGGATTCATCAGCGCATCGGGATCGAAGAGCTGCTTCACCTCGCACATGGCCTCGTACAGCGCGTCGCCGAAGACGGCTCGATTGAACTCGCTGCGCGCGAGCCCATCGCCGTGCTCGCTGGAATTGGCCCCACCGAATTCGCCAACCAGGTCGCGGATTTCCGCGGCCACCGCGCGCATCGTGGCCAGCTCGGAGGGTTGGGTGAGATCCATGAACGGACGGATGTGCAGGCACCCGACCGAGCAGTGTCCGTAGAAGCCGGCCACCAGGCCATGACGCTGGAGCACGGCGGCGAAACGGTCGACGTACTCCGGCAGGCGAGCGGGGTCGACGGCGGTGTCCTCGATGAATGCCAACGGCCTGCGCGTGCCCGTGCTGGCGGCCATCAGCAACCCGAGCCCGGCGGCTCGGACCTTGAGCAGCGCCGCCTGGTGCGCGGGAGTCGTGGCCCGCAGCGTGTGATACCCATGCTGGTGGCGCTCCCACAGCGCGGCGAGCTGCTCAACGGCCGCGGACGCCTCGGCCGCGCTATCGCGGTCGACGGTGACGAAGAGCAACGCGCCGGGGTCGCCCTCGAGGATGGAACCGAGCGCGGCGTACTCGATCTTCTGCCGGGAGAGTTCGAGGATGGTGCGGTCGATGAGCTCCACGGCGCTCGGCCGCACGCTCAGCGCATCCTCGGTGGCGGCGATCGCGTCCGTCACTGACGCGAAGTGACCGACGGCGATCGCCTTGGCCGCCGGCAGCGGGACCAGGCGAACCGTGGCCTCGGTGACGATCACCAGCGTCCCCTCCGACCCGACGACGAACCGGGCCAGGTTGAACGCCGGGTCGCCCGCGAGGCGGTCGAGTTCGATAGCCGCCGGCACGCCGCCAGTGGTGCGGAAACCCGGTCGCGATCGCGGCGCGATGCTCCTCGACGAGCGCCGGCAGGCGTGCGTAGATCCGACCCTCGAGGGTGTCCGCTGAAGCACGGCGCGTCACCTCGGCGTCGTCGACCGGCGCGAGTGTGGCCGCGCTGGCGTCGCTCAGCACCACCTCGAGAACGTCGACGTGATCGATGGTCATGCCGTACACCACCGATTGGCTACCTGCCGAGTTGTTGCCGATCATCCCTCCGATCGTCGCCCGGTTGCTCGTCGACGTATCCGGGCCGAAGAGAAGCCCGTGGTCCCGCGCGGCGCGATTGAGGTCGTCCTGCACCACCCCAGGCTGCACTCGAGCGGTGCGCCGCTCCGGGTCCAGCTCGACGATGCGGTCCATATGACGCGAGGTGTCGATGATCACCGCGCGCCCCACCGTCTGGCCGGCCAGGCTGGTGCCCGCGCCTCGCGGCAGCATCGGCACCCGGCGACGTGCGCAGACGGCGACGGCCGCGGCGACGTCGGCCGCATCGCGCGGAAAGACGACCGCGAGCGGCTCGATGCTGTACATGCTCGCGTCGGTCGAGAAGAGGTGGCGCGTGTACGCGTCCTCGCGGACCTCCCCTGCCATCGCGGAGCGAAGCTCCATCGCGAGCTCGCTCATCGGCATGTCATCCGGTGGTGCGGAGAAGTCGCCGTGCCCGGGCGTCCACGGTGACGTCGCTCACCGGATGACGCCCGCCTCGCGCATCGCCGCAATGTCGTCGGCCGAGTACCCGAGCTCGTGGAGCACTTCGTCGGTGTGCTCCCCGAGCGTCGGCGGCGGGCGCCGGACGGTGGTCGTGTAGTCGGAAAGCTTGATCGGTGACCCGGCCATGCGCAGGGTGCCGGCGGTCGGATGCTCGGTCGTGAGCACCATGTCGCGCGCGGCCACCTGGGGATGGACGAGCGCCGCATCAATGCTGTTGATGGCGCCGGCAGGGATGCCAACCCGCGACAGCTCCTCGGCCCAGGCGGTCGACCCCTTGGCGGCGAGGGCCGCCTCGATGATCGAGATCAACTCGGTGCGGTTGGCCACGCGCTGCGGGTTGGTGGCGAAACGAGGGTTGTCCGCCAGTTCGGCCAGCCCGAGCAGCGAAGCGAAGCGTCGCCACAGGGTGTCGTTGCCCACCGCGACCATGAGAAGACCGTCACCGGTGCGCAGCGCCTGATAGGGAACGATGCTCGGGTGCGCCGATCCATATCGCCGGGGCACCTCGCCGGATGCGAAGTAGCCACCCGCCAGGTAGGTCAGCGAAGCGATCTGGCCGTCGAGCAGCGAGATGTCGATCCACTCGCCGCGGCCGGTGGTGTGGCGGGCGTGGAGGGCCGCGAGGATGCCGATCGCTGCCCACCATGCGGCGCTGAGATCGGCGACGGAGTTGCCGACGCGCACCGGGTTGCCGTCGGCCTCGCCGGTCACGCTCATCAGGCCGCCGAGCGCCTGGGCGATCGCGTCGTAGCCCGGCTCGTGCGCGTAGGGGCCGGTCTGACCGAAGCCCGAGATCGACGCGTAGATGAGCCGTGGATTGCGGGCGGCGAGCGCGTCGTACCCGAGCCCGAGCCTGCGCGGTCCCCGGGCGAAAGTTCTCGACGACGATGTCGGCGCGGTCGGCAAGGCGCAGCGCGATGTCGAGTCCCTGCTCGGTCTTGAGGTCGACGGCGACGCCGCGCTTGTTCCGGTTCACCGAGAGGAAGTACGCCGACTGATCCCCCTGGTAGGGCGGCGCCCACTGCCGGGTGTCATCGCCGGTGCGGGGATTCTCGAGCTTGATGACGTCGGCGCCGAGGTCGGCGAAGACCATGGTCGCGAACGGACCGGACAGGATGCGCGAGAGGTCGAGCACGCGCACCCCCGCGAGCGGGCCTGCCGAGCGTTGCGCGTCCATCGATCAGGGCCCCTACGACAGAACGCCGACGTAGAGGTTGACGACCTCGTCGTTGTGGAGCAGATCCCGTCCCCTGCCCTCGAGGCGGTTCTGGCCGAGCACCAGCACATACGCCCAGGTGGCGTGACGCAGTGTCTCGCGGGTGTTCTGCTCGACGACCACCACGGCCACGTTGGTGGCGCGCACCTGCTCGATGCGCTCCCAGACCGCCACCTGGAATTTCGGTGAGAGGCCGGCCGAGGGCTCGTCGAGCAAAAGCACAGCCGGGTCGACCATGAGGCCTCGCGCCATGGCGAGCATGGTGCGCTGCCCGCCGCTGAGGGTTTCAGCGTGGCGGCTGTGGGCGAGCTTGAGATCCGGGAAGAGTTGGTAGAGCTCATCGGCGCGCTCTCGGAGCCCATGTCTCCGGCTGTAGCCGCCCATCTCGAGGTTCTCCTGCACGGTGAGCTGTGGGAACACGTTGGCCACCTGCGGGACGTAGGCGATGCCGCGACGCACCAGCTTCTCCGAGGGCAGCCCGGTGGCATCCCTGCCCTCGACCGTGACCGTCCCCGATTTCGAGCTGATCACCCCGGCGATGGCTTTGAGCAGCGTCGACTTCCCCGCCCCGTTGGGTCCGACGATGGCGGTGATCGCGCCGCGGTGAGCGCGGATGCTGACGTTCTCGACAATCGGCGGCCCGCCATAGCCGGCGGTGAGGCCGGCCACCTCGAGGGCTGCGGCGGTCGCCATTCCCGCCGGCGCGGGGTCAGACGTCGTCGTCGTCATAGCTGGGCATCTCTCCAAGGTAGGCGTCGACAACAGCCGGGTTGCCGCGCAACTCGGCGAACGGACCCTCGGCGATCACTCGCCCCTCAGCCATCACCACCACCTGGTCGGTGACCCGCTCGATGAACGGGAGGTTGTGCTCGACGATGACCACCGAGGTCCCCGCGGTGACGAAACCGAGCACCGCGGCGGCCATGCGCTCACCGAGGACCGGGTTGACCCCGCCCATCGGCTCGTCGAGAATCACCAGCCGCGGCTCGGCCATGCGGATGCGCGCGAACTCGAGGAGGCGTTTCTGGCCGCCGCTGAGGTTGCCGGCGCGCTCGTTGCGCAGGTGCATCAACCCGAATTCCTCGAGGATTGCGCGGGCACGAGTGGCTTGCTCGTCAGCGTGCTTTCTCTCGGCGCGCGTCGGGCCGCGCAGCGATCGCCAGAACCGCTCGCGGCGACGCTCGAAGCAGGCGAGGATGAGGTTCTCGAGGACGCTCAGACCCGGCCACTCGCGCGGGCTTTGAAATGTCCGAATCAGGCCCATCCGCGAGATGTGATGTGGCGCCTTGCCCTGAACCGGCTTGCCCTCGAAAAGGACGGTGCCGCTGTCGGGGATCTTGAAGCCCGAGATGAGGTCGATCGCGGTGCTCTTGCCGGCTCCGTTTGGGCCGATGAGACCGGTGATCTGGCCCTCGGCCGCCGTGAACGAGCAGGCGGAAACCGCCTGCACGCCACCGAAGTGCTTGTGCAGGTCCTGGACCTCGAGCAGTGCGGTCATGCCGCGCCGGTGTCGAGCGTCGATCCGGCGATGGCGCCCTCCACGGCAATCGCAGCACCACCCTTCCCGGCGGGATCCTTGTCACGCATGCGGCGCTCGGGGAGGATGCCCTGCGGCCGGAAGCGGATGAACAGCACCAGGACGACTCCGGTGATGATCTGCCGGAAGGCCGGCGCGAAGGCGGGTTGGTTGGCGATCTCGGGGAGGTACCGCGTCGCCTCCTGCAACCCCATGACCATCACGACGACGCCGAGGATGACGCCGCGCGTGCTGCCCCGGCCGCCGACCAAGATCGCGGCGTACAGGATGATCGTCTCCACCGGTGACCAGGCCGACGGGTTGAAAGCGCTGAGATACCCGGCGAAGAGGGCTCCGCCCAACCCGCCGAGCGCGGCGCCGAGGACATAGGCCTTGAGCTTGGTCACATAGATATCGCGGCCGAATGCCGCCGCGGCGCGCTCATCCTCGCGCAGGCTGCGCAGCGCGAGCCCGAAGCGGCTGCCGTCCAGTCGCGTGACCAGGAGCAGGACGGCGGCCAGGACGACGACACACAGGCCGAGATAGAAGTAGCCGTAGCTCGAGTAGTCGAGCCCCAGGACATCGCCCATCGGGTCGAACAGGCCGGAGAGCCCGTTGTAGCCGTTGAAGAGCGGCACGAACTGCCCGGCAAAGACATAGAGGACGTACACCGCACCGAGCGTGACAATCGAGAAATAGATGCCGCGCAGGTGACGGAGCGCGATCGCTCCGACGATGAGCGCGAGCAGCATCGAGCTGATCACAGCGATGGCGACCGCAATCGGAAACGGCAGCGACAGCCCCAGGATGTACGTCGTCCCGGCGGTGGCGGGTCCGATGGTGAGTACCAGGGTCATGTAGGCGCCGAGCGCGACGTACCCATAGAACGCAAGGTCGAAGTCGCCCGACCAGCCCCACACGATATTGAGCCCGAGCGCCATGATCGCGAAGATGGAGGCCTCGGTCAGGATGCCGACCAGCTGGTCGATCATTCGAAGATGCTCCGTCGGCCGCCGACGAAGAGACCCCGAGGGCGGACGAGGATCACCAGTGACAGGATCGCGAATGCAAAGGCGAGGTTGTAGCTCGCGCTGAGGTAGCCGCCGAAGAACTCCAGCGCGATGCCGACGATGATGGCCCCGACGAGCGTGCCCACTGCTTTACCGAGACCGCCGGCGACCGCGGCGGTCAGCGTGATCAGGAAGAAGCTGAAGCCGGAGTATGGGCTGAAGGTGCCGACACTCTCGGCGAGGATAAAGCCCGCATAGCCGCCGATGAGCCCGGCGAGCAGCCACGTGAGCGCGGCCACGCGGTTTGCGTTGATCCCGGAAACCCTGGCCAGTGAACGGTTCTGCGAGACCGCGCGCAGAGACTTGCCAAAACGCGTGTGCTGGATGATCAGGTACAGCACGGCAGTGATCACGACCGCGGAGACCATGATCTGAATCTCGGTGTCCGTCCACAGGAACGGTCCGATGGTTCGTGGCGCTCCCTGCGGGACCGAATAGCCGAGGTTGGATGCACCGAAGATGATGACCAGGACGTTCTGGATGACGAGTGACACGCCGAGCGTGGCGATGAATGTCGGTAGCCCGCCGATGCCCCTGCGCACGAAGCGGGCGACCACGCCGTTGTGCACGGCGAGCGCAAGTGCGCCACCGCCTGCGGCCGCCGCCAAGCCCGAGAGAATGACACCACCACCGTGCTGCTGCACGAGGTATGCGCAGTACGCGCCGACCGTGAGGATCTCACCGTGCGAGAGGTTGGCGACGTTGGTGACGGAGTACTCGAGCGTGAAGGCCAGGGCCGAGAGCGACAGGATCGCCGCGGCAACCAGACCGAAGCCGAATATGAGGAAAGCCTCGTGCACCTAGACCGATTCTCCAACGATTGGACGGGGTGGCGCCAGACGGTCGGGGACAGGACGGGGGCAGCGCATCACCAGCGCGCGCGCTGCCCCCGATTCGTCAGGGAGTGGCCGCGGCAAGGTCCGTTGCGGAGAGAAGCGCAATCTGGCTCTCAGCGCCGGTGCCGGCATCTGCCTGGAATGCTCCGTACGGACCGAAGACGTTGTTGTAGGCGTTGAAGATAAGGTCGCCGCTCGAGCCATCCATCTTGATCTTGGTGCCCGCCTTGATACCCGCGAGACACGCCTTGTAGGTGTCGCACGGTGTACCCGGCGGGTTCGTGACCTGCTTCATGGCGGCGATGACCGCCGGGCCGTCGGTCGTGCCTGCCTTGTCCATGGCCAGCGCGAGACTGATCACCGCGTCGTACGCGTAGTTGGCGCCCGCAATTGGCTGTGCGTTAGCACCGTTCTGCGCGGCGAACGCCGCCGCGAAGTTGTCGGCTGCCGCGCCCGTCGCATTGGTGCCATAGACCGAGACCAGGTGGGCGTGGGCGATCGGGTACGTGATCGCCTTGAGGTAGTCGTTCCCGCTGGTCACGTCGGTCCCGACGATCGGGATGGCGAGGTTGTCCAGTTCTTTGAAGTTCTGGAACATGACCGCTGCCGTCTGCGGATCGAGCTGCGTGAAGATGACATCCGGGTGAGCGGCGATGATTTGCTGCACCTGGGGGAGATAGGAGGTCTGCCCGGGCGCGACGGTGATGTTGGAGACGATCGTGTTCCCGAACTTCACCCAGGTTGCGGTGATCGGCTTCGGGATCGTCTGCTGGGCGATGTCCGACGAGAAGAGGAGCGCCGCTGTCTTGTATCCCTTCTGCTTGGCGTAGAGCGCCATGGCGACGCCAAGCTGAGAGTTGGACGGGCTGTCACGCCAGAGGTATTGATTGACGTTCTTGTCGAACGCAGTGCTGCCGCCCTGGAACTCCGTGGGTATCTTGGCCGCACTCACGATCGGCGCCACGGCCGCGATCTCCTGTGTTTCCGGCCCGATGATGCCGCTCACGCTGTCCGCCGAGAGGAGCTGGCGCACCGCTGGTACGGCGTCGGCCTCATCGCACTGCGTATCCGCGTGACTGAGGTCGAGTTGCTTGCCGAGCACGCCGCCCGAGGCGTTGATGACCTTCTGCGCCACCTGCGACCCCTGGAGCATTGCCTCGCCGAGGACCGCCAGCGGGCCCGTGAAGCACGAGAGCACGCCGAACGACACGTGGCCGGCGCTGTCGGTCTTGACGTTGCCGCCACCGGAGCTGCCGCTCGGGCTGGAGCTGCCGCAGGCGGCGACCACAACGGCGACCGCGATGCCGGTGAGAAAACGTTTGGGAGCGCGCGTTTTCGGGATCCGGTCGATGGCTGTCGGCGACACTGTCCAACCTCCGTCAGCGGGCAATTCAGAGGGCCGTCCCCAGTACTTGCGGAAGTCTGCTCCGGCGTGGATAACTATGTCAATGGGTCAGTGGATAGGCCAATTTCGTAGGATAATCCTGCCGTGACCGTCGACACGTCGCCGCTCCGACCTCTGGGCCGCACCCGTCTGTACGAGGATCTCGTCGAGCGCCTGGGCGAATTCGTCATCCGAACCAACCTTGCCGTCGGCGAACGCTTTCCGCCGGAGCGCGAGCTGGCGTCGCGGCTCCAGGTCAGCCGCGCGTCCCTGCGCCAGGCGCTCGCGGTGCTCGAAGCCCAGGGGTTCATCGAGGTGCGTCACGGAGGGGGTGTCTTCCTCCGCCGCAGCCGCGGGTTCGGCGGCATGCTGCACAAGCTCGTGGAGCGCCGGGGCCGGCTCCCCGAGGTGCTGGAGGCGCGCGAGCTCCTCGAGGTGCGGCTCGCGGAGCTGGCGGCGACGCGGCGCACCGACGATGACCTGGCGGCGATGCGCTCGGCGCTCGTGGCGATGGAGGCTGAGATCGCCTCGGAGGGAACTCGGTATCGACGGCGATGCCGCGTTCCACCATGCGGTGCACCGCGCGGGCAACAACAAGGTGCTCGAGCACGTCATCGACGGACTGGCCGAGGCGATTCACGAAACCCGCCTGGAGTCGCTGACCGAGCCGAACCGGCCGCGGAACTCACTTCTGGCCCACCGACGCATTCTCGAGGCGATCGAGGCGCAGCAGGCGGCACGAGCGGCCGATGCGATGCGCGCGCACCTGCGCCAGGTTGCGGACGTCGCGTTGTTGCGGTGGGAGCCGCCTGTCGAGGATCCGTCCCAGCCATGACGCCGCCGTCGTGGCTGGAGCATGTGACCTCGGTGGCGGAACGCGGCCGGGCGATGCTCGGACGCGGCGCCGGGGGCACCAACAGCACCGCCAACCTCGCCGCCACCTGCCGCCGCCTGATCGCCGGGCGTGGCGAGGCTTCGGGTCTGGCCCTGGCCACCGACGTGGTGCGCGCCCTCGAGGGCATGAGCAGCACCGATGTCGCCGCATTCCTGGAGGTGCTCGCAGGCTCGTTCTCGGCGCCCGCTGACGAGGTCGCTGCGGCGGTTGATCGCTGGCGAGCGGAGCCCACCGATGACGCCGTGATGGCGCTTGCGAGAGCAACCGAGGCGCCTCGGCAGGAGCTTTTCCGGCGGCTCAACATGGTCGGCGGCGGCGCGGCTGCGCTGGTCAAGTTACGCGGCCAGCTGCTCCGCCTCCTACCGGAACGCCCGCATCTTCGCGGCGTCGACGCCGACCTGCGCCACCTCCTCTCGTCCTGGTTCAATGGAGGCTTCCTGCGCCTCGAGCAGATCAGCTGGGGAACGCCCGCGGCGACGCTGGAACGACTGATCGCCTACGAGGCGGTCCACGAGATCGACGGGTGGGACGACCTGCATCTGCGCCTGGCCGCGGACCGGCGCTGCTTCGCGTTCTTCCACCCACTGCTCCCCGGTGAGCCGCTGATCTTCGTGGAGATCGCCCTCACCCGCGAGCTGCCGGCGGCGATCGCCCCGCTCCTCGACGCGCAGCGACGCATCATCGAAGCCCGGGAGGCGCACACCGCGGTCTTCTACTCCATCAGCGACTGCCAGCCCGGCCTGCGCGGAATCTCGTTCGGAAACTTCCTCATCAAGCAGGTGGTGCGCGAGCTCTCCGCCGAGCTGCCGGCACTGCGGACGTTCGCGACCCTGTCGCCGGTGCCCTCTCTGGCCAGGGCCCTTGCCGATCGGGGCGAGGACGGCGGCTTCACCGACGAGCGGCTGCGCGCCCTCACGGCGGGCCACCACGATGAGCTGCGTCGCCTCGCCGCGACCGCCGACGAGCTCGAGGCGCTGTTCCGGCTCCTGCAGGCGCCCGGTCCACATGACCCGGTGGTTGCGCGACTCGCCGGACGCCTGGCGCTCGCCCACCTGCTGCACGTCAGCGTCCGCGGCCACATCGCGGACAGCGTCGGGCATTTCCACCTGTCCAACGGCGCCCGTCTCGAGCGCATCAACCCGGACGGAGACCTGTCACTCAAGGGCCGCGAGTCATGCGGCGTCATGGTCAACTACGTGTACGAGCCGCCACGCGTGGAGATCAACCACGAGCGCTACGTCCGCTCCGGTCACGTGGCCACTGCCGCTTCCCTGAGCGGCGAGATCAAGGCAATCGACGCGGCCTGGTCGACCACCCGGCGCCGGGAGCGGCGGGCGGCGCGCGCCGCGCACTGACGGGAACTCGAGCTTCGAGCGGGGCTACCCTCGGCGCCGTCGCGGGCCTGCGACCACGTCCTATCTGAGCAACGGGAGGCGGCGACCCCTGCCGGCGGCGGCCGCGTCACACTATTCGCGTCACACTATTAAGGAGACACCTTCAGGCGGTCGCGAGGAGGCGACGCACCGTATGCAGCAGCCCAACATCCACGCCACGGAGATCGCCCTGACCCGCATCCAGCAGGTCCGCGCCAATCGGAAGCAGCCTGACGCGGGGGTGAGGATCGCGATCACGGGGCGGTCGAACGGCGAGTTCGTCTACGACCTCGCCCTGGTCTTCGCCGGTCAGGAGCGCGAGGAAGACGTGGTCTTCGATGGTCCCGACGGGATCGCGTTCCACGCCCCGCCGGCCACCGTCCCCTACCTCGACGGCATCACCCTGGATGCCGACCGGCTCAGCGGCGCGCTGACGGTGCGCAACCCCAATCCACTCTGGTTGGACCCCCTGGCCGAGCGGGTGCAGTCGTTTCTCGACGAGGACATCAATCCGATGGTCGCCGGCCACGGCGGGCACATCGACCTGCTCGACGTCACCGACGGCAAGGCGTACATCCACATGGGCGGGGCGTGCCAGGGCTGCGGGATGGCAGACGTGACCCTGGGCCAGGGGGTCCGGGTCGCGCTGCTCGAACGCTTCCCGGACATCACCGACGTGGTCGAACTCGACCAACCACGCCGAGGGCACCAACCCCTACTACCAGGCGGCGAAGAAGTAGCCGACGCGGTGCCAGGTATCGGGCGGTTGCCGGTCTGCGGGCTGAGCGGTGACCCATGAGGGTGCTGCTCATCTCCTGCTACGAGCTTGGCCATCAGCCACTACACGTTGCCTCGGCGGCAGCCTTCCTGCGCGGCGCAGGTCATGACGTCAGCGCCGTTGACCTCGCCGTCCAGTCTCTGGACGAGGCCGATCTCGATGCTCCCGAGCTGGTCGCCATCGCGGTCCCGATGCATACCGCGATGCGCCTGGCGGTTCCGGTCGCCCAGGCCATTCGCGCGCGTCGCGGGGCGGACGTCCGAATCGTGCTCTTCGGCCTGTACGCGCCACTTTGCGGCCCCGCCCTGGAACCCGGCATCGTCGATACTCTGCTCGGAGGCGAGTACGAGCAGGCGCTGGTCGACCTGGCGGACGGCCACCCCGACCCGCGAGCGATCGTGCTCGACCGGCTTCGCTTCCCGCTGCCCGCACGCGACGTGTTGCCGCCGCTCGACCGCTACACCCGGCTGCTGGTGGATGGCGAGGAACGGCTGACCGGCTACGTCGAAGCGACGCGTGGCTGTGTGCATCGCTGCCGCCACTGCCCGGTCCCAGCGGTGTACGACGGCCGGATCCGGGTCTGGCAGCGCGAGGTGCTGGTGGACGATGTCGCGCGGCTCTGGGGAGACGGGATGCGCCATCTCACCTTCGGCGATCCGGACTTCCTCAACGCCGTGCCCCACGCCGTGGCCGTCGCCCGAGCCGTGCACGAGCGCTGCCCGGAGCTCACCTTCGACATCACGACGAAGGTGGAGCACATCCTCGAGCACCCAGAGGTGGTCGCCGAGCTGCGCGACTTTGGGATGCTCTTCATCGTCTCGGCGGTGGAGTCGACAAGCCCCCGCGTGCTCGAGATACTCGACAAGGGACACTCGGCCAGGGACGCGCTCGAGGCGTTGCGCATCTGCCGCTCGCTGGGCATTGAGTTCCGGCCGTCGCTGCTGCCGTTCACGCCATGGAGCACGCTTCGCGATCAGATCGACCTACTCGACATGATCGCCGCCAACGACCTTGTCGACAGCGTCGACCCGGTGCAGTTGAGCATCCGCCTGCTGGTGCCGCCGGGCTCGCTGCTGCTCGCGCTGCCGGAGATGCGCGCCCATCTGCGCGGCTACAACTCTGCCGGTTTCAGCCATCTCTGGCAGCATCCCGATCCGATGATGGATATGCTTCAGGCGGACATCGCCGCGCTGGTCGCGGCCGACGCCGACGCCGGGGTACCGCCCCGGTCGACCCACGCGGCGGTCCGACGGCTCACCGGCGGCCTCGCTGCCACATCAGGACTGTCCTGGCGTGACGCGGCGAGAGCACTGCCACCGCAACGGGGCGCCCCGCCGCGCCTGAGCGAGCCCTGGTTCTGCTGCGCGGAACCCACCACCGCTCAGCTCGCCGGCGCAACTGCCGGGCTCAGTGTGGCCAACCGCGCCTGAGCCCGCGCTTCGCGTCCGCGATCCGATCCGCGCCCCATCGCTGTTACCGGATCGTGCAATGTCGGCATGCAGGGCGGGGCTACGCTTTCCCCAATGCTCCTCCTCGCAGCGCCGGCACAGGTCACCGCGGGTGGCGCCGGCACGTCCTCGACCGGCGTCTATCTTGCCGCGCTCGGGGCCCTGATCTTCTGGGTGGTCGTCTATCTCGTCTATCGAGTCGTCATGACTCGGCGAAAGGACTTTGGGATGCCGGTGAGGCGCCGCATTGTCTGCGCGCACATGCGCGTCGACCACGACCTGAGCGCCGAGGTCCCGTTCTGGTGGACCGATCTTCAGGTGCGACACGCGGTGCGGGCGCACTGGCGCCAGACGATGCGTCTTCCGTTCGGGTCAGGATCAGAGGCGAAACCGAACTTGGTGCCTTCTCGGCGAGGGGTGTGATCCCGCTCTCACGCTGAGCGCGAGCTGCCAGATTCGCTGAGCCTGTAGTTGCCCGGGTCCCGAGGGCTGGCGCTCACGGGCGCCGACCCTCAGTCCACACCGGGCGTTCGCGCAGCCTTACGAGCGGCGCTTGCTATTCCTGCGAGCGATTCCGAGCACCAGCACGATTCCGAGCACGAGCAGCGCTATTCCTGCACTGAACGCGGTGCCTGACCCGGCTCCGGTGTCCGGGGTCGTGGTGGTCGCTTCGAGGACGCCGCTTGTCGGTGTTGGCGTTGGCGTCGGCGTAGGTGTAGGCGTCGGCCCGTCACTCGGCGTCGGCGTCGCGGCCGCGGTCGGCGTTGGCGTCGGCGTCGGCGTCGACGTTGGTGTTGGTGTTGGCGTTGGTCTTGGGGTCGACGTTGGCGTTGGTGTTGGCGTTGGTGTTGGCGTTGGTCTTGGGGTCGACGTTGGTGTTGCTGTGGGTGTCGGTGTCGGCGTTGGTGTTGCTGTGGGTGTTGGTGTTGGTGTTGGCATCGGCCCGTCACTTGGCGTCGGCGTCGGCGTCGGCGTCGGCGTCGGTGTCGGTGTTGGCGTCGGGGTTGGCGTCGGCGTAGTGTCCGCACCGCAACTCGTCAACTCAAAGAGCAAAGCGGTGTCCGATGTGTCGCCGTTCTCGTCGACCTGAGCGGTCGCGCTGATGAGGGTCGCGCCCGCTCCCGGTGCGACCGCCGCGAACTTCGCGGTGCCGTTACCGCCGCCGCCGGTGCCGATGGGCGGTGCGACTTGGAAGTCGAAGGTCCCAGTGCTGAACACCGCGATGCCTGAGACGAAGCTGTCGTGGTCGCGGGTGACGAACAACCAATCGAGGTTGTCGGTGTTATTGCACCCGGTCACCGAATCCTGGCCGGTGATGTTGCCCGAATTCACAGTTTCGGTGACGATCGGATCGGCGTGCCCCACGACGGGGGTCGCGGCAAGCGCCACGCTGCCAAGGAGAATGGTCGCTCCAGCAGCGATGGCTGCACCACCGCGTCGCTTGGCCAATCGGTAACCAGGGATTCCCCTCATGATCTGCGTGCCCCCACTTGCTCGGCCCCTTCCACGGATCTGTCCCCGTCGGCCGAAGCTGAGGGGTCTCGAACTCAATGCGTCGATCACCGCGAATCGCGCAAACGCTTCATCTCGTCCCGCCCCCACCATGTCAAGTGCGACGTTTCAGTGGTGAAGCCAACACGGGTCACCGATCGACCCCGATATCGGCACTTTGTGACTGGTTGCGATTTGCTGATACGATCGGCGCGATCCAGCCTGGGAGGCTTCGACGGTCTCCGGGTCGGACTGGTCGTCAGGGGAAACTTTGGGGGATCTCAGGGAGGCATGAGGTGCACTCGAGGCACCCGCGTCACCCGGTGCACGCCACCGGAGGGGTCGACGTGGGCCGCTCGACCAGGTTCGGCGAGGAACCCGAGGTGAGTGACAACGCGCCCTCCGCCGTTCGCGTGCTCATCTGCGAGAACGACCCGATCATGCGATCCGCGCTCTGCGATCTGATCGCCTCGGTGCCCGGACTCCTGCTCGTGGGCTCCGCGGGCGACGCCAACTCCGCGGGCGATCAGGCCCGCGACACCACACCCGACGCGGTGGTGATCGATGTGCGCATGCCCGGCGGTGGCGGTCCCAGGGCTGCGCGCCTCATCGCGCGGCACGCTCCCGACGCCCGCCTGATCGCGTATTCGGCCCACGCCGATCGCGAGGTTGTGGTCGCCATGCTGCAGGCCGGCGTCGACGAATACCTGGTGAAAGGAGTCGACGACGCCCAGTTGGTGGACGCGATCCGCCGAAGCGGACGGGGGCGCATCGGGCTCCCGGCTGTCGACCTGCAGGAGCTCATCCTCGACCTTGCGCAGAAGCTCGCTGACACCGAGGCGCGCCTCGAGGCCGCCCAACGGCAGCTCGCAAATCAGGGTGGCCCGATTCGATGAGCCTTCCAATGGCTTCCCACGGCGATGACGAGGGAAACGTGGTCGCCTTCCCGGGACGCGGAGGGCTGCCCTCACGGCGCGACGGGGGTCGCGCCCTCGCGCTCGCGGAGTTGTCGGAAGCCCTCGCCGAATCCATCACCGATACCGACTCCGTCGTTCAGCGCGTTGTCGAGTTGGTCTCGCGCGTTCTCGGCGACATCGCCGTGCTCCGAGTGCTCGACGACGAAGGAGCCCACGTTCGCGTCGCCATGGCCGACGATGTCGATCCTCAAAGGCGCGACCTGATCCGCCGCCTCCTGCTGTCCGCGCCGACGGACGTCGCAGATCTAGCACCCTTCCCGGCCGCGGTCCGCGAGGTCCAGCCGATGGTGATCCGCGGCGACCAGCTCGACACGGTCTTCGCCACGTTTGGCCCCGACGCCGGCCGGGTCCTCCGCGACCTCGGCGTCCACACGGCGCTGATCTGCCCGCTGCGGGCGCTCGGGCGGGTGATCGGAACGCTTGGGCTCTGGCGCCGTGCTGACAAGGGACCGTTCACCCAGCGCGATCAGCACTTCGCCCAGGAGCTGGCGGATCGCGCCGCCCTGGCAATCGAGAATGCCCGTCTGGTGGAGCGGCTCAGCACCGAGCTGGTCGAGCGCAAGAGCCACGAGGAGAGCGTCCGGCTCACCGCCGAGCTGCTGCAGACCGCCGACGAGACGCGCAGGGCGTTGATGGACGATCTCGTCGAAGCGCAGGAGGAGGAGCGCCGCCGGATCGCCGTCGAGATCCACGACAACTCTATCCAGGCGATCGCGGCGATCGGACTGCGCCTCCAGATTCTCCGCCGGCACGCGCCGACCCGCGAATTCTCCGAGCGAGTGTCGGAGATCGAGGGCACGGTGACCGAGGCGATCAGCCGTCTCCGCAGCCTCCTCTTCCGGCTCGAATCCGCATCGCTGGAGAAGGAGGGTGTGGCGTATGCGATCGGCCGATCTGCAGAGGAGCTCTTTCCGGACAGCCCGCCACGCGTCCGGGTCGAGAGCAGGCTCACTGCGGAGCCGCCGCGCTACCTCCAGGTTGCCCTCTTCCGCGTTGCCCAGGAGGCGCTCACCAACGTCCTCAAGCACGCCCGCGCCTCGGAGATCATCGTGGTGCTCAGCGAGGAGAACAACGGCACGCTCCTCAGCGTGCACGACGATGGTGTCGGGTTCGACGCGAATGAACTGAGCACCCGCGCGCTTCCCGGACACATCGGGATGCGAACCATGCAGCAGCGAGCTCAGGCGGCCGGCGGCTGGCTGCGGGTCAAGAGCAAACCCCGAGGCGGCACCACCGTCCGTTGCTGGGCGCCGGACATGGACGCTGCGCAGAGCGTCATCACGTGACCGACCTATGGCGCCGCCACCCCGCGGCGTCAGTCGGCTGGTCGAATGATCCCCAGACGGGTCGCGGTCGCGACCGCCTCGAGCTTGGAATGCGCGTGCAGCTTCTCGATCACGCTCTGCACGTGGTTCCGAACCGTCGCCAGGCGAATGTCCAAAGCGGTGGCGATCTGGGGGTTGGAGCGGCCCTGGGCGAGCAGCCGGAGCACCTCCGCCTCCCTGGCAGTGAGATCCGATCCGGGACGCGCTCGGTCGGTCTCGCGTGCGACCAGCAGGCTGAGCAGTGCCGGCGAGATAACGGCCTCGCCGTTGTACGCGGCGCGAACCGCGAGGATCAATTCCTCGATGGTGTGGTCCTTGGTGAGGTAACCCGAACAGCCGGCCTCGATCGCCTGGCGGAGCACGCTGTCGTCCGAGGACGCTGTGAGCATCACGATCCGAGCTGCGGGCGTGGTCGCTTTGATGCGCCGCGCTAGCTCAACCCCATTGCCGTCGGGCAACCGGTAGTCCATCAGGACGACGTCCGGATTGGTTTCGGCCGCCGCCCGCAGGCCATCGGCAGCGCTGCTCACCGCCGAGGTGACGGCGATGTCGTCGGCCTCATCGAGCGCCGCACTCAGCGCCTGCGAGAACATTCGATGGTCCTCTACGATTAGCACGCGGATCAGCCGCTCGCGACCGGATTCCCGGTCGGCGATCAGGGGGTCAGCGTTCGGTGGCTGATGCATTTGCCCTAGGGGCTGTGCCATCGATGCGTCTGCTCATATGACACATGTATACGAGAGGATCTTTGGGGATGGACAGGGTGCATATGTGCGGCCGCTGCTCCCTCCAATGTAAACGAGGCGCGCACAGCGCATCGTACGGCGCGATAGGGGCGGAACGGTGGTCATGAAGCTTGGGGGGCGCGGAGACCGTCCGGTCGACCTCGGCATCGCTGCCTCGCGGCGGATCGGCGATCTGCTCATCAACTCGGGCGCCGCCACCAGAGACCAGGTCAAGGTCGCGCTCAAGCTGCAGCGTCGCGACCAGCGGCCGCTCGGCGAGATTCTTGTTGCGCTGGGGGTGCGTAGCGACCTCGTCACTCGAGCGCTCGCCTCAAAACTCGGGCTGATCCCGCTCGACCTCGACACTATCGAGGCCGAACCCGAGGCGGTCGAGAGCCTCAGCGCGGCGTTCGCCCGCGAGCACCGGATCTTCCCCTACGGGGTGGACGAGGACGGCATCCTGCACGTCGCCACCATCAAGCCGGACGACCTGGCGCTGACCCAGCTGGTCACCGAGACCGTCCGCCGTAGCGTGCGAATGGAGTTCGCCGACGCTGACACCATCGAGCGCGCGCTCGACCGGTTCTACAGCGTGCACGAGAAGGTCGGCAAGGCGGTGGAGCGCGCCGTGCTCACGAGCGTGCGCGAAGACCGAGTGGCGGAGCTGGCCGTGGTCAGCCCCAACGCGCCGGTGGTGCAGATTGTCGATCTCCTGCTGACGCAGGGACTGCGCGACCGGGCATCGGACATCCATATCGAGCCGCAGGGGGACCGCCTCCGAATCCGCTACCGCATCGACGGCGCGCTGCGCGACGTGCAGACCCTGCCCAGCCAGTTGGGGGGGCCGCTGGCTTCAAGGCTGAAGATCATGGCCGACATGGACATCGTCGACCGGCATCGCGCCCAGGACGGGCAGACGACGGTCAATGTCGACGGTCGCACCGTCGACATTCGCGTGGCCACGATGGAGACCATCTGGGGTGAGAAGGTGGTGCTCCGTCTGCTCGATCGCTCGCGTTCGCTCCTGCCCCTGGCACAGCTGGGGTTGCGCGAGCAGGAGCACGAGCTCTTGCGGCGCTTAATCGCCTCCCCGTACGGGCTGTTCATCGTCAGCGGCCCGACCGGATCGGGGAAGACCACCACCCTGTACGCAGCGCTCAACGAGATGGATCGCGCCCTGAGCAACATCACGACCATCGAGGACCCCGTCGAGTATCAGTTCGACAACATCAACCAGGTCCAGATCAACCGGCTGGCGGGCATGACCTTCGCCAACGGTCTTCGCGCCATCCTGCGCCAGGACCCCGACGTGATCCTGATCGGCGAGGTGCGCGATGAGGAGACGGCGCAGATCGCCGTGCAGTCCGCGCTCACCGGGCACCTGGTCATGGCGTCGCTGCATGCGGCCGACGCGGTGGGCGCGCTCTTTCGCTTCCTCGACATGGGACTGCAGGGATATCTCGTCGCGTCATCCGTCGTCGGCGTGGTTGCTCAGCGCCTGGTTCGCGTCAACTGCGTTCACTGCAGCGCGGAGGTGGCTGTGCAGGCGCCGGAGCGGGATTTCTACAACCTGGTGCGCGGCCGCGAGCCCGGACGCAACCAGATAGCCGGCACCGGCTGCAGGCGCTGCAGTTTCACGGGTTTCTACGAGCGCACCGGGGTATTCGAATGCATGGGTGTTGATGAGCAGGTGCGCGCGATGATCGTCGGCCACGCAACTCAGGAGGAGATCCGGCAATACGCACGCGGCGAGGGCATGCGCACGCTGCAGGATGCGGTGTGCGATCTGGTCGACGACGGCAAGACCACGATCGCCGAGGCGATGCGCACCGTGTACGTGTTGTAGGGGACAGGAATGGCACAGGTCGCCTCTGCGGCAACGACGCGCAAAAAGAGGACGTTTGGTCAGTCAGTTCGAAGCTTCCTGACGTACAGTCCATCCGCGGTCAAACCCCAGGTCATCATGCTGTTTTGCCGTCAACTGGCCTCGTTCGTGCGAGTGGGCGTCCCAGTGACGACCGCCATCGAGACGTTCGCCCAGGAGGCCACAACTCCCCGGCTTCGTGAAGCTTATGAAGCTGTCGCCAATGATCTCCAAACCGGTGTGCGCTTGAGCGACGCGTTCGAGAGGCATCCGCACGTGTTCCCCAGGATCGTATGCGACATGGTGCGGTCAGCTGAAGTGACGGGAAACCTCGACGTGGTTCTCCGTCAGGCTGGCCGACACATCGAACGGGAGGCGGCGGCGCGACAGAAAATCAAGGCAGCTATGACCTATCCGGCAGTGATCTTCACCTTTGCCATCGCAATTACGATTGGAATTGTTGTCTTTGTGCTTCCGAAGTTCAGTGACCTCTATGCATCGCTACAGGTGCCGACGCCAGGAATCCTGAACGCAATGCTCGGGCTTTCCGCCTTCATCGGTCACAACGGAGCGATCATCGCAGCGGCCGCCCTCCTGGTCGTCGTCTCGGCAGGAATCGGAGTGCGCACCGACCGTGGGCACTATCTCGTCGACAACGCATTGCTCAAGGTTCCCATCATCGCGGCGCTCCTCCGGACTTCAATGACCGAGCGATTCTGCCGCACCCTTGGCGATATGCTGGGTGCCGGAGTACCCATCAGCCAAACGTACGGAGTCGTTATCGACAACGTTCGCAACCGGGTATTCAGGAGAAAGCTCGAACAAGTCGGTCCTGCACTGGCCGCCGGGCAAGGCCTTTACCGACCTCTCCAGAGGTCGGGGGTATTCGCGCCTGCCGTCATCCAAATGTTCCGCGTTGGTGAGGAGACGGGCCACCTTGACCTCAATCTTACTGAGGCTGCGGACATGTATGAGGATGAGCTCGACTATCGGATCAAGCGGCTGACAGCGTTTTTGGAGCCGGCAATGATCATCTTCGTCGGTCTCATCGTCGGGTTCGTCGCTGTGACCCTAATCACCTCAATCTACTCACTCGCCGGCGGATTCAAGCCGTAGCCATGATCAAGTGGTTGTTTCGCCGCAATTCGCCGCGCATCGGAGCACATCGGCGACGGCAGGATCATCGAGCCGAGAGCGGGCTCACTCTGATCGAGAGCCTAGTGACCATCGCGGTGATGTCCGTTGGCGTCGTAGGAATAGGTTTTGCACTGGCTGAGACCGAGCAGGTGGCACTCATCGCCCAAGATCAGTCGCAGCTAGAGGTCGCCATGCGGCAATTGTCGGACTTCGTTCGGGACTCAACGCCGTCGACGGGGCTCGCATATCAGCTGTGCGCGACTGCTGCAGCTTACAATTCCCATCTTCCGCTGCCACCTTCAGGTGTGACAGCATGGAGCGCCTCCGCGGTGTACCTTTCGACCAGCGGGACGCGCAACCTTGTTGCCACGGCACCAATCAAGTACTGCGTCACGCCGGGCACCTGCACGGAGACAAAACCCTGTGATTGGGGCGTCCAGGAAATTGCACTCAGTGTGTCGCACGGCACGCGGTCATTGACTCGGACCATATGGAAGAGCCAGTCGTGGTGAGCGGATCACACTTGATGCGCCATCCGAGACACCGGCACGAAAGCGGCTTCACGCTTATCGAAGTCATTGTATCGATGACAATACTGGCAATCATCGGAGGCGCCATCGCCGCCATTTTCTCGGTCGGCTTGGAGGTTCTTCGTCCTGGCGGCCCACAGGCGCGACTGCTGGGCTCCCATGACTTGATGGTGCTGGAGCAGACGCTCGGAAAGGACGGTGCTCGCGCTGCATGCGTCCACACGCCCGCTTCCGACACGCCATACGGTAGCTGTGCTAATGGTTTCGCCAAGCTTCCCGACCGCGACTGTCCAGACGCCGACCTTTGCCTCGGATGGCCGCAAATCTCGGACTCCTCATGTCATGTAGCCGTGTATGCGATCGGCTCAAACACCACAGCGCTGAGGACTGAGTACGCCATATCCTCGAGCGGATCCGTGTCGACGGTTGCCGCCTCCCTGCCGCTGGCCAGAGAGGTCAGGCTAAACATACAGGTTGGTGCCGTGGCCACAGTCATGCCACTGGGGGAAACCCATTCGTGGGTACGGGCGATTCCGGTGAGCATCACAACGGTGGGTGTCACCAAAGGCCCGTCAGAGATCTTGGTGCTGCATCCCATCGCCACGGACCCAGCCGGTTCAGGGTCAAGAATAACGAGCGCGGGTAACCCATGCTAGACCACACGTCGCATGGTCGCCGCGCCGGCGAGCGCGGTCAGTCGTTGATCCTGGCGATCGCGTTCATCGCATTCTTCGGTCTTGTCGTTGTATCGGTGCTAGGCGTAGGCAGCCTGACTGAGCTGCAGCACGTTCAGACGGAGTTGACTGCTACCAGCGATTCGAGTGCCGAAGGTGGCGCAGCGTATGCTGCTGCGGACGCTGGACGGAATCAAAATGATCTTTCCTTGACGTGCGCTCCCGGCGATGGTGGGCAACTCATCATGCAACCAAAGCCTGGAGCGACACCCGATTCGGTCGGCTACACAGTCAACGCCTGCAATCCTGGACAGACACAGTCTACGGGCGGAGGGCCAGGTATCAACTGTTTGCTGTGCATTCTGAACCTCTCCCGATCTCCGACTGCGCCCACTGCCCAAGTCCTGAATCTCCTCTGTGCCCAGTGCACCGGCGCGGACGTGACGACCACCGGGGGCGACGATTACATCAATGGCAGCGTCACATCGAGGAGCACGTTGACAGCTGGACCGTCTGACGCGCACGTCCGCCTCCTGTCCGGAGCAGGTCTTTGTAGCGGCTGCAGCCCAACTCCAACCTACTACGCGCCCGCTATCGCTGACCCGCTTGCCAGCCTCGGCGCCCCGTCGCCGCCCGTTACGAATATGCCATCGGGATGCACGTCATGGAAGGCAGCCAACGGTTGCACTGAAAACCTCGCCGGAGACGAATCCACCACGGTGAAACCCGGACTTTGGGCAAGCCTGACAGTGAGCGGTGAGGCGGCCGTCACCATGGCGCCTGGCACATACGTCTTTACCGGCCTCCTCAGCGTCAGTGGTAACCAGGCAAGCCTCTCTGGTCCCAGCGGGGTTGCGATCTTCTTGACATGCCCTGGCTACGGTCCGAGCGGTGGACTCTGCGCAGCGACTGGCCACACCACCGGTGGGTCGGTCAACCTCAGCGGCAATAAGGCTCAGGCAACGTTTAGCGCCCCAACGACCGGCCAGTACGCGGACATTGCAGTCTTGGCGGACCCGCACCTACTCGATCCTGGCGGAGCCACCGCTTGTGAGAGCGGCGAGGGTACCTGCGTCTACCAGACAAGCGGACAAGGCGCGTCCGTCTCAGGGACCATCGATCTGCGCTCCAGTGGCCTTTCGCTGCAGGGCAACGCGGGTGACACGATCACTGGTAGATTGATCGCGAATTCGTTGTTCATGAGTGTGAGCGGGCGAATTGGCAGCGGCCTCAGCCTGAGCAGTCCTGGACCGCCTGTTTCGATCAGCGCTTGCGGGGTATTTGACAACTCGGTAACCGGGACGACCGGTGGCGTGAGCGCCACTGGCAGGGCCATCATCCAGTCCCAGTGTGGGGACGGGTCACTCAGCGGCGTGGTGGCCTTCAACTACGCGCCATGAACCAACTGGAACGCAGGGATACCGTCATCTTGCTCACCCAAAATGAGGTATTTGCATCTATTGCTTTGCGAGCGCTGGCGATGATGATGAGCCCCGAGGGGAGCGGCCTTTTTGGCCTGCCAGCAAAATCAGAATCTGACAAGAGGAGGACTACACACCATGGATGACATTTACAATCGGGTGGCCCGGCGACGGCACCAGGGTCAACGGGGGTTTACTCTCATTGAGCTGTTGGTCGTCATCGCCATCCTGGCCGTCCTGGCGGCTATCGTCATCTTCAACGTCACCGGAGTGGTCCAGAGAGGCAACACCGCAGCGTGCCAGACGGACTTGCAGACGGTCCAGACGGCCAGCGACGCGTACTACAGCGACAACGGATCGTATGCAGCTTCCGTGGCGGCGCTGTCGCCCACTTACATCCACACCCCTCCTACAGATCTGGGGACGGTGACAATCAACACTGACGGGCATGGGCTCGTTAGAAGCAGCATCACAGCCTGCAACTGACCGGATAGAACCACGCGTCGTCAAGGGGTC
>CAVPXI010000010.1:0-34297 GCA_963709585.1 Candidatus Dormiibacterota bacterium | reverse complement strand
CCCGGCTCCTCAGCCTCGAGCAGTTCGACCGCCTCGGCGATGAGATCCGCGAACGCAGATCGCCGGCCATGCGGAGCACCTCGACAGAGCGGTCAATGTCCGCGCCGCGGCCACGGTGGCACCGGCGTCGCGATGCTGAGCCACGCCTCCTCGAGCGCCAACCTCGCCTCCGGGAGGCGTCCCAGCAGCTGCGCCGCGTTCGCCCAACGTTCCAGCAGGGCAGCCCGATCCGGGTGGTCCCCCGGGGCGAGCTCGATCGCTCGGGCGAAGCTGGCTTCAGCGCCGGCCACGTCGATCGGCAACGCCCGATCCCGGCCAAGGCGAGATACCGGCGCGAGATTGCCTCCAGCTCCGGGATGACCTGCTCTTGGCCGGCGGCGCGGGCAGCTCCAGTGACTGGGTGTAGTGATAGGCGAGCACGTCGCTGAGGTCGTCGACGCGTTCCCCGGCCTCGCGCTCGATCCACGCAGCTGCGGCGCGGTGCCGGGCGGCCCGGCTGGACCGCGGGATCTGGGCGTAGCAGACGTCGCGCACCAACAGGTGCCAGAAGCCGTACTCCCGCTCACCCTCCATCGAGCTGCTCCGGGCGGGCCGGACCAGCTCCTTGCGGGCCAGCTCGTGGAGGGCGAGCTCGACATCGCGCGGGTCACGATCGCCCATGCTCGCGAGCGCTCCGGCCCAGAAGACCTTGCCGATCACCGCGGCGTCCTGGAGCAGGCTCTTGCGCTCCGCTGAGAGCGTGTCCAGGCGGGCGGCGATGAGGGCCTGCACCGATCGGGAAGAGACCTCCTCGAGCGAGTGCCCAGGAGATTGCGGTCACTGAGCAGGCGAACGAACTCCTCCGCATAGAGCGGGTTGCCGCCGGCGCGGTCGAGCAGGGCTTGCTGGGTCGCGGCGGGCAGCACGGTCCGCTTCAGGAGCAGGGCGATCAGCGTCGCCGTCTCGTCGTCGGAGAGCGGTGCGAGGTTGATCGTCTGGCGTTGCGCACTCCCGCCGCCCAGGTCGGATGCTTCTCGTGGAGCTCCGGGCGCGCGGTGCAGAGCAGGAGCAGCGGCACCCCCGTGGACCAGTCAGCCAGATGCTCGAGAAAGGCGAGCATCGGCGCGTCCGCCCAATGCAGATCGTCGACCACGAGCACCGTGGGGTTCTGCGCCGCCAGCCCATCGAGAAAGCGTCGCCAGGCGGTGAACGACTCTTCCTGCGCCGCCGGCTCGCCGCCCGCGCCGACGAGCGGAGCCAGCCTTGCTTTGAGCCACGCCCGGTCCATTTCGTGCTCGGGGATGGCCTGGTCAAGCTTGGCCAACGCCTCCTCCGGAGAGTCCGAACTCGAGGATGCCGCTTTCCGCCTTGACGATCTCCCCCAGGGCCCAGAAGGCGATCCCCTCCCCGTACGGGAGACACCGGCCCTGGCGCCAGCGCACCAGCCCTGGGCGTTGCTCGACGTACTGCAAGAGCTCGGTGCAGAGGCGGGTCTTGCCCACCCCGGGCTCGCCCACCACGGTCACCAGCTGGCAGGAACGCTGCGTCGCGGCGCGCTCGAAGGTGGCGATCAGCTGCTGGCGCTCGAACTCCCGGCCCACCAACGGCGTGGCACTGGTTCTGATGACGTCGGCCCCGAAGCGGGCTCGGGCGGCGAGCGGCTGCCAGACCGGGAGTGCGTCCGTCTTGCCTTTGACCTGGACCGACTCGAGGCGAACAAAGGTGAAGACGCGCTCGGTCTGGCGAAAGGTTGGCTCCGATACCGCCACTCCATTGATGGGGGCGATGCCCTGCAGGCGTGAGGCCGTGTTGACCACGTCGCCGGTGACGAAGCCTTCGCCGCGCTCGGGGTGCGCGCCCAGGGCGACCACCGCCTCACCGGTATTGATGCCCACCCTGACCTGGAGCTGCAGCTTGTCGTCGCCGCGGTTCAGGTCCTCGATGGCTTCCAGGATGCGCAAGCCCGCGCGGACCGCGCGCTCGGCGTCATCCTCATGCGCCACCGGCGCGCCGAACACGGCCATCACCGCGTCGCCGACGAACTTCTCCATGGTGCCACCGTGGCGCTCGATCACCTGCTGGAGCTGCGCGTGATATGGGCGGAGCCGGGCGCGCACGTCTTCGGGGTCGGCGTGCTCGGAGGCCGCGGTGAAGCCCACGAGGTCACAGAAGAGCACGGAGACGACCTTGCGCTCCTCGCGGACCGGCGCCGGGGCAGCCTCGTCGAGTGGAGCCCCGCAAAAGGGGCAGAACGGGTAGTCGCCGGGGAGCTCCTTCCCGCAATTCGGGCATCTGGCCACGCACCGAGTTTCGCCGAAAGAGGGCGCTCTCGTGTGGCGGTCGAATGGACGACAACGACCGGAGCCGCACGGTCTGCTCGCCGGAAGCCCCATAAGACCGGGTCGTGCCCCGGAGTGAACCGCTGTTGAGGGACATCACCCAGGGGAAATGCCCCTCGGCCACCCCAGCGTGCAAATAACACACCAGAACGAACTCATGTTTTCGGGGTGGTGCACCCGGAGAGGAAGTCGACCCAGCGATCGAGCAGGACCGCCCTGTAGCCTAAAACCCTATCGCCTCTCCGATCGGCTTAGAAACGTTCGCTGCTCGAATGGAGCGCGAACTCGGTGGCGTTCGCCTGGTCGGCTGTCAGCGAACCCGTCGCCGTCAGGAGACGGCACTGCAAGTCTTGTTGCATCGCCCCTGACGGGTGCGGCTTCGAACACAGTGTCGCTCTAGTCGGCGGCGCCTTCGGATGCCTTGTCGAGTGCGTCGCGGATCAGGGTGTCGAGTCGTTGCCAGGCGGGCGACGAGGCGTTGACGGCGCCTTGGATCAGCTGCGGGATTGCCGAGCCGATCGCTTGTCCGGGGAGCTCACCGGTTCCATATCGCCGTGTGGTCGCGTCGAAGATGCGTCGGGCGAGGTCGGCAACGATGGGGTCCTCCGGGTCGAGGTCGTGCGCGCGGTCGTAGTCGAGGTAGAGCTGTCGGAGGGCGGGGTCGGTTATTGCCTGGGCTTGGTCTCGGAAGAGTTCGTCAGCTATGTCCGGGTGCGTGGCGAAGACGAGGATCCAAAGGTCGCTTTCCAACGCGACCCATCGCTCACTGAATCCGAGCTCGCCGAGCCGCTGGAGGTGCTGGCCGACCTCCGCAGGAAGCAAACGGGTGTGGCCGGAGGCGAGTTCCCGCAGTCGCCGTTGGGTGGCGCGCAGGCTTCGGATACGCGCGGTGAGATCGTGCTCGATCTCGGTGACCGCGCGCTGGAACGCCGGGTCCGGTGCCGCCTTGAGGGCTCGGATCCGCGCGAGCGGGACTCCCGCTTCGGCCAGGGTGCGGATCTTGATCAGGTCAATGGCGTCCTGGGCGTTGTAACGACGGTAGCCGGAGGCGTCACGACCGGGCTCAGCCAGGAGGCCTTTGTCGTGATAGACCCGGATGGTCTTGATGGACACGCCCGCGTACCTGGCGAGTTGACCGATGGTAATCACGACCCGATGGTCGCACTTGACCTTGCCCCGAGGGCAAGGTCGCACCATAGGAGGCATGACGAACATCAACGCCGATCGAGACACCCTGCGAGCACTCGCCGACGAGGGAAACGAGATGGCCCTGGACCGGTTGGCCGACCTCGCGGATCAGCGCGGGGACCTCGAGGAGCTGAACGATCTGCTGGATGAAGGCTGCCTGCGTGCGGGGCACCTGCTGACCGCTCGCGCGGTGACCAACGGCGACCTGCTCGAGCTGCAGCGGCTCGTAGACGCTGGATGCGGCGAGGCGGGCGACGAACTCGACCGGCTGCTGGCCGGCGGGCCTTCGCCACCCGGCCAGGCGTGAGCGTGGCCGGGCCGACGAATGTCGGCGATCGGGGGGCACCGGGCTGCCCAGGGATCCCGGGGCGAAGGTCGTGCCCGACGGCATCGACCTGACCAGCCCGACTAAGTTTCGGCCGATTGGATCGACAAGAGGAACCTGGCCCGAGCTGGAATCTCGGGGACAAGATGGCAGAGCACCCTAGCGTGCCATTAACACACTTGAGTCTAAGGCGCGAACTACCCTAGAACCGGCCGGGACCGGGGCAATGTCATCACCACTCTGGGTGGTCCGAGTGTCGCGATAGGCCGCAGGCCCTGAACTCGAGAAGCTACCGGTACGACGGTATGAACCTGATAGTCCTCTGGCCGGCTGCAAAGCCGAGCCGGTTCTCGATCAATTCGGGATGCGGGTCCGCGTGCTCCTGACCCGCGGCGAATGTCCCCTGCTGGATGTACCGCGCTCGCTCGATGCCCGACGCGAAGTCGCCCCGCTGACCCGCAAGCTCGGGGTGACGCTCGGATATCTCTTGCCCCACGGCAAAGGTTCCCTCGTGCTTGTGCACGTTGGTCTCCCAGGACCCTGGATGACCGTACCGGCGCCGGGTCCGACAGCCGACCGGCTGGTCCTTGTGAGCGCTACTCAGGTCGGCGGTCGAGTTCGCCCGTGAGCACGGGGCGACAGCCGTCGAGGGGTCATCCAGTCGACGTGGCCGCCCTGCGCACCACCCGGGTCGGAGGGGCCGCGATCTACACCGGCACCGTGGCCATGTTCTCCGCCGCGGGGTTCACCGAGGTTGCACGCACCTACCCCACGCGGCCGGTGATGAGGTTTCTCTGCTGATCCCCCGGACAGCCTAGTTGGTTGATAGTGAGGCGAACCGAGACCGAACATGGTCGCTCAGCCGACGCTGATCTCGCATGGCGACTGTCGAGGGGGTCGTCCTAACGATTGACGAGGTTGTCGACCTCGGTGGGACCGCCGTCCGACCAGTGGATGATGTGGTGCCCGTCAATCCGCAAATGTACGTTGAGGCAGACTGAGAGGTCAGGGTTGGCGCTTCACCTGCGGTTGACGCCGCCGCCGCGAGTTCGACGAGCGCATACCGGCTGTCTATCCCGCGAGCGCCGTACCGCCATTTGGTGACGCGCGTTGGCGCCAATGCACGGATGAACGATTCCGATCAAGGTGGTCGACACCCCACCCAAGATCACATCTCTCAGCACCGGACGGAGAGCTTCGAGGGAGAACTCCGAGTGTGTCGATCCCTCCGCAAGGCGCCTTGTCAGGTCGCTCGGTTACGCAGGAAGTCGAGTAAGAGCCGTTTGAATTCGCCTGGAGCTTCGAGCGGAGCGAGGTGACCAGCGCCCCTGATCACGGCATGCCGCGCCAGTGGCAGAACTTCTGCTAGCTGCTCGGCGGCATCCCGGAAGTCCACCATGTCGTCCTCTCCCGCCGCCACTAAAGCGGCGATCTGTAGTTCCGCCAGTACCTCTGGGTGTTGTTCGAGCGGATCCGGCGCCTCCTGGATCTCTCCCGCGGCAGCCTGCAGTTCAAAAGCACGACGCTGCATCGTCGCGACCCGTTCGCGGAGCGCCTCGGGCGCGTTTGGCTGGGTCCAGGCCGCGACCACCGCGGCCACCGCCCCATCGATGTCGCCGTCCTCCAGAGCCGTGTTTTCAGCGTCCCACGCCGAACGCAGCGCCGGCGACGGATTCGCTACCAGCGGCGGTGGGGAGATGAGCACCAGGGCGGAGACCGCCGCTGGCTCGACGGCAGCCGCCCGCAGTGCCACTGCAGCGCCGAGCGAGTTACCGACGAAAGCTGCACATGCGACATCGAGCCCCCTCAGCGTCTGCAGAACATCGGCCCACGGCGCCTGCAGTCCGTCTTCTATCACCGCCTCACCGAAGCCGGGAAGGTCGACGGCTACCGCCCGAAACCCGGCTTCCGCCAGCCAGTCAAGGTGCTCGCCCCACATCGAGCGATCCGCCACACCGGCGTGGATGAGCAGGACGACCTCTCCGGACCCGGCCTCGTCATACGGAAGCACGACGGAATCCTAATCTTCACCCGGCTTGGGTCGGCGCCGCTCTCCACAGCGGGCACACCGCACTCAGGGTTCTTAAGGTGGAGACCTCGAACAAGCGAACAGTCAAACACGGCGTAGGCAGAGCAGCACCAGGTTTGGCACCTCGGTGACCCCGCCGTGGCCCGAGTGGAAGACGTGATGCGCATTGGTCCACGACGAGGGCCGATCGCATCCCGGCCACACCCACCCCTGGTCGCGCACTCGGAGCGCGGCCCGGGCGGGCGCGGAGGGCACCCGCAGCGCCCGGCCGACATCGATCACCGCCGAGTCCGGGCCGAGCAGCACCCGGCGGATGCTCGCGTCGCAGGCGAGGCGCTGCGGTGGCGGCCGGCACCGCCCCGGCGAATTCGAGATCACCGCCGGGAGCTCCGCGCAGTCCCATCACGGTCTCGGCCGACGCGGTGAGCTGCAGATGGGGTCGGGCGGTGCCCCGCTCGGTGATGAACCCGTGATCCAGCGCGTGATGGGCGAGCTCGACGAGTGCGTCGGCATACCGGCGCTCGCGGGAGCGGTCGTCGCCCGCGCCGTTGCGCTTGGTCAGCGGGGCGAGCGCGACCCGCAATGTGGCCCCACCCACCGGGTCGAGCAGCCCGCGAACGACGATCCGACCGTCTTCACAGCGGGTGAGCTCGAGCCGCCGGGACTCGACCAGGCCGACGTGCTCGGCGAGCACCGCGGTGGCGTCAGCGACGTGGCGGGCGTGGGTGCAGTCGTTGGCGAACCGGCTCACCGAGTGCTCGGGGGCGAGTTTCAGCAGCGGGCGCTCGTCGAAGCCACGGCCGCCGGTCACCGCCCGCTCGGTCCCGGCGATCAGGCCAAGGTGGGCGAAGCCGATCCGCCCCGCCTGGAGCGCAGCGACACTCGCCGGCAGCCGCTCGGCGGCCTCGCCGGTGGCGACCGCGCGTGCGGCTGCCCCGATCGACATGGAGCACTGGTGAAGCACCCAGTCGATCGGCGATGTCGGCCCCTGGATCTCGTACTCGTCAGTCGTAGCGAAGGCGGCCGCCTCACGCGCGAAGCGGAGTTCGAGGAGATCGATCCCATGGCGGAGCTCGATCAGACGCTCCCCGAGTTCGGGGGGCGAGGCCGCACCCGGCTGGGCCACGAACTGTCCGATCGCATCCATGAGGCTACGCAGCGACTTCATGTTGCCCGCGCCATCACACACCTCAGTATTATAGAACAAGTGTTCGTTGCGGGCAGCGCGACGCGAGCACGCGTCGGCCGCGGTACACGGTGGGAGCGCTGCCCATCAAGCGTCCAACGGACGCGCGCGACCCGACAGGCTACCCAGACGCCGAAAGCCTCACAAAGGCATCTGCGCCGCGCCTTGGCCCGGCCGCACCTCAGCGGGGCACGTCCAACCTGAGAACGGTCAGGCGGCCTTGTCGGCCCGCTGACCCCACCAGCGCAGCAGGGAAAGCTCTTCCTCGTGCGCCGCCGCACCGAGCCACGCGCGCCACTCGCGCTCGAATCCCTCGGGGACATTGAACAGTGCGGCCCATTTCCAGTCGGGGGGAAGCTGGGCGGTCAACTCGGTCAACGGGGTCTGGTCTGCCATGTTCTCTCTCGTTCCTGCCGGGTTCCAACATTCCGACGCTGAAGAGGTTTCCCCGCGCGGCCCGGGCTAAACAATCCACTCGATCCAGCCCGGTCCAGTAGGCTTCGCGCCGCGATGAGCGTCACGGTTCTGGTCGGCGGCCAGTGGGGCGATGAAGGCAAAGGCAAGGTCATCGACCTGCTCGCCGACAGCGTCGACGTGGTCATCCGCTCACAGGGTGGGAACAACGCCGGCCACACCGTAGTCACCGGCGGGAAGGAGCATCGCTTTCACCTGATCCCGAGCGGCATCCTCTACCCGAAGACGACCTGCATCATCGGCCATGGGGTGGTCGTGGATCCGAAAGCGTTTCTTCAGGAGCTCGACGAGCTTCAGGCCGGCGGCATCCCCGCGCAGAACCTGGTCATCAGCGAACGCGCGCACATGGTGATGCCGTATCACCCGGTCCTTGATCAGCTCGGCGAGGAGATGCGTGGCGACGATCGCCTCGGCACCACGTGGCGCGGCATCGGCCCCGCGTACGAGGACAAGGTGAGACGCATCGGGTTTCGCATCGGCGATCTGCAGAAGCCGGCATTCCTCGAGAAGAAGCTGCGCTTCGTACTCCGCCTGAAGAACGAAACCCTCACGCGGTTGTACGGTGCGGAGCCGTTCAACGAGCGCGAGATTCTCGACGAGTATCTGGGCTACGCGGAGCGCATCGATCCTTATATTCGCGACATCTATCCGCTCATCCAGGAGGCGCTCACCGCGGACCGGCGAATCCTTCTCGAGGGCGCGCAGGGGGTGATGCTCGACATCGACCTCGGCACCTACCCGTATGTGACATCGTCGTCACCAACTGCGGGCGGTGCGTGCACCGGCAGCGGCATCCCGCCGTCACGGGTCACGAGGACTGTCGGCGTGTTCAAGGCGTACACGACGAGGGTCGGCTACGGACCGTTTCCCACCGAGTTGACCAACCTGCTCGGCGATCAACTTCGCGAAGTTGGCGCCGAGTACGGCACCACGACCGGGCGAGCCCGCCGGGTCGGATGGTTCGATGCCGCGGTCTCTCGCTACGCCGTCGCCACCAACGGTATCGACGCGATGGTGCTGACCAAGGTCGACGTGCTCGACGAGTTCGAGACGCTCAGGATCTGCACCGGTTACATGAGCAAAGGCGAGTACTGGGACCATCCGATGGCGAACATCTCGCACCTCAAGCACGTCGAGCCGATCTACGAGGAATTCCCGGGGTGGATGTCGCCGACCCGTGAATGCCGGCGCTTCGAGGACCTTCCAGAGGCGTGCCGCGTCTACATCGCTCGTGTCGGTGAGCTGTGCGGCGCGAGCGTCAACGTGGTTTCGGTCGGCCCCGACCGGGAGCACACCCTGGTTCGCACATCCCTGCTCGACTGACCGTCGAGAAAAGTGGCAGGGGGCGGAGTGCCACCCCCTGCCGGTCAGGAAGGGATAGGGAGAGTTTCAAACGAATGTGGACGGCCGGTCAGCGCTACCCCAGTGCTGTTGGCCGGTGCACCAACCTACCTCTGAAGCGATTATACCAAGCGTCCTGAGACGCCCGCCCCCGATCAGGCGGCCCGATGCCCGTGGCGCGGCATGATGAGGACGCATGACAACCACGCTCGGACGCGTCCGCGCACCGGAGCTTCGCGGCGCCGGCGGGTGGATCAACACCGACCATCCACTCGCGTTGCGCGACCTGCGAGGGCGTGTCGTGCTGCTGGATTTCTGGACCTTCTGCTGCATCAACTGCCTGCGCGTCATCGAGGAGCTGCGACCCCTCGAGGAGCGTTTTGGGGATCGTCTCGTGGTGATCGGCGTGCACTCACCGAAGTTCCCGCACGAGTCCGATCACGCCGCGGTCGCGCGAGCGGTGGCCCGCCATCGCGTCACCCATCCGGTGCTGGACGACCCGGAGCTGGAGACGTGGCAGCAGTACGGCGTGCGCGCCTGGCCGACGCTGGTCGTGATCGACCCCGACGGCTACGTGGCAGCGATGGCATCCGGCGAGGGGAACGGTCCGGCGCTCGAGGGTGCCGTCGCCCAGCTCCTGGAGGGCAGGCGCGACCTGGCGGCCGGTCCTGCGTTCGCGCCGGTTTCTGTGCGGGGGGAGCACACCCTGTCCTTCCCAGGCAAGATCGCCTCGGACGGCGGGAACCGGATCGCGATCGCGGACACCGGCAACGACCGTGTCCTCGTCTGCGACCTCGACGGGAGCGTCCGCCTCGAGTTCGTAGGCTTCCACCAGCCGCAGGGAGTGCGCTTCGACGCCGACCGACTGCTGGTCTGCGACACCGTTACCGGAGACCTGCTGGCGATCACCCTGCCCGGTGGCGAGCGGCGGGTGCTCGCGTCCGGCCTTCGGTCGCCGTGGGACGCGCTCGTGCTCGACGACCGAAGGATCGCGATCGCCGAGGCCGGCTTGCACAGGATCGTCGCCGTCGCTCCCGACGGCGGACCGGCGGAGATCCTGGCCGGAAGCCGCGCCGAGGGGCTGCGGGACGGACCGGCACGCGACGCCCATCTCGCTCAGCCGAGCGGGCTGACCACGATTGCGAATGGCGGCATCGCCTTTGCGGACTCCGAAGTCTCGGCGCTCCGGGTTCTGAGCAACGGCAGGGTGGAGACGCTGGTCGGCACCGGCCTTTTCGACTGGGGGACCGACGACGGCGATCGAACGACCGCGAGGCTGCAGCATCCGCTCGGGGTCGCGGCGCTCCCCGACGAGTCGATAGCCATCGCGGACACGTTCAACTCGCTGCTTCGGGTCTGGCGCGACGGCGCGCTGCGGACCGTACCGCTGAGCGAGCCCCTGGACGAGCCCGGGGGCCTCGACGTCCTGCCGGATGGACGCCTGGTCGTCGCGGACACGAACCATCACCGCGTGGTCACCGTCGACGCGAACACCGGCGCGGTGACCGAGGTCAAGATCCGCGACGGTCGAGAGTCCGCGCAGCCAGGGGGGACGGAACTCTCGGGGCTCGCGGGTGCCGGGCTGGTGATCAGCGCGGACGTCGACCTCGACGGCTCGATCCTCGACCTCCGGCAGGGGCCGCCCGTGCGCGTCAGCGTGAGCGCCGATCCGGAGACGCTGCTCGGAGCAGGGCCGCGATCGTGGGCACTGGACGCACTCCCCGTGACCCTCGAGTTGCGTCTGGGCGGCCCCGGCAGCGGCGTGCTCGCCGTGGACGTGATCGCATCAACGTGCGAAGGCGACGTCTGCACGATCAGACGGAGTATCCGCGAGCACATCCTCACGGTCTCGTAGAGCGCGTCAGCCCGGGGGCGTCTGCTCTGACTGAGCCCAGGCGAGCAACGCCTCGGGCGTCGGGTGCGGCAGGCGCACGTCGACGGTGGCGAGGAGATCGCCGGCCCCGTCGCCTTTGAGGTGCGGCATCCCGAGCCCGCGAAGGCGCAGCCGGGCGCCGTTCTGCGTTCCCGGCGGGATCGACAGCTGAGCGGTCGTGCCCCGAAGCGTCGGGACTGCCACCGTGCCGCCCGCGATCGCTGTGGCCAGCGGTGTCTGCACGCGGACGCTGAGATCGTCGCCGGAGCGGGTGAAAATCGGGTGCGGTCGGATGTGAACGCGAATGAAGAGGTCGCCGCGCGGTCCGCCTCCCCTGCCCGCGCCGCCCTGACCCGATGCCCGTACCCGGGCACCCTCGTGGATCCCTGCGGGAATCTTCACCTCGACCCGGCGCGGACCATCGGTCGAGCTCAGGTCGACCGTGAGCGCCGACCCGGAGTAGGCGTCCTCCAGGCGGATCTCCGCGTCGCCTTCGACGTCCTGGCCCCGGCGAGCGACCCGGCGTCGCGAGCGCCCCGTGCCGAAGCCCTCGGGTGCCTCGGCGCCGCCGAAGAACTGCTGGAAGAAGTCGCTGAACGGGGCGCGGTCGCCGAACATGCCCTCGAGCTCGTCCGGCGAGACCGTCCGATAGCCGAAGTGCTCGTTGCCCTGGAACGGATTGGGCCCCGGCTGTCCGGCGCGCTCCCACTGCTCGTACTCCTGCCAGCGCGGCCCGAGCTCGTCGTATTTCTTCCGCTTTTCCGGATCGCTGAGCACCTCATTGGCCTCGTTGATCTCCTTGAACCGATCCTCGGCGGCCTTGTCGCCCTGGTTAACGTCGGGGTGATGCTTGCGGGCAAGCTTCCGGAAGGCGGTGCGGATCTCCTTCTCGGTGGCCGTCCGCGGAACGCCCAGGATCGCGTAGTAGTCCTTGAAAGCGGTTGGCATCTGGTTCGCAGATACCGCGACGGGGCGGTCGCGAAACCCCGAACGCGGGGTATTCTTGGGCGGTCTCCCCGATTGCGGCGCGAGACCTCGCGGCGCCGCCCTCCCACCTCGACCTACTCAAGCGCCCTGCACTGAGAACTCACCACCCCGCCCGCTCACGTCCGCCCGCCAAGCCGCCGGCACGCCGGCGACGGCGGTCGCTGGGCGCCGTCATGCTCGGCGTTTCGCTGCTCATGGGATGGGGGGCGCTCAGCGCCCATGTCTCGGCGGCCCAGGTCGGCTTCGCCGCGACCGGCCGGCTCACCGGCCTCGGATCGGGAAAGATCTGGAGCGTCGCGGTCGAACCATCGCTGCCGAGCACGATCCTCGCCGGGACCGACGCTGGCGTCTACGTCTCCCGTGACACCGGAGCCACCTGGATCCGGACTCTGGGCGGCCTTCGGGTCTGGACCGTCGGCTTCGACGCGCGAACCCCGTCAAACGCTTTCGCCGGGACCGACGGCAAGGGCGTCTACGCCAGCGCCAACTCGGGAGCGACCTGGACGAACGCCTCGAACGGGCTCGGCAACCTCGACATCCGGGCGCTCGCGTTCGGGCTCGACGGCATCGCAGCCGGGACCGACGCGGGGGTGGCCCTGAGCCCGAACGGCCTCATCTGGCACGACGGCGGCCTGGACAGGTATTCGATCGCGGCGGTCGCCGTGGCCGCGAACTACCCGCAGTTCACGGTGATCGCGGGTGCCGACGGGGCGATCAGCGGAACGCTCGCGGCCGGCTATCTCTTCAGCAGCAGCGGCGGCGGTGCCTGGGAGGTTCTGCAGTCGGGGTTGCCCGCCGGCGCCGTCGTCTCGTCGATCACGGCCGGGGAGATCGACAAGGCGATCCCGAAGCGACCCCTGATCGTGGCGACCTCGCAGGGCATCTTCCGGAGCGGCGACGGTGGCGCGACCTGGACCGCCGGATCCGGAGCGCCGCAGGCGCTGACGCTCAGCATCGCCCGGTTCGGACCGCTGGACCCCAACCTCGCCTATGCCGGGGCGGACGCCGGCGGCAGCACCGGCGGCGACTTCTATCGATCGACCGACGGTGGTCTCACATATCACAAGGCCGACGCCGGGCTCCCGAGCGGCAGCAAGAACGTTGACGCCATCGCGGTCGCCAACACCACGCCCCCCGAGGTGGTGGTGGCGCTGAACCCTCCGACCGGCGGCAGCCAGGTCTATCGCGAGAGCGACACGAGCGCACCGGCGCCACCGCCGCTGGTCGCGGAGGCGTCGGGAGCACCGGTGCCCTCATCGGTCCCCACACCGCTGCCGACTGCGACCCCGATTCCCCAGGCCGTCAAACCGGCAGCGACCTCACCGCCGGCAAGCAGTATCCAGCGGTTCGCGCAGGCGGCCTTTCACTGGCCGACGCCGCTCGTCTACGAGGTGTTCTTCGTGCTGCTCGCGCTGTATGTCTACATCCGCTGGCGGCAGCGCTATTACGTGGAAGGACCTCCCTAGCACCCGCCGACCTACGCTAGCGCCGTGATCGGGGTGTCCGCGGGGCCGACGATTCCGCTCGCGTTTCTCGCGGGTCTCGTGTCCTTCCTCTCGCCCTGCGTGTTCCCGCTCATGCCCGCCTACGCCGCCTACCTGGGCGGACGCGCGGGCCAGCCCGCTCTGGCCGCAGCAGGGGGCGGTACGGTTTCAGCCTCCAACCGGAGCTCCGCGATGGTGACCGGCGTCGCCTTCGTGGTCGGCTTCAGCGTGGTGTTCATCGCCGAGTACTACCTGCTCGAGGGGGTGCTCGCCATCACCGTTTTCCAGCGCAACCTCGAGCTGGTCAACCGGATCGCAGGCGCGATCATCATGGTGCTGGCGCTCCAGACGATGGGGGTGCTGCGATTCGGCTGGCTGGAGCGGGAGCGGCGGTTCCACCTTCGTGTCTCGAGCGGCGCGGCCGGCGGTGTGCTCCTCGGGCTCACTTTCGCGGCTGGATGGCTGCCCTGCCTCGGACCCCAACTCGGCGCAATCCTCACGATCGCTCAGAACCGCGAGTACGGCGGGCTCCCGTTCATGATCCTGTACTGCCTTGGGCTGGCGGTCCCGTTCCTGCTCGTCGCGCTGCTCGCCGACCGCCTCCAGGGGGCCCTGCGCAGCATCAACCGTCACCTCCGCGTGATCAGCATCGTGGCCGGCGTGATTCTCTTCGGCTTCGGCCTGCTGATGGCGACCGGGCAACTGACCGTGTTGAGCGGGCTCTCGTTCCAGTCGCCGTTCAATCTGTAGGCGGTGGCGGCGGCACGGGCGCGAGCGGGAGCCAGACGGTCACGGTCGTGCCCACGCCCTCGCTGCTCCGGATCGCCACATCGCCGCCCTGGGCGCTGGCCAGCCCCTGCACGATGCTGAGTCCAAGTCCGCTGCCGCCCTCCTCGCGCGCCCGCGTCTTCTCGCCCCGGTAGAAGCGCTCGAACACGTGGGGCAGGTCGGTAGCCGGGATGCCGGGTCCGTCGTCGCGCAGCTCGAGCTTCGCCCAGCCCGATTCGGCGGCCGTGCTCCAGTGCTGCGCGGCGCCATGGGCGTACTTGCAAGCGTTGACGAGCACGTTGCGAACGATGGTGCTCACCGCGCCGCGGTCGGCGCGCACGAGCAGCGGCAATGGACCGAGGTTGCGTTCCACCAGGGCGGGCATTCCCGGCACGCCTTCATTGAGCAGCCCGTCGACGGCGGCGTTGAGGTCGAAATCCTCGGGGCGCGACTCGCGATGCGCATCGAGCCGTGCCAGCGTCAGGAGATCGAGGACCAGCACGCGCATCCGCTCGGACTCGTTGCTCATCGCCTCGAGCGCGGCGTCGAGCGCGGCGGGTTCACGACCCGCGCCCCTGCGCAGGACGTCGATGTAGCCCTTGAGCGCGGTCAGCGGCGTGCGCAGCTCGTGCGACGCGTCGGCGATGAAGCGTCGCACCTGCGCTTCGGAGTCCCGTTGTGCGGTGAACGCTTCCTGGATTCGGTCGGCCATGTGGTCAAAGCTGCCCGCGAGCTGTCCGACCTCGTCGCTGCTGGGTGTCAGCCGGCTCCGCGCGGTCAGATCGCCGGCTGCGAGTTGCTCGGCGGTGGCGGAGAGACGGCGCATGGGGCGCAGCGTCCGGCCGGTGAGCAGCACGCCGAGAACGAGCGCGAGTACCAGAACCACGATGCCCCCGGCGGTGATCAGGAGGATCTCGTCGTGCAGCACATTGGTGATCGGCGTCATGGAGACCGACAGCTGTGCGACGCCGCATGCCGCCACCCCGGCAACGACCGGGAAGCCCACGACGAGTTGATCGCCGCTGCTCGTGGAAACCTGCTCGGCGCCGGAGCGGGTCCCGCGCGTCACCACGCCCTGGAGCACAGCGGCATCGAGGGTAGGCGGGGTGGCGCCGACCGGCGCGACCGCTTCTTCGACCAGATCGCGGTTGTACACAACCACCTGGACCGTCTGGCCGGTCACGGTTGACACCGCAGTTGCGACCGCGGTCCCGACCAGCGCTGGATGGGCGGCGCACAGACGGCGGGCGGCAGTCGTGGTGGCGGTGCCACCCAACGCTCGCTCCTTGCTCGCCACCAGCCGCTTCGCCGACGTGAAGTCTGCCTGCATCACGCCGACTTGATTGCTGATCAGGCTGGCCCGCAACGTCAGGTACTGATAGCCGGCGAGCAGCACGAGCAGCGGCAGGAGCAGTGCGATAAAGGTGAGGGTCAGCCGCCATCGCAGCGATGCGAGAGCGTGTCGGATGCGGCGCACGTCCTACCGCGCCGCGGCGTCTTTCCCGTCGACGGTGCTGCGCAGCCGGTAGCCGACGCCGCGGACTGTCTGAATCCGTTCGTGGGTCGTGTCGCCGAGCTTGGTGCGCAGGTAGCGGACGTAGACCTCGATGTTGTTCTCGTCGCCGAAGAAGTTGTAGCCCCAGACCTCGTCGAGAATGCGCTGGCGAGGCAGGACCTGGTCGGCGTTGCTGGCGAGGAACAGGAGGAGATCGTATTCACGCACCGAAAGATCGACGTTGCGTTTCCCGGCGCGAACCTCGCGGGTGGCCGTGTCGATGCTGAGGTCGCCGACGCGGAGGACGCGGGCGAGGTCCGGGTTGCGGCGGCGGAGGACCGCCCGGATCCTGGCGAGCAACTCGGCGAAATCAAATGGCTTGACCAGGTAATCGTCAGCCCCGAGCTCGAGGCCCTGGATACGATCGCTGGTCTCGTCACGCGCGCTGAGGATGATGATCCCTCGTGAGCGGTCGCCCGACAGGGCGCGGCACAATTGCCAGCCGTCGACGCGGGGCATCATCAGGTCGAGCACGACGACGTGCGGCTTGAACTCGTCGACGGCCCGAAGCGCGACATGTCCGTCCGGCGCGGTGCGGACGTCGAAGCCCTCGTGGCGCAACCCGAGCGCGATGAAGTCGGTGATGCTCTGCTCATCGTCCACAACGAGGACGCGGGTCGGGCCGCTCATTGCTTCGAGTATATGAGTTGGTTCCCCAGAGCTCTGTCGCGAGATGAACTCAAAAGCCTTTCTCAGCGCGCTCTCAGGGGGGCAAAAGCGATAGCGGAGCAGCCGATTACACTTGGTCGGTGAAGCAAACAGCGCGCACTCATGCGCGCGCCGGCGATGGGCTCGGCCTGGCCGAGATCCATGCGCATACCCTCGCCAGCGATGGGATGGTGAGCGCCGAGGACCTGGTTCGGGCGGCTGCCGCGATCGGGCTCAACGTTCTCTGCATCACCGACCACGACACGATCTCCGAGCTTGGACCGGCGATCGAGATCGGCGCGGCGCTCGGCGTCGACGTGGTCCGGGGCGAGGAGGTAACCGCAGCCTTCCCTCCGGGGATTCACATCGTCGGGCTGTTCCTGGAGCGCCAGATCCGAATGCACATGTCGGTCGAAGACACAGTTGACGCCATCCACGATGCCGGTGGCCTCGCCGTGATCGCTCACCCGTTCATGCCGACATGGTTTGCTTCGATGACGCCCGGGAGGGCTCGACAGCTCTTAGCAGCCGGCGTTTCGATGGGGTCGAAGTACGCCATACCGCGCCCGTCCTGCCCAGGACGTGGGGTCTGCTCGACTCGTTTTACGCCGAGCATCGCGAGCAGCTTGGGGCCGCGCTTGGGGCAGGGGACAGTCATTTCGGCGAGCACGATCTGGGTCGGGTGCTCACCGTGTTCCCGGGGACCGGGGCTGCGGATCTGCGCCGGGCGATCGAAGAGCGGACGACGTCGCCGATCTCGGGATCGGTTTCGCCGTCACCGCCGCCCCTTCGGATGCGACTGGCTCAGCAGTACCGGGCGATGGTGTGGCTCAGCGGAGAGCGTCGCGCAGGGCGGGTCGGCTCCGGTGCCGGTCCGATGCGCCCATGACCCCCGGGTAGAATCGAGCGCTCTGGCCCGTTTAGCTCAGTTGGTAGAGCAGGGGACTCTTAATCCCAAGGTCCAGGGTTCGAATCCCTGAGCGGGCATTGGCGGATCCGAATACGATTCCAGGGCTATAATTGCCTGGTGAGCGAAGCAGCGGGTAGCCCCAACACAACAGTTGTTACAACAGTTGGAGCGCCAGAGGCACTTTCGGAGCCTCGAAAGCGCCGGGGTCGCCGAGGCAATCGAGAAGGTTGCATCTCCAAGCGCAAGGACGGGACTTGGTACGGGTACGTCACCTTGGACCGCGGTCGCCGGAAGTGGTATACGGGCAAGACCCGGGTCGAAGTTGCAGCCAAAGTGGCGCAAGGAGTGAGGGCCGCCAGCGAGGGAGTACCGATTCCGCCTGAACGCGGGACAGTTGAACAGTTCTTACAAGAGTGGCTTGAAGGGACAGCGAAGACCAAGGTGCGGCCCTCGACCTACCGTAGCTACCAGGACCTTGTTCGGCTCCACATCGAGCCCGAACTTGGGAAGGTCCGCCTGAACCGACTTACGCCCGCCCAAGTGCAAGCCATGCTGAATCGGAAACTCGCATCCGGGCTGTCGCCACGTCGCGTGGACTACATCAGGTCTGTGCTCCGGAATGCTCTTAATCAAGCCCTTCGCTGGGGCATGGTGAGCCGCAACGTGGCGGCCCTCGCCCATAGCCCTCGCGTTCCTAAGCGTGAAGTGGAGCCCCTCACAACAGAACAAGCTCGCAGGTTGCTCGACACGGTCAGAGGCGACCGCCTTGAAGCTCTCTATTCGGTCGCACTGGCTCTTGGGATGCGTCAAGGCGAAATTCTTGGCATGACATGGGACGACGTCGACTTTGAGAATCGAGTGCTCCACGTCCGCAAGTCGCTTCAACGCGGTCCCAATGGGTTCATGCTCGTGGAACCGAAGAGTGACCGTAGCCGCCGACCGATTGGCCCCCTGCCATCGGGACTGATCGACACCCTACGAACCCATCGCACCCGCCAAGCTCAAGAGCGGCTGGCGAGCCATTACTGGGCGGAGCAATGGGGGCTAGTGTTCACAACTCCGATAGGTCGGCCACTCCACTCAGCTGACGTCACCCACACCTTCCAGGCTCATCTGGCCGCCGCAGGTCTGCCTCGGAAGCGGTTTCATGATCTGCGGCATACAAGTGCTTCTTTCCTGCTTGCTCTGGGTGTCATGCCTCGGGTGGTCATGGAGATCCTTGGGCATTCCCAGATCTCGTTGACGCTTGACACGTACAGCCACGTCTCACCTGCCGTGCAGGCTGACGCCCTTGCTGCGTTGGCGAAGGTTCTGCGTTAGCTCGCTAGCGGATGACTATCGCCACGGCTGCGACCGCGTGCCTACATGCGATCGCCGCGACGCAAGAATCGCCGATCATGCTGCGATGGACGGGCTAATCCCCGACATGCCAAGCGATGCGGCCAAAGCACCTTCAACGTAGACGAAGCTCTGTGGCGCGCGGACAAGATGTCCCCATTCACGTAGGGGGATCGGGCGGCTTAGCGCGTGCGCGGATTTGACTACGATCGCGACGGCTCTCGAGGCCCCGGCGTAATAGGCTTCGAACTCTGCTCTGCTAACGGCGGCTGACCGCCCCCACCTTTTCCAGATATCAGTGGGTGAAGCGCGTTCTACGCAATCGACTTCAAACCACCCAACGATGGCTCCCACGGGCAAAGTTGCGTAGATGAGCGCGTGACTGATGTCGGGAGCGATGCTGGCGCGCCGCAATTCGACTGTCTTGTTGCCGGTCAACAAAGCGTCGGCCCAGCGAGGGCGAACGCTCATGAGGGCTACGCGAGAGCCAGCCGCCGCACTAACCATGGTGTGGCCTCCGATCGGATGAGTGAGATTTGTTGAGGGGCTCCGCCAATGGCGGAATTGCAAGTCAACTCTGACAACGATATTGGGGTTGATAGAATCCGATCTTGCCGGAATAGTATCGCCAGAACCTGCTTCTGAGCGAGCTGAGTGATCTCTTCATCTGAGTACACCGTCCTCTGCCCAACGAACCGAATGATCTCGCTGGCGTCGTTTGAGACTAGGCTCCCCTCTGCTACTCCGATGGCGTACACCCCCTGACTCTCTTGGCTTCGGTAGAAGAGTAGCCCGGCGCCCTGAGTGACGGTGCGAGTCGAAGCGTTCGATAGGTACGCCATGCGCAGCGCGTTAGCAATCGGATCGAACTCCAGCGGCAGGGTAGGCGCCAGCTCAGCATCGGGAAAGAGGCGCCGGTGATACTCGGGTCGCACAGGGACCAAGAAGACGTGCCCGGTCCGAACGTGAAGCGCTGGGGGCCCAAACCGAACATGCCAATCGAGACAGTGAGAGCCCTGCGTGTCTTGACACGCAATTGTGGAGGTCTCCGCAAACGTCTTCACATACAGTAGTTCTCCTCCCTCGAGTGCTCGTGCCAACTCAAAGCCGAAGTCTTCGAAGAGATCCACAAGCTCGGCATGCTTCGGGTACACGGTCACCCAAGCTTTGTTTGCCCCGCGTCGCGTGCAGTAGCCAAAGGCAGCCTTGAGCAACAGTTCGCCAAATCGATAGCCTCGGAAGTCATCTGAGACCTTGAATGTGCAGAGCTTGACGACCCAGCCTCCGAGCTCGAACTGGTCGTCAGCGTCCTTCAGGATGCAGATCGCGGCGGCGAAGCTGTTCTTAAGCGACCGGACGACTAAGGCGCGGCGTCCAGCACGCTTCGTTCGTGAGAGCCACAGATCGAACCCAGGATAGTCGTCTCGCAGTCCAATCCAAATTGGATCTTGATCGGGCACACTGTAAAGAGGGACGTCCTCAACAAAAGGCGGGGGGGGTATGTCCTGGCTCGCGATCGTCCGCAGAAACGAGAGTGCGTCCACGACAGTCAGGACGCGATCGGCTACGTTCGCGCGGCGAGCTCGCCGGTGGATGCCAGCGTCGTCAGTAATGAATATGTCGACCGCATTGCCAACGACGGCGGCGAGCATTGCCAAGTCTGCCTGATCATGCGAGCTCGCGTCGCGAACGAGACCTGGATCTAGAACGGAAAGTGGCGGCGGGGCCTCAAGGACAACGTATTTGGCTGCCAACGTTCGACGCGCCGCGCCGCGTGCTGGGTCGCGATCGCGGCCAAGGTCCGCCTGCACAGCAGGGTGGACGAACACCTGGTGACGGTGCCGGTGCAACTCGCCCATCAGGGCGGCAGCCATTGCAGCCCCGGCCTCGAGATCGGAGGAGGCAGGGTCAAGCGCTATGACTACGTTTGTGTCAATAAGGCAGCGCATCTGTCAGGCGGAGGATAGGCCGGGCTGCGGCGCGTGACCAGATCCGCGCCAAGTCTGCGACGCATTTGTCGACCAGCCGTCGCGCGCTATTCCGCGAGGCCCCAGACCGATGAGTCTCGCCGCGGGGTGGCTCTCGGAGGTGGCGCGCTTATGGCTGCCATCGGGCGCGAGCCCAATAACCGCTTCCCAGGGCTACCTAACAGTGATTCGCCTAACCGCTGCGGCTATAGCTCCAATGTGAGCCCCCGTCGCAGAGGTGGCGGTTAGACGTCCGAGTCGATCCTGATCTACGGATTCGGGTGGCTTCGGAGCATCACCGGCTAGTCTGCGGCTGGGGTCGCGTTCGGTGCACGGGGCCCGTTTCGCTACTCCTTCCATGCCGTCGCGCCCAAGGGCAGCTCGTTCAACTCAGCTCTGGCCTCGCGCCATGCAGGGTAGTGCTTGCTCATCAGCGCGATAAATCGATCGTTATGGGTCGGTTCGAGCAGGTGAAGCATCTCATGGACGACAACGTACCGAAGGAGATCCTTGGGCTTCTTCACGAGTTCGGTGTTCAAGCGGATATTCCGCGACCTGGGGTTGCAGCCGCCCCATTTAGTCTTCATGCGCTGAAGGAAATACTCTTCTACCTCGACGCCCATCTTCGGTTCCAACCTCCGGATCAGTTCGCGAACCGCGCCGTGCAAGAGGGACTTGTGCCACTCATGCACGACTGCTTCACGCTGCGCCCTACTACTACCAGGGCGCATCGTGAGCGTGATGTCGCGGTGGCCGAGGCGGATGGCGGGCTTTGCCTCCTCTTCCCTCACAGAGAGCAGGTAGCGCCTGCCCCAGAGATAATGGCTCTCACGCTCAACGAACTGGCGCGGTGTCTCCCGCGCTTGCTCACGCAGCTTAGCCTGCTGTTCTCGTATCCAACCGAGCTTGGATGCCGCATAGGCGCGAGCGGCCTCAGGGCGGGTCGGGTTGGGAGCGACAAGCGTGACGCGTCCGCTCGGCGGATGCACCGTTAGATGGACATGCTTGACGTCCTTGCGCTTCAGGGCGATGGCGATATCGCCGAATTCAATCGTCTCTTCCATCAGTAACCGGGCTGATTCATGATGAGCTCGAACAGCGCAAGCGTTGCGGCGCGGTCGCGGTGGAGCAGAGGAAACAGCGCGTTCAGCACCTGCGCCTCGCGCGCCTGGTCCCCCTTCCACCCCGCCGGAGCTCGCTCGCGCATCACACGGTCGATCTCGAGCGCCAACCTCAGGCGTACGTCCCCGTATTCCGGAGAGGCCTCCGCGACCCGGTAAGTCCCGTCGCTGCCTGCGGCGAGAATCCGTGGCAGGTTGCGGTAGATCACCGTTGCCTCGGCTTTCCCGTGCAGCGCTGCCGGCACACCTTCATCGGGTTCCCTTGATAGCAGCCGCTTGACCAGCGCCTCCGCCTTCCGAAGGAATTCCTCATACGCGGCTGCGTCGGTCCGGTTCTGTTTGATGAGGTCGTCGAGCAACGTCGACATCAGTTCGTAGAACCGGGGGTCGGTCAACTGCTCCCGGATGATGGTCCTGCGGACGTTGTTGATAATTCCTTCCGCGATAGCGTTCTTCGAGAGATTCCCTTTCTCGTTGAGCTTCCGAGCTATGGCGTCGTTGATCCCGGTCTCGATAATCACTTCGGTCAGCGACATCTCGCCAAGCTCTCCCAGGCCAGCCGCCGGGTCAGCCTGGATGTAGCTGTTGAGGAGGTGCCGCATGTCCGCCTCGTAGGGCTTGACGTCGAGTTCCTCACCCGAGTGCCTCTTGATCGCCGAGCGGATCTCACTGTAGAACTCGACATCTTTCTGCAGCGCGTGCGCCTCATCGTCCGTGTAACCGGCTTCCGTGAGATTCTGCGCAATGGCGGCGTAGGCGCGGACAAAGACGGCAGCGGCTTTGTAGAACGAAACCCGAACCGCCTCAGTCTCGTTGAGCGCGTTCGGATTGGCGGCATCGCCGCAGAAGTAATGAAGGTACTGCTCAACCTCGCGGGGTACTGCCACCGGCTCGCACAGGTAGCGCAGCGCCTCCCGGGCCTCGTTGAGCTTCTTCTTGCCCTCATCGAGCCAGTCCTTGAGGTGGACGTTGTTTTCGCCACCACTGCCCTCGTCCGTGTCGAGCTCGTCGGAGCTGTACACGGCGATCGCCTCCTCCACTTCACCGAACAGCTCCTTGAAGTCGACAATGTGGCCGTACTCCTTATCGTCGCCGTCGAGACGGTTGGTGCGGCAGATGGCCTGGAACAGGTTGTGGTCCCGCAGTTCGTTGTCGAGGTAGATATAGGTGCAGCTCGGCGCATCGAAACCGGTCAGCAGCTTGCTCACGACGATCAGCAGCTTCATGTTCGCCGGCTCCTCGATGAAGCGGCGCTTGGCTTCGTCTTCGTACTGCTTGGTGGTCTGTCCCGCCTTGAGAACGTGCTGCGTGTAGGTGTCGAACTTGTAGCGCTCGTCGCTGTTGGCAGGCTCGCGGGAAATCGCGTTGTGGTTCGGCTCGTACGACGTGATGATCCCGCAGTACGGCCGGAAGCCCGTGTTTTGGAACAGCCGGTAGTAGTGGCATGCGTCATAGATCGAGGCACAGACCAGGATAGCCGTGCCGCGATCGTTGTTCAGCCGCGGCTTCAAGCTGAAGTCCTCGATGATGTCGGCGATGATCCGCTGCTTGCGCTCGCCGGCGCTCATCAGTTCCTCCATCGTCGCCCAGCGCTTGCGCAGCACAGCCTTCTGGAAGTTGTTAAGTCCCTTGGTCTTCTGCTGGAACCATCGGTCGATAGCGGCCTGCGAGGTGAGGCGCTGCGGCACATCCCGAGCCTCGTACTTCAGGTCCAGAATGACGCCATCGGCCACACCCTCTTGGAACTTGTAGGTGTGAATGTAAGTGCCGAACACATCTCGCGTTAACTTCTTGTCCTTGCGCAGTAGCGGTGTGCCGGTGAAACCGATGAAGATCGCGCCCTCCAGCCAGCGCTTCATCTGCTTGTTCATGTCGCCGCTCTGGGTGCGGTGGCACTCGTCCACGAACACATAGAAGCGACCGCTGACCGGGGGCGGGTCGCCCTTGAGGTCGGCCACGTCGAACTTGTGGATAAGCGCACACAGGAGGCGCGGCGTGGCCGCGCCGAGCTTCTCCACGAACTCGGCCCGGGACGTGATGCGCGGCGAGGGCGAACTCGGCGCCGATGACGCCGGCGTTCTTCATTACTCCCTCGATCTGCTTGTCTAACTCGTCACGGTCGGTGATGACGAGGATGCGCGCATCCGGGTCGTGCTCCAGCAGCCACTTGGCGACAAGCACCATGACGATGCTCTTGCCGCTCCCCTGGGTGTGCCAGATGACGCCACCCTCGCGCCTGGCGATGCGGTCCTGCGCGGCCTTCACGCCGAAGAACTGGTGAGGCCGCGGCACCTTCTTCTGGCCGGCGTCGTAGATGATGAAGTTGCGGATCAGGTCAAGCAGTCGTGTCTTGTTGCAGAGCTGCGCCAGCGGCCGGTCAAGCAGCGCTCCGGCGGAAGGCGCAGCGCGGGATGCTGTCACATCTCTCGCCTCGTGTTTCCACTCCACGAAGAACTGCTCCGGCGTGCCGGTGGTGCCATAGCGCAGCCCCTGTGAGTCGCTGCCCGCTAGCACGAGCTGCACGGCGCTGAAGAAGGCCTTGTTGAAGATCTCCTCCTGGTTGGTGATGAGCTGCCGCACGCCGTCGGCCAGCTCCACCGAGCTTCGCTTGAGCTCGATCACTGCGATGGCGAGGCCGTTGATGTAGATCACGAGATCCGGCCGGCGCTCGTAGCCGCCTTTCAGCGTCACCTCCTCGGCCAGCGCGAAGTCGTTCTTCTCCGGGTGTCCCCAGTCGATAAGGTGCACCGTCTCGTGCGCCTGGCCCGCGGCGATCTGCACCGGCACGCCGTAGCGTAGGAATTGGTACGTGCGTAGGTTGGCCTGGTAGAGCGTGACGCCCGTCGAGTCAGCCGCGGTCTCGAGCTTCTGCAACGCGGCGGAGATGTGCGCCGCGGAGTAGCCCCGGCTTGTCAGGTTGTCGCGGAAGATCACCGTCTCGATAGAGCGGTTGTTATCTCGTTTGTTCCACTCGCCGAGATAGCGGTAGCCGAGCCAGTCGACCCGCGCCTTGTCTGTGAACAGGGCGACGACGCGGTTCTGCGTCTTGCGCTCGGAGCGGGGTTCCTCAGGCATCGCGCGCCCCCGCCGGAACTAGCCGCGTCTTGCCGGTGAGCAGCTCCTGCATCAGGGCATGCTTGAGGTTGAGGGTCTTGTCGCGCCGGGCTTCGAGGGCCGCCAGCTCGGCGTCCATATCCGAAAGCGCGGCGGCGATGGCAGTCTGTTCGGCCTCGTCAACTGGGCCCCTAATCTCAATCTTGGTCATTTTAGATTTGTTCAGCTTCGCCCGCGTTCCGCTCGCCAAGAAGGGCAGGATGTTCTTGTGAACTAGCGAGTGAAAGAGGAACCCTTGGTCGTATCCGGACTTCGCTTTCAAGATGTGAGCGTGATTGTTGACCCAGCACTTGCCCTTCATCCGATATGCGATCGGGCGTGTTGCGTATTCATCGAAGTAGCCACCGTCTTCAGCCATCAAGATGATGTCGTCGTCGATGACGTAGCCGCTGACGTAGTCCAGCACGCCATTCGCTCCGCAATAGGGAACATCGCCTCGCATCTGCGCACGCTGTGTCTCATTTAGTGGCACGCGAACGCCATCGAGACAGTCTGCTAACGTCTCAAGTGTATTCACCTCCCACTCGCCGTGGAAGCCGGGGAGACGGGTCTGACCGGTCAGTAGCTGCTGCATCACGGCCTGTTTGAGGTCGCGCTTCTTGACGATCAGGCGATCCAGTCCGTCGAGTAGCGCATCCACGTCGCTCAACGTAGTCGCGATCGCTTCTTGCTCTCGCTTTGTGGGTGGAAGGGGTAGTCGGATTGAACGGATCTGACCAAAGTTAAGCCCCTGACGATTCCCTCCAGCCTGAAAGCTTTCAATTTGACGCTGGCCCAATTCCGAGAGAAGCAAGTAGCTAACGAACTGAGGGGCCACTCGTCCGGGCGCCGTTCTTATGATGCAGACATGCTGATTGACATTGCCGCCGGCTACGTATGAGTTGGCAATGGCACAGCGACCAATTGAGGCGCCGGTGATGTTCAGGAGAACATCAAGGTCACAAAGTTCCGTTGCTAGGAAGGTGCGGTGGGTGTCGTCGTCTATGTAAACGAGGTCGTCGAGTAGGAGCTGTCCCCATCCAACGTTCTGACTTCGCACGAAAGGTCGGCCGGACTCCCGGTAGTTGGCGTTCCCTCCTCTAGGTGTGACTCCGCTTCCGACTTTTACAGCCAGGTCGTCAACCTGGGCCTCTTTCCAATCCTCCGGGATAACCCCAACCTCGGTCTGCTTGTAGCCAGGCTTCACTTCCATACCACGCCCATCTTCGTAAGGTGGTCATCGACCAGAGAGGCGAGCGTCGCGACCTCGTCGGCGAGCTTGGGCAGCGGCGTGGCGTAGCGCTCGGCCAGCTCGCGGAGGCGGCCGGTGATGGTCTGCGACACTCGATCCAGTTCGCCCTGCACGGCGGCCGATAGACGCGACATCCACTTGTCGTCGACTACCAGCGTCTTGATCTCAGCCTCGGTGAGCTTGGGGTACTTGGCGTCGACCTTGTTGTCCAGGTCCTCTTGTGCGGCCTTGCGCTTGGCCTTGGTCTGGGTCTGCTGGTCCAGCAGGGCAGCGTACGATTCGAGCGCTGTTCGCTCGTCGGCGTAGAGGGGGTCTTTGCCGATCTCCTTCAGCCGCGCCTTCACGGCCTTCGCGGCAATCTTCTGCTTGTCGCCCTCACCCTCGATCACCTCGGTGAGCAGCCCTTCCTCGCCGCTGTTCTCCTCCCGCATCTCGTCGAGTTGCTGCTCCAGCGTAGCGAGCTGATTGTCGAGCGCTTCGATGGCATCGCGTTCGGCGACGAAGTCCCTGGCGACGAGGATCGGCGCGGGAACCAGGTCGGATTTGAAGCGCCGCTTGCCCTTCAAGTAATCGTGCGGCTCCGGCCAGGTGAGCTTGTTCTCCTTGTTCTTGACCTGAACGATCTCGCGCGGCTGGCCGCCCTTCACCCAGCCGTCGGCGGAGATCAGGTAGCAGTCGTCCTGCATGGTCTCGGCCCAGTAGTCCATGAGGTGCTGGTAGACGTCATAGACATCGAGGAGCGGTGCCTCACGGAACGCGGCCAGGAGATCCTCGGCGATGGTCTCGATCAGTGCCTTAGGGTGGCCGTCCTTGTCGAAGCCGGTAAGGCGCGGCGTTATGGCCTTGCGCCAGTCGGCAAACCCCTTGGTCGCCTTCTGCTGGAAGGCGGCGAATTCGGCGTGGCCGAGAATGGCCCGCTTCACATCGGCGAGCGGCAGTTTCAGGCGCGCATAGCCGGGGCGGCCCGCGGACTCGAAGAGAACGCCGCGAACAGTGGGTAGCACCTTCCAGTACGGGCCGAGCAGGTCCAGATCACGCTCCGGGATGCCACCGCGCAGGTGACCGTCGATGTCCTGAAGGTCTTCGGGCTCAGAGCTGTCGATATAGCGGGGCAGGTTGAGGTTGAAGTCGTTCTTCGGATCGGTGATCTCGTCCAACGACACCAGCCGGGCATAGCGAGGAACGTCCGCTTGTTTGCAGAAGACGTCGACGATATGGTGGATGTCTTGCTCGCGCAGGCGGTTCTTGGGGCCGTCCTTCTTGAAGCCCTTGGAGGCGTCGATCATGAACACGCCCTTGCGGCCGGCGGCGTTCTCCTTGTCGAGCACCACGATGCAGGCGGCGATGCTTGTGCCGTAGAAGAGGTTTGCGGGCAGGCCGATGATGGCCTTGAGGTAGCCTGAGCGGACGAGCTGCTGGCGGATACTGGCCTCGGCATTGCCGCGGAAGAGGACGCCGTGGGGCAGAATACAGGCGGCTTTGCCCGTCCCCTTCATGGAGCGGATGATGTGCAGCAGGTAGGCGTAATCGCCCTGCCTGGCGGGCGGCTCGCCCCACTCAAAGCGCTTAAACGGGTCTTTCGCTGGCGCGATGCCAGTGGTCCAGGTCTTGTCGGAGAACGGCGGATTGGCGACTACGTAGTCGTAGGTACGAAGCGCCTCGCCGTCCTTGAACTTGGGCGTGGCCAGGGTGTTGCCCTGCAGGATGTTCGCTGTGGGGAAGTCATGCAGGATCATGTTCATGCGGGCCAAGCCAGCCGTGGTCCCGTCCTTCTCCTGCCCTTCGAGCGTGATGTGCTTGCCGGACTCGGCAGCCACCTTGAGAAGCAGTGAGCCCGAGCCGCAGGTCGGGTCGTACGCGGTCGTCGACGCCTTCGCCTTGCTGGGCGAGATGCCGATCACCTTTGCGATCACGCGGCTGACCTCGGCCGGGGTGTAGAACTGCCCCTTGCTCCTGCCACTCTCGGTGGCGAAGTGCCGCATCAGGTACTCGTAGGCGTCCCCGAGGATATCGTCGTGGTCGGCGCGATTCTGCGAGAAGTCGAGTTGCGGGCTCGCGAAGATGTTGACCAGGTTGGTCAGCCGCTCGACCTTCGCTTGTCCTTCGCCGAGCTTGTTGGAATCGTTGAAGTCGGGGAAATCGCTGCGAGCCAACCGGTCATTCGCCAGCACGAGCGGTCCGATGACCTCGGTGTTGATCTTCTCGCCGATGTCACTCTTGCCGCGGAGCGCAAGCATGTCATTGAAGCTCGCGCCCTTGGGGATCGTGACTGGTGGAGCGAAGTCGCTGCTGCTGCCGTACTTGTCGGTGATGTACTTAATGAACAGCATGAACAGGACGTAGTCCTTGTACTGGCTGGCATCCATGCCGCCGCGCAGCTCATCGCAGGAGGCCCAGAGTGAGGCGTACAGGTCGGACTTCTTGATGGCCATGGCGCTAGAACCCATATCCCACGAAGCCCGCCGCGCTCGTCAGTTGCCTTCGAGCGCCGCCGCCGCTCCTGAGCGGTGAGCTCGCCAAGGCGCTCGGGCACGACCCAAGAGTATCGACGATCAAAGCGCCCTGGGACCTTGCAGGTGTGCTTGCGGCGCGGGGTCCCTACGCCTCATCGAAGAAATCCGGATCGACCTTCGGGATGGCGTACTCCCGATCAGTGGTTACCCCGACGCTGTGCTCGATCATTAGATTCGCGAGGGTCGACCCGTCGATGAGCGCGATGCGCTTGTCGATCTTCTTCACATAGTCGCGTGCCTCAGCACTGAATGAAGACGTCGTGATGAAGACACCCTTCCGAGACCTCTCGCCCTCCAGGCTCCCAGCAAACTTCTGGATCTCTGGGCGTCCTACAGACCCCTCCCACTTCTTCGCTTGCACGTATACGGTGTCGAGGCCCAGCCGGTCTTCCTTGATAAGGCCGTCAATACCGCCATCGCCTGCGCGTCCAATCACCTGAGCGGCTTCGGCGTAGCTACCTCCATACCCCATCGCCACGAGTAGCTGCACGACGACGCGCTCGAAGAACTGCGAGGTCCCTGCCTTGACGCTTTCGAGCAGGTCATTGGCGACTTGTCCACGGATTGCACCCCAGATCCGTTCGAGCGCCTCCTCGGGCGTCTCGGGCTCCTGGGGACCCGATAAGAGTGGAGCTGAGGACACCTGCTGCCCCTCGCCGGCGTCTCCCTTGTGCCACGCAGCGAAGCCCGGGTATCGCTTGAGATACCCAACGTCCAAGGCTGAAGGGTAAGCGGCGAGTAACTTCTGCCCTTCCGCGCTGACCCGCCAGACGGCCCGACGCGGTTTCTCCAACAGTCCGGCGTGCTGCATGTAAGTGACAGCCCAGTGGACGCGATTGTTGATCACCGGAGTGCGACCACTTGGCAGAACCTGCTTTCTCTCCACCTCGGTTAGGTGAAACTCATCCGCCAATCGCGTGATCACGTCCTGCGGGGAATGCTCCTTGCCGTCGCCGAGGACGCGGAGGGCAGGGAGCATCAGGGACTGGTAGTCGGGAATCGGCACATAGCGCAGCCTAGCGAAGCTCGCGGGTGATCGCGACCTTCTGAGATCAGGGAGGAGTCGTCGCCTGAATCGCCGCCGATCGTCGCTAGGGCGACCTTCGTGCGGTTGGCCGTGCACGCCTCAGTCTGTCGGAATCACGGCCCCGCCCCCACCACACAGTGGTGTGCATGGATCGAGCGTGGAAATCACGTCGTGGCTGCGCTTTTCGCCCGCTAGCGCCAAGTGCCGGCCGCGCTTCACTTGGCGGCGGAGTAGGTCTCCTCAGTCGGCCGAGTGTCGAGCTTCTCGGTGGTGATGTGGTCACACCGGCTCGTAATAGTCGAGGACGCCGTCGTCATCATCCGATGCCGGTTTGCCGTTCGGCTCCGGCAGCGACGGAGGAAGCGGCGAGACGAAGTCGTTCCCGGCGTCAATGACCAGCCCGTGGCTCTCCCGCAGATCCATGGCGACCGCCAAGATGCGCGCAAACGCCTCGTCCGACATGTCGACCTCGGCTCGCTCCTCTGGTTTCGGTGACTGAACTACGGCTATCGAGGCGATCCGCAGCGCCGTGGCGAGTGTTCCATCGACCCGGGCCTTGCGCTCGATCGTCTGGGAGATCATCCCGAGCAACGCTGCACGACTTGCGTTGCTCGGGTTCGTCGAACTCCAGCGTCTCCCATCCCCGTCGCATGACGTGGTCGAGTTCCGCAAGGTGTTCCGCCCTGAGCGCCTCCAGATCGTGAGCGGTCAACGACTGGGCGCGTTCCCGGTCCTCGTACATCGTCCGTAGCCCGATTGGCGGCTCGCCCGGATGAGCTTCGGCCATGTAGGTGCGTACGACGTCAAGGCACTCTAGGGGCGACCTGCGTTCCAGCCATGGCTTGAGACCGGCCCTGATGCGGTCGAGGATGATCGGATCTTCTTGCCAAGCGACTTGATGTGCGCCGCCCTTCTGGCGGCTGTAGCCCTTGGTGCGGCCCGTCCGCGTGTTCCTCGGAGTGCGGCGGCCATGAGGTGCGGACGCCATCAGGGAAGCCCCTTGTACTCGACCATGTTGAGGGGCCCGACCGTCACGGCTCCTCGGGCAAGGTCGCGAGCACACTAAGCAGCCGCTGGCGCTCTGCTTCGCCTTCACGGCGCGATCGATCGAGAATGTCGAGATCGAGTTCCGTCTCAATGGCCAGGCGGACGATTTCGGCCAAGATCGGTGGGGCGAGCGCCTCGGCCTGCACCGTGTACGCCATACGTTCGCCGCGACGATCGGTGGCTTTCGGCGGCGCGGTGGGGAGTCGGAGCGTCTCGACCTGGTCTGGGGTGACGGCAATGCGCCGGAAAGTTACCGAGTTCGGGCTCGTGGTAGTCGTCACAGAACTTGGAGACGTCGGCGGCCGCACTGTCGATGATGCTGCACCCAGACGGGTCGTGGTCGCCAATGTGCAGGACCACCGTCCGGCGACCGCGTCGCGATCGCTCGACGATCCGAAGTGCGGCGTCGTGCTTTGCGGTGACGCTGTCGAAGCCGCCACCGGAAAACACCGGCACGCCGTAAGGTCCCGCGACGCGGGCTACCTGCGGGACCATGCCTGCAGCCTCGACCCACACCTCGAGGTCAACTTCCTGGTCCGGCGCTGGGTCACGCGTGTACGCCGATGCTAACGCTTGGACCGTCGCCAAGAAATCCGGCGTGCCGTTGAACCCTTCGGGGTCGAGACGCGTAGTGCCATCGTCGCGGATGGCCTCCCAGTCGAGTAGTCCGGCTCGCCGGGCGCGGTTGACAGTCTCGCCGAGACGTTCAGATGCCCGCTCGTCTTTGGGGTAGTCGCGTGTCGCGACGAGACGGTAAAAGACCTGCCGGAGGGTCATCGGGAGATAGTCGGCGAACTCGTCGACGACGGCGGCGATGTGGACCAGCAGCGCACGGGTGGCACTCTGCGGTGACCAGTCGGCGAGGCCACGAACCCGCGTAGCACTGTAGACGCGTCCGGTGACGCTCACGACATATGCCCAAGGGCGCGGCGAATACCAGTTCGGGCGGACTGTGGCGAAGTCTGAGAAGGCTTCTCGCTCACTTCTTCGTGTCCCAATGGTGAAGGACTTGCCGCACTGCCTCCCGGCACGGGCCGCACCGGGCTGCCGGAACCGGGTCACCGCAGGAGATGCAAGTACCCGCCACGTACGGGTTGTCGGGACGAGCGAGAAGTAGCGGTACCGGACGTGGAAAGGGGGGGAGTTGCCCCCTCATAGCCTCCACTCGCCAAGAGACGGCATCTGCGTCTTCGCGGCTCGCGAGGGCAACCAATTCGTCGCGATGGTTGATCAGCTCGCCGCGGAGCTCGTCGGTGACGAGCCGCCGCGGCGCGGAAACCACCAGTGGCTCGATCGACTTGGCGGACCCATCGACCGGTGAACCGTCCGCGGCGTCCGCTTCTGGCGCGGGCGCCCCTAGATGCCGCCGCCTCACCGCCTCGCGAGCAGCGTCGAGATAAGTCATATCGCAGCGCCCACCACTGCGCGAAAAGCGACATAAGCGACGAAAGCCACCCTAATCGCGCTTTCCGCGCCTTTCGCGCGGTGATAGCTCATCGCTTCGTGCCCAAAGTGAGCACCGTCACTGGTCTCCCGCTCGTGCTCTCCTCCTCCACGTTGATCGCGCCGGAGGCCACGAGCCCCGCGATGGCCACGTCCAAACGCGACGAGGTCACGTGGTGGTGGAAGATGTCACGAACCTCGGATCGAGTCACCTTGCCGCGGCGTCGTACCGACTCGAGGATGGTATCGGCAGTGCCGTCGCCGAGGCGGTCGCCGAACAGGTAGGCGACGCCCCTGTCCGCAAACTCAACCAGGGCGAGCGCGGCGAAGATGTGCGGAGCGCGGATGGCGTGGTCGCTGTCGAGGAGTGCGTACTCAAGTGCGAGCCGGCGCGCGTGTGCTTCCGCCCGGGCGGTCATGGCACCAGCAAGACCGGGGTGATCCGCCGTCAAGGCGGGATACGCGGCATCCCAAGCGGCCTGGGCTTCGGGATCGAAATCTAGACGGCTGCGCCCGTGAGCGGCATCGAGCACCGCGCGAATCCGCGCCACGAGTGGTGCCCTATCGGCTTCGAGCAGCGGTTCGGGTCGGGCTAGCTGCCGCGCACGGCGCACTGGAAGCCACATGAACCGGTTGGCGAATCCATTGGCGATAGAGACGTCATCGAGTTCGACGGCGCAGCTCCTCAGTTGTGATGTGTCCGAACACCGAGATGTGAGCGCCCGTGGCCCTTATCGGTGACTTCCGAGTGAGCACGTCCAACGGGTCGCCGTCCCAAGCTTGGCGCAGGATGTGGGAGAGCGTGTTCCCGTCGCGCCGGGCCACTTCCAGCGTCCTTGCCATCTCCGTTTCGACGGCGAGCAGCCGCTTGTCGTCGCGTCCCGGATCGATCCGAGTGTCGTAGGTATTGGTTTGCTTGTTCCACTCTCGCACTTCGATGCCATCGCGCACTCTCTCAATCAGCCCCTCGCCCGTCGACAGTCCGGTAACGATCTGCTCGGCCATCGTTTGGTCGGCCTCGAGGACAAGCCCGCGCGTCGACGCCCAGGCGTGGCCCTTACGCGCTCGCGAGGTGTCGCCCACGGCGACGGCAAACAGGTTGACGCCATGCCGTGCCTCCCCTACGTACACGTGGGGCCCAGGTCCGATGGCACAGCCCACGATCTCAAGGAAGGAGATGAGCAGGGCCACGTCGTCGGCCTCGGTGTGCCCACGGAGGGTGGCGACGACATCGCCGGCGAGTCCACGGAAAGCCTCCTCGGCGGGCGGGACCGGCCACGAGCCCATCGGAGGCGCTGTGCTGCCCGATACGCGTTCAGCCCTCGGCTCGGTGAGCTGACGCTGGCCGGACACCGGGGCGGCTGTGTCGGTCATGCCCCACCTCGCGGTGCGCCCTGCGTCGACAGCTTGCGAACGTAGTCATCGATCGCGGTCACAGGGACTCGGCGGCATCGCACGCCGACGACGACACTCTCGATTTGCCCCTTGAGCACGAGGTCGTAGGCATGGGAACGCCCGATCGCGAGGGCTTCGGCCGCTTCCCTGATCGTCAGCAACCGTCGATCGATCGGGGTTGTATTGGACACGAGCGGATCGTGCTGGATCTCAGCGGATGCTGCATTGATTAGAATCCATGATCCAACCAATGAAAAGGCCTCTCTCGGTTCGTCTAGAACTGGCTGATCGATCTATCGCCGGCCAACTCGCCCCAGAGGTTCTGGCGGCTCGGACCCTGAACTGGCCCGTACTCTCCTTGATCCCAGATGAACACGGTCAGCTGGGTATTGCTGGCCACTTTCAGGACCTTATGTCCACAGCTGATATCCAGCAGGAGGTCTTTGCGACCCCGCTGATGCTCGAGCCAACCGAACTCCTCAGCCGATTCGTCCGCCTAAACGAAGGCACCGATGTCCAAATCCTGGATTTCGCTCGTGAATTTGGGCGGCTCGGCGAATGTACCAACCCCCTGCATCCCTCCGTGGATTGCCGCGCGTGTTCGCAACGCCTTCCCCACCAAGACTTCCCAGACACTTGGGAACCTCTGTCTCTTTGGCGACTCAGTTCCCGTGCTCTTTGGAGCGCGCTAGGTATCTGGGCCGACTTATCGGAGGGGAACCAGCCAAATCCACTGGAATGTCAGGCACTGCGCCTCTTAGTACCCTCATTGATCGTCGGGTCACGCACCGATGTGGAGGATTCATCCGAGCTTCTCCGCGAGTTCTTGTCGGTGCTGCTACACACGGAGGATCTGTGGCTCGACGCACTTGCTTCTGATAGGGCGTTCACTTCACTCCTGCTCGGCCGCGGTGTGCGAGCTGCCCTATCCTTAGGGCTCGCGGTGGCGCTTACCTCCGGTGGGCTCGTCCGGTGTGACAAGTGCAGGATCGGTTACCGAGCGCGACGTCGGCCT
>CAVPXI010000009.1:0-4242 GCA_963709585.1 Candidatus Dormiibacterota bacterium | reverse complement strand
GCGTCGAGATCGAGGATCTGGTCACCTTTCCCAACGCGGTGCTGGAGATCGACATCTTCAGCGTCGCCCCCGGAGGCGGCAGCGGTGGTGCCTACTCCCACGACGGCGAGGAGGCGATCTACGTGCTCAGCGGGGAGCTCGACGTCTGGCTGGACGACGCCGAGCACTACCACGTCGAGCCCGGCGACACGCTGTACTTCCGCAGCCACCAGCAGCATCGCTGGATCAATCAATCGAGCGCCACGACCACGCTGTTCTGGGTCAACACCCCGCCAACCTTCTGAGAGGAGCACGCACCGATGAACACGGTCGAGAAGTACCGCCGCTACGTGAACACCAGCGCGCTCGCCGGAGTGGAACCGATCACGGTCGAGAGCGCCCGGGGCGCGACCGTCACCGCAACCGATGGCACCGAGTACACCGATCTCTACGCGGGGATCGGCGTGGTCAATGCCGGTCACGTGCCCCCGAAGGTCGCGGAAGCAGCCAAGCGGCAGATCGACAAGGTCGTGCACTCGTGCTCGTATGTCTATCACGTCCCCGCCGTCGCCGACCTTGCGGAGCGGCTGGCCCAGGTGACCCCGGGGCGCCTCCAGAAGACGTTCTTCGGGAACAGCGGCGCCGAGGCGGTCGAGGGTGCGCTCCGCCTCGCTCGCGTCTTCACCGGGCGCCGCGAGATCATCGCGCTCCAGGGCTCGTTTCACGGCCGTACCGCGGGCGCTCTCGCGGTGACGGGCAACGCGCTGCGCAAGCATCGAGGCGGTGCTCAGATCGCGGGGATCGCGTTCGCGCCGATGCCGAACCCGTATCGCTGCCGGATGTGCTCGGGATCGTGCTCGCTGGCGTGCGCCGACGCCGTCGAGGACACCATCCGCTACGACACAAGCGACGACGTGGCCGCGTTCATCATCGAGCCGATCATCGGCGAGGGCGGGATCATCCCGCTGCCCGCCGGCTATCTGCAACGAGTCAAGGAGATCCTCGACCCGCGCGGGATCCTGCTCATCGTCGACGAGGTGCAGAGCGGGTTCGGGCGCAGCGGGAGAATGTTCGCGATCGAGGCCTACGACATCGAGCCCGACATCATGACCCTGGCCAAGGGGATCGCGAGCGGATTCCCGCTTGGCGCGTTCATCGCCCGCGAGGAGATCGCCAACTCCTTCTCACCAGGCGATCACATGAGCACTTTTGGGGGCAACCCGGTCTCGTGCGCCGCGGGGGTGGCCACGATCGACATGATCGTCGAGGAGCGCCTGCCCGAGCGCGCCGCGCGCGTCGGCGCGACGGTGATGGCCCGTCTCGACGCGTTCGCGAAGGAGTCCGAGCTGGTGGGCGACGTCCGTGGCAGCGGGCTGATGATCGGCGTGGAGCTGGTGCGCGACCGCGCGACCAAGGAGCCCGCGACCGCCGAGGCGGCTGCGGTCAAACGCCACTGTCGCGAGCGCGGCGTCCTCATCGGTGTCGGGGGCTCGCTCGGCAACGTCGTACGCATTCAGCCACCCCTGGTGATCGGCGAGGAGGATCTCGACCGTGCGATCGGCGTCATCGAGGAAGCCGTCAGCAGCCTGTCGGCACAACCCGTCGGGTAGGCGTGGGCTTCGTCCTGAGGAAAGTCGCCTCGATTCCCCGAACGTCTCCGTCCTCATCAGTGAGGATGGAAACGTCGATGTAGCCGAGGCTGGCGAGCTCTTCGGCCAGAAGGCCGGCCTGGTCACCGCCCAGCTCGAGCAGGAGTGCTCCCCCATTCCTGAGGAAGCGCGGAGCTTCACGGAGGACACGCCGGAGCGTGTCGGTGCCGTCGGCGCCGCCGTCGTAGGAAACCGCCGTCTCGAATGTGAAGGTGTCTCGCTGGAGCAGGGGTAACTCGGCGGTCGGCACGTAGGGAACGACGCCCACGACGACGTCGACGCGGCCGTCAAGATCCCGTGGCAGGGGGGCGAAGAGGTCGCCGCAGTACGCATCGACGCCGTTCGCGACGGCGCACGCAACCGCGCGTGCATCGACATCGGAGGCCGCGACGCGTGCGCGTGGGCGATGCGCGCCGAGGACCTTGGCGATCGCGCCGGACCCGGTACAGAGGTCTATGGCGGCCCCTTCCTCGGGGAGTCGCTCGACTGCTCGTCGCGCGAGCGGCTCGCTGAGCCAGCGGGGTACGTAAACCCCTGGATCGACGCGGATCTCGACGTCGCAGAAGGATACGCCGCCGATGATCCAGGCGAGCGGCTCGCCGGCGAGCCGTCGCCGAATCGCCGAGTCGAGGAGTTCGACGTCACCGGCAGCGTGAGCGAGAAGTTCCTGCGACTCCTCCTCCGCCGCGATGAATCCTTCGCTCGCCAGCAACGCGCTCAGCGACGCTTGATCGTTCCGTGTCAACGCTCAACAGCAGGCGTCAGGTGGACTCGCGATCGCAATGAGGGCGCCGACGACGAGGAACGCGAGCACGAGCACCAGCAATATGGCGATCACCCACTTCGTCCTCGTGTCCATCCGCGAGCGAATGATGCACAAAGCCGCCGGGCATCGGTCGTCGCCGTCAGCGCCCCTTCGGGGACTCGATAGCAATAGCCCGGCTGATCGGGGGACGTGACGCGGCGGTGCGATGTGGATCAAGCACCGCGGGGTCCATTAGCCCGACGGACCCACCCCACAGACCCTCGGGTCCGGAGCGCGAAGCCCGAGCATAGCGCGGGGGATGTGCCTCTGTGGGGTGCGGAGCCATAGCCGTCAGGTACTGGGGCGGGACGTAACGCTCAGGTCAGGACGAGCCGGTCACCGCCGCGCGGCGCTACTGAACGGGCGCGCGTATCAGCTCGCGTGTGTCGGCCGCTGTGAGGTTGAAGAGCTTGTAGGCGCCATCCTCCTGCGTCTGCCTAACCTCAACCGTGTCCTCATCGATCATCTCCGAGACGATGCGCAGCCAGGTTGGGCGGCCGTCCAGGCTTCCTCCATGCTTCTCGACGAGCTGCCAAAGGCGACGACGGTTTTCCCCAAACGGTTCGCGCGGGTGATCCTTGCGAAAGATCTCTATCAGGTCACGGAAGAACGCGTTTCGGCCGCCGATGTCGTTGGCGTCATACCAGCGTTCGGGCGGGCTCTGTTCGCCGGTCATGTAGGCCTCTTGACCCGACTGAATTCTTTCACCAGGGTCGCGCAGCTTACTCAGACGGGCGACCGTGAGGGTTAACTCGTAGACCGCGGCCCTGACGACAGTCACTTGGGATCCATGCCACACTAACAACTACGGGCCTGCAGGAACACGCTTGTTCAGGCCTGGGACTGGAGGGGGATAGGAAGAGTGAAGCCGTATTCACGGCGCTCACGTCGCGCCCAGCGAGTGCTGTCTAGCCCTTTGCTCTCATCGCGGCATTCCTCAACGGCGTCCTCATGGCGATGGGTGCGCTGGATCGGCACGCGTCCAGGCGCATGGCTTGTCGGAGACGGCCCGGTTGGGGCGCCCCGATGAACGGGCTGCGCGGTCGCCTTCTCATCGTGGCCTGCGCGGGCCTGCTCCTCAACTTCGTGGTCATTCCGCTCCGGGCGCTCTCGTACCACAGTCAGAGTGACTTTGTCCCGTACGATGCGGCCGGGCGGATCATCCGCGCCGGCGGTCAGTGCCTGTACTGAATCGCCACCCAGGAAGCTTCGGTCCACGGCGTTGCCGGCACCGCCAATAGCGGTGGCTTGGACACGATCGGCGGACTCGTCTTTCTCGGCCCGCCGGCGGTGGCCTGGCTGTTCGCACCGCTCGCCGGTCTCGATCCCCACCTTGGCAGGGTGGTATTCATTGTCCTCTCGACAGCCGGGCTCGGGCTCGCCGCGTGGCTGATCGCGACCCACTGGCTGCCGGGCTTCGGGCAGGGCCAGCGTATCTGCCTAGTAATCGCGTCGATCGTCTCGGTGCCTGCGGTGATCGGCGTCGCTGGCCAGATAGATCCGCTCATCTTCACCGCGGTGGTGCTCGGGATCACCCTAGCCCGGCGCTTCCCGGTGCTCGGAGGCGTCCTGATCGGCGCCCTGATGCTAAAGCCGCAACTGTTCGTGCTCGTCCCAGTCGCGCTGATCATGAGCAGGCAGTGGCGGGTGCTCGCCGGCACGGCCCTAAGCATTGCCCTGGTGGCAGCCTCGATGTTCGCCGGGGGACTCAGCCACGTGCTCGACTGGCCGCGCTTTGTGGCCGCGTACGGCTCGCTCTCGGACTGGCTGCCGCAGTCGCTGCCCCCGCAACTCGGTTTCTCACCGGCT
>CAVPXI010000008.1:0-124533 GCA_963709585.1 Candidatus Dormiibacterota bacterium | reverse complement strand
TCCCCAGGTGCCGTCACACTTCGCGAGCGTCTTCGGTGGCAACCAGGGGCTGAGCGTTACCGCGCCCACGCCGCCCGCCTTCCTGGGCGCGAACTTCGCACCCGAGCAGTGGTTGGCGTGGATCACACTCGCCGCCGCCGTGATCACCTTCTTTCGTGCTCGCCAACCTCGTGCGCGGCGCCACCGGCAGGCGTTTCCGGATGGTGCGCGACAACGAGGTGGCGGCACGCCTCTCGGGCGTCGATGTCGCCCGAACCCAGGTGCTCGCGTACGTGGTCAGTGCCGCGTGCGCCGGGCTTGCGGGGTCGTTGTTCGCCTACTGGGTGACGGTCACATCGCCGAGTGGCTTCACGCTCAACCTGTCCCTGGCGCTGCTCACCGCCATCGTCATCGGCGGGCTCGGAAGTCTCAGCGGAGCGGTGCTCGGATCGTTCATCCTCGTGTACCTGCCGGTGTGGACCGGCGGCCTCGCCAGCAGCCTCAGTCTGTCGAGTAACGTTGCCAACAACGTGCCTCTCGCCATCTACGGCATCGTCCTCATCGTGGCTATCCTCGCGTTCCCGCGGGGCGTCGCCGGCGGCGTCGCGTCGAGCATCCGGGGGGTGAGGCGGATGCTTCGCTCGAGCCGCCGCACCGCCGGCTTGCCCAGCGCACCCGAGGTGCCTTCTCAATGACACCAGTAACCGCTATCCGCACAGACAAGGAGCACGCGCATGCGAGAGATCAGTAGATCCAGGACCTGGGCGGTGGCCGCCGCGGGTGGGGTGGCAGCGTTGCTGACCGCGGCCTGCGGCAGCTCGAGCACCGGGGGCGCCAATACAGCGTCCGCGCCGGGGGTCACCGCGACCACGGTGACCATCGGCAGCACCCAGCCCCTCACGGGTCCCGCGGCGCCGGGATACTCGGAGATCGCGCCGGCGGCCAACGCGTACTTCAAGTACGTGAACGCCCACGGTGGGGTCAACGGCCGAAAGATCACCTACACGTACCTCGACGACCAGTACAACCCCACCAGCACCGCGACGCAGACGCGCAAGCTCGTTCTCCAGGATCAGGTGTTCGCGATGTTCCAGGCGCTCGGAACGCCGACCCACCTCTCGGTGGTGACCTATCTCAACTCCGAACACGTGCCCGACCTGTTCGTGGCATCGGGCTGCAACTGCTGGAACAACACGGCCCAGTATCCGGATACCTTCGGCTGGCAGCCCAACTACACCATCGAGGGCAAGATCCTCGGGCAGTACATCGCGACGAACTTCGCGAGCAAGAAGGTCGGCTTCTTCATCCAGGGACCCAACGACGAGTTCGGCACCGACGGCTTCATGGGCGTGATGGACTCGCTGCAGGGCAAAGGCCTCAATGTCGCTGCGACCCCGGCGTACTACACGCCCACGGCCGCAGGGGCGATGGCGGTCGGCGCCGCGATCGCGGGGCTGCAGGCACAGGGAGTCCAGGTGATCGTCAACTTCTCGGTGCCCCTCTTCACCGCGATCGCCGAGGCGAGTGCCGCCGGGCTCAACTACCATCCGCAGTTCGTGGTGAGCAATGTCGGATCGGATCCGCCGACTCTCGCCGCGATCCTCACCGGTGGAGCGCTTGGCAAGAAGCTGCCCGCGGGCTTGATCGGCGGCACGATCAGCGACACGTATCTGCCCTTGCTGACCGACGCCACCAACCCCTGGGTGACTCTCTTCAAGGGCATCGAGGCCACCTACGCGCCGTCCTTGCCCTGGGATGGCAACGTCGAGTACGGCATGTCTGAGGCCTACGCGTTCGTGCAGGCGCTCAAGGCCGCCGGCCAGAACCCGACCAGGGCGAGCATCGTCGCCGCGGTCCAGAGCAGCCACTGGACCGACGGGCCGGGCCTGACGCCCTATGCATTCTCGTCGACTGATCACAACGGGTTCACCGGCGTGCAGATGGACGCGATCGGCGCCGACGGCTCGCTCACGACGCTCGGACCGATCGAGATCACCGACGACACCGCGACCGGCGCGATCACCACGTACTCCGGGGCCGCGTCGACGCCCCCTGCGAGCGGCATACCGAGCGACTGAAGTGCTCCGGGGACCGCGAGGCGTGACTCGCGGTCCCCTGGACCGCTGAGCCGCGCTCCGACGCGCCCCACGGGGCATGGGATAATCGCGCCGGATGCGAGTGCTGGGTCGCGCCCTGCTCGGACGGCCGCTGCCCAGTTCTGCGCAGCAGCATGAGCGCCTGACCAAGACCGCGGCCATCGGTGCCTTTGGCCTGGACGCACTCTCATCGGTCGCCTACGGGCCGGACGAGATCCTGTACGTCCTGCTGCTCGCGGGATCCGCAGGGGTTGCGTTCGACATTCCGATCGCGGCGGCGATCGCCCTCCTGCTCGCGGTGGTCGCCTTCTCGTACCGGCAGACAATTCACGCGTATCCGAACGGCGGCGGATCGTTCACGGTGGCGAGCCGGAACCTCGGCCGCACCGCCGGGCTGGTCGCCGCGGGCGCCCTGATGGTCGATTACCTGACCACGGTCGCTGTGTCGGTGACCGCCGGGGTTGCGGCGGTGGTCGCGTTCGCCCCGGCGCTCGACACCTATCGCGTGGTGATCGGCGTCGTCGCGATCGTGGTGCTGATGGTCGTCAACCTCCGCGGGGTGCGCGAGGCGGGCGCGGCGTTCATCCTGCCCACCTACATCTTCGTGATCTCGCTCGCGGCGCTGCTCATCGTGGCGGCCCTGCGCATCGCCACCGGCAACCCACCCCAGCATCTCCATGCACTGCCCAATGCAACCGAGGGAGTGACTGTCATCCTCGTCCTCCGCGCGTTCGCGGGCGGGTGCACCGCGATGACCGGGGTCGAAGCCATCGCCAACGGCGTCCCGGCATTCGAGCCGCCCGAGTTGCGCAACGCCGCGCGGACGTTGACCATCATCGCGGTCCTACTCGGTGTGATCTTCCTGGGTGTGGCGATACTCGGCCGCAGCATCGGTGCGGTTCCCACCGACCAGGCCAACGTCATCGCCCAGATCGGGCAGGCCACCGTCCCGAACAGCCCGCTCTTCTTCATCGTGCAGATCTCATCGGCCGCGATCCTGCTGCTGGCCGCCAACACCTCGTTCAACGGCTTCCCCCGGCTCGCGGCGGTCATGTCACGCGACGACTACTTCCCCCATCAGTTCAGCCACCGCGGTCTCAAGCTCGCGTACTCGAACGGAATCATCGTCATCGGCCTTCTGGCGATCGCACTGGTGATCGTCTTTGGAGGCAGAACGCATGCCCTCATCCCACTGTTCGCGGTCGGCGTGTTCATCTGCTTCACGCTGTCGCAGGCGGGCATGGTGATCCACTGGCTCCACAACCGTGAGCGAGGGTGGCACGCGAAGCTGGCGATCAATGCCGTCGGAGCCGTGACCACCGGCGCTGTCGCGCTCATCGTGGCCAGCACGAAGTTTCTCGAGGGTGCGTGGATCGTCCTGGTGCTGGTGCCGCTGCTCGTCTTTGGTTTCTGGTCGATCCACCGGCACTACGCCCGGGCGCGCGAGGAGCTGGCGCGGGTCCCGAGGCGTCACGCGCTGGGCAAACAGCGCGTGATCATCCCGGTCCACGATCTGACCGCCGCCAGCGCAGCAGCGGTCGAGTACGCGCTCAGCATCACCACCGCGAACAGGATCACCGCGGTGCACGTGCGCGTCGACGCGGACGAGGAGATCGACACCACGCTTCCCGAACGATGGAGGCAGTGGGCGCCGAACGTCGAGCTCCGCGTGGTCCGCTCGCCCTACCGGGAGCTGATCAGCCCGGTGATCCAGGTGATCGAAGGATGCCACCGCGAGGGTGATCACATGGTGACCGTCGTCCTCCCCGACGTGCTGCCGCACATGTGGTACCAGGCGCTGCTCCACAATCAATCCGAGCTGGCGTTCAAGCTGGCGCTCCTCCGTGAGCCCGGCGTGGTGGTGACCTCCGTGCCCTTCCAGCTTCGGGAGTAGGGCGCGTCAGTCCGGTGGCTTGTTGCGCTTGAGCTTGCGATGAACCGACATGTAGGTCCGGCCTCGATAGCGGCTGTCGGGTCGCGGCCGGGTCGGCGGCAGGCGCATGCCCCACACGATCAGCGCACCGATGCCGGCGCCGAGGACGAGCAGGAGAACCACACCGGCCATGCATTGAGTGTAGGCCGGCTCGGAACTCAACCTCCGGAGTTGGTGTGTCAGCCGACCCGAGCCGAGCTCGACCGGTGGGTGCGGACCCGGGCGACGGCGCGAGCGAGCAGGCGCCACCCGAAGGTGGTCGCGCCGATGAAGATATAGGCGACGATGACGAAGGCGATCGGTGTGCTGCGACCGGTGACCGCAGCCCGCAGAACCAGGGCGATCGCGCACCCGCCAACCCAGGTGCACGCCAGGATCACCCACCGGTCGAGCGGCGATCGATGCAGGCCGAGCGCGAGCGCAACCCCGAACCATCCGACGAGAAACGGCCAGATCACCGTGACGTACCAGCCGATTCCAGAGGAGATGTCGTGACTCGCCCGTCCGAGCGCGACGAAGAGCGCCAGGCACACCAGGTCAGTCCCGGCGGCGAGGGCGCGAGCGGTCCACGGGCGCATGACGCCGCGAAGATAGCAGGCGGTGGCGCTGCCCCGGATCACCAGGCACGCGTACGCGTCAGCTACGACGCCGTCACCGACGCCTACATCGAGCGCGTCCACGACGAATTGCGTCACAAGCCGCTCGACCGAGCGTTGCTGACCGCTTTCGCCGAGCAGGTGCAGACCGCGTTCGGCGCCGGCGCCTCGGTCTGCGATGCTGGATGCGGTCCCGGCCACGTCGCCGCCTTCCTCGCAGGCATGGGGCTCGCGGTCACCGGGATCGACCTCTCGCCGGTGATGGTGGAGCGGGCGAGGGCGTTGCATCCGGACGTGTCCTTCGAGGTTGGCACGATGACGCGCCTCGACGCCGGCGACGGCCGCTGGCAGGGATTGATCGCCTTCTACTCGATCATCCACCTCACGAGTGACGCCGAGGTGCGCGCGGCGCTGCGCGAGTTTCACCGCACGCTCGCTGCGGACTGCTTGTGATCGCGGTCCACCTGGGGCAGGACGGAGACGCCACGGTTCACGCCGAGGAGATGCTCGGCGTCGCCGTCGACATGGAGTTCCGGTTCTTCGACCAGGAACTGCTTGTTGCGCAGGTCGCGGCGGCCGGCTTCAGCGTGGAAGCGCGGCTGGTGCGGTCGCCCTACCCGGACGTCGAGGTGCAGACGACGCGCGCGTATCTCCTGGCTCGGCGCGTCGAGGAAAACAGCGTTTCGTGATCCGGGCGGCGCGGTCCGCGAAAACTTGACTTCAGCGCTAGGGATTCCATACCATCGACCCAGACATGCAGGGGACACCGCGGCTGACACGCCGTCGCTGGCTCGACTGGGGACGCTGCCGCTCCGACAGGGCAAGCTGTCCAGCCTCGGCCTGATGAAGATCGCGACGCGCCTGGCACTCCGGTCGCGTTCGGCATCGCGCAATCGTGCGGCAGGTCGCCGCGCTGCAACAGCAAATACGCAACAGGAGCTTTCTTCCCAATGACTGAATACGCTCATCCGGAGGTCCTGGTCACCACCGAGTGGCTGGCCGGTCACCTCACCGACCCGCAGGTGCGGGTGCTCGAAGTGGACTACGACCCGTCGGCCTCGTACGAGCTGGGGCACATCCCCGGCGCCGCGCTGGTCGACTGGAAGCGAGACATCAACGACACGGTGCGTCGCGACATCCTCTCGAAGGAGCAGTTCGAGCAGCTCCTCTCGAGGGTCGGCGCGATCCCGGACACCACGCTCGTCCTCTACGGCGACTTCCGGAACTGGTTCGCGGCGTTCGCGTTCTGGACCTTCCGGATCTACGGCCACCGTGACATCCGCCTGCTCAACGGCGGCCGGCGCAAGTGGATCGACGAGGGACGCGAGGTCACCGAGGCGACGCCGTCGTTCACCGCGACCTCATACAGGGCGGCAGACGCCGACACCTCGATTCGCAGCTTCCGAAGCGACGTCGAGAAGGCGCTCGGCGTCGAGGGGCGCGCGCTCGTCGACGTTCGCTCGCCGGCCGAGTTCAAGGGTGAGATCTCGGCGCCGCCCGAGTACTCGAACGAAGGCGCACAGCGCAGCGGACACATTCCCGGCGCAGCCAATATTCCCTGGGCCCAGGCAATCCAGGACGACGACACCTTCAAGCCCGCAGACGCACTCCGTGAGCTCTACGCCGCGCAGGGCGTCACCGACGACAAGTCGGTGATCACGTACTGCCGGATTGGCGAGCGTTCGTCGCACACCTGGTTCGTCCTGAGCTACCTGCTCGGCTTCCCGCGCGTGAGCAACTACGACGGGTCGTGGAGCGAGTGGGGCAACTCGGTCGGCCTGCCGATCGAGAAGGAAGTCCGCGAGGCGGTCGCGGTCTGAGCTGAAACCAGCACCATTGGTGTCCCGGCGAGGGTGACCTCGTTGGGGCGCCGTGGTTGCCGGCGATAGGTGAGCGCTGCCGGCGCGAATGCCACGACCGAGACGGCGGCCGTGCCGAGCACGAGCGCTGACCAGCCGATCAGCTCGACCAGCACCACCGCGACGATCGCTCCAACCAGCATGCCCGCGTAGAGGAGCAGGCGCATCACGCCATTCACCCTGCCGAGCAACTCGGCCGGAACACGCTGCTGGAGCGCCGTCTGACCCCGAGTTCTGGTAGAGCGCCGCGGCCACGGTGCTGACGACCAGCAGGCCGAGCGCCGGAATCAGTCCGCCGACCACGGCGAAAAGCCCGATGGGTGCGACCTCGAGCAGGAAGCCGATCGCGATGCCCCGGGCGCTGATGGCGCGCGAAGTCCAGCGCAGGAGCAGGACGCTTCCGGCGACCCCACCGGCGCCGACGGCCGCGTAGAGCCACCCAACATCGGTGGCCTGCCCGAAGCGATCGGCCGCGGCAACGACCAGTACCGCCTGGAGCGCGGTGATGGCGGCCGCGCTGCAGAAGAACGAGGCGGCCAGGGCCCGCAGCATCGGATCGCGGGCCACGACGGCGGCGGCGCGGGGTCGATCGCGCGGCCGCCAGGCTCCCGCCGCCACCGGACCGACGCGCAGCGAAAGCACGAGGATGCCGGCGACGCCGAACGACGCGGCGTCAGCCGCGACCAGGAGTTGCGGCCGCACGAAGGGCAGGACGACCGCCCCGATGACCGGGGCAACCAGCACGCTCGACTCGAAGAGTCCGCTGTAGAGCGCGTTGACGCGCAGGAGCCGGGGCGGAGGGGTCACTCGAGGGATACATGCGCTGTAGCCCGGCTGTGCGACGGAGCCCAGGAAGCCCGCGCAGGCCACTGCCACGAGGATCGCCCATACCGTCCCGGTATTGGCGAGGACCACGATGGCGGCCGTCAGGGCGCACAGTCCAAGCGCGGACCACCCGGCGACCCGGCTTGGCCCGAAGCGATCAGCAAGCGACCCACCGAGCGTCGGCCCGAACACCCTCGGCGCGAATCTCGCAAGGATGTACAGGGCGGGCGCTTCCGGACGGTGCGTCAGGTCGAACAGCAGGACCCCGAGCGCGACCACGGTGAGCCAGTCCCCGTACGTCGAGATCCCGGCTGCCACCAGCAGGCGCGCGGATCGATCGGCCCTGGGCAGCGTCCCTGCTGCCTGCGGGAAGAAGCGTGCCACGTCGATCGGCATGTCCACTCCTGGATCGGGTGGCGGAAAACAAAGCGCGACGCCGCGGGCAGAGACCCACGGCGTCGCACCCAACGGATTTCAGAAACCTCGGGCGTCCCCGAGGGTCAAGGGTTGGGGAATCAGCCCCAGGCTACGCCGTCCGCCATTTCCGCCTCCATGGATACCGCCGGCGCCAAGGTCCTCGTCCTACCGGTCGGGCAAGGTTGGCTTCGACAGGGTGCGGCGCTCACGGTCGCTGCGTTCGCGCCGCCTGGGCTGAGTTAACAAGCGTTGTCCACATCTGCACAAGTCTTTGCGGATGTTTCCGGCATCCCGACAAGGGATCGCCGTCAGTGGGACTGGCTGCTCTCGCTGACCGCGGTGATGAAGAGCAGCGTCGCCCCGGCGGCGCAGACGATGAGGACGGTGGACTCCCAGCCGAACGATTGAACCAGCGAAACGGCGGCGATCGCCCCGAACAACATGCCGAGGTATCCGGCGAAACGCACAACTGCGGTGGTCCGCCCGAGCAGCTCACGAGGTACCCGCTGCTGCAGACCGACTGCGCCTCGTGTCTGGTACAGGGTCGCGCCGACGGAGCTGAGGAATAACAGGGCCACGGCCAGCACGATGTTGTTGACGAACACAAACGCAGCCAGGGGCGCGAGTTCGAGGGCCGTGAAGGCGATGATCGGCTTCTGACTCGACTCGCTCGGGAGTCTTGCGTATGACCGGGAGCGTTCCGAGCAATGACCCGGCTCCGATCGCCGCGTAGAGCCAGCCCACCGCGGTGTCATGACCGAACCGCTGGGCCGCGGCCACCACGAGCACGGCCTGCAGTGCGGTCACCGCAGCCCAATTCGAAAGGTACGCAACGGCAAGGAATCGCAGCATCGGATCGTGAAGCACGACGGGCACCCCCGCCGACATGCCCCGGCTGGACCCGGTAGGCGCAGACGTGTCATCGCCCACGCCCGCGAGCGTGGCGAGCAGCGCGGCCGCCACGAAAAACGTTGCCGCGTCGATGGCGACGAGTACCTCCGGCGCGGTGAACGGGAGCACGAGCGCACCCAGTGCGGGGGAGACCAGCAGGCTGGAACTGTTCAGTGCGGCATAGGCGCCCTGCACGCGACCGAGACCCGCGGCGTCGGTCACACGCGGGACCAGCGCTCCATAGCACGGCTGTGCTACCGAGCTGAAGAACTGAGCGAGTGCCACCGCCACAAAAATCGGCCAGATGATCCGGCTGTCCGCGAACACGACGATCGAGGCCGTGAGCAGGCCCTGAACGACGGCGCACCCTGCGGCGATGCGGGCCGGCCCATAACGATCAGCGAGTGCGCCGCCGGGGAATGGCCCGATCAGCCGCGGGGCCACCCTGGCGATCATGTACACGGCAGGGCCGATTGGGGACTGGGTGGCTCGGAAGAGGAGCACGATCAGTGCCACCGTCGTGAGCCAGTCGCCGTAGGAGGACGTACCCGTGGCGATAAGCAAACGAACTGAGGGGCTCAGGGCGCGACGAGGCGCTCGCAACGGGGCGGTGGTCGCTCCCGTTGAGGCTCTCAGAGTCGCGTCCTTTTAGGGGTTCTCACTCGCGTCGCAAGCGTACGCGAACAGCAGCCAACCGGGGCCGAATGCGCGCACATGCGCACCCGGCGGCCCGCCATCGACAGGCCCCTCCGTGATGATGACGCGATCGACCCGTTATCGGCCCGTCACGCAATCACCCAATGGATCGTCACACCGGCGCTCTAGAGTGAGTGCCGGGCAACCCTGGGGCTACCCCCAGGCTTCGTTATCGCCCCATGTAGCCATGGGAACCTCCTCGGATCTGCGCCTGCGGGTAGCGTGAGACCTGACCGCCGACGCGCTGGTATTGCACGTACTGTAATCCTCTGGAGGTTCTCTGGGCTTAAGACCATGCGCGTGATCTCGCGTTCACATTTCTTCGCTTTATCATCGCGTTGTGATAACTGACGCGAGCGACGCGGTAGTGCCGATACAACGCGTCAAACGTCAGGCCACCATTGGGGTTTCCCTGCGTACGGTTCCGACAATGCTGTCACATACACCGCGCCAAACGCCGCGCGCGGAATAGGATCCAACCCATGCAGGATGCCGTCGCACCCCGGACACAAGGGACTGAGAAGGGTCGACCGCTTCGCAGCGCCGTGACGGCGATCCGTCGCCTGGAGCTGCTGCCGCAAACGCCCGCGCTCGGGCCAGTCCATTACACCGCGGGTCTCGTCACCTACGTGGCCGCGACGGTCGCTGCCGCCGTGATTGTGGGTCTCGCAGCCGTTCTATGGGTCCGCGTACCGGTGGACCTCGTAACCGTCGCGATCGCCGGAACGACCATCTTCCTGATGTCCGTCTTCGCGATCAAGGCAACGCCCGCGGCCAACGTGGCATGGGTCCCATCACCGTATATTCACCTCGGTCTCTCAGTCACATTCGGACCCGCCGGAGCGGCGATCGGGGCTCTGGCAGAGCCGATCGGCATATCCCTTCGCACCCGAAACGGCTGGTTCCGGACGAGCTTCAACATTGCGGATTACTTCCTCGCCAATGTCGCTGCCTGGGGCGTGTTCCAGTGGGTCCACGGACTTGGTGTTGGGGGAGTTATACCTTTAGACCTCGTGGCGGGACTCGCTGCTGGGCTCGTCCACTTCACGGTGAACTCCGGCCTCGTGGCGATGGTCATTCGTCTGTCGGATCCCAGTGCACAGATGAGACAGACCCTGCGAGGGCGCGTCGCGGTCCTGCCGTACAGCATCGGATATGGCTTCGCCGCCTTCGCCTTCGTGACCATGCAAAGATATGCCCAGACGGCAGGGTTCATGGCGCTGCTGGCGCCTGTGATCATGCTGCACGTGTATCTCATCATCTTCGCGCGTCGCATGCACGACTATGAGGAACAGCGCAACAAGGACCAGAAGGAAAAAGAAGCCTTGCTGCAGAAAGCGGTTGACGCGTCGGAGTCGGAGCGGCGAAGGATCGCCCGCGATCTGCACGACGGCGTGGTACAGAACCTTGCTGGGATGGCATTGACGCTGTCCGCTGAGGCCTCGCAACTCAAGTCGCAACCGGTGGTTGACAATGGCCACGCCGCACTCCTCGACTTGCTGGAGACGTCCGCGGCTGAAACCCGCGGAGCGATGAAGGAGCTGCGCACGCTCATCATCGAACTGGCTCCGCCGACGCTACGTCGTGAGGGACTCCAAGCGGCACTGCTCGAGGTACTGCGCGAGATGAAGCGCAAGGGCACCAACACCGAACTCGACCTGCCACCCAATCTCCGGCTTCGCGAAGATCGCGCGGCGCTGATCTTCCGGGTGGCGCACGAGATCCTTCGCAACGTTGCCGCGCATGCGAAGGCAAAGAACGTCAAGGTGGAATTGATCACCGAGGACGGCTCGGCGATCCTGAGTATCGAGGATGACGGAGTAGGCTTCACTCGCGAGGACGTCGAGCGCCGGCGAGCGGCGGGGCACCTCGGCACGCGGGCGATTGAAGAGCTTGCGGAGGAGGTCGGGGGAACACTCACCATCGACTCCGAACGAGGCCGCGGCACCCTTGTCGTTCTAACGCTGCCCATCGAGTAGAGTGGGTGACGGATGCCCCCTGCAGCGACCCGCGTCATGATCGTCGACGACCATCCGGTCGTCCGCAAGGGGCTTGCCTCCTTCCTCGGACACGAGCCCGACATCGAAGTTGTCGGGATGGCGGACTCGGGCGAGCAGGCGCTCGAGATGGCTGCGGAATTGCATCCGGACATCGTGCTCATGGACCTCTCGATGCCCGGCATGGGCGGGATCGAGGCCACGCGACGGCTCGTCGAGACCGAACCGAGCACGCGGGTGATGATGCTGACGTCGTTTGGCGGCCACGAGCGCATGGTCGAGGCGCTGAAGAGTGGAGCAGTCGGCTACGTGGTGAAGGACACCGCTCCCGCGGACCTGCTGATCGCCTTACGCAGTGTCGCAAGCACCGGCAAGGCCCCGGACACTACTGCTTCTTGACCTCGGCGACCAGCGCGGCCACTGAGGTGCGCGCGTCGCCGAAGAGCATCAGCGTGTTCGGTTTGTAGAAGAGCGGGTTGTCGACCCCGGCAAAGCCCGTCGCCATGCTGCGCTTGAGAACCACGACGGTCTTCGCCTGGTCGACATCGAGGATCGGCATGCCGTAGATCGGGCTGTTGGTCTGGGTGCGCGCCGCGGGGTTCACGACATCGTTGGCGCCGATGACCACCGCCACGTCGGTGCGCGGGAAGTCGCCGTTCACCGCATCCATCTCCTTGAGTTGCGGATACGGCACGTTGGCCTCGGCGAGCAGCACGTTCATGTGGCCGGGCATCCGTCCCGCCACCGGGTGGATCGCGTATTCGACGGTGACGCCACGCTTCTCGAGTTCGTCGGCGAGCTCCTTGACCTCGTGCTGCGCACGCGCGACCGCCATGCCGTATCCCGGGACGAACACCACGAGTTGTGCGAACGCCAGCAACGGTGCAAGGTCCTCGACTGTGGTGGGATGAATGGTGCCACCCTCGGCGCCCGCCGCGCTGCCGGCCGCCTCGACCTTCGAACCGAAGCCACTGAAGAGGACGTTGAAGAGCGATCGATTCATCGCCTTGCTCATCGCCAGGGTCAGGATGGTTCCCGACGCACCGACCAGCGCGCCGCTGACGATGAGCACGTCGTTGCTCAGCACGAATCCGGTACTCGCCGCCGCAAGCCCGGTGAAGGAGTTGAGCAGCGAGATGATCACCGGCATGTCGGCGCCGCCGATCGGCACGACGAAAAGCACGCCCAGGACCAGCGACAGCACGATGTACACCGCGAAGAGCGCCAGGTTCTGATCAGCGACGATCAGGTAGACCCCGAGTGCCAGGATCACCAGCAGGAGCAGACCGTTGACCGCGCTCTGCAGTTGGTACGTGAGTGGCCGGCCGGGCATCAACTCCTGCAGCTTCGCGAACGCCACCAGGCTACCCGCGAAGCTGAGTGACCCGATCACGCAGCTCACCATGATCGCCCACGTGATGTCCGGATGGGCGGTCCCGGCGGCGACCGAGGTTCGGAAATCCTGCGCGGCGATGAGCGCTGCGGAGCCGCCGCCCATGCCGTTGAAGAGCGCGACCATCTGCGGCATCGCGGTCATTTGCACGAGCCGAGCCGATACCGTGCCGATGACAGCGCCGATGACGATCGGCGGGATGATCAGCGGCCAGTTGCCGGTGTTGTGCACGAGCGCGGCGGTGATGCCGAGCACGAGCAACATGCCCACCGCCGCCACGCGATTCCCCTGGCGCGCGGTGGCCGGCGAGCGCAGCAGCTGGATGCCGAACATGAAGCTGATCGCGGTCAGCATGTAGCCGAGGGTGGTTAGCGCGGACGGCTGCATCGTGGTCAGCGGTCCGATGTCGGCGGCGGCGATTCCGCCTTGCGCGCATCGGCCGCGGGTCGGCGCCGGAACATCTGCAGCATGCGGTCGGTGACGACCCAGCCGCCGACGACGTTGAGCGTGCCGAGCAGCACTGCGGCGATGGCGATGATGTACCCGAGCGTGTCGTTGGCGCCGGCAGCGACGGTGATCGCCCCGACCAGGACGATGCCGTGGATGAAGTTCGTCCCCGACATCAGCGGCGTGTGCAGCATCGTCGGGACCTTCGAGATGAGCAGGAATCCCACGAACACCGCGAGCGCGAAGATGAAGGCACCGAGTGCGAGCGTCTGCGCAGGGCTCACGCAGTCGCTCCCTGCAGGAGTGCCTCGATCTGCTCACCCATGGCCTTGCCCTCGTGGGTGATGCAGGTCTGGCTGATCACGACGTCCTCGAAATCGAGATGCACCTGCCCATCCTTGAGCAGCTGCAGCAGAAAACGGGTGGCATTGTGGGAGTACAGCTGGCTTGCCTGCCCGGGGATGGAGGCCGGAAGGTTGGTCGGCCCGAGGATGAGCACACCGTTGGCGTTGACCTCTTCGTCCGGGCGCGTGAGCTCGCAGTTGCCACCTCCCGGCGCGGCGAGGTCGACGATCACCGAACCGGTTCGCATCGACGCAACCATGTCCGCGGTCACGAGCACGGGCGCCTTTCGATTGGGGATCTGCGCGGTCGTGATCACCACGTCGGAGTCCTTGACGTGCTCGGCGAGCACCTGCTGCTGGCGGACCTGGGCGTCGGCCTCGAGCTCGCGCGCGTATCCACCGGTGTCCTGCTGAATCTCCGATTCGACGCCGGTTTCGACAAAGCGAGCGCCGAGGGATTCGACCTGATCCCGCACCGCGGGCCGCACGTCAAAGGCCTCGACCACCGCGCCGAGACGCCGGCAGGTCGCGATCGCCTGCAGGCCGGCGACCCCCGCGCCGAGGATGAGCGCGCGCGCCGGGGTGATCGTCCCAGCCGCGGTCATCATCAACGGGAAGATTCGCGGCAGCCGGAACGCTGCCATCACTGCCGCGTGATACCCGGCAAGGGTCGCCATCGAGGAGAGCACGTCCATGTCCTGGGCACGGCTGATCCGGGGCATCGCCTCCAGGCGAAACGCGGTGATGCCACCGTCGACGAGGGCGCGAACCAGCGGAGGATCACCGGCGGGCTCGAGCACGCCGACGAGGATCGATCCCCGTTTCAGCCGGCCGACAAACGCCGCGTCGGGGCGGCGCACGACCACCACGATGTCGGCGTCTGCCAGGAGCGTCGCCCGGTCCGGGACCACCTCCGCGCTCACCTCCCGGTAGGCCGCGTCGGTGATGCCCGCGGCCATCCCCGCCCCCGCCTGAATCGCTACCGTTGCACCGGTGGACACCAACTGTGTGGCTGATCGTGGAACCAGGGCGACCCGGGTCTCGCCGGGCGCCGTCTCGGTGGGAGCCGTGATGCGCATGCTGGGGGAGGACTTTACGGGTCCGCCATGCGGGCGCGATGCTTACTGACGAGGCGCCCGCCATCGAGGCAAGGGTGCGCGACCGGCTCGCCGCGCTCGGCGTCGAACACGAGACACTCGCGTGCGACCCCGATTTCGCCGACACGGCGGCGTTCTGCGCCAGGTACGGTGTGCCTCCGAGGCAGTCCGCGAACACCATCGTGGTTGCCGCTCGCAAGGAGGCGGGTGTTGCGTGCGCGTGCATCGTGCTTGCGACCTGCCGGCTCGACGTCAACCACGCCGTGTCCGACCTGCTCGGGGTGCGCAAGGCGTCGTTCGCCTCGGCCGATCAGACCCGCGACCTCACCGGCATGATGATCGGTGGCGTGACCCCATTCGGCCTGCCTGAGGAGCTGCCGCTCTACATCGATGCCCACGTGATGACCGAGGACACCGTCGTGATCGGGGGCGGCAGCCGGTCGATGAAGATCAGGCTCGCACCCGCGGGATTGCTGCGACTTCCCGGAGCACGCGTCATCGAGGGATTGGCCGGCATTGTGGAGGCACCACCGGCATGACCAGGCTGAGCGCAGCCGCCGCGCACATCGTCAAGGTCGACCCGGCTTTCCGGCGTGTGGTCGAGACCAGCGTGACCATGGACGTGCGTCCGCCGACGGGCTCGGCGTTCGAATCCCTGCTCAGCGCAATCGTGTTTCAGCAGCTCGCCGGCGCCGCGGCGCGGGCCATCCACGGGCGGCTTGTCACGGCTCTGGGCGGCGAGCCGGTCGTGCCGGAAGCGGTCCTCGCCGCCAAACCCCAAACCATGCGCGCGGCGGGGCTCTCCGCGAACAAGCTCGCCGCCATCATCGATCTCGCCGCCAAGTTCGTCGACGGGACGGTGCCGACGGACGATCTGGACGAGCTGGACGACGCCGAGATCGTCGCGCGTCTGGTGACCGTGCGCGGCGTGGGGCCGTGGACCGCCGAGATGTTCCTGCTGTTCCAGCTCCGCCGTCCCGACGTGTGGCCGGTGGATGACCTCGGCATCCGCAACGGCTGGGCGCGCATCCACGAGATGGCGGCGCCGCCCACCCCGAAAGCGCTGATGCTCCTGGGCGAGATCCTCCGGCCGTACCGCAGCACGGCGGCGTGGTACTGCTGGCGCGCCGTCGCGGCGGTGCCCATCATTCCCGCGGCCGTGGCCGCGACCAAGCCCCCGCTTACAGCCCGGGGTCGACGACCACCTTCCCGCCCGAAGAAGGCGTGATCAACTCCTCGAACACCTGCGGGGACCTGAGCGAGCGCTACGCGGCGGGTGGCGACCCTGGCGGTCCCGGGGTCGGCCGCAAGCATCGCGAGCGAAACCGCGAAGTCGGCTCCATTCGAGGCGATGCTCCCGATGATCTCGATCTCGCGGGTCACCCACATCAGCGGTATGACGCTGGTCTCGCCGAAGGGAACGCCGACGAGCACGAGCCGGCCGCCCGGCGCCACCAGGTCCGCCGCGGCGTGGAGGAGCGGCGCGTATCCCGAGCACTCGATCACGGCCGGGGCCGGACCGGTGTGACCGCGCACCTCGCGAAGCTCGGAGACGACGGTTGCTGCGCCGAGGTCGAGCGCGAGCCTGCGTCGATCCTCCACCGGCTCGACACCGATGATCGGCCCGATGCCACGGGCATGCAAGGTCGCCACCGTCAACAGCCCGATCGGGCCGAGGCCGATGACCACCACAGCGTCACCGGGGTGCAGGCGAGCCCGGTCGACGCCGTGAATCGCCACCGACAGCGGTTCGACCAGGCACGCGTGCTCCAGCGCCATTCCGTCCGGAAGCCGATGCAACAGCGTCGCCGGGGTCGCGACCAGTTCCGCGAATCCACCGTCGCGGGCAAACCCGATGCCGGCGGTGAGCGCCATGGCGCAGCGATACGACGCTCCGTTGCGGCAATCGTCGCAGACGCCACACGGGATCTTGGGGTCGATGACCGCGGGTTCGCCCGGAGCCCACCCAACGACCCCGTCGCCCACGGAATCGATGACGCCGGCGATCTCGTGGCCTGGAACCGTGTCGGTGAACAGCCCGACCTTGTATGAAGTGAGGTCGGAGCCGCAGATGCCGCAACCCTCGACCCGGATCACCACCTCCCCGGGCGCTGCCTCGGGGGCGGGAATGTCGACGAGCTCGAGGCGGTGTGCCTCGAGGAGCTTGACCGCTCGCATGCCTACATCAGCCCGAGTTGCGCAACCATGCGGAGCAACTCGGAGATGACCGACGGGTCGGTCTGGACGTCGATGACGCTGCAGACCCCGCTGTCGATCGATCGCTCGAGCGACGGCCGCAGATCGTCGAGGCGTTCGACGTGCTCGCCGTGGCCGCCCAGGGCTTCGGCGAGGCGGTCGAAGCGAACGCCGGGGAGGGTGCTCGCCACATGGCGCCCCGGCCCGAAGAGCTCATCCTGCTCGTAGCGGACGTCCCCCCACCCGGCGTTGTTGGAGACGATCACGATCACGGCGAGCTTGTGGCGCACGGCGGTGGCCACCTCCATGGCGCTGAGCCCGAAAGACCCGTCCCCGGTGAAGAGGAAGACGCGTTCATCAGGTCGCGCCGCCTGCGCGGCGATGGCGAACGGCATGCCGACGCCGAGGGTCCCCAGCGCGGTCGTGGTGGTGAGCAACCGGCCGGGCAGCTCCGCTCCGAAATACGCCAGCGCCCAGGCGAGGGCGTCGCCCCCGTCGGCAACGAAGGTCGCCTTGCCGGCGAACCGTTCCTGAACCAGCGCGGCGATCGTCCGCGCCGCGGCACCGGCGTGCACGAGTTCCCCGGTGTGCTCGTCGACCTGGCGGTTCCAGAAGTCCAGCGACGCCACGGCCAGCGAGCGCGCGCGGATCAGCCACTCGTCCCGCCCCGTCGGAGTCGCGGTCCAGGCGTCGCCCATGTCGCGCATCACCGAAGCGATGTCTCCGATAACGGTCACATCCGCCGCGCGGTTGCCGCCGATGCGCTCGGGCGCGATATCGACCTGGATGATGATCTGCTCGGTGCCGAACAGCGGGGCGCCCCCGTACATCACGTTTGCGTTGAACGCCGAGCCGAGGACGAGCACGCAATCGGCACTCGGAATGGCCAGACCGCCGTGTACCAGCGACCCGAGGCTCCAGGCATGCGAATCCGCCACGACTCCACGAGCCGCGCTCGCGGTGATCACCGGAATCTGGGCGATCTCGGCGAAGCGTCCGATGCCGGCGCCCGCTCCTGACCAGAAGGCGCCGCTCCCGGCCACGATCAGGGGGCGCTCGGCCGCCGCGAGGGCGGCGACAGCGGCACCGATGTCGGACGGAGCGCCGGCGGATCGGGCCGGCGCCGTCGAGAACCCGGTCGGCGTGACTTCGAGGGGGGCCGCCTTGCCGTACACGGCGTGGGAGTCCACCTCGAGGTAGACGGCGCCGGGGCACCCGTTGCGGGCGCGGTGCATCGCCTCGGCGACATACCGCGGTACCCGTCCCGGCTCTGAGCAGCTCGCGGCCCATTTCGCGATCGGAGCTGCGATCGCGCGCTGGTCGACGTCCGCGACCGCCCCGCGCCCCTGGCGGGTCCGGCTCGTGCGGCCCGCCAGCATCACCAGCGGCACGCTCCAGGCTGCGGCGTCGAGGAGGCCGATCAGGCCGTTCGCGAAGCCCGGTCCCGCCGTGACCGCGGCCACGCCGGTGTCCCCGGTTGCCAGCGCCCAGCCCTCGGCGGCGAGCACGGCCGCTCCCTCGTGCCGGGTGTCGATGATGCGGACGTCCTCGTCGATGCACGCATCGAGAAACGGCAGGATGTGGCCGCCTGGAACGGCGAACACCGTGGTCACGCCACGCTCGCGAAGGGTTCGCGCCATCAGCGCACCGCCGTCGGTGCGTTGTTCGGCGTCGGTGCGAGGTCGCTCGGCCGCGACGTCAGGCATGGCTTCGCAGTGTATCGACCGGGATTGGCGGCGGGCACTGCGCGAAGGCGCGGATAGAATGAGGCGTCTTGCAGGACGAAGCCCCGGCGCCCGGTGCGATGACGCCGGATATGCCGGGCGGGCTCGGAATGCGGGCACTGCGCAACACGATGCTCATCCTCGTGGTGCGCGTGATCTCGCGGATCATCGCCCTGATTGCCGTGATCATCATCGGCAACTACCTCGACCCCACCCGGTTCGGGCAGATGCAGACGGCGGTGACCTACGTGGGATTGGTGGGCACGGTCACCGACCTGGGGTTTTCAGCGCTCTATGTGCGCGAGGGCGCTCGCCACACCGATCAACTCTCTCGCTACTGGAACAACGTGGCCTCGCTCAAGGTGCTGGGGGCCGCCGTCGGGCTGCCGCTCATCTTCGCCGCGCTGTACGTCGCCGGCGTTCGCTCGTTGCTCTGGCCGGCGTTCGCGATCCTCGTCCTGTCCGGGTATCAGCTGCTGCTGCGCAACACGCTCTACGCGCTGCAGCGGCTCACCTTCGAGATCATCGAGATCATCCCCGAGACGCTGGTCGTCTTCGCGCTCGTCGTTGTCGGAGTCCACCTCAATGCGGATACCGGATTCTTCCTCTGGGCGTATGCCATCAGCTACGCGTTCGCGTGCGTGTACTTCGCGACCGTGCTCGCGGTCATGGGGGTGCTCCGGCCGGGGCTGCAGTTCGAGCCGGGACTCCTGCTGTCGTGGGTGCGGGTCGCCGTACCGCTCGGGATCACGTTCATCATCACGACCGTCTACTTCAAGGTCGACGTCCCCATCCTGCAGCGCTTCCGGCCCTACCAGGAGGTCGGCTACTACACCTTTGCGTACAAGCCATTCGAGTCGCTGCTCTTCATCCCGTTCGCATTGCGCAGCGTGATCTTTCCGGTGCTCTCCGTGTATCACCGACGATCGCCTGAGCGCGTCCTGCCACTGGCGGAGAAATTCTTCAAGGCCCTGGTGATCCTCGGCTGGCCGATCAGCGTGGGTGTCTTCCTGCTCGCTCCGCAGTTCAACAGCCTGCTCCATCTGTACGCGGGGTCCGAGCCGGCGTTGCAGATCCTCGCGCTCGCGATCGTGTTCATGTTCGCCGACAACACCTTCGCGGCCACCCTCAACGCCATCGACAAGCAGAACGTCTTCGCCTTGGTCGCCATGGTGGGACTGGTCATCAACGTTGGCGTCAACCTTGTCGTCATTCCCCGCTACGGATATCTCGGAGCCAGCTGGGCGGTGGTGGTCACCGAGGCAGCGCTGGTGGTCGTCGGATGGCTGGTGCTGCGCGCCCAGCTGGGTACGATCCCGCTGCTTCGGACCTCGTGGAAAGCGGTCGTCGCCGGGCTGGTGATGGGCGTCTTCATCTATGTGGCCAATCCGCATCAGAACCGGGTGCTGCTCTTCGTGATCGTGGTCGCCGGAGCGCTCATCTACGGGGCGATGCTGCTCGTGCTCCGCGTGGCCGACCGGGAGGAGATGAGCCTCATCCGCAACGCGCTCCGGCTGGGTCGCTAACCTCGGTCGCCACCGGTGTCGGCGAGGACTGCCATCGCGCAGTTGCGGCCGTTGATCGCCATGACGCTGCCACCCGGGTGGGTGCTCGCCCCGCACATGTAGAGGCCAGGCATGGGTGTGCGCGAGTTGAAGCGGCGGTCCCACATCTGGTCGGGAAGGCATTCCCCCTGGAAGATGTGCCCGCCGGAGAGCCCGACGGCGCGCTCGATGTCGGGCGGCGCCAGAACCTGGCGAGCGGTCACGCACTCGACGACGTCCGGGGCGAATCGGGCGATCTCATTGAACGCTTCATCGGCCACGGCCTCGCGCCGCTCGTCCCACGAGCCTGTGGCCAGGGTGTACGGCGCGTATTCGGCAAAGACACTCATCACGTGCTTGCCCTGCGGAGCCACCGACGGGTCGTAGGCGGAGTGGAAGTACAACTCGGCCCAGCGGGGCGCGGGCTCGCCCGCGCGGCTGCGTTCGTACGCGGCCTGGGTCTCGTTGAGGCTGCGCGCGATGGTCACCATCGCACGGTGCGGCGCGTCGCCGGGGCCCGCGGCTGTGAAGGTCGGGAGTCGCGACAGCGCGCAGTTGATCTTGAGGACCGGGCCCTCCATGCGCCACTCGCGCACCCTCTCGACGAACGAGGCCGGTGCCGCATCGGAGAGCAAGCCGAGGGTGGCCTTCGGGTCCGCGTTCGAGACGATCGTTCGCGCGTGAATTCGCGAGCCGTCCTCGAGGACGACCGCCTCGCCCGGCACGATCTCGGCAACCCGGGCGTTGCGGGCGATCACGGCGCCCGCCTCCTCGGCGGCGCTCGCCAGCGCGAACGACACCTTGCCCATGCCGCCCTGAACGTAGCCCCACGCACCCTGCCGGCCCTCGATCGTGCCCATGGAGTGCATGGCGTGGATCGCCGCCGTGCCGTTGTCGCGCGGTCCGGCCCACGTGCCGATCAACCCCTGGCCGTGCAGCGCGGTGCGCAGCCGCTCGTCCCGAACGTGGCGTTCGATGACCGACGCGATCGACTCGTCGAACAGAACCTCGATGAGCTCGGGGTCGTGACCGAGAAGCTCCTCGAGCGCCGGCCGGTCAGGGGCATCGCCCACCCATGTGTCATGGGGTTCGGAGCGGAGCGCGGTGCGGATCCGGGCGAAGAGCTGCTCGTAGCGCGTGTAGCCGTCGGCGTCGCCAGGGCTCATCGCTGCCACCACGTGATGGTTGCGTTCGGAGTCGTCCCAGAGGGTCAGCGCCGTGCCGTCGTCGAACGGACACCAGAGATGCGGATCGACGAGATGCACGCTGTAACCGTGACGGCGCAGCTCGAGCTCGTCGATGACGCTACGGTGGAGGAGGCCCACGAGATATGCGCAGGGGCTGACCACGAATTCCGGATCCTCGAAGGGATGCTCGAGCGTGCAGGCGCCCCCGATGCGGTCGCGCGCCTCGAGCACGAGCACGGTGCGACCGGCACGTGCGAGGTAGGCGGCGGCGGTCAGGCCGTTGTGGCCGGCGCCGACGACCACGATGTCCCAGCTGGTGACGCCGAACGCGCCGGTCACCGCCAGGCGCGCAGGTAGGTCATCGCGTGACGGCGCTCGCCTCGGCCCTGGTGGAGCGCGTCGCGAAGGACTGCCGTGAATCGCTCCGCCTCGCCGGCAGTCAGGGCCGCGGCCATGAGCGCGCGAGTCGTCGGCGCGAGCGGGTTCGGCGCGGTGTCAAGAAAGACATCCAAGTCGTCGCGAGCCGGCGGTGGGGCGAGCGCGAGCTCGGTGTGCGTCTCGACACGCTCAAACCCGGCGGTACGCGCCATCGCCATGAGGTCGCGATCGTCGAATCCGCAGAGGAGGTCGTCGTCCGTCGATCCTTCCGCTCGATCCGCTTCGTGCAGCTTTCGCTCCAGGTCAGTGGCGGCGGTCACGTCGTAGCCCCAGAGATAGCCCGGGCGGTCGCGGCCCATCCAGCTGTTGAGTGGCTCGCCGAGCGAGACGCGACCTCCTGGCCGAAGCACTCGGCGGTACTCGGAGAAGGCGCCCGCTCGATCCTCGATGAACAGGAGCACGGCGCGCTCCACGAGAACATCGACAGTAGCGGTCGCGATGGCGGCCAGGTCGGTCGCAGACGCGCGCACGAAGCTCGATCGCTCCATTGCCGAGGCCTGCGCCACCGCGCTGCGGCAGTCGTCGAGGAGCGGTCCCGAGATGTCCGAGAAGATGACGCGCCCATCCGGTGCGCTGCGCTGCAGCGCTTCAAGGCCAAGCAAGCCCTGGCCGGTGCCGACGTCGAGCACCGTGTCGCCGGGCCGTATCGCTGCGCGTTCGAGGATGTGGTCGCGCACCTCCGCCAGGCGCCTGAGATTCTCCACGCGCATCGCGGCACTGCCGCCGTCGCGGCCGGTTCGGAGCCAGGTGGCCCAGACGTCGGTGTCAGGCACGTGGCGAGGGGACGAGGACGATCTTTCCAACGACCTCGCCGGCTTCCATCAGCCGGTGCGCCTCGCCGGCTTCCTCAAAGGGAAGCACCCGATCAACCACCGGCCGCATCCGGCCGTCGGCGAGCGGGGTCAGGACGTCGGCGGCGAACGCCGCGACGATGGCAGCTTTCTGGGTCGCGGGGCGAGCGCGCAGCGCGGTGGAGATCAGCGAGATGCGGCGACGCATCATCAGGCCGAGGTCGATGTCCGTTTGGTTGCCCCCCTGCATGCCGATCACGACGATACGCCCGTCGGTGGCGACCGCATCGAGGTTCCGGTCCAGGTACGACGCCCCCATGATGTCGAGCACAACATCGGCCCCGAGGCCGCCGGTCAGCTCCCTGGTGCGCGCCACAAAGTCCTCCGTCCGGTAGTTGATCCCCGCGTCGGCCCCGAGCTCAACGCAGCGCTCGAGTTTCCCGGCACTGCCTGCTGTCACCAGCACACGGCACCCGTGGTGCCGTCCGAGCTGAATCGCAGCGGTACCAACGCCGCCACCGCCGCCGTGGATGAGCACAGTCTCGCCGTCCTGCAACCGTCCTCGCGTGAACAGCGCGTCGTGAGCCGTGATGAACGCCTCGGGAATGCCACCCGCATCGATCTGGTCGATGTTGTCCGGAACGCGCACCACCTGGGCCGCGCGGACGGCCACGAGCTCGGCGTAGCCACCGCCCTCGACGAGGAGCATGACGCGGTCTCCTGGCGTCAGCGCGGTGACACTCGGACCGATGCTCGCCACCACGCCCGACGCCTCGAGACCGAGGATGTCGCTCGCACCGGCGGGGGGTGGGTAGAAGCCCTGGCGTTGGAGCAGATCGGCACGGTTGACGCCCGCTCCGGCGACACGAACCACGACTTCACCGTCACGGGCTTCCGGGTCGCGGCGCTCCTCGACGTGCAGTTGCTCAGGACCACCCGGGGCTGCAACGACGACCGCGCGCATTGCTCAGCAGCCGTGGTTAGCCGGAGCGGCGGTCAGGAGACCTGGCCGGCCAGGGAGGAGATGCCGACTGGGCCTGTCCACACCGGACCCAGACCCGCGGTGTTGGAGAACGCCGCGAACGGCAGTTGCCAGTCACCCTCGCCGTCGGAGTACGAGGCGTTGTACCCCGTGTTCTTGACCTGGACGACATCGCCGGGAATGCTGAAGTTGTAGTACACAACGGCGCGCGCGGTGCTCAGGTTCACGCACCCGTGTGACACGTCCGCACGTCCTTGCGAGCCTACCGACCATGGCGCGGCGTGGATGAAGTACCCGCTCGTCGAGATAGCGGTGTCGTCGTAGACGGGGTCGTCGTAGTACTGGGAGCCGCCCGGGATACACGCCGCCGGAGTGTGGAACGTCGGGCAGGACTTCATGACCACGACCGGGGTCTTGTAGAGAACGATCAGGGTGCCCTGGATGGTCGCGAATCCGCCCTTGCCAAGGCTCACGGGCCAGGTAGCGAACAACTTGTCGTTGTTGAACACCTGCATGGTGTGCGTCGAGTTGTTGATGATCGAGAGATGCTTTGCGCCGACGCTGAAACTCGACGTCCAGTTGCCCAGACCCCAGATCCCGTTGCCCGCGTCGAAGCCTTTGAGGTTGGCAGTGACCGTGACCCGGGTCCCCGCCGGCCAGAAGGTTGCGGGACGGAAGTGGACGACGTCGGCCGTCAACCAGTGCCAGCCACCCAGGACCGCCGGGTTCGACGTGACCTGGATGCGCTCGAGGAGCGCCGCCCGGACACCCGCGGGGATCGAGGTGTTGAACCTCAGGTCGATGGTTTCACCGACACCGACGACATCGCCGTCGTACGGTGTCATGCCGGTGAGCAGGCGGCTCTTGGCGGTGAGCGTCACAAACGTCGATGTCGATGTGGACGTGGAACCCGCGGTGCTCGTCGCCGTGGCCAGCACCGTGTAGTGTGCCCCCGGATCGAGTGGCTGGCTCATCTGCCAGAACCGTCCGTCCGGCGACATCGCCCCGGGCAATGCGGTCGACGAACCCGCTTCGCTCAGCGAGACGGTGTCGAGGTGTCCGGTGCCGACCGACACGGCCACCGGCGCGTCGAGACCGACACCTTGCGTCGCATTGGATGGGCTCACGACGATCGTCGGCGGTGCGGCGACGACGGGCACCCCCGCGACGTGCACCGTGCCGATGTTGCCGACCGGCGCTGAGGTTCCAGGGAGCGCGCACGAAGTGAGCAGCAGTCCGCCGAAAGCAACGCCAACGACGAGCATGAGGCCTCCGCGGCTCCGCAAAGTCTGGTCAGCCATGCACCTTCACCGTACCATTGTTCGCTTTAAGGGCGCGTTCGAACCGCGCGATCGCAGAGATAACGCGGCCTCCTTCTCTGAGGTTTCGCCGGCTGGGGTCATTGGGGGATCCTGATCGAATGGTATCGCTCCTGCTCGATTGTCACGAACTCGCCGCACGACTTGCGACAAACGATCCACCGATCGTGCTCGATGTGCGCTGGACGCTTGGCGGGCCGCCGGGGATGACCGACTTCCGAAGGGGTCACATTCCGGGAGCGCACTTCGTCGATCTCGATCGTGAGCTGAGCGCGCCGCCGGGTCCGGGGCGGCACCCCGTGCCCGACGCGGCGTCTTTCGCCGAGGCGATGCGCCGCCACGGGGTGCGCCGTTCACGCCTGGTCGTCGCCTACGACGCGGCCACGTCGACCTCAGCGGCGCGAGCGTGGTGGTTGCTTCGATATTTCGGACATCCCAACGTGGCGCTCCTCGACGGTGGCTTCGCAGCGTGGATGGCGGCAGGTCTCCCGGTGGAGGAGGGCGGTGATCGCGATCCCGCCGCCGGCGACTTCGAGGCCGAGCCGGGGGGCATGCCGCTGCTCGACGCGGCGGGCGCCGCCACGATTGCCCGTGTCGGGGCGCTCGTCGACGCTCGGGCTCCAGAGCGATTTCGCGGCGAGACCGAGCCCGTCGACGCCGTGGCCGGCCATATTCCCGGCGCGCGGAATATTCCAGCGCAGCGAACCGAGAACCCGGACGGCACCTTCCTCTCGCCGGTCGCGCAGCGCGCGCGCTACGCCGAGGCGGGGATCCTGCCCGGCCAGGCAGTGGCCGTCTACTGCGGCTCCGGAGTGGTGGCCACCGAGGGAGTCTTCGCGCTCGGGCTCGCCGGCATTGACGCCGCGCTCTATGCCGGGTCGTGGAGCGAGTGGATCACCGACCCGAACCGGCCGATCGAGGTCGGAGCGTAAGGGCCGCGGATACGAAATGAGGCCGGCGCTCCCCCGAACGCCGGCCCCCGAAGAAAGTGCCCTCCACCCCTGACCCTCACGAACGCGTCGCACGGCGCTGGCGGGTCAAACGGAGAGTACTGCGCGAGGCAAGGCGATGTAAAGCAGTCGAGCGATGAGGCACTGCGGGCATGCCGGACGTACGCTAGCGCACATAGCGGAGGTTCAAAGGTGACCGCGGTGCTTCCAGACAGGTGGCTCAACGAGTTGACCCGCACGTCGCGCGACCTGCGTCTCGTGCGCGGTGACGGGGCGTACGTGTGGGATGACGAGGAGCGCCAATACCTGGACCTCACCTCGAGCGGTGGAACCGCGCTGCTCGGACACAACCACCCGCGGGTCAGCGAGGCGATCGCGAGCCAGCTGGCGGCCTTCAGCGGCGTTCCCCCCGGGTTCGGCTATGACCTGCGTGAGGAATTGCTCGAGGCGCTCAGCTTCATCATCCCCGTCTCGCTCACACATGTGAGCTTCACCACGTCGGGCTCGGCCGCGATCGACCTCGCGATCACCTGGGTCGCAGCGGCATCGCCCCGGCCCCGGTTGATCGCGATGCAGCGCTCCGACCACGGCTCGGGCATCGGGGGACGGAGCGCCAGTGGCGGCCGGAGACTCAGCGAGATTGCCGGGCGGAGCCTCGAGGTGGTGCGCGTCCCGTTCGACGATCTCGACGCCCTCAGTGCCCAACTCGACGAACGCGTCGCGGCCGTCCTCGTCGAGCCTGTGCAGGTCGGGGCCGGCGTCCGGGTGCCGGCCGAAGGCTATCTCGCGTCGGTTGCGGAGCTGTGCCGGAGGACGGGGGCACTCCTCGTCGTCGACGAGGTCAGGACCGCGCTGCGCATGGGCCCAACCCTCGCGTCGGCTGCTCAGAGCGTGAGACCGGACATCATCTGCCTCGGTACGTCGCTCGCCAACGGCCTGCCGTTCGGGGTGACCGCCGTCGGCCCTTCGATCTCGCGACGCGCCCGCATCGTGCGGCATGAACACGAGGAGGCTTGCCCACCACTGGTCTGCGCGGCCGCCAATGCAACCATCCGGACGGCACTCGGCCCGACCCTTCGCGCGCTCGCCGAACTCTCGTCCGAGCGGCTGATCGGTCGCCTTCGCGCGCTGCGTCTCGGTGAGATCCGGGAGGTTCGTGGCTGCGGGGCCATGGTGGCGGTCGAGACGACCCTGAGCGCCGCTGTGCTCCTGCGCCGCCTCGAGCAGCGGGGGATTCTCGCGTTGCCCGGCGGGACCGGCAGCGTTCGCATCCTCGCCCCGCTCATCCTGGAGCGGCGCGCAGCCGACGGAGCCGTCGAGGCGCTGGCGGCGATCATCCTGGCCAGCCGCCCGCCGCGGCGGCGGTCGGTCAGCGCGTCGGTCACCGATGAGATCGAGGTGGTGCTGCCCGGCACGCCGCTCCGCCGAACGCGCCTGGCTCTCTAAGACGGCGCCTCAGTTGAGGCGCTCGACGATCATCGCCATCCCCTGGCCGCCGCCCACGCACATGGTCTCGAGGCCGATCGTCGCGTCTGCCGTGCGCAGGTCGTTGAGCAACGTGCAGAGAATCCTGGCGCCGGTCATTCCGAACGGGTGACCGAGCGCGATCGCGCCACCGTGCGGGTTGAGGCGATCGTCGAACTCGTCGAGCCCGATGCCGCGCGCGGACGGGATCACCTGCGCAGCGAACGCCTCGTTGATCTCCACCACCTGGACGTCGTCGATGGTCATGCCGGCGCGCTCGAGTGCCTGCCGCGACGCCTCGATGGGCCCGAGCCCCATGAATTCCGGCTCGAGTGACGTGAGCCCGGTCGAGACGATCCGGGCGAGCGGCGTGATCCCGAGCTCCCGCGCCCGGGTGTCCGACATGATCACCGCCGCGGCGGCACCGTCGTTGAGCGGACACGCGTTGCCCGCGGTGACGGTCCCGTGCTCTCGAAAGACCGGTTTGAGCTGGGCGAGTTTCTCGAGGGTCGTGTCGCGGCGGGGTCCGTCGTCCCTGGTGACCGTCCCGCCGCCGTCCGGCAGCGTCACCGGCACGATCTCTCGATCGAAGAAGCCGTCATCCTGGGCCGCGACCGCGCGCTGCTGGCTGCGGAGCGCGAATCGATCCATCTCCTCGCGGGAGATCTCCTCGCGAGCGGCGACGTTCTCGGCAGTCTGTCCCATCGCGATGTAGATGTCCGGATACCCCTCCGGATTGCCGGGTTGGAGGCGTTCGTTCTGGCACTGGGACATGTCGCTCGAGCCGTTCACGAAGCGCGACACGCACTCGACGCCGACACTGAGGAAGACATCGCCCTCGCCGGCGCGGATCGCGTGCGCCGCCATTCGCGTGGTCTGAAGCGATGACGCGCAGTAGCGGGTCACCGTGGTTCCGGGCGCGTTGACCCGGGTGAGGATGCTGATCACCCGCCCGAGGTTGAAGCCCTGCTCGCCGCCGGGGAGCCCGCAGCCACAGATGAGGTCTTCGATGGTGGCGCGATCGAGCTGCGGTAGCCGGTCGAGGACCTGGTTGACCACGCTCGCGGCAAGGTCGTCCGGCCGGATGTTGACAAGCGAGCCCTTCATCGCGCGTCCGATGGGGGACCTGGCGAGGGCGACGACGACTGGCTCAGGCATGTTCTGTCTCCGATTGTCCTAAAAAGCTATTGTCGGCCGAGTGACCTACTTCATCACCGGGGCGACCGGATTCATCGGCCGCCACCTGGTGCCGCTGCTGCTCGCGCGAGGCGACAACGTCTTCGTGCTCGTCCGCCATGGCTCGCGTGCCCGCTTCGCCGCGCAGCGTGAGCGCCTCGATCCCGGGGGCAAGCGACTCCACGCGCTGAGCGGCGAACTGGTCGAGCCGGGGCTTGGGCTTTCCGTGGACGATCGCGAGCAGCTCCGCGGGGCTCACGTGTTTCATCTCGCCGCCGTCTACGACCTGACCGCGCCGGCCGACGAGACCGAGCGTGCCAACGTCACCGGCACGCGCAACGTCGTCGGTCTCGCCAACCAGGTGGGCGCGGGCTGCCTGCACCTGGTCAGCTCGATCGCCGTCGCGGGACGGTTCAAAGGCTCCTTCACCGAGGCGATGTTCGACGAGGGTCAGGCGCTCGACCATCCTTATTACAAGACCAAGCACGAGTCGGAACGGATCGTGCGCACCGAGGCGACCGTCCCCTGGCGGGTGTATCGCCCCGGCATGGTCATCGGTTCGTCCGACACCGGCGAGGCGGATCGCGTCGACGGCCCGTACTACGCGTTCAAGCTCATCCAGCAGATGCGCGACGCGTTTCCCCAGTGGGTGCCGTTCATCGGCCCCGAGGGCGGACCGTTCAACGTCGTTCCGGTCGACTTCGTCGCCAAGGCGATCGACCACATCGCGCATCTCGAGGGTCTCGACGGTCGCGCGTTCCACATCGTCGACCCCGCGCCGATGTCGCTCGGTGACACGCTCAACACCTTCTGCAGAGCCGCGCACGCACCGGAGTTCGCACTTCGCATCGACCGGCGCATGGCGCGGATGATTCCCGGCGGATTCGCGGCTGTGGGTTCGCTGCCCGCGGTCAAGCGAATGCGCGAGCAGGCATTGTCGCGCCTCGGTATTCCCGAGGCGGCGTTCACGTACATGGACTATCCGGCGACCTTCGACGCGACCGGCGCGCAGACGGCACTGGCCGGCAGCGGGGTCTCCTGTCCGCCGCTCCACGAGTACGCCTGGAAGGTGTGGGACTACTGGGAGCGACACCTCGACCCGCAACTGCCGAGTCACGCCAACGTGCGCCGGGTGGTCGGCGGCCGCGTCGTGGTGATCACGGGCGCCTCGAGTGGGATCGGGCGAGCGGTGTGCAAACACTTGGCGGTCTCAGGAGCGACGATCATCGGGGTCGCGCGGCGCGTCGAACAGCTCGAGGAGATGCGCGCCGAGGTCGGGAGCGCGGGCGGCACGGCGTACGCGTATCCCACCGACCTCAGTGACCACCACGCGTGCACGCTCCTCATCGAGCGGGTGATCGCCGACCACGGCCGCGTCGACGTCCTGATCAACAACGCCGGACGGTCGATCCGGCGATCGGTGCTCGACTCGCTGGACCGCTTCCACGATTTCGAGCGCACCATGAAGCTGAATTACTTCGGGGCGATCGCGCTCATCATGGCGGTGATCACGGGGATGCGCGAGCGGCGGGATGGGCACATCATCAACATCACGTCGATCGGCGGGCAGGCGTACCCACCACGATTTGCCGCGTACGTCGCGAGCAAGAATGCGTTGGACGGGTTCTCACGCTGCTTCGCGCCCGAGGTGGCGGCCGACGGCATCGCAGTCACCACCATCCACATGCCACTGGTGCGCACGCCGATGATCGAGCCCACCGGGATGTACAAGAACTTCCCGACGATCAGCTCCGACGAGGCGGCCGACATGGTCATCGAAGCGCTCATCAAGCGGCCGCACGAGGTGTCCACGCGTGTCGGGAAGTTCGGTGAGCTCGTCCACGCGATCGCGCCCAACGTCCATCAGCTGATCATGGCCGGCGCTTTCCAGATGATGCCGGACAGCTCCTCACAACCGGATGCGGAGGGCGAGCGCAGCGATGAACCCGTGACTCCCGAGGCCTACGCACTCGGGATGCTGATGCGAGGCATCCACCTCTAGCTTCATCGCGCCTCCTCGGCCGGGTACCCGGCAGCTTCGAGCACCAGGTCGTGGAGCAGTCCGTTCGACGAGATGCCGGTGCCGCCAAGCACGGGATCGTCGGCGCTGCGATCGGTGAAGCGACCGCCGGCCTCGGTGACGACGAGCTTGAGCGCCGCGTAATCCCACAGGTTCGCCCGGGATGTCCAGCCGATGTCCGCGGTGCCCCGAGCCACGGCGAGGTGCGACATCGAGTTGCCCACACCGCGCGCGTCCCAGCAACGGCCGGCAAGGGCAACGAGCCTCTCGGCCTGCTTGGTGATCACGAAGCCCCGGATCGCGGTGTGGGTGATCAGCGCTTCGGAGATCTCCGTGATCTTCGACACGTGGATCCGGCGTCCGTTGAGAAATGCGCCCCCGCCGAGGGTGGCGTGGAAACGCAGCCGCATCGCCGGCGCGGACGCCACCCCAACCACTGATTCCCCGTCGCGCTGGAGGGCTATCAACGTCGCCCAGGTCTCGTTGCCGCGGACGAAGCTCCGGGTGCCGTCGATCGGGTCGATCACCCAGCGCCAGGTGGCGCCCCGATCGCCGACCACGCCGAACTCCTCGCCGATGATCGCGTGGTTCGGGCGCTCCGCACCGATCCGCTCGCGAGCGTAGGTCTCGATCGCCCGATCGGCCTCGGTCACCGGCGAGAGGTCGGGCTTCGAGTCGATCTTGAGGTCGTGAGCCCGGAATCGCTCCATCGAGATGCCGTCAGCGACGTCCGCGAGCTCGATCGCGAGCGCGAGATCGTCTGTCACCACGCATGAGCTTACCGGCGTGGGCGGTGCTGTAGCCTAGCGGCTGATCCGGCGTTGGTTGCGGTGCGTCCAGACATCGAGAGGTAGTTCCATGGCTCACATCAAACTCGACGTGCTTGCCGAGAACGGCTACGCAATCCTCGGCGACGGTCCGGCGATCCCCCCGGAGGAGTGGGAACGTCTCGAGTACGTCGACTGGAAATCGGGCGGCGACACCAACTTCGCACCGCTTGCGTCGGCGAAGGGTGAGATGGAGTGTGCCGGCTTCTGGGACCACGGCAAGCCGGACAAGGACGGGATCTGGACGTCGAACCGCGAGATCGCGCCGACCCTGTGCAAGTACGTCGAGGCGGTGGGGGCGAGATACGGGCGCGTCCGGGTGATCAAGCTGAACCCATCGTCGGAAACCGATGCACTGCGCCAGCTGCATCAGGACGACAACAACCGTCTCAATCCCGACGGCGAAGGTTGGGTGGTCCGTGCCTGGCTCGAGCTCAACGCTCCCGAGGGGTCGGAGTTCATCCTGCGCGAGGTTCGCGATGATCCGTCCACGGAGACGCGCATCCCGCTGCATCCGCGCCGGCAACTCGTGCTCGATACCGAGCGCCTGTATCACGTCGTGCACAACCCGGGACCGAATCCGCGATATGCGCTGATCACGTCCTTCGAGTCTCGGTGACCCGCTCGACCGCTGGATCGCATCGCAGCGGCTCAAGGCGGCTCAGCCGGTCTGACTCGTCCGGTTGCTCCTAGATATCCAGCAGCTCGGCGCGCTCAATGCCGGCGCGCTTTGCTGCCAGGGTCAGGACGTCGCCCGGAATGCCTCGCTCTTCCGCCTGGTCGAAATTGTCATAAACGTCGAATTCGGCCCCACCAGTGCCCGCGTCCACATAGACCACGATGTGCTCCTTCGCTGTCTCGGCGACTGCAAAGGTGGTACCGGCGCGCACCTGAGTCTCGATACTGGCGTCGCCCTCGTGCTCTGAGCGGTACGCCTCATCCGGCGCTATCAGCCATCTCCCAATGAACGCTTTGGTTATCTCTTCGCCCCCGTGCATGGTGCCGATGGTCAGCCGCTGCATCGGATTGCCATCCCGGCTGCTGACGTATGCCCGCAGCGCTTCGGTGATGACGCGAGACATTGGTGCACCGCCGGCCAGCTTCTCGGCACCATCCCAGACGACCTCATCCTCGTCGCGGATGTAGACGTTCCGCCGTGCCATCTCGTGAGGTTCCTTTGGGTTTGTGCGCATCTGATATGCGCACGCGATAATATACACACTCCAGGGGCACACAGGAACAGGCGAGGACTGAGGTGCTACCTTTTCGGCTCGGCGATCGAACACTTCTCGGCTGGAGTATTGATGCTGCAAGGCAGAGAAATCCAAGGAAGTGGTCGAGCTGAGATCAAAAGGCCCGCGGGAGTAGCTCAGTGGTAGAGCACTACCTTGCCAAGGTAGGGGTCGCGAGTTCGAGCCTCGTCTCCCGCTCCAGCCTCCCTCGAGGGGCTTGGTCGAATTCATTTCGACCCTCGTACGCCCGCTGAGCACCCTACCTTGATTTGTGTCGAGTGCGCCGAAAGTAGGGGGCAGCGAGTCGCCTCCACCACTTACCTAACAAAACGGTGCTAAACTCTCGGCCGAGATGCCAGACTGGCTGCAGCCGTTGCAACCGAACCACCGGCCACCCGGTCGCACACCGGCACCGGTCGGCGAAGGCCCTCTCTCCTTCGAGCGAGCGGTAGAGCGCTTCGCCGCGGGGCATGTCTCGCGCAAGACGGGACGGGTCTTCAGCTCGACGAGCCGGGAGAACATCCGCCACAACCTCTTGGGCACCCCCCTGACGGGCTTTCGCCGCGAGCGGGGCATCGAGGCCGTCGCCTCCTGGAACGGCGACCTGGCGGCCGAGTACCTGCGCTGGCTCCAGGTCGATCTCCGCCGCGACTCGGCGACCATCAAGAAGGTGCGCGGTCAGCTCCGTTCCTTCGGTGCGTTCTGCGACGAGCACTTCGGCACCAACCAAGCGGCCGGTGGGGCGTTGACCACGCTGCGGGTCTCGCCGGCGACCGACTACGAGCGGCGACGCGACCCCGCGCTCACCCAGGGCGAGGCGGAGCGCCTGCTCAAGGCCGCGCTGACGGGCCGGGACCGCCTCATCGTCGCCATGCTCCTCTACACGGGCATGCGTCCCAGCGAGCTCCTGGCACTCGAGGAGCAGCACATCCGCCTCGACCGCACCCCGCCGATCGTCGAGATCCGCGGCACGGTGCACGATCCCGACGCGACCAAGACCCAAGCGGGCTTCCGCGATGTGCCCCTCACGGTCGGACAGAGCATCCTGCCGCGGTTGCTCCGGGCGCACCTGACCGACACCGCCAGGCCAGTGGGCGAGGGGCGCCTGTTCCTCTCCCTGCGCAATGACCATTTCGGGCGGGCACAGCCGCTCACGATGGAGGGCCTCAAATCGATGCTCGCGAAGCTCGGCGAGGCGACCGGCATCAGGTGCAACGCGTATCGCTTCCGGCACACGTTCTGCACGTGGTGCGCGGATGCCGGCATGCACATGCTCCATCTGCAGCAGCTCCTCGGCCACGCCAGCAGCGACATGGTCGCCTACTACTACCGCGGCAAGACGAGCGAAGCCGTCCTCCAGGCCGCGGCGCGAGTCCGGTTTTAGGCGCTGCCAAGGGGGAGCAACCCTAGGCGTACTGCTGGCGCTGTCAATCTGCGACGCTCTGTAGGCGAGCGTTTCCTCGGAGTCGAGTCTGGCCGCGCTCATCCCTCACGTCCCTGCGCTCGAAGCGAGCGCTCGCAGGCTCCAGGCAGACACCGCCGCGCCCGCTGATCAGGGTGCTGTTGAACGTCTGCGCGATGACTACCTTCAATGGTATGCGCTGTGCCTGATCGTCGTGCCCCAGCCGTTGCAGGCGAAATTCCGCGACTTCTACGAGGGCGGTGCGTTCACGAAACGAATCAAGCAGTTTCTCGAGGCGCCTACTCAGCGCAATCCACTAGTCTCAGACGACCCATCGGTAGCGCCCAATCCGCTCATTCCGTATTGGTCGAATCCGGTCGAGACGACCCTCGTGCCTTCGTTGCTTGGCCAGCGCCAGGTACTCGAGGAAGCAGTTGAGAGCGAACGCTCTGGGCTCGGCGAGACAGAAGCCCACGTGGTCGAGGCGGCGTGTCGACGCCTGCCGCTCTCTATCCGCTCCATGCAGCGGCGTCACGCGGCCAGACCCCCGATTGCGATCGTCGACGAATACGACGTTCAAGATCTGCTCAGGACGATTCTCGTCGCAATGTTTGAAGACGTGAGGCCCGAGGAGTGGATCCCGAGCTACGCGGGCGGTTCGTCGAGGATGGACTTCCTGTTAAAGCGGGAACAGGTGGTTATTGAGACAAAGATGACGAGACCCGGGCATCACGCTCGTTCGATCGGTGACGAGCTCGCGGTCGATTTGCTGAGGTACCAAGCGCACCCGGATTGCAAGATCCTGGTGTGCCTGGTGTACGACCCGCAGGGACTCGTCGACAACCCACGTGGATTCGAGGGGGACGTAACGGGGCCTCAAGGCAACATCACGGTTCGCGTCGCCGTTGTCCAAGGCGTCTAGCGCGCCGGAGTCTATTTACAGTCAGCTCGCCAACTGCATTGCGACCGACATCGGCTCTCTCTTCTCGAGCGCCTCAAAGATTCGTATTGCCGTGGAGTCCCGAACGGGACGCCCTTTGACGGCGTTGTACACAGAGGCCGCGTGGAGTTGTGTTGCCCGAGCGAAATCGGGAATCGTCCACCCGCGAGCGAGGATCGCACGACGCAGCGCAGCGCCTCGAAAGCTGTGGATGTTCTCGTCCCACAATCCGACGGCATTGGAGGTGTCGCTCACGTCGGGCACCGATGAACCGTCCCGTCGGCGGTGAGCTCTGGCAAGGATTGAGGCTGGTGCATCTGAGGAGTCATGCAAGGTGGGCGTCTCAATCGTAGCGTGACAGCGCTCTCATATCGCTTACAGTTTTTCCTGTTGACATCCTGTTGACATGCAGGTCACCAGCGGCCGTCTCGGCCTTTCGGTGGCTTACCGGGCGGTCAATCGCCCGTGCGGCAGCTCGTCCTCCGTCGGGCGGTCGAGGTTGGGCGCGTCCCGGTGGTTCGACAAGCAATGCTGCGCGACTGGCCGCAGCATTCGGTCATTGATTCGATAGACGGCATCGACCCAGAGGATGGTCGAGCGAGGGGTCGCTCGAGCCGCTACGTTGCAGCGCGGAGTGCCAGTGGCGAAGCGCCCGGAGTGCCACGACCACGCCCTCGTGCTTGTACCAGCAGCTGGGGAAGCGTTCCGAGAGAGCGAATGCGCGCGCCATCCAGTTGACCCAATCCAGGAGCGACACGAAGTCCTCGCTCGGCTGCGCGTTATCGGCGATGCCGCGGCTGACGTCCGCGGGGGATACCGCGGCGTGCTCAGGGTCGTCCAGACGGGTCCGTAGCTCGGCCACCTGTCCGGCGACGGACGCAAGGCCGACGTCGAGCTGTGCTGCCCATTGGGTGAGCGCCGCGATCCGGCCGGCTGTGCCGTTGGTCGTGCGCGTCACGGCGCGAGCCCCGGACCGATTGCCGGCGCGAGCGCCTCCACCTCGAGAAGCGCATGGTAGGGGTCGAGCAGCGCCTTCGCAGCCTCGAAGTCGCCTGGGTTGATGCCTCGTGATGGATGCGGCAGGTCGGCGCGGTCGGGTCGCACGCCGCCGTCGTCGCTGATGAGCTGCTCGAGCCGGTGCTCGGCGGCGTCGGTCTCGTGCAGCCACTGATCCAGGCCCGTGCCCGGGGTCTGCTCGGACCAGCGGTCGATCTCCAGGGCGGCCTCGAGCCGGGTTGCGTGCTCGCCAGGTTCGGGAGCGCCGAGGTCGGCGAGCGCCGCGCGCTGCGCTTCCGTCGCGGGCGCGTAGACGTCGGGTGCTGAGACGGTGTGGTCCCGATCGGCCTCGCCATACCGCTCCGGGTAGTCGAGCGCCGACTCCTTCTGCAGCGAGCGCTCCCACGAATGCACGATCCGCTCCTCTGCGGGATGCGTCGGCGCCGCCGTGTGGCTGACGCCGAGGCGGTCACGCTCAGGTGGCTGGGCGACCGCGTAGTAGTGGGTGGCCTCGGTGCCGCGGGACATCGCCGTGTACGTCCACTCCCGGGTGGCGCCGTCGGAACCCACCACCAGGGCAACCTCGGCGGTCATCCCCTGGGCCTTGTGCACGGTCATCGCGTAGCCGCGGTCGATGGCGTCGTACTGCGTGGTGTCGATGACCACCTGGCGATGATCCCCTCGCTCCAATGTGAGCGTCTGACGCTCGACGTCAACCGCGACCACCGTACCGCGTGTGCCGTTGCTCACGCCGTTGCCGCGGTCGTTGCTCAGGCAGAGGACACGGTCGCCGGCCTGGTACTCCTTGCCGTCCACGGTCAGCGTGGGTCCGTGCACACGCTCGGCCTCGACCGCCTTTGCCCGGGCGAGCTCGTTGAGGGCCGCAACCTCGTCGCGGCGTTGGGCCAGGATCACCGCGTCAACGCCCCGTTCCTCGAGCCGCGCGTGCTCGGCGACCACGTCCGCGCGCCGCTCGGACACCGACTCGGCGATGTGGATGCGGTCGTGGCTCAGATACAGCTCGTAGGCGGCCCGTGCCTCGCCGTCGCGCACCAGCTGGAGGGCGGCTCGCTCCCAGGGCTCCTTCTGGCGCACGTTCTCGGTGACCAGCACCCTGCCGATGTGTTCGCCCAGGGTGCGCATGGGTGCCCCCGCGCCGATGGGTTGGAGCTGCGCGGGGTCACCGACCACGACCAGCTTGGCGGTGTCCCGTGCCGCCAGTGAGACCAGCTCGGCAAGCTCGCGGTCGCCGATCATGCCTGCCTCGTCGACCACGAGCACGCCGCCGGGCGGCAGGTGGTCGACCTGGAGCTCGTTGAGCATGCCGGTGACCGTCCAGGTGGGGATGTCCGCGCCCGTTTCGAGCACGTCGGCGGCGCGTCCGGCAAGCGCGCAGCCGACGACCTGGATGCCGGTGGCCTCGAACGCCTCCCGGCACACGTCGAGGGCGAAGGTCTTGCCCACCCCGGCGGCGCCCTCGACGATCACCACGCCGGCCGGGATCTGGCAGACGGTCTGGACCATCACCCGTTGGTCCGTGGTCAGCGTCGAACGCGCGGCGATAGCCGCCTCGACCTCGCGCGCGTCGGCGACACCGACGCACGCGGCCGATCGCTGCTGAGCGGTGGCGATCATGCCCCGCTCGATGGCGAGCATCTCCGGGGTGGTGAAGCGCAGCTCGTGGCCGCTGTCGACCCATCGGGTGATCGCGTCGGTGTCGCGCTCTCCCTCGAGCCGCTGCGGCACCAGCGGTTGCACCGCCTCGCGGTCGGCGAGGACCGCGTCGGCGGCCGCTTCGAGCTGGGCCCGGCTCATCCCCAGCGGCGTGTGCGCAGCCACGCTGCGGATAACGTCGCGACGGGTGAACGTCGCGTACTGGGCGGTGAGCCCACGTTCACCGAGCAGCTCCGCGGCGCGATGCACATCGAGTCGGCGCGGGCGCAACGCCGCAGGCTCGCGTGCCAGCAGGGTCTGGATGCTGGTGGCGTCGAGTTCGACGCCCGCGGCGCGCTCTCGCCATTGGGCGAAGAGGTTCTCGGTGGGGGCGACCTCGTCCTTGCTCTCGCGCGTCGACACCACCGCGAGCTTGTGTCCGTATGGGGAGTCGATGCCCAGCTGGCGCTCGAGCGCCTCGATCTGCTGGGTGCGCCGGGAGAACTCACGGCGCTGCGTGTCGGTGATGCCGACGATGGAGAAGCAGCCCTTGCCGTCCACGACTGTGGAGATGCCCAGCTCGCGCACCAGGCGGTCGCGCCATTCCGCCTGAGCGATGGCACCGGCAGCAGCCGCGTGCTGGTAGAGGCCCTCGCTGTACAGCTGGCTCCAGCTCCCGTCGGGCCGTTGCACCCACGTCGGCACCGTGACGTGGGTGTGCAGCTGCGGGTCGACCGTGACTCTGCCGGTGCTCGGATCGGTGACCGGCCGTGCCGTGCGATGCACGAACTCGGGCATGACCAGCTTGGCGCGCACCGCCTCAGTGGTCCTGGTCGTCGGATTGAACTGGCGCGCCCAACCGGCGTTAGCCTGGAGATAATCGGCGGCTGCCTGGACTCCCTCGCCGTGGATGCGCAGGATGGTGGCGCGAATGTGCTCGTCGCCGAGCGCGTAGAGGATGCTCACGTCCTTCGGTGCGGACACCGCGACGTCGAACGCGACGACCGACTGCGTCCGCCAGTGTTTGCCGAGGTCCTCACCCGTGCGTGGATGTGTGCCGGCGAGAACGGCTGCGAAGTCTGTGTCGATCACCTCGCCGCGCAGCCCGAGCGCCTCGGCGCCGACACCGTTCCAGCGTCCCGGCAACTCACCGCGGGCGGTGTAGTACTCGATCTGCTGGTGTGCCATGGCCTCGCGGAGATATCGCACCGCTTGCTCGACACTGGTGAGCTTGCCGATGGAGATCATCGCGAGAACGCGTGTTGCACGAGCTCCAGCGTAAAGGCGAAACGCCTACATAGCGCCTACATTTTCGCCGTGGGCCACGCGCCGACACCGCAGGTGTAATTGTCTGTAGTAGTAGGGATGGCCTGGAGCGAGTGCACGGAGGACGGGCCGGTGTGGCAGAGGAAGGGGGACGCGAGAAGGGGCTGTCGGCGATGGTGATGGCTTCGCGGAGCGCTGCTTGCTGGGCGAGTGCCTGCGAGGGCTCGGGCGTCAGCGTTGCCGGCAACAACTGGTTAAGGTATATGGAAAGGAAGCCCACCCTATACCGGAGGAGTCGATAGTGGCGAGCATCACCCAGCCGTCGGTGATGTCGTTGTTGTTGGAGACCTGCTCGGACAACGCGGCGCTCGGCACCGCCACGGGCTTCATCGTGGAGCGCGCTGGAGCTTTCTACCTCATCACAAACCGTCATGTCCTCCGAGGCCGACATCAGGACACGAACGAGCCTCTGCACCCATCTCTCGCAGTTCCGTCGCGGGTGCGCATCGTGCACAACAAGAACGCGTTGATCGGCCAGTACGTCATCGCCGAGGAGCCCGTGTATTCAGAGTTTGGCGATCCTCTCTGGCGGGAACATCCGATATTGGGAGGAGCCGTTGATGTCGTGGCTCTGGAACTGACCCAGACCGACGATGTTGCGATCTACTCCTACGATCCGTGGAAGCCAGGCGCTCTGCTCGCCTTCGGGCCGAGCGACTGGGTCAGCATCATCGGCTTCCCATTTGGCCGCACTGCTGGCGCTGCGTTAGGGATTTGGGTTGGCGGCACTATTGCATCCGAGCCGGGCATCGATATTCTTGATCGGCCCGTAATGCTTGTCGACAGCCGCACGCGACCGGGAAGTTCGGGGTCGCCCGTGATCGCCTACCGGTCGGGTGGTGCGGTGCCAATGGAGAACGGCGATACCTCAATCTTCACGGCACCAGTCTGGCGTTTCCTCGGCGTGTATTCGGGACGGATCAACCCAGAGAGCGACCTAGGATACGTTTGGAAGGCGCAGGTGGTTCGTGAAATCATCGCGCCCCCAGCGGGCTGACTGACTGAAGAGTCGCACGGGGATAGGCGCACCTAGAGGCCTCCGCGAGACACTGAACTAGTGGCAGCCGCATCAGATTCCACTAGCTTCCGATCACCTAATGGCTAGGTGGTGGGCCATGCGAACGAGGAAGCGTTCATATCTGTCCGGGGAGATCCGCGCTCGGATCCCCTCGGTCACGCACGGCGGCCAGAAGGTAGCCGGACGCCTCGTTGAGCGAAGTAAAGATGCTGTCCGCCCCGGAGAGTTCGTCGAACCGGTGGGTAGTCGCCACAGCAACGGTGGTCATGACTGCGGCGCGCGCCGCGGTAATTCCTCCTGGCGCATCCTCGATGACGATGCAGCGGGAGGCGGGAACGTTGAGGCGCGCCGCCGCTCGGAAGAAGCATTCAGGGTCGGGCTTGCCAGCGGTTACATTATCGCCGCAGATGAGCACTGCGGGGGAAGGAAGTCGCGCGTGCTCGAGCATTGCCGGTACATGTCTGCGTCGGCCAGAAGTGACGATCGCCCACTCCCCATCTCGCAACTGGCGTAGCAACGCGAGGGCACCCGGCAACGGAGTCACGCGCCCAGGGATTGCGGCGCTAAGGAGCAGATCGAACGTCAGAAGCGCCTCTGAGAAGTCAACGCGGGGCGCGACGCGACGAATGATGTCATCAGGTCGTCGTCCGTGTGCGTCTGCCCAAATGAACGCCTCGTTTGCTCGATAGGTTCGTGCCCATTCCGACCAGGCCGCACGGTAGGCAGGGGTGGAGTCGACTAGCACGCCATCGAAGTCGAACAGGAGCGCGTAGGTCATGTCGACATTCCTCTGGGCGCCGACGGTTGGTAGGGCGTGGGGAGGGTATCAACGGGTCTTGAAGGTCGGCGCGATTCACCCGTTACGCTCGTCGACCAGGCCAGGGTCCGCAAATGTCACTCGAGCCCACGCGAGCATTCGCGAACCTCCAAACTGACGACGTGTTCTCCGCTAGCGACCCGGATCGATGGACTTGGGAGGAATGGGATAGTGGACCTGTTGCTTTCGCAGTGTGGACTTTGCTCGATGACGGCCTTCGGGTTGAGCCATTTGTGGAACATGCCGAAGGCAACGGCAGCCTTCGAGCGGCCGGGGTAAACGGAGACACATGGCACGCATGGCTCCTGGAGCTCGTCGCACGGCACGCTCAGGCTCAGGCGTCACTTTTTCAGACGTTCCGAGCATCTCCGCCATCTGCGCTGCCCAACTTCGCCGATCCTCGAGTCCAGGCAGCACTTCGACAGCACGGACAAGCGGGAGACATTCTTGCCGCATGGCCCGGAGACGCTAGGACCCTTATCGCTCTCGCCACATGTCTCGACCGCTGGCGGGCCATTACATCGTCGACCATCCCACTCGATCTCGATACCTCCGTCGAGCAGCGCTTCGAGCGTCGCCAGCGCCTCTACGAGGAGTTCCGGTCGATGCGCCCGCGTCCACCAGCCCTGCATCTGCACATCGCGACGTACCCGGTCGCCGCGATGTTGGTACTCCCGGCCACCAGCCTGGTGTTCGGACGGCCATCCAATCTCTCCGAGGACACGGAGGAAGACCTCCTTCGAGCTGCGGTCCGGCAACTCGCCACGAGTGCATAGGCCTCGTGGGTTCTCTGTGATCTTGGGTCCACGTCGGCGGCCGCTGCTGCCTCGCGCCATTGGCGCGGGACCGTCAGGATCGCTTTGGTTGCTGCGCGGTGGACCTGGTGACCCCGACGAACTTGTTAGTCGACAGTTCCGCGTCGAGCAACTTGTATCCGAACCCTACCCATCGCCCTGCACCACGTTAGTCACAGTTTCTCAGCTACGAGCGTCCTCGCACACGCGAGTGTGCTCTCACTCGATCACCGACAGGTCGTCGTGGCTTGACGTCGCCCGCCGTCAACTCCGCGTCGAACAGCATCGATCCAGCGGGGAAGTAGGCGCCGCAAGGCCGTTTTCAGCTCCTCGCGTATTCGGAATTGGAGCTGGACCTTGCCAAGGTAAGGGTCGCGAGTTCAAGCCTCGTCTCCCGCTCCACTCCGCGATTTGAATACGGAGTGGCCCGGCTTCGGTCGGCGGCCGACCGCGTGAAACTCGCCGAGAGTACGTGTCCAGGAATTCCTAGACGCACTACCTGGAGAAAGTGGTGTTAGGGCCCTCGAGCGGAGCCGCGCAGGGTCGGGCGCTTGAAGTCCGCCGCTCCTCCGAGTGCTGTGGTCATCACGTACTACAACACCTGCATTTCACCTCGCCGATCGGACACAAAGCCCAAGTCTTGTCCCGGTCCCATGGTCCACAGCAGCGCGCCGGCCAAGAACACGCGGCCGGAAGCGCCTGTAGCTCCTTTCACCTTCCGGCAAGCGCAACCGCGTGTGCTGGAAATGGCCAAAGCCACCGGCGCCACGGGTGTCAACTTGTCAGCGTTGACAAGCGCCCCCTACCTTTGCGGGTCCCCCAAAAGGACAGTACTAACTCGGGCGCCGAGTTCGGCGCGTGAGCGTATGCCCAGCTTGGCATAGACGTGGGCGAGATTCGCTTCCACCGTCTTTGGGCTCATGAACAGCGCGCCGGCGACCTGGCGGTTCGTAAAGCCCGACGCGGCAAGCTCGGCGACGCGCTGCTCCGCGGCGCTCAGCTGCTTCCCTGCTACCCGGTGGATTCCGACCCGGTCGAGTTCTCTCTGCGCCTTCTCCGCCCATAGGCGCGCGCCCGCTTGCTCGAATATCTCGAGTGACCGCTGCAGCATGTCGCTCGCCGCTCGCTTGCGCCGCCGCCGCCGCTCGACGCTACCTGCGACAAGCAGCGAACGCGCGACCTCGAGCCCGGGTTCAAGATCAGCGCAGAGCGCAACTGCTTGGCTGGCCGCCAGGGAGGCTGCATCTAGTTCGCCCCGCGCCGCCAAGAGCAGCGCGCGGGATCTGTTGGCTTGTACGAGAGTCCACTGTCGCTCGAGGCGCGTTCCCGTCTCCTCGAGCATGGCCGTCAGTCGCTCAGCACGACCCAGTTGCCCGAGGGCGATCAACGCTTCGATCTCATCGGCGAGGTGGATCGCGCGCACTGGCTCCCCGAGACCCTCCTGCTCGATCATCGTCGCCAACGGCCCGAGGACGGCATCGACGGCTTGAGGGTCGCCACGAGCGAGCTCAAGGACGCCGAGTGCCCAACTTGCCCACATGATCCCGATGCGGTATCCCGTCTCACTTGCTAGGGCGCACGTTTGCGCGGCTCTGCTAGTCGCCACCTCGACGTCACCCGCAAATGCAGCCGCTACGGCGCCGAACGCAAGCGCGGAGCAGAGGCGGAGTCGCTTTCGATATGCGTCGCTGTGTCGATGGCTTCGTCCGCATACGTCGCGGCAGCACCGAGGTTGCCCTTCCAGCACTGCGCCAACGCCAGCTGGCCGCTGACAAAGACGAGATCACTCTCTGCGCCGTGCTCCAGGGCACGCTCGCGAAGGACCGACAGATAGGCGATCGATCGATCCAGTTCGCCTAGATACAGCTCCAGGCATCCGGCGATCAGGCTCGGTCGCATCTCGACGACAACCTGACGCTGAGCATCCTCCAACTCGAGTGCTCGTTCGAGTTGCGCTCGATCGAGACCCCGCCCCAGCAGGAAGGTCGCAATGGCGTGGACGGCGAGCGCTTCCGCCAGGACGCCGGGCTCACCGGCCTGCTCCGCGAGTTCCAGCCCGCGGCTTGCATGCCGCTCAGCGCCGGCCCAGTCGGCGATCGCGTTGTAGCTGTACGCGAGTTGGGTTTCAATCGCAGCGCTCACCCCCAGAGCGTCGCCCACATGCTCCAACGCCTCCTCGAAGTGACGAATCGCTTCAGGAAAACTATTCTCGTGATATCGGATTTCACCGAGCAGGACGAGCACATCCGCCCGCACGCGCCCGGCGGGAGTTTCACGTAGGACCTCCTCCAGTAGCAACCGTGCCGGCTCTCGCTCACCGGCGTGGAAGCGGTACTCGGCTGCCTGGATGCTGCGCCGCTGCATCCGGGCATGCTGATCCCGCGGTGTCAGCAACCGCGCGTGGTCTGCCAGCTCAGCTGCGGTCTCCGGCGCGCCCCGCGACAGAGCGTGCTCTGCTGCAGCCTCGAGGAGCGCAGCCGCCTCCTCATCGTCACCTTCCGCGCTCAGCGCACGATGACGGGCTCGCTCCTCGATGTCGGTGCTGACCAGAGCGAGCCGCCTGTGAGCCCGACGGCGCTCGCTGGGGACCGCTGATGAGTAGGCGACGGCTGCGTAAAGCGGGTGAGAGAAGCGGACGTTGGAGGCATCCAACCTCACCAGTCCGGCTGCGGCCGCACGCTCAAGAGCCCGACGTGTGTTTGACGGCAGCGTGCCGGTTGCCGAGGCCACGACATCAACGGTCGGTGCGGGAAGTGACGCTGTGGCGAGCAGCGTCGTGCGCGTGGCTTTGGGAAGGCCAGCCATACGACCCTCGATGAGTTGGCGCAGGTTCTCCGGAATCGGCACCGCTGGAGCGCCAGACGGCAGGTCTTCCCGCAAGGCGCGACCGATCTCCAGGGCGAAGAAGGGATTGCCTCCGGCCACCTGCTCGATGCGGGTGAGCGTCCTCCGCGAAAAGGACCTGCCCAGCCGCTCCTTCAAGAGTTCGTGCAAGGCCGCAAGGCTGAGCGGCCCCAGCTCCATCCCAACGAAGCGTTCCTCGCCCAGGCCGGCGCGCAAATCAAGCGGAAGCTCCCTCACCTCTCCTAGCCGTTCGCAAGCCAACACCCCCACCGGCAAATCCCCCAGGCGGCGCATTACATAGCCGAGCACATGGGCAGATGGCTGGTCGAGCCACTGGAGGTCGTCAATCGCCACAAGCACCTTGCTTGTCCCGGCCAGCATTCGGAATATCGAAAGCACGCCTGCCGATGCGGCGCGCTGGTCGAGACGTCGGGAGCCAGGACCTTCGCGGAGTAACGCGATCGCCAGGGCGTGGCGCTGAGGCTCGCTGAGCTCAGGCAGCAGTCCGTCAACCACCGGCTCAAGCAAGTCGGCGAGGGCGGCAAAAGCTAGTGCGGCCTCCGCGGCTGCGGGGGAGGCAACAAGGGCCACCACCGGCTCCGCCCGAGCACGATCGACGGCCTCCCGCCACAGCGTCGTCTTGCCGATCCCCGCTTCACCTGCAAAGACGAGGGCAGCCGGCCCGTGTTCCAGCCTTCCGAGGAGCCCTGCCGCAACCATGAGCTCCTGCTCGCGTCCCAGGATGCCGTCCGGCATGGGCGCACTCTTGCACACGTGGTTGGCGACCGTAAAGTCCTCAGGCCGCCGCGACCTTCGCAGAAGTAGGGAAACACCCGATTCCTCTCCGGTGGCCGCGCCCGTACCCTCGAACGCATGCTCGCGAACCGCGCCGGCAACAGCTACCTGGTCGAGTGCTACTGGCCCGGCATCAATGACCAAGAACTCGCCACCGCAGCACGACGCATCGAGGCTGCAGCCACACAACTGCGTTGCGCGGGCGCGAACGTCTGGTTCGTCGGCTCAATCCTCATGCCGGCAGATGAGACCGTCTTCTGCCTCTTCCACGGCAATGAACCTGAGATACGAGCCGTCAGCCAGCACGCGTCCATCCCCATCGAGCGCGTGATCGAGTGGCGCTGGTCGGATGGGGGCACAGAAGACACAACTGGCAGACTGCGATGACGGGGTGGATCTGATGCGAACCAAGCGCCTTCTTGCGGTAGCCTGCGGGGTCCTTGTCGCGGGGGGTGTGGCTTGCAACCCGGCACCTGCCAAGAACGCTTTGTGCGTTGGCGGCGAGTTCAGGCTGTTACTCAACGCTGAAGGCGGCGATCGCTGCAGCCCACGCGGGTAACACGATCCGGATCGAACTCGGGCACGTTCTCGGGCGAAGTCACCGTCAACGTGAGCGTCACGATCATCGGGGCAGGGGCGACGTCGACCATCATCCGGGGTGGGAACAGCGTCCTGACTATCGGCATGTACGAGGCGCCGACTGAGCCGACTGTCTCGATCGCCGGCGTGACGATCACCGGCGGAGTGACTCGCTCGAGCCCCCAGTCGAACCCCGGGGTCGGGATTGCGAGCTATTCCGGTGTCATCGCGCAAGGGGGCGGCATCGAGATCCCGCAGTCGAAGGCCGGCACTGGGGCCACCGTGACCATCACGAACAGCGTCATCACCGGGAACCGGGCCGCCCCGACCCGAACTCTCCCCATCGGATCTCCGTGCCCGGGCAACGTCAATTGCCCCTACGCCGAAGCGGACGGTGGCGGGATCGACGACTGGGGCAGGCTGACGCTCGCCCACACTACGGTCAGCGAGAACCTGATCGGCTCCGCATCCGGGCTCTCGACGCTCGCCAGCGACGCAAATGGAGGCGGGATCATGGTCGAGCCGACGGGCACCCTCGTGGTCAACGATTCCATGATCAGCAACAACCATGCAAGCACGACCGCGCCCAACGGTCGCTTCGTTGACTCCGGCGGCATCTATGTTGAGGGCGCGACACTGACGATGAACCACGACTTCGTGACGGGCAACGCGGCGGAGCTTTCGTCTTCGCTGCCGTTTACGAACCCAACGGATTGCATCAGCGACCGGCGGCTGGGCGCGATCGCCGGAGGCGTTCATGTCTCCACCTCCACCTCCGGAACTATAAGTGACACCACGATCTCCGAGAATTCCGTCAGGGCGACGAATACGGCTGGTGACGCAACCGCCGACTTCGGGCGGCCTTCACTCCGATGGCCCGCTCGCGCTCGTGCTGTCCAACGACACCTTCAGCGGCAACAGCGTCAGCGCGAGCACATCGGCTGGCTCATCGGGCAGTGCCTTTGCCAACTCTGGCGCCGGCGAGATGAATGCGCCTGGCCCGATCCGCAACACTCGATTCACTTCCAACAGCGTCGAGGCCACCTCATCGGCCGGGACTGCCCAGGCCGCTGGTGGGGCATTCATTGGCGGCACCAACCCAGTGACCACGATCAGCGATAGCGTCATCGCTGACAATCGCGTAACCGCGACGACGACGAGCGGCTCGGCGATCGTCGAGGGCGGCGGCATCCAGAGCGACGAGCTGCTGATGCTGCAAAGCACAGTCGTCGAGAACAACACAGGGACGGCGCGAGGCGCTTCTGGGAAGGTCCAGGGCGGCGGCATCTGGAACGGCCCGGTCCCCTGCGCCACCCCGCCGGTCCAGCTCACACTGTCCGGTAGCACGGTGTCGGGCAACACGTTGACGGCGAGCCCTGGCATCACGGCGCATGGGGGAGGTCTCTTCACCGCCTTTCCCGTGACGCTGAGTAACAGCACCACCGCTCGCAACCTGCCTGATCAGTGCTTTGGATGCTGAGAGATGCGTGTGCAGGGAGCGTCGCCGTGCCAGCCGTAGAGGCCGACATTCAGACCCGAATTCGCCAGGTTGGCGAGGTTGAGGGGCGGCAACGCGGATCGCGGTCGACGGGTTCGAAGGGTCGACGCGATCGCCGGGCTCGTTGCGTGATCAACCCAACACCGACGGCGACTTGTTTGAAGGTCCTGACATGAAGCTGATGACCGCCTTCACGGCGTCTACGCTGCTGGCGCTCGTTGCCTGCGGCTCGCCGCCCCAATCCGCACCTCGAATGCGAACACCCCGATCGCGACAACGCCTTCATCCGCGAGTGGACTTCCGGGGCACGGCCGGATCGCGTTCACCCTGGAGTTCGGCCCAACTGGAGACGATGGCAATATCCTGACCATCGAGCCCGATGGTACCGGCCTGCGCATGCTCACCAACGTCACCGCCGGACGTGTCGGCGAGCCGGCGTGGACCGCAGCGGGTGATCGGATTGTCTTCGATAGCACCTTTCCTCCTAATGCTTCCAGCGCGAATGCGACGTCGAGCAATCTGTTCTGGATGGACTCACATGGTGGCTCCATCCGGCAACTCACATCCGAGCCCATCCATGTGTATGACGGTGATCCTGCGATATCGCCGGATGGCACGCGCATTGCATTCGACCGGTTCGATCTAAGTGGACATCTGACTGGGATCTATCTCATGAACGCCGATGGGAGCCACATTGTTCGGATCACCACGCCGCCGGCGTCGGCTGTCGGCGGAGACCAGCTACCGGACTTCTCGCCCGATGGAACGAAACTCGCCTTCGTTCGGGATGGGAGTGATGGTGGCGATGGAACGATCTACATTGTTGGGATCGACGGAATGGGCCTTCGCAAAGTGACGCCGACCTCAGCAGACGCTTGGAGACCGCGCTGGTCGCCGGATGGGTCGAAGCTCCTTTTCGGTGCACCCGATTCCGATACTGCTCCCTCGGACCGGAACGTCTACGTCGTTAACTCTGATGGGAGCGGGCTGACAGCGCTAACCCACGAGTCTGACCCCAGTTGGGCGGAGGACCCCGCCTGGTCGCCCGATGGCACGATGATCGCCTTCCTCCAGTTTCAGGATGGAACCCACTTCGTTGGGCTAGTGATCATGCAGGCCGACGGCTCACACCCGGTGGTGATCTGGCATCCCACGCCACTCACCAACATCTTCCCCCGAGGCCCGGTCTGGGGCACGGCACCATGATGGAAGGGCGTGGAGGCGCCGGCGGCGCGCCACCAGTTCCCGGCCAACGATTGGCGCGTACCCCGCAACCGGTCGGAGTTTCGGGTCGCGGAGTCGGTTCAGCTGTGCAACATCGAGATGGGCCCCGTATTCCCGATGTTGTGTTCAGCGTGGACGCCCGTAGGGCCAGCGGGGCGTCCCGTGCGGTCAGCGTGGATCCCCGTGGAAACTGGGGGTAAGTAGTGGCTTAGAGGCCAATTTCAGCCCCTCCCGAATACAGAATGAGAAGCGTACCTTGCCAAGGTAGGGGTCGCGAGTTCGAGCCTCGTCTCCCGCTCGCGCGAACTCGGGGACGGTTCAGACGCCTAGCAAGCCCCGCAGGGCGGCCGTGTAGGCCTCCAGCGCCGCCCGGCCTCGCGCCGTGAGGCCGATCGAGGTGCGTGACGCCGTCCCGTTGCCGGTCTTTTCGGTCGTCAGGTAGCCGGCGTCCTCGAGCTTTCGCACGTGCGTGATCAGGTTGCCGGGCGTCAGCTCGAGCATGTCCTGCAGCCTGGTGAATGAGAGCGCGTCGCCCTCGGGCAGCGCGGCCAGCGTCGCGACGATCCGCAGACGGGCCGGCGCATGGATCAGCGGGTCCAGCGCTTCCTCTGTCATACGCGGCCGGCTGCGCGGCCCTGCGAGGTGGTGGCAGCGGCGTAGCCGACCACCGCGATGAACAGGCTGATCCCGGCGACCAGCCACGCATCGATCGGCCCCACGAACGCGGCGACGATCCCCCCGGTCACGACCGCGAGAGCGGTGCCGAACATCGGCCAGTCGGACTTGCTAGCGGCAATGCCCACGAGGGTCGTGCCGATGATGATCAGCGGCGCCGCGGCCGGGATCACTCCGTAGACGATGGCAGCGCTGGCGCCGTACTCCTTCATCGCGCCCTGAATCACGGGGCTGCCGCCGACGATGGACACGAGGACCGCAATCCCCTCGACCGTGCGCTGTCTCGTGGAGGGTCCACTGACGCCGGCGGTTGCGCGGTGGTGGATCCTCACGGTCACGGCGGCCGCGACGGCGACCGTCACGTACACCAGCGCGATCACGCCGAGGTTCGGTCCGGCGTAGGGTTGCTGTCCGAGCACCGAGAGCCACAGAGCGCCGTAGGCGAAAAGGATCAGCACCCCCATCAGCGCGGTCGCCAGCGGCGGGTTCATGGAGAATTGACGCCGGGCCTCTCGGTTGGTCTGCTCCAGCAGCCGCGCTGCTTCGCGCGGGTCGAGCGCACCGCCGTTGTCGGCGGTCGCGGCCTGCTCCAGATCACGGGTGTTATCCATGGTTGGGATCTCCTTGGGTGACTTTGCACCACAAAGCTACCTCACTTTGCCACGCAAAGTCAAGCCTTCGGCGGCGGCAGCAGAGCCGATGACCATGGTCAGGAAGCAAATCAGGCGCGTCCTGTGGGTGCTGCCGTTACTGGCAATCGGCATGATGCTGGCCGAGGCAGGCGGAACCGTGACCGCCTCAACGGCCCCACGATTGGAGGTTAGTCCGCGCGCGGTCGGGCTCCAGTTTGACGTCATCCCTCCCGCCAACTGCACCCAATCCCCGGGCACACCCATCTTCACAGCGACGTGCCACGTGACCCTGAGCAACCCAAGTAGCTCTAGCGCCGCTTTGAATTGGTTCCCACAATTCATCGTTCCTGAGGGCGGAACTCAGTCCACAGTAACTCCCGCCAACGGCACGCTCGCACCCGGCAGGTCCGTGAAGGTGACCATCGTCACAAACAATTGCGGGGATACCTGGACCTTCATGGCGACCTCAGCCAAGGGGTACGGTGGCTTGGAGACGGGTGCGGCTGTCGTGTTCATCTGCGGCTGATCGGGCCGCCCCAGCGAATTCCATCCGCTTGCGCTCAACTCCATCCTCGAGGTCGGCCCTACGGAGGATGTCGCCGGCAGCCCTCTCGTGAGTAGGTCCCGCGACCGCTTATAGCTGATATATCTCCTGGCAGGGTCAGAATCGCGGGGAATCTGACCTCGACGGGGAGACCGGCGCATAGCTATCCGGCGACGGGACCGATGGAGCTAGTGACCGGCCCTCGTGCTTCGTCTTCGAGCGGTGATTGGGATCCGACGGCGGTGACCGGTGATGGAGCATCAGCCCACGCGGCGACGAAGCAAGGCGAGGACCCCTGGGGTCGCAACCCGACACAGGAGGTGCGTATGAGCCTGGCGGTGGGGATCGACGTGGGGGCATACAAGTGCGCGGCGGCGGTGTGTCGCCAGGGTGAGCGCGAGGCGGATCGGAAGGTGCTCACCATCACCACCAAGCGCAAGGGCTTCGGCGAACTGGACGCGTGGATGACGAAGCAGGAAGCGCCGATCGAGGTGGTGGTGATGGAATCGAGCGGCCACTACTGGTTCAACCTGGCCAGCCACCTGCGTCGCCAGGGGTATCCGGTGGCGGTGGTGAACCCGTTGCAGGCCAAGTACTTCGCCAAGAGCCGGCTGCAGCGGAGCAAGAGCGACCCGGCCGACGCGCGCACACTGGCGGCGTTGGGAACGCACGACCAGCCGCGGATCAGCGAGCCCCTGGTGGGGGCCGAGCTCAAGGAGGCGGCGCGGTTCGCGATGCGTTTGGTGCGTGAGCAGGCCCAGGTCTGCCAGCGCATCCAGCGGTTGGTGGACATCGGCTTTCCTGAGCTGCGCGAGGTCTGGGACGACCCGACCTGCGTGAGCGCCCTGGCGGTGCTCCGCCACGCGCCGACCGCCGCGGCCGTGGCGCGCATGCACCAGGACCGCCTGGCTCGGCTCAAGTGTCCGGGCGGTGGTGGCCGTGCGATCGGACCGCTCAAGGCCGGCCAGCTCAAGCAGCTGGCTCAGACCTCGGTGGCTGCGCCGGAACTCGCGCAGCAGGTCGGGTTCGCGATGCGCCTCCTGATTGCGCAGCACGACCTGCTCGACCAGCAGATCGCCAGCGCGGACACCCGGGTCGCCTCCCTGCTCGACGGCGAGGTGTCGCAGCGGCTGCTCTCGATTCCCGGTGTCGGGCCGTCCACCGCGGCCACACTCATGGCCGAGATCGGCGACATCTGGCGCTTCAGCGATGTCGACCAGTTGCTCGCCTACGCAGGCGTGCATCCCAAGGAGCAGAGTTCAGGGAAGAAGGGTGCGAACCCCGAGACGAGCTGGACCATGGCCAAGACCGGCAACTCGTATCTGCGTGCGGCGGCGTACCGGATGGCGGTGGTCGGCGTGCAACACAACCCGATCATCCGCGCCCACTACGCTCGCAAGCGGGCCGCGGGCAAGTCAGCGATGAACTCCCTTGGTCACTGCATGAGCAAGGCGCTCGCCATCGTCTGGGGCGTGTGGCGCGGCGACAAGGACTTCGATCCGGCGCATGGCAGCGCCGGATTAGCTTGACAACAACTTATGGGATCTAGCTCAGCTCGACGAGCTCACCATCGCGAAGTGCGTGGATACGACTGCATTCGGCACAGATAAGCATTGCGTCGAGAGGATGGCCGCACCGGCAGGCCCAGCCGATCCGGCGAGCCGGGTTTCCAACCACGATTCCGTGGGCAGGTACGTCGTGCGTGACCACGGCACCGGAACCAATCATCGACCAGCCGCCGATGTGGACTCCGCCGACCACCACCGCATGCGCTCCAATCGTGGCCCCTCGCTCCACCACCACACCCGAGACCACCCAGTCGGTGTCGGCCTTGAGCGATCCATCAGACGTCGATGCTCGAGGGTAGCGGTCGTTGGTTAGGCACGCGCCCGGACCCACGAATACCTCATCGCCGAGCACGGCTCCGTGGTACAAGAGCGCGTTGTTCTGTATCTTGCAGCGACTGCCCACCTGCACATCGAGATCGATCAGCACGTTTTCGCCGATGATGCAATCGTCACCGACGGAGGCGCCGCGACGGAGATGTGATCGTGCCCAGATGCGGGTCCGCTTGCCCACACGCGCGCCGTTCTCGACGTCGGCGGTCGGGTGGACTGCGGCGGTATCAGCCAACGCGGGAGCCCTGAGTACGGTCGAAGCGGATCCCCGCTCGGAGAGCAAGCGCCGTCCATAGTTGAACGACTTCGATCACCCCGGGCATCCGAACTCGGCTCCAACGTAGATCACGCGTGTACTCTGCTCGCTGTTCCGAGGTTGGGCTGTGACAGCGATGCAACGTTAGCCTGTACGCCATCAACTCACGCCGCCACGGGTCGGAGCGCGTTGCGTGGAGAGCGCCATCGCTGTGCGGGGCGCTCCACAACTCGCCACGACACTTCGGCAACCAGGACGCTCAGCGCGAAGGTCGCCAGCGCCAGCACCGGGCCCTGACCGAGAGGCAGCAAAACCGCGATCGGGAAGTGCCAGAGATAGACGGCGTACGATATCTTGCCTATCCGCACAAGTGGAGTCCACGAGAGCACGCGTACAAGTGGTGGCCAGGGATGCACGGCCACCGCTCCGACGACGCTTGCTGCGGCCAACGCGAGTACCGTATAACCGACGGTGTAATTCCAGCCTCCGGTGTTGTACGCGGTCGGAAGGAGCGCGGCCATGTACGCCGCGCCAATCAGAGCGGCGGTGCGCCACAACCGTTCGGATCCCTTGTAGCCAAGCGACGATGCCAAGCAGAGTGCGCACCCAACCAAAATCGAATCCACCCGAGTGTCGGTGCGCCAAAAGAGCTGCGCGTCGTGTGGGTTCACGGCCTGCGCGGCCATCGTTCGATGGATGACCACGGCGACGATGCAGACAATGGTCAAGACCAGCGCGAGACGAGCGCTGCGCCAGCGGAGCATCAATATCAAAAGCACGGGCCAGACCAGATAAAACTGCTCCTCCACGGAGAGCGACCACGTGTGGCTCAGGAGCCCCGTGGGCTGGTGAGAGGCAGCAAACCAGTTGGCGCTGTACACCACAGTGAAGATGGCCATGCGCAGGGTTGCTGACGCGAGACCTGGGCGAAATACGTATGCCGCAACGACGACGATCGGCAGCATGACCAAAACGGCGGGGAGCAGTCGTACTGCGCGTCGCCGATAGAAACGAAGAAGCGAGATGGTCCCCGTCTCTCCGTCCTCGCGAAGGAGCACACCGGTTATGAGAAAGCCGGAGAGCACGAAGAAGACATCGACCCCGATCCAGCCTCCCGGGAATTGCGAGACCCACGTGTGTGTGAGTATGACCGCACAGACCGCGACCGCCCGCAAGCCGTCGAGCGCCGGCCATCGGTTCGAAACCCGCATGGGAATACGCTACGAGCAACAGCGCGGCCATTGGTGCTGCCGGTTTGACGCATGTGCGCCCCGATGTAACGAAATCTTGTGCCCTGCTGCTCTGCGCCAGGAAAGGCCCGCCTCACCCAGGAGGGCGATCGGTGCACTCCCGTCTCGATAGCGGGGTACCCGTCTGACCCCTGATGCTTCCGAGAATGCTCATTCCTTCCAGCCAACAAGGCGGCCGTGGTCATGTTGCCTTCGTGGCAGGCTGCGCGAACGCCACCGGCTGCGGCTTTGGCAGAGGACCAACGCGCGGATCTGGCGAGCACGGGGCTTATCACAGCCGGGGGAGTTGGACGTCCTCGATTACGATGTCGCCCGCTGCCCTGATCGTGAACCGGATCGTTGAACCGGGCGTGGGCGCTAGCGGTGTTCCCAGTTGCCAGATCCCCGGGGGCAACTCCGCGAAGTAGTCGCCCGCAGCATCGGTCTTGGTGCTGATGGTTTGACCCAGCGTATTCCGGAAGCTGATCAACGCATTCCTGGCTGGTGCGACACAGTTGGCTGGCATGCATTCCAGCGTGAGTTCTCCAGTCACCGTTCCCGTGTGCATCGGCGGGGCGACCGAACGAATATTGAACGTCTGAAACAGGTCAGGGCAGGACAACGCCTTCGGGCAGGTGACCGGAATCCCGATGTCGATGTGTGTCACTCCTATGTCGGGAATGCGGAACGCGACATAGAAGTCGACGGCCGATGACGCCGGATGTGTTCCCGGGTAAGTAACTTTGACAGGCTGGAAGTCGACCCCGGGCCCCGTCGTGCCCACCGCCCACGTGCTCCCAGGCGCGTTTGTCGTGCTGTGGAGGTGCATCGCGATGATCGTGCCGTTGGCGACCTCAAATGTAAGCGGATTCCCCGGAACCGACATTTCGACGCGAGTTACGGTAGGCCCCGCCGATGCCGTCGCGACTGGCGGCACTGACGCGACACTTGAAGGCGGCGTTTGTCTGTGCAGGACCACGAGACCCAGCCCAATGATGCCGAAAACGACGAGGAGGGTTGCTGTCCCGATGGCGGCCACAATGAAGCGGGACGGTGCTGGCGATGATCCTTCCTTCGTACCTCGCAACTTCGGCCGGAGGGATACGCCGTCCGGCCAGAGAATGGCTCCGAGGTCGTGAAGGTCCTGTTCCATGCGATTCACTGATCGGCCTCCCTTAGCAAATTGCGCAAGCGTCGGCGAGCCCTCTTCAGCGCAACCGCCACCGTATTCGTTGGTTTCCCACGGCGACGGCAATCTCGTCGACGCTCAGGCTGTCGCGGTGCCGGAGGATGACCAGCATTCGGTCCTCCGGTGTCAGACGTTCGAGGCCCCACCTGACCCAGAGACGCTGCACAACGTCGGGCACGGAAGCGCGTGTGGATTCGTCGTCAAGGGCGTACTCTCGGTGCCGCTTGCGCCATCCGTCGATCGCCTTGCGCTGCGCCACGCGAAGGACCCAGATGCCTGGGCGGCCCATTCGGGACACCCGATCCCAATCAGAATATGCGCTGGCGATCGCTTCCTGGATGGCGTCTTCGGCTGCGGCAATGTCGCCGGTCGCAAGCGCCACCGCAGCGGCTAACTCGCGTGCATACCGATCAAAGAACTCGCTGACCTCGCGCGCTCCCTTGCCGTCGGAGCTGATGCGGTTCGGATGAGGCATGCATCCTATAGACGGCCGAAGGCGGTTTTCGGGTACCGTCGGGCAGCGCTACCGACCGGCGGGTGTGGCTCTAGCAAGGCTCTGAAGCACGTTCGGCTCCATGAGTAAATAGGACAATTCGGTCCGCCAAACTCAGAGAGCCAGTCTGGCGGAGGTGACGATTGCAGCATCGGTCCGCGCTTGTGCTCGCGAGTGTGATTGCCGTCACAGCGATTGCAGGCGGCGCTCTCTCGCTGGCTCAGCGCCCCACGGCGCCGCCGACTGTTCCCGGAGTGACCCCGACCGCAGCCCCAGCGCAACCGCTGACCGCCCTCGGGTTTTCAGCGGTGGACGATCCGCCCATGCACGCGGTCGTCCTCTTTGGTGGCGTGGACAACTACGACAACACCTGGCTCTGGAACGGCACGAGGTGGCTGCTCACCCACCCCTCGGCGAGCCCGCTGGGTCGGGTCGGTGCGTCTGCCGCCTTTGATCCTCAGACCGCGCAGGTGTTGCTCTTCGGTGGACGGCTCGAGTTCAGGCGATGCAGCCAACGACACGTGGGCGTGGAACGGGATCACGTGGCGCAAGCTCGCCGGCGGCTCCGGCGGTCCGCCGCCCGGGGAAGGTTCTGCGATGGCCTGGGACGAAGCCAAGAAGGAGATGGTGCTCGTCACCGCCGCCAGTGAAGGGGGAGCCGGCAACTGGATCTGGCGTGGGTCTCGATGGGTCAACCAGATGAGCAGCTACTTTCCGAACGCAGCCTTCGTCAGTGGTATGGCATTCGACCCGGTGACTCGATCGCTCCTGGCGGTCGGATGCTGTCAAGCACCATCGTCCGACGGCGGCACGGTGGACACGACATGGCGCCTGGACAAGGGCGTTTGGCGTCAAATCGTGCTCGCTCCCAACCCCCCGGCGGTCGGATCGAGTCTGGCGCTCGATCCTGCGCTCGGTCGACTCGTACTGTGCAGCTGTAACGGTGTGTTCACGTCTGAGCCGAAGTTGTGGATGTGGACCGGTACGGCCTGGGCATCACTCGAGGTGGCGCCCTCTCCAGTCACACCGGCGATCGAGATTGCTGACCTTGATCGCCGCCAACTCGTTGTGGTCGGCTCGCGGGCGCAGAGCGCGAGTCCACTTCACATCTGGGCGCTGACCGGGTCAACGTGGCGGCAACTCGACGGCATCACCTAACCCGACGATGGCTGAGATATCGAGGTCCGGCGACTGTTGCATGGTCGCCGCGAACAGTTCGCGCGCCTGGCGCGTGAGCGGCATCCGGCTACCCGCACCGCTGTACGTCTCGAGCGAAAGGTCGAGGTCCTTGACCAGGTCGCGCACCGCGAACATCGTCGGGCTGTGCTGGTCGTGGAGGAAGCCGCGCTCGCGCGCGGCCAGCCCCGGCGCAAACCGAGTCAGGATCGAGAAAACCTGTCCGCCATCGAGCCCCGCGGCCGCCCCGGCAGCGAGCAGCTCGGCGGCGGCAGCGCTGGTGATGCCCAACATGCTGTTGGCGATCAGCTTCAACCGCTGCGCATTGCCCCACGCACCGGCGTAGGTGATCTGGCCGAGCTGTTCGAGCACCGGTCGCGCCTGCTCGACGACGGTGCGATCGCCCGCCACAAGGATGAGCAGCTTGCCGCTCTCCACTGCGGGCACGCTCCCGACCACCGGCGCTTCGAGAAACCGCGCTCCCTTTGCCTGCGCTTCGCGGCCCAGTTCTTCGGCCACGCGCGGCCCCGCGGTGCTCGCGTCGATGATCAGCTTGCCCGCCGCGGTCCGGAGCACTCCGTCGTCGCCCAGGTAGACATCGCGGACAGCGGCTTCGTTGGTCAGGCTGCTGAGCACAACCTCGGCATCGCGCGCAGCATCCGCCGGTGTGGCCGCGACGCGACCGATGCCCAGTTCCTGCGCCCTGCTGGGCGTGCGATTCCACAGCGTCAGGTCAAAGCCGGAGGCGGCGAGACGGCGCGCCATCGCGCCGCCCATCTTGCCGATACCGAGGACCGCGACCGTCGTCATCATCCACCTCCGCCGTCTGGTTCGGTTGCAATCGCGGCGGTCATCAGCGCCACCACCGCATTCGCGCAGTTGCCACGGCCGCCTCGACAGGCTGCTCGAGACCCTCTTCCATGCGCGCCAGGTTCTGCACCCATTCGCCCGCGATCACGAGCGCGATCGCGCCGCGGACGGCCCGCTGATCGCTCCCTGCCCGACGCATGCACTTCACCGCGGCGGAACGCAGTGCCTCGAGCGATGGATGCTCGGGGCCGGCGCGAGCGTTGCGCACCCCGGTCAGTTCATCGGCGAGATGATCGACCCCAGCCAGCAGCGTGCGCACCTGCGCGTCGACTGTCGCGGCACCGTCGGGGCAGGAAGTGGCCCGGTAGCCGAGGTCGGTCGCGACCACCACGAGCAGGTCGCCGGCCAGCAACGCCTGGTTTCCCGCAGCGACGAGGCGAGCCGCCACATCGGTACCGAGAGGCTTGGCGCCGCGTTCGTTGAGGAAGACGTCGAATGCTTCGCCCGCGCGGTCCCGTGCTCGCACCGCGTCGGCGCGGATCCGGGCGACGTCGGCGGTGCTGTCCATGCCGAGCACCAGGCCGAACGCCTGGGCGACGTAGGCGCGAACGGCGCGATAGAAGCCGGCGGTCGCTCGGGCGAGGTCGCGCCGCGCGCCTCGCGGCCAGAGCAGGACTCCGACAACGATGCTGACGCCGGTGCCGACCGCCACGTCCTCGATGCGCACCAGGCCCACCTGCCATCCGACCGGCGTGATCAGGTTGAAGATGATGATCACCGTCACGGTGAAGGCCGCCTGGCCGGCCACGAACCCGATGGCGCTGGCAGCGTACGACGCGAGGAAGATCGCAATCGGCATCGCAACCCACATGAGGACCGGATCATTGCCGGCAAGACTTGCGAAGAGACCGCCGGCGGCAAACCCGATGACGCTGCCTGCCAGCGCCTGCACCGTGGTCCGCCCCGTTGCCAGGGCGTTCGAACGAAGCACGGAGAGCGTGCCCAGCACCACCCAGAACGCGTGGCCGAGACCGAGGGTCCGTGCAAGCAGCACTGAGATCGCCAGCCCAACGGCCACGCGTGCGCTGCTGTGGAGGATCGTCGAGCTCGGCTCCAGGTGGGTGCGCAGCGTCCGCGCAGTTCGCAGCGCGACGCCGCGGGCGCCTTCCTGTCGTGAGGTTCCGGCCGGCAACGACACGCCGCCTTCCGGTCTCCCTCCAGCCGCGATGACCGCATTCGTGCTCAGTCCGATGGTCAGGTATGCGATCACCCGAAGCGTGTGATCGACGTCGAGGCCGTCGAGCACGTCGTCCGGCGCACGTCCGGTTCGCAGCTCATCGGCAGCCCAGCGGTCGAGTGCGGCGCGATGTGCGCGCCGCGCCACCTCGAGGTCGCGCACGGGCGGTGGAGATCCGCCCGTGAGGACCTCGGCACTCCTACGCAACGCGGCGATCACCGCCTCGGCAAGCAGGTCCCCCTCCTGGATGCAGGGCCGCAGCGACGGACGCAGTTCGTGGAACGGTCGCTCGATGAGATCGACGACCTGCTCGCTCTGAGCCACGAGCTCGACGAATGCACGATCGCGGAGGGTGGGACCCGCGGGTCGCATGCCGGTGTGCGCGTACTCCCTACGGACCGCCGACACGGCCGTGCGCGCCGCCCGAGCGTACGCTGCGACCTGCTCGTTCGCGGGACCACGTCGCATCGCCGCGACGAGGTCTGCCAAGGCGTCGCAGGCTTCGGCGGCCCGTTTGCGCAGCGAGGCATGCTCAAACCACGGCCAGAAGACCACCCCGGCGAGGGTCGAGACCACCCCGGCGAGCAGCCATCCAGCTAGACGGGTCGGGATTGCGGAGGCGGGAGCGACTACCGAGGCCGAGAGCACGAACACGAGCAGGAGCGCCGTCTGCGCAGCCGCGACGTACCCACCGAAGACGCTCGCGAAGGACAGCGTGAAACCGATCGCCAGCATGACGATCGCGGCAATGACGGCGCTGAACGAGACAACGGTTCCGAGCGCAACCAGCGCAGCGCCGGCGAGGGTCGCGGCGGCGTACGCGAGCGCTCGGGTCCGCCGAGGACCGCCGAAGTCCGCCATCACCAGCAACCCGAAGCATCCGAAAGCGGCAAAGGTGGCAACCTGCAGATCGCGGATCACCAGGAGGCTGAACGCGAAGACGGCGGGATTGACGATCGCTGCCCGGGTTGCGCGGTGCAGGGTCACGCGGCGGGGGTCGGCGCGCCTCTCGGGGGCGGCACGCGGGGGGGAGGGCGCGGCCTCCGCCACAGCGGGAACGGTCGCCTGGCCGGTCATCGAGATTTCCCAGTCCTCACAAGATGCACGTGGTGCGCTCCAGTCGCCTGATCGCGCCGGCGAGGTCGTCGGGAGAATTCGTCATTCTGCTCGTCCGTCCCCGCCGCTGGGGACTATCATCCTTGGCGGTCCGCCTCGCCGGTTGCAGCATGCCTGGAGGTAATCGAGTGAGCATCCGCCGTCGACTTGGTACGTGGCCGGTGGTTCGCCAACTCACCGGCGGGGACCGGCTCGGACGCGGGACCGCGGTTCGCTCGGCGCGCACCGAAGCGCTCACGCCCCGGACCAGGACCGCCGACCGCATGGTCAAGAGCATCTGTCCGTACTGCGCGGTCGGCTGCGGCCAGCGCGTCTACGTGAAAGGTGAGCGCGTGGTGCAGATCGAGGGCGATCCCGACTCGCCGATATCGCGAGGCCGTCTGTGCCCGAAGGGATCGGCGAGCGAGCAGCTGGTCAACAGCCCGAGCCGGGTGACAACGGTCAAGTACCGGCGCCCCTACGGCACCGATTGGGAAGACCTCCCGCTCGAGCGTGCCATGGAGATGATCGCCGACCGATTGATCGACACTCGCACCCGAACCTGGGAGGACGCCGACGCGCGCGGAGACGCGGTGCACCGCACGCTCGGAATCGCAAGCCTCGGCGGCGCCACCCTGGACAACGAAGAGAACTACCTGATCAAGAAACTCTTCACAGCGATCGGGGTCGTGCAGGTCGAGAACCAGGCCCGTATTTGACATAGCTCCACCGTCCCCAGTCTGGGGACATCGTTCGGACGGGGCGGAGCCACGACCTTCCAGCAGGACCTGCAGAACGCTGACTGCATCGTCATCCAGGGCTCGAACATGGCCGAGTGTCACCCGGTTGGATTTCAGTGGGTCATGGAGGCCAAGGCGCGCGGCGCGACGATCATCCACATCGACCCGCGCTTCACCAGGACATCGGCGATGGCCGACGTGTTCGTGCCGGTTCGCGCCGGCAGCGATATCGCCTTCCTTGGCGGAATCATCAACTACATCCTCAGCACCGAGAAGTATTTCCGTGAGTACGTCGTGCGCTACACCAACGCGGCCACGATCGTCAGTGAGGACTTCCAGGACGCCGACCAGCTCGGCGGCCTCTTCTCCGGCTTCGACCCGACGGCCGGGACGTATGACACCACCAGCTGGGCATATGAGGGGATGGAGATGGCCGCGGCGGCGGGCTCGCGGGTGGTGCCGGGCAGGCAGCCGGCGGCGCACGCGGGCGGGGGTGGCCACGAGCTCGGTGGCCGCGGCACAGCCCTGCCCCACGGGGGGTCCGGCGCGATGAAAGCCTCCAGGATCCCTTCTGCGTCTTTCAGATTCTCAAGCGTCACTACGCGCGGTACACCCCCGAGGTGGTCGAGCGCATCTGCGGTGTCCCAGCCGGGCAGTTCGCGACGGTGTGCGAGGCGGTCACCGCCAACAGTGGTCGCGAACGCACGACAGCGTGGGTGTATTCGGTGGGGTGGACACAGCACTCCGTCGGGGTCCAGTACATCCGCGGTGCGGCCATCATCCAGCTGCTGCTCGGCAACATCGGGCGTCCGGGCGGCGGCATCCTCGCGCTCCGCGGCCACGCGAGCATCCAGGGATCGACAGACATTCCAACGCTCTTTGATCTGCTCCCCGGGTATCTCCCGATGCCGAAGGCGGGGGTGCACGCGGATCTCCACGCGTACCTCGCGTCGATCAAAAGCGACGGACAGAAGGGCTTCTGGACGGCAGCGGACACATATGTCGTCAGCCTGCTCAAAGCATGGTGGGGTGACGCTGCCACGCCGGACAACGACTTCGGCTTCGAATGGCTGCCGCGCATCAGTGGCGACCACAGCAACTATCAGACGATCGTGGACATGCTCGACGGGAAGGTCGAGGGTTACTTCCTGCTCGGGCAGAATCCCGCAGTCGGGTCCGCGAACGGCAAGCTGCAGCGGCTCGCGATGTCCCACCTGAGGTGGCTGGTGGTTCGGGACTTCAATCTCATCGAGTCCGCCACGTTCTGGAAGGACGGTCCGGAGATCGCCACCGGCGAGATGCGCACTGAGGATATCGGCACCGAGGTGTTCTTCCTCCCAGCCGCGGCGCACACGGAGAAGGACGGCACCTTCACGCAGACTCAACGCCTGCTCCAGTGGCACCACAAGGCAGTCGAGCCGTCGGGCGACTGTCGCAGCGAGCTCCACTTCTTCTATCACCTCGGCAGGCTGCTTCGGGAGCGTCTTGAGACGTCACCGCTCGAACGCGACCTGCCGCTGCGCACGCTGGCGTGGGACTATCCGCTGCTCGCCGGCGAGGAGCCCGATGCTGAGGCGGTGTTGCGCGAGATCAACGGTCGCCACCTCAGCGGAGAGAGGGCCGGGCAGATGCTCAGCAGCTTCATCGAGATGAAGGCGGATGGTTCAACATCGGGTGGCTGCTGGATTTACACGGGTGTCTACAGCGACGGCGTCAACCGGTCGGCGAGGCGGAAGCCGGGATCGGAGCAGTCGTGGGTCGCACCCGACTGGGGGTGGGCCTGGCCGATGAACCGGCGGATTCTCTACAACCGCGCGTCGGCCGACCCGGAAGGCAAGCCCTGGAGCGAACGCAAAGCGTACGTCTGGTGGGACGAGGCCGCGGGGAAATGGACCGGGCACGACGTGCCGGACTTCCAGGCGACCAAGGCGCCTTCGTTTCGTCCCGAGCCGGGCGTCGGCGGGCCCGACGGGCTCGCAGGTGACGACCCCTTCATCATGCAGGGCGACGGGAAGGCATGGCTCTACGCCCCGAGCGGACTGCTCGACGGCCCGCTGCCGGTGCACTACGAGCCGGTCGAATCGCCGCTTCGCAACGCGTTGCATCCGCAGCAATCGAACCCCACGCGCGACATGTTTCCGCGCAACGAGAATCTCACGAGCCCGTCGCCACCGGAGCCGGGCTCCGACGTGTTTCCGTACATCGTGACCACGTACCGGCTCACCGAGCATCACACCGCAGGTGGCATGAGCCGCTGGTCGCCGTACCTCGCCGAGTTGCAGCCGGAGTTCTTCTGCGAAGTCTCGCCAGAGCTTGCGACCGAGCGCGGCCTCGAGCACCTCGGCTGGGCAACCATCGTCACGGCGCGAACCGCGATCGAGGCGAGGGTGCTGGTCACCGAGCGGATGACCCCACTCACAGTCGGCGGGCGCACCATCCACCAGATCGGCCTCCCGTACCACTGGGGGGTGGGCGGCGGCGGGGCGATCGTCAGCGGTGATTCGGCGAACGACGTCATGGGGGTCTCGCTCGATCCCAACGTGCACATCCAGGAGTCGAAAGCCGCGTCGTGCGACATCCAACCGGGCAGGCGCCCCACCGGGGCAGCGCTGCCACGTTACGTCGAGGTGTACCGGCGCCGCGCGCGCCTGACCATCGACACCGGGACCGTGCGGGTGACGCCACCCGGGGACCCACCTTGATGGAGCGATGGTCGAGCGCGCCCGACCCGGCCCTGGCCGCGGGCTGGACCGATGCCCCGCCGCGCAAGGGGTTTTTCACGGACAGTTCCATCTGCATCGGCTGCAAGGCGTGCGAGGTGGCGTGCAAGGAGTGGAACGGCATCCCCGAGGACGGACTGCAGATGCTCGGGATGTCCTACGACAACACCGGGGCACTCGGTGCCAGCACCTGGCGCCACGTTGCCTTCATCGAACAGCCGCGCCGCCCGGCGGACGCGACCGGCTTCACGCCGCTCCCCGTGGTTGCCGCCACACCTGGCCAGAACGCAGCTCCGGTGGGAGTGGAGGCCGGCATCCGGTGGCTGATGTCGTCGGACGTCTGCAAGCACTGCACGCACGCCGCGTGTCTCGACGTCTGCCCGACCGGATCGTTGACGCGCACCGAGTTCGGGACTGTGGTCATCCAGGACGACATCTGCAACGGCTGCGGGTATTGCGTTCCGGCTTGTCCCTTCGGTGTCATCGACCGCCGCGAAGGCCCGGCCGGCGCAAGGAACGTCGGCATCGCGCAGAAGTGCACGCTCTGCTACGGCCGCCTTGGCGAGGGCATGACTCCGGCGTGTGCGCAGGCGTGCCCGACACAGTCGATCCAGTACGGCGACCTCGACGAGCTGCGAGTCCGCGCCCAGCACCGCGTCGGGAAGCTGCACGCCGCGGGCGTCGCCGACGCCAGGCTCTACGGCGCGGACCCGAATGATGGTATCGGCGGAGCTGGAGCGTTCTTCCTGCTCCTGGACGAGCCCGAGGTCTATGGGTTGCCGCCCGATCCGGTGGTCACCACCCGGGACCTCCCGGCGATGTGGCGGACATCCGCGATCGCGGGTGTGACTCTGCTCGCCGGTGCGGCGGCGGCATTTGTCCGGGCCCGCTCGTGACCGTGGAGGCGCGGGCGACGCACCCGGCGGACACCGCGCCCCGACGCCGGCGCCGGGGCGGTGGCGGTCGCGGCGGCGAGCGGCTGATGGTCCCGCCGGCGACCTTCACCTCCTACTACGGACGCCCGGTGGTGAAGGCCTCGCCGTGGAAGGCCGACATCCCCGCGTACCTCTTTTTCGGTGGGCTGGCGGCCGGGTCGTCCCTGCTCGCGGCCGGCGCTGACCTCGGGAATCTGCCGGAGTTGCGCCGGGTGGCGCGCATCGGCGCGGTCGCCGGCGCCGCAGCCGGTACCGCCGCTCTGATCCACGATCTCGGCAAACCAACGCGGTTTCTGAACATGTTGCGAACGGCAAAACCCACGTCGCCGATGTCGATGGGCACGTGGGTGCTCGCAACGTACGCTCCGCTGGCGAGCCTGGCCGGAGCGGCGGAGGTGGCCGAGATGCTGCCGCGCCGGGTCCCGATCGCCGGCCGGCTTCTCACTCTGGGCGCGCGGCCCGCGGGACTGATCGCGGCCATGCTTGCGCCTGCGCTTGCCTCGTACACCGGAGTCCTCCTCTCCAACACGGCGACCCCGGGCTGGCACGCCGCCCGTGGTGAGCTCCCCTTCGTGTTCGTGGCGTCCGCGGCAGCATCCGCGGGAGGTTTCGCCATGCTCGGCACCTGTGTCGAGCAGGCGGCGCCGGCGCGCCGTATGGGCGTGGGCGGGGCGGCGATGGCGCTCGCCATGGAGGCGCAGATGGTGCGGAACATGGGCCTCAGCGCCGAGACGCTTCGCCACGGGACGGCCAAACGGCTTCTCGACGCGAGCCGTGCGCTCACGATCGGCGGGGCCCTGGGAGCGGTCATCCTCGGCCGTCATCAGCGAGCCGCGCGAGTCTCGGGTGCGGCGCTCCTCGCTGGTGCGGCCTGTACCCGCTTCGCCATCTTCGAAGCCGGGCAGGAGTTGGCGCGCGACCCCCGTTACACCGTGGTGCCGCAACGTCAGCGTCTGAATGAAATCACGGACGGCGGCGTCCGGCGCCCTTAGGCGCCGACCGCCGCGGGCACGCGCAACCGGCGCAGGTCCCCGTCCATTCGCTCGGTGACGCCGATTCGGTCGAGATACTCGAGAAGCGGGACCGCAACGCGACGGGTTGTGCCGAGCGCCTGGCGCGCCGCCGAGAGCGTGAATGGCTGCGGCAATTCGCGGAGGCGTTCGGCGGCGACGTCCGGCGCGCTGGGAAGCAACGCGATGTCTCCGGGCAACAGCAGGATGGCTCGCGCCGCAGCCGCCGCGCCGAGTTCGCGCCGTCCCAGCCCGAGAGCGGCGATCCGCTGCTGGTCCGGCGCCGCGAAAGGCTCGGCGAGGAGCGACATGACGAGACGCGACACCGCATCTCCCACGTCCTGACGGAGTGCCGGCGCGGTGCCACGTGGGCGGACCCGGCCACCGACGTCCTCGAGCTCGGGGCACGAATCCAGCAGCGCGGTCAGGAGGTGCGGCTCCTCGAGTTTGAGGGCGCGCGCGAGATCCGCATGACTCACACCGGCGTCGAGCAGCAAGCCAGGTCGGCGCTCGACGGCACCGCGGAGCCTGCGTCGCCATTGCTCCCAGAGTGGCTCGGTGACAAGCCACGACCCGGACGAAATCACCCCGGGCGGCGGCGTGTCACCGACTGGGACGCCGATCTCGCGCAAAAACGAGCGGCTGACGGCGCCGCGGCGGGCCAGTTCCGCACCGGCGTCCGGAGTGCCGCGGTCCTCGGCAAGCGACGCGGCGCGGGCCTTGGCGGCGCCGCGCCGCCGCAGCGCAGGTGGCGCCGGGTCGAGCACCGTCGCGCCGCCGATGATCTGACGGCGACCTGGATCCCTGAGCAGCACGCGGTCACCAACCTGAAGCGGCAGCGCCGCGTCGAGCATCAGCCGCACGACGCACGAGTTCCGGCTAGAGCCCGGCCAAGAGTCAGGCGACGAGTTCGGCGACAAGCCCCGCAATGAGCCGGCCGGGGTGAGCGCGTCCAGCCTGCGGACTCTGGCGGGCACGGCGGCCGCCCCCACGTGGAGCACGACATGGCTCGGGAGATCCCCGCCCTCGACACGGGCATCCACCACGTTGGTCCGCCGCCACACTCCGGGTGTCAGCAGCGCGTCGCCGCGCCGGACGTCCTCACGGGCAACGCCGCGGAGGTTCACAGCAACGCGAGCGGGCGCGGTCACGTGGTCCATCGGGTGCCCGAGTTGCTGGAGGGCTCTCACGAACACCGTGGAGTTGTGAAGTTCGAGGAGGTCGCCCCGGCGCAGGGTTCCGGCCGCGAGCGTTCCGGTGACCACGGTGCCGCTCCCCCGGACGGTGAACGAGCGGTCCACCCAGAGACGGATTCGCGCCTCGGGGTCGGGCAGGGGCAGCTCGCTCGCGAGCACGTCAAGCGCGGCTCGGAGAGCCGCCAAGCCGGCCCCGGTCTGACCGGAGACGCTCACCGCCGGGATGCCCGCCAGCGTCGTGGCGGCAAGGAGTTCGGCCGCCTGCTCGATCGCCGGGCTGGGATCGGCCAGGTCGCAGCGGGTCACAGCCACGACGCCGTGACGGACCCCGAGTGCGTCGAGCGCTCTCACGTGCTCGTCGGTCTGCGCGCACCAGCCCTCGTCGGCGGCGATGACCAGCAACACCGCGGGGACCGGGCCCACCCCGGCGAGCATGTTGGTCGTGAAGCGCTCGTGGCCGGGAACGTCGACGAACGCCATCTCCTGTCCCGAGGGCAGCGTGGTCCACGCATAACCAAGGTCGATCGTCATGCCGCGGCGGCGCTCCTCGGCCCACCGGTCGGGCTCCATCCCGGTCAGCGCCCGCACCAGCGTCGACTTCCCATGGTCGACGTGCCCCGCGGTCGCGATCACCTGCACGCGAGCACCGCCTCAACCAGGGCGTCGTCGGACGCCGGTGGTATGCAGCGAAGATCGAGAAGGCATCGGCCGCCCTCGAGCCGGGCTACCACCACGGGGTCACCGGCGCGCAGTCGCGGGGCATAACGCTCAGGAAGGCTCACGGCCCAGCCGGGCAACGAGATACCGGGTCCGCTGCCCCCGCCGACCGTCCCCGCACTCGGAACGACACCGGCGTCGCCGCCCAGCCGGGCGACGATCGCCTCGGCGCGCGAGCGCAACAGGTTCGGATCGGCATGCAGCGCCATCACGGTCGGTGGCCGAGGGCCGCTCAGCGTCGCCTCGAGCGCCGCCAGGGTCAGCTTGTCGACCCGAAGCGCGCGGGCGAGCGGATGCCGCCGGAACCCGGCGATGAGGTCAGCTCTGCCGGCGATGAGCCCCGCCTGCGGCCCGCCGAGCAGCTTGTCGCCGCTCGCGGTCACGACGTCCGCGCCTGCGCGCAGGGCGCCGCCGACGTCTGGCTCGTCAGGCAGCAGACGGTCGGGCGCGAGCAGACCCGACCCGACGTCCACCACCAGAGGAGGGCCAAGTCCGGTGAGCTCGCCGATCGCTACCGACGAGGTGAACCCGGTCATCCGGAAATTGGACGTGTGCACCTTGAGCACACACCCGGTGCGGTCCCCGAGCGCGGCCACGTAGTCGGCGCGGGTGGTGCGGTTGGTCGTCCCCACCTCGCGCAGCGTCGCGCCGGTACATGCGACGAGGTCGGGGAGTCGAAACCCGTCACCGATCTCGACGAGCTCACCACGACTCCAGACGACCTCGCGGCCGGCCGCAAGCACGGTCACCGCGAGCAGCAGCGCCGCGGCTCCGTTGTTCACCACCATGACATCGCCCGCGTCCGGCAGCGCCGCGCGGAGTGTGGTCAGGGTGCCGCGTCCACGCGGCGCGCGCTTCCCGTCGACGAGGTCGTATTCGACATCCACGTACCCAGCGGCGGCGAGGAGTGCGTCGCGCGCGGCATCGGAGAGGGGAGCCCGCCCCAGGTTCGTATGCAGCACGGTCCCGGTGGCGTTGATGACCGGCTGCAGGCTCGTTGCCCGAGCCGGCAGGCCGCGGAGGACATCGTCGATCAGCCGCTCGGGCGGCACCAGTCCATCGCGCACGCGTTCCTGGGACATGCGCACGGTGTCACGCACGCGGGTGCGACCGAGGCGGCGTTGCGGCTCGGCGAGACGCGAGTTGGCGAGCACCGAGTCCGTCTGCGGGATCGCCCGGCGCGGATCCGTGTCCAAGCGCGATGACCTCACGTGCAACGGCCGGCTGCAGACCACCGAATCGGCGGAGGCGGACGGGAATCGAACCCGCTTGACCGGGATACTCGGTCACACTGATTTTGAAGATCAGGAAGCCCACCAGGTGCCCAGACGCCTCCGTCAACAAGCGTAGGCGACAGTGGGGCTCGGCCGTCAACCTGCGAACATCGTGGCATGCGTCTGACCGCATACGCGCACGGCGGCGGCTGTGCCTGCAAGATCCCGCCAGGGGAGTTGGAGGAGATGGTCGCGGGGCTGATCGGCGTGCCCAGCGAGACGCTGCTCGTCGGCCTCGAGCACGGCGATGACGCGGCCGCGGTCCGCCTGGACGGCAATGGAATCGCCGTGCTCAGCACCGTGGACTTCTTCACCCCGGTCGTCGACGATGCCTACGACTGGGGTCGCATCGCCGCCGCCAACGCGTTCTCAGATATCTATGCGATGGGTGGGAGGCCCATCCTCGCCGTGAACCTGGTGTGCTGGCCGCGCGACCTCCTGCCCATGACCCTCGCTGCCGACGTCCTGCGCGGCGGCCTCGCGGTCGCAACCGAGGCCGGATGCCCCGTGGCTGGTGGTCACAGCGTCGACGACCCCGAGCCGAAATATGGTATGGCGGTCACCGGAGTAGCGCCTTCGGACCGGCTGCTCCGTACCGACGCCGGGGTCGCCGGGCAACCGCTCTCGCTCAGCAAACCGCTCGGTATCGGGGTGCTCAACAGCCGGCACAAGCAGACCGGGGAGGTTTTTCCACAAGCGGTCGAGACCATGGTCGAGCTCAATCGCGGTGCCTCCGAGGCGGCGCTCGCGGCGGGCGCGCGCTGCGCTACCGACGTCACCGGGTTCGGTCTTCTCGGTCACCTGTTCAAGCTGGCGCGGGCGAGCAACCTCACCGCCGTGATCAACGCCGACGCCGTGCCCTACCTCGAGGGCGCACGCGATGCGCTCGACGCCGGGTACGTGAGCGGTGGCACCCGCCGCAACCTCGAGTGGGTCGCGCCGCATGTCAAGTGGGGCGGTCGCGCGGCCGGCGATGAACGCGAGCGCCTCCTGCTCGCCGACGCGCAGACGAGCGGTGGCCTGCTCGTCGCCTGCGAGGTTGCGGGATCACCGATCATCGGCGAGCTGGTACCTCGCGGTCGACACGTGATCGAGGTGGTCTGAGGTTCTTGCCGGCTACGCCGGAAACTCGCGTGCCAGGAAAGCGGCGGTCTGCTTCCAGGCTGCTGCTGCCGCTTCCGCGTGATGGAACATCGCCGCATGGTGATTGTCAAACGCGTGGTTAGGCCCTTGATGGAGATGGAACTCGGTGTGCGGCCGTCCCTCGAATGCCTTCTCCACTGCCGAACGCTGCTCGGCGGTGATGTACTCATCGGCATCACCGAACTGGAAGAGCACCGGGCAATGGACGTCGGGCGCCTTGTCGAGATTGCCGGGAATCGCGGAGCCGTAGTAGCAGACGGCCACGTCGGGGTCTGACGCCGCAGCGACGAGATACGCCATGCCGCCGCCGAGACAGAACCCGATGATGCCGGCGCGTCGTTCCCTCACCTCAGGCACCGTGCGCAGATGTTCGAGAGCCGTGGCCGAGTCGCGCGCGGCCTGCGCCATGTCCAGCTTCTGCATCGAAGCGAACGCGCGCGGCAGCGAGTTGTCCGAGCGCTCGTCGATGACCGATTCACCGTCGATCCTCGAGTACAGGTCGGGCGCGAGGGCAACGTACCCGAGGTCACTGAGACGCGCGCAGACGTCCTTGATGTAATCGGTGACTCCGAAGATCTCCTGCACCACCACCATGCCGGCACCCGTTCCGGTCGCCGGGAGGGAGAGATAGCCAGTGAATTCGTGGCCGTCCTCGCCACGGATGTGTTCCTCACGGGAGTTCAGCATCGCCGGAGCATACATCGACGCTGAGTTGCGCCATTCCGCGGACAGATGCGAGCGAGCGCGATCACGCGCCGGGTACGCTGCGGCTCTTTCCAGTGCAACGAGGTGGATGTCAATGGAGCATGTGATCGATGCGCCGGACGGACGGAAGCTGGCCGTCTCCGAAGGCGGCGACGCTGACGGTGTTCCCGTCCTCGTGCACTACGGCACCCCGAATTCGAGGCTGCAGTACGGCCCTGACGTGGACGCGGCTGCCGAGCACGGTGTACGCATGATCACCTACGACCGTCCCGGTTATGGTGGTTCGACAGCCCAGCCGGGACGTACCGTCGGCGACTGTGCCGCTGACGTCCGCACCATCTGCGCGGCGCTCGGTATCGACCGGGTGCTGACCTGGGGCATCTCCGGCGGTGGGCCGCATGTGCTCGCGTGCGCCGCACTGCTGCCCGATATCGTTCCTGCGGCGGCGTCCCTCGCCTCGCCCGCGCCCTGGGGGGCCGACGGCCTGGACTATTTCGCCGGGATGGGCGAGATGAACGCCGACGACACCAGGCTCCACCTCGAGGACAAGAAGGCGGCGAGGATCAAGCTCGAGAATGACCGCGTGGCGATGCTCGGCGCCACCGCCGAGCAGGTCGGGGGCATCATCAGGACCCTGGTCTCCGATGCCGACGCCGCTGTCTTCACGCCCCAGCTGGCCCAGTATTTCGTGGACAGCGCGGCTGCTGGGCTTGGACCCGGTGGCGAGGGCTGGTGGGAGGACGGCGCCGCGGAATTCGAGCCCTGGGGCTTCGCGTTCAGTGACATCGACATTCCGGTGCTGCTCTTGCATGGGCAGCAGGATCGATTCGTCCCATTCGGTCACGGCGTCTGGCTTGCCGAGCACGTCCCTGGAGTCGAGGCTCGGCTCACCGAGGATGACGGGCACCTGACCCTGACGGCACTGCATCTCGGCGAGGTGTACGACTGGCTCCTGGAGCACTGGTAGGCCCGCCCGGCATCGGCGGCGCTGAAAAGTCCTGACCGCGAGACACCAGCAACCCACATATGCTGGTGCATTGTGTGATACTCGTGCTATCAAAGCGGACGATCGCTGACCATCGCCGTCGCGTCTCGACGCGACGCATGACTGAGGTGCAAGCGTGAGACGGTCGAGTGTCTCCCTCCTACCACTGATCTGGATCGTGATCGGAATCGTCGTGGCGGCGACCCACCATTTCTTCGACCACGTCGGCACCATCGGCGCGATCCTGTCGGCCATCCTGGCCGTGATCCTCTGGCCGTTCATCCTGCTCGGCGTCAAGATCGCGATCGTCATCTGACGCCCGCGGCGCCGCCGCAGCGAACTTCATGGACTGAGCTCCGGTCCGCCTGCCGCCGGCTCCCATAATCGCGCGGTGCGCTTCGGAGTCTTCCTGCCACCCTTCGCCGAATATGCCGAGCCAGACCTTGTGGTGGTGCTTGCCGTCGTAGCCGAGGAAGCCGGCTGGGATGGGTTCTTCCTGTGGGACCACATGCTCGCCGAGACCGGCATGGCCATCGCCGATCCCTGGGTGACGATGGCGGGCGTCGCGGCGGCCACAAACGGGATCCGGCTCGGGGCACTCGTGACGCCGCTGCCGAGACGGCGGCCGTGGGTACTCAGCCGGCAGATGGCGACCCTGGATCGCCTGTCCGACGGCCGTCTCATCGGCGGGATCGGGCTGGGCGATGACGGGTGGTCCGAGTTCAGTGCGTTCGGCGACGCAGTCGATCCCATCGTTCGTGGACAGATGCTCGACGAGGCGCTCGGGTTACTGCAGCGCTTTCTCTCCGGCGAACCGGTGAGCTACACAGGTCGGCACTATGTTGTGCATTCGCCGCCGCTCCTCCCGAGGCCGCGCCAGAGTCCGCTGCCCATCTGGGGAGCGTGCCGGTGGCCGAATCGCAAGCCGCTGGCACGGATCGCGAGTCTGCAAGGTTGCTTCCCGATCTTTCGGACAGACGGCGCGATCCCTCCGCCTGACCCCGCAGATATCCGCGAGCTTCGTGGCGCGCTCATGGACCTCGGCGCGCGACCCACCATCGACATCGCGGTGCGCTGTGCGTTGTCGCTCGAAGACCCGGCGCGCGTACCGGATATCGTCTCCGAGCTCGAGGAATCCGGCGTGACCTGGATCCTCGAGGGCTTTCCACCCGGCGAACCGCCCGACCGGGTCATGAGCGTCGTCGGCGACGGTCCGCCGCGCGCCCGCTGACAGGTTATTCGCCGGTCAGTCCGTCCAGCAGTTCGCGCGTCGCGTCGGCGTGGCCCGCGTGGCGAGCCGTCTCGTTGATGAGATGCAGCACGACCCAGCGCAGATCCGTTCCGTCGCCGGTTCTGGCCGGCTGCGTGAGCGACGTCGAGCGCACGTATACGTCGGTCGCCTCTGCGCGTGCTCGGTACGCCGCAACCGTGGACTCCACGGTGATCTCTGGTCCTGGCCGGAACTCCGCCTCGAGGCGGGACGTGTCCATGCCACGCATTGCGCCGTCGATCCACCGCCATTCGACGTGGGTGAGATGGTTGACGATCCCGAGGAGCGAGATGAGCGCTCCGTCTGGGCTCCACCGAGCGTCAACCTCGTTCAGGCCGTCGATCTTTCGCAGCACAGCACCGCGCAGCCACCCCAGCCAGCTCAGCAGCAACTCGCGTTCGTCGGGGTTCCCCACCGGGAAGAGCAGATCCAGGTCGGCCGGCATCCGGCGAACGTTACTTGGCTGGACCAGGCATCGGCGTCCGCGCAGCGTCGCCTCCCGGTGCGATAGTCGCTCTGTGCCGAACGCACGCGACTCCATCGCGAGAATCCGTCGCGCCGGCATCGAGGATGCGGCGGACCTGGCGCGGCTGCGCTGGCTGTGGCGCATAACCGAGCGCGATGAATATGGGCTGTCGGAGCCGGCGTTCGAGACGGCGTTCACAGACTGGTGGTCCGGCCATCAGTCGGGCCACACGGAATTCATCGCGGAGCGGGCCGGGCACCCCGCTGGTATGGCATGGCTGGCGATCTTCGACCGCATCCCGCAGCCGCGGCGATTGGACCGCCGGGCGGGCAATGTTCAGAGCGTCTTCGTTCTCGAGGAGCACCGTAACCGCGGCATCGGCGGGGCGCTCGTCGAAGCTGTGATCGCGGAAGCCCACGCGCGTGGGCTCGGGTATTTGATCGTGCATCCAAGTGAGCGCGCATATCCGCTCTACGAGCGCTTCGGATTCGGGGAGACCAACCGCATCCTGCACCTCGATCTCGACGCACGCGAGGCAGCTGCGCCGCGCGCTTGACCGGGCGCTGAGCGCTGCTGCCGCTAGGTCGCAGCCCCACCGATCAGCGGCTTCTCGAACCAATGGTGCGCGTACGGTTCGTCGTTGAAGGCGGGAACCTCGATGTACCCCGCCGACCGATACAGGGCGAGCGCTTCGGTGAGCGTCCCATTCGTCTCGAGTCGCACGGTCCGCGCACCGTGCGTTGCCGCGAGCCGTTCAAGCTCGCACAGCAGGCGGCGACCAATGCCGAGGCCGCGTGCGGATTCTGCGACCCACATGCGCTTGAGCTCCGCCGGATTGTCCGCGTGGAATTTGAGCGCACCGCAGCCGACCGGGCGTTCACGCAGCCGGACGAGCACGAGCAGTCCGGCCGGTGGTCGAAGCTCGTCGTCGTCCGCGCTGATGCTCTGTGACGGGTCGAAGCCCACCTCGAACCGGCGGTCAAGCTCCGAGAAATACGCGCCCAGACACTCGCGAGCTTGCGGATCCGAGGGGTCGGTGGGAGCGATGGCGACCCTCGCGCTGGTGATGACCCGCTCGACCTCCCCCATGGCTGCAGTCAGGCGATCACGCTGCGCAGCGCTCAGTGGGGCGAGCATCAACTCGGCGAGCTCGTCGCTGCGCTCGTCGAGCACCGAACGCTCGGTCACCCCGGCGGGAGTCAATCGAGCTGTGCGAATCCGCCGGTCCGATCCGCTCCGTCCCAAGACGATGAGCCCGGCCGCGACCAACGATCCGAGCAGCCGGCTCAGGTACCCGAAGTCGAGGCCGAGCCGGGTGCGAAGAGTGCGAACGTCACAGCCCTCAGCGCCGATCTCCCACAGCACCCTCGCCTCGCCGAGCGAGTGGTCGCGGGCGAGATATCGCTCGTTGAGGGCGCCGACGTGCTGGGTCACCACTCGGTTGAAGCGGCGGACCTGCGCGATCATCGCCTGATCCATTCTCTGACTCTTAGTCAGACATAGAACCCGGGATCAAGCGACGCAAAGGCGTCGGGCTCCGGGAAGGCGGTCCGGAGTCGGCGTCCATAATGGAGGGACTTCGCACGCTCCCCGGAGGTATAAGTCGATGATGCTCGAAGCCGCCGAGAAGGTCGCCACGACCGATGACCGCGTCCCGGCGGTGTCGTTCGCCACGGACCCGGAGCACTACGTGCACTGGCGTCTCAGCATTGATGGCGCTGTCGCCACGCTCACGATGGACGTCGACGAGCAGCGAGGGCTGCGTCCGGGCTACGTCATGAAGCTGAACTCGTATGACCTGGGCGTGGACATCGAGCTGCACGACGCGGTCCAGCGTCTGCGCTTCGAGCACCCGGAGGTCGGGTGCGTGGTCGTCACCTCGGCAAAGAACCGGTGCTTCTCGGCCGGCGCCAACATCGGGATGCTCGCGCAGGCCACGCATCCGTGGAAGGTCAATTTCTGCAAGTTCACGAACGAGACGCGGCTGGAGATGGAGGACGCGAGCGCCAACTCCGGACAGAGATACATCGCGGCCGTCAACGGTGCCGCCGCCGGAGGAGGGTACGAGCTGGCGCTCGCTTGCGATGAGATCCTGCTCATCGACGACGGATCGTCGGCGGTGTCGCTCCCCGAACTGCCGCTCCTCGCGGTGCTCCCGGCGACCGGGGGGCTGACCCGTCTCGGCGACAAACGGCATGTGCGCCGGGATCTCACCGACGTCTTCGTCACCAAGAGCGAGGGCGTCAAGGCACCGGCGGCGGTGAAATGGGGGCTGGTCGACTCGGCGATTCCACGTGGGCAGTTCGACGACCTGGTGCGCGCCCGCGCCGAGGCGATCGCAGCGGGTTCCTCGCGCGCGAAGCGATCCCATGGTGTTGCACTCGAACCGCTCACCACATCGTCGGACAGTGATGGGATCGCCTACGAACACGTCACCGCCACGCTCGACCGGACCACGGGCGTGGTCACCATCACCGTCATCGGGCCCGAGCAGCCCGCTCCGGAGAATGCCGAAGCAGCACGCGACCTGGGAAGCAGGTACTGGCCGCTCGCCGTTGCCCGTGAGCTCGACGACCTGATCCTTCGCCTCCGGACCAACGAGCTCACCCTGGGAACCTGGGTCATCAAGACTGTGGGCGACATGTCCCGCGTCCTCGCACACGACCGGTTCCTGCTCGAGCACCGTGCGTCGGACTGGTTCGTCAACGAGGTGGTGCTTCTGCTCAAGCGCGTGTTCAAACGTGTGGACGTGACCAGCCGCAGCCTGGTGGCGTCGATCGAACCGGGCGGATGTTTTGGCGGAACTCCTGCTCGAACTCGCGCTCGCGTGCGACCAGCAGTTCATGCTCGACGGCACGATGGAGGAGGGTCAGCATCCATCGGTGATCGTGATCACCGATGCGAACACCGGCCTATACCCGATGGGCAATGACCTCTCACGCCTCGAGGCGCGATTCTTCGGGCGCGCGTCCGATCTCGAGGCGGCTCGTGCGGCAACGTGGGTCTCCCTTGACGCCGCTGCGGCATCGGAGCTCGGGCTGGTGACCTTCGCCCCCGATGCCATCGACTGGGAGGACGAGCTGCGCATCGCGCTCGAGCAGCGCGCAGCGTTCAGCCCCGACGCGCTCACCGCCATGGAGGCGAACGTGCGATTCGTCGGTCCCGAGACGATGGAAACCAAGATCTTCGGCCGTCTCACCGCCTGGCAGAATTGGGTGTTCAGCCGCCCCAACGCAATCGGCCCGGCAGGCGCGCTCCGCCGCTACGGCAGCGGTCAACGCGCATCGCTGGACAAGGAACGGGTATGACATGAGCCTCAGCGCCGATTACACGGACCGCATCCCCAACAACGTGGATCTCCGCGGCGACCGCCGTCTGCAACGCGCGCTCGAGGCCTGGCAACCGCGGTTCATGCAGTGGTGGCGTGACCTCGGACCGGATCTGATCGCGCGCGACGTGTATCTCCGCACCGCCATCAGCGCGGACCGCGACGGCTGGGCTCATTTCGGTCACATCCCGCTCGAGGAGTATCGATGGGGAATCTTCCTGGCCGACCGCGAGCCCGACCGGCGCATCGCCTTTGGCGAGCACATGGGAACGCAGGCATGGCAGCAGGTGCCTGGGGAATATCGCGCCGAGCTGCAGCGCCTGCTCGTCGTCCAGGGGGACACCGAGCCGGCGTCGGTGGAGCAGCAGCGGCTGCTCGGATTCACGGCGCCGAGCCTCTACGACCTCCGCAACCTGTTTCAGGTGAATGTCGAGGAGGGCCGTCATCTCTGGGCGATGGTCTATCTGCTCCACGCCTTCTTCGGGCGCGAAGGGCGCGAGCAGGCTGAGGAGCTCCTCATGCGCCATTCCGGGAGCGTGGATGCGCCGCGCATCCTCGGCGCGTTCAATGAACCGACGCGAGACTGGCTCGCCTTCTTCATGTTCACGTACTTCACCGACCGCGATGGGAAATTCCAGCTCGGCACGCTCGCCGAAAGTGGGTTCGACCCGCTCTCCCGCACCTGCAGGTTCATGCTTCGTGAGGAGGCGCACCACATGATGGTCGGGACCACCGGCATCGACCGCGTGGTCCGGCGTACCGCTGCGCTCATGCGCGAGCACGACACCGATGGCATCGGGCGATACGGCGGTATTCCGCTCGACATCCTCCAGCGCTATTTGAATTTCCACTACAGCGTCTCCCTCGACCTGTTCGGCGGCGAGCGCTCCACCAACGTCGCCAATTACTTCACCGCCGGCCTCAAGGGCCGCTGGCAGGAAGAGCGCCGAGCCGACGACCACCAGCTCACCGAGCTCACCGCCGGCGTTGACGTGGTTGTCGACGGGCGCATCGAGCGCGCCGATATCCCTGCCCTGATCGCGCTGAACCAGGATCTCCGATCCGAATACTTCACCGATTGCAACAACGGCGTGCGCCGCTGGAACCGCATCCTCGAGGAGGCAGGCGTTGACAGAACGTTGGCCCTGCCCCATCACGGGTTCAACCGTCGTGTGGGTGCGTTTGCCGGTCATTGGGTGACCCCGGGTGGAGCACTCACCGATGCCGAGAGCTGGGAGCGACATCGATCGGAGTGGCTTCCGACAGAAGACGATTTCGACCACGTCCAGTCATTGATGAAGCCTGTCTTCGAGCCCGGCAGGATGGCCGCATGGATCGCTCCGCCTTCCACCGGCATCAACGGCCAGTCCGTGGACTACGAGTACGTCCACCTGACCTAGCGGCGCTCAGCCTCCGTCGGCGAGCACGCGGGTCGCCTCGCGCCGGAGCTCGGCGCGAATCACCTTCCCGGTCGCGGTCTTCGGCAGCGTCTCGACGACGATCAGACGCCGCGGGCGCTTATAGCCGGCAAGCTCGGCGCGGCAGCGCGCCAGCACGTCGTCGGCATCGAACTGCACTCCAGGGCGCGGCACGGCGAACGCGACGGTGCGCATGAGCCCATCTCCGGCAAGGGCGCCGACCACGGCCACCTCGGCGACGCACTCGTGGCCGAGCAGCACACGCTCCACCTCGGCGGGTGAGACCCACTCGCCACCGACCTTCAGCATGTCGTCGCGACGGCCGAGGTGGCGGTACATCCCATCCGCGTCGACCGCGTACAGGTCGCCGGTGGCGACCCAATCCCCGACGAACGTCCGCCGGGTCTCCTCACTTCGACACCAGTAGCCGGTCGCTGCGGCGGCGCCAGTCACCCAGAGCTGACCAGGCGAACCAACGGCGACCTCGTCGCCCAGGTCGTCGAGCACCCGGACCCCGTGTCCGCCGACAGGTGTTCCGGACGCGCCCGGCACCGCGTGACCGGCACGGTTGGAGATGAAGATGTGGGTCATCTCGGTCGATCCGATCCCGTCGAGGATCTCGACGCCGAAGCGTTCGCGGAAGCGCAGGAACAGTTCCGCGGGCAAGGCCTCACCCGCGGAGACGGCCTGGCGAAGTGAGCCGAAGGTCGTGTCTGGAATGTCGGCGGCGATCAGCGCGGCGTAGAACGTGGGTACCGCGAAAAAGAGCGTCGGCCGGTGCCGGTCCATCAGCGCCGCCACGCGCGCCGGGGTTGGCGGACGGGTGGGTTCGAGCACCGCTTCCGCGCCGGCGGCGAGCGGGAACGTGAGCGAGTTGCCGAACCCGTAGGCGTGGAACATCGGAGCCACCGAGAGATGCTTGTCACCCGGCTGCACCGCCAGCACTTCGCGGGCGTAGCCGTCGCAGGTGGTGCGCACGTCGGCGTGACGGTGCATCGCGAGCTTCGGGCGGCCGGTGGTGCCGGACGTGCAAAGCCAGAAACAGGGGGATTCGGTCGAGGTCTCGTCGACGCTCCCGTCGCCGCCGCTCGCGAGGACCTCGGACCAGAGATGGCCTGTTGCGTCACCGCCGTCGCTCGGGCCGACGCGTACCAGCGCGGTGAGGTCGGGCGCATCCGCTGTCAGCGCGGCGATCATCGATATGGCATCGGCGGAGACGATCGCGCACCGGGCGCGAGCGTCGCGGGCGATGGCCGCGAGATCGCGCGGCGGCAGCAGCGGGTTGACCGGAAGCGCGATCGCTCCGATCCGCATCGCACCGAGAATTGCGATCGCGAGCTCGATGCCGTCGCGAAGGATCATCACAACGCGCTCCTCCGCCCGGACACCGAGGCCGCGGAGTCCCCCGAAGCGGCGCTCACTGCGTCGAGCAATTCCGCGTACGTGATCGCTGCATCGCCGCAGCGCAATGCGGTGCGCGCGCCGTACCCGGCTTCGACGTGGCGATCGACGAGCCACTCGCTGCAGTTGAAGTGCTCAGCCACCGCGGGCCTCGGCGTCTCGCCAGAGGGACTGCACGTCGCTGCCAAACCGCTCCGGCTCGGCGCGGTGAGGGTCGTGCGTCGCCGTGTCGACCCAGGTGACCCGCGCCCCGGGCAGGACATCGCCGATCACCTCCGCGTGGAGCGGCGGCGATAGGTCATCGTGGAGCCCGTGCATCGCATAGACGGGACAGCCAACCGCGGCAAGCTCGTCGACGGCGCTCCAGCGCTCCCACTCCGATGACGTCCAGAGCGCGTACCAGCGGCCGGCCACGTCGACCCAGTCCTCACCGTGAGCGCGCCGAAGGCTGCGCCGCATCGGGTCAGGCCACTCCTCCGGCGGACCCATGCGCCGGAGTGTAGCCACGGTCGTGCGGTCAGCGCGCACGTGGACCGACACCACCGCGACGCTGAGCACCAGCTCCGGCGCCCGAGCGGCGAGGAGCAGCGCGACCGTGCCGCCGTCACTGTGCCCGATCAGATGCACGGGCTGGTCGCACCGTTCGCCGACCAGGGCGCGCAGCTCCGCCACGTCCTCGTCGAACATGGCGGTCGTGAGACGGCGAGCGTGGGACGAGCGCCCGAATCCTCGACGGTCATAGACGATCGCCCGGCGTCCCCCGGCTGCAGCGGGGAGGAACGTCTCCCACGCGCGCGTCGACCCCGCGCCGTGATGGAGCCACACAGTCGCAGGATCGCGGCCTGGACGCTCGTCGACGTACATGCGAAGCGCCCCGCGAGGCCGCGCGACTGCGGCTACGCGAGCGTGGGCGCGGGGACGGTCGCCGGCGCGTCGCCCACTAGGATGGTCTGGATCGCGCGCTCGCTTTCGACCATCGCGAGCACGATCACCTCGTCTCCCGCCCACAGACAGGTCTCCGGGTCGGGAATGATCATGTGATCGCGGCGGACGATGGCGACAATCGCTGACTCCCGCGGGAGACCGAGCTCGCCGATCGGCAGGCCGAGGGCGGGCGAATCCTCTGCCAGCGTGACTTCGAGCAGATGCGCCGACGCTCCCTCGAAGCTCATCAAGTGCACCAGGGAACCGATCGACACGGCCTCTTCGACGAGCGCGGTGTACAGCTGTGGCGTCGAGACCGGGACGTCGACCCCCCAGCTCTCTGTGAACAGCCACTGGTTGCTTGCGTTGTTGACGCGCGAAATCACTCGCGGAACCGCGAACTCCTGCTTCGACAGCAGCGAGATAACGAGGTTGTCCTCGTCGTCGCCGGTGGCCGCCACCATCACGTCGACCTCGGCCATGCCTGCGGCCTGCAAAGACGACACCTCGCAGGCGTCGGCCACGATCCATCGAACATCGACGTGTGGCTGGAATCGGGCCACCTGCTCGGGGTCGACCTCGAGGATGAAGACGTCGTGACCGTGTTCCTTGAGGTCGGAGGCGACAGCCATGCCGACGCTCCCACCCCCTGCAACGGCGACCTTCACGACTCCACCTTGGCGGCGACGGCGAGTGCTGCCGGCTTCGGCGGCGCGAGCAGAGCTGCCAGCTCGTCGAGGTCGTCCTTCATCACCGCGAAATGGAGCAGGTCGCCGTCCTGACCGACCAGGCCTCTGGCGTCAAGTCGAGGGACGCCCGCCCGGGTGACCGCCACGAGGCGCACCTTGCCGTCTATCTCCAACGACAACAGTTTCTGTCCCGCAAGGTGCTCGGGAAGGACGCGGTCCATGAGCAGCAGCGAGCCCGTGGCGTCACGCCAGTGGGGTGAGAGCTCCTCAGGCAGCAACCAGCTGCGCACCTGATCCACCGTCCATGTGACCGTCGCCACGGTGGGGATCCCAAGTCGTTGGTACACCTGGGCACGCTGCGGGTCGTAGATGCGCGCCACGACGCGCTCGACGCCGAAGGTTTCGCGGGCGATGCGGGCAGCGAGAATATTGGAGTTGTCGCCCGAGGTCACCGCGGCGAAAGCGTCCGCCTGTGCAATCTTCGCGTCGTTGAGGGCGTCCCTGTCGAACCCGGACCCCTCGACGATGAGCCCCTTGAAGTCGGCGGGAAGACGGCGGAAAGCCCTGCGATTGCGGTCGATGACCGACACCGTGTGACCCTCGGCTTCGAGGGCACGAGCGAGGCCGGAGCCGACCCTCCCGCAGCCGACGATGACGATGTGCACGGCTCCATTCAAGCAGGTCGTTCACGGGTCCGGCGGTATCGCCGCCATCTCCGGCATGGGGCATACTGCGGCCGTGGAAGAGCCTCAGGGTCTGCCGCTGGCGCCCTCGCGCCCACTGGCTCCCGACGTCCCCTACGCACCGGGAGGGGGGTCTTATCCCGAGTCCTGGGCGTACCGGCTCAAGAACCGCATCCTCGGCCCACCGATGGTGTCGGAACAACTGACCCAGGAGCGGCTCGCCACGCCCGTCGCAATCGGAGTGCTGGCTCCGGACATGATCTCGTCGTCCGCGTACGGCACCGAAGAGATGTTGGTCGTCATGGTGCCGATCATCGGGCTCGCCGCATTCGCGATGGTTATCCCCATCACGCTGGCGATCCTCGCCGTGATGGTCTTTGTAATGATCTCGTACATCCAGGTCATCGGTGTCTATACGAAGAGCGGTGGGTCCTACGTGGTGGCGCGCGACAACTTCGGACCGAACGTCGCGCAGGTGGCAGCGGTGGCATTGCTCATCGACTACACGGTCACGGTCGCCGTGCAGACGTCGGCGGGGACCGCGGCGCTGTCGTCGGCATTTCCAGCGCTGAGGCCGACCGCAATCACGATCGGAATCACTGTCGCGGTCACACTGCTCATGCTGTTCGGGAATCTGCGCGGGATCCGCGAAGCGGGCTCCATCTTTGCGATCCCCACGTATTTCTACGTGGTGTCACTGTCACTCGTGGTGATCATCGGGCTTGTCAAGGGTGTACTCGGTGGGCTGCACGTGCATGCACTCCCGAGCGCCGGCATGCTCGGTTATCCAATCGGTAATCAGCGCGGATTCCTCATGGGGCTGGGGATCTTCTACTGCCTGCGCGCCTTTGCAAATGGCGGATCCTCGCTCACCGGGATGGAGGCAGTCTCCAACGGCATCTCCAGCTTCCGCAAACCCGAAGCGCGAAACGGACGCATCGCGCTCCTGGTCATGTGCGGGATCCTAGGGTTCCTCGTCCTGGGGACGTCGTTGCTCGCGCACTGGACCCACGCGGTTCCGTATGCCAGTGGCAGCCCGACGGTGGTCTCGCAGGAGGTGCAGTACGTCCTCGGCAACACGTGGGTGGGCACCGGGCTCTTCTATCTCGTGCAGGCGGCGACGGTGATGATCCTCTTCACGGGTGGCAACACCAGCTTCAACGGGTTTCCCTACCTGGCGAGCTTCGTCGCCGGCGACTCATTCCTGCCGCGCCAGCTGACCAGGCGCGGCCACAGGCTTGCATTCTCGAACGGCATCTTCGTGCTCGCCGCGGTGGCGATCCTCCTGATCATCGTGTTCAAAGCGAACCTCAACTCGCTGGTCGGTCTCTACGCGATCGGCGTCTTCACGGGATTCTCCTTTGCCGGGTTCGGCATGCTCAAACATCATCTGACCCAACGCGCCAGGCGGTGGCGCCTCGGCGCGGTGATCAACGGGTTTGCGGGAGCGCTTTCGGTCGCCGTCGTGGGGATTCTGATGGTCACCAAGTTTTTCGAGGGCGCCTGGATCGTGATCGTGGTCGGGCCACCTCTGTACTACGGACTGATCCGGCTCCACCGGCAGTACGTGGCGGAGGAGAAGCAGCTGGAGACCGGGGCGGCCGCAGCCGCCGAAGCGCCGGTCCTGCAACGTCACGTCGTTCTTGTGCTCGTGGGTCAACTCGACATGGCCGCGGCGCGAGCGGTGCAGTACGCGCGCACGCTGCGGCCGGACGAAGTGCGCGCGGTGCATTTCGACATCGATGCCGTAGCCACCGAACAGCTCAAGGACGAATGGAGCAGGTTGGGCCTCGCACACCTGCCGCTCGACATCGTGGAGTGCCGGGACCGCCGCCTGGAACGAGCGGCGCTCGAGTACGTCGCCGATATTGTCGCCGACGGAAAGACGGAGTGCACGGTGCTCCTCCCGCGTCGCGCGTTCAACTCGCGGCTTGCGCGGGTGCTGCACGATCGCACCGCCGACGGCATCGCCGACGCGGTCGGCACGGTCGCTCATGTGGCCGCGACGATCGTTCCGTTCAACCTCGAATCCGCGCAGCGGCGCAAGGTGAGGCCACACGCGCAGCACGACGCAGGCCGCCGCAAGCCGATGCGTGGCGCGGGTGTGGATCGAGAGCTTGCTCGTCGGGCGACCGGCACCATCCCCATCAGCGAAGTGGCCTGGCGCACCCGCGTCCGGGTCGCCGGCCGGATCCGGTCGTTGCGGGTGCAGACCGCCAAGGGCACGGCCAACCTCGAATGCGAGATCACCGACGATACCGGCGTGCTCCTGCTCGTGTTCCAGGGGCGCCCGAAGATTCCCGGCATCGAGCCCGGAGCACGTTTGATCGTCGAAGGGATGGTCGGATCGTGGACGCGCCGGCTCGCCATCCTGAATCCCGACTACGAGCTGGTCAGCGAGTAGACCTCGGGCAGTCGTGCGCGGCTACGCGGTCCCGCCGGGCAGGCTGAGCAGCCACGGCAACGCCTCCGCCATGGGACGCGCGAGCGTTTGGGTGTGGGCCCGGTCGAGGTATCCCGCGGCGTGCAGCGCGAGCGCTGCGCCGAGCGCCGCCGACTCGGCGTGATGGCCGGTCTGCCCGTGTTCGACCTTCCACGACACGAGCGATGTGCGACCCTCGGTGAGATCGAGAATCTGACGCTGGAGAGCCTCCCAGTCGGTGGTGCGGTGAGCGCTCTCGATGGCCTCGAGCGCCGCGGTCTCGGCGGCGTGATACCGGTCGAGATGCGGCAGTGCGTGCGACTCCCAGCCGTGCGCCACGCGCTCGATCGCCGACGGCGAGAGGGTGCGCAAGTCGTCGAGGAGCCGCGCGCTCCCGCGATCGTCTGACGTGTAGCCGTAGCCGTCGCTGTCCACGGGTCTACTTTGACACGATCGACCAGCCACGCTCGCCGGGCGCGCCTATGGCACGCTACTGATCCCATGGCGACACAGAACCGATCCCTTGACGGCACCGTCGCGCTCGTCACCGGCGCGTCGAGCGGCATCGGTGAGGCGACGGCCATAGCGCTCGCAGCTCTGGGCGCCGGTGTGGCACTGGTCGCCCGCCGCTCGGAGCGTCTGGAGGAACTGGCCAAGCGGCTTCGCGCAGACGGCGCGACGGCAACGGTGATCACGGCCGACATCACCAACCAAACCGAGGCGGAACGGGCGGTGGAGCAGACGGTCGGCGAGCTTGGACGCCTCGACACGCTGGTCAACAACGCGGGCGTGATGCTGCTTGGACCGGTCGTCGACGCCCCCGTCGACGAGTGGGACCGGATGGTGCGGATCAACGTCCTCGGGCTGCTCTACTGCACGCACGCCGCGCTGCCGCACCTGCTTCGCGCCGCGGAGGACAGTCCCCGTCAGGTCGCCGACCTGGTGAACATCAGCTCGGTCGCCGGGCGCGAGACGCGCAACGGCAGTGGCGTCTACAACGCGACCAAGCACGGGGTTGGTGCGTTCAGCGACGCCTTGCGAAAGGAGGTCACCACCCGGCACGTCCGGGTGTCGCTGGTGGAACCGGGCGCCGTCGCCACCGAGCTTGCGTCACACAACCGGCCGGAGATCCTGACCGGGTTGCGCCAGCGCTTCGCGTCGATCGAGCGACTCACTGCCGAGGACATCGCCGATGCGATCGCGTACATCGTCTCCCGGCCTCGCCACGTCGCCATCAACGAGGTGCTCGTTCGTCCCACGGAACAGGTGGACTAGGGCCGGCTGGGGCGTCCCGCGGACCCGGCTTTCGATGCTTTTGATGCGTCGTCCTGGGGCGAGCCGTACGAAAAATCCCCCGTTAGGGTGATTTTTCGTTCGAGGAGTTGACAAACCCTTCCCGATAGGCGAACCATCCGCACGCTGCCTCACAGAGGTTCGGGTGGCGACACTTGTCGCTACCGGAGCAAGTGGCGTCGCAGACGGTCGATTCCGGTTCGGAGGGCAAAGGTCTGATGCGTTTGCAAGATGGAATCAGGGGCCGGGGGTCCCATGGTCTGTCGAAGTTGAGCCGGGTCACCCTGGTGGGTGGTGCCGCGCTCGTGGCTGCGGCCTGCGGAAGCACGTCGACCGGCAACACCGGCTCGGCCGTCACGAACCCCGGCGTCCCATCGGGCGTGACCGTCAGCGCGTTCACCACCGACATCGCGTCGACGATGGGTTCGCTCAAGTCGCTGACCGCGTACGCGACCAAGGGCGTCAACAGCCTGCTCATCGGAGTGATCCTCCCCGACACGACCTCGTCGACGCGCTGGGTGGACTTCGATCAGCCCTACCTGACGTCAGCGCTGGCGGACGCCGGGTTCAACCAGCAGCAGTTCCGGATCGACAACGCCCAGGGCAGTGATGCGACCGAGCTCGACGACGCGACCGCCGATATCAACCTCGGCGCCAAGGTCCTGATCATGTGCCCACTCGATGGGCCGACGGGCCAGGCGATCGCGCAGCTGGCCGAGTCCAAGGGAGTCACCCTGATCAGCTACGACCGGGCGACCTTCCAGGGCTCCAAGACCTACTACGTCAGCTTCAACAACGAGGCCGTCGGCGAGGCCATCGGCAACGGCTTCGTGACCTGCGTCTCCGATTGGGGCATCAAGAGCCCGCAGGTGTTCGTGCTCAACGGCGGTGAGGACACCGATCCCAACGCCATCTCCTTCGCCACCGGATACAACAAGGTTGTCTGGAGCCAGGCGGCCAAAAGCGTCACCGCGGGTGCGACCAACAGCCAAGGGATGAAGCTCGTCGGAGAGAACTTCGCTCCGGGGTGGTCGAACACCCAGGGCGGCACGATCTTCCAGCAGGAGTTCACGTCCCATCCCACGATCAACGCGACCATCGAGGCCAACGACGGGCTCGGCAACGCGGTGATCAACGACCTCAAGGCGGCGGGGGTGAAGCCGAAGCAAATCCCCGTGACCGGGCAGGACGCGACCGCCCAGGGTATGGCGTGGATTCTCGAGGGCTACCAGTGCGGCTCCGTGTACAAGCCGGTCTACAAGGAGGCCCAGGATGCGGTCGCGTTGGCCGACATCCTCCTCTCCGGCAACACGGTCCCGACGGCGCTCTTGAACGGCACCACGATTGACCCCGCCAACAGCAGCATCACCGAGCCGGCGTCGCTTCTGACCGCATCGTGGGTCAACGCGGCCAACATGGAGGCGACGGTGGTCAAGGACGGCTTCGACCCCGCCATGTCGATCTGCGCCATCGCCGGCCAGAGCCTCTGCACGGCGGCAGGAATCTCGTAATCGTCTGACGGAGCGCCCTTGTGGGCATCTCCGCAGGAGAGAGCAGCCGGGTCGCCCTTCGGGGCGGCCCGGTTTGCCCTGCTCCCAGGGCACCGCACCACCCGAGATCGGCCGGTGCCTCGAACACGGGACGGATGCCGGAAGACGCGGGCTGGACCGGGCACGTCATTTAATGCCATCGACTAATGCCATCGACAACTCATTGATCTGAGGCGACTGAGATGAATCACGACCCCGGGGCAGGGGTGAGCGGTGGGGCGACGGCCCCGGCGGAAGCCTTGTTGCAGCTGCGGGGCATCGACAAGCACTTCGGGCCGGTGCAGGCGCTCTACCAGGTGAACCTGGATCTGCCCGCGGGCCAGGTGACCGGGCTCTGTGGCGACAACGGGGCGGGCAAGTCGGTGCTCACCCGGTGCATCGCCGGGGTCCACCAGATCGACCACGGGCAGATCTTCTTCGAAGGCCAGCCGGTGCACATCCGCACCACCCGGGACGCGGCCGGCCTGGGGATCGAGACCGTCTACCAGGACCTGGCCCTGGCCGACAACCTGGACATCGTCCAGAACATGTTCCTGGGGCGGGAGCGGTTGCGCCGGGGGCTGCTCGACGAGGACTCGATGGAGCGGGCGGCGGCGGAGACGCTGAGCAGCCTGCGGGTGACCACGGTGCGCTCGATCCGCCAGCCGGTGGGCTCGCTCTCGGGTGGGCAGCGCCAGTCGGTGGCGGTGGCGAAGGCGGTGATGTGGAACTCCAAGGTGGTGCTCCTGGACGAGCCCACCGCGGCGCTGGGGGTGGTCCAGACCCGGATGGTGCTCGACCTGGTGCGCAGGCTCCGGGACCGGGGCCTGGCGGTGATGGTGATCTCCCACAACCTCAACGACGTCTTCGAGGTGGCCGACCGGATCGCCGTGCTCCACCTGGGGAGGATGGTGGCCGAGGGGCCGGTGGCCGGCTTCGACCGGCAGAGCGTGATCGAGTACATGACCACCGGGGGTTCGAACGGGCGGCCCCACGCGCCGCTCGGAGCTGCGGTCGCCAGAGGGAGTGACTGAGCCATGGCTGGGAGAGAGACCGACCCGCCGATCGCGGCCGCCGAGCCGGCTCTCGCCGAGCCGCTCGTCGACCTCACCGCGGCGTCCCCGGCCGAGGCGGTCGCGGAGGTGCCGCCGGAGCTCCTGGCCCAATCCCTGGGTCAGTATCTGCGCGCCTGGGGACAGCGGATCCGCGGCGGCGACAGCGGCGTCCTCCCAGTCCTCCTCGGCATCATCCTGGTCGCCGTCACCTTCGAAATCATCACCCCGGAGAACGCCTATCTGCGGCCCAGCAACCTGGTCTACATCTTCGGTTTGAGCACGGTCTATATGGTTCTTGCCACCGCCGAGATCGCGGTCCTGCTGCTCGGCGAGATCGATCTCTCCATCGGTTCGGTCGCGCTCCTCGGCGGGACCATCGCCTTCAAGCTGGTGCAGCAGAACCCGGGACCCAACTGGCCCTGGTGGGCGGCGATCCTCACCACGCTGGTCTGCTGCGCGATCATCGGCGCGATCCAGGGCACCCTGGTGTCGCGCCTCAGGATCCCCTCATTCGTCGTCACCCTGGCAGGCTTCCTGCTCTTCGAGGGCATCATCATCATCATCCTGGGCGGCGCTGATGGAACCCTCACGGTCAGCTCTCAGGTGCCCAACCAGAGCGTGATCTTCAACCTGGTGCAGGGGGTCATCAACCCCGTGGCCGGCTGGGTGGCGCTGGCGGCGCTGGTGTTCATCGCGGCGGCAGCGCTCCTGATACGCACCTCCGCGCGACGGCGCAGCGGCCTGGTGGCACCCCCGCTCCCCCTGGTCGCGATTCGCATCGTCTTCATGGCGGCCCTCGAAGTCGCGGTCGTGGCGATCTGCGGGTTGAACCTCCCCTCGGGGGTCCCCGAGGTGATTCCGATCGTCCTCGCTATCGTGGGCGTCTGGACTCTGCTGCTCCAGCGCACCCAGTTCGGCCGTTATGTCTACGCGATCGGCGGCAATCCGGAAGCGGCTCGCCGGGCGGGCGTGAACCTGGCCTGGGTTCGCACCGGCGCATTCGCACTCTGCTCGGCGACCGCCGGGTTCGCCGGGATCCTGCTGGGCTCCTTCTTCTACGGGCAGTACAGCACCAACGATGCCGATCCCGGTCAGCTCATCCTGTACTCGGTGGCCGCCGCGGTCATCGGCGGCACCAGCCTGTTCGGCGGCCGCGGCAAGCCGATCCACGGTCTCCTCGGCGGACTGATGATCGGCGGCATCGCCTACGGCGTGTCCCTGCTTTCCTTGGGAGAGCTCTCGACGCCGCTCGAGTACATCCTGCCGGGCAGCGTCCTCCTGATCGCGGTCATGGTCGACGTCCTCTCGCGGCGGGGAGCCAGGACCGGGAGCGTGTCTCGTGTCTGAGATGAATCACGACCCCGGGGCAGGGGTGAGCGGTGGGGCGACGGCCCCGGCGGAAGCCTTGTTGCAGCTGCGGGGCATCGACAAGCACTTCGGGCCGGTGCAGGCGCTCTACCAGGTGAACCTGGATCTGCCCGCGGGCCAGGTGACCGGGCTCTGTGGCGACAACGGGGCGGGCAAGTCGGTGCTCACCCGGTGCATCGCCGGGGTCCACCAGATCGACCACGGGCAGATCTTCTTCGAAGGCCAGCCGGTGCACATCCGCACCACCCGGGACGCGGCCGGCCTGGGGATCGAGACCGTCTACCAGGACCTGGCCCTGGCCGACAACCTGGACATCGTCCAGAACATGTTCCTGGGGCGGGAGCGGTTGCGCCGGGGGCTGCTCGACGAGGACTCGATGGAGCGGGCGGCGGCGGAGACGCTGAGCAGCCTGCGGGTGACCACGGTGCGCTCGATCCGCCAGCCGGTGGGCTCGCTCTCGGGTGGGCAGCGCCAGTCGGTGGCGGTGGCGAAGGCGGTGATGTGGAACTCCAAGGTGGTGCTCCTGGACGAGCCCACCGCGGCGCTGGGGGTGGTCCAGACCCGGATGGTGCTCGACCTGGTGCGCAGGCTCCGGGACCGGGGCCTGGCGGTGATGGTGATCTCCCACAACCTCAACGACGTCTTCGAGGTGGCCGACCGGATCGCCGTGCTCCACCTGGGGAGGATGGTGGCCGAGGGGCCGGTGGCCGGCTTCGACCGGCAGAGCGTGATCGAGTACATGACCACCGGGGGTTCGAACGGGCGGCCCCACGCGCCGCTCGGAGCTGCGGTCGCCAGAGGGAGTGACTGAGCCATGGCTGGGAGAGAGACCGACCCGCCGATCGCGGCCGCCGAGCCGGCTCTCGCCGAGCCGCTCGTCGACCTCACCGCGGCGTCCCCGGCCGAGGCGGTCGCGGAGGTGCCGCCGGAGCTCCTGGCCCAATCCCTGGGTCAGTATCTGCGCGCCTGGGGACAGCGGATCCGCGGCGGCGACAGCGGCGTCCTCCCCGTCCTCCTCGGCATCATCGTCGTCGCCGTCGCGTTCCAGATCGCCAACGGCAAGTTCCTGTCCCCGCAGAACCTGGTCAACCTCTTCGAGCAGAGCACCATCTACATGCTCCTGGCGATGGCCGAGATCTTCGCCCTGCTGCTCGGGGAGATCGACCTCTCTGTCGGGCTGGTCATGGGGTTGGGCGCCGTCCTGGTCGCCGAGGAGGTGCAGCCTGCCGGCCTCGGATGGCCGTGGTGGATCGCGATCATCGTGGCCCTGCTCATCTGCTCGGCCGTGGGCTTGATCCAGGGGACTCTGGTCGCCCGGGTCAAGATGCCGTCGTTCATCGTGACGTTGGGCGGCCTGCTGGTGCTCGAGGGCGTCTCGATCATCGTCCTCGGGGGCAGCCTCGTCGGCCTCGGGAACTCCCGGTTCGGCAACGAGGTCGCCATCTACAACATCTTCTATGGGAAGTTCGACCCGACGGTCAGCTGGATCCTGCTGGCCGTCGTGGGGGTGATCGCCGGCGGCGCGGTGTGGTTCGCCGATTCCCGCCGCCGCCACTCCGGCCTGGTGGCTCCGCCGGCCAGCCTCACCGCTTTGAAGATCATCGTCGGGGCAGTGGCGGGGGTCATCGTCGTCGCTGTGTGCAACGTGAACCGTGCGCACTTCGGGACCATCGTCGGGCTGCCCTTCATCATTCCGATCGTCCTGGTGGTGCTGGTCACCTGGACCATCCTCCTGCAGCGCACCCGCTTCGGCCGGTACGTGTACGCGATCGGCGGGAACCCCGAGGCGGCGCGCCGAGCCGGGATCAATCTGCCCACCATCCGCACCTGGGGATTCGTGCTCGCCGCCCTGACCGCCGGGATCGCCGGCGTGCTCTTCGCGTCGTGGCAGGTGTCGATCACGACCAACATCATCAAGGACGCCAACAGCTACGTGCTCCTGGCAGTGGCTGCCGCGGTCATCGGTGGCACCAGCCTGTTCGGCGGCCGGGGAAAGACGATCCACGGTCTACTCGGCGGGTTGATGATCGGCGGCATCTACAACGGGCTGATCCTGATCGGGGTCACGTCCGACTGGATCGACATCGTTGTGGCGCTCGTGCTGCTGGCGGCAGGCACCATCGACGTCCTCTCGCGCCGCGGCGCTCAGCCTCGAGCCTGACATCGCGAACGTAAGAGGGGTCCGGTCCTTATGAGCCCCATGGCCTCGCCGGAGTCCGTCCGCCGTCACAACCTGAGCCTGTTGCTCCGCCACCTGCATCAGTCGGGGGCGCTGTCCCGATCCGAGATCGGCGGCGCCCTGGGGATGACCCGGAGCACGATCGGCGAGCTGGTCGCAGACCTTCGCGCTCGCGGCCTGGTGGAGGAGGGCGATCCCGCCCGTCTGGGGTCGCCCGGGCGCCCCTCACTGGTGGCTCGTCCGAACCCCGAGGGCGCCGCGGTGATCACCGCCGAGATCGCCGTCAATTCGCTGTCCGCGGCCGTCGTCGGGCTCGGCGGCCGGATCCTCCACCGCGCTCGGGCGACCCATCAGCCGCGTCGCCTGGCCGTCGACCAGACCATCGAGGACGTCGGCAAGCTCATCCAGACCGCACTGGCTTCCATCCCCCCCGATTGCTGGGTGGCCGGCCTCGGCATCGCCGTCGCCGGCGTGGTCAGCCGAGCGGACGGGCTCGTGCACTTCGCCCCGAACCTGGGATGGAGGGACGTGCCGCTCGGGCGTCTGGTCGCGGACCGGCTCGGCTCCGGCCTGCCTGTGGTCATCGCCAACGAGGCGGATCTCGGAGCGCTTGCGGAACACACGTGGGGGGCGGGCGTCGGGGTCAGCCACCTCATCTATGTGACCAGCGAGGTGGGCGTCGGCGGCGGCCTGGTCATCGATGGAAAGCTGCTGGTCGGGGCAGCGGGCTGCGCCGGCGAGGTGGGGCACGTTCAGGTGAATCCCAACGGCGTGCAATGCCGGTGTGGGGCGATGGGTTGCTGGGAGACGGAGATCGGCGGCCCGGCGATGTTGCGCCGGATCGGGATTGCCGAGAAGAGCTACAAGCCCGAGGCAGTCACCCGCCTGCTCAGGGATGCGGCGTGGGGCGACCCGGTGGCGCTCGCGGCGGTGGAGGATGTCGGCCACTGGCTCGGCTCCGGTCTGGCCGGTCTCGTCAACGTCTTCAACCCGCAGCGGGTCGTGCTCGGCGGCTTCCTCGGCACCATGTGGCCCGTCGTCGAACACATCGTGCAGGCGGAGCTCCGGGCCCGGGTCATGGCGCCGGCTCTCGACGTGGATGCGCTGATCAGGCCGACGCAGCTCGGCGCCGACGGGCCGTTGCTCGGTGCGGCGGAGCTGGCGCTGACGCGGGTCCTCGACGAGCCGACCCTGGTTCCGGCACGCAGCGCCGAGCGCAGATCAGCCTGAAGAGGCGGGCCGGGTCTGCGTGACCGAGCGGAGGGCGGGATAGTAGTCGCGGAACCGGCGCCGTGCCTCCCGGTAGGCCTCGATCCACTCGGCGACGGGATCGATGACCTCTGTGGCGCGAACGCAGGCGGCGCTCGCCTGGTCGAGGTCGCTGTAGACACCGCTGGCCAAACCGCCTAGCAGGGCAGCGCCGAACGCTGAGCCCTGATCGGTGGCCATGACTTCGAGAGGCATCTCGAGAGCGCTGGCGACGATCTGGAGCCACAGACGGCTTCTCGAGCCTCCCCCCGAGACACGCCCACGCGCGGCGGCAACCCCCACGCCAGTGACCACGTCGAGGCAATCGCGCAGCGCGAACGCGACTCCTTCCAACACGGCTCGGGTCAGGGCGCCGCGCCCGTGGGTGACCGAGAGGCCGCAAAACGCGCCGCGCGCGAGCGGATCGGCGTGTGGGGTCCGCTCGCCGGCCAGATAGGGCAGGAAGACGAGACCCTCGCAGCCGGGCGGAACGCTCTCGGCCTCGCCGAGCATGGCGTCGTAGGCGACCCCGCGGAGCAGGGTGTCGTGGAACCAGGCAAGCGACCCGGCCGCCGACAGCATCACGCCCATCACCAGCCACCGTCCCGGCGCGGCGTGGCAGAAGGCGTGCACCCGTCCCTCATGGTCGGCCAGGAAGCGATCGGTCCCGGCGAGCACGACCCCCGACGTGCCCAGGACGACCGAGAGCGGGCCGGGACCGGTGATCCCGGCGCCCATCGCGGCAGCGGCTTGATCTCCGGCTCCGGCTGCAACCGGGACACCGTCCAGCCTGCCGACGGCATCGGGGCTTTCGGCAAGCTCGGGCAGCCACGACGCGGGGATGTCCAGCTCCGCGAGCAGCTCGCTGCTCCAGCGGCGCTCGCCGACATCGAGGAGCAGCGTTCCCGACGCATCGGCGACGTCGCTCCGGTGTCCGCCCACGAGGAGGTCACGCACGTAGTCCTTGGGAAGGCTGATCCGTCGGATACGGGCGAACGCCGCCGGTTCGTTCTCGCGCATCCAGAGCAGCTTGGGCGCGGTAAAACCGGGCAGGGCGCGGTTGCCGGTCAGCCGGATCAGCCGATCCCTCCCGGTCCCGGCCTCCAGGGCAGCGCACTGAGGTGCGGAACGCTGGTCGTTCCAGAGGATCGCGGGGCGGATCACCGCACCGCCGGCGTCCTGGCAGACCAGCCCGTGCATCTGCCCGGAGAAGCCGATGCCGAGGATCTCCGACGCTTCGGTCCTCAAGCTCGCGAGCACCTCGTGCGTCCCGGTCACCCAGGCCTCGGGCTCCTGCTCACTCCAGCCCACCTGGGGTGAGCTCACCGGGTACTCGGATTCAGCGGTCGCCAGCACCGCCCCCGATCCGGGGTCGATCGCGATGCCCTTGGCGGACGTGGTCCCGATATCGATGCCGACCAGCGCAGCCGAGCTCATCGAGGTGCCTGTATGACGGCGGAAGTGCGGCAGGAGCCTCGCCGGAGCTGCGGCGGCGCCATGGCGCTAGTAGCGGATGCCGTAGAGGTAGTCCAGCGCAAGCTGGTCGAGGCGCTCAAAGGCCATGCCACGAGCCGCGGCCGCGTCGGCGTCGAAGGTCTGCGAGCGCATCGCGCTGAGGGACTCCCCAGGCGCGAGGGTGGTCTGCCGGAGCTCGTCGAGTCGAGCCGCCGCCAGTGCCGCCTGCACCTGGGGGTCCGATCGGAATGCGTGAGTCCGACTGCGGAGCAGCAGGTAGTTGCGCATGCACGCCGCCGCGCTCTCCCACACCCCCTCCATGTCCTCGGTCCTCGGAGGCTTGAAGTCGAAGTGACGAGGTCCCTCGTAACCGCCGGATTCGAGGATGTCCACCGTCCAGAAGGCGCCTCGGGCGTTGCCGGCGCCGAAGCGAAGGTCCTGGTCGTAGCGCGGTCCGTTCTGGCCGTTGAGGTCGACATGGAACAGCTTGCCGTGCCAGAGCGCCTGAGCCAGCCCGTGCGCGAAGTTCAGGCTCGCCATCTCCTCGTGACCGACCTCGGGATTGAGCCCGACCATCTCAGAGTGCTCCAACTCGCCGATGAACGAGAGCGCGTGACCGATGGTGGGCAGAAAGATGTCGCCGCGGGGCTCGTTTGGCTTGGGCTCGATGGCAAAGCGCATTGCGTAGCCCTGCTCGATGACATAGCCGGTGAGGATGTCGAAGGCTTCCTTGTACCGGTCGAGCGCAGCGCCCACGTCCTTTGCGGCCCCCAACTCCGCACCCTCGCGACCACCCCAGAACACGACGATACCCGCACCGAGCTCGGCGGCGAGATCGAGGTTGTCCGCCACCTTGCGGAGCGCGAAGCGGCGCACCTCCCGGTCATTGGCGGTGAACGCGCCGTCGCGAAATACCGGGTGCGAGAAGAGATTCGTGGTCACCATCGGCACCACCAGCCCGGCGCTGTCGACCGCCCGGCGCAACCGGTCGATCGCCGCGCTCTTCTCCGCGGCGGTGGCCGCGAATGGGAACACGTCGTTGTCGTGGAAGCTCACTCCATACGCACCCAGCTCGGCGAGCCGGCCTACAGCGAGCTCGGGATCGAGTGGCGCGCGCACAGCGGTGCCGAAAACGTCAACGCCCTGCCAGCCCACGGTCCACAGCCCGAACGAGAACCGATCGGCGCGACTTGCTTGCAGCACAACTACCTCCTCACTGCCCCCCAGCATTCTGTGCCGCGGAGCGATCGCAGTTGGCTTGGGCTGCCGCGATTATACCTTTGACATATGCGAGGTCAGGCGGCCGCCCGATGGCTACCTTCTCGGCTCGTACCCCATCGCCACCGCCCCCGAGCCGAACTCCAGCCGGCTCACGAGCTTCAAGTCGACATGCTTCGACAGCCCCGCGAACACCGTCGGCCCGTGGCCCGCGAGCCTGGGATGCACCACGAACTCGTACTCATCGATCAATCCCAGCTCCGTCAACGCCAGTGGGAGCTTCACACCTCCCACGAGCAGTCCCTTGCCCGACTCCAGCTTGAGTTGCTGCACGGCCTTGCCCAGATCTCCGCGCACGAGTTCCGCGTTCCAATCGACGTGCTCGAGGGTGCTCGACACGACGTACTTCTTTGCCGCGTTGATCGTCTGGGCGAAGGGTTCCATCCAATCAGGTCGTGCTCCTGTAGGCGCCGGCCGCCGCCACGCTGATTCCATCATTTCGTAAGTCACCCGGCCAAAGAGAAGGGCGTCGGCCTGGTTGAGATTCTCGGCAGCGTGACGATGCAAGTCTTCGTCCGCGGGGATTGCTCGATGATCGCAGCACCCGTCCAATGTGACGTTGATGGAGTACCGAAGGGGTCGCATTTCGCAAGAGTAGCGGTCGAATCGGTCCTCCCGGCTCGTAAGATCCGAGTGTGGCCTCGTTGATCCTCGACGGCGCTGACCTTGTGGTGAAGATGTCCGAACTCGAGATGGTGGAGGCCTTTCACAGCGACGTGCGCGTCCCGCTCGCCGCGGTGCAAGCGGTCCGAGTTGTGGATGACGCATGGCCCGAGCTTCGGGGCATTCGTGCACCCGGTACCGGGATTCCGAGCGTTATCGCCGTCGGAACTCGAAGGGGCGCGTTCGGAAAGGACTTCGCGGTTGTGCACTGTCGGGAACGGGCCGTGGTCGTGGATCTCGCGGGCGCAGACTATGCTCGGCTCGTCGTAACCACACCCGACGCCGAAAGCGTGGCAGCTGAAATTCGCCGCCACCTCGCCCCGTCGTTCAGCGAGACCCCACCCCCAGCCGACTAACAGGCGTCCGCCGTGTGGCGGGAGCGGCTGCCGGCCAAGGTGAGCTGCTACAGGATCGTGATGGTGGTTGAAGCGCTGCCTGATATTCCCTCGCTGTCCGTGACGGTCACCGTGATCTTGTATTGCTGCGGCAAGAGGACGAGCACCGGATACTGGTATGAAAGGACGAAGGTGGTGCTGGTGAGTGTTAGCGGAACCGGACCGCTGCCGTCCCCGTAGTTCACCGTCGCGGTGTAGGTGTCGCCGCCGCCGTCGGGGTCCGCAAAGTTGCCCGAACCGCTGAAACCACCGAGCAGGTTGACGCGCCCGTTGACGGTCACGACCGGGGGCTTGTCGGGTGGCGGCGGCGTGGGGGGCGGGGCAGGCGCTGGGGTTGGGATTGGCGTTGATGTAGCAGTGGGCGTCGGGATTGGCAACGGCGGCGAGCTGCGGGGCGTTGGGGTCGGAATTGGCGCTGGGATAGCGGGGAGCGTTGGGATTGGCAACGACAACACGCTGCCGGGCGCGGGCGTCGGAGATGCTGAGGGAGTGGATGATTTGTCCGAGTTGGGGGTCGCGCCTGTCCCTGGCGCGCCACCGGTCCGGCCGGTCGATCCACCCTGTCCCTGAGCGGGCAGCGGGCCGGTGGAGACGACCGAGATTGCCGCGGTCGGCGCGGGAGGCCGGGACGTGTGCGGCAGTATTCCAGGCGCGGTCAGGCCGAGTGCCGTGGTCCCGGACATGACCGCCGCGCCCCAGTTCCATCCCAGGCGGTCGACCCAGCCGATCAGCGGTAGCTGCGCGATCCAGGAACTGAGTCCGACGACTCGCCAGAGACGTCCCACGGAGATGTTCAGAAAGGCGCGAACGACGACCGGATCGAACTGTGCCCCCGAGCACTTCACCAGCTCCTGCCGGGCGGCTGAGACGCCGATCGGCTTGCGATACGGGCGCACCGCGGTCATCACCTCATACGAGTTGGCGACCGCGACGATGCGCCCGGCGAGCGAGATCTGATCGCCGGCCAGCCCCCGCGGATAGCCGCGACCGTCGAAGCGTTCGTGATGTTGGGCCACTGCGCCGGCCCACTCGCCGAGCCAGGCGCTCAACGAACCGATGAGCCTCGCGCCTTCGTCGGGGTGACGACGGACGTCGTCCATCTCCGCGGTGGTCAGCTTTGCGGGCTTGGACAGAATTTCGGCTGGGACGACCAGCTTGCCGATGTCGTGGAGCAGCGCCGCCCAGCGCAGCCGGGCGCGATCGCCGGGAGCGAGCTTCATCTCGTCGGAGATGAGGTCGGTGAACACGCGAACCCGTTCCGAGTGACCGCGGGTCTGGCGGTCGTGGACGCTGAGCGCCGCGACGAGCTCCAACACCAGCTGCATGTGCGCGACCTCGCCGCCGGTTACGCCCTTTTCGCGCGCTTCCTGAAGCTGGCGCTGTAGATCGCGTGGCTTCCCAACCCGACGAGCCACAGCGAACCGCTTCGGCGCGCGGTCGGGGAAGATCATCGACAGATTGAGGAGCGCAGCGAGCGGGAGCAGACGGCGACCCGCGCGTTCCAGCGCGATGATGGTCACGAGCATCACCAGAGTCACCGTTGCGAACGACAGCGCTGCACCGGCGAAGCCGTTCGGTCGCGGCAGGACACGGCCCACCGCGGTTCCGGCCGCGATCGCGACCGCGGCGGGAACGACCACGACCGCGGCACGGACGAGCAGGCTCAGAACCGGTCGACGTTGCCACTGATGGGCGGAGGGGACAGCGTCCGGCGTGGGCGGCCGGGTGACGTCGGTGATGTGTCCAACCCCCGCGGCACCCCTCTCCGCAATGTTGCCTCGCGCGGCCCGGGGCAGGGCCTGGAAATAGGTTCCCCTCTCAGGCCCAAATTGGGGCAGTCGTTCGGAGTTCTGTGGCGCGCGGGTGACCTGGTCGTCGCATGGAAGGTCCATCAGGTAGGATCGGCGCGCCCATGCCGGTCAGTCTCCTCCGTCGCGAACGCCGATTTTACGAGCTGTTCGATCGCCAGGCGGCCAACGTGGTGGAAGCCTCGCAATTGCTCCGCGCCGCCTTCGACGACCGCATCGAGGCGATGCCTGCGCACCAGGCGGCGATCAAGGACCTGGAGCACGCCGGTGACGAGCTGACCCACGAGATCATCAGGACTCTGAACCGCACCTTTATCACCCCGTTCGACCGCGAGGACATCTACGCCTTGAGCTCGGGACTCGATGATGTGCTCGACTACATCGACGAGATCGCCGAGACGATCGTCCTCTACGGGATCGCCGAGATCCCACCGGCGGCGCGATCCATGGCCGGTCTGATCGTGGAAGCGGCCGTGCAGATCCAGGCGGCGGTCTCGAAGCTCGAGGCGAAGGCCGGGGTGAGCGACCACGGCATCGAGGTCCATCGCATCGAGAACGTCGCCGATACCGAGTTGCGGCGCGCAATCGGGGAGCTGTTCAGCGGGGGGCACGACGCAGTCACGATCATCAAGCTCAAGGACTTCTACACGCTGCTCGAAGATTCGCTCGATCGCTGCGAGGACGTGGCCAACGTTATCGAAGGCATCATCATCAAGAACGCGTGACCGGCGTCGATACGCTGCTGATCGCGACCGTGGTGATCGCGCTGGGATTCGACTTCACCAACGGATTCCATGACACAGCGAACGCGGTGGCGACGTCGATCAGCACGCGTGCGCTCGGGCCGCGCACGGCGGTCGCCATGTCGGCGGCGTTCAATCTTCTGGGCGCGCTGATCGCCATCGAGATTCTGCACACGCATGTCGCCAACACAATCGGAGGACTGGTTGCGCCAAAGCACGGCGTGTCGCTCGGCATGATCATTGCGGCGCTCGTGGGCGCGATCGTCTGGAACCTCATCACCTGGCGTTTGGGATTGCCGTCGAGCTCGTCGCATGCATTGATCGGGGCACTCATCGGTATGGGCGTGGTCGCGTATGGCGTGGACGCGGTTAAATGGGGATCCGTGGTTCCTGTGGTCATCGCACTGGTCGCCTCACCACTCATCGGACTCGTTTTGGCGTATGCGTTCACCATCCTCACCCTCGACGTGTTCCGCCACGCCCAGCCAAGTCCCATGAACCGACGCTTTCGCCTGGCTCAGATCGCGTCCGGGGCGTTCGTGTCGTTTTCGCACGGGGCCAATGACGCGCAGAAGACGATGGGGGTGATCACCCTCGCGTTGGTTAGCGCAGGCGTGCTTTCCGCGGGTGGAAAACAATTTCCGTCACCGCCGCTCTGGGTGGTGCTGCTGGCGGCGACGGCGATCGGGTTCGGGACATACGCAGGCGGCTGGCGGATCATCCGGACCCTGGGCATGAAGGTGATCAGGCTCGAGCCGGTCGACGGCTTCTGCGCCCAGACCATGGCGGCGGTCGTGATTCAGGGCGCCACGCAACTCGCGCTGCCGGTGAGCACGACACATGTGGTCTCTGGGGCGGTGATGGGAGCGGGGGCAACCCGCCGGCTCGGAGCGGTGCGATGGGGTGTGGCGCGAAATATTCTGGTCGCCTGGGTGCTCACCATCCCTGCGACTGCCGCAATGGCGGCTGTGTTTGCGCTCATCGTCGGAGCGCTCTGAGCGCGACCGTCGGGAGAACCAAGCCGCGTCCGGCTGGTTAGCCGACGGGGTTGGTCTGCGCCGGCTTCGGCATGGCCTCCTGAGGCGCGGTCGCCGTCGGTGTCGACTCCATGATGGCCAGCAGCTGGAGCAGCACATGGCCCAGGTCGGCGCGAATCGCATACGTCGCGTTCGGTTCCTGGCCGTTGATCACGAGTACTCCGGTCGACTGGAATCGATCGAGCTGGTGCAGGACTTCGAAGGGGGAGAGCCTCGACCTCAAGGCGAGCTCATCGAGCGTCTGGGGGCCGTCGAGCAGCTGGGTGACGATCCGGAGCCGCTCGGGATCGCCGAGCGCGTGGAGCAGGTCACCGGTGGCCGTCAGCTCGTCGTCCGATCGTGTGACCAGGGAGCGCACCGCCGCCAGCGCCGCTCGAGGTTTCAGCGGCAACCCATGACCGCTGACGTAGCTGGTCTGCAGCAGGACCTCGCCTGCCGTCGCCCCTGCACTGCGCCGGGCGACGATCACATAAAACGCTCCGACGACCAGGAGCGCAATCACCGGGTCCAACCAGCCGCTCCCGAAGCCGAGATCGAGCAGGCGCCCGAGGGCAAGCAACCCGGTCACGATGCTGGCCACGACGCCGATATCGAGCAGGGCGGCGAGCACAACTCGCACCCAGCGTGGCACCCGGACGAGCCCTGCCCCCGACGACGACGGCGTCTTGCGCACCGCCACGTAGCAGCCGACGCCCATGGCGACGAGGATCGCCCCCTGAACGGCGAGTTGTTGAATCCGGCCAAGAAAATGCTCGACGGGCACGCCGATCAGGATTCCGAGGGAGACGAAGACTCCGACCCAGACGATCGTCGACGCGACCATCGCCAGGATGAATGACTGCCGCCGGACCTGGACAGCACCCGCGACCAACGTGGTGTAGATGCGCAGGCCTGGGATCAGCCTGCTGATCGCGATCCCTCTCCATCCCGTCGCGCGAAGCCGTGCCTCGACGCGCTCGAGGTTGCGCTGCTGGCGCAGGCGCCGGGCCAGCCCTCTGAGACCTCGATCACCGACGGCGCGAGCCCAGCTGTAGCCGACCAGCGACCCGGCGATGCAGGCGACGAGCGCCAGCGGTATGAACGCATACGGATTGAGCCCGCCGGATGCGATGAGCAGGCCCGCAACCAGGAGCACCAGCTCCCCCGGGGCGAACGGCAGCGGGACGCCTGCCTCCTCGGCGAAGAGCAGCGCGGGGAGCAGCGCCAGCGCAACCACCCCGTGCAGCCCCGAAAGAAACGTCACCGACGCATCATCCCCCGGGATCGGCGGAGTGTGGTCCCCGGTCGATACGCCCGCGTCCGGGTCGTTCTGCGACAGTGCCCCGGTGATCGAGACCGAGGCGGTCGTGGTGGGCGCGGGTCCGAGTGGCGCAACCACGGCGCTCCTCCTCGCCAGAAGCGGCCACGACGTCGTCCTCGTGGATCGGGCTCGATTCCCTCGTGACAAAGCGTGTGGCGAGGGAGTCATGCCCCCGGGTGTGGAAGCGCTCCGCAGGATGGGCCTCTACGAGACCGTCCTTGCGACCGGTGCGCATGCGCTGCGCGGCGTCACCTTCCAGCAGCGCGGCGGGCCACGTGTCCACGTGCCCTTTCCCGTGCCGCCGCGCGGAGGAGCGGGTGCCGGGCTCGGCGTTCGACGTACGAGCTTCGACGCGATGCTTGTGGACGCGGTGCGTCACGAGCACCGCGCCGAGGTCCGCGAGACCGAGCGAGTCACCGGGCTGCTCCGTGACCCGTCCAGCGGCGTGATCGGGGTCACGACCACGACCGGCGACATCACGGCTCGAATCGTGGTCGGCGCTGACGGGCTGCATTCGCAGGTCCGCGCCTGGGCCGGGCTGAGCGTCCCATCGCAGGCCCGCATGCGCTACGGGCTCGCAGGCCACTGGCGAATCGATACGCGCGATCGGGATGCCGTGAATGTGACGATCGCGCGGGGCCACGAATGGTACGAGGCACCGGTGGGGCCGGACCTGCTCCTGGTGTCGATCCTCACGCATCGATCGCGACCACCGATGACGGCGCGAAGCTACATGGGTGCGGCACGGCGAGATGTTCCGGCGCTCAGCGACGCGGAACTGGTGTCGGACCCCCTCGGCGCAGCTCACTTCCATCAGCGAGTGCGCGCGGTCGCCGACGGTGGCGTGTTTCTCGTGGGAGACGCGTCCGGGTATGACGACCCGATCACCGGCGATGGCATCGCGATCGGGATGCTACTCGCCGAGCGTCTCGCGCAGCACACCGGCGACTTCCTCAGCAATCGCAGCACTGTCGACATTGCGGCAGCGCGCTACGCGACCGACCACGCCGACCTGGTGCGTGACCGGCGCCGGGTCACGCGATTGACGCTCAGGCTGGCGGCATCGCCGATGCTGACACGCCGGGCGCTGACGCGGGCAACGCGCGATCCGCGTGCATTGAGCAAGCTGATGGCGATCAACTGCGGGTATCAGACGTTCGGGAATCTCACCGCGCGGGACTGGGTGTCGCTGGCGGGGATCTGACGGCTGCGGCGGCTGGGGCGGGGAATGAAGCGCGGGACGCCGCGAAACGCCTCGCGGTACCCGGGGATCGCATCGAGCAATCGCTCCTCGGCACGAATTCGAGGCACCATCACCGCGGCATTTGCGAGCGAGAGGACGACAGCCTCTGGGATGGCACCGACCGCAGTCGGGAGACACGCGAATTCGAGCGCCACGGCGACGTAGTTCGGATGGCGCACATAGCGATACGGGCCGCCAGTCTGTATGTGACCCTCCGGTGGAACATGGGCGGTCACGTTCCAGCTCGTGCCCAGGGTTCGGATCACCCACCGACGCAGGCCGGCGGCCGCGGCCAGACCGATCACCGCGGCGACCTCGGCGGGCCGCGACACTCGCCGGCGGGAGCGCGGCCAGACGCTGACTGCGAAGAGTGCAACGTGCACAGCGACCATGACCGGGTAGGTCGACGGCGATGCCTGCTCAGCTTCGCCTTCCCGGGCCCGGTTGCGAGCCGAGGTCCTCAGCTCGGCGAGCCGCTGCGCTCCACTCACGAGCACCAGAGCGGTTCGCGCGGGCCGGTTCATGACGACCAGAGCAGCTCGATGAGCTCGACCATGAGGCCCGGCCCGAATGCCGCGCCAAGGCCTCTCCCTTCGGTGCTGGGGAGATGCCCTGCGAGCTCCTCGAGGACGAACAGGATCGCGGCTGACGATGTGTTGCCGGTGCTGCTCATAACCCGGCGGGTCGCGGCGAGCTGAGCGTCGCGCAACCCAAGACACCGCGTCACCGAGTCGACGATTGCCTGGCCACCCGGGTGGAGCGCGATCGCGTCGAGGTCGGAGGCCGAACCGATGAAATTATCGACCATGGCGGGGAGGTGGCTCTCGAGAAGCTGGGGCAGCCGGCGCGACACCACAGGCCTGAAACCGTCATCGGCCAGCTCGAAGCCGAGCGCCTCGGTGGTCGACGCCACCAGCTGATGACCGGTCCTGCCGATCCCGATGCGCCCCGGTAGCGCACCACCACGGAGCACTGCGGCGCCGGCGCCGTCGCCGAAGACGAGCACGCTCAACAGGTTGTCGGCCGACGCGTCCTCGGGCCGAAAGGTGAGCGACGGCACCTCGACGGCCACCACCAGCGCGGTCTCATCGGGATGCGAGCGAACCCAGTCGGATGCCCAGGTCAGCGCAGCGGCGCCCCCGGCACATCCGAAGTTCATGAACGGCATGCGCCGGATGTCGCGCCGGAGCCGGAGCTGATTGATCAACTGGACATCGACCCCGGGAAGCACGAATCCCGTGCACGATGACACGACGATCAGTCCGATGTCCTCAATCGCCGCGTCAGCCTGGGTGATGGCTCGCCGAGCGGCGGCGAGAGCAAGGGGCGTTGCCTCGGCGGCGTAGCGAGCCGCCTGCTCCCCGGGGCTGAGCGGGACGAGCGCCTCTTCGACCGGCCGCACCAGGTAACGATGCCTGTCGGAGAGTTCATTGGTGAACAGGCTGACCCGCCGCTCCAGTCGCGGCCAGAGTTGAGTGATCAGGCGGAGGACCTCGTCGCCGCCGACGCGATTCGGAGGAACCGCGGTACCGAGCCCCTCGATGGTCACCGGCGCCGGCGCCGGCCGGGCCACGCGACGATCGGGCATCGCCGCGGAGCGGATCGCCGCCTCAACAGCCATGTGGAGGGATCATGACACCGACAGTCGGTGCGGCGGTCGCCGGTGTATTCGTCACGTAGAGGGTTACGCCGGGGGTTACAGACCCACTGGGCGGGCGCTACTCCGGGGTCACATAGGCGGCGGTGAGCCCACCGTCGACGAGGAACGTCGCACCGTTGACGTACGAGGAGTTGTCGCTGGCGAGAAACAGCGCCGCGTTGGCGATCTCGCGGGCTGTGGCAAGCCGGCCCATCGGCAGATGGATGCGTCGGCGCTCATATGCGTCAGGATTGTCCGAGAAAAGGCGCATGAGCAACGGCGTCTCGACCGGCCCGGGACACAGCGCGTTGACTCGGACGCCCTGACGTGCGAACTGGACCGCAAGCTCGCGGCTCATCGACAGCACGGCGCCTTTCGACGCCGTATAGCCGATCTGTGACGTGGCCGCGCCGACCAGGGCGACGAAAGACGCGACGTTGATCACCGAGCCGCCACCTCGTTCGAGCAGGTGTGGAATCCCATACTTGCAGCAGAGGAACACACCTTTCGCGTTGACCGCCTGCACCCGATCCCACGCATCGGGTTCGGTGGTCAGGATGGAGTCATCGTCGGCGGGCATGATCCCCGCGTTGTTGTAGAGGATGTCGACGCCTCCATAGGCGACGACGGCCGCGGCATACATCTCGGCGACGCTCGCCGCGTCGCTCACGTCGACCTCGACAAATATTGCCCGCTTGCAGTCGGCGGCCGCCTGTGCGCCGGCGGAGCGACCGGTGTCGGCGATCACCACCGACGCTCCCTCGTCGGAGAAGAGCATCGCCGCCTCGCGCCCGATACCACCCGCCGCGCCCGTGATCACTGCCACCTTACCGTCGAGGCGTCCCATCTGTGCGTCAGCCCTCCGTTGCCATGAACACATTCTTGACCTCGGAGTAACCGTCGAGGGCGTTCATTCCCAGCTCGCGGCCGAACCCGGACTGCTTGAACCCCCCGAAGGGGGTGGATACCCGCACCGAGGAATTGCTGTTGATCGAAAGCACGCCGGCCTCCAGCGCCCTCGCGACCCGGAGCGCGCGAGCACCGTTGATCGTCCAGATCGACCCGGACAACCCGTAGGGAGTGTCGTTCGCGATCCGCACGGCGTCAGCCTCGTCGGTGAAGGGAATGATCGCCGCGACCGGCCCGAAGACCTCGTCGCGCGCGACGCGGTCGCTGTTGGTTGCCTCGACGAGGGTGCACGGGTACCAGAAGCCCGGGCCCTCAGGGGTCGATCCCTTGAACAGCGGTTCGGACTCGACAAAGGAGGCCACCGTGTTGCGGTGGCCGGCGGAAACGAGAGGACCCATCTCGGTCGCGTCATCCTCGGGGTCTCCGACGCGAAGCGCACCGGTCGCCGCGATGAGCAGCGAGACAAAGCGGTCGTATGCCTCGCGCTGGACGAGGACGCGCGAACGCGCGCAGCAGTCCTGTCCCGCGTTGCCGAAGACCGCGTAGGGCGCGGCGGCGGCGGCGCGCTCGATGTCCGCATCGGCGAAGACGATGTTGGCCGACTTCCCGCCCAGCTCCAGGGTCACGCGCTTGACGGTCTCCGCCGCGCCGCGCATCACCCCGATGCCAACTTCCGTCGAACCGGTGAACCCTATCTTGGCGACGTCCGGATGGTGAATGAGGCGTTCGCCGACGACGCGACCCGGCCCCACCACGACGTTGAGCACGCCCTCGGGGATACCCGCCTCGAGCGCGAGCTCCGCGAGACGGAGGGCCGTCATCGGTGTCAGCTCTGCGGGCTTGAGGACCACTGTGTTGCCGCACGCCAGCGCTGGGCCGACCTTCCAGCTCGCGATGTTGAGCGGGAAGTTCCACGGGACGATCAGCCCGACGACGCCGAGTGGCTCGCGGAAGGTCATGTCGATACCACCCGCCACCGGGATCGTGCGGCCGAGGTGCTTGTCGACGGCCCCGGCGTAGTAGTGGAAAACCTCGGCGACCATGGCGACCTCACCGCGGGAGTTGGAGATCGGCTTGCCGACATTCCTTGTCTCCAGCAGCGCGAGCTCCTCATGGTGATCTTCGACGAGGCCGGCGAGACGACGCAGCAGACGCGCGCGGTCAGAGGGTGCGACCGCCCGCCACGCCGGAAACGCCGTCTTCGCCGCGGCGACGGCGCGGTCCGTCTCCGGCACGCCGGCCTGCTCGAGCTCGGCCACGGACTCCTCCGTGGCCGGGTTGACCAGCCGAAGCGTCATCCGCGTTCGAAGAAGCGTTCGCGCTCGTAGCAGGTGACCGTCTTGTCAAAGAGCTGCTGCTCGGTGCGCGCGTAATTCAGGTAGTGATCGACCACGTCGGCGCCGAGCGCCGAGCGCGCGACCGTGCCATGCTCGAGCGCGCCGATCGCTTCGTTCAACGTGTGCGGAAAGCGTTTGACGTCGGATTCGTAGGCATTGCCGGTGAACACGGGCGGCGGTTCGAGCTGATGCTCGATGCCGTGTAGGCCCGCCGCCAGCAATGCGGCGAAGGCAAGGTATGGGTTGGCATCGGCACCTGGGATGCGGCACTCGACACGCAAGGCCTTGCCGTGGCCGACAACACGGAAACCGCAGGTTCGATTGTCGTATCCCCATGCGAGCGTGGTCGGCGCCCAGCTTCCCGCCGCGTACCGCTTGTAGGAGTTGATGTTCGGGGCGAGGAAGACTGCGAACTCATCGGCGCACGCAACCAGCCCGGCAAGGTACTGCTTGAACAGCGGCGATTCCCCGGCGAACAGCGCAGCGCCATCACCCCACAGGCTCGAGTGAATGTGGCACGAGCTGCCGATCCAGGTGTGATCGGGCTTCGCCATGAAGGTCACGGAACAGCCGCGCTGCTGCGCCATCTCCTTGATGCCGTTCTTGTAGATGACGTGGTTGTCGGCCATGGTCACCGCGTCCGCGTACCGGAAGTTCAGCTCCTGCTGGCCGGGCCATGCCTCACCTTTGGAGGTCTCGACGCGCATGCCCGCCGCCTGCATGTTGTTGCGCACCGAGCGGATGAACGGCTCGTCGTAGCTGGTGGCGAGGATGTGATAGTCGAGGATGTACGGCACCGACGGTGTGAGCCCCCGGTAGTGCTGCGCGTGCGCTTGCGCGTATGTCTCCTTGATCAGGAAGAACTCGAGCTCGGAGCCGAACATTGCCTCGTACCCGAGGGCGCGCGCCCGCTCGACCTGCGCTTTGAGCACCTGGCGTGGCGACGGACGGACGGGAGTGCCGTCATTCCAGGCGACGTCGCAGAGGACGAGCGCGGTGCCCTCGAGCCAGGGAATCCGGCGCATCGTGGAGAAATCGGGAACCATGGAGAAGTCGCCGTAGCCCCGATCCCAGCTGGCGATCTCATAGCCGGGAACGGGATCCATCTCCATCTCGAGGGCGAGCAGGTAATTGCAGCCCTCGATCGGATTCTTGTGCTCCATCTCCTCGATGAAGAAGTGCGCCTCCATCCGCTTGCCCATCAGGCGCCCCTGCATGTCGGTGAAGGCCACCACCACGGTGTCGATGTCGCCGGCGCCGACGGCGTTGGTGAGTTCTTCGAGCGTGAGCATCGGTCAGCTGTCCTCCGTGGAGGCGTCGGCCGCGACCGCGCCGTTGTGGTTGTGCTCGGCAACGCGGTCGACAAAAGTGCGGAAGAGCGCCGCCGCCCATCCCTGCTGGCCGAACAGCTCTTCGGGATGACACTGCACGGCCACGATCATGCCGTCCGCCGACTCGATGCCCTCGACGACGCCGTCGGGGCTGTGCGCGGTCGCGTGCAAACCCGGCGCGACCTCCTTCACGGACTGGTGATGCAGGCTGTTGACCATCAGCCGATCGCCCGGGGTGACCTTGGACAGCTCCGACCCGGGCACCACGGCGATGGAGTGCGCCAGAAGATCCCGGGGATGGCCGTGGTAATCGTGACCGTCGATGTGCTGAAGCAGCGACCCACCGAGAGCCACGTTGATGACCTGCTGGCCGCGGCAGATCCCGAAGACGGGAACCCCCTCATCCACCGCCGCGCGCACGAGCGCGATCTCGGTCAGATCGAGCGGCGGGTCGACATCGGGGGTTTCCTCCTGGCGGACCTCGCCGTACGCGGGCGGATCAACGTCCCAGCCGCCGGGAACGAGCAGGCCGTCGATGCCGTGGATCATCGCTGCCGCCTGATCGGCCTCGAGGCCGTTGGGCTGCGGATCGAGCGTGACCGGATCGCCGCCGGCGGCCTCGACGGCGCGAAGGTAGGCCGCGTAGTACGCGGGTCCGCGGAGCGGACTGCACGTCACACCGATCCTGGGCTTGGGCATCTTGAGGATCCTTCGCGTGCCCGCGGCGTCTGAGCCGCGAGCACGCGTGATGAACCGATTGGGCAGCCTATCAGCCTGCCGAAACCGCAGGCACCGGGACAGGAGCGTCGATGAACCCGGCTTCGATCGACGCCAGCTCCTCGGGCGTGCCCTGAACGCGTGGTCCTTTGAACCAATTCTTCGCCGACACCATCCACCAGATCGTGGTGCCACCGAGCACGACCGCGAACGCGACGATCGTGTAGTTGAAGTTGGTGCCGGTGATCGGAAACGCCGTCGGGAGGATGAACAGGATGCTGATGAGCCCGATCCACACCACCGCGATGGTGCCGATCACACGGCTCCACCTGCCCAGATGCCACGGACCTCGCTGGAAGCTGTCGCCGGCGCGCAGGCGAAGGAGGATCGGGATGCCGTACGCCACATAGAGGCCGATGACCGCGATCGAGATCACGGCGGCGTACGCATATGCATTGAACACGTAGGGCACAAACAGGATGAACGCGCCGACCACGGCCAGCCAGATCGAGTTGGTTGGAGTGCGCGTGCGCTTGTTGATCTTGCTCCAGAACCGGTGTCCTGGAACAGCGCCGTCGCGCGAGAACGCGTAGATCATCCGGGAGTTGGCGGTGACCGACGACATCCCGCAGTAGAACTGCGCGCCGATCGCGATGAGCAGTAGGAACTGACCGAGCCCGCCGCCCGCAGCATCGATGAAGATCTGGGCTGCCGGCACCACGGCGGTCGACTCGGCGGTGTAGTTCTGGATGGCCGAGGTCACGCCGATCAGCAGAATCCACCCCGCCACGAGTGACACAACGATCGACATCACAATGCCGCGCGGGCCCGCTACGGCCGCGTTCCTGGTTTCCTCGGTCATGTGCGCGGACGCGTCGTAGCCGGTGAATGTGTACTGCGCAAGCAACAGACCGATCAGGAAGACGTAGATCACGTTTCCCGGGAACGCCGCACCAGTCCCATTGTTGAAGCTTGTGAAGATGAACGCAACTGACTGATGGTGCTTCGGAACGATGAGGAGGATTGCGACGATCACGATCACGCCGGTGATGTGCCACCACACGGAGATGTCGTTGAGGAGTGCGACCAAGCGGATCCCGAAGGTGTTGAGCAGGCCATGCAGGACAAGCGCAACCGCGTAGACGCCGAGGATCGGCCACGGTGTCAGGGGGTACCCGAACCAATTGTTCATGAAGGCTGACGCGAAGAGCGCCAGCCCGCCGTCGATGCCGGCGGTCACCGCCACCTGGCCCACGAGGTTGAACCAGCCGGTGAACCAGCTCCAGGCTGCTCCATTCTTGCCGCCGAGCTTGGCCGACCAGTAGTAGAGACCACCGGCGGTCGGGTAGCTCGAGCAGACCTCGGCCATAGCGAGGCCGACGATGATGACCATGATCCCGACCAACGGCCAGCCGATGTTCATGTCGATCGGACCGCCGTTGAACATGGCGACGCCATACGCGGTCAGGCAGCCGGAAAGGATCGAGATGATCGTGAACGACACCGCGAAGTTGGAGAAGCCCCCCATCCGTCGCAGCAGTTCCTGGGCGTACCCCATCCTGTGGAGCGCTTCGGTATCGCTGTCCATAGGCTGAACGGTCATCGGCTCATCTCCCCATGCGCTCCGGTTTGTGGTGGCCGCACAGTAGCAGCGGATCTGCACCGGCGTCAACAGATTTATCGAACAAACCCAACCGGGTCAAAACTGTAAGAATCGTTTCAATGCCCGAGTTCCTGGTCGGCGAGTTGGTTCGCCAGCGGATGGGAGCGCTCAGTGCCTCGGAGCGGCGGTTGGGCCAGGTCCTGCTCGCGTTCTATCCGGTGGCCGGGCTCGAGAGCCTCCCGCGCTTCGCGGAGCGGGCGGGAGTCAGCCCAGCGACGGTCACGCGATTCATCGCCAAGCTCGGCCTGCGTGGGTATCCGGAGTTCCAGGATTCGCTGCGTCAGGAGTTGCAGGAGCGGCTCAGCTCACCGCTCGCCCGTTACGAGCTCACCCGACCCGGGGATTCGAGCGGGTCGATGCTCCACGACGCGTTTGCGACCTACGAGCACAGCCTGCGGGCGAGTGTCGACATGGTCTCGGAGCACGACTTCGATGCGGTCGTCGACCTGCTCGCCGATTCGCGCCGGCGGGTGCTGGCGCTGGGCGGACGGGTGAGCACGTTCCTGGCGCGCTACCTGGCGAGTCAACTGCATCTCATCCGCCCCGGCGTGGAGCTCATCGACCCGGAACGGAGCAACCCGGCGGATCACCTGGTCGACCTGGGGCGCCGGGACATCCTCGTCGTCTTTGACTACCGCCGCTACCAGAGCGACACCATCAACAGCGCGAAGGTCGCCGCGCGACGGGGGAGCACGGTCGTGCTCGTCACCGATCCGTGGTTGTCACCCGCTGCTGCCTCGGCGCGCTTCGTGCTCGTCACCGGTGTCCAGACGACGGTGACCCCATTCGACACGCTGGTCTCCGCGGTAGCGCTCACCGAGGCCTTGATCGCCGGGGTGCTCGCCCGTCTCGGCGAGACCGCGCATGCCCGAATGCGACGCCTGGACGAACTCCGCGGCGGCGTCGTCTACGGCGACGGTCCCTGACGGAGCGCCATCGTGAAGCCATCGCGGGGCGCGCCTCGGTGATCGCCGAACGGCTCGAGCTTGCGGACTGGCGCCGCCAGGTGAGCGAGCTGTACGCCGCGATCCGCGCCGAGCCGGACGCGGTCGCGGCGTGGATGCGCTGGTGTGACGTTCGTGATCGCCTGTTCCGGTCGCATCCGCAGAGCCCCGTGCCGGCGGCTGAGCGGGGGGACGCCACGTCTCCCGCGTACTACGACTACGACCCGGCGTTGCGCACCGACGCCGATCTCGAGGCAGGCGACGGCGCCACGTTCGAGCTCCCCGGATCGACCTCCGGCCACGTCACCGCGGAGCGCGCCGGGACCGCTCACTTCTCGCTCGGTGGCACGCCCTTGACCCTGTCGATGTTCTGGCTGCTCGACTATGCCGGCGGGTTCTTCCTCTCCTTTCGCGACGCGACCTCCGGTGATGAGACCTACGGGGCCGGTCGCTACGTGCTCGACACCGCGAAAGGGGCGGATCTCGGCGCCGGCGGCGACGGCCGACTGGTCCTTGACTTCAACTTCTCCTACCAGCCCTCGTGCAGCTACGACCCGCAGTGGAGCTGTCCGCTGCCGCCGCGCGAGAACTGGCTGACCATCCCGATCCGAGCCGGCGAGCGACTGCGGCGCTGATCAGAACAGGGAGGGGACGACCGCCTCGATGAGGTGCGGGCCCGGCTCGGCGAACGCTCGCTCCAGGTCGGCTGCGAACCCGTCCGCACTCTCCGGCCGGGTGGCGGGGACACCGAAGCCTCGGGAGAGCGCGACGAAATCGATCTCGGGCGGCGAGATGTCGAGCATGTCGAGTGCCCGTGCACCGGACGCGGTGGCACCGACGCGGGCGAGCTCCATGCGCAGGATCGCGTAGCGGCGGTTGCTGAAGATGACCGTGGTCACATCGAGCTGTTCGCGGGCCATGGTCCAGAGCGACTGCAGCGTGTAGAGCGCCGACCCGTCTGCCTCGAGGGCGAGGACCGGCTGGTCGGGACACGCGACGGCGGCGCCGAGCGCGACGGGGAGTCCCTGGCCGATCGCCCCGCCAGTGAGGCTGAGCCAGTCATGTCGAGCAGCCCCGGCGGTGAACATCGGGAAGAACGTGCCGCTGGTGTTGGCCTCGTCGGAGACGATCGCACCCTCGGGCAGCAGCGCGCCGATCGCGCGCGCAATCGACTCGGCGCTCAGCTCCCCGCTGGGCTTCTCGGGCCTTGCTGCGTCGGCGATCGCGGGGTGGGGCTCGGCGCCGACCTCAACGGCGAGCGCTTCCAACGCAGCCACGGCGTCGTCGCCGCCGCCCGCGAGCATCGTGACCTCGCAGCCGTCGGGCACGAGGTCACTCGGCTTGCCGGGATATGCGAAGAACGACACCGGGGACTTCGCGTCGACGAGGATGACATGGCGCAGCCCGTCGAGCTGCCCCGCGGCCATCTCCGCGAGGTACGCCAGGCGCTGGACGGCGGGAATCCCGCCGCCCCGCTCAGCACGCGCCGGGAACGTTTCCGCAAGCACCTCGGCGCCGGTCGCCTGCGCGATCCGGCACGCGGCCTGGATTCCGCGTTCGCGAAGCGCAGTGCCGCCGAGCAGGAGCGCCGTACGCTCATGCGAGCGCAGCGCGGCCGCGGTCGCTTCGAGTGTCTCGACCCTGACCATGGCTCGTGGAGTCCGCTGCACCGGCGGTGACGCCGACCCACCCTCGGACCACGAGACGTCCGCAGGCAGGATCAGGGTTGCGATCCGTCCCGGCGGACCGTATGCGGCTGCGACCGCCGCGGCGGCGTCCGCGCCGGCTTCCTCGGCGCGGACGCTGCGCCGGATCCACGTCGAGACACTCCGCGCCACCGTGTCGATGTCGGACTCGAGCGGCGCGTCGTACTGTTTGTGGTGGGTCGCGTGATCGCCGACGATCGCCACCACCGGTGCATGAGCGCGTCTCGCGTTGTGGAGATTGGCGAGACCGTTGCCGAGACCGGGGCCGAGATGGAGGAGGACCGCCGCCGGCGTCTCACGCATGCGTGCGTACCCGTCTGCGGCGCCGGTGGCAGCGCCTTCGAACAATGCGAGCACGCCGCGCATCTCCGGCACCGCGTCGAGGGTGGCGACAAAGTGCATCTCGGATGTGCCGGGGTTGGCGAACACCACGTCGACGCCCGAGGCGACGAGGCTGCGAACCAGCGCCTCAGCGCCGATCATCCAGCGCTCGATGTCGTCAACGCGCGCGACGGCTCGAGCATCGCCCCGGGATTGAGGATGCCGTCGGGGTCGAACGCCGCTTTGATCCTGCCCATGAGCGCGAGCTTGGCGGGGTCCTCGAGGGCGAGGAAGTGACGGCGTTTGTCAGTACCGATGCCGTGCTCGCCCGACACCGCGCCACCCAACGCGGCGCCTGCGGCAAAGACGCTGTGCAGCACCTGCTCGAGGCGTTCGGGATCCGACTGGAACACCGACAGATGCACGTTGCCGTCGCCCGCGTGACCACAGCCCACGACCATCGACCCGGTGTCCGTAGCAATTACTGACACCTGTGCCAGAAACTCGGGAATCTGCGCGCGCGGGACGACGGTGTCGATGATCTCGTTGGCGCCGGCGGCCCTGGCGGCGAAGAACGCGCGCTCTCGCGCCTCGATCAGGTCCGACGCGGCGCGTGGTGGGAGCACGTACACGTCGAGCGCGCCCAGCGTGGTGATCAAGTCGCCGAGCTGCTCGATGTCCTCGTCGAGGCGCCCGGGGTCGCGGGACTCCAGGACGACGACCAGGTAGGCGAGGGCGGCGTCCTTCACGGCCGCCCCGATTCCGAGCTCCAGCCCGCGTGCGGCGGTGATCGCCGCCATCGACATCATGTCGATGTACTCGAGGATCAACGGCGCGGCGCCACTCTGAACGATTCGCGGCACCGCCTTGGCGATCTCGGCAACGGTGCGGAAGGGCGCGAGCACGGTGGCGGCGTGCGGATGGCGGGGATAGAGACGCAGGATCGCCTCGCTGACGATCGCGAGGGTACCCTCGGATCCAACGATCAACTGGGTGAGATCGTAGCCGGACGTCGCCTTCACGAACTTGCCGCCGGTGCGGATGACCTCGCCGGTCCCGAGCACCGCCTCGAGTCCGAGCACCTGGTGGCGGGTGACCCCGTACTTGACGGCGCGCATCCCGCCCGCATTGGTCGCGACGCTGCCGCCCAGGCTCGCGCTGCTCTCGCCCGGGAACACGGCGTACACGAGCCCGTGGCGCGCCGCGACCTCGTCGAGCTCGCGCAGGCTCACCCCCGGCTGGACCACCGCGATCTGATTGTCGACGTCGATCTCGAGGATCGCGTTCATCTCCCGAAACGCGATGAGAATGCCGCCGTCGCGGGGCACGCATCCGCCCGCGAGCCCGGTGCCGGAGCCGCGGGCGGTCGACCGGCACGGCGAACTCGCGGGCAATCCTGATGATCTGAGCAATCTCCGCAGCGGAGTGGGGGAGAACCACCGCGTCGGGTGCGTGCCAGTGCGCGACCAGCAACTCGTCATGCCAGTCGTCCTGGCTGACGTCGGCGCCGGTCAGCACCCTCTCCGGTCCAAGCAGACCGGTGAGCTTGTCGATGACACCGAGCATCTGAACGCGCCTACGAGCCGGTGAAGGTTGCCCGGCGCTTTTCGAGAAACGCGCTCACGCCCTCTGCGAAATCGCGGGTGGTCGTGGCCTCGGTCTGGAGGCGCTCCTCGACGGCGAGCTGCGCCTCGAGATCGTTCTCGTGCGAAACCCCGAGCGCGCGTTTGGTGAGCCCGATCGAGCGGGGCCCGCGAGCCAGGCGGCCCGCCAGCTCGGCCGCCACCGGCGCCAGCTCGGCATCGGGCACGACGCGGTTGACGATGCCGAGCTCGAGCGCGCGAGCGGCGTCGACCGTGTCTCCGAGCATGGTCAACTCGGCGGCACGCGCCGGACCGATCAGGCGCGGAAGAAAGTAGGTGCTGGCGAGGTCGGGGATGAGGCCGATGCGCACGAAAGCCTGAACGAAGGTGGCCGACTCGGCTTGCGATGCGCAGGTCGCACGCCAGCGCGAGGGAGAAGCCCGCGCCGGCGGCGACCCCGTTGACGGCCGCAATCACCGGTTGGTCCATCGACCGGATCGCCCGGATCGCCGGTGTGTAGTGGTCCCGGAGCACCGCGCCCACGTCGAGCCCGCCCTCGCTCGCGGCGGCGCGCAGGTCCTGACCGCTGCAGAAGCCGCGTCCCGCGCCGGTGATGATCACCGCGCGAACAGTCCGTCCTGCAGCAGCGTCTCGCAGCGACTCGGTGACCTCGTCGAGGAGCGCGGGGGTGATCGCGTTGAGCACCTCGGGGCGGTTGAGCGTGAGCGTGAGCACCCCGTCGGTCACCGACTGGAGCAGTTCCGGAGCGGTCGCCTGGGTTGCTTCGGCGGTCATCGCGGCGAACTCTACGCCGACGCGTCGCCCAGCTCGCGGAGCCGTTGGTACGTGTAGATCCCGGTGTTGTGCCCGTCGGCCCAGACCGCGTTCAGGCCGTAGGCGCCGACCAGCGAGATGTCCGCAAGCTCATCCTCGCCGGGGTGAAGCAGCGGGTCCGAGCTGAACCTGCCCCGATATCCGGGCTCGCCTTTGCATGCGGCGCAGGGGCAGGCCCGGCGAAGCACCTCGAAGGGAATGTGGTGGGCGGCGCCGTCGGACCACTCGATCAGCAACGATCGATGCTGCTCGTCGTAGTCGAAGCGCACGGGTCGGAGATCGGCGGCCACCGTGCGCGACACCGTGGTGCTTAGCGGAGCACCGACTGGAGCTTCATCGCCAGCCCCATGTCGCCCTTGATCTTGATCTTCCCGCTCATGAACGCCATGGTTCCGTCGAGCTTGCCGGTGGCCAGGTCGACGAAGTCCTCGGACTTCATGGTGATGGTGATGTTGGGGTTCTCGGGCGCTCCCTCGCCGACGTCAGCGCTGCCGTCCTTGAGCGAGATGTGGTACTGGCCGGGCAACTCACCGCCGAGGTCGAAGGCGTAGATGGCATTCATCCCAGCGGTCTTGGCAGGATCGGCGGTGATGCGGGAATTGATCTCGCTGAAGATTTCGGCCGGAGTTGACGGCATGGTTGGTACTCCTTTGCAATGGATCGGAACGGAACCGGCGGCGTGCCGAGCTCGATCCCAGTCTACCGAGTGAGGCGAAGCGGCGGATCAACCCCTTGTTTGTGTAGCTGTTTCCTTGGGCGGGTACACTCGCTCCATGTTGTCCTGGATGTGGGTGGTCTGGCTGATCGCCGGCCTGGCCCTCGTGGGCATGGAGGTCCACACCCAGGCGTTCTACGCGCTCTTCCTCGCACTAGGCGCGTTTGCCGCGACGGTGGTTGCGCTGTTCCCCACCCAGGTGTGGCTGCAGGCTGTCGTCGGTGCCGCCGTCGCGATCATCGGCACCATGGCGGTGCGACCCACGCTGGCTCGCATCTCGGCCCGTCATCTCGGCCCCAAGCTGGCCATGCCCGGTTCATCGGACAACCTGATCGGGCAGCCGGCGCTGACCCTCGAGCCCGTCGGCGACGAGAACCATCCGGGCCATGCCCGGCTCTTCAATGAACGCTGGCTGGCGGTCACGACCAATCCCGGCGGCGTTCCCGCGCATCAGCAGGTTACCGTCGTCGAAGTGCGCGGCACCACCCTTGTGGTCGCGCCCCCGAAGGGAGGCTGACTCAGTGGACAACAGTGGTCTGGTCACCGCGATCATCGTCGTCGTCCTACTCATCGTGGTGGCGATCCTCATCGGCGGCGCCGTGCGAGTTCGTCCCCCAGGGATTCGCCGGTGTGGTCACACGTTTTGGACGGTTTCGACGGGAATCCCAAGCCGGACTGACGATCATCACGCCGTTCATCGACAAGCTGCTCCGGGTCGACATGCGCGAGACGCCGCGCACCGGTGATCGCCAGGACGTGATCACCCGCGATAACGTCGCCGTGGCAGTCAACGCGACGATTTTCAGCCAGGTGATCGAGCCACGGGCGGCCCTGTTCAATGTGTCCGATTACCTCGTGGCGATCGACCAGCAGGCGCGTACCACGCTTCGTAACGCGTTCGGCAACGTCAGCCTCGACGAGGCCCTCTCGTCGCGCGAGCAGATCAACGCGGCGATGCAGCAGCAGATGGAGCAGGTCACCGACAAGTGGGGGATCCGGATCAACCGCATCGAGATCGTCGACATCTCCCCGCCGGTGCAGATCCTCCAGGCGATGGCGCTGCAGAAGCAGGCGGACCAGGAGAAGCGCGCGCGCATCCTGCAGTCGGAAGGGCAGCAGCAGTCGGCGGTCAACATCGCCGACGGCAACCGGCAGGCGGCAATCAAGCAGGCAGAGGGTGAGCGGCAGGCCGCCATCCTTCGCGCAGAAGGCAACCGGCAGGCGGCGATCCTCGAAGCCGAAGGCCGTGCCCAGGCGATCTCGACCGTGTACGGATCGATCAAGGCGGCGGCGCCGGACCCGACGCTGGTCGCGATCCTGCAGCTCGACACCCTGACGAAGTTCGCCGAGAGCCCGAACGCCAAGCTGGTCGTCCCCGCCGAGACGTCCGGATTGCTCGGTGCGGCGCAGGTGCTCCGCAGCGTGCTGGGCGACGCGCCCGGGCTCGAGCCGCCGACCGTCGTCACCGTGCCGCCGTCCAGCAGCTGAACGGACCCTCACCGGTGGCCGCACAGAGCTCGCTCTTCGGCGCAGACCCCGCGATCCCAACCGAGCCGGGCGATACCGACCGTCACGTGCCTCTCGCGACCCGAATGCGTCCACGGACGTTCGACGAGTTCGTCGGTCAGCACCGCGCGATCGGCGCGGGGACGGTGCTCCGCCGGGCCGTGGAGGCCGGTGAGGTTCCGTCCCTGATCCTCTGGGGGCCACCCGGCAGCGGCAAGACGACCCTCGCCGCGCTGATCGCGGGCGCTACCAACGCCACCTTCGAGGCGGTGAGCGCGACCAGTGCCGGGGTCGCCGACCTGCGCAAGGTGGTCGAACGGGCGCGCGAGCGGCTGCGGACGGGGAGAAGGACCGTTCTTTTCATCGACGAGATCCACCGGTTCAACAAGGCCCAGCAGGATGCGGTGCTGCCCCATGTCGAGAACGCGACCGTCACGCTGCTCGGCGCCACCACCGAGAATCCGTCCTTCGAGGTCAACGCGGCGCTGCTGTCGCGAAGCAGGGTGATCCGGCTCGAGGCGCTCGACGCGGAAGATCTCCGCAGCCTCATCACGCGCGCGCTCGCCGACACCGAACGGGGCCTCGGCGCCCAGCACGTTGCCGTCGATCCAGACGCGGTCGACCGGCTGGTGACGCTGTGCGGCGGCGACGCGCGCATCGCCCTCAACTCGCTCGAGCTGGCCGTCCAGGCCGGTGTGCGGGACCCTGCAGGGGACATTCGGGTGACCGTCGCGGATATCGAGGGCGCCTTGCAGAATCCCGCGCTCCTCTATGACCGCGCCGGCGATCAGCACTACTGGCTGATCTCCGCGTTCATCAAATCGGTTCGCGGCAGCGACCCGGATGCGGCCGTCTACTGGCTCGCGCGAATGCTCGAGGCCGGCGAGGATCCCCTCTTTGTCGCGCGGCGCATGGTGATCCTCGCCGCGGAGGACATCGGGCTCGCCGATCCGCATGCGCTCGGTGTCGCCGTCGCCGCGCAGCAGGCGGCGCACTTCATCGGGATGCCCGAGGGCTTCCTGCCGCTCACCGAGGCGGCGCTGTACCTGGCCGCGGCACCCAAGAGCAACAGCGTGCTCCGAGCCTACGTCGCAGCGGCGGGGGACGTGGCCGAGACGCTGCACCAACCGGTGCCACTCCACCTCCGCAACGCCGTCACCGGGCTCGGCCGCGCCATGGGCTACGGCACCGGCTACCAGTACGCCCACGACCACGAGGGCGGGGTGGTGGAGCAGCAGCACCTGCCCGATTCGCTGGTGGGACATCGGTACTACGACCCATCCGATCACGGCGCAGAGCGCGAGGTCGCCGATCGGCTCGAGATCAATCGCCAAGCCGTATCCCGCGGCCGGCATGGCGCGTCTTAAGACGATCGTCCTAGCCTCGTCAGGACGTCTGTGGGCTGACTATCGTCGCGACGGGAATTCATCTCTTTCAAAACGCAAGTCCCCCTGATAGGCGGGCGGGCGCCGACCCAGTTCAGTGGTTTACCCTCGCGGGCTCCCCCTCCCCGCGGCACCGGGTGTATCGCGGTTCTGCTGGGTCGGTGCCACCGCCGACTTCTTTCTCCACTGAAGAGAAATATCGGTTAGGCTGGGTGACGACTGTGGACGTTACGTACGCAACTCCCATTCGAGTGCTCATCGTCGATGATCACCCATTGGTGAGACGAGGGCTCACTTCGCTCTTGAATGGGACGACTGACATCAAGGTGGTCGGCGCCGCATCGGACGGCGAGGAAGCCGTTGCCTATGCCGTCGAGGAACACCCCGATATCGTCTTGATGGACATCTCGATGCCGGGCATGAACGGCTTCGAGGCATTGCGCCGGATGCTCAAGGCCGTGGCCGGGACCAAAGTCGTAATGCTGACGTCCTACTCCGAGCACGACATGGTGGTCGAGGCCATCGACAACGGCGCGGTCGGTTTTCTGCTCAAGGACACCGAGCCGCAGGAACTCCTCAACGGGATACGCTCGGCGGCGAAGGGAGACACGCCGCTCTCACCCAAGGCCGCCAAGGAGTTGCTCCGCGATCGCATCAAGCGCCGGCCGCTCGACGACCTGACTCAACGTGAGCTCGACGTGCTCACCCTGGTGGGGCGAGGAATGAGCAACAAGCAGATCGCCTGGCGCCTCGGGATCAGCGAGAAGACGGTCAAGGCTCATCTCGGATCGGTATTCGATCGCCTCGGCGTCGAGGACCGCGTCCAGGCAGCGCTCTGGGCCCAGCGCCACGGAATTATCTAGCGAGTTCTCGACAAGGTCGGAATTATCCCGCGGCCGACGCGATGACGATCGCGCGCGTGAACGCCGCGACCGACTGCTCGAGGTCGGCGATGGTGTGGACAGACGAGCAGAAGGCGCTGGTGTTGAGGATGTCGACACCTTCGGCGCGCATCGCATTGGCAATCCGCGCCTGCGCCTTCGGGTCGCCCAGGAAGATGTGGAGGATGCTGGAGAGGCGCCGGATGGTTCCCTGGATGCCGGCGGCCGCCAGCGCCGACGTCCATTCGCTCGCCAGGTTGATGGCGTACGACTTGGCGGTGCGCTGCGGAATGCCGTCGGCAATCAGCCGGAGCGTGACGATCCCGGCCGCGGCACTGAGCGGGTTGGCGTTGAAGGTGCCCGGGTGGGCGATCGTGGTCGCCAACAACTCGAGCAGGTCGGCGCGTCCCGCGATGGCGCCGGACGGGAGGCCGCCCGCCATCACCTTCCCGAGGACGCTGATATCGGGTGTGATCCCCAGCACCGACTGCATCCCACCGGGGGACACGCGGAACCCGGTGACCACCTCGTCGAAGACGAGCACAGTGCCGGTCGCAGTGCACGCGGCGCGGGCCGCGCCGATGAAGGACGGCTCAAGCGGGAGCTGGCCGTAGTGCGCGCCCGACGGTTCCATGATCACGGCAGCGATGTCTCCACGAGCGAGGAGCGCCTCGAGGTCGGCGGGTTCGTCGGTGCGCACCACGGTCGTGAGTACGCCCAGCGCTTCGGGCACGCCGACCGGGGTCCGGGTGCGCCCATCCGCGTCGAGGTACGGGCTCACGGCGTCTGACCAGCCGTGGAAGTGTTCCTGGAGCTTGACGATGCGGTCGCGACCCGTCGCCGCTCTCGCCACCCGCAACGCGAGCATCACCGCCTCGGTCCCCGATGCCGTGAACCGAACCTTCTCCGCCGATGGCACGAGCGAGGCGATGAGCTCGGCCCATTCGACCTCGAGGGGGTGGGCGGCGCCGTAGTGGGTGCCTCGCGAAACCTGTTCGCGCACCGCCTCGACGACCGCGGGATGAGCGTGACCGAGAAGCAGCGCGCCGTGACCCATCGTGTAGTCGATCAGCTCGGTGCCGTCGATCAGCCACTTCCTCGAGCCGCTCGATCGAGCAACGTAGATGCGTGGATCGTAAGTTCGCGACGCGTGGGTGGCGCCGCCGGGGAGGACTCGACGGGCTCGTTCAGCCAGATCGGCGTGAGCGCGCGCTTGCACTGCCTGGGTCACGGACACGCGGTCGAGGATACGCGGCGTGGAGGCGACGGTGAGAATCGAACTCACGATGAAGGTTTTGCAGACCTCTGCCTTACCACTTGGCTACGTCGCCGTCGTATTCGGAACCGCCGTCTTTTCGGCCGAGGGACCCGATTGTCCCGCCTGGAGATGCAGATCGGCGAAAGGTGATCTTACCGACCAGGCAGCGCTGGTCAGGCGGCTGACGTGTGGGCGGTACCGTCGGCGCCGGGCTCGGGCGGCATGACGAATGCGACCTCGAGCGCATCGGCGAGCGCGCGCAATCGCGCGTAGAACCCGGCGGTGTGGGGCGAGCGGGGAAGACGCAGGCCGGCGAAGTCGTGGTGGTGCTCCCATTCGTGGAGCAGCGTGTTCAGGAACACCTTGGTGGTGATGACCTGCTGGCGCACCGCGGTCTTGTGATAGATGCGGATGCGAGCGCTCTTCACCGCTCCGTCAGCGAAGGTGCAGCGGTAGTAGCCGTAGGTCTTGCTCTGCAAACGCTGCCCGTTGTGCGAATGAACCTGCGCTCGGTCGGCGACGACGAGATCGCAAGGCGGGAGGCCCGCGAGTGCGTCGAGCTCGTCGATGAGGAGCTGACCGAGGCGTTTGCGCTCGCGCGGGTCTTCCGTCGTATCGATGATGCGCAGCGCAAGCCCGCGTGCCACCGGGCTCGGTTGTACCGGCAGCCCGGTGGCGCTCTGGCTGCGGCGGTACGTGGCGTCTGGACGTCGACCGAACATCTGCTCCAGAAGTATACGGCCACCCCAGAGTGCGGAGCCGGACGCTGCCGCCCGGTCTCATGGCACCCCGACCCATAGAATCCCGGTGCCGGGCTGGCGAAATGGCAGACGCGGCGGTCTTAAAAACCGCTGGGGGGAAACCCTCGTCCGGGTTCAATTCCCGGGCCCGGTAGTCGATTTCCGGCCGTTTGTGTGCCAATCTGTGTGCCAGTGCCTGTAAAACGTGGCCCGGATCTCGCGGATTGCTCGGCGGCCATCGTGGCCGGCGTGATCGCCGACGCACTGGCCCGCCAGGAGCGCGAGGACGCTCGGCAGCGGCGCCATGAGGAAGCGTTCCGCGCCATGATGCGACGTCCTGAGCGCATCGCGCTTCAGGGGTGAGCTTTTTTGGTTTCTCTTGTGCCTAGCGCCGACGGCGTGCCACGAGCGCGACATTCTCGCGTTGCCCCGTCCCCCTAGTCCCCGAGTCCTAACTCCTCAAGGGTGACCCGGTAGACGCGGGCGAGCTTGCGGCGGTGGGCTGTCCCTCAAACTGGCCTTCGCGTTGCGGACATATGCTTCAGCGGATGGGACAGCGGACAAAGGGCGGCATGTGGTGCAAGCGCTGCGGCCCCGTGCTTGGGGTGAAAAACACCCACAAGGTGCGGAACACAGGCGCGGTGCTCTCCGGTGCCTTTCTGTTTGGAAAGGTCGAGGGGTACTACTGCCCGAACTGCGGAGCCAAGTTACGCCCCATCCGGATGCGCGGCGAGAGAACAGTGGTAGCCGAGCCTATCGAGCAGCATGACGAGGCGTACTGGGAGGCATATGTCGCGCGAGTGGCCGGGAAACCACCGCCTCTGCACGTGACCAGGGTGACGCCTGACGGCAAGTGGATCTCCTTCGACGACGGCGAGCACTTCGCAAGTACAGCGAATCTGCCACCGCCGCCAACTCCACCACCCGAGCAGCCTGACGAGCCGGGATCGTCCAGCATCCCCGTCGACAGCGGGGTAGCGGATGCGTTGCTTCGCCTGAGCGAACTCCATCGGAATGGCGACCTGACCGATGACGAGTTCACGGCCGCGAAAGGCAAGCTCCTTTCACACTGACCCGCTCATGGGCGGACCCCGTGGGGTGATATCCGACGCCCTCAAGCTTCGAATGTGCGTGGTGAACGGTCGGCCGCCTGAGTAAGCTGCGCCCCCCGATCAACGCAGGAGGCGAGCCATGGTGCGATTCAGGTTGATACGCCAGGTCCGTCTGGGGCACTTTCCCCAGGCGGTGGAGGCTGCAGAGGAGCTGTCGGCGCGCGAAAAAGCGCTGGCGGGGCCGGAGGCGACACACTGGCTGGTCTTCGGTGGGCCGGTCAACACGTTGATCACCGAGACGGAATTTTCGAGCCTGCGCACCTACGAGGAATGGCAGGAGAAGACAGATGCAGACGCCGAGCACATCAGGCTGCGGGGAAAGGCGGCGGAACACAGCCTCGAGGGCACGACGCGCGTCGAGATTCTCAAGACTGCGCCTCATCTGGCACGGGATGAGTTGGTGCCGCTGGTAGCTCACGTCTAACGGCGCGGATGGGGACGGCGAACGGCTGAACTGCAGGAAAGCACCGCCGCCGCCCCCGTAACGGGCGAACTACCAGATCCTCCCGGGCAACGCACGTGCGGGCTCACCGTCGAAGAACTCCTCATGGTCGTGAGGGGTGCGAGCCCCGGAGAACGAGCTCTGCTCGTCGGCAGGAAGCACGTTGCCGGGATTGGGCGTCTCCTCATCGGCGGCGCTGCCTTCCCGACAGACGGCGCCCAGCGCCGAGAGCGCGTTATGCGCCTTCTGGATCAGCGCCAGGTCGGCGGCACTGTTCCGGCGCCGGCAGCGGTGTGGACACGCGGTGAGACGTACCGCTCCTCTTCGGGGGTCAGGGTTCGCAGCCCCGCCCGCTCACGCCGCGCGGCCTTCGGTTTCAGCGACGGCGGGAGCGACTCAGCGAGCTGGCGCACCTGCGCGTCGAGCACGCGGCGATCGACGATGACTTCGATCCGCCTTCACCCCTTCGCGGATTCTCCGCGAGTGCTCATCGGGCGGGACTTCCTCCGGTGCGGCGTCGAAGATCGGGATTGTCATGCGGATATCTCCTGCGCGTGCTGCGCGAGTGTGCTGTCTATCAAGCTCGCCACCGCCAGAGTTCGGCAGGGCGACGGACGTGGTCAGGTTTTGGGTGCTGTAGTCACCAAGGGTCGACGAGGCGCCGTCCATCATCGCCTGACAGAACCCGATGGTCTCCCGGCTGCCGATCTCATCGTTCACGGCCTGGCGTAGGACGTGATCGGCCGCCTTGAGCGCCGCGACGAAGGCGTGAGCGGCAACGGCGGTTCGCTCGAGCACGGCGATGTCGTCGGCACTCAGCGGCTTGATCTTCGGCTTCTCGGGGACCGAAACGCCGCGGATCTTGTCGCCGACGCGCTCGAGCAACGTGCCCCGGACGTACTCCTCGGTGAACGAGATCCCACCGCACTTCGGACAGCTCGTCTGCCCCAGCGTCCAATCGGCGTGGCAGTCGAAGCAGGTGCGGCGTACATGACCCGAACGCGGGAGCGGTGGCTACCGCGGCGGACGACTCGCCCTGAGTGTCGACGAAGAAGCTCTTATCCGTCATGGCTCTCCCATCCTTGGATGCTGCGCGGCTGTCCGTTCTGCTGGTACCAGGGCACGCTCACGTCGGCTCTCCGTGCGGGTGGACGCGTGACCTCGCGACGACCGTCGTCGCGCCCATCACGATCGCCGCGCTCGGCTTCGACGGCTTCTTCCGACGCGATCATCGTGAGCACCAGGCCCATCTCGACCGCCGACTGGACACTGCCGACCCGGCGCCGGCAGCGCCAGAGGCACACCGTGCCGAGCGCGTAGCAAAGCAGCGCGGCGCCGGCGAGGACCAGC
>CAVPXI010000007.1:0-614023 GCA_963709585.1 Candidatus Dormiibacterota bacterium | reverse complement strand
TTCGTGACCCAGGATCGCTGGCCACCAGAAACTTCGAGTTCGCCTCAACCCGAGGGATGCGGATCATCGCGAATTGTGTGCCGGGTAGGCCGTCGGGTTCAGCCCCCGCCGCCACGCCTCGAAAGATGAGGCTGGAGAACTCATGGGCAGCCGTGTGGAACTCGTGCGACGGGCCAACGGCAAGGACTGCTTTGCGCGGACCGACGCCTAGCAACTCGCATTCGCGCTCTACGCCCTCTACCAAAGGAAGGGGCACGCCCTGCACGCTGGTCTCGCTGAACCACTCGTCCACGAAGTCGGACGCATCGAAGAGGTCCAGCACGACCGTTTGGAGGAAGGAAAGAAGAGAGCGATCGTCCGTGCTCGCCGCGACTTCGTCGTCGAGACGACCGCGCAACCATGGAACGTACGCGGCGACAACGTCCAGCGCCATTAGCGTGCCTTCGCGGGCCGGGGTGGTTTTGCTCGCGTACGTCTCGACTTGACCTGCGAACCCGTCAATCCGGGTAGCGACGCCTCGAATCCGCGCGTCGATACGCGCCGTCATTGCGATTAGCGAACGCTAGGCGTCAGCAATACCTCACCTTCGGAGGCGGCATCCTTTAGCGCCTCCTCGGCGAGCGGTTGAAATATCTCGTAGACGCGCAGCGCAACGGCATGTTCGGGATGCTCGGCAAGCCGCCTGAGCAGCTGAGCCCACCCGTCTAGAGTGGCCGCAGCCTCAGCAGTCGGGATCCGCGGGAGCGCCTGACCAATCCACCCTTCGCCCATGACGGCTGGCGCCGCGAGCGAGGAGCCGTCGGTCGTTGGCTCAATCCCTTCAACTCGTCGAAGCCACTCGGCGCCCTGCATGAATCCCTCAACCGCCCGAACTCAGAACGCCGCGGTCCCAGGATGTCAAGTCACGCTCATCTCGCACCCTGGCGGCCGCCAGGGCGAGCTGGGAGCAGAGACCACCGAAGGCGGTAGCGGCCCGGGCACGCTCCCGATCCACTCGATCGTTCGGCGACTTCATCGCTGACGGCCTCCCCGACGGATTTGTGGTGAGGGCGAGGATAGCAAACATCTGTTCGCTTGATCTCGCGACGCCATGGCGGCACAGTAACATACGTGGAAACTTCGGTGGAAATTTCTGAGGAAATTCCCCGCAACTCGCTTGAAGTGATCTCGCGCGCCGAGGTCGCGGCACAGTTGCGCGTCGATACAAGAACCGTTATGTACTGGGAGAAGCACGAGCGCGTCTCGAAAGGCCCGTGGTTCGCCATGGAGGAAGCCCTTCTGGTGGCCGCCTACCACCGCCTCGACGAGCACCTGAAGAGCAAGGACGGCGCGGCTGCGATCAAGGCGATCCCGCGACCCGGAACTCCAGGGTTCGAGATCATGACGTCGAGACCTCTGTACATGGTGTTCGGGCGCAGCTCTAGCAACATCCGACTTGCTCGGTCCGTGGCGGAGTTGGCCGAGGCCATCCCGCTGGACGAGGACGTCCGCGTCGTTCGCTTGGACGACGCGCTGGCAGGTATGTCGGCGCACTTCCGGACTTACGTTACAACCGTGGTGACGGGAGCGTCAGGCCTGGTCGTGCCGATCCGTCGAGCGGTCGGACAATGAAGGCCGGCGGCATCTTGAATCCCCCCTCGCGCTCAAAGGGATCGGAGTAGGACTTGGCGATTACTCACGGTCGCTCGCGGAAATGCACGTCGCCGATCGATCCAAGACTGACTTCAGCTCGACGAACCAGCAACCTTAGTTACAACATTTCCATTGGCCGACAACAGACCTCTGCGGACGCAATGGACCCTACTGGAATAGGGCTGGCTTCCGCGAAGATCGATGTCCAGCGAACTCTTAATCCCAAGGTCCAGGGTTCGAATCCCTGAGCGGGCACTGCGTTTTTTTTGAGCTTGATACCGAGCTGGCGTCGGATGACGACGTACACCGAACCGTTACCCAGCTGCCGTAGCTGTGCGCACCCAGCGCGACGGTGATCTGGACCCGCGGCACGTTCGAGCCAGACTTGACAGCAACGATCCGTGTCTGGTTCATGGAGACCGGTTCACCGAACTGAATCTCACGGCGATTGACGCAGAACGCCGCCGGCGACCCTAAGCTCACCAGATGCACGAGCTGGAACCTGAGAGCATGCGTCCCGACCTCGCCGAGACGCTCCGACGCCGGAACCTGAGCCGTGACGGCGGCCGCGCGGACGCCGTAGCACGCCGCCATGCGGCAGGTCGCCGGACCGCTCGTGAGAACCTCGCCGACCTGTACGACGACGGCAGCTTCGTCGAGTACGGCGGCCTCGCGATCGCGGCCCAGCGCGGCCGTCGCAGCGTCGACGACCTGGTGCAGCGGACTCCCGCCGACGGGCTCATCGCGGGCGTCGCGCGCGTGAACAGCGCGCTGGTCGGCGCCGACCGAGCGCATTGCGCCGTCCTCTCGTACGACTACACCGTGCTCGCTGGGACCCAGGGAGCCATGGGGCACCGCAAGAAAGACCGTCTCTTCGAGGTCATCGAACGCCGGCGCCTGCCGGTCGTGCTCTTCGCTGAGGGCGGCGGCGGCAGGCCGGGTGACACCGACCAGGCGATGGTCGCCGGTCTCGATGTCCTGGCGTTCGCGCTCTGGGCGCGGCTCTCGGGCCTGGTCCCGCGAATCGGGATCGCGTCGGGTCGCTGCTTTGCCGGCAACGCGGCGCTGCTCGGATGCTCCGACCTGATCATCGCGACCCCGGACGCGAGCATCGGCATGGGCGGCCCCGCGATGATCGAGGGGGGCGGGCTTGGAGTCGTGAACGCCGACCAGGTCGGGCCCTTCGACATGCAGGTGAAGAACGGCGTCATCGACCTCGCGGCAACCGACGAGGCCGATGCGGTCCGCCTCGCCCGGCATGCGCTCTCGTTCTTCCAGGGCCCGATCGCGGCATGGCAGGCGGCGGATCAAGACGCGCTGCGCGACGTCGTTCCCGAGAACCGGCGTCGCGCCTACGACGTGCACCGCGCCATCGAGATCATCGCCGACACCGATTCGTCGCTCGAGTTGCGACCGGGGTTCGGACGCGGGATGGTCACCGTCCTCGCGCGCATCGAGGGCCGTCCAGTCGGCATCGTCGCCAACAATCCCATGCACCTCGCGGGAGCGATCACCAGCGACTGCGCCGACAAGGCCGCGCGCTTCCTGCAGCTGTGCGAAGCGTTCCGGCTGCCGGTTCTCTTTCTCTGCGACACACCGGGAATCATGGTCGGACCCGATGCGGAAGCCACCGCGCTGGTTCGCCATGCCAGCCGGCTGTTCCTCGCCGGCGCGGCGCTCACGGTTCCCTTCATGACCGTCGTGCTGCGCAAGGGCTATGGGCTCGGAGCGCAGGCGATGGCGGGTGGGAGCTTCCGCGCTCCGCTGATGACTGTGGCATGGCCCACCGGTGAGTTCGGTGGTATGGGGCTCGAGGGAGCGGTGAAACTCGGCTACCGCAAGGAGCTGGAGGCGATCGCGGACGCCGAGGCGCGAGCGGCGCAGTTCGACGCCATGGTCGCGGACGCGTACGCACGCGGGACAGCGCTCAACACCGCAACGTATTTCGAGATCGACGACGTGGTCGACCCGGCAGCAACCCGAGATCTGGCGGCCGCGGTGATCATCAACACCGGGGCCTCTCCGGGCGAGGCACGCAAGCGTGGGTACGTCGACGCGTGGTGACCGTCAGCGCACCCGGGGATCAGAGATGCGAGATCTCTCGGAAGAGTCTCCGGAAGAACGAGCCGCCCCACAGACCGATCGAGAGCACGCCCCCGAACAGCACCACCGCGTCGATGCTCGCGCGTCCCTGCCTTGTCCAGTAGACATCCTCGAGGTCGAGCCAGAGCGCGAACTCGTCGAGCGTGAGCGCCGCGGCACCGCCATAGAGGATCGACGTGAATTTCGCCAGGGCGTCGTCCGTACCCGTGGTTCGCTCTGCCGTGTCGAGCTCGACGAGCCAGAGATAGCCGGTGCCGAGGAGGCCGGCGATGCCGAGGACGAGGTGGTGGAAATGGCGGCCGCCCACGGTGAGGTTGCGGAACGGCCCCACCCCGTCGCGGATCGCGTGGGTGATCGCCCGGGTTGTCGCGAACGTCGTGAAGAATGACACCGACGACAGAAACAGCCGTTCCCGTCGCGTGTCGCTGAACTCCTGGCGATAGATCTCTACCGCGCGGTCGGGAGTCAAATGTCGGCCCGAGGTCAGGCTCTGATGGACTTGGGCCGCGCGAAGTTCGCCGCGATGACTGCCAGCAGCGTGAGAACGAGGAACACGAGCGCGTGCTTCCAGTGCATCGCCGGGCGGCCGGACGCGAGGAAGTTGGTCTTCTGGGTGAAGTAGAAGACCGTCGCGATCGCGAAGATCACGGCTAGAACGAGCAGCGCGAGCGCTAGTGGACGGCTACCACGCATGACAGATCCCCCGGTGAGTGCGGTCGTGCCCCCGCTGCGAAGGGCTTCCTGAGTTCGGCAATGAGTTCACGACCTTCAGTGGATGAAGACGAGGCCTGCTACCCCGAGAGCGGCACAGTAATACGCGAAGGGGTCGAGACGTCCGAGTTGGAGGTAGCGGAGCAGGAAGCGGGCGCTGGCGTAGGCCACCAGGCCGGCAAGGACGGCGGCCCCGATGGCGACCAGCAACGTCGGGGTGTCGGAGCCGAGAGTTCGGAAGCTCGAGCAGACCGGCGGCAAGGATGATCGGGGTCGCGAGCAGGAACGAGAACCGGGCCGCCTCCTCGTGGCGGAGCCCGGCAACCAGGCCCGCCGCCATGGTGATCCCGGAGCGCGAGATCCCGGGCAGGAGGGCGCCGGCCTGGAACACACCGACGATGACGGTGGTGCGCAGGCTGAGACCCTCGACGCGCGCGTAGGCGGGATCGTCCTCCTCGTGGGCGAGCACCGGTGCGCTCCCCACGGCGCGCCGCCGCTCGTCCCGACGCCGGAACATCTCGGCGGCGAAGAGGATGCCTCCGTTGATGATGAGGAAGACCGATGCGGCTCGAGGATCACCGAACAGCGACTTCAGCGGATCTTGAAGGAGGAATCCGATGATCCCGGTCGGGACGGTGCCGATGACCAGCATGATCGCCAGACGCTGGTCCGGATCGTCGATCCGGCCCCGCGCCGCGGCGCGCACGAACCCGGTGATGATCCGCGCCCAGTCGCGCCGGTACAGGAACAGCAGGGCTGCGGCGGTCCCAAGGTGCAGGATCGCGAGCACCGGCACGAACGCCGGGCTGGTCTCGCGGAAACTGAGCCCGATCAGCGGGGGCACCACCACCGCGTGGCCGAGCGACGACACCGGAAAGAGTTCGGTGACTCCCTGGAGCGCGGCGAGGAAGAGGATCAGTCCGACGCTCAACACTGGGCAGAGCCTACCAGCCGCTCGCGCGTAGGCTGATGCGATGACCTCCACTCCGATACCGTCTGCCGCTCCGGTCAACCGTCAGTGGCGCCTCGCCGCGCGTCCCACGGGGCTGCCGGTGTCGACCGACTGGGAATTCACCACTGCCCCGGTTTCCGATCCCGTGGACGGTGAGTTTCTGGTTCGAGTTCCTCTACATCTCGCTCGACCCGGCCATGCGTGGATGGATGAACGACCGCCGGTCCTATGTGCCGCCGGTCGGCATCGGCGAGGTGATGCGGGCGGGCGGCCTGGGCCGGGTGGTGGCATCGCGCCATGCCGACTTCAAAGCAGGCGACCACGTGACCGGGACGTTCGGCGTCCAGGACTACGCGATCAGTGATGGCAGAGGAGTCGTGCGGGTGGCGATCGACGCGGCGCCGCTGCCCCAGTACCTGAGCGTGCTGGGGATACCGGGCATGACCGCGTACTTCGGTCTGCTCGAGGTCGGGCGGCCGGTCGCGGGTGAAACGGTGGTGGTTTCAGCGGCGGCGGGTGCGGTCGGCCAACTGGTCGGGCAGATCGCGAAGATCAAGGGCTGCCGCGTCGTGGGGATCGCCGGCGGGGCGGAGAAATGCCGGGTCATCGTCGACGAGCTCGGCTTCGACGCGGCGATCGACTACAAGAGCGAGGACGTGCGGGCGAGGCTTCGCGAGCTCTGTCCGGACCGAGTTGACGTCTACTTCGACAATGTCGGCGGCGAGATTCTCGACACCGTCCTCACCAGGCTCGCACGCCATGCACGCGTGGTCATCTGCGGCTCGATCTCGCAATACAACAACCATGGACCCGCACGAGGGCCGGCGAATTACATGACCCTACTCGTGGACCGCGCGCGGATGGAGGGATTCGTGGTCTTCGACTACGCCAAACGCTACGCGGAAGCCACCCGGGAACTGTTCGGCTGGCTCGCCGGCGGACAGCTGAAATCGGTCGAGCACGTGGTCAGCGGGATGGAGCACTTCCCCGAGACCTTGCTCCACCTCTACACGGGCGCGAACTTCGGGAAGTTGATCCTCAGCGTCGCCGACGACGAGGCAGGTTAGGCCGCGACCCGCGCCGCGGCTCTACCCGGGCCGGTCTGGAAGAGGCGCGCGATGTCGCTCGGGGAGACGATCCCGACGAGGGTTCCTCCGTCGTAGACCATCGCCCGGCCGTCGGAGGCCGTGCCCATGCGCTTGAGAAGATCGGTGATGCGCTCATCCTGACGGGCGGTCGGCACGCGATCGGCCGGAATGGCGATGTCGATGGCGCGCCGCTTGCTGCGCTGCTGTGCGGGGATCTGCTTGATGCCGCGCATCGTGACCAGGCCGTCGATGCGGCCGTCGATGCTGTGGGTCGGAAACGACGTGAACTCGTGACCCATGACGTACTGGTCGACGAGCAGCTCGACGGTGATCCATGAGGGGACGATCACCGGGTTCTTCGACATCACATCGCCGACGAGCACGCCTTCGAGCGCGTGACGTGCCTGCTCGCCATGGGCCTCGCCGCGCGCGGCGGTGTCCAGGAACCAGCCGATGAGCATCAGCCACAGCCCGTTGACCGGATTGACGAAGAAGAAGTCGAGCACTCCGACTCCGATAAGTACGACAGCGAAGAAGCGTCCCAGCCGAGCGGCGGCGACAGTGGCGGCCATCCGATTGTTGGTTCGGGTCCACAGGAAGCCTCGAAGGATCCGGCCACCATCGAGGGGGAACGCCGGAATGAGGTTGAAGACGAGCAGGAGCACGTTGACCGCAGCCAGCCACACGGCAACGACGACGACCAGCTGTGGCGCCCCAACCTGCACGAGGAGCCACGACGATCCGACGAAGAATCCCGCCAGCACCAGCGTGACCGCCGGTCCGATCGCGGCGACCAGCATCTCCGTCCTGCCGGTCATCCAGTCGCTGCTCATCTGAGCGACCCCGCCGAAGAGCCAGAGCCTGATGCCCTCGACGGCGATGCCGCGCCGGCGGGCGAGGAGCGCGTGGCCGAGTTCGTGGGCGGTGAGCGATGCGATCAGCAGCAGTGCCGCGATGGCGCCGACGACCCAGGCGAGCCAGACGGGTGTCCCGGGCACCGATGTGGGCACCGTGCCGGCCACCCCCCAGGCGAGCAGAGCGCCGATCACGAGGACACTCCAGTCCGCCGAGACCCTGATCCCGGCGATACGGGCGATCGGGACGCCGCCTCTGTTCACCCTCTTATCGTGCTCCCCGGGGCTTTCATCTGTGTGAACGTACCCAGCGCTGCACAGGGCTACGCCACGGCTGGGCGTGGAGCCCGCCGATCCCGGCCGGCGAGCCCGGGGCGGGCGGCACCCGCGACCAGAGCGCACCAGGTGGCGGCGGTGAGCAGCAGCACCCACGGCGTCGCCCTGCCGGGGAGGCCGACGTCGTTCTGCGCTAAGTCGCCGATCGTGGCGAGGGAGAGCAGGAGCCAGGCGGCGAGCACCCCGAGCGTGGCAGCCCCCGGCCACGGACGCTCGCTTGGTCGGCCAGCCAGCCAGGCGACGCCGGCCACGAGCACCGGAGCCATGAGGGTCAGGTCGTGACCGAGCAGGTGGGGCGATGCGAAGAGTGAGAGCGCGACCGCTCCACAGAGCGACGGCTCGAAGAGGTCGGGACGCCGGTGGGCGACCGAGCCCAGCCATCCCGCGATCACCGCCGCGGCGATCCCGGCGGCGACGGCCAGCAGGAACACGCCGGGGGCATGGCCGAGGAGCGAGCCGAAGAGGCCACTGGTTCCCTGCATCTGCGCAGTCGGAGAGTTGCTCGGCGTGGCGATCGCAGTGACGAATGCGCCGAGGGTCTGCGGCCCCGCGCCGATCACCCCGACAGCGAGGCTGACGGCCGCGCCCACGAGCGCCCCGCCGACAGCGCGCCAGTCCCGCCGACCGATCATGTACGCGGCGACGCCGATCACCAGTTGCGGTTTGGCGACCGCGGACGTGAATCCCAGGATGAATCCAGCGGATCCGGGTCGATCTCGCCGCCAGAGCGCGTAAGCGCCGGCAAGACCGAGGACCGAGACACCGTCCCACTGGCCCTCCAGGAGCAGCAGCCCCGTGCCGAAGCCGGCGAGGGCGACCAGGACGATGGCGGCTCGAGAAAGCTTCGGGAATCCCACCGGCCAGGGCGACGAGCGGGCCACCAGCACGAGTGAGAGCGACATCAGCGCGAGCTGGAGCAACGACCAGGCGCGCCAGGCGGCGCCGGCGCCGAGCAGCGTGAACGGCAGGGCGATCACCGCTGCGGCGGGCGGGTTCTCGAACGGGATGTTGTCGTGGCCGATCGGGGCCCCACTCTCGACCAGCGCTTGCCGCTCTGCCGCCGCGTCGTAGATCTGCGCGGGGTGACCCGAGCGGATCAGGGTTGACGCGACGTACGTCCCGGCAAAATCGCTGGTGGGAGCGAGCGACCCGGGCACGACCGCCCAGACCTGGACGTAGTGAGCCAGGACGACCGACGCGACGGCGACCAGCGCGGCGGCGAACCAGCGTGGGCGTTGAGACAAGGCGCTGCCCACTCTATGGCCACACTGCCCACGGCACCGTCAAGCCGGCGTCACAGGGCCCTCGCGAATACCTCGAGGTCGGCATCGGAGAACAGCGCGAACGCGATCTCACGCAGTCTCGTGCCCTGGACCTCGAGCGCCGCCACCGCGGCGCCGATCGCGATGCGCGCGGCGAGCTCCATAGGGAATCCATAGATCCCGGTGCTGATCGACGGTGCCGCCACGGTGGCGCAGGAGTGCTCGGAAGCCAGCATGAAGGCACTCCGGTAGGCGGACTCCAGCAGCTCGGGCTCGCGATGAGTGCCGTCGCGCCACCGCGGGCCCACCGCGTGGATGACATGGCGCGCATTGAGGCGACCGGCGCCGGTGATCACCGCGCTGCCGGTCGGGCATCCTTCGTAGCGCTCGTTCAGCTCTCGCATTAGATCCGGTCCTGCGGCACGGTGCACCGCCCCGTCGACACCGCCGCCACCGGCCAGGGAAGCGTTCGCGGCGTTGACGACCGCATCGACCGTCAGCGTCGTGATGTCGGCGCGGCACAGCCGGATCCGGCCGTTGCCGGCCTCGCGGACTAGCCGGTCAGGCTCCATCCGCACGTGCCAGGGCAAGACACACATTGTGCCCGCCAAACCCGTACGACGTGCTCAGCGCGAAGTCGATCCGGGCGTCGCGGCCATGGTTGGGCACGTAGTCGAGGTCGCACTCGGGGTCGGGCTCGTCCAGGTTGATCGTCGGCGGCACGAATTGGTCACGAATGGCGAGAACCGTGATGACCGCTTCGACCGCGCCGGCCGCCCCGAGCAGGTGGCCGTGCATCGACTTGGTCGACGACATCGGGATGGTGCTTGCCTGAGGCCCGAAAGCTGCCTTCACCGCACGGGTTTCGGCGGCGTCGTTCATCTGTGTTGACGTACCGTGCGCGTTGATGTAGTCGACCTCGTCGGGCTCGCGGCCGGCGCGTTTGAGCGAGCGCAGGATGCAGCGTCGCGCGCCGTCACCTTGCTCGTCGGGCTGGGTGATGTGATACGCGTCGGCGGTGGCGCCGTAGCCCGCGACCTCACCGTAGATGTGCGCGCCGCGCGCGACCGCGTGCCCCCAGTCCTCGATCACGAACATTCCGGCGCCCTCGCCCATCACGAAACCGTCGCGGTCCTTGTCGAATGGGCGCGACGCGCGCTCGGGTTCGTCGTTACGCGTCGACAGCGCCTGCATGGCGTCGAACGCGGCGACGCTGATGTTGGTGATCGACGCCTCGGTTCCGCCGGTGATGATCGCCGTCGCCTCACCGCGCCTGATCCACTCGGCGGCCTCGCCGATGGCATGGCCGGACGACGAGCATGCACTGACGATCGCGTAGTTCACGCCCTTGGCCCCGCAGTCGATGGCGATCGCTCCTGCGGGCATGTCGATGATCATCGACGGCACCGTGAACGGCGATACCCGGCGCGGACCCTGGTTGTACAGCGCGAGGACGTTGCGCTCGATGACCTCGATGCCGCCGACCCCGGACGCGACGAGCACGCCGACGTCCTCCGCCATCGGCCGGATTTCGAGACCGGAGTCCTCGATGGCCTGCCTGGCGGCGAAGAGCGCGAGTTGCGTGCATCGACTGGTCCGGCGCGCCTCTTTCCTCCCGAGCACGACCTCGGGGTCGAACCCCTTCACCTCGCCGGCGATCTGGGTGGTGAGATGGGACGAGTTGAAGGCGGTGATCGGCCCGATCCCTCCCTGACCACGGCGGCACGACTGCCACGTCGACTCGGCGTCGAGCCCCAGCGGGGTCACGGCGCCGATGCCGGTGATCGCCACGCGTGGACTGCCGTTGCGGCCGCTCATACCTTCGCCTCCGCGGTCTCGATCGCCGGTGCACCCTGTGAGTGGTAGCCACCGTCGACGTGAATCATCTCGCCGGTGATGCCGCGAGACAGGTCGCTGAGCAGAAACGCGGTCACGTCGGCGACCGGCCCGCTGTCCGAGCTGTCCCACCCGAGCGGAGCGTGACGCCCCCACGACGATTTGAGCACCTCGAATCCCGGGATCGACCGCGCCGCGATGGTCTCCAGGGGACCGGCGGAGATGGTGTTCACCCGGATGCCGCGCGGACCCAGCTCGCGGGCGAGGTAGCGGACGATCGCCTCGAGGGCTGCTTTTGCCGGCCCCATCCAGTCGTAGACCGGCCACGCGACCCGCGCGTCGAAGGTCAGCGTGACGATCGATCCTCCGCTCTCGGGCATCAGTGGGGCGAAGGCGGCGGCGAGCGTCTGCAACGAGTAGCTGCTCACCTGAAAGGCGGTGCTCACCGAGCTCCACGGCGCCTCGAGGAAGCCGCCCCCGAGGCAGTCCGCGGGTGCGAAGCCGATCGCGTGGACCACGCCGTCGACTCCGCCCCAGGTGCTCCGCGCGTGCTCGGCGACCGCCTGTACCTGGGCGACGTCGGTGACGTCCATCTCGAGCACCTCGGGCACAGGCGTGAGGCGTTTGGCGCTCTTCCGGGTCAGGCTCATGGCCCTGCCGAATGAGGTGAGCATGACCTCGGCGCCGGCTGCCTGTGCGGCCGCGGCGATCGCGAAGGCGATGCTCCTGGGCGTCAGCACGCCGGTCACGAGGATCCGCCTGCCACTGAGGAGGCCGTGTGCAGGGGTCGATGGAATCTGGGTACTCACTGGCGACGTACCTTATAAGGCCAGGATGGGGCTGCGCAGTTACGCCGCGACGATCTCGAGCATGGCCGCGTGCCACGCCGGGCTGCCCGCCAGGATGTCGCCGCTGACAAAGACCGCGTCGGCGTCGCCGGCCCAGTCGCTCACCACCCCGCCCGCCTCGCGAACCAGCAGCGCGCCCGCCGCGATGTCCCAGAGGCCGAGGCCGAGCTCGAAGAAACCGTCGAAAACGCCGGCTCCAACGTAGGCGAGATCGAGGCTTGCGGCACCGGCCCGGCGGAGGTCTTCGAAGCGGCGCAATGCCGCGGCCATGACCGGCAGATACCGCGGCAGCCGATCCTTGCGGCGAAACGGAAACCCGGTGGCGACAACGCCCGCTCCCGGGTGGGTCGAGACGGACAGCCGGCGTCCGTGTCGATCCATCGCACCCTGGCCCTCGGCCGCGCTCCAGGACTCTCCGAGGAGCGGCGCGACCACCGCTCCGACAACCGGTCGCCCATCCTCGACCAGGGCGATGCTGACGCCGACAACCGGGAAGCCGCGCACGAAATTGGTGGTGCCGTCGACCGGGTCGATCACCCACATGCGCTGAGCGGGCGTGCCGCCGGATTCCTCGGCGAGGATCGCGATGTCGGGCGCACCCTCGCGGAGCACGCGGATCGCCGCCTGCTCGGCCGAGCGGTCGACGTCGGTGACGTAGTCGCCGGGGCTCTTGGTCTCGGCGGTCAGCGTCCCCGGGTGGGCGTGGGCCCTGGCGACCAGATCCCCCGCCGCCGAAGCGGCGGCGACGGCGAGCTCACGCAGGGTTTGGCGCTGCTCCACCCGACGAGGGTACGCGCCGTGGGTGGGACGGCTGCCGCTTCGCCGAGCGCGGTCCGGAGGTCACGCGTGCGAACTGCGCCGGATCGAGGCCGCCCTTGCTGAGCAGCGCCTCCATCACGTCAACCTCGCAGGGGCGCGCGAGATGGAAGCCCTGGCCCATCCCGCATCCGAGCTGGTTGAGGCGCCTGACCTGCAGTGGCAGCTCGACCCCTTCCGCGACCAGCGCGAGACGCAGGGCGTCTCCGTGGCGGACGACGGTTCGCGCCAGCTCGCCGCTCGAGTTCGGATCCCCGAGCTCCGCCACCAGCGGCCGGGCGATCTTCAGGATGTCGATCGGCAGGCGTCGAAGGTACGCGAGCGACGTGTACCCGGTGCCGACGTCGTCGATGGCCACGTGGACACCCGCCCGCTGCAGGGCGTCGAAGGTGAGGATCGCGCCATGGAGATCCTCGAGCACCGCGTTCTCGGTGACCTCGAGGATGAGGCAGGCGGGATCGACGTCGACGCTGGCAAGGCATCTCGTCACCCGATCGACGAGGGTCCCACGGCTGAGCTGACCCGCCGCGACGTTGACCGAGATCGCGAGCTCCGGGGCCGCCGGGTACGCGAGCTGCCAGCGCCGGAGCTGCTCGCAGGCGCTGCGCATCACGAACTCCTCGATCCGCTCGATCAGTCCGCACTCCACCGCGACCGGCAGGAAGTGCAGGGGCGCGATCAGGCCGCGGACCGGGTGCTGCCACCGGACCAGGGCCTCGGCACCGAGGATCTTGCCGGTGCGCAGCTCGACGATCGGCTGGTAGTGCAGGACGAGCTCCCCCTTGTTCAGTGCCGAGAAGAGCTCCTCGGCGAGATCCGGGTCCGCCGACCCGGCGGTCGACCCGCCATGGATTCGGTAGGTGCCGGAGCCCGCCTCGCGCGCGTCCTGGGCAGCCGCGGTCGCCCGGCGGAGGAGGATGGCCGCTGACGCATCCCCGGCATTCGCGCTGGCGAGTCCGACCGAGGCCCGGACCGGCACCGTGATTCCCTCGGCGACGACCGGGACGGCCAGTGCCTCCACGACGCGCTGGGCGATCAGTTCGGCTTCGCGAGGATGCAGGACCTCGGCAAGGAGCAACGCGAATTCGTCGCCGCCGAGACGAGCCGCGGTGTCGGTCCGGCGCAGGCACTCGTGGAGCCTCCGGGCGACCTCGATCAGCACGGCGTCGCCGGTCGCGTGTCCATGCTCGCTGTTGATGCGCCGGAAGTCCTCGAGATCGACGGAGACGACGCTCACCAGGTGCCGCTCCGGGTCACGCTCGAGCAGGGCTCGCTCGATGCGATCGATGAAGAGCACCCGGTTGGCAAGCTGGGTCAGCGGATCGTGAAACGCACGGTCGGCGAGCTCGGTCTGGAGCGCACTGAGCGTGAGCAGCGAGTCATGGAGGCGGCTGCGCTCGATCGCCAGGGCGACGAGGTTGGAGAGGTCCTGGAGATGTCGGTCGTAGGCGCGGGGGATACGACGTTTGGAGGCGCGCATCCCCAGAGCCAGGTATCCGACCGTCCGCGACCGGTGGCGTAGGGTGACCGCGAGGCCGCGCGAGATCCCGAGACGGCCGCAGAGCCGCGCGACCCAGGGGTCGGCCGACGCCTCCGCGATATGGACCACGCCGTAGATGGGTGGTGTCAGGCTGCCATCCTCATCCTCCTCGAGATCGGTCGACCGCATCACGTCGACGGGCTCGCCGCCGCGCACCGTCGTCCGGAACGACGCGGCGGTGCCGGTCTCGGGGATCAAGGTCAGCTCGGCGGACTCGGCCCTGAAGCGACGGCTCGCGCGCCGGAGCACGTCGATGGCCGCGGCATCGAGGTCGCGGGCTTCGAGGAGTGCGAGCGCGGTGGTGTGGAGAAACGAGAGACGCGTCTTCTCACGACGGGCGGCGGCCCACCAGGCGCCCGCACCGGTGAGTGCGACCACCGAGAGCACCAGCACCACGAGCCAGGACGACATGCGTTACCCGAGCAACCGCAGGGCCACGGGATTCTTGGGCGTGTCGGACACGGATTCGAGCCGCGAGCGATCGATCCCGCCATTGCGCAGCAGCTGCTCGACCTCGGAGGCGGGAAGCGGGTGACAGAGGTGATATCCCTGACCGGCGAGACATCCGAGGCTGAGCAGCCGGGTGACCTGTGAGGCGGCCTCGATGCCCTCGGCGATGACGTGCAGCTGGAGAGCGTCCGCGATGGTGACGATGGCGCGGGTGAAATCCTCATCCGCGCCGGCGGCCAGGTCGTCGACGAACGGTTTGGCGATCTTGAGGATGTCGACGGGAAGGCGGCGCAGGTAGCTCAGCGACGAGTACCCGGTGCCGAAGTCGTCGATGGCAACGCGGATCCCCGCGTTGCGCAGTGCTTCGAGCTTCGCGGTCACGATCGCGGTGTCCTCGACGAACATCGACTCGGTCAGCTCGAGAATCAGCGTGTCGGGTGAGAGCCCGGTCTCGCGCACGATGGCGAGGACATCCTCGACGAAGGTCGGAGCGTTCAACTGCACCACCGAGACGTTGACGCACACCGCGAGCGGGGTCGACTGCAAGCGCTGGAGTTCGCGTGTGGTGGCGCACGCCGTGCGCAGCACGAATTCACCGAGCTGCATGATCAAGCCGCTCTCCTCGGCGACCGCGATGAACTCACCCGGAGCGACGATCCCGCGGAGTGGGTGATGCCAGCGCACCAGGGCTTCGACAGCCGTGATCTCACCGGTGATCAGGTTGACGACCGGCTGGTAGTGCAGGATGAACTCGTTCAGCTCCATCGCACGCTCGAGCTCGCCGCGGAGCTTGCGGCGATGCACCACGTCGCTCTCCATCCCGGGCGCGAAGCGGATGTAGCGATTTCTTCCCGCGCCCTTGGCGACGTACATGGCGACATCGGCCTGGCGCATCAGGCTCGCCGCGTTTGCGTCGGGATTGTCTGCAACTGCGATGCCGAGCGAGGCGCGCACGATGACCGATGTGCCGGACACGGTGAAGGGTTCGCGCAGCACGTCGAGCACGCGCCGGGCGACATGCTCGGCCTCGATCGCACTGTCGACTCCCTCGATCAGCAGCGCAAACTCGTCGCCGCCAAGGCGGGCCGCTGTGTCCGGACGGCGCAGGCACGCGCGAATCCGCGCCGCCACCTCGACGAGCAGGGCGTCGCCCGCGGCATGACCGAGGGTGTCGTTGACTCCTTTGAAATCGTCGATGTCGAGGAAGATCACGGCGACGCTCGCCGCCCCTTCGGCCCTGCGTCGCAGCGCCTGGTCGATCTGCTGGCCGAACAGCGATCGGTTGGCGAGGTCGGTCAGCGAGTCGTGATACGCCTGATGGGTCAGCTGCTCCTGGAGCTCGGTCAGGCGCGCGATCGAGCGCTCCAGGCGGCTGTTCTCGAGGATTGCCGTCGTCCTGGTGGCGAGGGTGCGGAACAGGCGAAGGTCGCGCGTGTCGTAGGTGCGAGCATCGAGGTGACCGCCGACCATCAGACTGCCGATCATTCGCGATTCGCCGCGCAGCAACGCGACCATCGCCTCGTTGACCCCTCTGCGGTTGAGCATCTCCGAGCTGGGATCATCGGCCGCGCCGGCGCGCACGATCACCCCGGCGGTCTCGGCCTCGAGCACGTCGTCGAGCTCGCCGAGCGCGAGCGGCACCATCACCTCATCGGGACGGCTGTGGCGCACCGTGGTGCGGAACGCCTTCTCGGCAGCCTGCGACGGGAACACGGTCAGCTGCGCGATGTCGGCGTGGAAGATCGCCCTCGCGCGGTTGAGGAGCAACAGGATCGAGGGCTCGAGCTCCCGGCCGGCCAGCGCGTCGACCGCGCCGATGAGGAACTCGGCCGCCTCGTGGTCATACCGCTCGCGAACCCAGGCACGGTGGGTCAGGAGCACGGTCAGCGTGACCACTGCGAGAGGAACCAGGGCGAGAGGGTCGTAGGGAATCAGACGTACGGCGATGAGCCCGATGCACATCGACGCCCCGGCGGCGACGAAGGCGGCCCGCAGGTGATTGGCAACATCGATCCAGGAGCCGCGCTCACGCGGACGCAACACGACACCCTCCGAAAGCCCCCGCCTCAGGACGACGATTGCCGTGGCCGTGATCGCCGCCACCGCGCTGTGCCAGGGCGGAGGGCCGGGATGCCCGGCGATCGTGCGGAACGCCAAGATTCCGATCGCCGCGAATACCGCGAAGCGAACGATGTCGAGCGCGGTCTGCCAGACGGCAAATGGTCGCCTGGTGGCGGCGGCGAGAGCCGTGCCCGTCGCGTACGCGACCAGCAGCCCGAGTGGAGTTGCGTGGAAGAGCCCGACCACAAACGGTGCTGCGGCCAGCGTGATCGCCTGCGTGCCGCGGCGAGGACTGTCGATCGACGCCATGCGTGAGGCGGCGAAGAATGCGATCGCGTAGGCCCACCAGGGCACGTTCGGCGCGGTGAATGCGGGGAGGGCGGCGGCGTATCCGATCCACAGCCCGAGCGCGATGACGAGGAGGACGGCACCGAGAATCCACAGTCGCCAGTCGATGTGCGACCGCCGGCTCCAGCCGGCGCTGAGATGACGCTGCACGGGCGTCATCACTTCTCGGAAAACTCCGCCTTTCTCTCCACCGAAGGGATCGTATGGCCAGCGCCGCCGTCACTCTCGCCAGCTTTGGTGACGGCTTCGTTACTGTTTGCTCATATATGGGCGCACCGATTGCGGTCGGCACCTGCAATTGGGCCGACCACACCGCTTTCTATCCTTCCGAGCTGGAGCGCGGACGCCGGCAGCGCGACAAGCTCTCCTTCTATGCCGAGTATTTCCCGGTGGTCGAGATCGACACGACTTTTTACGGGATACCGAAGCCGCACGTGGTGGACGGGTGGGTCGAGCGAACTCCCGGCCACTTCCGCTTCAACATCAAGGCGTATCGCAGCCTCACCGGCCACGAGCGCGAGGACCGGATCCCGCGCAAGCCGACCGCCGAGGAGGAGCGCGACTTCATGGCCGCGCTCGAGCCGCTGCGCTCGAGCGGCAAGCTTGTCGCAGTCCACTATCAGTTCCCGCCGTGGCTGACCAACAGCCCCGATTCGCGGGAATGGATCCTCGCTGCTCGAGACCGGCACCCGGATGACCTGCTCGCGATCGAGTTCCGGCACCGCTCGTGGTTCGATCGCGACGCCTGGCCGGCGACCGAGGATCTGCTCCGGGAGCTCGAGTGCGTCTATGTGGGTGTCGATGCCCCCCAGATCGGGTCGGCGACGGCACCGCCGCTGCTCGCGATCACGTCGCCGCGGCTCTGCATCGCACGCTTCCACGGCCGCAACCGCGAGACCTGGTACACGAACGGACCCACCAGTGGTGACCGGTTCAACTACCTGTACACACCGGCGGAGCTCGCTGAGTGGATTCCGGCGATGCGCGCCGCGAGCGACGCCGGCGTGCCGCTTCATGTCCTGCTGAACAACAACCGGAGCAACTACGCGGTGGTCAACGCCTTCGATTTCGGCGCCATGCTCGGGCTGGGACTTCCGCGGCCGCCGGCTCCGGTGATCGAGACCCTTCGGGAGCGCGATGGGCGTGTGCCGGATTGGGTGGAAACGTCGGCGCCGGTGGCGGCGCCCAGCCACGAGCCGCCCAGCGATGACGCGCTGGCCGACAAGAGTGGGCGGGAGAGCGGGAACCAGTTGACCCTCTCGCTCTGAGGGACCCATTTGGGGGACAATGGTTCGGGCGGCGAGGCGTATGCCCGCCGGGATCGTATTGGAGGTCTTTGCGATGGCTATGGCGTCCTCTCGACGCAACGACCGTGGGCGCCGTCCGGCGGCCAGCGGTGTTGTCATGCGCAACGAAGCCGCCACCCACGAGGTCGAGGTCTCCAGAGCCCTCAATCAGTGGGCGGTCACGGTGACCTCGCTGGCCGACAATCGGATGATCACCCAGGACTTCTTCTCGCGGCGCTGGGAAGCCGTCGCTCGCGCCGAGGATTTCGTCCGGCTGCTCAACCGGTCCGAGCCCCCTCCCGGCTGGTAGCCGGCGGAGCCTCCAGGGCGAGCAGCCAGCGCTTGCGCGGCAGTCCACCCCCGTAGCCGCCGAGGGCGCCGCCGGTGCGGACGACGCGATGGCACGGCACCACGACCGGGATCGGATTGGATCCGACCGCATTGCCGACCGCCCGGGCGCCCCGGGGTGTTCCCACCTCGACGGCGACGTCGCCGTAGCTCGCCACCGACCCGTACGGAATCCTGGCCGTCCGCCGGAGCACCTTGCGAGCGAAGGGGCCGGCGAGCGACCAGTCGAGCGGCAGGTCGAAGTCGCGGAGCCGCCCCGCGAAATACCGATCCAGCTCGCGGCGAACGGGGTCAAGACGGCGCGGCGCCTCGAGGATGCGCGGCGACAGGCGCCGAGCGACCTCGCCGAAGACGTCGTCGCGGTTCTCGCTCTCGAAGGCGATCCGGACGAGCCCCTTCGGCGTGCTCATGAGCAGCAGTGTGCCGATCGGGCTGTCCATGGTCGTCACTGCCACGTCGATGAGCCCCTTCGCCTCCGCGCGCTCGAGAAATCGTTTGGTCACGGCTTGGTCGACGGTCATCGGAGTTCCCTTCTGAGCTTTTTCAGCCCCTCGTGCACGCTCTGGCGCGCCGAATCCTGGGTGGTCGACATTGCCGCCGCGATCTCGGGGTAGCTCCTGTCGCCGGCGAAGCGCAGCACCACTGCGCGGCGCTGCTTCACGGGAAGGCCACGAACCTGGTCCCACAGCCCGTCATCGGTCACGGGATGAACGTCGAAGGTGGCTCCCGGATCGGCATCGGCGACGGGAACCGGGCGGCGCGCCCGCGCCCGGTGCGCATCGATCGCCTTGCGCCGGGCGATCGTGAACAGCCAGCCGCGCAGGTTGGATGCGTCGCCGAGGCGCGGATATGCCCGGAGCGCGCTGAGCATGGTCTCCTGGAAGCAGTCCTCTGCCTCGGACGTACCCACGGCGCCGGTCAGAAATGCAAGCACCGCCTGGGCGTGCTCGTCGAAGATCAACTGGAACGGGGGCAGCGCTGTCGCTTTCACGGTGCTCACTGCATACCAAAACGACGACCTACCCAGGTGTGTGAGCCGGTCAGGGCGGAGGCGCTTCCTCGGCGGGAACCTCTGCGGGCGTCTCCGCGGGGAAGGCGACCGCGACCTCGGAGACGTCGCCCTCTCGCCAGATGGTGAGGAGCATCGTGTCGCCGGGCTGGCGGAGCGCCACCGCGCTGCGAAACTGGTCGGCGCCGCCATTGACCGTGTACGGGCCGATGCCGGTGATGACGTCCCCCGGCAGGATCCCGGCGGCTTCCGCGGGTGAGCCCGGTTTGACCTGGCCGACCTCGACACCGTAGGTGGCGGGCAGTTGCTTCGCCGTCGCGATCTCACCGGTGACCGTCCGCACCGATGCTCCGAACGAGACATGCTGCTCATCCCTGTCCTGGCGGGGCAGAAAACGTGCCAGCTGCACCGGGTCGTGGCCGACGAGCAGCCGCTCCCCCACCTGGACGACCGGGACCACGACCCGGCCCAGGCGACCGAAGAGGATCGCCGTCGCCGACGGGTCGCTGAGGACGTCTCGCTTGTTGTACGCGACGCCGCGCTGATCCAGGTAACGCAGCGTCGCCTCCGAGGCCGGATCCCCGGCGCGAACGAAGACCGTGACTGCGTCGCTCACCTCCGTCAGGCCTCGGGAGCGTCCCCGGCCGCGGCGGACGCGACGGTGGGCTGGTCACCGGGAGGTGCCAGGGCGCCGTCCCCCGGCTGGCCGGCCGGCGCCCGCACGCCCGGCCCGCGTCCACGGCCGCGGCGGCGGCGTCTGCGACGACGGCGTTGCGCGCCTTCCTGAGGCTGGCCATCGACCGCCGGCGGCGCGCCGCCGGCCGCGTCGGCGCCCGGCTCGGTGGAGGCGGTCACTGGGAGCGCAGCGCCGCGCCTTCCGCGCCGCCGGCGGCGGCGGCGTTTCGCGGCGCGCTCGGGATCGCCTTCCTCGCCCGTCTCGCCGCCCCCGGCCTGGCCGGGCTGACGCGGATCACCGCGACGCGGTTTGGGTTGCGAGACCAGCTCGAGGGCGCTCAGCCAGCCGCCGGTGGAGCGCGATGCCTCGACGAGCATTCCGTACATCGACTCGTCGCCGCTGCGCAGCGTCGCACTGTCACCGATGCACGCGACCAGTCGCTTGGCTCGCGAGATCGCGACGTTGAGGCGGTTCGGGACCCTGAGGAAGCCGATCCGCCCACGCTCATTCGAGCGGACGAGGGAGATGACCACGATGTCCTCCTCGCGTCCCTCGAACGAGTTGACGGTGTCGATCTTCACGGTGCGCTTGAAACGCCGCCGGCCGAGAGCCTGGCGGAGGCGTTCCACCTGCTCCGCGTACATGGCGATCACCGCCATGCTGAGCTCGCGGGGCGCGCGCTCGTCGAGGAGCCGGACCACCTGGGCGGCAACGCGCACCTCCGCCTCGTTGCGCAGTGCACCGCCGGGACCGCGTCGCTCGCGGCCACCGCGCATTCCCTCGGTATCGACGAAGTGGAGTGCGACCGGGAACGGTTTGCGGGTGACGTACTCGTAGGCCTCGACCTCGGGGGCGTTCTCGAGCTGGCTGTCGTACGACGCAGCCGATACGTACGCCGCGATATCGGGGTGCATGCGGTGCTGGATGGTGAGCAGGCACTGGGCCTCGGCGGGAAGCCCGCCATCCCAGCACTGCTCGAACAGGCTCCGGTTGACGAGGTCCTCCAGGGCGGGGTCGGTCTCGACGATGCCGTAGAGAGCGTCGTCCTCGACCGGCGGCAGTTGCTTGTGGTCACCCACCAGCGCGAGGCTGCGCCCGAGACGCAACGCCGGAAGCGCCTCGTCGGCACGGGCCTTGTTCGCCTCGTCGAGGATGACGATGTCGAAGTTCATGTCGGTGATGCCCGAGGTCGCGGCGGTCGCGCAGGTCGCGAAGTAGCAGTTGGCCACGAGAAGACGCGGGTCGTCCTCGTCATCGAGCCGGAACTTGTCGACCGCCGGATGCACGCGCTCGGCGCGGGCGACCCGGACGGCGCGCATTCCCGGGGTCCCGGCGAGGCGCTCGAGGGCGTTGTCGACCGCGAGGTTGCTGTGCGATGTGACCAGGATCCGCTCGTCGGGGTTGGCTGCCAGTCGGCGTTTGACGGCTTCGACGATCACCGTCGTCTTGCCGGTGCCGGGAGGTCCCTGGATGAACACCGCCTGGCCCGCGCTGAGGCGGCTGAGCAGCCCGACCGCGCGATTCTGCGGCTTGTTGGGCCTCATCCCGGCGGTCAACCAGGAGGATTCGGCGTCCGACTCGTCCTTGGGCGCGACGATGGTTTCCGGGCTGACCAGCAGTTGGGCGAGCAGCCCCACGCCGAAGTCCTTGGTGGCGATGGCCGCGAGCACCGAGCGCTTTGCCTGGTACAGCGCCTTGTTGAAGGACGGCGCGATGTACCCCTCGGTGCCGGAGTGTTCGAAGGTGCGGGTGACGATCTCGACGACGTGTCGCTGGTGGTCGATGCGGGCGACGCGCCCGACGAAGTTGGTCTCGTCATCCGGCTCGATGAGCACCGCCGCATCGGGCGTCAGGTTGATCGGCTCACCGGCGGGGATCTGGAACTCGACCTTGCCGATCTCGGGGGACTTGCGGTCGGCGTCGGTGAACTCGCGGCCGCAGGACGGGCACTGCTCCTGGCTTTCCGGCCGCCACAGCGCCCGGCAGGTTCGGCAGCGCCAGAACTCGCGCGCGCCGTTGAACCTGGTCCGCTGCGACTGCGCCCGCTGCTTCTCGGCTCGCTCCAGGCTGTCGACGAGCTTCAAGGTCGCATAGAGCTGCTCCGATCTCGCGGCGTGCTGCGTCGAGATCCGCCAGTCGAGCAGGCGGAAGGTGTCGCTGACCACGCCGTTCGCCTCGGTGACAATGGGCTCGCGAGTGGTGATGGTCAGGAGCTTGGCGCCCTCGGGCTGCCCACCGGTCGGACGGATGGACAGGACACGCAGCCCGAGATGTTCGCGGGTGCCGTCCGGCCCCGCCTGTGCGACGCACTGGAGAACGAGGTCGGGAAGATCGAGACGCAGCTGGATCGGATCCTCATCGCCGAACGACACGGAGACGTGGCCCACCTCACCGATGCGTTCGGCAAACACGGTGCGCGGATCGGCACCGGGTTGCGAGCCGTTCGCCCATGCTTCCAGGACGACCATGGCATCGCTGCCGTCGGGCACGATGAGGTGCAGACGATCGAGCGCGAGGTCTGGGGCTATCAGCGGACTGTCAACCTCGGACGCGCGGTGGCCCTGTCCACCGGCGCAGTTACTGGACTTCGGGACGGCCTCGGCGGTGCTCTTTGACGCGGGGCGACGATCCAATCGACGTCAACCGCGGGGATGCGCGAGGCCTCCCGTCTGCGAATGACTATACCCGATCCCGGCGCTGATGCAACGTGCGCGGTGTGAACACGCGCGTCCACTAGGATCACTTCATGGGCGACGCCTCTCCACCCGGAGTCGATCTGAGTGGGATCCACTCGGAGCTCGACAAGCTCAAGTCCCAGCTGTGCCGCTGCCAGCACCAGGGCACGTGCATGGCCTGCAAGGGATTCGAGGTGATCCGCCAGCAGGTGCAGGTGGTCGCCGCCGCCGCGTCGCAGCCGGTGCTGATGCAGGTTGCGCAGGAGGTGCAGATGGAGCAGCTGATGAGCCAGCTCGGCGGCCTCCAGGAAAAGCTGTCCGAGGACCCACAGCTCCAGGAGTTGATGGCGCGCATGTTCGAGCGCGTCCAGGACGACATGGGCGGCCCCGAGCAGTTCCAGCAGATGCTCGGCGGCCTGTTCGGCGGGATGGGGGGCTTCAGCGGTTTGACGCCGGAGGGCACCGATATTCCTCCGGACGATCGGCCCATCCCACTTGACGACCGCACCACTCCGCCGAAGGACAAGCCGACCCCGCCCGACGACCGGCCCACGCCCTCGACGGAGTAGCCGAGCGGTGTCCACGACCCGGCTCCGCCGTTCGGTTCTTGCCGTTCCCGGCAGCAACCCTCGGATGATGGAGAAGGCCGCGGCGAGCGCGGCCGACGAGGTCTTCCTCGACCTCGAGGATGCGTGTGCCCCCCTGGAGAAACCCGCGGCGAGGGCCAAGGTGGTCGAGGCGCTGCGCACTCATGACTGGCACGGCAAGACGCGCGTGGTGCGCATCAATCAGGTGACCAGCGAGTTCGCCTTCGACGACCTGCGCGACGTGGTCACCGGCGCCGGCGACATCCTCGATTGCGTCATGGTCCCCAAGGTGCGCAACGCCGGCGACGTCGCGTTCGTCGACCGAGCGTTGCTGCAGCTCGAGCAGGCGTTGGGATACGACGTGGGACGTATCGGCATCGAGGCGCAGATCGAGGACGCCGAAGGCTTGATGCGCGCTGACGAGATCGCGTTTTCGAGTGATCGCCTGGAAACGCTCACCTACGGTCCGGCGGACTTTTCGGCGTCGATGCAGCTGCCCTCTCTCTCGGTGCGCAACGATTACAACTACCCCGGCGATATTTTTCACTACGTGCTCTTCAAGCTCGCGGTTGCGGCTCGCGCCGCGGGCATCCAGGTCATCGATGGGCCGTACCTGGCGATCCACGACCTGGAGGGATACAGAGCAGCCGCATCGCGCGCGGCGGCGCTCGGCTACGACGGGAAATGGGTGCTGCACCCGGTGCAGATCGAACCGGCGAACCAGACGTTCACGCCGTCACAGACGGACTTCGACAAGGCCGCGCGCATCCTCGAGGCTTACCGTCAGGCCACCGAGGTCGATCGCAAGGGAGCGGTCATGCTCGGCGACGAGATGATCGACGAGGCGTCGCGAAAGATCGCGGCGCAGTTCTATGCGCGCGGCGTCGCGGCCGGGCTGACGCCGTCGCCGGCGCGACGCGAGGAGTCAGCGGCAGGCTGACATGGGCGCCCTCGACGACGGACGCCTCATCGCCTTTGTGCCGACCACGGATCTTCCGCGCGCTCGTGCCTTCTACGCGGACACACTCGGGTTGCGCGTGGCCGAGGAGAGTCCTTTTGCGTGCGTCTTCGACGCCAACGGAACGATGCTGCGGCTGACACCGGTGCGCAAGCTTTCGCGGGTGCGATACACGGTGCTCGGCTGGGGTGTCGACGACATCGCATCGACGGCCGGCAGGCTCGCCGCTGCCGGCGTCGCATTCGTGCACTATCGGGGTATGGAGGTCGACGATGCGGGTATCTGGACCGCACCGGCGGGGGATCGGGTTGCCTGGTTCGAGGATCCGGACGGGAACCTGCTGTCGGTGACGCAGTTCTCGTCCTGAGCCGGGCGCGCAGTTCTCCTTCTCTGCGGCCAAGACGCGCATGAGCTATAACGGAATTAGCGACGATCTCTCCACCGTCCCCTGGCCGTGGCGGCTGTACGCGGGGGTCATCGCACACCTCGGGTTGCCGATCATCGCGGTCTGGATCGCCGTGACCGTCGCGGCGACGGCGTTCCTCCCCGATTTCGGCTCGGATTCCGGATTCGGATTGGTGCAGCTTGTCCCGAGCAACACGGCGGCATCGCGCGCGCAGACGGCTGAACAGCGGCTGTTCGGGTCTTCGCTCGCGGACAGCTCGGCGTTGGTCGTCGAGCACAGCTCGAGCACGCTTCCGGCGAGCTCCCTGGTCAAGATCGGGCAGCAGGCGCGGGCCGTCGACAGCTCACACCCGACGTCGGCGTCGCCAGGCCGGCCAGACTTCGCGGTGCCCCTGGTCAACGTCCCCGGCCTGATCTCAGCCACTCGGCGCCCGGCCACCACCGCGGTGACGTTCCTCTTCTTCCCCTCGAGCGCCCAGTCCGGGGACATCAGCGCCGGCGCTCAGCGCTACGCGGGCGCCGCCCCCCGGCCACCGGGGACATCGGTCGGGGTCACCGGACCCGTGCCCGCCCAGATCACCGAGGGCAACCTCATCGAGAACGCCTTGCTCCTGCTGGAACTGGTGACAGTGGTGGTGATTGCCGTCCTGGTCGGCGGGATCTTCCGTTCCCCGATCGCGCCGGTGGTGCCGCTGGCTGGAGCCGGCGTCGCCTACCTCGTGACCCGGCACGTCCTCGGCTGGGGAGCGCACGCCCTCGGACTGCAGATTCCGTCGCAGCTGTCGCCGATCATGATCGTGCTGATCCTCGGGGTGGTCACCGACTACTCCGTCTTCACGCTGACGGGAATGCGCGCCAGGCTCGCGGAGGGCGAACGGCGCACGAGAGCGTCGCGGAACACCTCGTCGCGGGTCGTCCCACTGGTGATCGCGGCGGCACTCACGGTTGCCGCCGGGACGGTCGCGTTGATCGGCGCCGACCTGGACTTCTTCCACGCCGTCGGTCCGGGCATGGCGGTCGCCGTGATCATCGCAGGGCTCGTATCGATCTCCTTCGTCCCGGCGCTCGTCGGGGTGCTCGGGCGGGTCGCGTTCTGGCCGAGCCTGCCGCGGAGGTCTGCGCAGCCCTCCAGCCGAAGCGCGGACGAGGGCAGAGGACGGCGAGCGGTCGCCCGGCTGATCGGCCGGCGATGGGCGGCCGGGCTGGCTGTGCTGGTCTGTGCGGCCGTCCTGCTCGCGGCGGCGAGCGGGCTTGCTCAAGTCCACCTCGGCACCAACGTGATCAGCGGCCTGCCCACCACCAGCGAGCCCCGCCGGGCCGCAGATGCGGCATCGGCCGGCTTCGGCTCCGGGATCGTCGGTCCGACGGCGCTGATCCTCCAGGCCCCGGGCATCGGAGCGGAGAGCGCGTCGCTCGCTCGGGTCGAGCGGCTGATCACCCAAAGCCCCGGGGTGGATGCCGTGGTCGGGCCGAACCGGTTGCCGATGAACGTCGGTTCCGCGCTCTTTTCGACGGCCAACCAGGGTGCGGTCCGCCTCTTCGTCGTCTTCCGCGACGATCCCTACGATGCCGCCGCGATCAGCGCCTTCACCTCTCTGGAGCAGCGCGTTGCGCTGGCTCTTCCCGCGGCGGGTTTGCGCGGGACGACGGCCTCGTGGTCAGGCGCCACTCCCACCTCGGCGGATGCGGTCGCCGCGACCGACACCGACATCTGGCGGGTTGCGCTGCTCGCAGCCTTGCTGATGAGCCTCGTCCTGATGCTCTATTTCCGGGCGGTCCTGGCGCCGCTGCTGTTGATCGCGTCGAGCGCTCTCGGCCTTGCCGCATCTCTCGGTGTCTTCGTCGATGTCTTCCAGGGCCCCCTCGGCTATCCGGATGTCACGTTTTTCGTTCCGGTGACCGCCGGGGTGCTGCTGGTATCGCTCGGCGCCGACTACAGCGTGTTCGTGATGGGCCGCATCTGGGAGGAGGCGCGCGCTCGCAGCATGGCCGGTGCCGTCGAGGCGGCGCTCCCGAGGGCGTCGCGTGCGATCTCGATCGCCGCCGTGACCCTGGCGGCGAGCTTCGCGGTCCTGGCGCTGGTTCCGGTCCAACCCTTCCGGGAGTTCGCCTTCATCATGGGCGTCGGTGTGGTGATCGACGCTTTCGTGGTGCGCTCGTTCCTGCTCCCCGCCCTGCTCGTCCTGACGGGGCGGCGAGCGTTCTGGCCCCACCGGATCTTCCGTGGGGCGATAGTCCGGGGTCCGGTGCCTGCAGACCTGGGCTAGGAGGAGCGGGAAGCAGGACTTCGGGGCTCGAGCGGATCCTGCCCCGTAGCCATGAACCTGGTGAGGCGATCCTTGGCGATATCGACCGCCCGCGAGTTGATGTCCGCGCCGATGAAATCACAGCCGCCGAGCAGCGCGGCGATCCCCGACGACCCGCTCCCGCAGAACGGATCGCATACCAGGAATCCGGGGGCTGCGCTGGCCTGCACCATGTAATCGAAGAGTTGTACGGGTTTCTGCGTTGGATATGTCGCGCGGTGGATGCGTGGGACGGCCCATACGTCGGGCAGGTCTCGACGCGACAGCTTTCTCCGCCCCTTGCTCGCGAAGACGATCTGCTCGTGACGGCGCCGGAAGTAGTGGCCCATCCCCAGGTGCATCTTGTCCCAGACCACGACGCCCTTGACATCGAAGAAATCGCGGACCAGTGCCCCCAACGAGAGCATGGAAAAGCTGTCGAACATGATGTAGATGTGGCGGTCCTGACGGAGCACGCGCCGGCACTCACCGAGAAACACCGCGTACGACTTGGGGTCGTCCGAGAACTCCTGGAACCAGCGTGCGTTGTCGGGCTTCCCATAGTGGCCGACGATCCGTCCATGCCCGAACTTCATGTGCCGGTTCATCCCCGAGTACGCCGGGTCGGTAACGATCAGATCCACCGATCCGTCGGCCAGCCCTCGAAGGAAGTCGATGCAGTCCTGCGTGCGGATGGCAAAGCTGCCGAGCGCCGGAACGGGTGACGCCGCACTCGCCAGCGTGGAATCGTTGCCGGCGGCGTGGGCGATCATCGCGCGAACGGCCGTTCGCTCATCGCCGCAACTCTATCAGTGCGACCGCCACCTCGACCGCCGATTACACTGCCAAAGGCATGGCGGGAGGCTTCGAGCGGCAGGTGCGCGCCCGCGCGGAGTACCAACGTCGCAATCCCTCGTGGGTCGACAGCGTGAGCCGGTACCGGGCGATGATCGGGGCGGCCTCGGGGCAAGGTGCGCGAATCCTCGATCTCGGTTGCGGGCGAAATGGCCTGCACGGCGACGATCTCTCGTGTGCGCCCGGTGCCATGGTGTTCGGCCTGGATCCGGACCCGGAGGCCCTCGCCGGGAACCGGGTCATCGCGCATCGCGTGGTGGGGTCCGGTGAGGAACTGCCGTTCGGCGGGGGGACGTTCGAGGTTGTCGCCTCGGCCTGGGTTCTCGAGCACCTCGACCACCCCGGTCTCGTCTTCTCCGAAGTCCGCCGGGTGCTGGTGGCCGGCGGGAGTTTCGTCTTCCTCACGCCGAATGCCTGGAACTACAACGCCTGGATGATCAGGGCGATCCCCGATCGATGGCATGCCGGGCTCACGCGGCGGCTCTATGGACGCGGCGAGGGGGACGCCTACCCGGTCCGCTATCGGGCCAACAGCGGCGCCCGGCTGCACCGACTCCTCAACGCCGCCGGCTTCGCACACACGGACTTGACCTACAACGCCGACCCGTCCTACATCGCCTTTAATCGACCGCTGCTCGAGGCGTCGTTTGGGATCGAGCGCGTCCTGGCGAAATCGCGACTGCACGGCGCGCAGGTGCACATCCTCGGCGTCGCTCGAGCCTGACGCCGGACCGCGGCGACTAGACTCATCGCGTGTCCATCGACATGACCGCCGAGCAGCGCGAGATCGTCGGCATGGTCCGCGACTTCGTGGAGCGAGAGATCATCCCGGTCGCGCACGACCTCGACCACGACGACATCTACCCGGAGAAGATCGTGGGGCAGATGAAGAAGCTCGGATTCTTCGGCTTCGCCATCCCCGAGCAGCACGGGGGCACCGGCCTCGACTACGCGACCTACGCGATGGTGTGCGAGGAGATCGCGCGGGGGTGGATGTCGATCACCGGCATCATCAACACGCATTTCATCGTCAGCTTCCTGATCGACAATTTCGGGACGGATGAGCAGAAGCAGCGGTTCCTGCCGCGCATGGCCACCGGCGAATTCCACGGCGGATTCTCGATGAGCGAGCCGAACTGCGGGTCGGACGTTCAGGCGATCCAGACCCGAGCGATCCGGGACAACGGCGAGTACGTGATCAACGGAACCAAGATGTGGGCGACCAACGGCGAGCATTCGACTGTTGTGGCGACGCTTGTCAAGACCGATCCCGACGCCACACCCGCGCACCGCGGCATGTCGTGCATCCTCGCCGAGAAACAGTATCCCGGGTTCACGTCATCGCGACGCATCGAGAAGCTCGGCTACAAGGGCGTCGAGACGACCGAGCTCGTCTTCGAGAACAACCGTCAGCCCGCCACCAACCTGCTCGGCGAGGTGGAGGGTCAGGGGTTCAAGCAGATGATGGCGGCGATCGAGGTGGGTCGCGTCAACGTCGCCGCGCGTGGCGTCGGCGTCGCGCAGCGGGCATTCGAGCTGTCGATCGCATACGCGCAGCAGCGACACGCGTTCGGGGTGCCCATCGCCGAGCACGAGGCCATTCAGTTCAAGCTCGCCGACATGGCGACCAAGATCCAGGCGGCGCGGCTGCTCACGAACTTCGCCGCGCGCAAGAAGGACGCAGGCGAGCGAGCCGATGTCGAGTGCGGCATGGCCAAGCTTTTCGCCAGCGAGACGTGCTTCGAAGTCGTCAGCGAGTCGCTCCGCGTCCATGGGGGCTACGGTTTCTCGAAGGAGTACGACGTCGAGCGCCTCTACCGCGACGCGCCGCTCCTGATCATCGGCGAGGGCACCAACGAGATTCAGCGTTTGATCATCGCCAGGGGTTTGCTGGAGCGCCATCGCATCACTGGGTGATCACCCGCAACCCGGGCACGCCGGCGAGCCTGCGGCGCATGACCTCGATCGCCTCCGGCTGATCGTCGACCAGCAGAAACCTCCGGCCCATCTCGGCGGCGGCGGCGCCCGTGGTGCCGCTCCCCGCGCACCAGTCAAGCACCAGGTCGCCCGGCCGCGACGAAGCCGAGACGATCCGGCGGAGGATCCCGAGCGGCTTCTGAGTCGGATAGCCGGTCCTTTCGCGCGATGACGTGGGCACGATGGTGTGCCACCACACATCGGTGGGCAGCTTGCCGCGCGCGGCGCGCTCCGGCGTCTGCAGGCGCGGGGCCATGTACGGCTCGCGCGCGACCTCCGACGCGTCGAAGTGATACCCGCGCGGATCCTTCACGTACACAAGGATCACGTCGTGTTTCGCCGGCCACCTGCGTGCAGTCCGGGCCCCGTAGTCGTACGCCCACACCACCTCGTTGAGAAACGAGTTGCGTCCGAAGATCTCATCGAGGAGCACCTTGCAGTAGTGCGACTTGCGCGGGTCGATGTGGAAGTACAGGCTCCCCTGCGACGCGAGGATCCGCCTCGTCTCCTCGAGCCGGGGACGAAGCCATCCGATGTAATCGTCGAAGCGGTCGTCGTACCGCGCCCCTGATCGACGCTCAACGCGATAGTGGCGTCCGGCAAACCCGAGACGCGTCGCGGTCGCATCCGCGGTGGTGGTGGTTCTCAGACCGGTGCGCGCGCCGCCGGTGTTGAACGGCGGATCGACGTAGACGAGCCCGGCGCATCCGTCGGGCAACGAGCGGAGCACCTCGAGTGCCTCGCCGTGGACGATCGTGGCGGTGGCGCTCGACGCATCGGGGCGGAGTTGCTTCGCGGCCACGTACAGTAGGTTGCACCATGGACACACGCGCGCTTGGCGCCGCAACCGTCCTCGACACCACCGGCAGCGCCGTTCGGCTGGCGCGGGAGTGGGCCGATCACCCGGCGGTGATCGTGTGGCTCCGTCATTTCGGATGCGTCTTCTGCCGCGAGCAGGTCGCCGAGATCCGCGCGAATCGTGGCGCCATCGCGGCGCTCGGCGGCGGGATCGCGTTTGTCGGCAACGGCAGCGCGCGCGCGGCGGCATGGTTCCAGCAACGTTTCGCGGCTGATTCAACGGTGCTGACCGACCCCGACCTCGTCTCCTACAGAGCAATCGGCGCGCGGTCGGGACTGCTGTCCACGCTCGGGCCCGGCGCCTGGGGCGCGGGGATTCGTGCGTTCCGCTCGGGGGCGCGGCAGTCCACGATGAAGGGCCACGCCTACCAGCAGGGCGGGCTCGTGGTCATGGCGCCCGGGAACACGGTGCTGTATCAGCACGTCAGCCGCGCCGCCGGGGACCACGCGCCGGTTTCGGACGTCCTCGCCGCGCTCCGGGCGGCACGAGCGATACCCGTCGGGGTCTGAGCGGATGCAGTTCGGCCGCTACTACGAGGAGTTCGAGGTCGGGACCACGTACAAGCACTGGCCGGGCAAGACCATCACCGAGGCGGACGATCATCTCTTCTGCATGCTCACCATGAACCAGCATCCGCTCCACTCCGACGCGCACTACGCGGAGACGAAAACGGAGTTCAAGCGCAACGTGGTGGTCGGCAACCTCGTCTACAGCCTCGCGCTCGGGATGAGCGTCGCCGACATCAGCGGCAAGGCGATCGCCAACCTCGAGGTCGAGTTGCTCAAGCACGAGAACCCAACCTTCCACGGTGACACGATCTACGCGGAGACCACCGTGCTCGACAAGCGCGAGTTGTCGAGCAAGCCCGACCGCGGGATCATCACCGTCGAGACGCGCGCCTTCAATCAACGCGGTGAGCGCGTGTGCATCTTCAAGCGCCGGGTCATGGTGCCCAAGCGCGAGGCTGGCGAGCTGCAGCCGGCGGATATCCCGGCCGGCGGGAGTTGACATGGGCGCGGGGAGCGCTGAGCTCGCCGCTCGGTACAGCGTGCGGCCGCTGCTGCCCGGGCCCGCGGACGCGTTGCGCGACGCCGTGCTCCGGCTGGGCCTGCCTCCGGACAAGCTCACCGTGCTCGCCGAGCGCGGCGCGGTGGAGGCGCTCGCGCTCCGCGGTCTGAGCCTGGATCAGATTCGGGTCCTCGAGCGGTTGGTCGCGTCGGGCGGCGGCGAGGTCCTGAGCAATGCCGACGGCGATCGAGCCGTGCTTCTGATGCCGCTCATCACCGCGGGCTCACTGCCCGCGCAACTCGCCGCCTGGAGCGATCAGGCAGGCGATGTCGGCGCCGCGATCGGGTCGGTGCTGATGGCACGCGGAGCACCCCCGCCACCGCTCGAGGTCCCAGGACACCGCCTCGAGTTCGGCAAGCGAACCCTCGTGATGGGGATCCTCAACGTCACCCCCGACTTGTTCTCCGGCGACGGGGTGGGCGACGACCTGGTCGCGGCGGTTACCCGGGCGCAAGCGCTCGCCGAAGCGGGCGCAGACGTCGTCGACATCGGCGGGGAGAGCACGAGGCCATCCCCCAACAGGGACGAGATTTCGGCGGAGGTCGAGATGGCGCGCGTTCTGCCGGTGATCCGCGAGCTGGCAGGCCGGCTCCCGGTCCCGATCAGCATCGACACGCGCAAAGCGGCAGTCGCCTCCGCGGCACTCGACGCCGGGGCGGTGATCGTCAATGACGTCTGGGGGCTGCGCGGCGATCCGGACATGGCCGCGGTCATCGCCGCGCACCCCGGAACGGGGGTGATCGCCATGCACAACCAGCACGGGACCGAGTACGGCGATCTCCTGGAGGATGTGTGCCTCGGTTTGCGCCAGAGCCTCGCGGTCGCCGAGAAGGCCGGTATCGCGCCATCCCTGGTGATCATCGACCCCGGGTTCGGCTTTGCCAAAACGCCGGCGCACAACCTCGAACTGATACGCCGCCTCGGGGAGCTGCTGGGCATGGGCCGTGCGGTGCTGGTCGGTCCATCGCGAAAGTCGACCACCGGGCTGCTCATCGGTGAGACCGATCAAGCGCACCGGCTCGAGCCGAGCCTCGCGCTCGCGGTGCTCGCGGTGCAGGCGGGAGCCCACATGGTTCGTGTCCACGACGTGGCCGAGACGGTGCGCGCGCTTCGTGCCGCCGACGCCGTGCTGCGTGGGACCCCGGCGGCGCTCCTCGGCCTGCCGATCCCCGGCCCGACCGGATGAGGGCTGACCCGCCGGTCACCGACACCGCGTGGGTGGGACTGGGGAGCAACCTCGGTCACCGCGGGCGCAACCTCGCCCGCCTGCGCGCCGCGCTCACCGAGAACGAGGTGGAAATCGTTGCCCTGTCACCCGAGATCCTGACCCGACCGGTCGGTGTCACGGCCCAGGGCGACTTCCACAACCAGGTGGTCCGGCTCCAGAGCCCGGCACCGTGGCCGCCGCGTCGGTGGCTGGAGCACTGCAAGGCTGCGGAGCTGGCCGCGGGCCTGCGGACCACCTATCGATGGGGGCCGCGCATCGCCGACGCCGACATCCTGATGCTCGGCGAGCACGGCGAGATCGACGTCGAGGAACCGGGCTTGACGGTTCCCCACCCCGAGCTTGCCAACCGACCGTTCGAGCGTGAGCTGCTCACGGCGGCCGGCTTCAGCGGACCCTGAGTCGCGCCCCGCTCAGATGGGCAGGCGGTCGGCCAGCTGAGGGACCAGCTTCAGCGCGCTGTCGATCTGCTTCGCGACGGTCGCGAGGTCCGGTTGCTTCTCGAAGTCGAGGAACCAGGAATGCTCGGCGGTGAACTTCTCGACGAGGGTCGTGGTTCCGAGCACCGCGATCCCCACGTGCACGCTCGGCTTGTCGTCCTCGGAAAACGCCTTGCCCAGCAAGGACTGCACGGTTTCGACCCAGCCCCCCACCTCACCGAGATCGTGCAGCTCATAGCCGCCGTCGCCGAGGACGAACTCAGCCTCGAGGTCGACGAAGGCCTGCGGGGTGATCTGCTGGTGCGGGCAGTCCTGGGCCTCGTCATCGTCGTGGTAGAGCTCGCAGTCCGCGCCCGGGCCGTAGGCGGAGATGAAGGTCAGCAGCGCGTCCCAGGTGTAGCTCACGTGAACGTGATAGCGAGGTGGCGGATCGCCGGTGAGGCGGACGGTGCACTCGAAGCGGCGTTCGCCGAGGCCCGGCTCCAGGTGGTGGCGAACGTCCTCGATGCTCAGCCCCGCCGCGTCGACCGCTTCGAGCAGGTCCGAGGCGAACTCCTCGTATGACGGGAAGGTCGGACGATCAGCTCCTGCCGGCTCCGACCCCGCCTGGCCGGCGCCGGGATGTTCGGTCATCGATCAGCGCCCCGGGCGCAGGTGGCGCACCGCGAGCCGGAGGATGTTGGCGCCGAGGGTGACGACGAAGAACAGCACGATGGCGATCACAAGGGGAAGCTCCACGTTGGGGGTCGAATACGTGTACGTGGCCAGGATCGCGGCAGCGAACAGCCCCACGGCGATTACCGAGAGCGCGCCGACGGTGATCGCCGAGATGGGATCGGAGTGCCGGCCCTGGACGGTGGGCTCGCCGGGATCGAGCATGGGAGGAGTTCGCACCATGCCGAGTGTACTTTGCGGCCACCTCACATCCGCGAGGATCGTCAGCGCCGGACCCCCGCAAAGCGGTAGCCGATGCCCGGGACGGCCAGGATGTGGCGTGGTTGGGCTGGATCGGGCTCGATCTTGCGCCGGAGGTTGCGGACGTGGACGTCGATCACCCTCGTCTCGATCGGGTGCTCATACCCCCAGACCGCGCTGAGAATCCGCTCCCGCGAGAGCACCTTCCCGGCATTGGACGCCAGGTACGACAGCAGATCGAACTCGGTGTGCGTGAGCACGATGTCTCGATCCGACCGGGTCACCCGGCGCTCGGCGGTATCGATGACGAGGTCTCGAAAGACCAGGCGCCCGTCCGCGGGCTTGTCGTCGCCGCGCAGCTCCCGGGCCCGGCGCAGATGGGCGGCGATCCGGGCGAGCAGCTCCCGGGCTCGGAACGGCTTGGCGATGTAGTCGTCCGCGCCGATCTCGAGACCGAGGACGACGTCGATCTCGTCGTGCTTGGCGCTGAGGATGATCACCGGCATCCGGTGCCCCGCCCGGCGGATCTCCCGGCAGACGTCGAATCCCGACTGATCCGGGAGCACGACATCGAGCACCACTACATCCGGGTGGAAGACCTCGAGGCGGGCGAGCGCCTCGCCGGCACGTTCCGCCTCCTGGACGGTGTAGCCCTCGCTCTCGCAGGTGAGGCGTATAGCCTTGCGGACGAGCGCGTCGTCATCGACCACGAGCACCCGTACCTGCTGTCCATCCACACCAATTCCTCGAAGTGAGCTCGCGTCATTCTGGAGTATCCAACCTCGGTCGGAACGGTGAAGGGTTGCTACTATACGGGCCGACTCCAATTCGGACCGCCTCCTTCGGGACGGTCTTCCTACACAAACCGGAGACGCGCACCCGTGCAGACCCAGGGTTCCCTTCGTGACGGTGGGCTCGCAACGCTGCTCCAATCGATGCAGGCAGAGCGAGCAACCGGCACCCTGACCATCGACAACGGTGGCGACAGCTGCTCGCTGTACTTCCTGTTCGGACACCTGTTCCACGCCAACGGACCAGGTGGACAGGGCGAGGAGGTCGTCATCGATGCGCTCGGCTGGAACGACGGTTCCTACCAGTTCGATCCGCGCGCCAAGCTCCCCGCGGAGGAGACCATCAAGGCCTCCCCTGCAGAGCTGATCGCCGCCGCCGACAGCCGCCAGGCTCCGGCCGCTGCGTCGGCCGGTGCTTCCACCTGGCCCGAGGCAGCGCCTGCTTACTCGCCCCTCGATGCCTACTCCGCGGTCCCTGCGGCCCTCCCCGAGCCGATCGAGGAGCCGGCCTATGCGGTTGCGGGAACCACTGCGGCCTCAGAGCCGGCTGCCGACACCTACGCCCCGGCTCCGGCCGAGCCGGAGCATGCCCCGATGTCCGAATTCCAACCGATCCCTGTACCCGAGCCTCTCGCGTACCCGACCGCTTCCGAGCCGGTCTCGTATCAGCCGGCGCCGGCCGCACCGGCCCCGATCGCGCCCGCCGCGTCGCCGGATCGACCGGCTCCCGCCGGGTCGGCCTCGGGCGACGCGGCCGTACGCGTCTACCCCCTCCCCTCGGGCCGCGCCCACTACGAGGGGTTGAAGAGCGCCTTCGTCGACTTCCCGCGTCTGCTCCGTACGCTGAGGTCGGATCGCCACACCGGCTACGTGAATCTCAGCGGCACCGGCTACAGCGGAGTCATCCTCCTCAACGACGGGCAGGCGCTCCAGGCCCTCAGCAGCAACGGCAGCGCCGTCCAGGGTGAGTTGGCGTTCCTGCAGATTCGCAGGCACATGGACGCCGGGGATGGGGTCATCGATGTCATCGAGCTCGACAGCGAGACCGTGACCGCGCTTGCCCAGCTGTTCACGTCGCCGTACCTCTACAGCGGATTGCTCGGTCGCTTCGTCAACCTCGAAGCCCTGCTGGAATACCTCGCCGAGGAGCACGTCAGCGGGTCGGTCGTCGTACAGACCCCGACCGAGGCGGGGATCATCCTGCTTCGCGATGGCGACATCCTCGGCACCTATACCGAATCCCAGCGATCCCTCGACAAGGCGACGACCGCGGTGGCCGCCCTGGCCACCGATCGGCAGTCGGTCATCGAGGTCAAGGGCGGTGACGGCGCCATCGCTGCCATCGACGTCGACGCCGCGCTCAACCGCGCGTACTAGCCCAGCCGGACGCGCTCGTATCGCATCCGGCGCGCGCCGGATCGCCTTCGTTGCGCTCGCAGGGTTGATGTCCGCCTTGCTTTCCGGGTGTTTCAGCAGCCCGCCTCAGATCATTCAACTGGCTCCCGGCCGCGGAGCGGTTGGCGTGGCCGCCGACGCGCCGGTGACGGTTGAGTTCGACCGACCGGTGGTCACGGCTTCGGTCAAGGGGCGGTTCACCGTGAATCGGTCGATTCCGGCTTGCGACCTCGAGGCCGCCTTCAGCGCGAGTCCGCTCGCGCCCTGCCGGATCGTGTGGCTCTCCGGAGACACCGGGTTCACCCTGCTCCATCCCGGGGCGATCTTCGCGCCGAGCACGTCCTACACGTTCACCCTGGCCGGCGGCATCAGCGATCCGAGCGGGGTGGTGAACTCGGTCGACCACAACTGGACGATCACCACCGGACCGGCTCCGGTGATTCGCGCGCTCCAACCTCCGGACGGCTCCAGCGGTGTCCCCGTCGATGCCCCGATCTCGGTGAGCTTCTCGACCGCCATGGCGGCGGACGCAACCCAGGCGGCGATCACGCTGGACCCGGCTGTGCCGGGAACGCGCGTGGTTCGCAACCGTCTCGACCCGAGCCGCTTCGTAGTGCTGCCCGGAACCACGCTGCAGGCCGGGATCACCTACAAGCTCACCGTGGCCGCGACCGCCACCGACGTGAACCATCAGCCGCTCGTGGCCGGGGCGATATCGATGTTCGCAACGGCCGGGATGTCGCCTGGGCCCCACGTGGTCGTGCTCGCCGCCGTTCCCGGAGAGAGTGCCACCACCGTTCTCGTCGCGCCGATGGCGACGGCCGAGGCGGGCGAGCCGATCGCGACCGAGGCGCTGCTCGTCGCGCCACGGTGTCCACGCCGATCGGGGTGCGGCATCGCAGCCTCGGGCGCACCGCTCTACACATACGCGGCGGCGGCGTTGTCGCCCGGGGGAGGCTGGCTCGCGGTGGTCGAACTCGACGCCACGGTCAAGGCCCCACATCCGGTGCTCGTGGTGCTCAATCCGGCAACCGGCACGGTGGTCACCAGCTTCGCCGGATCGTCGTTGCCGTCCTGGTCGCCTGACGGATCGACACTGGCGTTCTCCAGAGCGGGAACAGTGTCGTTCTTCAATCCGACCACCGACGCGCTCACCAGCCTCCCCGCCGGAGATCCGCTGGTTGCGCCCGCGGTCTGGGGCCCACTCGGCGAGCGACTCGTCCTCGATGTCGCGGGCACGTCGGACATCGAACACCTCGAGCTCGCGGACTCGATCGTGCTGGCTCGTTACCCGATTCCCGGCGTGACCGGCGCCTCGAGCGACCCTGCGATCTCACCGGACGGCTCGCAGCTCGCCTGCCTTCGCTCCGCACCCGGTGCGCAGGGCACGTGGATCGTCGGCATCGGCGCATCGTCCACGCCGCCGCGATCACTCGACCCCTCGCTGCAGCCGGTGGGCTTCACGGCGACCGGGACGCTCCTCGGGATCAACAGGCCACCGAACGGCATTCCCACCCTCGTGCTCGTCAGTGTTGCGGGTGATGAACAGATCCCGGTCGCCTCGGGTCCAGGGGTCGGGTCGCTCGGCACCGTGGTGGTCGCTCCCAGCGGACGGCAGCTCGTCTACCTCAACGCCGACTCCAACGGCATCGTCCAGGCGTATGTCGAGAACGCCGACGGGACCAACACCCAGGTCATCACCGACTTTGCGCCACAGACGCTGGTCGCGGCATCGGTGGCGGTGAGCGGATGAGCAAGCTGCTCTTTCTCATCGCCGATACCGGTGGCGGCCACCGTGCCGCTGCAACCGCGGTGGAACGCCAGATGGCGGTGACGTCTCCGGGCGAGTTCGAGATCACCATCCTCGACCCGTTCACCAGCGCGAAGCCGCGCGTGATCGGCGGCACGGCGGGACTCTACGGCCCGATCACCAGGCATGCGCGCTGGCTGTGGGGCGCGCTGTACCACTCGACCAACAACCGCTCAGCTGTCGCCTTGCTCGACAGCACAGTGCTGCGATCCGTGACCGGCGCCGTCACCGATGCGGTCGAGCAGATCGATCCCGACTGCATCGTCTCCTTTCACCCGCTGCTGAATCACGTCAGCGTGCGCGCGGTGCGCAACCGGCCGCGGCCGGCCCCGGTGGTCACGGTGATCACCGACCTGGTGGACATCCACATCGCGTGGGCATGCCCGGACGTCGACGCTGTGGTGGTCCCGTCCCCGGGCGGGCTCGATCACTGCCGTCGTGCGGGCATCCCTGCGTCGCGCTGCCACGACTTCGGCCTCGCCGTCGACCGCCGGTTCACGGAACTCCCCGGCGACCCGGAGGGCATCGCCGCGATCCGCGGACGGCTGGGCCTGCGCCCTGATGCTTTCGTGGTGCTCGTCTGTGGCGGCGCGGACGGATCCGGAGGTCTCGTCAAGCACGCGCGGGCGCTCGCGGCAGCGTCGCTCGACGTGGACGTCGTCGTGATCTGCGGACGCAACCAGCGCGCGCGGTCAGCTCTCGCGGGGCTGCACACCCGGAGCGGACGGCCGGTCCGGGTGCTCGGGTACGTGGACAACATGGCCGAGTGGATGCGCGCGAGCGACGTGGTGGTCTCCAAGGCCGGCCCGGGAACTATCGCGGAGGCGCTCTGCTGCGGGCTACCACTCCTGCTCGTCTGGTATCTCCCGGGGCAGGAGCGCGGTAACGTGGAGTGGGTGGTGGACATCGGCGCGGGGCGCTATGTTCCGCACGACGATCAACTCGTCGACGCCGTCGCCGAGCTTGCCGCGCCAGGATCGCCAGCGCTCGCGAGCATGCGCGCTGCGGTCAAGGCGGTGGCTCGGCCGGATGCAACCCGCCGGATCGCCGAGTTGATCGCCGGCATGGCGGAACGCGCCGCATGAGCGTCGACGCGCCGACCGTCGACACGCCCGCGGAGGGCGCCGGCACGCAAGCCCCGCGTTGCGCCATCGCCCGCCTGCGCCTGCACTGCTTTCGAAACTACGCCGAGGCGACGGTGCGCTTCGGTCCAGGGCTCAATGTCATTCATGGCCAAAACGCACAGGGGAAGACCAACCTCCTCGAGGCGATCGCCACCCTGGCCCTGACACGGTCTCCACGAACCACGAGCAGCGCCGACCTTCTGCTCTGGAGCGAGAATGCGGCGCTCGCCGAGGCCGACGTCACGCGTCCCCCGGCGGACGTCACCCTCTCGGTCCGATTTCAGCGCGACGCGTCGACGGGACGCGTGTCGCGGGTCACCGCCGTCGATGCAAAGCCGCGTCCCGCGCGCGCCATGCTCGGGGTCTGCCCGGTGGTGCTCTTCTGGCCGGAGGACCTCGCGCTCGTCCGCGGCGGCCCGGACGGACGCCGGCGCTTTCTCGACGTCATCCTCGCGCAGACCGACGCGCAGGCGGTCGCGCACATGTCGCGGTACCGCCACGTGCTCGAGCAGCGAAATGCGCTGCTCCATCAGCTTCGCCTCGGCGGCGGCGCCCGCGACTCGGTGAACGGTTTTACCAGCGAGCTCGCGCACCACGGGGCGTGGCTGGCGCTGGCTCGCACGCGCCTCGTCGATGCGCTGGCGCCCCTCGCCGCCGTGGCGCTGCACGATCTCAGCGGTCAGCGCGAGCGCATCTCGCTCCGATACGCACCGGCCCACGCGGAGTTGATTCCTGACAGGATCGAGGCGGCTGAACAAGCCCTGCTCGAAACACTGCGCGACCGCGCCGCGGAGGAGGTGGCACGAGGAATCACCCTGGCAGGCCCGCACCGCGACGACATCGCGTTCGACCTTGACGGTCGAGCCGCGCGGGGGACCGCGTCGCAGGGTCAGCAGCGGAGCATCGTGCTCGCCTGCAAGCTCGCCGAGGTCCGCTACCTGCAGGACACCGCGGGCGTCGCCCCGGTCATCCTTCTCGACGATGTGCTGAGCGAACTGGATCCAGAACGGCGCGGGCGCCTGCTCGCGCTGCTCGCTGCGGAGAGCCGGCACCAGGTGCTGGTGACGACGACGGAACCGCTCAGCGAGGTCGCTGATTTCATGGACGTCCGCCACTTCACCGTGCGCGGTGGGGTCGTCACCGAGGATGCGCGCCGATGACCGAGCAGCGCTTATCCGACCTCATCGACACCGCGCTGCGCGGGCTTGGCGTCCGGGTTCAGGTGCGCGAGGAGCGCCTGCGGATCGCGCTCGCGGACGTCGTCGGTGTGGGGCTCGCCGAGCTGTGCCGCGCTGAGCGGCTCGACCGCGGCGTGCTGGTCATCGCCACGGCCAACAGCGCGTTGGCGCATCAACTCCAGATGGACGCACCACGAGTTATCGATGCGCTGAATCAGCGTGTCGGCCAGGACCTGGTCCGGCGCATCCGGTTCAAGGCGATGTGATCGCAGGAGATCAGGCGACCCGCACCGGCATGATGATGCAGAGGTAATCGTCCTTCCCGACGGGGCGGATTACTCCCGGCTGCAGCGAGCCGTTGAAGGAGAGTTGGACCTCGTCGGAGTCGAGCGCCGAGAGCGCGTCCAGCATGTAGCGCGCGTTGAACGCAATCTGCACGTCATCACCCTGGACGGTCGCGGTGAGCGGAGCCTCGTCATCACCGACCTCGGCGGTCTGCGCAAGCAGCGTGAGCGTCCCGTCGCCGATGCGCAGTCGAACCGGGTTGGCGGCGTCACGCGCAAGCACCGCAGCGGTCTTCGCCTCGCGCAGCAGCGACGCCGTCGAGAGGCTCACCGTCGTCGTCGACTCACCGGGAATCACCTGCGTGTAATTGGGATATGTCCCCTCGATGAGACGCGACGAGATCTCCACGTCCTTGAGTGTGAAGAACACCTGGTTGCGCGCGTGCGCGAAGGCGATACCGACGGTCGGCCGGTTGGGATTCACCGCACGGGCAACCTCGGAGAGGTGCCGTGAGGGAACGATCACCGAGGTCACCGGGGGCGTCCCGTGCACGGTGACATCGATCGTCTTCACGGCGAGACGATGGCGATCGGTCGCCGCCAGGGTGAGCCCGGCTGCCCTCGATCTGGAGGAGCACGCCGGTGAGCACCGGCGACGCCTCGTCCGAGCTCGCCGCCATGACCGTCTGAGTGATCGCATTCTGCAATGTGATCGAGTTCGACCTCGATCGATGTCTCGGTGTCACGCGTCGGCAGGGGAGGAAATTCCACCGCATCGATGCCGTGCACGTTGGCACGGTGCACGCCACCGGTGAGCTTCAGCACCTGGGTCGTCGGTTCCAACTCCATCGTGCACGGCGCGTCACCGAGCGACGCAACAAACTCACCGAGGAGACGTGCGGGCACCGTGATCCGGCCTTCCTCGAGCACGGTTGCCGGCACCACGACGGTGATCGTGAGATCGAGATTGGTGGCGGTGACGCGCAGACCGTCAGGGCCGGTCTCGAGCAGCACGTTGCTCAGCACGGGCAGGGTCGATCTCGGTGATACGGCGCGGGACACCAGCCCGAGTGCGCCGCTGAGTGTCGAGGATGAGACGGTCGCTTTCATGGACGGTTCCTCTCTGGAGGCTGCGTTATCACCAGACTCAATGAGTATGACCTGCAGAGTTTAGATATCAGTAGACGATGTAGTGGTGGGTACATGGGGGACAACTCGGAAAGCGATCTCATCGCGGGTCCGGGAGCGTTGCCGGGCTGTGCGCAAGTGGCACTGATTGTCCACCAGTTGTCCACCGTTCGCGGAGTTGCGCACTTTGTCCACATGCCGTACCCGGTGCGAGCAACAGGGTTGTCAACGGTTGTGGAGCTGCTCGCGGATGGCTCGCACCTCACCCTGGAGGCGAACGTCTTCGCGCATGAGCTCGGTGATCTTCTCGATCGCGTGCAGTGCGGTGGTGTGATCCCGTCCGCCGAAAGCGCTTCCGATGACCGGGAGCGACGACTTGGTAGCCTCGCGGATGAGGTACATCGCCACCTGGCGAGGGAACACGATGTTCTTGTCGCGACGCTTGCCCTTCATCTCCTCGACCGAGATGGCGTAATGCGCGGCGACCGCCAGCTGGATGGTCTCGATGCTCACCGGGGTCGAGTCCTGGACCGGGATGACGTCGCGCAGGATCTGCTGGGCGGTCTCGAGGGTGATCTGCTGGCCGTTGATCGAGGCGTGGGCGAGCACTCGGATGAGCGCGCCCTCGAGCTCGCGGATGTTTTTCTGGATGCGGTGGGCGATGAATGAGCACACCTCGTCCGGGACCAGCTTGCCGTAGGGCCCGAGCTTGGTGGTGAGAATCGCCAGCCGGGTCTCGAAATCCGGTGGCTGGATGTCGGCCATCAGTCCGCCCTCGAAGCGGCTGCGCAAGCGGTCCTCGAGGGTGGGGATGTCCTTCGGCGGGCGGTCGCTGCTCACCACGATCTGCTTCTGGAATTCCTGCAGCGCGTTGAACGTGTGGAAGAACTCCTCCCTGGTGTGGTCCTTGCCAGCCAGGAACTGGATGTCGTCGATGAGCAGGACGTCGACGCCCCGGTAGCGCATCCGGAACTCCGCCGGCCGGTTCTCGACGATGGACGCGACCATCTCGTTCATGAATTTCTCGGAGGTGACATACGCCACCTTCGCGTTGCGGTGGGTCTCGCGCACCGCGTGACCGATCGCGTGCATGAGGTGGGTTTTGCCCAGACCCACACCGCCGTACAGAAAAAGTGGGTTGTACGCCTTGCCGGGCGCCTCGGCGACAGCGCGGCAGGCGGCGTGAGCGAATCGACTGGAGTTGCCGACCACGAACGTGCTGAAGGTGAACGCCGGGTTGAGCCGCGAGTTGTTGGCTCCATCCTCGGGCTCGCTCACGTATGCATAGGTCGGATCAGGAACGATCGGAGGTGCGTCGGGTGGCGGCGACGCCTCCGGGTCGACGGTGATGATCACTTCGCAATCGCGTCCGAGCACGCCGGAGAGCGTTTCGCGGATCAACGGCACGTAGCGCTCGCTGACCCAGTCGCGAGCGAACATGGTCGGCACGCCGACCGTGAAGGTGTGCCCGTCGGAGCCAACCAGGACGGCATTGGCGAGCCATGCCTCGTACCCCGGGCGGACCACCTGGAACCGAAGTTCCTCCTGGGCGACCTGCCACAACTGTTGTGGGTCCATGCTCGCGGTCGAGTTCCCACTCTCCAGGATGGGCTCGACGCGCGGCGTCTGATCTTCGACGGCGCCGACACCGACTATTCGATCCACTCGTTCCTCGCCTTGGCCTGCCGATAACAGCGCAGTTATCCACAACTTGTGCACATCGGTGGATAAATGCATGGCCGCTGGTGGCCGGGGGGCTTGGTTGGACGAAAAGAAGGGCTTCCCGCTCCCGCTGCAGCGTGCGGAGTTTAACAATGCGCGGCCCCGGTCACAAGTGGAGCGAGCGCACCACCGTGCAGTGATCTCGCGACCACAACTTTCGGGAGGAGGGGCGGTCGACCGCTGCCTTGGTATACTCGCGAAGCAACCCCGTCGGGCTCAGCGGCGCCCAGAGCGCCCCCGACGCGATCCAGGTCTCGGGGAGACGGCCATCAAGCGGACGTACCAACCCAAGAAGCGCTACCGGCGCAAGACGCACGGCTTTCGCATACGTATGGCGACGCCAGGCGGGCGCCAGGTGCTCAAGGCACGCCGTCGTAAAGGCCGCAAGCGCCTGACTCCGGCTCCCACGCGATGAACCGGCGGCATCGCCTTCCCGGGCGACGCCGAATTGCGTCGGTGCGGGAAACCGGGAGCGAGGCACGCTCGGGCGCCGTTCGAGTGCGCGCGCTTCCCGGAGAGTCCGCGGCATCGCGGGTCGCCTTCGCCGTGCCCGGCGCCACCGGCGCCGTGAGCCGGAACCGTGCCCGCCGCCGGCTGCGCGCCGCCATCGCCCCGGTCCTGATGGAGCATCCCGGGCTCGACGTGGTGGTGAGCCTTCCGGGACGCGCCACCGAGATGCCGTTCCTGAGCCTCCGGGCGGCCCTGGCCGCGGCGCTCACCTCGGCGTCGCGATCGACCCAGCCGAGGGGTGTTAGGTGAGACGCGTCAGCCTGGTGTTCATCCGCATCTACCAGGTCACCATCGGCCCTCTCTTCGGAATGATGAGCGCGTGCCGGTACGAGCCGACCTGCTCGCACTACGGCTACGAGGCAATCCAGCGTTTCGGCGCGCGCCGCGGCTGGTGGCTCGCCATACGCCGGATCGCGCGCTGCCATCCCTTCCATGAGGGAGGCATCGACCCGGTGCCCGACACGTACATCAGCTGGCGCGCGGCCCGGCGCGTGCACCGCGACGCGACCCAACCGGGGAGCGCCGCGTGATCGCCGCCACCACCACCACCTCGTCCGGCTTCAACCCGCTGTCGATCTTCTCGATCCTGCAATACCCGTTCGCATGGGTGCTGCAGGAGCTCGTGAAGTTCTTCACGCAGGTCGGACCGCTCAAGGCGATCGGCGCGTTCGGGCTCGCGGTCATCGTGCTCACCATCGGCATTCGCGCCGTGCTGTTCCCGATCTTCGGCTGGCAGCTGCGGACGTCACGCCGCATCCAGGCTGAACAGCGCCTGGTTGCACCGCAGCTGCAGGAGCTTCGCAAGAAGTACAAGAAGGAGCCGCAACGGCTGAGCCAGGAGATGAATGCGCTCTACAAGGAGCACGGCATCAGCCCGTTCTCCAGTCTCACCGGGTGCATCCCGGCGCTGGTGCAGATGCCCGTGCTGATCGGTCTCTATCAGTCGATCAGGACCGTCACCGCGACACTCGGCGCCGGCGACAAGGGATTCCTGTGGATCCCCGATCTGACCAAGTCCGCGCAAGCGGCTTGCTGCACCGGATCCACCGGCCTCGCCGGTCTGCTGACCCACCCAGCCCTGCTCATCCTGCCTCTGCTCGCGGGCGCGTTCACGTTCGCGCAGTCGCGGATGATGATGCCGCCCACGCGCCCGGACATGACCGACCAGGAACGCTCCATGCAGGGTGTGACCAGGCAGATGTCGTTCATCTTCCCGGTCATGATCTTCGTGTTCAGCTTCCTGTTCCCGCAGGGGCTTGCCATCTACTGGGTCACCGGGACCATGTTCATGGTGGCGCAGCAATACCACCTGCTCGGGTGGAACGGTCTCGTGGTTCCCACGTGGTTCCCGGGCGCCAAACGGGTCACCGCGCTGACGATTCCGCGCACGCCGGTCAAGACCGGCGCGGGCAAGGCGGGAGGCGGCAAGGGCACCACGGTTTCGGTCAGCACTGGCAAGAACGGCACGCGCAGCCGGCCCGCGACGGGGGCCAACGGCGCGACGGCGAAAGCCAATGGTGCGACGCCGGTCGTGGACGACCAGGAACCGCCGGTGCGATCGCAGAGCGCGACGGCTCGGTCGCTGGCGCGACCCAACAGGCCGAATAGACGGAGGCGACGCCGCTGACCGCGGCGCGGTGGGAGAAGAGGTGAGCGAGAGCAGGGCAGCGGTCGAGGTGGAGACCGAAGACGGGGTCGAGGCACGTGGGGCGACCATCGAGGAGGCGGTGAGCAACGCGCTCGCCCAACTCGGCGCGAACCGCGACCAGGTCGAGGTACAGGTTTTGTCGCCGGAGAGCCGGTCGCTGCCGGGGGAGCGGTTGTCCTCTGGGGAACGACGGGTTCGCGTCTACAGGATCGACGAGCACGCATCGAACGCTCGGGCGCTCCTCGAGGAGCTGCTGACGCGCATGGAGGTGCCCTGCAGGGTCAGCGTCCGCCGCGGCACGGGAACAGCCGGCTCGTCAACCGGCGGCCCGGTGATCCTCGACATCGCGGGGGACGACCTCGGGCTGCTCATCGGGTGGCGTGGCGAGACACTGCGCTCGCTGCAGACGGCGGTCAATCTCATGCTCGGCGAGGAAGGTGTCGAGACGCGCAGGGTGATCCTCGACGTCGAGCGCTACCGCGCCCGGCGCGAGGACCAGGTCCGCGAGCTGGCCCTTCGCCTTGCGCTTCGGGTCAAGCGCACCGGCGAGGCCTACACGCTCGACCCCATGCACGCCTATGAGCGGCGGGTCATTCACATGACCCTCGCCGACGATCCGGACGTGACCACCGAGAGCACCGGCAGAGAACCGGCGCGGCGCGTGGTCATCAATCCGACCGGTCCAGCCCAGGGCGGTCCTCCGGAGCGCTTCGAAGGAGCCCGCTCGGGCCGGTCAGCCGGGCGGTCGTACTGACCGAATTCGACGTCGAATCCCTGTCCGGGGGGACCCGGCTCACGGCTGTCCCGCTGCCCGGTCGTGCGTCCGTCGCGATCGCGTTCATGGTCGCGGTCGGTTCGCGCTACGAAACCGACTCAGAGAGCGGTATCAGCCATTTCGTCGAGCACATGGTGTTCAAGGGTGGCAGGCGATATGCGACCGCGCGCGATATCAGCGAGGCGATCGAGGGCGTCGGCGGTGTCCTCAACGCCGCGACCGATCGCGAGGCGACGGTCTTCTGGACACGTGTGCCCACAGCGAAACTCGGTCTGGCGGTGTCGGTCCTGACCGACATGCTCCTCAGCCCGGCGCTGGACGAGGCCGAGGTCGTGAAGGAACGCCAGGTGGTGATCGAAGAGCTGCGCATGTACCAGGACAATCCGCAGGATTACGTGCAGATCGCGTTCGACGCCTTGATGTGGCCGGACCATCCGCTGGGTTGGGATGTCGCCGGGCGTGAGGAGACCGTCCTCTCGTTCACCGCCGGCGATTGTCGCAGCCACCTCGAGAGGCACGTGCTCCCGACGACCCTGGTGGTGAGCGTTGCCGGAGGGTTCGAGACGGCCGAGGCCGTGGCGATGATCGACGATGCGATCGGGCCGTGGGCCGCGGGACACCGCGCGACGCCCGCGCCGCCCCTGCCGGCGACCCCAGCGTCGGGCCCGCCACTCCGCGTGATCCGGCGCAGCGCCGAGCAGGCGAACATCCTTGTCGGCGCACGCGCACCCTCGTACAACGACCCGGACCGGCACGTGGCCGACATTCTCAACGTGATCCTCGGCGAGGGGATGTCGAGCCGTCTCTTTCTCGAGCTCCGCGAGCGCCGTGCGCTCGTCTACGACGTGCACTCATTCATGAGCCGCATGTCGGACACGGGCGTGCTGGGGATCGGCCTGGCGTGCGAGCCGCGTCAAGCTGCGACGGCGCTCGCAGCCGCCGTCGTCGAGCTGCGCAAGCTCGCCGAGGAGCGGGTTGACGACGCCGAGCTCACCAAGGCACGCGAATACGCGAAGGGGCGTCTATTGCTCCAGCTGGAGAGCACGTCGGCGCTCTGCGAGTACGCCGGGCAGCAGTTGCTGCTCCAGGGAAAGATCGTCGAACCCGACGAGCTGGTGGCACGGCTGGAGGCAGTCGACGCCACCCAGGTCCGCGATCTCGCCGCGCGGGTGCTCGCCGCCGGCCTGCGCGCCGCCGTGGTCGGGCCTTTCCGCAGCGAGACGCGGTTCGAGAAGGCGATCGCGGTCTGATGCTCGCCTGTCAGACTTGCGCGCCGTGAGCGTCGAACGGACACTTGTCCTCGTCAAACCCGACGGCGTGCAACGCCGGCTGGTCGGCGAGGTGATCGCGCGTTTCGAGGGTCGCGGCCTTCACCTCGTGGCGCTCAAGCTCATGCGGATCGACCGCGAGCTCGCGGAACGTCACTACGCCGAGCATCGCGGCAAGCCCTTCTTCAATGGACTCGTCGACTTCATCACCTCGGCGCCGGTCGTCGCCATGGTGTGGGAGGGCGACGACGCGGTCGCCCAGGTGCGCTCGATGATGGGCGCGACCAACCCATCCGCGGCCGCACCGGGCAGCATTCGCGGCGATCTTGCAGTCAGCATTGGCAATAACGTGGTGCACGGCAGCGACTTGCCGGGGCGCGGCGCCGAGGAGGTTGCGCTGTTCTTTCAACCCGCGGAGCTCATCGAGTGGAGCGGCGTCGACGCCGCGTGGGTGAACGGCTGATCCGACCGGTGCGCTACTCGGCGGGGTCGGTGCGCAGGCGCCCGCGGTCCGCGGCAGCCAGCCGCCGCATCCGCCTGCGCCTCCAGCGCCAGACCTCGAACCCGGCGATCGCGAGTGCGGGAATCGCGAGTGCGGTGCTGGTCACCGGCTCGAGCGTCGGTCCCGAGCCCAGTCCGCCGAAGTGATCGACCGGCCAGATGCGCAGGATTGCCTTGGCGAGAATGTTCTTGCGCGGCACCAGGCCGAAAACCCGCGAATCGCTTGAGAAATTGCGGTTGTCGCCCATCACGAAGTACTCGCCGGCCGGAATCGTGAGCGGCTGCGCGGACGTTGAAGCCATCCCGGTCGAGGTGCAGCAGAATTTGAGCGTATTCCACGCCTCTGGGAGGTAGGGCTCCTTCAACATCTGGAACGGCCCTTTCCCATCCGGCTTGAGGAGCACCTCGGTGGGATTCGTGTCCCCGTCGATCTCGATGGTGTCGCCGGGGAGGCCGATGACCCGTTTGATGAAGTCCTGCGTCGGATCCGTCGGCGGGATGAGAATCACGATGTCGCCGCGTTGCGGATTGCCGCCGAAGTCGTACGAGATCTTGCTTGCGAGGAGCAGGTCCTGGTTCTGCAACGTGTTCTGCATGCTCTGGCCGTCGACCCGAACCGTCTGCAGCGCAAAGGCGATGGCGACATACAGGATCACCGCGATCAGAAGCACCTCGATGGTGTCGCGGACCCACGATCCTCGCCACCAGGCACTGGGCGCGCTGGTCGCGTCCGGGGGCGGGAGTACCTGAGCCACTCGGCCCGATTATGAGGCGAACATCCGCCCGCACCACATCTGTCGCCGCGAGGCGCTGCTCCATCATGGGAAACGTGACAAAGGGGGTTCGCCGCTTCGCCGCAGTGCTGATCGCGGTAATCGCCGTCCTCGTCATCCCGATCGCGGCCTCGGCGCACGCGCTCCTCAGCGCCTCGTCGCCCCCGGCCGGCGCCCATCTCGGCACCGCTCCCGGGGTCGTAGCGCTCGACTTCTCCCAGCCCCTGAACCCAGCCCTCTCGCACGCCACGGTGACGGATCCGACGGGGCACGTCTGGACAGGCAAGGTTGACAGCGCGTATGAGATCCGGATCCCGATGGCCACCAACGCCGCCGGGGTCTACACGGTCGACTGGACCTCGGTGAGCTCTTTCGACGGCCATCTGATCAGCAGCAACTTCACGTTTGACGTCGGGATAGCCGGTCCCGATTCGTCGGTGGTTGCGGCTAGCGCCGTCCCCGGCCCGCAGCCTTCCGACATCGCGATCGGGATCGTCAAATGGGTCGAGGCCATAGCACTGCTGTTCCTCGCCGGCCAGGTGCTCATCAGCACGCTCGCCCGGCAATCGCCGACGCTCGAGTGGGTGAGCCCGAGGTTCCGCGCCTCGAGCGTCGCCCTCTCTGCGGGGCTCGTGACCGTCTGGTCCGAGGCGACCGTCGGCTCCGGGGGGCACAGCCTCACGGACTATCTGGCGTTCTTCAACGGATTCTCCGGGGCGGCGTTGATCGCCCGGCTCGGCTTCGAAACCCTGACCCTGGTCGCCGTCGTCCGAGGCTGGCGAAGCCTTCCGGTCTGGCTCGGGGGTGCGCTTGTCATGCTCGCCGCGTCGGGCCACGCAGCCGGTGTCGACCCCGCCTGGTACGGCATCGGGCTCGATGCGGTGCATCTGCTAGCCGCCGGCCTGTGGGCCGGAGGCATCGCGGCGCTGGCCGTGCTCCATCCCCGCGGAGGCTGGCGCTCGACCGAGGCGCGCGTCCTGCTGGCGCGGTTCACGCCGATCGCGCTCGGGGCATTCGCGGCGACTGTCGTAGCCGGCGGCCTCGAAGCCATCACCCAGCTCGGGTCGATCCAAGCGCTCTTCGGGACGGCGTACGGGCGGGTGCTGCTGGTCAAGATGGCGCTGGTCGCCCTGATGCTGCCGCTCTCGGCGATGGCGTGGCGGCTCAAGCGGCCGCATGTCCGCATCGAGGCCGCGCTCGCTGCCTGCGTCGTGGCGGCGGCCGCGTTGCTCTCCTCGTTCCCGACACCACCGACGACGGCCGCGCGCCAGGCCGCCGAAGATGCCGCAGCCACCCCGACCGTGGGGCTTCCCAGCGGTGACGAACTGACCCTGGCGGGCGCCGCGGGAAGCGACCTGGTCGGCCTCAGCCTTTCACCGGGGTTGCCTGGTCCCAACCTCGCAACGGTCTACCTGCTCCCGATCGGCGGGACTGCTTCGGCGCAAGGGCTCGCCGCGAACATCATCGTCAATGGCGTCTACGAGGCGCTGCGTCCCTGCGGGGACACCTGCCGCCGGGCGACCATCGACATCGAGACGGGCGATGCGGTGTCGGTCGAGGTGCTGAACAGCGGTGGGGGTAGGGCCGCGTTCACGATCCCGTCGCTGCCCGCGCCGTCCGGCGACACGCTGCTGGCGAAGGTCGAGACCGTCATGAAAGCCCTGACCGCCTATCAGTACAACGAGGTCCTCAACTCGGGCACTGCGACGATCCGCGGAAGCTATTCGTCGGTTGCGCCTGACAGGACGACCTGGACGGTCAGGAACGCGGGCACGACCATTTGGATCGGCACAACCCAGTACCTGCAAAACGGGCCGGGCCAGACGTGGGAGCAGCAGACTTCCCCCGCCGCAGCTGTGCCGTACTTCGTCTGGGACTACTTCAGACCGCTGACCAACGCCCATGTGATTGGCCGGGACATCCTCGACGGCGTTCCGACGACGATGGTGGCGAGCTTCGGGAATTCGCAGTCCACGCCGATCTGGTTCACCTTCTGGGTCGACGCCACCGGACGCGTTCGCCAGGTGGCGATGGACGCACCCGGGCACTTCATGATCGACACGTACACGAGCTACGACAAACCGGTGGATATCGTCGCCCCGATCGGCTGAGCCCGCGCTGCGAGATGGCGTCCCACGCTGCCAGAATGTGAGCCACCACGACCGTGGACCCGGTTCATACACGAGGCACAAGATGGCCCTCCTGACCCAGACGCCGTACAAGACGAGAACGTTCGACCTGTCCGGACTCGCCGGCATCTCCGACAACACCCTGGAAGTCCATTTCGGACTTTATGCCGGTTATGTCAAAAACACGAACCTGCTGAACGAGCAGCTGGTCTCGATGCAGCAGGTCGGCCAGGGTCTGGCCTCGAATCCGTCGTACTCGGAGATCACCCGCAGGCTCGGCTTCGAGTACAACGGCATGGTCCTCCACGAGTGGTACTTCGGAAACCTCACAAAGGCGAGTGGCGGCGGCATCTCGTCGTCGTCCGCGCTGGGGCGCGCACTCGGCGAGTCCTTCGGTGACATCGACACGTGGCGCAAGGACTTCACCGCGATCGGCGGGATGCGCGGCGTGGGCTGGGCGGTGACCTACCTGGACACTGCCACCGGCCGGTTGAGCAACCACTGGATCACGCTGCACGAGGACGGCAACATCGCCGGCTTCAAGCCTATCGTCGTGATGGACGTCTGGGAGCACGCGTTCCTGCTCGACTACAAGCCGGCCGACCGTCCGAAGTACATCGAGGCGTTTCTCGCGAACTTCGACGCGGACGCTGCCGAAGCACGGTTCACCGGAGCAGCTGACCGCCCGGTCGGCTGAGCCCGCCCAGGGCGCCTCTAGAGCGGCGGGCCGCCCAGGGTGCGATAGAGCGCGTCCAGGTCGAACTCATCGGCCCAGTCGAGGACGATCCTGCCGCCGCCGCCCTTGCGGCGCTGGAGGCGGACGGGCACGCCAAGCGCCTGCTCGAGGCCGTGTCGCAGCGCGGCGTCATCGGGCGCGGGCTGCTGCGCTGCGGCGACAGGCGCACGCCGGCGAGCAGGCCCCGACGCCCGTGTGAGCCGCTCCTGGACCGCGCGTTCGGTCTCGCGCACATTCAGGCCGTCGGCGATCGCCAGGGCAGCGACGGCCTCCTGATCCGCCGCAACGGGGAGCACCAGCAACGCCCGCGCGTGGCTCGCGGTCAGCCTCGAGTTCGGCAACCGCCTCCTGGACGGGCGCGGGGAGATCGAGCAAGCGGATCGCGTTGGTGACGCCGGACCGGCTGCGCCCCAGGCGGAGCGCGATCGCCTCGTGGGTGAGGCCGAACGCGTCCGAGAGGCGGGCATACGCGGCGGCCTCCTCCATCGGGTTGAGATCGGTTCGCTGCAGGTTCTCGGTGAGCGCCACCTCGAGCTGGTGGCGGCTGGATTCCGCTGCCGGGCGGACGATCGCTGGAATGCTCGCGATCCCGGCAAGCTGGGCGGCGCGCAGGCGTCGCTCCCCGGCCACAAGACAGTAGGAATCCCCATCGCGCTGAACCACGATCGGATGGAGCAGCCCGTGCAGGCGGATCGAATCACCCAGGGCCGCGAGCGCATCCGGTTCGAACGCGCGCCGCGGCTGTTCGGGGTTCGGGGCGACCGTCCGCGGATCGAGGCTGATCAGCGGCGATCCCTCCTCGGCTTCGGCCTCATTGGTGAGCAGTGCCTCCAGCCCGCGGCCGAGGCCGCGGCGGCGGAACGCCCGAGGCGGAGCCGAGTCGCTCATGCCGGGCTCTGGACCCCGGCGGCGGCGAGGAGGGCGCCGCCGCGGATGCGCGCATCGAGATTGGCGCTGAGCTCTCGGTATGCGATCGCGCCACGGCACGTGGGGTCGTAGAGGGTGATCGGCATGCCGTGGCTGGGCGCTTCGCTGAGGCGGACGTTGCGGGGGATGAGCGGGGTCAGCAGCTGATCGCCGAAGCGCGCGCGAACCTCGTCAACGACCTGGTGCGCGAGGGCGAGGCGGGCGTCGAAGAGGGTCATGACGATGCCCGCGATGCTGAGCCCCGGGTTGAGCTCTCTGCGGAGGAGCGTCAGCGTGTGCATGAGCAGGCCAAGCCCCTCGAGCGCATAGAACTCGCACTGGATCGGGATCAGCAGCGCGTCGGCCGCGACCACCGCATTGATCGCCAGCAGCCCCAGGCTGGGCGGCGAATCGATGAGCACGTAGTCGTCGTCGGACTCGAGAGCTTCCAGGGCGTACTGGAGGCGGCGTTCCCTGCGGGCGAGGTCGACCAATTCGATCTCTGATCCGGCAAGGGCAATGTCCGACGGCACGATATCGAGACCGCGGACCGCCGTATGCAGCCGGGCCTCCGCGAGCGAGCGCCCCATCACCACGACGTCATAGATGCTCGTCTCGACTCGGCTCCGATCGACGCCGAGCCCGGACGTGGCGTTGGCCTGGGGGTCGATGTCGATCAGGAGCACCTTGCGGCCCATCTCGGCGAGCGCTGCGCCCACGCTGACGGCGGTGGTGGTCTTTCCAACCCCGCCCTTCTGATTGGCGACCGCGAGAATGCTAGGTGGCACGGTTAGCGGCTGATTATGGCCGGATGGCCGCGCCCGTCAGCGGGACAGCGAGTTATCCCGTGTTTCCCCAGGCCGGGCGACCGCTGCTCGGGTCCCTGCGAGTTGAAGATGCCATGCCGGCGCCCAATCCTGTGGAAAACTCCCCTGGCTCGAACTGGGACGGCAGGGGAGTGTTTAGCGCACAACTTGACGGTGAAACAGCGTGGCCTCTATGGTTGCGATCGTGGCCTCTGATACGACCGCCGTCCAAGATGGCGACGATCTCTCGGTCGGATTCCTCCTCGGCCTCCTGGTCGGCGAGGGCCATTTCGGCGGCGACGGCCGTCAGCCGCAGGTGACGCTGCGTATGCACGTCAGGCACGAGGAAACCTTCGAGTGGCTGCGCCGCACGTATCCCGGCAGCGCCCTCTACGGCCCGTACCATCACGGCGGCCGTTCCTACTACCAGTGGTCCGCTCGCGGGAGGTATCTCCGGGCGTACATCGTTCCGCTGGTGGAGCGCCACCGCTCTCTGCTGGACGCCTACACCGCCGCACGTTTCGACACCATGTGCGAGCGCTATGCGATCGCCCGCGAGCCGGCCGGCGCTTCGCCGGACGCCAGAGCGCGCCCTCTACAATCCGGGGGCGATGCTGGCACCCTCCGCTCAGACGTGGCGCCTCCTGTCGGCCGCCCCCCCTCGTGAGGTCTTCGCGGTCGTGGAGCAGATGATCGGGACAACCCCGTACCGTTACGAGGTCGTCGGGGAGAGCGAGGCGCGGATCGTCGAGCATCGCCGCCGCGGTCTCTTCGGGAATTGGGGTCGCCCCAGGATCCGCATTCGCTGGGTTCGCTGCCGCGCCGTGGCGGTCACCGAGGGCACCTGGGTCGAGGTGGAAGCCAGCTCTGGCGGCGGCCTCATCTCCAAAGCAATGGGCAAGGCAGACAGGGGTCCGACGACGCGAGCCCTCCAGGTGATCCGGCTGCTCACCGCCGGTGCTTCGGATCCCCGAACCGTCTACCGCGACCGGCGCATCCCGCCGGGCCCGGTGACGCTGGTCGCATCGTGGGCGGGCATGCCCTATCGACTCTTCGCGGAGCCGCGTCGTGACGCCCCTCGCGGCCGCGAGATCCTCACCGCCACCGAGGTCGAGGCGCTCCCGGAGCGCAGCGGGCAGTTTGTCAAGGTACGCGTGGCCGGCGCCGATGAGGGCTGGGTCGAGAGCGACCAGATCGTCCCATCGCCGGCCGTCTCCACCCGTGCGGCACAGGTCGAGACGGCGCGTTTCACCTAATGAAGCCGGTGATTGGCTCGAGCCGCGGCTGGGCCGCGGTTAGCGCAAATGCGTGGAGAGACCGCCTGGTGCAACGGTTTGCGCCTCTCTCCGAGTGGTGACCTGGCTCCCTGCGGTCAGCTCTCCACCACTGCGCTGGTCGGGAAGGAGGTGGTACTCGAAGAATCTGTCATGGGCTAGGTTCCTCCTTTTGCCTGAGTGCCACGGCACCGCGTCCGCATGCGTCGTTTTTGAGGCGGGGCGGGTCCGGGCCGAGAGACGCTCCCAAAGTGTATCCCGGTTCGGGCGCGCGGCGTGACCGAATCCGACCAGCCGCCCAGCCGCCCCCTCGACCTTCGCCTCGGCGCCTCGGTGCACACCGCGGACGGCCATCACGTCGGCACCCTGCAACGCATCGTCGTCGACGCGGACAGTTGGGATCCGCACGCCCTCATCGTCAGAGAGACGAACTGGTTCTCGGGGAGGACCCTCGCCCCGGGGGCCGGGCTCATGATCACCGAGGTGATCGTGCCGCTCAACGCCGTCGGCGACGTCGGGCCCGAGAGCATCCGGCTCACGCTGGACAAGCGAGCAACGCGCGCCCTGCCCCCATATCTCAGCTACCACTACAAGCCGCTCGAGCGAGGCGACGGCTTGAGCTTCGCGGCAGCGCTCGCCGGCGGCTCACTTGGCGTCGGTCCGATCGTTCCCCGCCTGCAGGAGAGCGCCGAAAAGCCCGACGGTGACATCGAGATCAGGCGCGGCGAGAACGTGATGATCGGCCACGGCGGCGACAAGCTCGGGACCGTCGAGGACGTGCTCTTCGACGACGGCGAACTGGTGGGCATCGTGGTGCGCGCCACCGGGTTCTTCGCGCACGACGTGGTCGTGCAGGTGCGCTTTCTCGACCGAAGCGACGATCTCGCGCTGTTCCTGCGCATGACCCCGGAGGACGTCAGGCGGCTGTCCGAGACGCCCGCTCGTCCGTGAGCGCAGGGATCAGAGCGGCAGGCGGCCCATGAACCCGGTGTCACGCGGATGCCAGTAGCCGATCCGCGCTTCCCCAAGACGCCAGCAGAGGTAGATCGGCTCTCCCTCCCGGGCTGACGCGAAGTCGACGAGCCCGGTGTCGGGATCACGCAGGATCACGCCGAGCCGGTCGATATCAGCGCTGACGCGCTGGGCTTCGTGGAAGGGGCCCGATGCCTTGATCGCCGCGGCCGCCGATCCGTTCGATGAGACCGGGTGATGGTCGCTCTCGGCCGCCTGGTCCAGCGCCGTGCGGTGGGCGTCGCGCAACGCCGAGAGCAGCTCGGTGAGCCGCGGCAGCAGCGCCGAGGCCTCTGCGTGGGTGAAGACGCGCTCCATGCAGCGAACCATGCCAGACCGGCCCCGCCGGCGTCGAGATCAGTAGATGCCGAGCTCGAGCTGGGCCTCGTCGGAAGCCATGGTGCGCGGGTCCCATGGAGGCGCCCACACAAGGTTGATGTGCACGTCGCGTACCCCGGGGAGGGGCGCGCACACCGCGTGCGCCTGCGTCTCGATGATCGGACCCATCGGGCAGTACGGGGTGGTCAGCGTCATGTCGATGGTGAGCAGCCCGTCATCGTCGATGTTGGTGTCGTAGATCAAGCCGAGCGACACGATGTCGATGCCGATCTCGGGGTCGTAGACCTCGCTGAGCGCGGCCCGGATCAGCTCGTCCGACGCCTTCGCCTCCTTCGGTGCTGCCGGTTCGCTCGGCGAAAGAAGGGGTTCCGTAGTGCTCATTTCTCGCTCCTCAGTGCTGACGCCGTCGTCGCGGGGGTTGCGGAAAGACCCTCGAGGAGCGCGTTCCACACGAGCGTGGCGCACTTGACCCGGACCGGGTAAGCACGCACGCCGCGGAGCGCCTCGAGGTCGCCGATGTCGTCATCCTCTGACAGCGAGCCGTCACCGGTCAACATCGCCCGGAAGCGCTCGGCGAGCCGCGCGGCGCTCTCCGCGCTCATCCCGGTCACGGCCTCACACAACATGCTCGCCGATGCCTGGCTGATCGAGCAACCGCGCCCGGTGAAGCCGATCGCGGCGACCGTCCCGTTGTCGAGCCTGTAGCTAAGATCGATCTCGTCGCCACACAGCGGGTTGTTGGCCTCGATGACGCGGTCCGCAGGGTCGACGGTCTGATGGTGGCGAGGGTTCCGATAGTGGTCGAGGATGATCTCGCGATAGAGATCGTCGTCGACGGGCGTATAGCCGACTGCCATAGCACCATCGTAGTCCAACGGTTCGAGGCCAAAACCTGAAAATGGGGGCATGGCTCGCACCGACGTCCTTGCGCGCACGGGAAAACGCAGAGCCGACCCCGTATTCTGGCTCCTGATCGGGCAGTTGATCATGTTCACCGGCGTTGCCGCGGTCTTCCCGATCGCGCCGCTGTACGTCACCCATCGCGGCGGCAATTCCGTTGCGGTGGCGATCTTCATCGCCGGTCCACTGGTCGCCACCACGCTCGTCCAGGTCCCCGCCGGACGTCTGTCAGACCGCTGGGGCCGGAGGCCGTTCCTGATCGGATCGCGACTCGCCTACGCGGTGCTCTCGATGTTCCTGTTCTTGAACATCGGCACCCTCCCGGTGCTCACCGCAATCAGGATCGCCACGGGAGCCTGCGCCGGTGCGTATGCGCCGGCGCTGCGCGCTGCGCTCACCGATCTGAGCGCGCCGGATCAGCGAGCCCAACGATTCTCGCAATTACAGGCGTACGAGATGGTCGGGCTCCTCATCGGTCCGCTGATCGGTGGTGCGGCGGCGCTCTGGCGCGATTCGGCTGTGTTCGGGATCACCGGGCTGTCCATGCTGATCGGGCTCGGGTCGCTGCTTCGTGTCCCTGAAACCAGGGCGGCGCCGGCTGCCGCAGCGGCTAGAAAGGAGCGATTCAGCTGGTGGCGCCTCCGCGGCATCCTCGTTCCGATCGTCGCCCTCTTCGCGGCGGGCACCATCTGGTCGATGTACGACGTGGTCTGGCCGCAGTACCTAGCGGCGCGTGGCTACGGCCCGCTGATCATCGGGCTGTCGGTGAGCCTGTTCGCGCTCCCGATCCTGGTTCTGGCTCGCGCGGGAGGCCGCCTGGCGGACCGAGCCGACCGGCGCAAGCTCGTGACCGCCGGGCTGGTCGTTGTCGCCGCCTGCGCCGCGACCTATCCCTTCCTTCAGCCGCTTGCGGTGATCCTGACCGTCGGAGCCATCGAGGCGGTCGCGACCGTGATCCTGGAGCCCAGCCTGTTCGCGGTTATCGGGGACAGCACCCCGGCGGCCGTGCGTGGACGGGCGATGGGCATCGGTGGCCTGTACCAGTTCAGCGGCATGGCCTTCGGGGCCGCGGTGCTCGGCTCGCTGTACGGGGTCAACGCCGGCCTTCCTTTTTGGTGTGGCAGCGGCATCCTGCTCTGCGGCGCCGCTGTATGCGCCGCCTGGCTCCCGGGACGGCCGCCGACGTCATCGCACACTCCGCAACCGACCCCGTTCCAGATCCTCGAACGTGAGCAGGCGTAAACCACCCGACGCGGCAGGCCGGCGGCTGCTTCTCGGCCACGGCGCATCGGGCACCGCGGCGTCGATGCGCCCATGGGTGACCGAGCTGGCCGCCCACGGTGTCGAGGCCACGGCGCTCGATCTCCCCAAATCGAACAGTGACCGGGCAGTCGACGTGTTCCGCAAGGCGCTCGAGCAACGGCCGGGCGCGGCGATCGGCGGGCACTCATACGGCGGGCGCATGGCCAGCATGCTCGCCGCGGATCAAGCCGTGAGCGCGCTTGTCCTCCTGAGCTATCCGTTGCACCGACCGGGGCATCTCGACGAGCTGCGGACCGCGCACTGGTCGCGCATCGGCTGTCCGGTTCTCCTCCTCTCAGGTGACCGCGACCCGTTCGCGAAGGTGGACCTGCTGCGCCGCGAGGTGACCTCGCTGCGCAACGCGGAGCTGGTCATCTACCCGGGCCTCGGCCACGGATTGCTCGCGGCTCGCGCGGACGCCGCCGCGCGCATCGCGGCCTTCCTGGTCAGCGCAACCTAGACGCGAAAGACCCGGCGCACCTCGCCCAGCCCCTCACCGAGCGCGTCGATCTCCTCGTGCGTGGTGTAGAGATACACCGACGCCCGGGCCATGGACGGCACGTCGTAGCGGGCCATGAGTGGCTGCGCGCAGTGGTGTCCGGCGCGGACCGCGATGCCGCGGCGGTCGAGGATCGTGCCCACGTCGTGCGCATGCACGTCAGCAAGGTTGAAGCTCACCACGCCCCCGCGTGCCTCGAGATCCCGCGGACCGAATATCATGATATCGCCAACTTCGTCCAGAACGTCAAGCATGTGACCGGTCAACGACATCTCGTGCGCGTGGATGCGATCGCGGCCGATGGCATCGATGTAGTCGCAGGCTGCGGCGAGGCCGACTGCGCCGGCGACGTCGGGTGTGCCCGCCTCGAACTTGTGGGGCACCGTGTTCCAGGTGCTGCGCTCGAGGGTGACCCTGCTGATCATGCTCCCGCCCCCGAGGAACGGCGGCATGCGCTCGAGCAGCTCGGGGCGAGCCCAGAGCACGCCGATGCCCATGGGTCCGCACATCTTGTGTCCGCTGAAGGCGATGAAGTCGCAGTCGAGGTCCCGAGCGGACACGCTCATGTGCGGCACCGACTGCGCCGCGTCGACGCACACGAGCGCACCCGCCGCATGCGCGCGCTCGGTGATGGCGCGGATGTCGTTGACGGTGCCGAGCACGTTGGACTGATGTCCGATCGCGACCAGCTTTGTCGGCGCGGCCAGCAGCTCGTCGAGGTTGCTCAGGTCGAGCCTGCCGTCCGCGTCGACGTCGATCGCGACCAGCTGCAGTCCCCGGCGCTCGGCGGCGAGCTGCCACGGGACGAGGTTGCTGTGATGCTCCATCACGGTGACGACGATGCGATCGCCCGGCTCGAGCAGCTGGGTCGCGTGCGACGACGCGACCAGGTTGATCGCCTCGGTGGTGTTGCGAACGAAGACGAGCCCCTCGGCCGGCGCGTCGAGAAACGCGGCCACCCGAACTCGCGCCAGTTCGAAGGCATCGGTTGCCTCGTTGCCGAGGGTGTGGACTCCGCGATGCACGTTCGCGTTGCTGGTGGCGTAGTACGCGTCGATGGTGTCGACCACCACTCGCGGTTTCTGCGCTGTCGCCGCCGAGTCGAGGTAGACAAGAGGATGCGTCCCGATCTCGCGCGCGAGAATCGGAAAGTCGGCGCGGATGCGCGCGACGTCGAGGCCGTGGTCGGTGGCGACGGGTGCGCTCACTGCGCGGCAACCTCGTCGGCGAGGGCTATTCGAAGCATGCCGTCGTCAGTGGTCTCGATGCGATGCACGCGCACCGGTTCGACGGCGGGCAATGACAGCGGATCTCCGGTGCGGAGATCGAAGCTCGAACCGTGCAGCGGGCACTCGATGACACAGCGGTCGATGTCGAGGTCGCCCTCGCTGAGCGATGCCTCGGCATGGCTGCAGGTGTCATCCAGGGCGTAGAACGTCCCGGCGACGTTGAAGATCGCCACCGGGGTCTCGTCGATCTCGACGCGTGCGGCGCATCCCGGTGGGATGTCACTGGTTCGGGCCACGTCGACCCAGCCGTCGCTCATCGGACCTCCGCCGCGACCCCGGCCACCGACCCGCCGGCGATCTCCGCGTCGAGCAGCGCTCCCGCGAGCTCCGCGAACCCGCGGTGGGGGACGCGGTCGAGGACATCGTCCATGAAGCCGCGCACGATCAGCGAGCTCGCCTCGTCGGGCGGCACGCCGCGGGCCATGAGATAAAAGCGCTGGTCGGAGTCGATGTGGCCGGCGGTGGCGCCGTGCCCGCACTTCACGTCGTTGGCGCGGATCTCGAGTCGCGGGATGGAGTCGGCCTTGGCGCCCTGGCTGAGCAGGAGGTTGCGGTTGGCCACGTAGCCGTCGGCGTGCACGGCTGTCGGCGCGACGTCGATCATGCCGCCATACACCGAGCGCGCGTGGTCGCGGACGGCGACCTTGAGGAGCAGGTTGCTTCGCGTCTCCGGGCCGCGATGTGCCTGCAGCGACTGGTGATCGAAATGCTGGGTGCCGTCACCGAAGCAGATGCCGAGCACGTCGGCCTCGCTGCCGATACCGTCGAGCATCACGTCCCACCAGACCTTCTGGAGCCGGGCGCCGAGGGTGACACCCGCGAAGCGGAGCTTCGCGTTCGCGTCGAGCACCGTCCGCTGCACGGCGACGTGCCAGACGCCCTCACCCCACTGCTGCACCGTGTTGTGGTCGAGTCGCGCGTCGCGACCCGCCGAGAGCAGCACCATGGCGTCGCTCAAGAGCGCCGCCGGTCCCGACGGCGACGCATACGCATCGATGACCGTGAGTGATGCGCCCTCGTCGAGAAGAACGACCGTGGACGGGAACGTGGCGCCGTCGCTGCCGCTCGCCGGATGGGCGATCCATACCGGCACCAGCGCCTCGACGCCTCGGGGGACGTACACGAGGACGCCGCCCCGCCACAACGCATTCCAGAGTGCCGCGAACTTCGACTCGTCGACGCGAACCGCCGAGAACGCGCGCTGCACGAGCTCCGGATGCACCATCGCCGCTTCTTCGAGGGTGGTGATGATGATTCCCTGGGCGAGCAGCGGATCAGCACCCTCGCTCGGGGTCGGCAGCGGAGCGTCGACCACGAACGCCGCCTTGGGGGCCGCCCGGTCGCGCTGCGCGCGCATCGCGTTGACAACCGCCAGGTCCACATGTTCGATCGGTGTGAAACGCTCGGGATGCAACGCCGAGATGTCGGTGCGCCGCCAGTCCTCATCGCGTTGCGACGAGGGCATGGGGATCGCCTCATAGGCGTCCCATGCGATCCGGCGGCGCGCCGCGAGCCACGCCGGAGATGCCTCAGCCCGGGCCGCCGCGACCTCTTGCCCGAGCGCCGCTGCGGGCGAATCGGCCAGCGGGGTCGTCACCCGATCGCGCCCTCCATGGAGAGGGCGAGGAGACGGTTGAGCTCAACCGCGTACTCCATCGGCAGCTCCTTGACGAAGGGCTCGAAGAATCCGTTGACGATCAGGGCGGTCGCGTCCTGCTCGGGGATGCCGCGCGACGTCAGGTAAAAGATCTGATCCTCACCGACCTTGCTGACGCTCGCCTCGTGTCCGATGGTCACGTCCGGGTTGTCGATGTCCATGTACGGGTAGGTGTCGCTGCGCGACTCCTCGTCGAGGAGCAGCGCGTCGCAGCGGACGCTGACCTTGACGTTGTGCGCCTTGGGCAGGACCTTGATGTGACCGCGATAGGAGGTGCGCCCGCTGCCCTTGCTGATCGAGCGGGACACGATATTGCTGGTGGTGTTCGGGGCCACGTGGATCGCCTTGCTCCCCGCGTCCTGGTGCTGGCCGCTGCCGGCGAATGCGGCGCTCATGACCTCGGCGTGAGCGCCCTCACCCATCAGGTACACCGACGGGTACTTCATGGTGACCTTGGAGCCCAGGTTGCCGTCGATCCACTCGACGGTCGCGTTCTCGTTGGCGATGGCCCGCTTGGTGACCAGGTTGTAGACGTTATCCGACCAGTTCTGAATCGTTGTGTAGCGGATCTTCGCGCCCTTGTGCGCGATCAGCTCGACCACCGCGCTGTGCAGCGAATCGCTCGAGTAGTTGGGCGCCGTGCAGCCTTCGATGTAATGGACCGACGACCCCTCGTCGGCGATGATCAGCGTCCGCTCGAACTGACCCATGTTGTCGCTGTTGATCCGGAAGTAGGCCTGGAGCGGGATGTCCACCTTGACGCCCTTGGGGACGTAGACGAACGACCCGCCCGACCACACCGCGCTGTTCAGCGCGGCGAACTTGTTGTCGTTCGGGGGGATCACGGTACCGAAGTACCTGCGGAAGAGCTCCTCGTGCTCACGCAGCCCGGTGTCGCAGTCGCTGAAGAGCACACCCTGCTTCTCGAGGTCCTCGCGGATGCTGTGGTAGACGACCTCGGAGTCGTACTGGGCGCTCACGCCGGCGAGGAACTGGCGTTCCGCCTGGGGGATGCCGAGACGGTCGAAGGTCTGCTTGATCGAGTCGGGGACGTCGTCCCACGACCGGCTCATCTCTTCTACGGGCTTGACGTAGTAGTAGATGTTCTCGAAGTCGAGACCGGAAAGATCCGCCCCCCAGGTCGGCATCGGCCGCTTGCGGAAATGGTCGAGCGCCTTGAGGCGGAACTTCAGCATCCACTCGGGCTCGTTCTTGTGCTGCGAGATCGACGCGACAACCTCGGGCGACAGACCCTTTGCCGTGCGGAAGACGGACACGTCGATGTCCGAGAAACCGAACTGGTAGTCCTTGGTCAGCTCTTTTGCCTGAATCGCCATCGCGAATCTCCTACGCGGTGGCGGCTGCGGCCGTCCCGAGAATTGGTTCGTAGCCCTCGCGCTCGATCTGTCGCGCCAGGTCCGCCCCGCCGGAGGTGACCACGCGCCCGTCATGGAGGACGTGCACGCGATCCGGGTGAAGGTGTTCGAGGATGCGCGGGTAGTGGGTGATGACCAGGACACCCATGTCCGGTCCGCAGAGGCGCATCACGCCGTCGGCGACCGTGCGCAGCGCGTCAACGTCGAGGCCGGAGTTGGTCTCATCCAGAATCGCGAGCTTGGGGCGCAGCATCGCCAGCTGCAGGATCTCCGAGCGCTTCTTCTCGCCACCCGAGAATCCGTCGTTGATGTAACGGGAGCGGAAGCTCTCGTCGATCTTGAGCTCCTGCATCTCGGTGCTGAGCCGGTTGAGGAACTCGCGGGCGGGCATCTCCTTCCCCTGGGCTCGGAGCGCCGCGCGAAGGAAGTTCACGGTGCTGACACCCGGAATCGCGGTCGGGTACTGAAAGCAGAGAAACAGCCCGAGGCGCGCGCGGGCATCCGCGCTCAGCGGGAGCAGATCCTCGCCGCCGAACGTGGCGGCACCGCCGGTGACGACATATTTGGGATGACCCATGAGAGTGTACGCGAGGGTGCTCTTGCCCGAGCCGTTCGGGCCCATCAGCGCATGGATCTCTCCCTGCGCCACCTCGAGGTCGACGCCCTTGAGGATCTCCTTACCCTCGACAGTCGCATGGAGCCCGGAGATCGAGAGGACGGCCCGGTTCATCGGACCAGCTCCGCCGAGGCGGGAGCCATCGAGTCGATGAGCGATTGATCGGTCACCAGCTCGGCGAGCGTGGTCTGGCTGAGCACCGCGTCGATGCTCTGCTTGAGACGCATCCAGAGGCCGCGCGACGCGCACTCACCCTCACGCTGGCAGGTGCCGGTCACGTAGCCATGGGCGACGCATTCCACCGGCGACACCTCGCCTTCGATGACCGTGACGACATCGAGGACGCTGATCTGATCCGCGGGACGGGCGAGCGTATACCCACCGTGAACGCCGCGAGTGCTCTCGACGAGGCCACCGCGGCGCAGCTGGGAGGCGAGCTGCTCGAGGTAGGCGAGCGGGAGGTGCTCCACGCGGGCCACCTCGGCGATGCTCAGGGGACCGGCGCCGTAGGCCTTGGCGAACTCGGTCATCATGCGCAGGCCGTAATGAGCTTTGGAGCTCACCCGCATCGAGAACGAGGCGGCAGGCGGTGCGCTAGGATCGGAGGTATGCCGGTGCGAGGCGCCCCGCCCCGAGTTCGAGAGAATCCCGACTGTCATGGTCAGAATTATACCCGACCCGCCCAGGCTTCGAGAAGGGAACCGGCCGCCGCTGAGATATTCTCGGCGGGCGCCGATGCCATTCCCCCACGCTCGCTACACGACACTGCTCGGGATGACGGCCGCCCTGCTGGCGGCGTGTGGGGGGCCGACGAGCCCATCGTCTCCGACGCCCACACCGTTGACGCCCTCCCAGATCCAGGCCCACTACGCCGCGACCGCCCTCCATTACAACCAGGTGGAGGCGCAGATCGCCGCCACCGAGAACGCCGCCTGCGACGCCACCAGCGCGACGGTCGCGCTCGGCGCCTGCCAGAGCGCGCTCAGCGAGCAGCGGCAGCTGACCATCGCCTACGACAACGCGCTTCGAGCAATCCCGTTCGGCGGCAGCGCCGCCATCGATGCCGCCCACCTGCTCGGCGACGACGTCGCGATCGAGAAGCTGCTCGAGCAGGCCGCGACGGCCCCGGCGATCGCGGTCATCGCCACCCTCCAGCAGCAGGTCATCCCGCTCCTGGCCACCGCCACGACCGATGCCACCGCGCTCCGAGCCGCTATCGGCCTTCCCGCTCCAGCCTGACCCGTGAGGTCAGCTCCCCAAGGCAGGCGCGCCCGCGGCCACCCGGTCCCGGATTCTGGCCACCGCGGCGGCGATGACCCCGGCAGCCATGTCGATGTCCTCGGCGGTCGTCGAGCGGCCGGTGGTGCAGCGCAACGCCCCGGCGGCGAGGTCGTCCGGATACCCCATCGCTCTGAGCACGTGGGAGGGCAGCGGCGCTCCGCTCGCGCAGGCGGATCCGGCGGAGGCCTCCACGCCGTCCAGGTCGAGCGCTGCCAGCAACACGTCGCTCCGGACGCCCGGGAGGGCAAAGGTCGCGAACCCCGCCGCTTTGCGGGCCCCGGAAGCGGTGACGATGGCGCCGGGAACCAGTGCTTCGATCGCAGCGACGAGCCGCCCACACAGCGTGGCCTGACGATCGGCCTCCTCGTGACGGAGCCGCTCCGCGAGCTCCGCGGCGGCGGCAAACCCGACGACCCCGGCCACGTTCTCGGTCGCACTGCGGCGGTTGCGCTCCTGGCCACCCCCGGTGCTCTGAGGCGCGAGCGCGACCCCGTGGCGGACCCAGAGCGCGCCGACTCCCTTCGGCCCGTAGATTTTGTGCGCGGAGAGCGTGAGCAGGTCGACGCCGAGCGCATCGGGATGGACCGGGATCCTGCCGAACGCCTGCACCGCGTCGGTGTGCACCAGCGTCCTCGGGTTGCGTCGATGCACGGCCTCGGCGATCCCGGCGACATCCTCGACGGCGCCCGTCTCGTTGTTGACGAACATGACGGAAACCAGCAGGGTCTCGTCGGTGACCGCGGCCGCCACCGACTCGGGGGTGACGCGGCAGTCGCGGTCGCAGGCGGCGACGGTGAGCGCGGCCAGACCGACAGCCTCGAGATGACGCGCGGTGTCGAGGATCGCGTCGTGCTCGATCGCGGTCACCACGATGTGCCGGCCCAGCTCCGGGCCCCAGCGCTCGAGCACGCCCCGCAACGCGAGGTTGTCCGCCTCGGTGCCCGACCCGGTGAAGACGATCTCGCGCTGCGCGCATCCGAGCACCGCAGCGATCCTGTCGCGGGCGTTGTCCACGGCCGAGCGTGCGGCCCGGCCGGACCCGTGCACCGACGACGGGTTACCCTGAGTTGTCGTCAAATACGGCAGCATCTCGTCGAGCACCTGGGGCGCGAGTGGCGTGGTCGCCGCGTGGTCGAGGTGGATGCGGCTCACGCCGGGATCGGAGGCGCCGCCGCGATCGCGGCCCGTGCGCGCTCGATCACCGAGTCGGTGAAGCTGGTCGTGGATGCCTGGCCGCCGAGGTCGGAGGTGGAGATCCCGGCTCGGAGCGCTTCGAAGACGGCGTCGTGAATAACCGTCGACGCTCGCCGGCAGCGCGCGTCGGACACGAAGCCGAGCAGGGCGGCGGCGGCGAGGATCATCGCCATCGGGTTGGCGACGTTCTTCCCCTCCAGGCTCGGGGCGGTGCCGTGGGGCGCCTCGGCCATCACCACCGAGGGGACGAGTGAGTCGTCGTCGAAGCCCAGGAGCAGCGACTCGGCGCCGGCGATGCTGCCGAACAACGGAAGCACGAGGTCGCTCAGACAGTCGCCGTCGCGGTTCAGCGCGGGGATGACCAGGGCGTCACCGGCACGGCTGAAGAGCAGCGCATAGGTGGCGTCGATCAACTGAGGCTCGTAGTCGACCTCGGGATGGCGCCCGGCAGCGGCGTCGAGCTCCTCCTTGAACATGCCCTCGTACACCCTCGACACCGTGAACTTGGGGCCGCCGAAGACCCGGGCATGGGCGCGTGCCGCGTGGACGAAGGCGAACTCGGCGACCGCCCTGCACGTGGCCCGCGAGATGTGCTCGGTGCGGTATGCGATCTCGTCGCCGTCGCTCTGCTCGCGCCACTCGCGTGCGCTGTAGGCATCGTCGACGGCCATGCGCACGATGCTGATGGGTGCGCTGACCCCGGCGATCCCGGCCACGCCCGGGATACGCCGGCCGGTGCGCAGGATCACGCGTCCGCCGACTCGCTCGCGGAGCAGGGCGTTGGGACTGCCCACGTCGGAGCGGTCGGTCGGCGTGACCGTTGCGGCCTTCAACCCGAAGCCGGCGGCACGCATCGCGTCGGCCGCCTCCGCGACCACCGCATTCCGAGTCTCGCGGCGGCGTTCGAGAGAGAGGTCGAATGTCTTCAGCTCGAGCTCCACGTCGATGATGTCCGGGTGGATCACCCGGAGCGCCTGGTCGAGCAGCTCCTGGCCGGTCTGATCGCCACGCAGGACGACGATGGTGGTCACCGCAACAGCGTACGTCGCCACCTGGAAGTGGCGACCCGCCGGCACGATGCCATCATCGCGGCGTGCCGAACTCGGTCACGTCGCGAGACGACGAGCAGGAGCGCCGCCCGGGCGCGGTGTTGTTCGTGTACACGTGGGATCTCGCCCTGGCGATCCTCGCCCTCTTCGGAGCACTCGCGCCGTTCGCGGGCGGCGTGGCCACCGCCACCGGCGGCACCGCCAGCCTGCCCCTGGCGGCGCAGGTGATCGCGGCGGTGTCGTCGGCCTCCTATGCGGCGACGCTGATCATCGTCGCGTCGCTGCTCACCCGAAAACGGGCGTGGGTGCGCCAGACCCAGATCGGCACGCTCGGGACCGCGATCGCCCTCGCCGCCATCTCGGTGGCAGTCGGGGCAGTCGTGGGCAACGGGGTCGATGTGACCGGACTCGTGGTCACGCTGATCTTCGTGCTCCTCGACGCGCTCGCGATCGTGATCATGACCGAGCGGCGGGTGGTCACCTGGTACGACCAGACGGCGACCGTCCCGGTCTACGTGTGGGCGACGCTCGGGCTCTGGATCGGCGGCAGCGTCATGATCATCGTCCTGGCGGCGCTGGCGCGCTGACCTCGCGGCCGGTCAGATGTAGGTCAGGAGGTCTTCGACGATCTCCACGAGCTCATCGTTGCGCACCGGTTTCATCATCACCGCCGCGGCGCCGAGTTGTTGCGCACGCTCCCTGGCGCCGACGTCGCCCGCGGCGGTGAGAATGACCACGCCCGCGCGAGGGTGCTCCGGGGCGAAGCGGATCGCCTGAAAAAGCTCCAGCCCATCGGTGTCGAGGGTCGCGTCCAGGATGAGCACGTCGGGCTCGAAAGCGGAGAGGTCCTCACGCACCTCGCGCACCGCCTTCGCCCAGCGGACGTCGTGGCCCAGCACGGTGAATCGATTGATGACCTGCTGCGCGACGGCGGCCTCATCCTCGGCGATCAGGATGCGGGCACGGGCTTGCGGCATGAACGCGCATCGTAGGCAAACGGCCTGCCCGTATGCCTGCTTTCACCGCCTCGATCGGGCCGCGTACACTGGCGTCAGGCGATGCCGCTGCCACCCCACGTCCTGATCGGCACCGAGCGTTCCCGTCGTGGGCGTTTCGACGGAAGCCGCTTCATTCGCTGGTTGCGCCGTCCGGATCGCCGCGACGTCGCGACGTCAGCACCGCCCGCGACCCGTGCACCCGCGCCGCGAGCCACACAGGTCGACGAGGAAACGCGAGCGTTCTGGGCCGGGAGCGAGACCGCCAATGTCACCTCGCGGCGTGCCGCGGCGCTGGTCGACGCGCACGAACGCGGTCGCGCGCCGCTCGGCACCCGGCCTCCCGGCAACCCGGCGTTCAGCGAAGCCCTCTTCGTCGAGTTGATGCGCGCGAACCAGTACCGTCGCGCCTTTTCGCTCCTGAGCGAGGACTGCCAGATCAGCTGGGGCTCACCGGAAGCATTCGCGGAGGCGCAGGGCGCTTCGTCGATGCGCCGTCTGCGCGGAGTGAGTGTCAAGGAGGTGCGCTACCTTCCGGAGTGGACCGAAACATCACGCGGCAGGACGTACCGCGACGTCGCCGAGCTCGACGTGGAGTACGAGGTTGGCGACCCGGACCCGGTGGCCCGGATCCGGCGGGTGGTGCACCTCGTCCCCGGTGGTGGCCGCTGGCGGTCGATCTGCTACCCGGTGTAACAGCAGTCAACCGAACTTCGCACTCTCAGCCGGGCGTGGGACAATCCGCTGATGCACGCCGCCGCCACGCGCTCGCAGCCCGGTCCGATGGAACGGACCTGCCTCGAAATCGCTCGCGTCGAGCGTGAGGCAGCGTTCCGCCGCGAGCGCATCTCGCGCACCCGGCTCCGCGTCCGCGAGGCCGACGTGCTCATCGACCTCATCGAGGAATGCCGTCTCCGGTCCTTCCGCTTGATACCCGCCGCGCTCTGGAGCGCAGTGGTCCGCGCTGTCGGCGCGGTGGATCCGGGGATGCGCGACCGGCTCGGCATCGACCGCGACCCGAACCACGTTGCCGACATTCTGTTCGAGGCGCAGGAAATTCTCCTCATGCGCGCGCTCGAGTCGCGACGTCCGCGCCTGGCCCCGATCATTCCGCTTTTCGGCGAGCGAAACCGAACCGCGGCCGCGGGCTGACGCTTCTCCGGACGTGACCTGGGAGGTCGCGGTCGCAGGGACGCTTCACAGCGACGACCTGACCACCCCTGCCGGCAGGCGGGACACGCTCGGCGGGTCTGCTGTGTATTGCACGCTTGCGGCTGCGCGCTACGCACCCGTGCTCGTCAACGGCATCGTGGGCACTGACACCATCGTCGAGTTCCGCCGGATTCTCGAGCACCCGAACATTGACCTTGAGGGTCTGGTGGAGAGCCAGTCCCCGACCTTTCGCTGGCACGCCGTGCACGACTTCGAGCGCTGGGTCACATCCGAGGAGTCCTCCGAGCCCGGGTGCGATCCGGAGTGGCAGCCGGTGCTCCCGGAGAGCTCACGCCGGGCCCAGGTGCTCTTCGTCGGGAGCATGGACCCGCGCGTCCAGCGAGTCGTGATGGATCAGTCGAGCGCGAGGGTGATCGGCCTCGATTCCATGACCGTCTTCATCGACAGCCGGCCGTCCGAGGTCAGATCCCTGATCGAGCAGGTTGACGTCCTGTTCCTCACCGCCGCCGAGCTGGCTGCGCTGAGCGGGAGCGACGACTGGCGCACCGCGGCCGCCGTCCTCTGCGGCACAGGCAGGCTGCGCGCAGTCGTGGTCAAGCGGGGCCCACTCGGGGCCGCGTGCATCACCGCGGCGGGCATGGTCGAAGCGCCCGCCGCACCAGTCGCGCAGGTCGTCGATCCCACCGGCGCCGGCGATGCTCTGGCGGGAGGATTCCTCGGGCACGTTGCTCACGCCGAGCGCGCTGACAACGCCACGTTCGAGGCGGCGCTCTCGGAGGGCATCGGCTGCGCCGCCGCCGCGATCGTGGCGTACGGAACCGATGGGTTGCGCGGGACCCGCACCGTATGATCGCGAGCTAATGGGAACGCGGCCGCGCGACCTGGGGACGCCCATCGACCGCAACCTTGCGCTCGAGCTGGTCCGCGTCACCGAGGGGGCGGCGATGGCCGCCGCCCGGCACATGGGGCGTAATCAGAAAGAGCAGGCCGACCAGGCCGCCGTCGACTCGATGCGCCGGAGCCTCGGATTCGTCGACATGGACGGCGTGGTGGTCATCGGCGAGGGTGAGAAGGACGAGGCGCCCATGCTCTACATCGGTGAGCAGGTCGGCAACGGCAATCCTCCGGCCGTCGACGTCGCCGTCGATCCGATCGATGGCACGCGCCTGGTCGCGCGCGGCATCCCCGGCGGCATCGCGACCGTGGCGCTCGCGGAGCGGGGCTCGATGTTCCACACCCATCTTCACTACATGGAGAAGTTGATCGTCGGCCCGGCCGCGGCGAGGGTGATCGACATCACCGTCCCGGTGGCGCAGAACCTCAAACGGATCGCCCGGGCGGAGGATCGCCGGGTCGAGGACCTGACCGTGGTGGTGCTCGATCGCGAGCGCCACGAGACCCTCCTCGAGGAGATCCGATCCGCCGGCGCGAGGGTGAAGCTGATCATGGACGGCGACGTGGCGGCGGGGCTTATGGCCGCGATGGAGCAACGCACCGGTATCGACGTGCTGATGGGCATCGGGGGCGCGCCCGAGGCGGTGCTCGCCGCCTGCGCCATCAAGTGCATCGGTGGCGGCATGCAGGCGCGTATCTGGGTCGGCGAGGCGGAGCGCGCCGTCGAGGAGCAGGAGGGCAAGCACGCGGGCGACGTCCTCGAGCTGGACGACCTCGTCTCCGGCGACAACGTGTTCTTCGCCGCCACCGGGATCACCAGCGGCGAGCTCCTCGAAGGGGTTCGGTTCCTCGGGGAGGACCGCTGCCACACCCAGAGCCTGGTCATGCGATCGTATTCAGGAACCTCGCGCTACATCGACGCGGAGCACAATCTCGCGAAATTGCGCCGCCGCCGCGACCCGGTCGAGCTGGCATCAAAAGGAGAGGCGCGGCCCACCCCTCTGGGCTGACCTCGGGCCGAATTGCTGGCAGGTTCTGGCCGAAGTGCCAGAATCGGGGCGCGGTATGAAGGTCCGAATCCGCCCGAGCGCGAACCTGATGCGCTGGTTCACGCCAGGGCTCCACGTCAAACGCTGGCTGCTCCTCCTGTTCCTGGCGATCGTGATGATCAGCCTGGCGGCGGGCTACATCCTGCGCGACCTGTACAGCGCGTCCATCACCTTCCCCTCGTGGGTCGGGGATGTCACCCTGCAGTTCCTGCCCCGCCTGGTCCGCGCGCTCCTGTTCGCGCTCGTCGGCGTCGGGCTGATCATCCTCTGCTTCTACAAGCTCGGCCGCTCGATCCTCGGGCCGTTTCTCCCCGGGCGCGGCAGCACCGATCGCGGGCTCGCCGAACAGCTCTACAAGTTCCGCTCGCTCGCCAAGGGCCCGCGCCTGGTCGCGATCGGCGGCGGTACCGGCCTGTCCTCGCTCCTCAGAGGTGTCAAGAAATACACAGGCAACATCGTCGCGATCGTCACCGTGGCCGACGACGGAGGATCCAGCGGACGCCTCCGCGAGGAATATCGCGTCCTGCCGCCGGGAGACATCCGCCAGTGCCTCACCGCGCTCGCCGAGACCGAGCCGCTGATGACCGAGCTCTTTCAGTACCGGTTCGGTGGTGAGGGAGCGCTCGCCGGTCACTCCTTCGGCAACCTGTTCATCACCGCCATGGCCGAGATCACCGGCGATTTCGAGCATGCCATCCGAGAGTCGGGTCGGGTCCTCGCGGTGCGCGGCCAGATCGTCCCGGCCACGCTCCGCGACGTCGTGCTCTGCGCGACCGCGGGCACCGAGGTCAGGGTCGGTGAGTTGCAGGTGCCCAACGGTGTCGAGCAGATCGATCGCGTGTTCCTCGAGCCGCCGGATGTCGAGATCAACCCCGAGGCCGAGACCGCGATCCTGGCCGCCGAGCTGATCATCGTCGGACCGGGGTCGCTCTACACGTCGATCCTGCCCAACCTCCTCATCGAGGGAATGGTCGAGGCGCTGCGTGCCAGCCCGGCGGTGAAGGTCTACGTCTGCAACATCGCCGGCCAGCCCGGCGAGACGATGGGGTACTCGGTGAGCGAGCATCTGCGGACCATCGAGGATCACGTCGGCGTGAACCTCTTCGACTACGTGATCGTCAACAGCAACGTGGGCCTGCCGCTGCCGCCGTCGGCAGTTGAGGCAGGTGTGACCCGGGTCGGCTTCGACCGCGACCAGGCCGTCCGCCAGCCGGTCAACTACATCCTCGCCGACGTCGCGTCGTCGCAGATCTCCACCCACCACGATCCCGAAAAGCTGTCCAAGGTGATCATGAAGAGGATCTGGCGCTAATACAGCAGATCGTGGCGCACGCGGTACGCCCACTGGTGGGCGGCCCGCTCCGCGAGAGCGTTCCACGCCGCATAGCGACTGCGCCGGATGGGGAGATCCCAGGTGCCGACGTACTCGGTGATGCGCTCGCTGAACCCGGACTTGAAGCGGTAGAGCCCGTACAGCGGGTGCGAGGGCTTGAGCTCGGCGGCCGGGGGCACCGCCACCAGGTCGTAAGCATCGACACCGCGGGCCCGTAGCCAGCGCATCACCTCCCACTGCAGGAGGTGTGGCGCCATCACCGCGGCGTGTTCCTTGGTTGAGCCTCCGTCCTTGTACCAGGCCTTGCGGCCGAGGTAGGTCGCGAAAACCCCGGCGAGCACCTCGCCGTCGAGTGACGCGAAGAAGAGCTGGCCCTGACCGGCTGCGGCGTGGAGATGCCAGTACTGCGAGAAGTACTCCCTGCTGCGCAGCGTGAAGCCGGCTCGATCGCGTGTCGATGCCATGAGCGCGTACATGGCGTCGATGCTTCCGGCGTCGAGCGACACCGGCGCGACGGTCACGCCGTGGCGCTGCGCCAGCCTGATGTTGTACCGGCACTTCGGCTTGAACGACGCGAGCAGCGCGGCCTCGTCCGGCCAGAGGTCGACGATGATCGTCGCCCGGCTGATCTGCACGTCGTGACGAGACTTCTCGAGTCCCATGTCGCGCAGCGCCGCGGTCGCCGCCACGCTCTGCTCGATCTCCGGCTCCACCTTGATCGCGAAAGCCGAGCCCGCGGTGGCGCGGAGTCCGTCGACGAGAGCGGCCATGGGTGCGACGTCGGCCACACCCGGCCCTTTCGGGACGTATCCGAGCGCGCCGAGCCCGGGCACGGAATGACGCAGCTCGAGCACCGCGACCTGCGGTCCATCTTCCGACAGCAGGTAGCGCGGCACCCACCGATGCGCGCGCTTGAACTCCCCCCACGCGCGCGTCTGCAGGATCTGCCCTCCATCCGGGTTGTGGACGACGAGCTCGTCCCAGCCTCCGATCTCCTGCGCGCTGGCCGGTCTCACCGCCGCAGCCGGACCGCGGCCCGATACAGGCTGTGGCGCAACGAACGAACGCCCAGATCCCATGTGCCGGCGCGTTCGACCGCCTCGCCGCCGAAGGATCGCTTGAACTGCGAGAACCCGTCCCATGGATGCGCAGCGGCGCCGGATGTGGCATGACCGGCTGGGCTGATGCCCCAGAAGTCGAATCGCCGCGCGCCTGCGGCGCGAGCATCGAGGATCATCCGCCACACCAGGGGAGCGGCAGCCTGGAGGCGGCGGCCTGCTTCGGGGTCCGACACGGCGTGCGCGTAGTACCGGGTGGCGGAGAAGTCGAAGCAGAGCGCGGCGGCAACCGGCACTCCTGCCGCGTCGGCGATGTACAGGGCAGCCGCGTGTTCGGGCATCAGCGTGCGAGCGACGGCGCGGTGATATGACTGCTCCTGTCCGCGAAACCTTCCAGCCGCTGCGGTGCGCTCCTGGAGGCGGAGGAAGATCTCGATGTCGTCGGGATCGGCGCTCACACGGAACGTCAGCCCGCGACGTGGAGCGGCGTTGATCGCCCCTCGATGTCCCGAGCTCAGCCCCTTGCGGAGGGCGGCCTCGTCAGGCGTGAGATCGAGAATCCACGTCCATCGAGGTTGAATTGATCTGCTTGGATGTGCGCTTGACGCAACCAGCGCAGGCAGAACCGCCTCTCCGGCCGGCTCGGCGCGGACGAAGTCGAGCGAACGCTCGCGAGCTGCGCCCATAGCATCGGCAAGTGCGCCGGTCATCGCGTCCGTCGAGGCGGCCGTGGGGCCGTGCGGCAGGTAGACGTAGCGGGGAAAGTGGCCCGAACGAATTGCGCCTGCCCACATCCACTGCTCGTCGCGGGCCCAGATGACGTCGTGGCCGAGAGCGGCCTGGACGCGCTGCCACAGGGTGCTCTGCAGGAAGTGGCCGCCCATTCGCTGCAGCGCGATATCCCACTCCGCATCCGCGACGCCGGCGTGCGCCAACGACACGCGTTGCGACGCTAGCACAGCGACCGACACGATCGTTGTTGAGAAAGCACCTCGGTATTCCTTACACTGGCGCCCGTTTCCCCGTCAAACTCCTGGAGAGAACGCATGGCTACAGTCGTGACACGCGATGTGCTCGCAAAGCAACTCGCAGATCGTGCAGAAATCACCGTCACCGCCGCACGCGATGAGGTGCGCTGGTTCTTCGACACCATCGCGCAGTCGCTGGAAAAAGGCGACGAGGTTCGCATCCACGGTTTCGGCAACTTCAAGACCGCACAGCGCGCCGCGCGGCTTGGTCGCAACCCGCGGACCGGCGAGGCGGTCAAGGTGCCGGCCCGTCGGGTCGTGCGTTTCTCGGCGAGCACCTCGCTCTCGAGCGCGGTGAAGGGTGCACGGGTTACGCGCCGGGCCAAGGCCTGATCCTCAGGCGGCGTGATGTGACGCCGCCACCGGCGCGATGTCGTCGTGGATAGGCACGCAGGCATCCTACGGGTCGACGCGCGTATATAGGCCGGATGGCTCGGTCGCGACGGACGTCGTGGGTGTGGATCGTGTTCGTCGCTGTGGTCGCCGCGACGGTGATCACAGCGGCCACGTTCGTTGCGGTTAGGCTCACCGCTCCGCCACCGGCTGCGACCGTGCGCGTCCAGGCGTCCGCCACGGTACTGCTCGACGGCACCGCGCCACCCCCGATACCAACGCCCGACAGCGGCAGCTTCGCGCTCGCGACCAGCATGGGTGGGACGATCGCGACCCGAGAGGTCGCCGCCGTGCGTCCGATCGGTTCGGTCGCCAAGGCGATGACTGCGCTCGTCGTCCTCAGCGCGCATCCGATCGGCCCCGGCGGGGATGGGCCTTCGATCACCATGACCAGCGCGGACGTGGCCCTGTATCGACAGGCGGTCGCCGAGGGAGGGTCGAATCTGCGCGTTCGTGCAGGTGAGGTCCTAACCGAGCGCGACCTGCTCCTCGCGCTGCTGCTGCCGTCGGCCGACAACATCGCCGAAACGCTGGCCGTCTGGGTGTCCGGCAACCGTGCTGCGTTCATCGCACGTCTCAACGCAACTGCTGCGGCTCTGGGCATGCACGCCACCCATTTCGCCGACCCGAGTGGCATCAGCGTGAGAACGGTTTCGACTGCCGCCGATCTTGTGGCGCTCGCGAGGGCGGTGATCGCCAACCCCGGGCTCGCCGACCTGGTGGGGACCGCGCAGGCTGCATTGCCGGACGGCACCGTGCTCAAGAACCTCGACATCCTGCTCAACCGGCAGCCGGGATGGCTGGGCATCAAGACCGGGTGGACCGGGGCTGCCGGTGGGTGCCTTCTCTTCGCTGACGAAATGCATTACGACACCGGGAACACCGTCATCGTGTGGGGGGCCGTCCTCGGCCAGCCACCCGACGGCTCAGGTGACGGGGCGCATCCTGAGCTCGGTCAGGCCTTTCTCTCGGCGCAACAGGCGGTCACCGCCGCAGTCGCTGCCTACGCAGCAGTCGATCTCTCGGCGGTCGCACCGCAGGTGTCCGGATCGATCACCACGCGGTGGGGGATCAACGGTCCCGTGGTGGTATCACCCTTGGCCGCCTCCGACCTCGTCTTCATCCGCGCGGGGGCGTTGCTGCGCATTCACGTGTCCGTCCTGGAACTGCGCGCTCCGATCCCCACCGGCGCGACCGTTGCAGAGGTCACCGGTGTCCTGAACGCGAAGACCTCGATAACCTGGAAGGTGGTCAGCACCACCGCCATCGCCGCGCCCTCACCGTGGTGGAAGCTGTTCTCAGGCTGAGTGGCGGCTGCTCACCACGCCGTGTCGGTTCGCTCGGCGGCAGCGTGGAGGGCGGCGAGCACCTCGGTGTCGTGGCCGGCGAGGTCGGGCGCGACCCGCAGGCTCTCGACGCGCTCCTTGGCGGTGACCATCTCGAGCTCGTGGAGTCCGAGGCTCGTCTTGGTGGTGAGATGACCCTTGTATGCGCCGAGCGGCGTGCGCCATTTCTGGCGCAGCGCATGGGGCGACAGCTCGCCGGCCTTGACCGTGAAGCCCGCACCCCCGCGGGCGGGAAACAGCCGGAAACGGAACGCGTTGCGGCTCGCCTTGGCGCACTGTTCGCAGCGGCCGTAGCGCTCGTCCGGGATCTCCGGGCGCTTCATGCAGACGCGACACATGTCCCGAGGATACCCGTTGCCGGCACGACCACACGGCTGCTCGAGCTGGTTTGACAGCGCGGTGCGCAGCACCTACCATGACGCCTCGTTCGTTGATTCGCGCAGAGGAGCCCTTTTTTGTGATGGTGTTGCACGGCATCGGAGTCGGGCTGATCCCTTCGGTGGGACGAGTCCGCTCGTCGGGGGTCGCTCCCTGAGTCTCTGAGCATCGCAGCGCTCTGCTCACAGGATCGTGCGGCCCGGCCGGCGCGGTCCTTTTTGTTTGTCCAGAAGAGAAACATCAACGTGAGCAGGAGAAATCGGTGTCCAGGGTAAGTGACGGCGGCCTTGCCGTCGAAGTGACCAAGCTTGTGAAGTCGTTCCGGCGCGAGCGACGCGGACGGCCATGGCGTCGCCGTCCGCCGGCACAGGCGTTCAGGCGCGCCGTCGATTCCGTCAATCTGCGCGTGCGCGACGGCGAGATGGTCGCCATCGTCGGGCTGAACGGCAGCGGCAAGTCGACGCTGCTCCGCGTGCTCGCAACCCTCACGATCCCGGACGAGGGAAGTGCACGCGTCTTCGGCCACGACGTGGTGTCGGACGGCCATGAGGTGCGCCGCCACGTCAATCGTGTCTCGGTCGAGGCGAGCTTCTTCAAGGAGATGAGCCCGTGGGAGAACCTCTCGTACGCCACGCGTCTCTACGGACGCGGCGGGCGGGGCACCCGTGAGGCAGCGGTCGCCGCGCTGATCAGGCTCGGACTGCCGCGCGACACGGTGGACAGACCGATGAAGCAGCTGTCGCGCGGGCAGCAGCAGAAGGTCGCGATCGCCCGGAGCCTGCTGACCAGTCCGTCGTTGCTGCTCATGGACGAGCCGACGACGGGTCTCGATCCGCGCTCAAAGCGTGAGGTGCAGGGATTCGTGCGTGACATACGCGCGCAATCCGGCGTGACCGTGCTGCTCAGCACCCACGACCTGGAGGAGGCGGAGCGGCTCTGCGATCGCGTGGTCATTCTCGACCGCGGCCGGATCCTGGCCGAGGGCACGCCCGAGGCGCTGCGCGCCGAGCACGGTGTGTCCGGCGACGGATCCTCGCTGGAGGACGTGTTTCTCCGGCTGACCGGGAAGAGCTTCGACGACGACAGCGAAGCCGATGAAGACGAGGAGGAATCGTGATGAGTGCCGGCATTCATGACGTCGATCTGCGCTCGCGCGGGATGCGTCTCGAAGTCAACGCGTTCCTGGGATTCTTCGAGCGCCAGCGCAACCTCTACCGCCGTTACTGGGTCTGGGAGGTCGTGTGGCTCGTCTACAGCATCGTCAGCACGCTGAGCATCGGCTATCTCGCCTCCGGGCTGGGCTCGTTCAGCGGCGCCAACGCCAGGGTCAACGTCGCCCAGGCCCAGCTCTACCTGCTGGTCGGATCATTGCTGTGGAGCTACCTGTCGCTGATGTTCTTCGACGTGTCCTTTGCGATCGCGTGGGAGCGGTGGGAAGGGACGATCGAATACACGTTCATGGCGCCGGTGCGACGGGTCACCCACCTGCTCGGCATCTGCTCGTTCGCGATCGTGTACGCGATGCTCCGCAGCGTCGTCATCCTGGTCGCGATCGCGCTTGCGTTCCACCTCGACCTGTCCCACGCCGACATCGGCTCGGCCCTCCTGGTCCTGGCCGCGTCGACATTCCCGGTGCTCGGCCTGGGCATCTTCACGTCGATCCTGCCGCTGCTGTCCCCGGAGAAGGGCGAGCAGATGGCCGTCGCCGTGCAGGGAGTGCTGCTCCTGGTCTCGGGCGTGTACTACCCGTTGACGGTGCTTCCGGTGGCGTTCCGGATCATGGGTGACGCATCGCCACTCACCTACACGCTCACCGGGATCCGCTCGGCGTTGCTCGACCACGCCGGGGCGGGAGCGCTGCTCGGCACGATCCTGCTCCTCCTCGGCATGGGCGCCGTGCTGATCCCCTGCGGGATCCTGGTGTTCGCCAAGGCGGAACACCGGGCCAAGCGGCTCGGGCTCCTCAAGCGCAACGGTTAGAGGGCGAGGTGGTGGCTGTACGCTGGAAACACCGCGACGCTCCCGCCGGTCATGCCTCCCTCGAGGTCACCGTCGCGGGTGAAACCGAGCCGCTCCGCGACGCCGAGGCTGCGTCGATTCTCCATGCCGGCGTGGAGCACGATGCGCTGCGCGCCGAGCGCATCTCGCGCCCACTCGAGCAGCGCCTGCCCTGCCTCGGTGACGTAGCCCCGCCCGGTGCGCTCGGTGGCGAGCCAGTAGTGGATCTCGTACTCGGCGTCGGTCTCGCGCATCAGGCCGATGATCCCGACGGCGATGCCGTGCTCGGTGATCGCGAATGCGGGCGACCCCGACTCCCATTCCGCCAGCGCCCGGTCCGTATAGGCGGATTGGGCGTCCATTGAGAGGTCGACCGCCCACGGCATCCAGGGGAGGAGCTCGGCACGCGAGGCGAGTGCCGCCTGGAACAGGTCATCGTCGTGGGCGTGGGAGACCGGCTCCAGGACGAGCCGGACGGTGTGCAGTGGGACGCGACCGGGGATGCTCACCGACCACGGTCTACCAGACGACAGGCCCCCGCGTCTCGTTGCGTTGACGAACACACTCACAGGTGGGTATATTTGTCCGTGTGAATGTCGAGGTGAGAGCCGTCGGTTTGCGGGCGATGCGTGACAAGCACCACCTGACCCAGCGCGAGCTGGCGCGCCGGCTCGGGGTCACCCAGAACTACATCCCGGCGCTCGAGGCGGGCACACGCAACCCGGGGCCGAAGCTCCGTCAGTCGCTGATGCAGCTGTTCGCGTGCGATTTCGAGGATCTCTTCCAGGTGGTGATGGTCAACCCGGTCGACCACCACGAGCAGGTGCTGCGACCCGAGGGCGGCGTTCGCGGAGTCTGAGGCGCAGCCTCGCCCGTCGCACCCCCGCGGCCTGCCCGCCGTCGCGGACGGCACGCCTCCGTACAATCGCGCCGTGCCTGGCTCGCCGGATCTGCTCGTCCTCGAGGGAATGTCGTTCTACGGCTACCACGGCGAAACCCAGGCGGAGCGCACGCTCGGCAATCGTTTTTACGTCGGCGTCGAGATCCGCATGGACCTGTCCGTCGCCGGCCGTAGCGACGACATCGCCGATACGCTCGACTACTCGCGTGCCTTCGCCATGGTGCGCACGATCGTCGAGGACGAGCAGTACAGCCTGATCGAGGCGATCGCCGCGCGAATCGCCGAAAGCGTCCTCGCCCAGCCGGGAATCGACAGCGTCAAGGTCCGCGTCGGAAAACAGCCACCCATCGCCGGAATGATCGACCGCTGCTGGGTGATCATCGAGCGGTTCGCGCAGGCGGGAGTTCAGGCAGGGCTCGAAGAATGAGCGCGGTCATCGTCGACGGCAAGGCGATCGCCGCCGAGCTACGCGCGGAGATCGCCGCGGAGATAACCGCCATGACCGAGGCCGGCAGCCGCCCGCCCTCGCTCGCCGTGGTCCTCTGCGGTGACGACCCGGCGTCGGCGATCTACGTGCGCAACAAGGGTCGCGCCGCCGAGCGCGCCGGGGTGGAGTTCGCGCTGCACAGGCCGCCGGCGGAGAGCACCACCGCCGAGCTCGTCGACCTGGTAAGGCGACTCGACGACGACCCCGGCGTCGACGGGATCCTGGTGCAGCTGCCCCTGCCCGGGCACGTGGATGCGCAGGCGGTGACCGAGAGCGTGTCCCAGGGCAAGGACGCTGACGGGTTCCATCCGTACAACTTCGGCCGGCTTGCCGAGGGCCACCCCGCGGTGGTCGCGCCGGGCACCCCGCTCGGGTGCATGGAACTGCTCCGCCGAAGCGGGGTTTCACTGCGCGGCAGCCGCGCCGTCGTCATCGGGCGCAGCGCCATCGTCGGACGTCCGCTTGCGCTCATGCTGACCAACGCCGACTCCACGGTGACCATCTGCCACTCCAGAACCCAGGACCTCGCGTCGATCTGCCGCGAGGCGGACATCCTCGTGACCGCGATCGGCCGACCGCGCATGGTCGGCTCCTCATACGTGAAACCCGGCGCGTTCGTGATCGACGTCGGCACCACCCCGCGCGACGGTGTCGTGGTCGGCGACGTCGACCGCGATGCCGTGGAGCCGATCGCCGGGTGGCTGACCCCCGTGCCCGGCGGCGTCGGGCCGATGACCATCGCCATGCTGCTTCGCAACACCCTGGCGCTTGCCCGGGCGCGGCGCGGGCTCGTCCAGGTCTGAGTCCGATGCCCTCGATGCGTATTCGCTGGAGCGAGTCGGAGGCGCGCAAGCCGTACGCGCGCCCGTTCATGGTCACGTTCAGCGGCGATGACGGCACCGACGTCGGCAGCGTTGCCCTCAACGGCGCAGATCTCCTGTACTACACGCAGTTCCAGACCGCGGTGCTCTCCCTGGCGGGTGAGCTCTTTGTCGACGCCGACGTGGAGGCGTCACCCGATCCGCAGCACGCGTGGCTGGATCGGATCGCCGGCCTCCTCCCGCAGATCGGGGCGATCACGATCACGCCGCGATCGACGTTCGACGACAACCAGGGTCGGGTCTTCCGGCTGGTGGTCGACACCGATCGCGGCGGCGCGGCGATCGTCGACGCCTCCGGTCTCCTCGAGTACCAGGAGGTGCAGGCGGTGCTCGCCCACCAGACCGGCGGCCTCTACCGCGACCTCGGGATCGAGGGAGTCGAGGACGCTGCCGATCGGCGGCGAGCGTGGATCGGAGCGCTGCGCCGCCTGGTCAGCCTGCCCGACCCCGGGGAGGCGATGAACGAGGCCTGGCACTGGGCATGAGCACCGCGACATACGACCGCGCGGTGGCGACGCTCGACTCGGTCGCGTGGCGCGGCATCATGCCAGGGCTCGAACGCACGCGAGCCCTGCTCGCGGCGCTCGGCAACCCCCATGTCGGACTCCGCGGCGCTCTCGTCGCGGGCACCAACGGCAAGGGATCCGTGTGCGCGACCGTGGATTCGATCTGTCGCGCCGCTGGGTATCGGTCGGTGCTCCTGACCAGCCCGCACCTCGTCTCGTACTGCGAGCGCATCGTTCGCGACGGCGTTCCGATCGGCGAGTCGGAGTTCGGGGCACTGGTCGCTCGCGTATGGAAGGCGGCAGAGGCCCTCCCCGAGGAACTCCAGCCAACCGGGTTCGAGGTGCTCACCGCCGCCGGCATCCTCGCTGCACGCGAGGCGGATGCCGAGGTGCTCGTGTGCGAGGTCGGCCTCGGCGGCCGGCTCGACAGCACCAACGTTCTCGACCTGGGCGTCGCCGCGATCACCAACGTCGCGCTCGACCACCAGGACCTGCTCGGCGAGACGGTCCCCGAGATCGCGCGCGAGAAGGCTGCGATCATCAAGCCCGGCAACCGGACCGTGACCGCCGCATCCGAGCTCGGGCTCGACGCGGTGCGGGCGCGCGTCGTCGAGGTCGGCGCGACTCTGACGGTGGTCGGCGACGACGTGGGATTCACCGGACGCTCCGCGGGGATGCGCGGGGTCGTGGTCGACACCGTATACGACGGGCAGCCGGTCACCGTGCACGCGCCGCTGCGGGGCGCATTCCAGGTCGCCAACATCGCCACCGCGGTCGCGGTCTGCGACGCGCTCAGAGCCACCGGCATCGCCGTCACTATCGATGCGGACGCTGTCCTGCGCGGTTGCGAGAACGTGCGCTGGCGGGGCCGGATGGATTGGATCGACGGCGAGCCGCCGATCCTGATCGACGGTGCTCACAACCCGGCGGGAATGGCCGCGATGGTCACCGCGGCTCGTGAGCTGATCGGCGGGCGCCCGTGCGTCGCGGTCTTCGCGGCGATGCGCAACAAGGACGTCGAATCGATGTCCGCGGGGCTGCGCGAGCTCACGGCCGACGTCGTGGTCACGGCTCCCGCGGTCGAGAGGGCGACCCCGCCCGCCGAGCTCGCGCGACTCTTCGATCCTCCCGCCGAAAGCGCCGCCGATGTGAAGACCGCCCTGGATCGCGCGCACGTCCGCGCTGGCCGCGCGGGCGTGGTCGTGGTGTGCGGGTCCCTCTACCTCGCCGGCGAGGTGATCGAGCTACTCGGGGTCTGAGCGGGTCAGGCGGCGAGAACGGCGAGCAGCTTCGCCTCGAGCGACTGCTTCGGCTGGTAGCCGACGATGCGCTCTTCGGCCTTGCCGCCGCGGAAGATCATCAGCGTCGGAATGCTCATGATCCCGAACATTCCAGGCGTGATCGGGTTGGCGTCGACGTCAACCTTGGCTACCTTGACCTGGCCGTCGTACTGGGTGGCGAACTCCTCGACGATCGGGGCGATCATCTTGCACGGGGTGCACCACGAGGCCCAGAAGTCCACCAAAACGGGCAGCTCCGAGTCCAGCACCTCTTCCTTGAAGGTGGTGTCGGTAACGGTGACGGGGTGGGACATGGGGGTCTCCTGGTTGTGGGGCAGCCGCTGATCCATCGTACTCAACTGGCGGCGTCAGTCGAGACGGGTTTTGGGGTCGAGGTCGATGAAGAAGCTCCGGATGCGGGGGTCTTGGCGTCGGACTTTGCGCCGTCGGCTTTTGGGCCGTCGGCCTTGGCGGCGCCGGGTTTTGCGCCGTCAGGCTTGGTGCCGTTGGTCGCGCTCTTCGAGTTCCCCGCCGTCCGACGTGATCGAGGACGAGGCGGCGCTGCGGCTGTCGGTCTTGTAGAAGCCCGAGCCCTTGAAGACGATGCCCGCGGGAAAGAACTGGCGCGTCGCGGCGGCGCCACACGTCGGGCAGGAAGCGCCGGGATCGTCGCGCATCGACTGCCAGAGCTCGAACTCGGTCAAGCACGTCGGGCAGCGGTATCCGTAGGTAGGCAATCAATGGTTCCCTGTTCGCGGTTGAACGCTTCAACTCTACCCGTTGACGGCCTCGAGCCAAACACGCCGAGGTGACAGCGACGCGATCAGACCTCGAACAATGCCAGCCCGGTCGGCACCTTCGGGTAGAAGTACGTTGACTTCTGCGGCATCGTCTCCCCGGCGCCGGCAACCGCGATCACCTCGTCGGTGCTCACCGGCAGGACGCCGAAGGCGAGGATTGCCTCACCACGTGTCACCGCGGCGTCGAGCTCGCCCGGGTCGCGAGTGTAGGCCAGCGCGCCGCCACTGATCATGTCGCGAGACACGCCGGCAGGCCCGAGCACCTCGGCCTCGAGCACGGCGACGTCGAGCCGGTCACGCGGCGAGCCCTCGCCGCGTCGCGGACGCCGGAGCACCGCCGCGCCGTCGTGCGCGACCACCGCGAACGCGTGGTGGGTCGAGTGCATCGACGCCGCCGCGGCGAGCGCCGCGCGCCCGTCGGCTGCGGGCACCGCCTCGTAGACGTCATCGAGACGTGCCCAGAGGTCGTCGAGGCTGAAGGCGATCCCGGGTCCCGGCCGGACGAGCCGATGCGTGGGCAGGATCGTGATGCCGGGATCGTCCGCTGCGGCGAGGTAGACGAGGCAGCGCTCCCAGCGCGCGCCCGGTGGTGCGTCTGCGTCCGCGTCACGGCGCTCCGCTGCGTATGCGGCGGCGGTCTCGTAGCGATGATGGCCGTCGGCCACGTACAGCGCGGCGCCGCGCACAGCGCGTTCGATCGCCTCCACCTGCTTCTGGTCGGCGACGCGCCAGAGCAGCAACTTCTCCGACGCGATCTCTCCATCGATGCGCCCGCCCAGCAGCGCGTCGCCGGTCGCCACGCCGTCGAGTGTCTCGGCGATGCCGTCGGCGTCGGTCCACACCGCGAAGACGGGGCTCGTCTGGGCTCGCGTGGCGCGAAGGAGCGCAAGGCGGTCCAACTTGGGGCCGCGCAGCGTGCGCTCGTGCGGACGCAGGTCGGAGGCTTCCCAGGGTGTTGCCGCCACCGTCCCGAGCACACCCCGGCGCATGCGCCGAGTGCCATCGGGGTGCTGGAAGTGGTGATCGACGACGTAGAAGCTCGCGGGGACGTCGCGGACCAGGACGCCGAGGTCCAGCCAGGACGCCAGAAAGGATGCGGCGCGCGTGTAGCGGTCGTCGACGCCCTCGACGTCGTTCGGGTACGACACGCCGTAGTCGATGCGGACGATGTTGCGCAGATCGCGGCCGTACAGCTCCTCGCGCTGCGCGTCCGTGATGACGTCGTACGGCGGCGCGAGCACGCCGCCGAGTTTCACGTGCTCGGGATTGTAGCGAGTGCCCTCGAAGGGCAGAACGATGGCCATGCGTGTGCTTCCGTCCGCGGACGGAGCGTCAGGCCCTCAGAGCCGCACCTGGCGGAGCTGGTCGAGCATGGCGGTTTCGCGCACCTCCTCGAGAAGCTCGACGCTCACCGGGTCGTCGATCTCCATCAGCATCACCGCATGGCCGCGCGGACGGTCCCGCCCCAGCTCGATGCCGGCGATGTTGACGTCATTGCGCGCGAGCAGCGTTGAGATTGCGGCGATCACACCTGGACGATCCTGGTGGGTGACCACGAGGAAGGTGCCGGCGGGCTGCATGTCGACCCGGAAGTCGTTGATCCGGGTGATCCGGGCGCCGTCATCGAACTGCGTGCCGGCAATGGTCAGCCTCTGCTCCCCGACCACCTCGACGAACAGCGAACCCTCGGGATCGACGCTGCGTGTGGTGTGGCGCTCGTCGACATCGACGCCCATCGACGTGGCCACGATCTTCGCGTTGACCGGGTTGACCCGGGTCTCGGTGAAATGCGCGAAGAGCCCGCGCAGCACGTGGGCGGTGATGATCGACGTGTCGATGCTTGCAAGCTCACCGGAGTAACTGCACACCACCCGGCGCAGCTTGCGACCGTCGAGTTGCGCCGCGAGCGAGCCGATCTTCTCAGCCAGGACGAGGTACGGCTGGAGCCTCGCCAGCTCCTCGGGCAGCACCGTGGGCGCGTTGACTGCGTATCGCGGGGTTCCGCCCGCCAGATATTCCACGATCTGATCAGCCACGTCGAAAGCGACATTCACCTGGGCCTCGCGTGTGCTGGCGCCGAGGTGCGGCGTGACCACCACCTTCTCGAGCTGGAGCAGCGGATTCGAGGCGTCCGGCGGCTCCTTGGTGAAGACGTCGATGGCGGCCCCGGCGATATGGCCGTCGCGGATCGCATCCGCGAGCGCCTGCTCGTCGATGATGCCGCCGCGCGCAACGTTGATCAGGCGAGCGCCCTTGCGCATCCGTTTGAGCTCTGCCGCGCCGATCACGCCGCGGGTGGCATCGGTCAGCGGGACGTGGACCGTGAGGAAGTCACTTTCCGTCAGCAATGTCTCAAAGTCACAGAGCTCCACGCCCGCCTGGAGCGCGCGATCGGCGGTGACCAGCGGGTCGTGAGCGAGCACCCGCATGCGCAGCCCCTCGCGGGCGATGCGTGCGACCTCGGAGCCGATCTTCCCAAGTCCGAGGACTCCGAGCGTCTTCTCGCGCAGCTCGATACCCATGAATTTCGAGCGCTCCCACAGGCCGCCGTGGAGGGACCGGTCGGCGGCGGGGAGGTTGCGGGCGAGCGCCAGCATCATGGCGATGGCGTGCTCGGTCGCCGCGATGGTGTTGCCGGTGGGTGCGTTGAGCACGAGCACGCCATGCCGCGTCGCGGCTTCGAGATCGATGTTGTCGACGCCGACCCCCGCGCGCCCGACCACGCGCAGTCGCGGCGCGGCGGCGAACACGTCGGCGGTGACCTTGGTCTCGCTGCGAACCACAAGCGCGTCGTAGTCTCCGATGCGCTCACAGAGCGCGCTCGGCTCGAGCCCGGTCATGACGTCGACCTCGCCGGCGGCGCGCAGGCGGGTCACGCCGTCCTCGGCGATCGGGTCCGCCACCAGGATGCGTGTCACCGTCCCGGCCGCGGTGCGTGGCTCCGCGGTGACGGTCACCTGACGCTGACGGGTTCTGCCTGCGCGACCGTCCCGCGTGCTTCCGCCTGTGCCGCCGCGATGGCGAGTCCGCCGCGCGTTCGCAGTCCGGTGTCGATCAGTCCGGCCTCGAGCAGGGCGAGGATCGTGTAGGCGTCGGCGTCGTCGATGAAACCGAGGTGGCCGATTCGGAAGATCTTCCCCTGCAGCGATTCCTGGCCGCCCGCGAGCACAAGGCTGTGTGCCGTCCGCAACGTCGTCAGCAGATTTTTCAACGCCTCGGTGTATCCGCCGGGCTGTGCACCGCGGTGACGGTGTTGCTGCGATGACCGTCGGCGGCGAGCAGCCTCATGCCCATCGCCTGGACACCGGCGCGGATCATCCTGCCGACGCGAGCGTGGCGGGCCCAGACGTTGTCCAGTCCCTCTTCGCGAAGCATCGCCAGGCCTTCCTGGAGCGCGAACATCACCGACACTGGCGGCGTCGTGGCCGTCTGCTTCTTGTCCTGCGCCTTCTTCTCGCGGGCGAAGTCGAGGTAGAAGCGAGGGTTCGTGGCGGTGTCCGAACGAGCGAACGCCGCCGCGCTGACTGCGATCATCGCGATGCCTGGCGGGGCCATCCAGCCCTTCTGGGAGCCGGTCACGAGGACGTCGATGCCGAGCGCGTCCGTCTCCAGCGGCAGGCAACCGGCGCCGCTGACGCTGTCGACCGCGAGCATCTTGCCGCGACTCTTGACAACACCCGCGATCCCCGCGAGGTCGTTGGTCACCCCGGTCGACGTCTCGTTGTGCGTGACGAAGACGGTGGTGACGTCGGGGTGCGCGGCAAGCGTGCGCTCGACGTCCTCCGGATCGATGGGCTCGCCCTGAGGCACGGTCAGCCGCACCACCTCGGCGCTGTAGGTGTCGCCGATCTTTGCCCAGCGCTCCCCGAACGATCCCATGACGCAGAACAGCGCCTGCTCGCCGGGGCTCAGCAGGTTAACCACGGCGGCCTCGAGGCCACCGGTGCCACTGCAGGGGTACAGCAGAATGTCGTTGTCGGTGCGCAGCGCCCAGCGCAGCCCGCCGATGACGTCATCCATCACCTCGGCGAACTCCGGGCCGCGGTGGTTGATCATGGGACGGCTCGCGGAGCGGACCACGCGAGCGGGGAGCGGGGTCGGACCGGGAACGCGGAGCTGTGGTTCACCCATGCGCCGAAGTCTACCGAAGGCCGCCCTCCGCCCCGCGACCACACGGGGCAGGGCCTGAGCGATGCCCGCGAGTAGGAGAGGCTCGACCACAATCCGCACGTGAACACTGAGGGTCGGCTCCCGGTTGCGGGAGCCGACCTCCACTACGACGTCGATGGCAGGGGCCCGGCAGCCGTACTCGTCCACGGCTTCTCACTCGACGGCCGGATGTGGGACGAGCAGGTTGCCGCCCTTCGCGACGTCGCGACCGTCGTCCGCTGCGATCTGCGCGGTTTCGGACGATCGAGCGAGCCCTCCGCCGGGATCCCCTACACGCACAGCGCAGACTTGCTTGCGCTGCTCGATCGACTTGGGATCGACAGCGCAGTGTTTGTCGGATTGTCCATGGGTGGGCGCGTCGTCCTCGAGACCGCGCTCGTCGCGCCTGAGCGCGTCCGCGGTCTGGTACTGCTGGATTCGGTGCTCAATGGTGTGGAGTGGGACGCCGCGTCCGAGCAAGGCATGAAAGATGCGGAGCGTGCCGCGACAACCGAGGGGATGTCCGCGGCGAGAGCCACCTGGCTCCGGCATCCGCTCTTCGCCCCGGCGTGCCGCGACGCGCAGCTGGCGCGACGTCTCGCCGCGCTGGTCGAACCGTACTCGGGATTCCACTGGACGCATGAGGATCCCCAGGCGCGAACGGACTTGGACCCGATCGCCATGCTCGAGCAGATCGGCGTGCCCACGACCGTTGTCGTCGGCGAGCTCGACGTGCCGTGTTTCCGGACGATGGCCGATCTGCTCGCGCGGCGCATTCCCGGTGCGCAGCGGATCGACGTGCCGGACTCGGGCACATGGTGAATCTCGAAGCGCCGGACACGGTGAACGCATTGCTGCACAAGGCCATCCTCGCGCAGCCCTGATAGTCGGCCCTCCGTGTGGGCTTCACACGACGCTCCCATCGCCCGGCAGAGCCCCGTTCCCGGGTGAGCACCCGACAATCAGCAGCCTAAACGGATTTGTGTATGTCTGTCAGGGGGCGCGTCTTAGCGCACCGCTTTTTTCACAAGGGCTGTGATCTTTGCCTCTTCGGTGGCAGTCAACTTGCTCAGCGCGTACTGAATCGGCCACATGGCGCCGTCGTCGACCTTCGCCTTGTCGCTGAAGCCGAGCGTCTGATATCGGACCTTGAACTTCCCGGCGTTCTGGAAGTAGCAGATGACATTGCCGTCCTTGGCATAAGCGGGCATCCCGTACCAGGTTTTCGGTGCGAGGGCCGGTGCCGCGGCTGTGATCAGCGCGTGGACCTTCTTGGCAATGGTGCGATCCGGTTCCTGCATCCTGGCGATAGCCGCGAGGAGCTCTGTTTTTCCATCCGCCTTGGCCGCCTCTGCCTTCAGCTCCCGGACGCGCTCGCGCGCTGCGGCCTTCTCTTCAGCGCTGAATCCCTTGGATGCGGTGGCGTTCGCAGTGGTGCGCTTCGCCGGCTTCGGCGTGGCCGTGGTTGCAGCTTTCGTCGGGGCCATCGTTCACGCTCCTCTCCGAGAGTTGATGACAAGGACCTTGAGTTTATGGACCGGGACTGGACTGCGCAATTGCCCGGGCTATCGACCTAGCGGACGCCCGCAGTATGCAACCGCCACGGCCGACTGAGGGCGGAGCCAAGCGAGCCGGGTCCGGGCTACACGCGGCCGCCGAAGAACACCTGGGTTTCGACCAACTGCCCGTTGCGCACCGTTATGTACTCGGTATTCCGGTAGCGCTCGCCGTTCGTCAACTCGTATTCGTAGAGCAGAAGGACGCTGTCATCGCCGGCCGCAACGATCGCCACGATTTCGGACGCGGCGAACCGGTCCGCGGTGGGGAAGCAGCGCTCGAGATACGCCGACTTGTCGATGTGGTCGTCCTGGGGGCTGGTGAAGGTGAAATCCTCGGCAAGCAGGCGCGTGGCGGCCTCGAGGTCCTGGTCGCCGTACGCGTCCATCGACGCGCGGACCGTGTCGATGTTCGACATCACAGCGGGATGTCGTCGTACACAGAACCGCTGCGCGGCACGGGATCCTCGACCGGTGAGTCCGGGGAAAAACGACGTCGCCTTCGTCGGCGTCGAATCGCGGCCCGGCGCAGCCACAGCACGCCCCCGAACAATCGCAGGACCAGGGCGATCAGCACCACCAGCACGCGTGCCACCGCATCGCGAAACAGCAGCACCACGCCAACGATGCCGATGCCGGCGAGCCACGCGATGACCTGGCCGAACTGGAACCCACTCGTTCCCGGCAGCGTGGCCGAGGCTGGAGTGAGCGATCCGGGCGCGACTGTGCCAGGGTGGCCGCTCCGCCACGCTCGGATCGCATCGCGCCGGGCGATGATCGCGGGCATGTAAGCCTCGACGCCGTCGCGCAGCCCGACGGCCACGTCCTGACGGAAGGATGCCGAGACCATCAGCGATGCGTCGGTCCGGTTGCTGAGATAGCCCATCTCGACGGTCGCGACCGGCACTGGGTTGTGGGCCCACGCCGGGTCGCCGAGCTCCACGCCGCCGCCGCGCACGCCGCCGGCCGCGATCTGGGCGGTAAGCGCATCGCTCAGCGTCTGCGCGAACGCGGCGCTCGCGCTGGTCGGATAGAGCACCAGCGAGCCGGCGGTCCTCGCGTTGGCCGCGGCGCCGGCTGCGATGCTCACCACGAGTGCCGCGTGATGCGCGATCGAGACCCGTTCGCGCCGAGAGGCGGACACGCTGACGTCGGAACTTCGGGTCATCACCACCTCGACGAGGTCGGCGCGCAGCAGGCCCGCGAGCCTCGCGCCCACGTCGAGGTCGACGACCTTCTCGAGCAGCCCATTCATCCCGATTGCTCCGCGGTCGGACGGGCCGCCATGGCCGGGGTCGACGGTGACCACGACCGGAACCGGCGCCCTGGACGAAGCCGCTTGGGCGTGGGGCGTCGGGCCGGGGACACCCGCGAGAACTGCGGCGACCGGGGCGAGGGCAAGGATGTGGAGAGAACGTGCCCGGTGGCGCATGCGCCTGCGGCCCAGTATAGGTACGGCGTGTCAGCAAAACCGCGGTGCAGAGCGTTGGGATGAGTGTGATTGCACCGGCGAGCGTTGTTCCGGCGGGCGAGGCGTTGCCCGAACGGACCTTCGAGGCCGTTGCCGTTCCGGACGCCAGGCGGCTCTACTCGCTCGCGCTCTCGATCCTTCGAGACGAAGGTGAGGCTGAGGATGCGGTTCAGGAAACGCTGCTCAAGGCCTGGCGGTCCTGGGGCTCGGTGGCGGGGATGGAGCGTCCCGCCTCGTGGCTGACCCGCGTCTGCGTCAACCACTGCATCAGCCGGCGCCGTCACCTGCGCTTGCGCGGGTGGCCGCCGCAGGCGCTGATCGAGGACGCTGCGTCACGCGGCGACCCGGGGGCGGCAGCGGAGTTCGTCGACATCGACCGGGCGTATCGCCGGCTCTCGCTCAGGCAGCGGGCCGCGATCACGCTCAACTACCGGCACGGTTACTCCGTTGAAGAGTGCGCCGTCTTCATGGGCTGCCGGCCCGGAACCGTGCGAGCCCACCTCGCACGAGGCCTCGTCACGTTGCGAAAGGAGCTTGGCGATGGTTGACATCGACCCTCGTCTCGATTCGAAGCTGCGCGTCTTCTTCGAGCACATCGAATCATCAACCCCGCCGTCGGGGCTGACGGACATCGAGGTCGAGTCGCCGGGTCGCGGACGGCGCACGATGTTCAACCTGTTTGCCGGGCTGGCCGCTGCTGCCGTCGTCGCGGCGGGCATCGCGGTGTTTGCCATCGAGCTGAGAAGTCACGACAATCCGGCACCCGGACCAGCCGCCAGGTCCGCCTCTCCCTCTGCATCGCCCCTCAAGGCGATGCCCCTGCTCGGTGACCGTGGCGTTCCCACTGCTGCCCACGTCGTGATTTCGCTGACCAGCGGCCATGGACCGCTGCAACTCCGGACGTTTGTGCCGCAGGGGACGCTCTATATCCAATTCGACTGTCTGGGGCCGGGTTCGTTCGAGATTGCCTCAACCAACCACGTGATCGACAACGTCCTCGAGCAATGCTCGGCCGACACTGCCGTCACCACGATGACGGTGGAGGGTCCAAAAGCCTACGACGACAAGCCGCTGACGCTGCGGGTCACCGCCGACCCATCGATGCGCTGGGAGATCTTCGTGGCCCAGAGCAGGGCATTGTTGCCGCCGTTCACGATTGATCCGGACTCGCGTGTTCTCGTCCCGGTGACGTACGGCACAGGGTTGGCGACTCTCCCCGCCTTCGTGCTCGCACCAGGCGAAGACGTTTATGTTCAGGTCGCCTGCAACTCGGCCACCGCTGCGGACACTGTGCAGATAGGGCAAAACCAACGTTTCGGCTCGGAGATCGCCGGGTGCTCCACGCCCTCAGGGGGACATGGCTCATGGTTTGAATCGAACCAAGGTGGCCCGAATGGCGGTTCAGTGACGACATATGTCACCGCCAACTCCGCGGTCAGTTGGGAGATCCTCATGACAGATGGACCGCCGCCGATTTTGGTGCCCTCCGCCGGCGCCCGAGCAGTGGCACCCACCGCGTATGGCCGGGGATCGGGCGATATCTCGGCGTTCACCGCGGCCACGGTCTACTCGATCGGAGTCGACTGCTCAGGGGCTGGATCGTTGAAGATCGCGACCAGCACTCCGCAAGTCGCGACGATCCGCTGCGGGGGTCTCCCCGAATTCTTCACGCCATCTGACCAGGTCCCAGGTCAACCGGTCTCCCTGTCGGTCGTGGCTTCATCAGCGCTGGGTTGGGAGGTCGAAGTCTTCGAAGGCGGCGGTCCGGCACCAGGCAGCTGCGCCGCGTACCTCAACGATGCCTTGAGCCCAACTCCGTGCGCCGGACCGAGCTCTTAGCGGATCTCCGCAAATGGCAACAGCGCGATGTGCCGCGCCCGCTTCAGCGCAACCGTCAGCGTCCGCTGGTGCCGGGCACACGTGCCGGTCATGCGCCGCGGCAGGATCTTGCCCCGTTCCGAGAGGTAGCGGCGCAGGCGCGTGACCTCTTTGTAGTCGATGAAATCGATGTGCTCCAGGCAAAAGCTGCACACCTTGCGGCGGCGGCGGTCGAAATCAGGCATGGCTCTCCAGCTCAGAACGGAATGTCATCAGGGTCGACGTCGCCACCCGCAGGAACCGTGACCGGCACCGCGGCGCCGCCGTCGCCGGCAGGCGCACCACCTTCCTGACGGCCGCCTGCGCTGTCCAGGAACTGCACATCGTTGGCGTTGACCTCGGTCTTGTAGCGCTTCTGGCCGCTCTGGGCGTCGTCCCAGGAGCGGGTCTGCAACCTGCCCTCGACATAGACGAGCCGGCCCTTCTGCAGGTACTGCGCGGTGGTCTCGGCGAGCTTGCGGGTGCCCTGGTTCCAGACGACCACGTCGTGGTAGTCGGTGAACTCCTTGCGCTCCCCGGTCGCCGGGTCGCTCCCGTAGCGATTGGTCGCGAGCGCCAGGTTGCACACGGCGGTGCCGCTCGGCGTGTAGCGAAGCTCGGGGTCGCGGGTCAGCCTGCCGATGAGCATCACGCGATTGAGGGAACCCGCCATCACAAATCTCCTTCGTCTTCGTCGATTGCCGAGGGCACGTCGTCTGCTTCCAGATCGTCGTCCCCACCCACGGACCCTGCATCGACAGTATCCGCGTCTGCGCCGTCGATGTCAGCAGCGGGCTCGATCGGTCCCTGCACCTCCTCGATCTCGGCCTCGGGCTCCGGCATCGGACCCTCGTGGACGACGATGAGGTGGCGGAACACGGTGTCGTGGATCCGGAGCGCGCGCTCGATCTCCGCGACCTTGTCGCCGTCGAGGTGGAACACGACCAGGACGTAGTGCCCTTCGCGAAGCCGCTTGACCTCGTAGGCGAGACGCCGCTTGCCCCACAGCGTGGTCTTGACGACCTCGCCGCCCTGGGACTCGATCAGGCCGCGCACCGACTTCACGGCGACGCGCACCGCGTCATCCTCCAGCTCCGGCCGGACGATGTACATCAGCTCGTAGTCACGCACCATGCGTGGCACCTCCTTTCCTCTGGGCTTGCGGCGCCCGGGGTGCTGCGGCTGCCGAGGTGATCAGGCAGTCGCGATCCGGGCGCAGGAAAGCGTTATGTGGAAACGCTCCTCGATGAGAAGCGCTCGCAGTGTAGCAGGAGCCGCTCTCAGGCCAGCCGGAAGGTCTTCGGCAGGGTGGTGAGGTTTCGGCAGCCGGTCGCGGTGACCACCACGAGGTCCTCGATGCGGATGCCACCAAGGCTCGGGTCGTAGAGCCCGGGCTCGACAGTGATCACATCCCCGACTTCGAGGACGACGTCCGATTCGTTGACGCGGGGGAACTCGTGGATCTCGAGCCCGAGCCCGTGCCCGGTCCCGTGAATAAAGCGCGCATCGCTCTGGATATCTCGATACGGCCTGGCCAGCGACGCGTAGCCGTGCTTCTTGAAGACCTCGCAGCACGCGTAATGCACGTCGCGTCCGTTCGCTCCCGGCTTCACGGTGTCGAGGCCCGCCTGCTGGGCTTCGAGCACGGCATCCCACATGCGCTCCACCTGCGGCGGCGGCGTTCCGCGAACGACGGTGCGGGTCATGTCGCCCCAGTACCGCGTGGTCTTGTTGAACGGGTAGATGTCGAGCACGATCGGCAGGCCCGCGCGAATCACGTCGCTCATCGCCCGGTGAGGATCCGCCGATTCAGGGCCGCCGCAGGCGATCGAAGTCCTCGGTGCTGCAGCCCTGTTCGAGGAGGTGGCTCTCGATGGTGAAGATGAGGTCCTTGCTGGTGAGGTTGCGCCCTTCGTGGACGAGCAGGCCGTCGCGGATCTCTGCCGCGGCGATCACATCGATGGCCTTCTGGAGCCCCGCCATGCCGGCGTTCTCCGTGGAGGTGATCCACACCACCTCCTGGGGTGTCTTGATCCGGCGCCGCTGCTGGTAGATGTCCGTGCGCGGCCGGACGTCGACATCGTTGTGCCTGAGGTGGTCGGCGAGCACGGTGGGAAAGTCGCTGTCCACATCGACGGCACTGAGACCGTGCTCGCGACAGACGGCCACCAACAGGGCCGCCCAACCGTCGTATTCGTTGCCTCCCGCGGGCCCGGCCGGGATGTCCAGCTCCACGGTGCTGCGCACCTCGCCCACCGAAGCCTGCTTGCGAGCTCGGCCCTCCTCGAGCGCGCTCGTCCAGAGCACCGTGTCCGAGCCGCCGCGGTCGACGACGACCACCGGATCGGGCGCGAGGAATCCGGTGCGATACAGGATGTCGGGGTGGTGGTACGTCTCCCCGAAGAGGAGTACGGGACGGTCGTCACTCATACGGCGGAGCGTAGCAGCCAGGTGTCACGCTCTCTCCATGACCATGGTGTCCGAGCGACGCAGGCGCGCCGAGGGAATCGCATGGTTCGCGGCCGGGTATGCGGGCGTTGCAGGTTTCTTCGCCCTCGAGGTATCGACGCGCCGGCGCGGCGCGGCGTCGAAGTCTCCACGCTTCGCGAAATGATCGCGGGACCACGCGGATGATCGTCGCCGCGTACACGACGGCCGCGATAGCCGCGCCCTTGCTGCGACTCCGGTGGCGGCCGCAGCTTCCTCGAGCAGCGGGTGCGGTGGGCGTCGGGCTCGAAGCAGGCGGGCTCGGCATTCGGGCCTGGTCGATGCGCACGCTCGGGCAATCCTATTCGCGAACGCTGCGCGTCGAGGAGGCGCAGCGCATCGTGGAGCGCGGACCATATAGATTGGTGCGCCATCCGGGGTACGCGGGATCGCTGCTGATCTGGACAGGATTTGCACTAACGTCGCGGAGTCTTCCGGTGGTCGCGGTGGTAGCGGGACTGCTCGGGGTCGCGTACCACCAGCGCGTAGCAGCCGAGGAAGCACTCCTGCGCCGCGACCTTCCCGGATATGCGGCATACACCAAGCGGACGAAGCGGCTGATCCCGTTGGTGTGGTGAACAGTACCGGCGAGGGAGCGTGCCGGCGCACACCTGGTGGTGGTCAGCGGGGGACTCGAACCCTCGACCTCGCGGATGTGAACCGCGCGCTCTAACCAGCTGAGCTAGCTGACCCCGTCGAGAAAGTCTAGGTCAGGCGCCGACCAGCTTCGTGTAGCCGGCCTCGTCGAGAAGGTCACCTGCGTCGTCACCCGCGCTGTCGATGCGGAGCATCCAGCCCTCTCCGTAGGGATCGGAGTTGACGAGCTCGGGGCGGTCGGTCAGAGCGGCGTTTACCTCGGCCACGGTGCCGCTCACCGGTGCGTACAGGTCGGACGCCGCTTTCACCGACTCGATGGCCCCGAACTTCGCGCCCGCCTTCACCTCGGTGCCCGCGGCGGGAAGCTCAAGAAAGATCACGTCACCGAGCTGCGCCTGGGCGTGATCACTGATCCCCACCGTCGCCTTCGAGCCCTCGACGCGGACCCACTCGTGGCTGGGGGTGAACCGGTAGTTGGAGAGGTCGGCCACGTTCAGGCTCCCTTGGGGCGGCGGTAGAAGGGCAGCGGCACCACCGTTGCCGCGGCGACGGTGCCTCTGATATCGACGGCGAGCTCGGCGTCCGCCGGGACGTCGCCGTCCAATGATGCGGTGGCGATCGAGTGGTCGAGCGTGAAGCTGTAGGTCCCGCTGGTGACTTCGCCGGCAGCCTCGCCACCGGCGAGCACCCGCTGGCCGTGGCGGGCGATCGCCCTGCCCTGGAGCTCGATGCCGACAAAACGCCGCGGGGGGCGCGACGGGTCGAGCCGGGACAGCGCCGGGCGCCCGATGAACTCGCCCTTCTGGAGCTTGACGGTCCAGCCCAACGCGCAGCTGTATGGGTCGGTGTTGTCGTCCATGTCCTGGCCGTACAGGCGCAGGCCCGCCTCGAGGCGGAGCGTGTCGCGCGCGCCGAGACCGCAGGGGATCATGCCCTCCGCGGCACCGGCTTCGAGGAGCGCGTCCCAGAGTCCGGGAGCATCTGGCGCGTCGACGTAGAGCTCGAAGCCATCCTCGCCGGTGTAGCCGGTCCGCGAGACTGCCGCGTGCACACCCGCCACCCGCGTGTCCTTGAAGTGGAAGGGGCGCACATCGGTGACGTCGTCCTCACAGAGTCCTGCCACCACACCGACCGCCCGAGGGCCCTGCACGGCCAGCAGCGCCAGCGCGTCGCTGAGATCCTCAAAGGATGCAGCCTCGGCGTGGCCGCGCATCCAGGCGGTGTCCTTCGCCCGGCAGGCGGCGTTGATCACCACCATGTAGCCGCCCGGGTCTCGGTAGACGACCACGTCGTCGACGATCCCGCCGGCCTCGTTGCACATCACACCGTAGAGGGCCCCGCCGACCTCGAGGCGAGCGACGTCGTTGGTCACCAGGCGCTGCACGACGTCGAGCGCGCCGTCGCCGCTGAAGCGCACCTCGCCCATGTGCGAGAGGTCGAAGAGGCCGCACCGGGTCCGGACCGCGATGTGCTCCTCGCGGATGGTCGAGTACTGCAGCGGCATGTCGAAGCCGCCGAACTCAACCATCCGTGCCCCTGCCGCTACGTGCCGGTCGTGGAGTGGAGTTCGCAAGGCCATGGGCTCGCGAGTGTAGTACGTTCCCAGACCGCTTCAAATGATCATTGCCCTCATCGCCGTGGCGGCCGTGGTGGTCGTCGTCTGCACCGCTCTGCTGGTCGCGCGCCATCGCACCTTCGGCGTGTCGTTGCCCCGGGTGAGGGGCAGGCTCGGCCTCGCCGGCCTCATCGCGGAGGTCACCGTCGCTCGGGATCGCTGGGGCGTGCCCCACCTCAACGCCACCTCGATGGAGGACGCCGCGTTCGCGGTGGGTGTCGTCCACGCGCAGGACCGGCTCTGGCAGATGGAGGTGACCCGGCGGGTGGCGACCGGCCGGATCAGCGAGGTGATCGGCAGCGAGGGCGTGAACATCGACCGCTTCATCCGCCGGGTGGGGCTGCACCGGGTGGCTCGGGAGGAGGAGCTGCGCCTAGCTCCGGAGGCGCGCCGCATGCTCAAGGCGTACGCCGCCGGTGTCAACGCCATCGCCCTGTCGGGCCGGGCGCTGCCCCTCGAATACCGGCTGCTCGGCGTGACCCCGGAGCCGTGGGAGCCGATGCACAGCCTCGCCGCGCTCAAGCTGCTGGCGCTCGGGCTCAGCATGAACTGGGATACCGAGGTGCAGCGGTTGGAGCTGCTCCGGGCGATCGGCCCCGAGCACGCCGCCCGGCTCGACATTGTCTACCCCGACGCCAACCCGACCATCCTCGCGGGCACCGTTCGTGCCGCCGGCGGCAGCGACGCCCGCACCCAGCTGCTGACCATGTTCCGGGAAGCGGCTCGCTGGATTCCCACCGCCGGAGGGATGAGCAACTCCTGGGTCGTCTCCGGCGAGCGGACGGCGTCGGGGCGGCCGATTCTCTGCAACGATCCGCACCTGGTCCCGGGGATGCCCTCGATCTGGTACGCGGCTCACATTCGGTCCGGGGAGGACTTCGAGTCGACCGGCGTGACCATGCCCGGGATGCCGTTCGTGATCATCGGCCACAACAAGCGCGTCGCCTGGGGATTCACCAATTCCTTTGCCGACTGCCAGGACCTGGTCATCGAGGAGTTCGATTCCCCCGCGGCCGATCGATTCCGCACCGAGCGTGGGTTCGAGCCGGCCCGGCGGCTGCGCGAGATCATCCACGTCAAGGGCTCATCCGACGTGCTCGAGGAGGTGGTGGTGACCCGCCATGGTCCGGTCGTCGAGCGCATCGAGGATCCGGACCGAGCAATCTGGCGAGGGCTCGCGCTGCAGTGGACCGCGCTGCAGCCGGGGGGCGCCGCCGAAGGTCTCCTCCGCCTCCAGCGTGCCGGGGACTGGGCGAGCTTCAAGGACGCCTTCGCGCCGTTCGACGCTCCTTCGCAGAACGTCGTGTACGCGGACGTCGACGGCCACATTGGCTACCTGCTGTCCGGGCGGATCCCCGTCCGGCAGGCGAGGCCGAGCGGGCTTCCAATGCAGGGCTGGACCGGGGACGCGGTGTGGACGAGATACCTCACCCCGGACGAGGTTCCGCAGCTGTTCGACCCTCCCGAGCAGCAGATCATCACGGCCAACAACCGCATCGCCGGCAACAGCTTCCCGTTCTACATCGGCACCGACTACCTGTCCGGCTACCGCGCCACGAGGATCGGCGAGCTGCTCAGCGCGCGGGTGGTCGATCTGGCCTACATGGCCCGGGCGCAGATGGACCTCGTCTGCCCCCCGGCGCGCCAGGTGGTCCGATTGCTGGGATCGATGCACTGCGCGCATCCGGGCGCCGAGGCGGTGCGCCACCGGCTCGCGGAGTGGGACGCAGTCATGGACCCGGGCCGGGTCGAACCGACCATCTACGAGGCGTTCATGGCCCGGCTCGCCGAGCATTCATTGAGCCCGATCTGCGGCAATGCGTGGCGGATCCTCGCTGGTGTCGACCTGTCGCACCCGGTCTTTCAGTACCCGGGTAACCTCGTCGGCCGGTTGACCCCGTCGCTGATCGAACGCTGGGAGCTCGGGGACGACGGCTTGTTCGAAGGCTTGACGACCTGGGCGGAGGTGGTGGCGAAATCGCTGGACGACGCCATGAGCGACCTTCGCGGCCGTTACGGACGCAATTCGCGTCGCTGGACCTGGGGGCGCGTCCACCGGCTCGAGCTCATCCACGCCTTCGGGCGCCGTCGCGGCCTGGCCTGGTTCTTCAACGCCCGGTCGATCAGGGTTGGCGGAAACACCGACACCGTCCTGGCCACCTCCCAGGTTCCGGGCGAGGCGTTCGAGACCCGGCTCTCGGCGCCGTCCTGGCGCCAGGTCATCGATGTGGGGAACTGGGACGCGAGCGGCGGAATCCACGTTCCCGGCCAGTCCGGACAGCCGGGCTCACCTCACTACCGCGACCTGTCTCGCCGCTGGCGCACCAACCGGCAGTTCCCCCTTTACTGGAGCGCGCAGCAGGTGCGCCGCCACGCCCGCACACGGCTGATCCTCCACCCCGTCCCGGGATCGCACGGCGCCGAGACCGGCGGGCGAACATAGGAGTTGTGACTACCTCCGACCAGCGCGGGATCGTGCGCGGGTGCTGCCTCGGACTGATCGTGCTCCTCGTCGTGGTGGGCGGCTCGGTCTTTCTTGCCGATCGCGCCCTGGCCGCGCCGGCGCTCGGGGCGCCGCCCGCGGGTCCCTCGCACGGAGGCACCGAGCCGGCGATCGCGGTGGCGCTCGGCAAGGCGATGGTGGCCCAGCTCGTGGAAGCACCGCACGGCGTTGTGGTGCTCAGCGAGCAGGACCTCACGGTGCTCGCCATCGCCAACAACCCGCACCCCGACGAGTTCAGAGACCTGCAGGTGCGAGTTCGCTCCGGTCTTGTGGTCGTCTCCGCCACCGTCTCCGCGGGCCCGTTCACGCCGACCGCCGTCGCGCACATCGGCCTCTCGCTGCGGCCAGGAGCGTCCGGCCCGGTGATCACCGCGCAGATCCCCGAGGTGGACGTTGGGATGCTCGGTCTCCCGGGATTCGCCGGCGCCGGCTTCGTCTCGGAGATCGACGCGGGCCTGTCGCTGAACCGCCTGTTCGCGATCGTCCCGCAGCTCACCGCCCTGCGGCGGGACATCGAGTGCGTCGCGGTGGTGCCGGGGGGAGTCGCGGTCGGCGTGCACGATCCAGGCATTCCGCCGCTCGCCTCATCGTGCGGGTGACCTACGCAGGAAACTGTGGGGCAGTCACGGCAAGAACGAACGCCGCATGGCTCTGCACCTGCGGATAGTTGCCGAGCGGCGAATGATCGACCGGATCGGCGACCTCGCCGAAGAGCCCGAGCGGTCCCCGGGTGGCGAGCGCCGACTCGAGCCATCGCGAGCCGTCGCGCCCCCTCGCGGCGAGCGCCCCGGCCAGCCAGAAGGTCGGAAACACGAAGGGGGCGGCGGGGTCCGAGAGCGGGTCGGGCTGCCCCACGTAGCGGTCGACCAGACCGCGACGCGCGAGTCGCGCCACGATCAGTTCGAGGGTGGGATCGATCCGCCCGGCGATCACGTCGAGCCCGCCGAGGAGCGCTGCCTGGGCGAGCGCAGCGTCGGCTCCGCCGCCGTCGACGCGCAGCTCCAGCGCTCCACCCGCCGTACCGAGGTCGGCCGCAGCCGCAGCCGCGGCGTGCCGCCATGCGGCCGCGTCGCCGGAGATGACCCGCTTGTCGACGAGCGCAGCGGCGCCTTCGAGTCCGCTGGCCGCCGTGATCAACGAATGCGTGTAGCGCGCCCGCGCGCCGCGGATCTCCCAGATGCCGTGGTCAGGCTCGCGCCAGTGCTGGACCAGCCACCCGGCGAGGATCGGCACCGCCGCCCGGAGCTGGTCGGGCAGGGCTGATTCGCGATCGAGCGACGTCGCGAGCTCGATGACCTCGCCGGGCACGTCGAGCTGCACCTGGCCGGCCGCGGCGTTGCCGATCCGGACAGGACGAGCGCCGCCGTAGCCGGCGAGCTCGGGAATCTCCACCTCGTCCGGAGGCGCGGTCCCGTCGACCCGAACGAGCGGGACCGGTCCGGATTCGGTCACGACCGCACCGATGAAGGCCCCAAGCGACCGCGCCGGATCGGTCAGCCCGAGCCGCAGCGTCGCGAGCGCCGCCAGCGACGAGTCGCGCAGCCAGCAGTAGCGGTAGTCCCAGGTGCGTGCCGATCCGGGCCACTGCGGCAGTGATGTGGTCGGGGCCGCGACGATGCCTCCGTCCCGGCGGCGCAGGCCGAGGAGCACCGCCGCGGTCGTCGCGAGGAGATCGTTGGCTTCGGGGAGTCGGACGTTGATGGAGGCGATGGCTTCGGGGATTGTTCGATGCCACTCGGCGAGCGTTGAGTTGATGGATACCGCGCGTTGCACCATGTCCGCAGCGCCGAGCGTGACCGTCTTTGGACTCCCAGGGCGGACCGTCAATTCACATGTTGCGCCACCGGGCGTCGCCTCCCATTGCGACGGTGCGTGGATGACCACCCGGCTCACGCCGGCGAGCTCGACCGAGTCACCGAACACGCGCAAAGACGCTGGAGTCCCGGGCCACGCCGGTGCGGTGAGATGCACCAGGACCTCGACGGCTTCCCCTCCGGCGCGCAGGCTGCGAATCAGCAGCGGCCCCACATCGAGGTCGAGCGCGTCTTCCACGATGAGCCGCGCTCCACCAACGTCCCAGACCGTCTCGAGCACCAGCGATCGCGGGTGATAGCGGCGCGACACAACGCGAGCATCCGGTCGCGTGGGTCGTACGGAGAAGGCACCGCCGCGGTCGGCGTCAAGGATCGAGAAGAGCAACGGGGTCGAATCGATCCACGGCCAGCACAGCCAGGCAACGCTGCCGTCGGGATCGATGAGTGCAGCGGTCCTCGAGTTCAGCAAGCAGCGCGTGCTCACCGATCGGCTGCTGCATCCGGGCAGCCTATCCGAAGGGCTTGCCGGGAACGCTGCGGGACGGCGACGCTGGCTTCGCGGCGCCGCGGATCGAAGTAGGCGAACTGGGGTCAGGCCACGGCGAGTGGAGGAATCGTGTCCGCGATGCTCGCGATCTTCTCGGCCCAGTTCGGATCGCTCGCGTAGTCGACATTCATCCCGCGCAGCGTGGGGCCGTGATAGAACGGCCCGCCGACGGCCAGGTAGTGGGTCTCGATGAACTGTGCGACGTACTGGATGCACGCGTCGAAGCTCGTGAAGGTCATCGCATCAAGGTACGGATTGGCGTCGTCGGCGCCGAAGCCGAACAGGTTGTGCTTGTAAAATGCGATCGCGCTCGTCCCCCAGGCGGATTCGAGGATTGCGTGGGCCACGAAATAGCGCGCGCTGACGTGATACGTCGCTTCGGCCTGCATGAAGCTGGCGCCGAGTCCGGCAAGTGCCGACCCATTGAGGAATTGATTGAGGCTCGCGGCCGTCTCACCGCTCGGCAGGGTCAGGTTGGTGTCGACTGTGAACAGCGGACCCGCGACCGGCGGATAGACGGCGTCGCGCGCGCGAGCGGCGGCGAGCGCGGCCACCGCAGCGGCGAGCGCCTTCTGCGCTTGCGACACGTGGGCGTGGGCGGTGATGTCCGCAGCAAGCAGGTTCTGCGTCTGCACCTTGATGATCGCCTGCTCGGTCCGAGCCTGCTCCTCCGCGGCGGCGAGCTGCGCGAGGTCAGCGGTGTGGCGGGCGAGCGTGGTCGTGGCCTTCTGCTGCTCGGCTGCGATCCGCGCAACCAGCTGCCGGCTCGCCGATGAGATCTCGTTGACCTGCACATCTCGCTGGATCGCGGCGGCGATGGTGTTCGCCGAGATGATGTACGCGAGCATCGCCTGGGAGCCGCCGTTCTCGTACGACTGGCGAAGGTAGGCGGAGAGATGTCCGCGATCGGCGGCAAGCTGCGCGTCGACAGTACGCAGCGTCGCGGTGTCGGCGGTGATGGTCACGTTGAGCCCGCTGATCTGCGTGTTGATCAGCGCGAGGTGCGCGTTCGCCGCCGCCAGCGCGCTGCGCGCAAGCGAGAGCGCGGTGTCAGCGTTGTTGGCGGCAGACTTGGCGTTCTGCGCGTCCGCCTTGGCTGCGGCCGCCGCCGCCTGGGCCGCGCTCACCCCCGGCGAGGGCACGGGCGTGGGCCCCGCCGCAGCCGGCGCGGCGATCAGGATGAGCGCCAGCGCGAGCGGAAGAGCAAGCACGATGCGGTGATGGGCGAACGAAAAACGGGGGTGACGCATCGCGGCCAGTCTCCCATCGACTGCCGGAGTCGCCCGCCGATGTCATCGCGCCGTGACCGGCCGTCACCGCCGCGTCACACGACTGCAGACGGAACATACGAGGGAGCGCCGTTTGGATTGAGTTCGCTCAGGCGTGCCCGGCGGACTAGGAGGCCTTGCGCTCCAGGAGGCGACGGCGGATCTCGTCAGGCGCGCCCAGCTCCACGGTGGTCCGAGGTCCGCAGCCCGGGCAGATCCGGTGGCCGCCGACCGACTCGCCGTCAGCGCCGTAATACAGCACCGAGAGCATTTCGCCCTTGCACACCGGGCAGCGGTCGGATGTTTCCGGCTCCATGTCCATCGCTTCTTGCATGATCGCACGGAGCGGCCCGGTCGGGGAGGCAATCGAGTCACCGTCACCGACCCGCCACGCTCCAGGGCGAGCGCTAGGCTCGGCGCCATGGGACCGCTGCAGACTGGCGACGTGAACGCGACTCTCGAGGCGTATCTCGACGAGCTCGACCGCTGGTCCGCGCGTCTCAACCTGACGTCGATCCCGCGAGCGCAGATGTGGTCGCGCAACGTCGTCGAGGCCGAGGAGCTGCTCGGGGTTGCTGCGCCGCCGGCGGGGTGCAGCGTCGTCGACATCGGATCGGGTGGCGGCGTGCCGGGGATGGTGATCGCCATTCTGCGGCCGGACCTCTCGGTGACCCTCCTCGACTTCGGACCGGCGCAAGAGCGGGTTTCTCGTCCACGTCGCCGGCTTGCTCGGGTTGTCCGGCGTTGTCGTGGAGGCGCTCCGCGCCGAGGACGCGGGTCGCCGCGATGGTCTGCGCGAGGCCTTCGACCTCGCGACCTCCCGAGCGACCGCGCCGCCGCCGGTGCTCTGCGAGCTCGCGCTGCCGCTGTTGCGTGTCGGCGGCAGTCTCTGCGCGCTCGTCGCCGGCGCCCCGGCGGCACTCTCCGGTTGCGCCGCGGCGGCGGCCGCCTGCGGTGGGAGCGCTCCCGACGCGCCGACCGACGCTGTGCTGCGGGTGCGCAAGCTGGTGCCCACCAGCGATGAATACCCGCGACGACCCGGGATGCCGAACCGGCACCCGATCAGCTGATCCGCCGCCGGATCGCCGCGATCGCCACGGCTCGCTCATTCCACGGGATCTCGCCGGTCGCGGTCTCGACGGTCTTCTCGTGGCCCTTGCCGGCGCAGAGCACCGTATCCCCGGGCGCTGCCTTCGACACCGCAAAACCGATCGCCTCTTCGCGATCGGGGATGACAAACAGGTTGGTGCCGCGCACGCCGCCGGCAGCGGCGGCTCCAGCAGCGATCTGCTCGAGGATGAGCTGACGGTCCTCGCCACGCGGATCCTCATCGGTGATGACGCTGATATCAGCGAGCCGCGCCGCCACCGATCCCATCGCCGGACGCTTCTCCACGTCGCGTTCCCCCGCCGAGCCGAACACCGCCCAGAGCCGCCCCCCGGTTGTCCGGCGCAGCTCGTGGAGGACGGTCTCGAGCGCGTCGGTGGTGTGCGCGTAGTCGACCACCACCTCGAAGGGCTGGCCGAGGTCGATGCGCTCCATGCGCCCGGTGACGGCCTCGGCCGCCTCGAGACCGCGGACGGCACTGCCGAGCGCGGCGCCGGTGGCACAGGCGGCTGCGAGCGCCGCGAGAGCGTTGCGCACGTTGAAGCTGCCGGCCAGGCGGAGGCGCACGCCGGCATCGCCCCAGGGTGTGCGCGCGATGAAGCGCACCGCCGAAGGCTCGACGACGATGTCCTCGGCGCGAAGATCCGCGGCGATGTCGGGGAGGTCGGTGTATGTGAGCCTGGTGGCGACCGGGATCACCGCGAGGTGCGGGAACCCGAACGGGTCGCCGGCATCGAGGACGGCGACGCCGTCAGGCCGCGCCGATACGAGTTCGAGCAGACGAGCCTTGGCCGCCAGGTATCGGTTGCGGGTTCCGTGCAGCTCGAGGTGCTCGGTGGTGATCCGCGTGAACACCGCGGCGCGGAAGTCCACGCCGTCGGCGCGGCGCATCTCGAGCGCATGCGACGAGGTCTCGAGCGCGACGTGCGTGCAACCGGCGTCGCGGATGCGGGCGAGCTCTGCCTGGAGCTCGGGTGCCTCCGGGGTCGTCTGCCGCGACGGATTGGCGGTCACGCCGTCCAGGGTTCGACGATCGACGGTGGTGATCGACGCCGCGGCGATCCCGGCGGCGCGCCATGCGTACCAGAGGAGTGTCGCCGTTGTGGTCTTGCCGTCGGTCCCGGTGATGCCGGCGACGCAGAGCGCCCGGCTGGGGTGATCGTTGAAGGCGGCGGCGAGGTCGGAGAGCGCCAGCCTCGAGTCGCCGACGATGATCACCGGTATCGAAGCGTCGATCGGCGCACCTGGGAGTTGTTCGGCGACGACCGCCGCCGAGCCGCGCTCGACCGCGGCGTCGATGAAGCGATGGCCATCGGAGCGGAGCCCGGGGATCGCCACGAAGAGACTCCCCGGGGCCACCGAGCGCGAATCGGAGTCGATTGCAGTGATCTCGAGCCCCGCCGCCGAAGGTTGGAGCGTGGCGTCGATTCCGGCCGCGCCCAGCAGGGCCGCGAGTGGGCGCGCGGGACGTGTCGGGTGCACCGTCGCAGTCTATGGTAGGGTCGCTTCGATCATGGCTGGAAAGAAGCAGAAGCGTGGCGGCGCAACGGTATCGCTCGTCGACGCGCTGACCGCGACACGTGGGGCACGAAGCCGCGTCCTCGCACTGGCGGAGCGGCTCGAGGAGACAGAGCGGACGATCCTCGCCGCCATGGCATCCGCCCCATCGCCCGCCGCCGCGTCGAGCACGCCGGCGAAGCGAAAGGTCGGGAGACCCCCGAAGGCGGCGACCGCCGCGCCTGCGAAGCGCCCGGTCGGGAGGCCGCGGACGCGCCCGGCTGGCGGCGGCCCGCCAAGGCCTGATTCCGAATCCGGACTCGCTAGGTCGGGTTTCGATCGGTTTTGGGTAGACTGGCTGCATGGGCAAGTCTTCTCGCGACCTCCTCGACGACGCACGCAGCACCGTCCCGGAGGTTTCCCCACAACAGGTTCGCGCCGCGGGGGGATCGCGCACCCTCATCGATGTGCGCGAGCGAAACGAGTTCGACGAAGGGTACATCCCGGGTGCGCTGCACCTGAGCAAGGGATTCATCGAAACCCGTATCGAGGACACAGTCCCCAAGCACGACACCCCGATCACGCTCTACTGCGCCGGCGGGGTTCGTTCGCTACTCGCCGCGCGGGCGCTCCAGGAGCTGGGATACACCGACGTCCAGTCGATGGCGGGCGGCTACGGCGCGTGGAAGCAGGCCGGTTTCGACTTCATCGTGCCCCGTGTCCTGACCGCCCAGCAGCAGCAGCGCTACAGCCGCCACCTGCTCATTCCCGAGATCGGCGTCGAAGGGCAGGCCAAGCTCCTCGACGCACGGGTGCTGCTCATCGGCGCCGGCGGGCTCGGGAGCCCGGCCGCCCTCTACCTCGCGGCCGCGGGCGTGGGCACGATCGGTTTCGTCGACTTCGACACCGTCGACCTGAGCAACCTGCAGCGCCAGATCCTGCACACCGAGGATCGCATCGGGATGCTCAAGACCGCGTCGGCTCGGATCGCGCTCAACGCGCTCAACAGCGACGTCCGGGTCGTCGAGCACAACGTTGTGCTCAGCGGTGAGAATGCGCGCGAGATCTTCGACCAGTACGACATCATCGTCAACGGCTGCGACAACTTCCCGACCCGGTACCTCGCGAATGATGTGGCCATCTTTGCCAAAAAGCCGATGGTCGACGGCGGAATCTTCCGCTTCGAGGGGCAGGTCACCACGGTGGTGCCGTTCCAGTCGCCCTGCTACCGCTGCCGGTACCCCTCCCCGCCTCCACCCGAGGAAGCTCCGTCGTGCGCCGAGGCGGGCGTGCTGGGCGTGCTCCCCGGGATCGTCGGGGTGCTCCAGGCGACCGAGGTCATCAAGCTGATCACCGGCGCCGGTGACCTGCTCACCGGGCGGCTCCTGCACCTCGATGCTCTGGCGATGAAATTCCGCGAGTTCCGGGTGCCGCGCGATCCGCAGTGCCCGGTGTGCGGCGAGAATCCCACCATCACCGAGCCCATCGACTACGAGGGTTTCTGTGCCGCCCCCGCCTCGGTCGCCACCGAGGCGGTCGGCGTTCTCGCCTGACGCGACTCAGCTGACGCCCGGAGCCTCGACGTCGGGGCCGAAGTGTTCGGCTTCGTGGATCAACATCACCGGGATGCCGTTGTCGACGCGGTAGCGCAGCCGGCACGCGTCGCAACGCAGCGACGCCGTCTCGACCGCGAGCGGTCCGCGGCAGCGCGGGCAGGCCAGGATATCGAGCAGGTCCTTGGGAAGCTGGCTCATGACGCCATTCTCGCCGGATCCAGGAACTCCGTGAGGTGCCGGTTGAAAGCGACCGGGCGCTCGAGGTTGCTGAGATGCCCGCAGTCGAGCTCGACATACCGTGCCCCCGGGATGCCGCCGCTTATGGCACGAACTTCCGGGGTGGAGACGATGGCATCCTGGGTTCCGGCGATGACCAGGGCCGGCACGGCGATGGACGCGAGCAGTCCGGTGCTGTCCGGTCGCGCCGCCATCGCGCGCTGCGCGAAGGCAATCCCTGCGGGTGTGCAGCGGCGGATCCGTCCGCGCACCGGGTCGACGATATGCGCCTCAGCCTGGGCGCCGGGACTCAGCATGCGCGCGACCATCGGCTCGACGATCGACTCCACTGAGCGCTCGCGCTCCACGCGTTCGGCCATCACCAGGCGGTCGGTGCGCGGCCCGTCGGCGTCCGCGGTCGCCCGCGTGTTGCAGAGCACGAGCGCGCGAATCCGTTCCGGCGCCAGCCGCCAGAGAGCGAACGCGAGGTAGCCTCCCATCGAGAGTCCGACCAGGGCGACGCGGTCGATGTGTCGCGCATCGAGGACGGCGATCACCGACGTGGCGAAGCCCTCGAGGCTCGGCTCACCCGCGGGAGGTGGCGGCGATGTCCCGCAGCCCCAGAAGTCGACACGAACGCAGCGCATGTCGCCCGAGAGCGCGGCGACCTGGTGATCCCATTGCGAGGCGTCCAGGGTGAACGCATGCAGGAACAGCACCGCTTCGCCAGTTCCCGTGTCGTGGATGGCCGGCAGCATCACTGTCCGCGCTGGCTCAGGCCTCGGCGCCGACCACGATCGCGGGGAAATCCTCGTCGAGTGTCGCGGGCTCGATGTGCGTGCGCGCGTGCTTCTCGACGTCGCGCAGCTTGAGGATCTCGCTGGGGGTGATCAACGTGACTGCGACTCCGGCACGACCGGCGCGTCCGGTCCTGCCCACGCGATGCAGGTACTCGTCCGGGGTGAGCGGCACGTCGTAGTTGATGACGTGCGAGATGTCGTCGATGTCCAGGCCGCGCGCCGCGACATTGGTCGCGATCAGGTACTTGATGTGGGTGGCACGGAACTGCTGCATGGCGCGATCCCGCTCGCGCTGGGTGAGATCGCCGTGGAGCAGGCCGACCTGGTAGCCGCGTCCGCCGAGCTGAGCCTGGAGCACATCGGCGGTTCGCTTGGTCTCGACGAAGATGAGCGCCATGACCACGTCGGGCTGGTCGAGGATCTGCGCCAGCGCATCGGTCTTGTTCGCCCAGGTCGTCTGCACGTAGAGCTGACGGACCTCGGCAGGGATCTCCGGCCTGGCGGTGATCTCCACGGTCTCGGGATCGTGCATGTGACGCAGGGCCAGCCTGCGCACCCACTCCGGCATGGTGGCGCTGAAGAGCAGGGTCTGACGCTGCGGCGGGCACTGACGGAGGATCCGTTCGACGTCGGGCGCAAATCCCATGTCGAGCATGCGATCGGCTTCGTCGAGCACGCAGACGCGGACGTTCGCGAGCGTGAGCGACCGGCGCTGGATGTGGTCGCCGAGCCGACCCGGGGTCGCCACGACGATGTGCGCGCCCTGGCGCAACTCCTCGATCTGGCGTCCGATCGAGTTGCCGCCGTAGATCGCGACGCTGCGCAGCTCATGGCGCTTTCCGAGCCGGGTCAGCTCGTCGTGCACCTGCACCGCAAGCTCGCGCGTCGGGCAGAGGACCAGCGCCTGCACGGGACCGTCGCGCGGGTCGAGCCGCTCGATGATCGGAATGCCGAAGGCGGCGGTCTTGCCGCTCCCAGTCTGCGCCTGCCCGATGACATCCCGCCCCGCCATCGCGAAGGGCAGCGAGCCGGCCTGGATCGGTGTGGCCATCGTGTACCCGAGCTCCGCCACCGTGTTCTGCATGGCGACGCTCAGGGCAAGCTCGTCGAAGCTGACCGGTTCGGGGATGATTGGACTCAAGGCCACATCGACCGCCGCCGGAGCGGCGGGACGGGGCCTTGCGGCGAGCGGTCTACCAAACCGCGCGCGAGAAGACGAACGCAAGACAACGTGAGCATACCCCGGATCGGCGCGTTCACGCCTTTGTAGCGCCCGCGTGATGTCAGACGACCGCGCCATCGCGGTCCGTCTACCCTGGATTGGCGCGTTCACGCCTGCGTAAGATCGCCGTGATGCCGTTGAATCGCGTCAGCACGCTCGGGGTCGGGTGAGTCCGATCACCGACATCGGCGACTCGCCGCCGCTGACCGCGGCGTTCGTCCCCCGCGTCGTGGTCCTCGACCTCGACGGGACCACCATCGACTACGCCCAGCGACTGCACCCGCGGATCAGGGCCGCCGTGCGAGCGATGGCGACGCGGATGCCGGTGATCGTCGCCACCGGACGTATGTACCGGTCGGCGCTGCCGTGGGCCAGCGAGCTTGGCGTGTCCGAGCCGCTGGTCTGTTACCAGGGCGCGATGGTCCGCGAGACTCCTCGGCAGGACGGCTCGCCTGGGAGCACGATCTTCGAGCAGCCGCTCCGCGCGGAGCCGGCGCGACGCGCGCTGCACATCGCTCGCGCGCAGAACTGGCACTTCCAGGCGTACCAGGACGACGAGTTGCTCTGCGAGCAGGATCGCCCCGAGGCGCATCTGTACGCGCAGATCAGTGGCGTGCAGTTCCGTCTCGTCCCGGACCTCGAACCGCTGCTGGTGCGGGGTACGACCAAGGCGGCGTGCGTCATCGAAGATCCCGCCGAGGTGGACCGCGCGTCCGCGCTGTTGACCCACGAGCTCGCCGGAAGCGCACGGGTCACGCGCTCCAATCCCGAGTTCGTCGAGATCATCGACCCCGAGGTGAGCAAGGCCGTGGCCTGCGAGATCGTCTGCGCGCGACTTGGCTCTTCGCTTGCCGAGTTGCTGGCGATCGGCGACGCTCCCAACGACATCGAGCTGCTGACCGCTGCGGGATATGCGGTCGCGGTCGCGACGTCCCGCCCCGAGGTGCTAGCGGCGGCGGATGCAACGTGTTCGCCACCACAGGATGGAGGCGTCGCCGACGTGCTGGAATCCCTCGGCCTGGTCTGAATCACACCGACCCGGTGGTGAAGAACCTCTCGCCCGTCTTGTTGCCGAGCTTCCCGCGCGCGACCAGGTCGCGGAGGAGCTCGACGGGCTCCCAGCGCCGATCACCGGTCTGGCGAAGGCCCTCGTCGAGGATCGCCTCGACCACGTCGAGCCCGACGAGATCGGAGAGCTGGAACGGCCCCATCGGCCAGCCCAACGCCTTGCGCACCGCGAGATCGCAGTCCTCGACGGAGGTATAGCCTGCCTCCACGAGACGCATCGCCTCCTGGATGGCGATGAAGAGGATGCGGTTGGCGATGAAGCCGTACTCCTCGCGGGCGAGCCGCACCGGCGTCTTGCCGATCGCGCGGGCGAAGTCCATGGCGCGGACGATCGTGGTCTCCGCGGTGCGTGGTCCGGGCACCACCTCCACCAGCGCCATGAGCAGCGCCGGGTTGAAGAAGTGGATGTTGAGAAAGCGCTCCGGGTGCGTCACCGCGACCTCGAGCAGCGAGCACGGCAGGGTCGATGAGTTTGTGCCGATGATGGCAGTATCATCAGCGTGCGCGCAGATCCGCCCGTACACCGCGCACTTGATGTCACGGTCCTCGGCGACCGACTCGATGATCGTCTCCGCCCCGGCGACCGCCTCGAACCCGGAGCCCAGGCTCACCCGCGCGAGGGCCGCTTCGCAAGCGTCACTGTCGAGCGTTCCCTTCTCGACCCGCCGGCGGAGCAGCGCCGACGACGCCGTGCTGGCGTCGCGGAGCCGGTCCTCGCTGCGGCTGACCAGGCGCACGTCGTAGCCGTGGAGCGCAGCCTGATAGGCGATCTGACCGCCCATCGCGCCCGCACCCACCACCGCGATGGTCGGCCCCGCACCCAACTCAGCCTCCGGCCGGCCCGGCGTCGCGTCCGGGGCGGGTCATCGCCTCGGCATCGAGCAGCCGGGTCAACTCGGCCTCGTCGAGGCCGCTGCGCTCACGGGCGACCTCGCGCACCGTCCGCCCAGTGTTGTAGGCCTCCTTGGCGATCGCCGCCGCCGCGTCGTACCCGATCCTCGGGGCGAGCGCGGTCGAGAGCATGAGCCCCCGCTCGACCATCGCCGGGCCGTTCTCGGTGGCGGTGATGCCGTCGACGCACTGGGTCGCGAGGTTGCGAGCTGACGCGGCCAGCAGCGACGCCGACTGCAGGAGGTCGTAGGCGGCGACCGGCATCATCACGTTGAGCTCGAGCAGCGACCCGGCGGCGCCGCAGAAGGCGACCGTCGCGTCGTTGCCGATCACCTGCGCGGCGACCATCGTCACCGACTCGCAGATGACCGGATTCACCTTGCCCGGCATGATCGAGGAGCCCGGCTGCACCGCGGGGATCGCAATCTCCCCGATGCCCGCGCGCGGCCCGCAGCCGAGCAATCGGATGTCGGCAGCGATCTTGTACATCGTGACCGCCACGGCGCGGAGCGCGCCGCTGGCGGCGACGGCGGCGTCGAGCGTCGACTGTCCGCTGAAGTGGTTGTCGGATTCCCGGAAGGGGATGCCCAGATCGGCAGCGAGCAGCGCGATCACCTTGGGTGGGAAGTCCGGGTGGGTTCCGACGCCGGTCCCGACCGCCGTCCCCCCGAGCGGCAGCTCGACGAGTGTCGCGATCGCCTCCTCGCAGCGGAGGATGGCGCGCTCCGCCTGGCCCGCATAACCGAGGAACTCCTGCCCGAGCCTGATCGGGGTCGCGTCCTGCAGATGGGTGCGGCCGGTCTTGATGACCGGCCACAGCTCGTCCGACTTGCGCCGCAGCGACGCTTCGAGAGTGCGCAGGCCGGGGATGGTGTCCTCGCGGATCGAGACCGCGGCGGCGACCTGGATGGCCGTCGGGATCACGTCGTTGCTCGACTGGCCGAGGTTGACGTGGTCGTTGGGGTGCACCGGGGCGCGTGATCCGCGCACCCCGCCGAGCAGTTCGATCGCCCGGTTGGCGATGACCTCGTTGGCGTTCATGTTGGTCGAGGTGCCGCTGCCCGTCTGAAAGACGTCGACGATGAACTCCGCGTCGAGAGCGCCGTCGACGACGTCCTGAGCGGCGCGGATGATCGCCCCGGCGGTTGCCTCGTCGAGCAAGCCGAGCTCGCGATTGACGAGCGCGGACTGCTGCTTGATCAGGCCGAGGGCGCGGATGAAGCCGCGCGGGAGACGAAGGTCGCTGATCGGGAAGTTGACCTTCGCGCGCATCGTGTTGGCGCCGTAGTAGGCGTCTGCCGGCACCTCGAACTCGCCCATCGAGTCATTTTCGGTCCTGGTCGCCCGGGTGGTCATCCGATGGCCTCTTCACGATGCAGCGGGATCGTCATGTCGAACTCGGCGCCGCTCCCGGGGACGCTCCGAGCCGCCACGGTTCCGCCATGCCGCTCGGCGACCGTGCGCACGATGTACAGGCCGAGGCCGCTACCGGGCACCTTGCGCTGCCGCTCGGCGACCGATCGGAAGTACTTGTCGAAGAGGTGGCCCGTGTCCGCGATCGGGAACCCCATGCCATGGTCGCGCACGGTGAAGCGCACCGAATCGCCGTCGCGCGCAGCCAGCACCTCGATCGGGGATCCCATCGGCCCGTGCTTGACGGCGTTGCCGAGCAGATTGGTCATCGCGAGGATGAGGCGGCGGCGATCGCCCTTCATGGTCAGCCCGTGCTCGCTCTCGCTCGTGATCGTCGACTTACGCAGCTTCGCCTCCATCGCGACGTGCTCGATGGCCTCGCCGACCACCTCCTCGGCATCGATGACCTCGAGCGCGAGGCGGTCGTCGGGATCCTCGAGTTCGAGCCAGCTCGGCGAGCGCATTGACCATGCGGACCATCATCTCGGTGCTTGCGGTGATCCCCTCGATGGCCACCATGGCTGTCCGGGGAGGGTGCCGAGCATCCCGGCGCTGAGCAGTTGCCCGTAGCTGTTGAGAATCGTGAGCGGTCGGCGAAGCTCGTGCATGGTGATCGACAGCGACGTCCCGCGCGCCGACGACTCCGAGGTGGCGCTCGAGAGGCGATCCTCGAGGGTGGCGACACACGAGGCGGCGAGGCGCTGGGCGACGGCTTCGATGTCGTCGGCGGTGGTGAGCGAAAGCGCCAGGGTCTCCTCGGCGTCGAGCCGCTCCTCGCGGACCGCCTCGGCGGTCACCTGGCGGAGCGCGGTGAGGTTGGCGAGCGCCTTCTCCAGCCGGCGCTCGACGCTGGTGCCCGCATCGAGGTGGTGGTAGGCGATCAGCGGGCGGAAGTCGTCAGCGCTCAGCGCCACCAGCACCGCGTTGACGAACTGGCGTGGTCCCCGAACGGGGTCCTTGGGTTCACCGGCGTCAGCCGGCGAGGTCTGCCTCGCCCACAGATCGGCGATCCGCGCCGCGTGGGCCGCCAGAAAGTCGCTGAACTGCCGGGTCACGCCGCTGAAGTCTATGCGCACCAGGCGCCAATCCCGCGAGTGCGGCGTCATCGGCGGCGGCGATCACCACCGCGAGCTCGATCGGGGAGCGGGTGCTGCGCCGGTGGCGCGACCAGAGCACCGCGCCCAGAACGGCAAAGGGGATCATCTGGAGGTCGATGAGGACGGAGATCGCGCCCGCATGCGCGACCGACACCCCGCTGTGCGACAGCAACGCGACCAGGACACCTTCGCGGAGTCCGAGACCGTTGATGCTGAAGGGCGCGAGCGCGACCAGGAGCGTGATCGGGATGCAGACCGCCAGCACCGTCCAGCTGAGATTCACGCCGATGGCGCGAGCGGCGACGCTGAGGGCGAGGAGGTTGAATCCCCAGCCGGCGGCGCCGACCAGGAGCGACTGCACGACCGCGTGGGGGTGGTTCCGGTAGCCGGCGAACGCCTCGCCGAACGAACTGACGCCGCGGCTCATCGCGCCCGAGAGCCGGGCGAGCAAACGGTGCGGCATCAGGCGGTCGGCGCTGAGCGCCACGAGCCAGATGATCACCACCGCCACGGCAAGGGCGGCGATCACGATCACCATCCCGGTCCCGAGGAGCGCGCGGAGGAGGATGGCCGCGGCGATCCCCCAGCAGGTCATGCCGAGCATGCCCGCGAGGCGGCTGCCGGCGAGTGAGGCGAGCACGCGTCCGTGGCCGATCTGACGACCCATCTCGACGGTGCGCATCGCATCACCGCCGACCCCGGCGGGAAGCATCTGGGTGAAGAAGACACCCTGCAGATACGTGGAGCTCAGGCGGCGCCAGCTGAGCAGCCCTCCGGGTCCGGCGCCGGCGGGCGCGCTGGCGGTGCGCAAGAGCACCCCCCATTCGACGACGCTGGCGGCGACCGCGAGCATGGTGAGACCGAGCGCGGCCGCGATCCAGAGCGGGTCGGCGTGCCCGAGGCTCGCGACCGCCTGAGGCACATTGATCGAGTGGGCGAGGATGGCGAGCCCGACGACCGTTCCGCTGACCCGGGTCCACGGCGACCCGATCACGGCGCGGGCGGTTTGAACGGCTCGTTTCATCTGCACCATTGAATCAGGGTTGGACCGCTCCCATGTGCCATCGGCCGTACCGTGACAAGCGACTCTTCCCTGCAACGCGATGCGCAGACGGCGCGTTACTCAGCCGCCAGATACGGTTCCCGAAAGGCGGTCTGCTCGGCGATGAACACCAGGGGCAGGTCGTCGACCGGCCCGTTGCGGTTCTTGGCGACGATGAGCTCGGTCTTGCCCTTGTCGATCTCACGGTTGTGCATCCCCTCTCGATAGAGGAAGAGTACGACGTCCGCATCCTGTTCGATCGAGCCGCTGTCGCGGAGATCGCTGAGCTGGGGGCGCTTGTTCTCGCGTTGCTCGGCCGCTCGGGAGAGCTGCGACAGCGCCAGCACGGGGACGTTCAGCTCTTTGGCGATGGCCTTCAGCCCCGACGAGATGTCCGACACCTCCTGCACCCGCGAATCGCGCCTGCCCCCCTGCATCAGCTGCAGGTAGTCGATGACGATGAGCTCGATCTTGTGCTGCGACTTCATCCGCCGCGCACGTGCTCGCAGCGTGTTGATGGCGAGGCCCGGCGAGTCATCGATCCAGAGATCCGCATGGGTGAGCGTGTCCATCGCCTTGGCGATCTTCTGGAATGCCATCGAGTTGGCCTGGCCGGTGCGGAGCATGTAGGAGTTGACGTGCGCCTCGCTGCAGATGAGCCGCTGCACCAGCGACTGACGCGACATCTCGAGCGAGAAGACCACGACCGGCCTGCCCGCGAGCACCGCCGCGTTGCGAGCGATGTTGAGCGCGAACGACGTCTTGCCCACGGCTGGGCGGGCCGCCAGGATGATGAGCTCACCGGGCTGCAGGCCCTGGGTGAGCATGTCGAGCTTCGAGAAGTTCGTGGGCACGCCGGTGACCAGCTGCTTGTGCTCGATGCGCTTCTCGAGCACGTCCCACCACTCGCGCACCACCGGCGCGATGTTGCGCATCTCCGAGCCGCGACTCTCCTGACCGATCTTGAATACTTCCTGCTCCGCCTGGTCGATCGCCTCGTTCACCGGGGTGGTGTTGTCGAACCCGAGGCGGCTCACCTTGCCGCCTGCCTCGATGAGGCGGCGCCGGAGCGCATGTCCGATGATGATGTCGGCGTAGTGCTTGACGCTCGCGGAGCTGGGGACGACGAGCGTGAGCTCGGCGATGTAATCCATGCCGCCCGCGCGGCCGATCCCCGGACCGCGCTCGAGCTGGTCGCGCAGCGTCACCGTGTCGATCGCCTCGCCACGATCGTCGAGCGCGAGCGCGGCCCGGTACAGCACCGCGTGGCGTTCCGCGTAAAAGTCCTCGGGGACGAGCACGTCGCGCACGATCGACAGCGCCTCGCGGTCGATGAGAATGCCACCGAGCACCGCCTGTTCGGCCTCGTTGTCGTGCGGCGGGACACGCATCGAGGCGGACCCCGCAGCGGCCCCGCGCCCCAGCAATTCGGCCTGCGGGAGAGAGGTCATTGGGCCGCGACGACGACCTTGAGTGTCTCCGTGACCTCGGGGTGGAGCTCGATGGTGGCCTCGTGGGGCCCGAGGGACTTGATCGGCGGATCGATCTCGATCTTCCGCTTGTCGATGTCGATGCCCGCTTCACGCTTCAGCTGCTTGGCGACGTCGGCGGTGGTGACGGTACCGAAGAGGCGGCCCGCCTCGCCGGCCTTGGCGTAGACGGTGACGGTCAGCTTGCGCAGCCGCTGCGCGGTCTCCCTGGCGTCGATGAGCGCCTTCTCGACGCGCCGTCGCGTCGCCTCCTCACGCCGCCGGATCTGGTCGACGGTGTTCTGGTCAGCGATCACCGCGAGGTGCTGAGGAAACAGGAAGTTGCGTGCATATCCCGGGGTTACCTCGCGAACGTCACCGGGCTTGGCTGTTCCTGCCACTTCCTTCAGAAACAGAACCTTCACGATACCGTCTCCTGCTCTTCGGGACGGAGGCGCCGGTAGATCATCAGGGCGATACGCTCGCCGTTGCGCACGTCATCGTCGAAGCGACTGCGCCGTTGGGTGATCAACTCCTCCTGCTCCGCGACGATGTGACGAGGGCACGCTGCGATGAATGCGCGGGTTGCGAGCAGGCTGAGCGCGAGGACGTCGAGTTCGCCGATGACCGGCAGGGATTCCGGAAGGTCAACCACCGGAAGGGCGATCAACGCGAGTCCACCGCCGAAGGCGAGTTTCATGTAGCCGGGCACACGCGCGTCGAACATCAGGCAGTACGCAAGCCGCAGCATGCGTGGCAAGTCGACGAAAAGGCGTTTGGCGCCGCGGAGCTTGCTCAACATCTCGAACCGCGCATTCTACTTTGTTGCGGTTGCTCTCGATCCGGACCGACGATTCACCGACGCCGCACGGGTGTGCGTTCAGTCGCCACTCAGGATCTCACGATGCGCGTCGACCCATGCGCGCGCGAGCGCCGCGTCTCCGGGTGGAATCGTTCCCTCAATCACCGCCTCGCGGATCGCTGCCTTCGCGCGTCCCACCCAGGGTCCGGGTCCGCGCCCCGCCAACTCCATGAGCTCCTCGCCACGCAGCGGGTCGGACATCGCGGACACCACGCCGCCGGCGTCGAGGCTTGCCATCCGCTCGTCGAGCTCGTCGAGCTCCTCGAGGGTCGGATAGGCGGACGCCACGGTGTCCGCTCGGGCGAGGTCGAGCATCCTGGCACGCAGCGGCCCGGCGTCGCGGATCAACCTGCGCACCGCCGCGTCCCCGAAGAACTCGCGGTCGTACTGGATCGGGCGCAGGTGGAGGCGCACCAGCTCGCTCACGTCGTTGATCTCGTCATTGCTGAACCGCCAGCGGGTGAGGATCGCCCGGGCCATGTCCGCGCCGATCTGCGGGTGGTCGTAGAAGGTGTGGCGCCCGTCCGCGGCGACCGCGTGGGTCGGCGGCTTGGCGATGTCGTGGAGCAGCGCGGCGGTTCGGGTCACCAGGTCGGCCGGCGCCGCCTCGACGGTGTTGAGGGTGTGTCCGTAGACGTCGTCGGTGTGGTACCCGCCCTGTTCGATCCCGATCGCGGCGATGAGCTCGGGCAGGACGAGCTCGAGCAGTCCCCCGTCGCGGAGCACCGCGATCCCGGCGCTCGGATATGGAGCGACCAGCAGGCGGCGGAGCTCGTCGCTGACTCGCTCGATGGAGAGGATCGAGGTTCTCCCCGCCTGGGCTCGCATCGCCTCGATCGTCCCGGGAGCCAGGGAGAAGCCGAGCCGGGCGACGAAGCGAGCCGCCCGGTACATCCGGAGCGGGTCCTCATCAAAGGTCACGGCTGGATCGAGCGGCGTGCGCAGCACCCCGGCGAGCAGGTCGGCGATCCCCAGGCCGGTGATGTCGATCACCTCGCCACCGAGGGTCTGGCAGAGCGCGTTCACGGTGAAATCCCGGCGCCACACGTCCTCGGCGAGCGTGCCCGGCCGCACGTCGGGGTTGCGCAACTCGGGGTCGTAGCGCTCCGCCCGGGCGCGAACACCCTCGACGATCCATGCGCCTCCCCGGATCTGCGCGGTGCCGAACCGCTCGAACCGTTCGGGTGGGTGCCAGCCGAACTCGGACGCGACCGCGGCGAGCAGCGGCATCGGGTCGGTCCCGACCGTCACCAGGTCGATGTCCTTCCCCTGCGCTCCGCCGATCAGCCGGTCGCGGACGAAGCCGCCCACGAGGTACACCTCCGCCTGCAGGGTGTTCGCGGCGCCCGCGATCGCCTCGAGGACGTCCTCGAGCTCCGGAGATTCCGGCTTGATCTCTCTGACGGTCGCGGTCATGCGACTGCGGGCACCAGCCGTGCAGGCCGGCCTCGAAGCAGCGCCGCCGCGAGCACTGCCGCCAGCGCGGCGCAGAGCGCGGCACCGAGGAAGACGGCACGCAACTCGGTCACGATCGCGGCGGTGACGTCGCGTTCGTACGCCGCGCAGTTGAGCGGTGACGTCGGACAGAGCGCAGCCGGCGACGGGAATGCCGACGCGGTCGTGTAGAAGATGTGCAGGCTCACGGCGGTGAGGATGGAGATGCCCACGAGCATCCCGATCATGCGCGCCACGACCACCAGCGCCGACGCCAGGCCGTGCATGCGGGGTTGCACCGACGCCAGCATCGATGCGTTGACCGGCGCGATAGCCAGGCCGAAGCCCAGGCCGCAGGCGACCAGCACGGGGTCGCTCGGATGCAGCCACCCGGGGCCAAAGGGGTCGGCAAGCGTCGTCGCCGTCCAGCCCGTCATCGCCAGGAACGCCACCGCGGTGATCGCCATCCCGGCGGCGGCGACCAGTCGGTTGCCGAGACGCTGCGAGAGCCAGCCGCCGGCAACGGCGCCGATCGGCACCCCGACCAGGAGACGGAGTAGGACCAGGGCGGCGCCGAGCTGCGAATTCGGGTCCACCGTGGCCCGGGCGAGTACGGGGATGTCGAGCAGCGCCGCCATCAGCGCGGCTCCCACCGCGAGGTTGGTCAGCAACGCCCCATAGGCGCCTCGTGACCGGAGCTCGTCAGCGGCGATGAGCGGGTGCCCCGCGCGCCGCTCCCGGACCACGAAGCCCGCCGCGGCCAGCGCGCCAACCGGGAGCAGCCAGAGTGCCGCCGGAGAGATCGCCCCGGTGGACGGGTCCTCGGCGGAGAAGCTGACGATGATGGTCGCGAGCGCGAGGCCGAGCAGCACGGCCCCGGGCCAGTCGACCGCCGTCGCCAGGGAGGGGAGGCGCCTGATGGCGAGCAGTCCCCGGGTGGACCGGTGGCAGCGCAGCTCCCAGAGGATCAGCGCAGCCGCCGCGCCCGCGGCGACGAGCGCGATCGGCGTCAGCCACACCATGCCCCCAAGCGCGCTGTACGCCACCCCCGTGGTGACGTTGTCGCGGAGCGGGCCGGGCGCGGCGACCGCCAGGCATCCGGCGACGACCGCGAGGCAGGCGAGCATGACCGAGACACGGTCGACGCGCGCTGGGCGAGCCGGCACCGAAACCCCGGACCCGCCATGGCGGCCCGCGACAATCAACCCGAGCGCGAGAGTAGCGGCGATCGGGATGTTGAGCCAGAAGATCGTCTGCCAGGACGCGATGCTGAGGATCAATCCGCCGTACACCGGACCGAGGACGCTCCCCAGCTCCTGGACGCCGCCGATGACGCCCAGCGGCAGCCCGCGCCGGTCGGGCGGCCAGAGATCCGCGACCAGGGCCAGGGTCACGGGCACGAGACCACCGCCGCCGAGGCCCTGGAGCGCCCGACCTGCGACCACCGAGCCGAGGTCGGTCGCGGACGCCGTCACAAGGGAGCCGGCGGCGAAGACCGCGAGGCAGAGGAGCAGGAGCGGCCTGCGGCCGTGAAGGTCGGAGAGCCGGCCGAGCAGCGGCATCACCACGACGTAGCCAAGCAGGAACCCGCTGACGATCGGCGTCGCCTCCTGGAGCTGGTCGACGCCGATGCCGACGTCGGCCATGATCGCCGGGAGCGCGAGCACGATCACGTAGGTGTCCATCGCGGCGACGAGCACCGACACCGCCGCGATCGCGAGGATCCAGCGCCGGCGCGCGTTCACCCGCTGGCGGGCGGCGGCGTCACTGACACGTTCTCGCCATAGTTGGTAAGAACGAGCGTATAGGTGCTGTCGGTACCCTTGGTGATGAACGGCCCGATGAGCACGACACGGCGGAGCTCGTGAGTGCTCGTGTCGATGCCGAAGGTCGCGGCGACGCTCTTCGACGGATCGGCACTGGTGAGCAGCGCGGCCACCGCGCTCCCCGGGAGCGAGCACCCGATCTCGTGCAGTGCTTCACCGTTGTATCGATCATCGCTCTCGACCTGCGGCGACTGGCAGCGCAGCAGGAGCGATGACAGGCCGGTGTTCGGATCGATGAGCTTGGCGGGGTCCCCGAAACCGTAATCGGCGGGATTCGCGGTGGAGAACCCCGATCCGGTGGGTAATTTCACCGAGAACGTGCCCCCCACCGACACTGCCGGCACGCTGAGCGCCAGCCCGAAGATCGACACCTGGAGCACGCCGGCCATGCTGTCCGGCCGCTTCATGTCCCCGTGTCCGCCGGTGAGTTGCGCCCCGGATCCGGTCACATTGGCGCTGGTGAGCACGAAATGGAAGGACGGCGTGCTGTCGAGAACGCTCTTGGTCGTCCTCAGCAACGACGTCGCGTTGATCGACGGTCCGCCGCATCCGCTGACCAGGAGCAGCGCGGCGGTCGTGATCAGGGCGAGGCGGCGCAAGCCCGCGATGATGTTCCCTCCGAACCCCGCGAGATATCCGCGGGCGAGTATAGGTGTGCCGATACACTGCCACGCGTGAGTGGAGAAAGCGCCTGCGCTCCCGGTGATCGGCCGGCTGAGATGGCCGGTCCAGCGGCCGCGTGAGCCCTGCCGCGCTGGCAGGTGAGCCGGGTGCCCGCCGGGTCAGCCCACTCCTCTTCCTGCTGGTCATCCTCTCGTTCTTCCTGGTGTTCGCCGGGGTGTCGTGCAACGCGGCGACGATCAGGTCAACGATCGGATCGGTCGAGGCATCACAGGGGGCGAGCGCGGCGGAGTCGGCCCAGGCGAGCGCATGCGTCGATGCGCTCGGTGGGGTGAACGTCCTCGCATACAGCGGCTGGCAACTCGCCTTCGGAGGGAATCCAGCGATCGGGTCGGTGCCGGCGGTGTGCACGCAGAGCGGCGGTCTGCCCACCCTCGACACCTCCTCGGAAAACATCGGCCCGCAACTCCCGGCGATCCTTGGGCTGATCAGCGTTTTCCTCGCGCTGGTCGTCGCCAGTGCCGGCGTGCTCGGCCTCCTGGCGGCCAGGACCAGGGCTTTGATCACCGCGGGCTTCGCAGCCGCCGCCGGAGCGCTGCTCATCGTCGATCAGCTCCACGTCCGCGACGTGCTTCTCGCGAAGATCAGCTCGAGCGCGGGATCGGGCGGGCCCGGGGTTCTCGGCATCACATCGCTCTTCAGCGTCAACCCGGGCGTCGGGCTGGTGGTGGCGCTCGCGATCCTCGCGCTCGCGGTGCTCTACAACCTCGCGGCACTCATCGTGACGCCGGCGAGCGAACCCGTCCTGACCCCGGAACCGCCGCACCCACCGCCCACGCTCTCACCGCCTCCGTAGCGCTCGGCTCAGGCGGAGCCTCCGAGAAACGGGATGCCGTAGCTCTCGAGCTCGGAGCCGACCGAGGTCGACCAGACCTCGGCGATGGCGTCGGCGGTCCAGCCACCGTCGCGGAAGGCCACCGATATCTCTTTCGGGTGTGCCCACAGCGACAGCTTGTCGCCGCCGAGACCGATGCACTGACCGGTGACGCCCGCGGCCTCGTCGGAACTGAGGAACACGAGCAGAGGAGCCACGTCGTCAGGCGTGCCCATGCCCATCTGCTTGCGCACCGTCGCCGGGAGTGGCTCGCCCTTCTCCGCCGCGTCGACAAGTGGCGCCATGCCCGGAATCGTCGCGATCATCCGGGTGATCGCGTTGGGGACGATCGCGTTCACGGTGATGTTGTGCTTGGCGCACTCCATCGCCCAGGTGCGTGCATATGCGGCGATGCCTGCTTTCGCCGCGGCGTAGTTGGTCTGCCCGAAGTTGCCGCGCTGCCCGGCGATCGACGAGACCACCACGATCCGTCCCCCCGACCCCTGTTCGCGCATCTGGCGCACGGCCGCACGCGCGCATGTGAACGTGCCGCGAAGGTGTGTCTCGATCACCACGTCGAAGTCGTCGTCGCTCATGTTCCAGAGCACGCGGTCACGAAGGATGCCGGCGTTGGTGCACATGATGTCGAGATGCCCGAACGCCTTGACGGCACCGGAGACGAGCTGGTCCGCGGCCACCGCGGATCCGACCGCGCATACCTCGGCGACGACCCGGCCGCCGGCGCCGGCGATCGCGTCCGCGGTCGCTTCCGCGACGTCACCGTCGACGTCGTTGACGACCACCGCGCAACCTGCCTCGGCGAGCGCCATCGCGTAGGCACGGCCGATGCCCCGTCCGCTTCCGGTGACCACGGCGACCTTTCCTTCGAGATTCATCGCGCCGACTTTAGTGCCCGAGCGCAACCGTCCGCTTCGCGAACTCGATCTCCACGTGTTCGCCGCGCGGCTGATACCCGGCCTGGCGGTAGATCGAGTTCGAGACAGGGTTGGCTGCATCTGTGAAGAGCATGGCGCCCTCGACGCCGGGCCGCTCGAGCGCGAGGGCGGTCACCTCGTACGTCAGCCACCTCGCGTAGCCGTGGTTGCGATGCTCCGGCGGCGTGTACACCGGACCGACTTGCACCACGCCGGCTGCGTCCCGATGGCCGACCATGCACACGATCTGTCCTTCGACCTCCCAGAGGTCGACGCGCCCCGACTGCACCATGTGATCGGCGATCGCACTCGGGTTCGGCGGAACGACGTGCTCGATCTCCGCGCTGAAATCGTCGAGCCACGCGGCGATCAACGCCACGTCGCCGGCGACCCCGGGACGGCGCGTACCCGGCGGCCGGGCCACCTCGGTGAGCGAGTTCGAGCTCGTTGAGCAGAATCGTCCGGTCCACCTCGATGCTGTCGCCGGTGGCGGCCGTCCATGCCGCCGCGACTGCGCGCGCCGATGACACCGGTCCCACGACCCCGCCCGGATGGATGCCGAGCTCGGTCGCGCGTTCGAGCGCCGCGGTTGCCAGGTCTGCCGCGGCCTCCGGCGGGATCGCGGACACCAGCAGGCCGTGCGGAGGCGTCCAGCTCGCCGCGCCGACGACCGACCCGGAGTCGGTGATCCACCAGAAGCTCGGCGGCGCGCTGTAGGTCGAGGGCGCGGTGCGCACGAGGTCGATGACTGTCAGCAGCACGTTGCGGGCGCAGGGTTCGGCCCTGAGGAAGCCCTCAGCCGCGGCGGCGTAGTCCTCGACATCGGCGGTCGCGTGAACTCGCATCACGCCGCCGATTGTGCCGGTCTCAGAGCGTCAGGCGTCCCCCGGTCGCCACCTGCGCCACGACATAGACAACCCAGGGCGCCGCCGCCAGCATGAGAATGGCGCCCCGAGCCTGACCGCGCCAGAGCACCGCCAGCAGGAACGCCGCCGTCAGCAGGGTGAGGGCGGCGCTGATGGCTCCCGCGGATCCCGGATGCCAGGTCGTGAAGACGACCCCGATGGCGGCGAGAACGCAGGACTGAAAGGTGGCCGACCCGGCGACGTTGCCGAAGGCAAGCATGTCGTCATCGCTGCGCACCCAGAGCACGCTGTTGAGCGTCTCGGGGAGTTCGGTGGCAACCGGCACGATCACCAGCGCGAGCACGAGTGCGGGAATCTGCAACGCCGACGCGGTCCGATCGAGCGCGCTCACGAAGAGCTGCGAACCGACGACCAGGAGGGCGACGGAGATGACGAGCTGCACCGACACCAGGACGGGGTGCGGCTTGCCCGGCCGCCAGCGAACGATGTGCAGCGGCTCAGGAGCCTCCCCCGCGGCCCCACTGCCGCGGAGCGTCGCGATCACGTACACGGCGTAGGCGAGGAGGAGCAGCGCTCCGACCGCGATCCGGGCGCCGCTCGGCAGCAGGCTCGAGAGCACCGCTACGGCGAAGGCTCCGAGGAAGACGCCGAGATCGCGTCGCGCCTGACGCTTGTCGATCACGAGCCGGCGCGCCCCGCCCCGCAGTACCACGGCGACCCCGGTCGCGCCTGCCCCAATGGTGAGTAGCAGAAACGGCGAGCCCAGCACCGCGCCGGTTGCGACCGAATCGGCGGCCGGCGAATGGGTCGCGAGCGCGACGATCGGGACAACCGTCTCAGGCAGCGACGTCCCGAGCGCGGCGAGCAGGCTGCCGGTCGCGCCGCTCCCGAGGTTGAGCATGTGGCCCGCCCATTCGATCGCGTTGGTGAACAACTCGGACGCGACCACCACGAGGATCAGGCTGGCGACGAAGAGCAGCGCGGTGATCATCGGCGTCGCAGCAGGCGGTCGACCGGCGTGTGCAGCCACGCGGTCGCAAAGCCGAGCACGTGGCGGATCGTCACCGGCTGCTCTCGGTGTACAGGAGCAGCCCCGTCCGCCACGTCGACCGCGTCGCGCACTCGCTGGCGCATCCACGGAAACACGGTTCGAGGCAGCAGGTCAGGGGCGGCCATGCGGAGCGACCAGGCCTCGAGGCTGCGCCGCGGCGCGCCGCCGATGACCTGGCCGAGGAAGACCACGTCGCCCGCGGACCGGAGTCCGCGCCACGAATACACGCCGACGATGCCCTCGACGCGCACCTTGTAGCCGGTCTCTTCCTCGGTCTCGCGTGCCGCCGTGGCCGCCGGGTCCTCGTAGGGTTCGCAGTGACCACCGGGAAGCTCCCATCCTGGCGGCCACGGCCGGAACTGGAGGAGCACTCGCCCACGTTGCACGATCGCCAGCTGCGCACCCTCGACCGTCCACTCGACGCCGTCGATCACCACAGAGCTCATGACAGCAGGTGAAACACGTTCGGCAGCCCGATGAAGATCGGATCCACGCCGGGCACGATCAGATGGTGAACGGTGAGCGAGGCAGTCCCCACCGTCATCGCGGCAACGGCGTCGACAGCGCCGTGGGTCAGAGGTGGAAGGAGCAGCGCCACCACGGCGGCGAGCGCGTAGATCACGTAGCGGTACTGCTCGAGATACAGGAAGACGCGCGGTGCGACGCCGAACAGGAGGCTGCGCACCACCGCGTACCCGTCGAGGCCCGGAATCGGCAGCGCATTGAAGACGAAGAGCGCGATGTTGACCAGGAACCCCTGCAACAGCACGCCGAGGATCACTCCCTGGAGTGTGAACTGGGCGAGCGTGTCGAATCCTCCCAGGTCGACGCTCGACCCGAGCAACTCCACGCGCAGCGCCCCCGCGAAGATGGCCGCGACGACGAGGTGGGCGAGCGGTCCTGCCGCCGCGACCGCAGCGCGCTGCCTGCCGTCGCGGAGATACAGAGGATCGAGCGGGACCGGCCGGCCCCAACCGACTCCCGCCACGAGCAGCGCGAAGCACCCGTACGGGTCGATATTGCGACGCGGATCGAGGGTCATGCGCCCAACCCGGCGTGGGGTCGGGTCGCCGCAGCGCAACGCGATCGCGGCGTGGCTGAGCTCGTGGATCACCGATCCGAACACGAAACCTGGCAGGGTGTAGAGAACGATCGCCAGGTAGGTACCGGGACTGGTCACCCGGCGCCGGCTACTCGAGCTCGACCCGCGACGGCCGCCGCGAGCGCCCCGTTCCACCTGCTGATCGCTTGCGGCCGCGCGACGGAGACTCGGTGGATGCGGGCGGCTGGGTGTGGTGCTCGATCACCGCCGCCAGGGCCAGCAGGAGCTCGCGCTGGGCGATCAGCAGGTGGCGCTGGGCCTCGGGTGGCACGAGCTCACCAAACGAGGTCCCGAGCATCCGAGACGCCTCGTCGACCAGGCGGGTGGGGCAGATGCGACACGGTTCGGTCATGGCTTGCGATCCGAGAACGTCACCAGGAGCGTGCCCTCTTCGAGACGCCCCTTGGTCACGCGCTTGCCGTTGAGCACCCGGGGCAGTGAGATCTCGCGCTTGTACGGACCGACGCTGACGAAGAGCTCGCCCTCGCGATGCTTGATGTCGACGTCCTCCTTGCCGACGAACGGGAGGTGGAGCTGCAGCTCGTAGTTGTTGCCAACCTTGCGGATGCGCTGGGGCACCGCGTGGTAGAAGATCTGCGAAGGATCGAGGTCGCCGTAGATGGACTCACCCATCTCGGCGAGCGAGTTCGAGCCCGACGATCTCGTGGTCGAACAGCTTGGTCTGCAACGTCGGGATCGGTGAGAACGCGGTCTCGACCATGAGGGCGTAGCGCTGCTGCGCCTCGCGCCACGAGTCGAAATAGGTGTCCGTGACCTCGGGTGGCAGGACGCGGTTCACCACCACCAGGTCGGTGAGGTAGTCGTACAGGCTCAGATACGTGAACGCTCGCTGCGCCTCCTTGACCACCATCTTTTCGAGGTTGAGCACGATCCGCGTGGTGCACACCTTGGGATCGCCGAGGATCTTTTTCATCCCCTCGAGGTCGAGGAGCAGGTCCTTGACATTGCTGAAGATCTCGTCGCTCGGCAGGGGGATGCTGATGAACGGCTGCATCATTGGGCGCGCCACCTTGTTCATCATCCGGTGGATCGGGAAGATGCGATCGAGATACCACTTGGCGACGTCTGGAAACGCGAGCAGCTGGAGTGTCTCGCCGGTCGGCGCGCAATCCACGATGAGGACGTCGAACTTGCCCTCGCGCTTGTGCTTCTTGATCCACATGAGGCTCGCGACCTCCTCCATCCCCGGAGGCGACGCCATCTCCTCGGCGACGATGTCGTCCACGCCCTGCGACGCGAACAGCGACGTCAGGTAGATGTGGATGCGATCCCAGTGTTCCTCGAGCTCGTGGAGCGCGTTGACCTCCTGTCCCCACAGATTCGGGGCGAGCTCGGTCGGGTGGTCGCCGATCTCCTGATCGACGCTGTCGCCGAGGCTGTGCGCGGCGTCGGTGCTGATCACCAGCGTCTTGTAGCCGAGGTTCGCGCACTTGACCGCGGTTGCAGCCGCGACGGTCGTCTTGCCGACCCCACCCTTCCCGGTATAGAGGATCACTCGCACGCGCGTGTCTCGGTGCTCACGGATTGATGCGCGTCACCACGACCGCCGCGATGAGGATGAGGACGACCATGAGCGACGCCATGATCGCAACCCGACGAAGATCGCGGGGCACATACGGAACGCGGTCGAATGGGATCGCGGCCTCGTCGCTGTCGAGCGGCTGGAAGAGCGCGGCGGCGGTCACCTGGCCCCGGATCGGCCGTGGCTGGGCTGCCGGGTTGACCCGCTGCACGCGGCGGCGCGATGCGCCGTCCGTGCTCGCGGCGATGTTCTCACCCGCGTCCTCGTCTGCCTCGAACTCGATCTCGAGTTCGGTGCCAGGCAACGGCAGGATGGTCTCGGGCAGTACCTGGGCGAGCACCGGGCGTGGGGTGACGGGCGCCGGCGCTGTCGCCTGTCGTGGAGCGGCGTTTCGGGGTGCTGCCGGGGCGGGTGTTCCCGGGCGCCGCGTCGCCGCGCGCTGCTTCTGCTTTCGGGTCTTCTTGGCCATGAACTCATCGAAGCGTATCAGGGGGGTGCGGACCCGACCCGACGTCGAAACCGCGGACCGTGCGCCGAGCGTCGAGACGGGGCAGGCAGCGGGCCTCCGGATGGGAGAGGCCACGATTGGAGCCATGGCCTGGCGATGAGAGAGCCCGGCGCCCGCTGCCCGACGAGCCTTGGATGCAAGGGGTGCAGCCCTACATCTGGTGGCCTTTGCCGAACGCTAGCACATCATGCGGTGGTGTTCAAGGAGTGTCTCGGCCTACCCGCTCGGCTGCCAGTAGACGCGGATCTCCCACGTGTTATCGGGGCTCACGTCGACCACAAGCGTTTCGCGGTTCCCCGCGTAGTCGTCCGTCCCGCCGCCCCCGCTCGGACCGCCAGCGCACGTCGACGCGCTGGTGCTTTGGTCTCCGTTGGAAACGAACACCTGGATTCCTCCAGGACCTGAACACCACCACTGCATCTGGTTCGAACCGTGGGGAGTGAAACTCGGCAGTGCGGCGATTCCTTGTCCGTAGGTCAAGGGAACGAGCACCTTCGCGCCCGCCGGCAAGGGCGGCAGTGTAGGCAGGATCAACGGCGTGGCGGTCTCGGCAACGACGATCTCCCAGTGCACGGATGGGCTGGTCACCACCTTCAAGGCCACGGGTCTGCCTTTCAACGGGCCGTAGGGACCTGAGATCTGGGCATTGACTGGATGAACTGAGCTCGAGCATGGTTTTAGGCTCTCGTTGACCGTGCCATCGGCCGTCACGATCTGGAGGTGTCCGCCACCAACGCAGGCGTACTGGATGTACTCCCACCCCTCCGGAATAAAGGCCGGCAGCACCGCCGACCCGGTGTGCTGGGTGACCGGGATCACGATGTACCACGACGCCGGGAAGCCGGTGCCGTAGACGGGCATCGGTGTCGGGGCGTAGAAGTGCGGGGGAGGGGGAGGTGCGCTGTAGACAGGCATCCTCGGGAGCGGGGCCTCCTGCGCCGGCGACGTTGTCGGCGTCGGATGTGAATGACCGCCAAGTTCCAGTGCGAATGCGATAGCGCCCGCGGCGACCACCGCGATCGCGGCCACACTGACGACTACATTCACCGACCTGTGGCGACGCCGCGTCGCGGTCGGTTGGAAGGTCATGAGACGTTGCGGCGGGGGTTCGGCGTCGATACGGTCAAACTTGTCCCGGAGCCTGCTGTCCAGTCGAGGACCGATGTCAATCATCTTTTAGCTCCTTTCGAAGGGTGGCGAGGGCGCGTTCGAGATGGGTTCGCACCGTTCCCGGCCGGCACCCCATATATACGGCGCACTCGTCCACGGAATACCCATGTCGGTAGTTGAGCGTGATCGCAGCACGCTGCTTGTTGGACAGCCGCCGGTAGGCGCGATCCATGTCGATGCGCTCAGCCTCAGCTCCTCCACCGGGCGACGGCGCGGCGCGGTCGATCAGTCCGGGCAGCGGCAGGCCCCGCGATCGAAGCATCCGGCGCCGGCTGATGCAGTGGTTGACGCACACCCGCGTCAACCACGCCGCCTGACGATCGATGTGCGACAGCGAGTTCCCAGGCTCGCCACGCCTTGAGCAGCGTCTCCTGGACAGCGTCCTCGGCTTCGCCGGCGTCATCGAGGATGGAAAGCGCCAGGGAGTAGAGGCGCCTCACATCCGCCGTGACGACCGCCTCGAAGGCGCGTTCGGGCGCGCCTTCACCCGACGTCATCAGACCGGATGATGCGATCACGCTATTCCCAACGCGCCCAACCTTACTTTTGCGGACACGGCGGTGTACCACGCCGCACTAGTGACATTGGCCACCCCTGGCCGACTGGGCGCCGCTACCCGACGACGGCGGTATCGGGGGCGCGGATCCAGGAGCGATGAGTTCCGCGAAGGCGGTATCGCAAGGAGTTGCCGGCGCTCGACCCGGGCCAGCTGCCAGCCACCCTCATGGACCATCCAGTGATGGCGGTAGCAGAGCAGGACCAGATTGTCCACGTCGCTCCGGCCGCCGTGGCCCCAGTGCACCACGTGATGCGCACTGGTGAACGCCACCGGGCGATCACAGCCGGGCCATTCGCATCCACCGGACCGAACCCGAAGCGCCGCTCGGGCGGCAGGGCTTGGCAACCGGAGCGCGCGGCCGACGTCGATCACCGCGGAATCAGGTCCGAGAAGGACGCGGCGGACGCGGGCATCGCAGGCGAGCCGCTGCACGGTGGCGGCTGGAACAGCGCCGGCGAATTCCAGCTCGCCGCCAGGTGCTCCCTCCAGGCCCATCACCGTCTCGACCGAGGCGGTGAGCTGGAGGTGGGTGCGCGCCCCGCCCGTGGTCGGGATCGCTCCGAGGTCAAGGGCGTGGCTCGCGACCTCGACCAGCGCGTCGGCGAGGCGGCGGGGGAGCGGCCGGTCGTCGCCTGCGCCCGTGCGTCTGCTCAGCGGGAGCACCGCTGTCTTGATCGTGGCCGCCGCGATGGGGTCGAAGAAACCACGCATCGCCATGAAGCCGCCCTCGCAGGGAATGAACTCGCAGCGGTTGCGCTCCGCGGCGGTCACATGTTCCTCGAGAACTGTGGCTGCGTCGTGTACATGGCGAGCGTGGTCACAGTCACGACCGAAGCGGCCGACCGAGTGCTCCCGGGCCAGTTCGAGCAGAGGGCCCTCATCGAAGCTGGTGGCGCCGACACGCGTGGGGTCATCCGTGCCGTCAGCGCTGGAGCTGGCGCCGACGGCACGAGCGACCCCCGCCAGCAGCGAAAAATGGGCGAAACCGATGTCCCCTGCGTCGAGCGCCGTGAGACTGGCGGGGAGACGGCTCACCTGCGCTCCAGCCGCGACCGCCCTGGCAGCGGCGTTGCCGGACATGTGGCAGTGATGGCGGATCCAGTCGATCGGGGTGACAGAGCCCTGGGCGTCGTACTCGTCGGTCGCCGCGAACGTGGCAGCATCGGACGCGAAGGAGAGCTCGAGGAGATCGATGCCACGCCGGAGCCGGACCAGGTGGTCCCCGAGCTCCGCCGGAGTCAGCTCCAGAGTTGGCACCTCGGCAAAGTGCTCGATCGTCCGGATGAGCGTCTCCAGTGGGTTACGCATCGCCTCGGCACTACACATTTCTGTAGTATAGAACATATGTTCGCAGCGCCGATGTCCATGTCCGGAGGGTCGGGAGCCCCGATCCGGGAGCGAAAAATCAGTCGCGCGCCGGGAAGGGCACCTCGAGAGACCGCCTGAACCCGGCAGCGAGCGCGTCGACGAGTTCCTCGCGACTCACGTGGCGGCCGAGCAGGTCGCGCACGCCGGCTTCCGGTGGCACGAGGTTCGTGTCGCCGATGTTCAGATACACCGCAGCGCGCGGCGAATCCAACAACACCGAGCCGTGCTGGAGCAACGCGCCCGCGCGCCTCGCCTGGGCACTGCCGACCAGCTTGCGGCCGCGATCGTCGAGCAGCTCGTGGGCTGCGGGCCGCGCGAAGCAGTCCGCGACAGCCGCGACCTCGCGAGCGTCGCGTCGCAGGTTGGCAGGCATCGCGCGCGGCGTAGTGCGCACGCCGAGCGTCGCGAGACCGGCCGCGACCGCCGCATGGATCCGAGAACAGGATTCAAGCACCCGGCCGCCGAAGACGGGATCGTCCGATCGGCACACCACCGAGTAGGTGACCTCCTGGTCGTGGAGCACAGCGCGGCCGCCGCTCGGACGGCGCACCACGTCGACGCCGTCTCGATCGCATGCCGCGAGATCCACGTCGTCGAGCAGCTGCATCCGGCCGAGGCTCAGACACGCCGGGTCGAAACCGTAGAGACGCACCGCCCCGGGGATCTCGCCACGAGCGCAGGCGTCGAGCAGCGACAGATCGCGGCGCATGTTCTCCGCACCCGGCGCGGGAGCGTCGATGATCAACTGCAGGCGCTGCCCGCCGGCGATGACCACGTCAGACATTGAATCGCACGTGGATGACGTCGCCGTCGCGCATCACATAGTCGCGGCCCTCGAGCCGCTGCTTGCCACGTTCGCGAAGTACCGCGTAGGAACCCGCGTCGAGCAGCTCCTCGGCGCCGGTCACCTCGGCGCGGATGAAACCGCGCGCGATGTCGGTGTGGATGCTCGCCGCGGCGTCGAGAGCGGTCTCGCCCTCGCGGAGGTTCCAGGCGCGAACCTCGGTATCGCCCGCGGTGAAGAACGTGATCAGGCGGAGCAATCGGTAGGCGCTGCGTGCGACGCGGTAGAGGCCGGGCTCCTCGAGACCGAGGTCGTGCAGGAAGGCTGCCCGGTCGGCGGGGTCGAGCTCGGCGATGTCGTTCTCGATGCGCGCCGAGACGGCGATGGCCTCCCCGCCCGCGAGCGACGCGCGCTCGACGACCTCCGTGGGGACCGGCGCCCGCGCCGCCGACTCGGCGACGTTGACGACCACCATCAGCGGTTTCCCGGTCAGCAACCAGAACTCACGCAACGTCGCCTGCTCCTCGGGAGTGAGCGCCATCGTCCGCACCGGTCTTCCCTGGTTGAGGTGCTCCTGGACGCGACGCAGCAGCGCGATCATCTCGAGCTCCTTCTCCTTTTGCAGGCGTGACGTCTTCTCGGTGCGCTCCAGCCTCTTCGTGATGGTTTCGAGATCCGCGAGCTGCAGCTCGAGCTCGAGCACGTCGATATCGCGAACCGGGTCGACGCCGCCCTCCACGTGGGTCACGTCGGGATCCTCGAATGCGCGAACCACGAGCGCGGTCGCATCGGCTTCGCGGATGTGGCCGAGAAAGCGGTTGCCGAGCCCCTCACCGCGGCTCGCGCCACGGACGAGCCCCGCGATGTCGGTGAACGTGACCGTCGCCGGGATCACCTTCGGCGGCTGGAACAGGGCGGCGAGCCTGTCGAGACGCGTGTCCGGGACCGGCACCACGCCGGTGTTCGGCTCGATGGTGGTGAACGGATAGTTGCCAACCGCCGCGCCCGCCTGGGTCATCGCGTTGAACAGCGTCGACTTCCCCGCGTTTGGCAGTCCCACGATGCCGACACTGAGGCTCAAATCCTTTCCAGCTCGAAGGCGGTGTGCAGTGCGCGGACGGCATCGCGGACGCGCGGACGATCGATGATGCAGGTCACGTGGATCTCGCTGGTGGCGATCATCTGGATGTTGATGCCCGAGTCGGCGAGCGCTCGGAAGATCTTCGCGTAGAGCCCTGGAGTTCCCTTGAGCCCGCTGCCGATGACGGTGACCTTGGCGATTCCCGCCATGGCCGTGTATCCGTGCGCCTCCACGCTCTTTGCCACCGACGGCAGCATCCGGCGCGCCTTCGCCAGGTGCGACTCGGCGATGGTGAAGCTCACATCGGTGGTGCCGTCGTGACCGACGTTCTGGAGCACGATGTCGATGTCGATCCCGGCATCGCCGAAGGGGCCGAAGATCGACGCGGCAACACCCGGCTTGTCGGGGACGCGCAGGATCGTCACCTTTGCGACGTCGGTCTCGTGCGCGATGGCGCGCACCTTCTGGCGTATTTCCATGGCGTTCTGCTTCGCGATGATTGTCCCCGGTTCCTTGTCGAACGTGGATCGGACGCGAATCTCCATCGAGTACGCCTCGCCGATCTCGACGGCGCGTGGATGCATCACCCGCGCTCCGGCCGAGGCGAGCTCGAGCATCTCGTCGTAGTCGATCGAGGCGATCACCTGCGCGTTCGCAACGATCCGGGGATCGGCGGTGTGCACGCCGGGCACGTCGGTGAAGATCTCGCAGTGGTCGGCGCGGATCGCCACCGCGAGCGCGACCGCAGTGGTATCGGACCCGCCCCGGCCGAGCGTCGTGACGTCCATGTCCTCGGTCGCCCCCTGGAACCCGGCGACCACCACGACATTGCCGCGTTCGAGCTCGTCGAGCACGCGCTGCGGGACGATGTCGACGATGCGCGCGGTGCGGTGCGCGCCACTGGTGCGGATGCCCGCCTGCGCGCCGGTCAGCGAGATCGCGGGCGTGCCTCCGGCGTGCAGCGCCATGGCGAGCAGTGGCGCGGTGATCGTCTCACCACTGCTCAGCAGCATGTCCATCTCACGCGACGGCGGATCGGCGGTGACCCGATGAGCGAGCGCGATCAGCTCATCGGTGGTGTCACCCATGGCGCTCACCACCACAACGACCTCGGTTCCCGCTTCCAGCGACTCGCGAATCCGGCGCGCGACCCGGCGCAGCTTCATCGGCGTCGCGACGCTCGAGCCTCCGTACTTCTGGACGACCCGGGTCACGGCGACACGTCCACCCGGGTGCCGTAGTTGCGCGGTCGCAGCACCATGGTCCCTCCGCTCACGCCCATGCTCGCCGCCGCAGCGGCCATCGCGGCGACGATCGGCGCCGGGTCAAGCGGCGTCAGCGCGATCACCGACGGCCCCGCACCAGCGAGCGCCGCGCCGGACGCCCCGGCACCTTCTGCCGCGGCGATGATCTCGCGCGGTCCTTTCATGAGCGCGAAGCGAGCGTCCTGATGCCAGCGATCCTGCATGGCCACGCGGAGCGCGGCGTGATCGCCCAGCGCGAGCGCCCGGACCAGCAGCGCGCAGCGCCCCGCGTTGAAGATCGCATCGGCCCTGCTGAACGAGGCGGGGACCACCTGGCGCGCCTCCGTCGTCGTGAACGGCAGGTCGGGGATGAAGAGCACGGCGCGCAGGTCGTCGGATACCGCCATCTGGACCGCCGGGGCATCCGGGGCACAGATCGCGAGACCCCCGAGCAGCGCCGCCGCGGCGTTGTCGCGATGGCCCTCGAGCGCCGCGACGCGCTCGAGCACGTCGTCCTCGTCCCACGGCGCCTGGTGCAGGGCGGTGGCCACGAGGACGCCCGCGAGCGCCGCGGCCGCGCTCGACCCCATCCCCCTCCCGATCGGAATCCGGTTCACGCATGTGAAGTGCACACCGGCGGCGGGGACGCCGAGGGCCGCGCACGACTGCGAGTAGGCGGTGGTGACCAGGTTGCGCTCGGGATCGTTGAGCTCCAGAGGGGCATCGGGACCGGCATCGATGGATAGCGCACCCGGTCGCTGCTCGGCACGGACCTCGTTCTGAAGCTGGAGCGCCATCGCGAGGATGTCGAAGCCCGGTCCGAGGTTGGCAACGCTTGCGGGGACGGCGACACGAACACGCATGGCGAGCTGCTCAGAGCTCGACCGCGCTTGCCAGAGCGCTCGCGTCGGCCGGAATCTCGAGGATCGGCGTGAGTGTGGCCTCGACCGCGCTCGGATCCTTCAACCCGTTGCCGGTGAGCACGCAGACGGCGTGGGTCCCCGTGGCCACCGCCCCCTCCGCGATCGCGCGCTCTAGGACGGCGAGCGACGCGGCCGACGCCGGCTCGCAGAAGATCCCCTCGAGCCGTGCCAGGCGCCGCTGGGCGTCGAGGATGGCGTCGTCTCCGACCGCGGCGATCATCCCCTCCGACTGGTCGCGAGCCTCGATCGCGCCCTGCCACGAGGCCGGATTGCCGATCCGGATCGCGGTCGCGACCGTCTGCGGATCGTCGACCGGCCGTCCCAGGACGAGTGGCGCCGCCCCCGACGCCTGGCCACCGAACATCCGGGGCAGCCGGCTGGCGCGCCCGTCGCGGTGATCCTCGCGAAATCCGCGCCAGTAGGCGGTGATGTTGCCCGCATTGCCGACGGGAAGCGCGAGCACGTCGGGGGCATCGCCGAGCTCCTCGACGATCTCGAACGCCGCCGTCTTCTGGCCCTCGATGCGATTCGGGTTCAGGCTGTTGACCAGCGTGACCGGGTGGCGTTCGCAGAGCTCGCGCACGATGCGGAGGGCGACGTCGAAGCCGCCGGTGATGCTCACGACGGTGGCGCCGTGGACCCGTGCCTGGACCAGCTTGCCCGAGGCGATGTGTCCCTGGGGCACGACCACGACGGTGCGCAGCCCGAAGCGCCCGCCGTACGCCGCCGCCGACGCGCTGGTGTTCCCCGTCGACGCGCAGATGATCGCCCGGCTGCCCGCCTGGAGCGCCGCCGCCACCGCGACCACCATGCCCCGATCTTTGAAGGAACCGGTCGGATTCAGGCCCTCGAGCTTGAAGTGCAGCGAGGCCAGGCCCAGGGACGGGCCGATGGTCAGCGACTCCACGCACGGCGTGGCCCCTTCGCCGAGGCTGATGCGCGGCGCGCCGGGATCGAGCGCGAGACGGTCGCCCCAGCGGGCGATGACGCCCTGAGCGCGGCTGGTCACGCCGCGCCGCCTACGCCTCGACCCGGTCGACGGCGCCGAGAATCTGATCGACCGACGTGAGCGTGTCGAGCGTTTCGAGCGCGCGGTCGTGGACGGCACGTGGCGCCACGCCGGTGAGCACGATCAGCTCCGAGCCGGCGACGTCGACGGCGGCGTCGACCGCGAGACCGCGGTCCTCGAGTGCCTGGAGCACCAGCGCGCGAGCGTCCGCTTCATCGGAGAGCCGGACACGAACGTACCCGGCGACCTCCACGTCCTCGTCGCCAAGCAGGGTCACGTCGTGGCGCGCAGCCGCGACGCGCGCGCGCGACGCGCCGCGCTCACGCACGGCTGTGACCACGTCGCTCACCACCGCGCTCGCGGTCGAGGCGCCGCCCGCACCCAGCCCCCGGAGCATGACGGTCGCCGCGAGGTCGCTCGAGATGATGACAGCATTGTCAGCATCATCGACATCGTGGAGCAGCTGGCCGCTGCCCACGGCGGTCGGCCGCACGCTGAGATGGACGGCACCGCCTGCCCCCCGCTCGGCGTGGGCGAGCAGGCGGACCCGGTACCCGAGCTGGGCGAGGGCGGCGACGTCGTCCCCGGCCACGTCACCGATCCCCACGCGGTCGACGGCTTCGGGTGCGACGTATGCGCCGAGCGCCAGCCAGGCGAGGATCACGAGCTTGTGGGCGGCGTCCCAGCCATCGACGTCGAGCGATGGGTCCGCTTCGGCAAAGCCGCGTCGCCGGGCATCGGCGAGCGCGCTCTCGAAGCTCATGCCCGCCGTCCGCATCTGGGTGAGGATGACGTTGGTTGTGCCGTTGATCACGCAGTCGAGCGCCGAGATGCGATCACCGAGCAGGCTTCCGCGCAGGAGCGCGACGATCGGCAGTCCGGCGCCCACGCTCGCTTCGAAATACAGGTGGGCGCCGTTCTCGGCCGCGAGCGCGCTCAGGCGCGGCCCGGACGCGGCGATCACGGCCTTGTTGGCCGTCACCACCGTCTTGCCGGCTCGCAGCGCCGACTCGATCAGGGCGGTTGCCGGATCGGTGCCGCCGATCACCTCGACGACGATCGCGACTGCGGGATCGGCAACCACGGCCTCGGGGTCGGCGACGAGCCGGACGTTCTTCAGGTGCACGCCCCGGGTTCGGGCGACGTCCCGCACCGCAACACTGCGCAGCACCGGGGTCGCGCCGGCGCGCTCGCCGAGCAACTCCCACTCCTCGATGAGGCGCCTGGCGACCTCGCTTCCCACCGTGCCGAGCCCGAGCAACCCGATGCCCACAGATTCCATTGCCGGGACAGTCTATTGGGGCTCAGATGATGTGGCGTCTCCAGGCCAGGAGCACCGCGGCGGCGCGATCCTTGCAGCCGAGCTTCTCGAGGATGTTGCTGACGTGCGTCTTCACCGTGTTCTCGCTGAGGAAGAGCAGCACCGCGATCTCGGCGTTGTTCTTGCCGTCGGCCATCAGCCGCAACACGTCACGCTCGCGTCGGGTGATCGAGGGCATGTGCTCGGCGGCGGCGCTGACCAGCTGTGGATCGAGGAGCGATTCCCCAGCGGCGACCGCGCGGATGGCGCCGGCAAGCTCCTCGCGGGTCGCGTCCTTGAGCAGGTAGCCGAGCGCGCCTGCCTTGAGCGAAGGAAAGATGTAGTCCTCGTTGCGATAGGTGGTGAGCACGATCACGCGAGCCTCGGGGTCGCGAGCGCGGATCTTGCGGAGCGCTTCGATGCCGTCCATCACCGGCATCTGGACGTCGAGGAGGATCACGTCGGGGTGGGTCCGACGCGCCTGCTCGACGGCCTCGACACCGTCCGATGCCCGCCCGACCACCTTGATGTCCGGCTCGAGCTCGAGCATCGTGCAGAGACCGTCCCGAACCACGGGATGATCGTCGGCCACGAGCACGCTGATCACGCGCTCACCGCCTCAGCCACGGCCTCGGTGAATGGGAGCCTGGTGGTCACCGTGGTCCCGTGCCCGGGTGCGCTCACCACTGTCAGCGTCCCGCCCGCGTTGCGCGCGCGCTCGGCCATCCCGTCGAGGCCGAAACAGTCCTCGCGCGGCGCGCTGGCCGCGGGATCGAATCCGACACCGTCGTCGCGGATCGAGAGCACCAGCTCCTGCGCGTGGGCACGCAACTCGACGTCGACGTGTTCGGGCTTGCCGTGCCGTGCCGCGTTGGAGAGTGCCTCCTGGCCGATGCGGAGGAGCGCGACCTCGGCGGTCGGCGACAGCGCCGGGTGCGCCGGCACCGCGCGCGCCTTGAACCGTGCGGGGATTCCGGTGCGCTCCTCCCATGCTTCGACCTCGTGGCCGATCGCAGCGACGAGGCCGCTGGCCGACAGGGGCGCCGGCCGAAGGTTCCAGACCGACCGCCGCGCCTCCTGGAGCGCGCCTCGGGCGAGCTCGCGGGCCTTCTCAACCGACGACTTGGCACGCCCCTCCGACCCGCGATTCAGGAGCGTGTCGGCAGCCTCGAGCTCGAGCACGATGCCGGTCAACTGCTGGGCGAGCGTGTCGTGAATCTCCCGTGCGAGCCGGGTGCGCTCCTCGAGCACCGCATGGTCGGTGAGGGCCTGCACCGGCAAATACATGCGGCGCGACAGCAGCGTGGTCGCGATGAACGCCAGGCCGACCAGGAGGATGAGCACCGGCAGCACCGTGACCGGGAACAGACGGTGGACGCTGTCGTTGACCCCGAGGGTGAGCGCGCTGAGGTTTGGCTCGAGGGCGCTCACCGGGATCGGGTTGATGACGATCCAGTGGGCGCTGTAGACGGGAGCCGTGAACAGGTCAGTGCTCGCCTTGTCGAATCTCCCTATCAGCGGTGAGTCCGGTGTCGCGCCCGTGGACTCGATGTGGCGGAGCGAGCTCAGGAGCGGGGTCTGTGGAACCGTGAAGACGGAGTTCAACGCGGCGCCGGGAAAATCCACCATGGCTTGAGGCGAGCTGTAGAGGACCCGGCCCGTCGCGCTGATGACGAGCGGGGCGAAGCTCGCCGGCACGGCGGCGACGAGGGGGAGGCTGCGATCAGCTTTTGCACGGACACGTCGACCCCGACCTGGATGGACGACGGGTTCTGATACCACGCGCTCACACCGGTTGTGCCGTCCTCGAGCAGCGAATAGGGGTCGGTCCAGAATGGTCCGTCCGTGCTTCGGCCCGGAGCGCCCTGTTGGATCCAGTCGTTCGGTGCGCTGGCGGCCGCGATGCCGCCCTCGGAGTTGCTGAGAACGAGGGAGCGGGACACCGGGTCGTACCCCTGGTTCTCGGACCCACTCGTCGGGGTGAACACCGGGTAGGCACGCAGCGCTCCGGTCTTGGCGTCCTGGAACCACACCGCGTTGATGACCGGGTTCTTGAGGATCGCCGCCACCTGCAACTCGACAGCCGGAGTTTCGCTGGCTCTGACAAAGCGTGCGTCGGAGGATGTGCCGACGGGCAGAATCAACGTGCTCCCGCCGCCGGAGACGTAGCCGAAGGAGGTGCCGAGCGGCGTGAGCTTCTTGATGGCCGGCAGCGTCGCGGTTGTGGGGTTGGCGGTCATGGCCTTCGCGAGCGCGCCACTCACTTCCTGAACGGCATTGTCGATGTCGGTCATGCGCGCGTCGAGGTAGGAGGCGCGAGCGTCGAGCGCCGAATCAGCGAGCGTTTGCTGATGCTGCAGGATTGCCGTCTCGGTTGCATTAGCGGTGCTTTTGGCCACGGTGTCGAGCTCGAACACCGCGAGCACCGCGAAGGCGACCAGCGGCAGCAACGCGACCCCCACCATCCCGACGAGCAGGCGATTGCGAAATCGCCGTCTCGGGTCGCGCCTGCGCGGAAGTCTCCCGGGGCCGATTCTCATGGCGTGTCTCCAGATCCCGCCCGAGCCGCGAATGTCCCCATTAGCCCATCGACCACTCCGGTTCCACTATACGGGCGGGGCACAATGCACGCTCGTGTGTGTAGCGCGCTTCCTCCCTGAGCCCTCGACCCGCAAGCGATGGCGTCGTGCGATGCCGCCGGTCGCGGTCCTGGCCGTCGTGCTCGCCGGCTGCACACCGTCATCCCCGACCAAATCGCCGACCAGCCTCCCCGGCGGCACCGCCGCCCAGGGAGGGGTCCTCACGGTCGGGGTCTGGCAGGCGCCGACGACCCTGCTCGACGACGGGATCACCGGGAATCTCCCCTTTGCGGACGTCATCGCGGCGCCCGTCGAGGAGGGGCTGCTCTGGTATCGATCATCGGCGGCTACATCGACCTCGACATCTGAGGCCGACTACTGGACTCCTGACCTGGCGACCGCGGTCCCGACCGTTGCCGATGGTGGTGTCCTGACCAGCGGCTGCGCCGATGCCAAGGCGGCGATGTGTGTCACCTGGCACCTCAGGCAGGGTGTGCGCTGGGATGACGGCAGCTCCCTGACGTCGCACGACGTGTGCGATACGTTTGAGTTCCACTGGCTCGCCTACGGCGCGCTCGGCAAACCGAGCCCCACGCCGCTGGCCTCCACCGCGGGCTGGAATCAAGTGATCAAGTGCACCGAGATGGACAGCTCGACGGCGGTCGTCGACTTCAAGTCGCAGTACGGTCCGTATCTCGCGCTTGGCAGCGGTGTCGAGGGCATCCTCCCGGCCGCGGTGCTCGACCCGCTCCTTGCCTCAGGTGGCAACCTCGAGTCGAGCCCGACCAGCCTCGACCTGACCAAAGGCACGGGCAACGCGGCCGCCTTCAAGGGCACCGCGACGCTCAGCACCGCGCTCGACGGCACCGGACCCTTCGTGATGTCGAGCGACCGCCCCGGGTCCCAGGTCGTGCTCGTGCGCAATCCCGACTACTGGAACCAGACGGCCCTGGCGCATCTCGACAAGATCGTCTTCAGGATCGAGCCCGACCTCGCGACCGAGGAGAAGGACGTGCGCTCCGGCGCCGTCCAGGTCGGGTTGAATCTCGGACTGGCGGCGCTGCCGTCTCTCGAGGCGGCGGTGCGTGCGCACACGGTTCCGCTGACCGTCGACCCGGTGGCGGGCTCCGGAGCCGAGGTCCTGATGTTCAATCTCTGCGCAGCGGACGGAGGCCAGTGCGACAACCCTGCAGCCGATGAGAACGAGGACACGTCGGACCCGACAATCCGCAAGGCGATCCTCCTCGGCATCGACAGACAGGCGATCGTGAAAGCGGTCGCGCCCGGAATCACGACCGTGCCACCCAACTCCTGGATGAGCCTCGGAGCGACTTACCTCAGCGGCGCCGGCGTCCCCACCACCGGCTTCGACCCGGCGACGGCGAACTCGATGCTCGACGCCGCCGGCGACACGCGGGCGACCAAGTGCGGCACCGCCCCGGACGGCCAGGATTTTCGCGCCGCCAAGGACGGTACGTGCATCGTGGTCAACGTCGGAACCACCAGCGACGATCCGGTGCGCCTGACCGTCGAGTCGATGATCAGCGCTGATCTGGCCAAGATCGGCATCAACGTGCCGTCTGCCTTCGAGCCGAACCTCGTCGCGGCGAAATTCTTCGCCGCCTTTGCCGATGGCGGCGCGCTCGCGACCCATGCGTTCGACATGGCGCTCTACACCGTGGGCCTCGGGCTTCCCGGTGAGCCCGATACCTACTCGTCGACCTGGCACGGTGACTGCGGGGGCGGCTGTCCGTATGCGGACTCGATTCCTTCGAGCGCGAATCTCGGGGTTGGCATGAACTTCAGCGGGCTCAACGACGCCCAGCTCGACAGCGACCTCGATCAGGCTCGCACCAGCGCCGATCTCACTGCGCGCGTGCACGAGTACGCGCTCGCCGATCAGCGCCTGGCCACCCTGCTGCCCGCGATCCCGCTGTTCCAGCAAGTTGTCGTCAACACCTACTCGTCAAGCCTGCACGGCGTCGTGCAAAACGATTTCATCCCTGACTTCGACACCGCCGCCTGGTACTGCACCGCGGCAAACTGTGCCGGGTAGGCCGCCGCGTCCGGCGGCCTGACGGCCCCTATACTCCGCCCTCGTGCGTCATCTCAGCGAACGAGCGCTCGATGCAGCGTCGGCTGCCGGCGCTTCGTATGCCGACTGCAGGGTCATCAATCGCACGGTGCAGCGGATCACCGTCAAGAACGGCGCGGTCGCCTCGGTGGAGCTCTTCGAGGATGAGGGCATCGGCATCCGCGTGATCGCGGGTGGGGCCTGGGGGTTCGCCGGAGTCGACGATCTCGGCGCGGCGAGCGTGGAGGAGACCGCCCGCCACGCGGTCAGCATCGCGAAAGCCTCGGCCCGCGTCAATCGCACGCCGGTGCGCCTGGCTTCCGCCCCGGCGCTCGTCGGCGAGTACCGGACGCCGGTGGTTCGCGACCCCTTCGCGGTGTCCCTGGACGACAAGGTGGGCCTGCTGATGCGCACCGACCTGGCCATGTCGCACCTTCCCCAGATCCGGGTCCGGGAATGCTCGCTCGAATTCGTTCGTGAGGTGCGGCACTTCGCGAGCAGCGAAGGGGCGGTGCTCGACCAGACGATCATCGAATCCGGTGGTGGCCTCGATGCGACCGCCACCAGCGACGACGAGGTGCAGACGCGGAGCTTTCCGAACAGCTTCGGACGCCATCGGATCTGTGCCGGCTGGGAGGCCGTCGAGGCGTTCGACCTCCCCGGGAGCGCTGAGCGGATCGCTGAGGAAGCGGTCGCACTCTTGACGGCGCCGCCGTGTCCCGAGGGGCGGATGACCGTCATCCTCGACGCGACCCAGGCGGCGCTTCAGGTCCATGAGTTCGTGCGGCCATCCGACCGAGCTCGACCGCGTGCTCGGACACGAGGCTGCATATGCAGGCATGTCCTTTCTGACCCCCGACCTGCTCGGGACCTTTCGCTATGGGAGCGAGCAGGTGACCATGACCGCCAACTCCACGCGGGCGCCGGGGCTCGGCACCTTTGGCTGGGATGACGAGGGCGTCGCCGCGCAACGCTCGGTGCTGGTCGACCAGGGCATCTTCACGGGGTACCTCTCGTCGCGCGAGACCGCTGCGGCGATCGGCCAGGTGAGCAACGGTGCGATGCGCGCCGACGGCTGGTCGCGGCTGCCGATCATCCGCATGACCAATATCAACCTCGAGCCGGGAACCTCCAGCCTCGAGGAGATGATCGCCACCACCGAGCACGGCGTGTACCTGGAGACCAACCGGTCCTGGAGCATCGACGACCGCCGCCTCAACTTCCAGTTCGGCACCCAGAACGGCTGGGAGATCGTCGATGGGGTGCGGACCCGGTTGGTGCGCAACCCGATCTACAGTGGTCAGACGCCCGAGTTCTGGGGGTCGTGCGACGCGGTCGCCGGGCCATCGGAATGGCAGATGTTCGGCGTGGTGAACTGCGGCAAGGGCCAGCCTTCGCAGCTGATGCATGTCGGGCATGGCGCAGCCCCGTGTCGCTTCCGGAATGTTCGGGTCGAGCCGGCGCGATGAGCGCCGGTTACGAGTTGCTCGCCATGGGGGACGGGGCACTGGCCTCCCTCGCGCGCGGGGAGGCGGAGGTGGTGATCGCCAACTCGCGTAGCGAACTGACCCGTTTCGCCGGCAACGAGATCCATCAGAGCGTCGGCGAGCAATTCCGCCACATCAGGGTTCGGTTGATCGATGGAGGGCGCATCGGCGTCGGCGAGGTGCGCGGTCATGGCGAGGGGGCCATCGCGCTGGCTTTCGCCGCGGCCGAGGAGAGCCGGCGTGTCACCACCGCGTCCGGTGTGTCGCCTCTGCCGCGACCGACGCCGGCAAGTGGCGTCGATGCTGTCGCGTTCGCGGATGCGACCGCCGCGGCGACCCCGCAGCAACGCGCCGAGCTGGTCTCGGTCATCACCGACGCGGCAGGCGCTCACGGCCTCAACGCGTACGGGGCGCTGAGCACGACGACAACCACCACGGCGATCGTCACGAGCGCCGGGCTGCGCCGGTCCGCGACCACGAACTCGGGCGAACCTCGTGTCCGTCGCCCGTGGCGACGACGGCGGTGGATACGCGTCACGACATTCCGCCGATATCGACGAGCTCGATGTCAGCGGCCTCGCGGTCGAGGTGGTCGACACCTGCGAGCGCAACCAGATGGCGACGGCGATCGCCCCCGGCGACTACGAGGTCATTCTCTCGCCATACGCGGTGACCGACCTGCTCGAACACCTCTCCTGGGTCGGGTTCAGCGCGCTCGCGGTGCAGGAGCACAGAAGTTTCATGCGCATCGGCGAGCAGCTCATGAGCGACCGGATCACGATTCGCGACGACGCACGCACGCCCGACATCTTCCCGTTCCCGTTCGACGACGAGGGCGTCTCGACACAACCGGTGACGCTGGTCGATCGCGGCGTCTGCGCGGCGGTCGTCTACGACACCCCCACCGCGCTGCAGGACGGCGTCGCTTCGACGGGTCATTCGCTCCCCCAGCCGAACACGTGGGGGCCACTCCCCCGTCACGTCGGGATGGATGCCGGCGAGACCCCGTGGCACGAGATGGTGGAATCGGTATCGCGCGGCCTGTACGTCACGAGGTTCTGGTACGTGCGTGACGTGCACCCGCTGCGAACCGTGATCACCGGGATGACTCGCGAGGGGACGTTTCTTATCGAGAACGGCCGCATCACGCGCCCGGTGAAGGATCTGCGCTTCACGCAGAGCATCGTCGAAGCCCTCGCCAACGTCGTGAACGTCAGCCGAGAGCGGCGGCTCGAACTCGGCGAGGGCGAGTCCGGCGTGCTGTCACCCTGGCTGCACATCGGACGATTCAGCTTCACGTCCTAAGCTTCACGTCTGAGCTTCACGTCTTACAAGGACTGACATGACACGATCCCCGGTGATCGGCATCACCCTGCGCGTGCTCCACGAAAAGGGTCTCTCAGCAGACCTCGCGCGCAACCGTGCGTACTTCGACGCACTGGAAGGCGCGGGCGGCACTCCGCTCGGGATCAGCGCATCGCTGTCCGAGTCGCGACTGCGCGAGCTCTTCGATCTCTGCGACGGCCTGTGCCTCCCGGGTGGTCCCGACGTCGACCCGGCGCTCTACGGAGAGGAGACGCGCGCGGACTGCGCGGTTGAGGTGGACGAGGAGCTCGACCGTGCGGAGATGCTGCTCGCACGGTGGGCGCTCGACGCCGACAAGCCGGTCCTCGCCATCTGCCGGGGCGCGCAGGTGCTCAATGTCGCCCTTGGGGGAACGCTGTGGCAGGACGTCGGCACGCAGGGCGCGACCGAGCACAACCATTCCCAGGACGGCTCTCGTCAGGAGCTCACGCACAACATCGACGTGGCTCCCGACACCCGGTTGCGCGCGATCGCCGGCGCGCAGATCGTCGATGTCAACAGCATGCATCACCAGGCGCTGCGCAATCTCGGTCGCGACCTCGTGGTGACCGCTCGTGCGCACGACGGTCTCGTCGAGGCGGTCGAGCACCCGCGGCGGCGATTTGTGGTCGCACTGCAGTGCCACCCGGAGGAGCTCTATCTCGAGCGCGACTGGGCGCGCCGGCTCTTCGCCGGCTTCGTCGCTGCGGCTGCCGGCGTCGCTCCCGCTGCTAACGTTGGCGGTCCGACCAGATAACAGGTGGAACATGACTGACGTCGTGATCGTCGAAGCGGTGCGAACCCCGATGGGCCGCGGCACCCAGCGCAACGGTGATCTTCGCGACGTGCATCCCGTCATCCTCGCTGCGCACGTGTTGCGCGAGGTGACGGGCAGGGCAGCGATCGATCCCGCGATGGTCGGCGACGTCATCTTCGGGTGTGTGATGCAGACGGGCGAGCAGGCGGTGAACATCGCGCGCCAGGCGGTGCTCGCCGCGGGATTTCCCGTCGAGGTGCCCGCGACCACCGTCGACCGCCAGTGCGGCTCGTCGCAGCAGGCGATCCACTTTGCCGCGAACCTGATCCAGTCGGGCGTGTGCGACATCACCATCGCCGCCGGCGTCGAGAGCATGAGCCGGGTGCCGATGGGCGCGACCGTGTTCCAGGGTCCGGGGACGCCCTTCCCGCCGGAGCTGCTCGAGGTCTACAACCTGGTCCCCCAGGGCCTCTCGGCCGAGATGATCGCCGAGATGTGGCACATCACTCGCGAGCAGGCGGATGTGTTCGCAGCGCGTTCGCAGCGCCGCGCCGGTGAGGCTCAGGCGAATGGCCGGTTCGACCGCGAGATCGCACCGGTCGTGGTCGGAGCCAACGGCGACGGCCGGGTGATCAGCCAGGACCAGGGCATCCGTCCGGACACCAGCGCGGAATCGCTCGCCTCGCTCCAGCCCGCATTCAAACCCGACGGGATTCTGCATGCGGGCAACAGCTCGCAGATCACCGACGGCGCCGCGGCTGTGCTCCTGATGTCGCTGGAACGGGCGACTGCGCTCGGGATCACCCCACGGGCTCGAATCGCCGGGCAGACGGTCGTCGGAGTCGACCCGGTGACCATGCTGACCGGACCGATCCCGGCCACGACCAGGCTCCTGGAACGATCCGGCTTGAAGATCGACGACATCGATCTGTTCGAGGTCAACGAGGCCTTCGCCCCGGTGGTGCTGGCGTGGGAGCGGGAGCACCATCCCGACATGGATCGCGTGAACGTCAACGGCGGAGCGATCGCGCTCGGCCACCCGCTCGGCGCCAGCGGGGCGCGGCTCATGACCACGCTGCTCCACGAGCTGGAGCGGCGCGACGGGCGCTACGGCCTGCAGACGATGTGCTGCGGTGGTGGGCTCGGAACCGGGACGCTGATCGACCGATCGATCTGATCGTGGGTGTGGCGACGGCGTCGTTTGTGCCGAGGATGCGTCGCGCGGTGACGGCTTGGTCACACCCCCCAAGGGTGGCCGAAATGCCCGTGCTATATTCGGCCGCATCCCCAAAATGAGCCCAGCGACGAGTACCGCCATGAAGAAAGTCCTGATCATCGAGGACTACTACGCGCTCGCCGACATCGAATCTCTGCTCTGCACGATGGAGGGCTATGAGGTGAAGGTGGCGAAGAGCGGCGACGAGGGCCTAGCGGCGTTTGTGGAGTTTCAGCCGGACCTCGTCCTGCTCGACCTCATGCTGCCGGGTGACCTCTCGGGCAGGGAGGTGCTCGAACGGATCCGCTCCGATCACGGCAGTGATCCAAAGGTGCTGGTGGTCAGCGCGCTGGTGAATTCCTCTACGGCCCCGCAGCTCGAGGCATACGGCAACGTTCAGACGCTGGCCAAGCCCTTCAAGATCAAGGAACTCGCGTCGCGGATCCAGTCGATGCTCGCCCCGTAAGGAGTTCTACACTCGAGGGGACGATGCGAGCAGAACCACCGCCGCCGCCCCGCGGCCGGCCAGAGCCGCAGCGCCAGTCGGCGCCCGCGCGACCGCGTGGCCGCCGCTGCCCGTACCTCGAGCAGATCATCAAGGAGAGCGCCGGTCCGTTCGGTCTGCTAACCCGCTACAAGGCTGACTGCCACGTCGACCGGCGGACCCACAAGTTCACCGGACGCCATCCCGTGCCGCCGTGCGTGTCCGAACCGGAGTCGTGCGTGCTCTACCAGAGCGAGCACGGTGACGAGGACGACCGCATCCGGCGCTACGTGGAGTAGGAGCGGGACGGGACTGATCGGGTCCTGTCGGCGCGGGGCCCCTCGCCGTCTCCGCCCTGGTCGACCTGACTATGTCGTCTTGATTGGGGTGCGACGCATCCTGGTCGCCAGGGGCTCCGATGGCGCAGCCCCCCGCGCCGCCACCCGATCAGGCTCGCCACACCTGAGATTCGAGCCGATGACGGTGGAAACGGCGATGACTCCCAGCAGCGCGACGTAGTAGCCGAGGCTTCGCGGCCCAACCCAGAGCCCCAGGCTGGAGACGATGACACCCGCCGGCGCCCATCGACGTGGTGCGACCGCGCAGACCACTATTCCCGCGCCGACGACGACGATCATCAGGATCGCGAACGCCGTCACAACACCACTCCCGGCCTGTCCGGCGGCTCCCGGGCCGAACCCGAGCGGGAACTCGGGTTGGATCTGTGGAGCGATGACCCCGACGATCCACGCCGAAGGGCCCGCGATGATGAAGGGGAGATTGATAGCCGCGAACGCGAGCAACGCGCCGAGCTGATACCGAGGGTCCCGAACCCTTCCCTCACGCAGCGCCAACACCAGCAGCGCCGGCGCGATGAACCACGCGGTCTGCTTGATAGCGCAGGCCACACCCAGGGCGATTCCCATCGCCAGCCCGCGCCTCCTGCTCACCGCGACCATGAGCAGTGCGGCTACCAGGAGATCGACGCGTGCGTTACCGACCACGGCGAGCAGCCCTGCTTGCGCACCGAGTGCCAGGATCGTCACACGACGCGCCGACGGCTCAGCTCGTCGAGCGATGACCAGCCCGGCGAGGAGGAGCGCGAGCGGGGAAACGAGCACCAGCCCGTGACCGCCGAGCACACCGAGCAGCGCCGTTCCGGCGGGGTAATTGAAGCCGACGAGCAACCCACCGATCGGGTGCCCCAACGCCGCCGCCGCTGCCGCCGGCTCGATCTGCGCCGCCGTCGGCGGAGCCACGAGGGAGGCGAAGATGCCAGAACGCAGCGGAGTCACCGAGTAGGCCGGACATCCGAGTTTTCTTTCCGCCTCGAGGACGTTGAACGCGGTGTAGGGGTCGACGCCGTGGATCACTTCCTGAGCGCCGACGACGGTGTCCGGGGCGACGTCGTCACTGCACAGCAGCTGCTGGTCCGATCGCTGCAGTGCGCCCACCGTCTGCGAGATTCCGAGAATGCCCGACACGGCGCAGAACACGATGCAGACGACGATTGCACTGCGCGCGACGATCACCCGAGGGGTCCATGAGGGCCGAAGACAGATGACCGCCAGGACAGCGCCACAGCATGTGAGCAGCCAGCTCACCAGCGGATGCGGCGCGACGGATTGCTGAAGCGACAGCGGTGCAGTGAGCAGGATCCCGGCGACACCGGCGATCGCGATGCGCCTCCCCGTGGCATCGGCCGGGGGCATCAACAGGCGCCGGATCACGGAGCGTGACGCTGGCATGGAGTGGTTGTACGCCGGCCGCGCGTGCCTCTCCTTAGCTGTCACCCACTCGAAACCGAACCCGGTGCTGCCGCGCCGCGGCAATGCAGGCGAGCGCGCAGCCCAACAGGAACATGGGGAGCAAGACGATCGGTCGGTAGCTTCCCGGCGGCGAGATCATCGCAAAACAGATGAGCGCGACCGTGGCCCATGCGCCGAGCGCTAACAGGGCACGCGTGCCGGGCCACGATGCGCCCGCGTCGTTGGCCGTCGCCCAGGCGACGCATCCGATGAATCCCGGGATCAGCAGGACCAGGTCGTAGGGGAACACGTGCGGTGCGATCAACAGACTGAGCAGCGTCACCCCAAGAAAGAGGGGATCCATCCCAGTCGCGTGTCCTCGCAACCGGTTCCGGGCCTGTCGCCCCAGGACGACGCAGCCGAGCGAAGCGGTAGCGGCGAGCGCGTATCCGAGCGCGCTGGACGTTGCGCCGGCTTCCAGGAACGAGCCCACGAGGCCGCTCATCCCGATTGTCGATGAGGCGGGATACAGGCCGGAGACATGCACGATGGTGCCGACCCACTGACCAATTGCCGCAAGCGGTACCAACAGGATCGTCATCCCGCCGACGACCGCCGCGGCGATCGCACCCGAGACGATCGACAGAGGGCGCCGAGCCACCAGGAAGAGCGCAAGGCCGATCCCCAGGTGCGGCTTGCCAACAAGCAGACCGACGGTGAGCCACAGCATGGCTCGGTGATCGTGACCCCGACGCAGGTCGGCATAGGTCAGTGCCAAAGCAGCCGCCGCGATGCCATCCCACTGGTTCAGCGGGAGCAGCATCAACGTACCGCCCCCGCACATCGCCGCGACGGCGACGATCGCGCGGGTACTCCTGAAGGTCTGCGCCGGCCAGGGGGCGGCCCGCGTCGCAACCAGCGCCGCGAGACCGAGGAGCACCACCTGCAGCAACGACCACAGCAGGGAGGCGAGCCAGAGCGGGAGCGCGGTGAACGGCACCAGCACGAGAATCGCCGCGGGCGTCAGGGCCGCGGGCGAGGTGGTTGACGAGGCGCCACCGCCGGCGGCATGGAGCACATCTGACTGCGCGACGGGGTCGAACATGATCGCGGCGTGACCCTCGCGAAACAGCGCTGCGCTCGCGTACGACGCGGCGAAATCCGTGTGCGCGGCGTTTCCTGGAATCTGCACGATCCAATTTGCGAGCGCGACAGCGACCAGCACCGTGCACACCGCGGCAATCAAGGTCGCCCTGCCCGACAGCAGCGTGCCTCGCGAGCCAATCCGGCGCGGGGCTGGCATCGGACCGGACAGATCAGCGTCAGACATGAGCTCCTGACCGATTCTGCCCTCGGTCCCCCGCGGTGCGGTCACACGGTCGTGACGGTCTTGGTTATGCGCCCACTGTGGTGAGCAGCGGCTCCGGCGCCCCGGGGGCATCGTCCTCGATCGCCGCGCCGCCGTAGACCGCGAAGTAGCGAGCTTCCGGGTGGTGCATCACGATGGCGCCCGTCGACTGCTCCGGCACGAACTGATACCCCTCGGTGAGCATCACCCCGATCTCCGCCGCGGGGACGATCCGCATCAGGATCTCGTGGTCCTCGAGGTCTGGGCACGACGGGTACCCCCACGAGTAGCGGCGCCCCTGGTCCTCGCCGAGGCGCAGCTCACGGCGGATGCGGTGATGGACATACTCCGCCGCGGCCTCGGCCATCTGAGTGGCGAAGCCGTGGATCCGGAGCATGTCGTCGTAGGAGCCGTCGACCTGCAGGCGATTGGACAGCTCGGAGGCGCCGGGCCCGGTGGTCACCACCTGGAGCGCGATGACGTCGCGCTCACCGTCGGCTGCATCCTCGGCGGGGCGGATGTAATCCGCGAGGCAGAGACGGTGCTGCTCGGACTGACGCGGGAACGTGAAGCGGCCCAGCTCGGCGTCGATGTCGCCCGGGTCGTACACGACCACCGTGTTGCCGTCGGCGAGCGCCGGCCAGTATCCGTAGACCGCCTCGAGCTTGAGCCAGCCGTCGCGCACCGCTTCCTCCATCGAGCGTTGCAGACGGGGCTCGAGCTCGCTGCGGAGCAGCTCGTCCCATTTGGCGGAGTCGCGAACGCCCCGGAACTGCCAGCTCATCTTGTAGAGCGAGTTGCGATCGATGAACGGATAGACGTCCCAGATGGGAATGTCGCGGAGCACGCGCGCGCCCCAGAACGGCACCGTCGGTATCGGGGCGTTGCGCCGGACCGTGCTTCGCGCCGGCATGACCGCGGCACCGGCCGCGGCAGCGTTGCGGCGCTCGAGCTTCTCCTGCTCGCGCACCCGATGTGTGCGTGCCTCCTCGAGAACGCGCGACAGCAGCGCGTCGTGCCGATCCGGATCGAGGAGCTGATCAACGGTTTCCAGCCCTTCGAACGCGTCCTTGCAGTAGAAGACGCCAGGTTCGTAGGCGCGCTCCTGGTCGAGGTACAGGATGCGTCTGCCGAATCCGCGATTGATCGCTGCACCACCGATGATCAGCGGGTAGCTCAGGCCGCGCTCGTCGAGCTCCTTCACGCACGCCGGCATCTGCTTGCTCGTGCTCACCAGCAGCGCCGAGAGCCCGATCGCGTCGGCGTCGACCTCGAGCGCCTTGTCGATGATCGTGTTGAGCGGCACCTGCTTGCCGAGGTCGAACACCGTATAGCCGTTGTTGCTGAGGATGGTGTTGACCAGGTTCTTGCCGATGTCGTGCACGTCGCCATAGACGGTCGCGAGCACCACCTTGCCCTTGGTGTAGCCCTCGCGTTTTTCCAGATACTGCTCGAGATGCGCGACCGCACGCTTCATCACCTCCGCGCTCTGCAGCACAAAGGGCAGGATGAGCTCGCCGGAGCCGAACCGGTCGCCGACATCCTTCATCGCGGGCAGGAGCACCGTGTTCAGGACGGTCACGGCGTCCAGCTCCAGCAACGCAAGGTCGATCTGATCCTCGATGCCGTCCTTGCGCCGGTGGAGGATCTGCGCGTGGATGCGCTCCACGGTCGACATCCCCTCGTACGGATCGGCGGTTTCGGGAAGACCGGCGCCGCCCGCCGAGGCACCGTCGTCGAAATGCGCGATGAACCGGGTGAGCGCGTCGGGTGCGCTGTTGAACACCAGCTCCTCGGCGAGACGGCGAGCGTCTGGCTCGATCTCACCGTACGGGACGACGTGGGTCGGATTGATGATCGCGGCGTCGAGCCCTGCTTCGACGCAGTGGTGCAGGAAGACGCTGTTGAGCACCGGGCGCGTGTGCGGCGCGAGGCCGAACGAGACGTTGGACACGCCGAGCACGGTGAGCACACCGGGCAGCTCGCGTTTGATGGCGCGGATGCCCTCGATGGTCTCGTGCGCCGAGTCGATCCACTCGGCCTCGCCGGTGGCGAGCGTGAAGGTGAGCGCATCGAAGATCAGCTGGTCGGGCGTCAGGTCGAAGTCGTCGCGGGCGAGATCATGGATGCGGCGCGCGATCTCGACCTTGCGTTCCGCGGTGCGCGCCATTCCCTGCTCGTCGATGGTCAGCGCGATCACGCACGCGCCGTGGTCACGCACCGACGGCAGCACCGCGTCGCAGCGGACGCGTCCGTTCTCGAGGTTGACGCTGTTCACGATGCCCCGGCCCGGGTACACCTCGAGCGCCGCCTTGATGACATCGGCATCGGTGCTGTCGATGACCAGCGGGGCGTCGATGCTCATCTGCAGGGTCTTCACGACGGTCCGCATCTGCTCCGCCTCGTCGCTGCGCTCGGTGACCGCGACGCACAGGTCGAGGGCGTGGGCGCCGCCTTCCACCTGCGTTCTGGCGATGCCGAGGATGCCGTCGTAGTCGTCGGCGAGGAGAAGACGCTTGATCGCGCGGGACCCCTGGGCGTTGACGCGTTCGCCGATGAGCAGTGGAGCGGGCTGCTGGCGCAGATCGATGGCGTGCATGCTGCTCGCCAGGCGCGGTTCAACGTCAGGCGTCGGGTGCGCGCGCGACGCCGCGCCGACGCGCGCCACCAACTCGCGGATGTGCTCGGGAGTGGAGCCGCAGCACCCGCCGACGATGCTGACACCGTACTCGCTGACGAAGCTCGACAGCTCGGTCGCCATCGGTTTCGGTTCGAGCGGGTAGTGCGCGCGGCCCTCGACGTTGATCGGCAGCCCCGCGTTGGGGATGCACGCGACCGGCAGCGCGGTGTGCGACGTGATGTATCGGATCGGTTCACGCATGTGCTCCGGACCGGTCGAGCAGTTGAATCCGATGACGTCGACGTGCAGGGACTCGAGGACTGCGAGCACCGCGGCGGCGTCGGTTCCGAGCAGCATCCGCCCCGTGACGTCGAGCGACACCGTGGTCATGATCGCGACCGGGCGATCCGCCGCGGCGGCCGCGGCGCGCGCGCCGAAGACTGCCGCTTTGGTCTCGAGGATGTCCTGCTGCGTCTCGATGATCAGCACGTCGACGCCGCCCTCGATGAGCGATGCGGCCTGCTCGCGATACACCGGCACCAGGTCGCCGAACCCGAGCCGGCTCATCGCCGGATCGCTCGACGCGGGCAGGAATCCGGTGGGGCCCATGCTGCCCGCGACGAAGCGCGGGCGGCCGTCGGCGGCGTACTCGTCCGCGATCCTTCGGGCGAGGCGGGCGGCGGACACATTGAGGTCAACGGTGACCTCGCCCTGCCCCCACTCCTCGAGCCGCGGACGGGTTGCCTGGAACGTGCAGGTCTCGATGACGTCGCAGCCGGCGTCGAGGAAGCTCCGGTGCACGCGCTCGACGACCTGCGGCGCATGGATGGCAAGACCGTCCATCCATCCTTCCAGCCTGGCACCGCCGAAAGCGTCGACTCCGGGGTTCTCCGACTGAAGGCTGGTCCCCATAGCGCCGTCGAAGACGAGCACGCGCTCACGCAGCGCATCGAGGAACGGGGATCGATCTCGGGCCGCCATCGAGATGACGTTACCAGGGAACGGCTCCGTGATACGCTCGCCAACCGCCCGATCAGCTTCGAGGAGACCCTGTTTGGCACGACGCCCGCCCCGTCCCGGTGGTACCCGCCGGCGCGGCCCCGTCCGCAGACGGGACGTCACCGACGGCACCGCCCAGGTCGACGTCAAGGAAGAGACCATCGAGATGGACGCGACGGTCGTCGAGCCGCTGCCCAACGCGATGTTCAAGGTGCGCTTGCAGACGGGCCAGGATGTGCTCGCCTACACATCGGGAAAGATGCGCAAGTTCTACATCCGCATTCTCATCGGGGACCGGGTGCGCGTCGAGCTGAGCCCATACGACCTCTCGCGCGGGCGCATCACCTTCCGCTACAAGTAACCGGCGGAGACCGGCTGTGACGGCGATCTACGTCATCGCCGCGCTGGCGGTGGTGCTGTTCCTGCTCGGCGCCTATCGAATGATGGGAGCGGGCGCCACCGCCGAGGTGAACCCGCGTGCCGTCCTGGTGGCGGTGCTCGGCACCGCGACCGAGGCCGCGCAGGCGCTCGACGGAGGGCCGGGATCCGGTGACGAGACGAGTGCGCCGCACGCGATCCGACGCATGCTGGACGGGTGTGCGCAGGCGCTCGAGAGGATCGCCGCGGTGCCCGTCGACCCTACGCTCGACGAGGCACGGACCGCGCTCGGGCTTGCTGTCGACGAGCTGGGCTGGTCGGCGCGGCTGGCGGAAGCGCCCGGGTACGCCGCTGACGATGCACTGCGTGACGCCGGAACGACGCTGCGCAGTCGCGGCTCAGCGAACCTGGAGCGCGCCCGCTCGCAGCTGGACGACTAGCCCGCGCTCCTGAAGTACTCGAGAGTCGACCTCACGCCTTCGTCGAAACCGATCACCGCGCTCCAGGCGAGGCGCTCGCGCGTGCTCTTGGTGTCGAGGCACGAACGGCGCTGCTCACCCGGTTTGGCGGGGCCGTGTTCGGCACTCGCGCTGACTCCCGACGCAGCCGCGAGCATCCGGTACAGCGTGTTCACGTCGGTCTCGACGCCGGTGCCGATGTTGTAGACGCCGGTCGGCCCATCGACGGCCGCGATATTGGCGCGCACCACGTCATGGACGTGGACATAGTCGCGCGTCTGCGTTCCATCGCCGTTGATGACCACCGGTTCTCCGTGCACGAGCCGGGTCGCGAAGATGGCGACCACGCCCGCCTCACCGTGGGGATCCTGGCGCGGTCCATAGACGTTGGCATAGCGGAGCGCCACGAACTCGAGGCCTGCCTGACGGCTGAAGGTGCCGCCGTATTCCTCGGCGCACAGCTTCGCAGTGCCGTACGGTGACTCGGGACGGCGTGGGTGATCCTCGGGTGTCGGGATCACCTCGGTGTCGCCGTAGATCGCCCCTCCACTCGACGCGAACACGACCCGGCGCGCCCCGGCGTCGATCGCCGCTCGCAGGACGTTGACGGTGCCGACGACATTGACCTCGGCATCGTGCAGCGGGTTGCGCACCGATTCGCGGACATCGATCTGCGCGGCTGCGTGAAAGACCACGTCGGGACGTGCCTCGGCGAACGCGGCTGCAAGCTCCGGCGTCGTGATGTCGAGCTCGACGAAGGTCGCACCCGCATTGACCTGCTCGCGCCTGCCCCGGGACAGGTCGTCGATCACGGTCACGGCGTGGCCGGCGTCGACGAGCGCGTCGCTGATGTGGGAGCCGATGAAGCCGGCGCCGCCGGTGACGAGCGCTCTCACCCCTGGGGTGCGACCCGGTGCACTCGGGGAACGTGCACGTGGGTGACGATGAAGATCACGAACCCGATGACGACCAGGCTGCCGTAGCTGATGCTCCGGTCGAGCAGGGTGATCGACACCGCGGCCGAGTTGGTCACGCCGCCGACGGTGATGAGCACGCCGATCATCCCCGCCTCCACGAGTCCGAGGCCCCCGGGGAGGAACGGGACGGTGGTGAGCAACGCCGCCACCAGCGCGATGAGCAGGAACTGCGATGGGCCCAGATGGACACCGACCAGGTGCAACGAGAACACCACCAGGCCGAGCCGTGCGCCTTCGGCCGCCCAGACCAGCACGGTGAGGCCGAGGAGGGTGGGCAGCCGCGCAAACGAGTCGACGGTGCCGAGACGCAGGCTCTCGTAGCGGTGGAACACGGCTTCCGGGAGCAGGCGGAGGATCCGCTGACCGCGGCCCGCGCGCATCACGAGGATCACGGCGACACCGGCGAGGCAGACGAGCACGCCGATCACCACGTATGGGATGAGAAACCCCGGCGCCCTGGTGCGGAACACGACCGCGCCCGCCGCGAGCAGCAGCGCCATGAGCACGATGAGGTCGATGAGCCGCTCGGCGATGATCGTGCCGAGCGCCTTGCTGACCGGGACCTCCAGCTTCTGCTTGGCGAGATACCCGCGGTAGATGTCGCCCATCTTCGCGGGCACCACGCAGTTGACGAAGAACGACGTGATCACGATGCCGATCAGCGATCTGGCCGGGCGGTCCTCGCCGGCGTTCTTGAGGAGCACGTGCCAGCGGATCGATCGCACCACGAACGATGCGTAGTAGACCGCGAGGGCTCCGAGGTAGAGGAACGGATTGGCGTGGCGGATGTTGTCCCAGGCCGCGCCCCAATCGATCTGGGCGCGCCACAGCGCGACGCCGACGATGACGACGGCGATGCCGAGGGACGCGATGGTTTTGAGGGTGAGGAGGCGGCTCGTCAGCGAGGGGGGTGCGCCGTTGACGTCGGGCTCGCCACGCACCAGCGTGGTGGTCACAGCCGGGACGGTAGCATGAGGTCCGAGGCGGTTCTGCGCCGTCGACAGACGCGCGACAGGACCGACATCAGGCCGAATCCGGGGGGCGTCGCATCCGCGACAGCAGCGGTCGCCGGGTCGGCACGGCGCCGCCTCCCGCAATGGTCCGCTCGCGCTCGGCGAGCACCCGCGCCAGCTGATCGAGCTCTGCGTGCTCGTCACGTTCTCCGGCCGGACGGCTGTCCCACTGACGGATCTGATACACGCCTTTCAGGGCCGCGTAGGGAACGGCGATGGTGCGGAGCTCGGCCGAATCGGGCTCGACGATCCGCCACACCCCCCCATATCGACCGAGATGAGCGTCGGAGCGAATCGACGCGCGCAGCACGGGACCATCGATGAAGTGGAAGGCCGCCCGGTCCCAGGTGGCCACCTCGGCTTCCGGCGGCGCCGGTTCCGGATCGCCGACGAGGATCTGGCGAATCGCGCTCACCGGAAAGAGTGCGCGCTCGCTGTTCGGGTTGATCGAACGAATCTCCGCGTCGAGGATCGCGAGATCAAAGGTGATCTCCGGCGCGTCGGCAAGAACGACCTCACCGTCGGTGAAATTGATGACGACGACGGGCACCTGAAAAGTGTCACATTTCGGTCACAAGTCCCACCGAAGGCGGCCGTAGGATCGACGCGGAGTGACTTGATGATCGGCCGCGCGCTCCTGATCGTGCTCGTCGGCGCGTCGACGTTCTCGATCTTGTTCGGGTCGGCGGACGTCTTGGCCGCCGCGCTGGACACGCCGGCGCATCGCGCGGCGGCAGGGCCACCCGCGCGCGGGGACGAGCAGCGTGACCGCGATCATCGGTGCCACCACGGGCGGTCGCGTGACGCCTGTGACGATGAGCATGACCGCGATCGATCGCGGGCTCCAACGCCGAAGGCCGGCACGTCGCCACCCATAGTGCCGACCGCACTCCCGGAACCCGTATCAACGCCGGCGCCACGATCCGCGCCTGCGCACGCTGCGATCACCGCTCGGCGGGGCAACGCCTCGTCACCACGGACGCCATCCTTCGCGGCAGCGCCGCCCAAGCGCCCGGAGTCCCCTGCCTGGCCCGCGGCCACCGGTGCTTGCACCCCCGTCTCTGACCATTCCCGCGGTCCGCCCTGTGATCGCGACCGCCGGCGGTCCGGGGGCGGGATACGTCATCGCCCTCTCAACGATCCTGGTGGCCGCGACGATCGCGGTTCTGTCCCTCGTCCTGGTTCGACGATCGGGCTGAGCGGAAGTCGATGCGAGGGGTCCGGTGGTTGAGCGGCATCTGGCGGGGTGCATCGTTCTCTCTAAATTCGCGGCGGTGATTCTCGTCGCGGGCCTGACCATCGCGGTTGTGCCGCTGATGCTCGCCGCCGCCAGCACGCGAAGCCAGGCTGAGAACAGCGCGGCGGAGAGGGTCTCGATCGCCTCCAATCTCATCGACGGCCAGCGCGCGTCGCTTGCGACCTTCATCGCCGGCGTTGGCCGCCAGCTCGCCGCCGGCCACGTCACCGCGCCGGCGGCGGTGCAGGCAACGCTCGTCGAGGACGCGTCGGTGATCGGCACCGACGACATCCTCGGGGTCGAGCAGGTCGACGGCGGTGTTGTCGCGGTGCAGCGATCAACGGTTCTCTCGGACGCCTCAACGCGAAGCATCGTCAGCGCGGCGACCGGCGCGAACACGACCGCAACGTCCGGTGCCGCGGCGTGGCTCGTCGCCGCGTCACACGTTCCGGGGACATCGGCGATCGCGTTCGTCGCTCGGCCGCTGACCGCGGCATTGATCGATGCCATCGATCGCAACGTCGCAACCGCAGCCGATCGGGTCGGGCTGCTCCTGGTCCGCCGCGACCGCGCGCTCGCGGTGGCGGGCGGCGTCGACGCGCTGACCCCGGCGCTCACCGCCGCGATCTCGGCGTCGACTCCGACGGTGGTCTCCCTCGACTCCCATCAGTTCGCCGTCGCGTCCACATCGATCGGCGACGGGCTCACCCTGGTGGTGCTGACGCCGTTCTCCGGTCCGCCTATTGGTTGGCAGTCGGCACTGCTGCTGTTCGCGGTGATCCTGGTCGCGATGCTCTTCATCGTGATCGTCGTGCAGATCGATCTGCGCCGGCCGCTGCAGCGTCTCGACGGCGCGGTCGCGGCACTGGGGAGCGGCGACTTCGATCGACCCGTGCTCGCGGGGTCCGTGGATGAGGTCGGCAGGCTGGGCGCGAGCTTCGAGGCGATGCGCGTTCAGGTCCGTTCGACGATGCGCGTCACCGCGAGCCGAGCCACGATCGCGATGGAGCTCAGCCTCGCCCAGCCCCTGGAGGCAGCGCTCGCCAATGTCTGCGCCGAGTTGCGTCGATCGATGAACGTGGACCTGGCGATGATCGTCGTGAACGCTTCGGAGATGAGCGATCCATTCGCGGTCGCCGACGGCGGGCGTCGCATCAGCTTCGACGGCTTTCTCGAAGGACGCGGACCGCTCGGCGAAGGATATCGGTACGAGGGGCTCGGCGCGATCATCCTCGGCGCAACCGCGATCGCGCCCGAGGCCGAACTCGATGTTCGCGAGTTCTGCGTGGCTCCGCTCCGGCTCGGCAAGCACGTGCACGGCGTCCTCGCGGTCGCCGGTCAGGACAGCGTATTCACCGCCGGCGACTCCGACCTGGTCGCGTCGACCGCGGAGCAGATCTCACTTGCGCTCGAGCGCTACCGCTTCCTCGCGGTGGTGCAGCGCCAGGCCACCGTCGACGACCTCACCGGCCTCTACAACCATCGTTTCCTGGTCGACTCACTCGGACAACAGGTGGCGCTCGCCGAGCGGTTGGGAGCGCCGCTGGCGATCCTCATGCTCGATATCGACCACTTCAAGGCACTGAACGACTCGCACGGTCACCCTGCCGGTGACCTCGCGCTCTCGACCTTCGCCAGGACGGTCGCCGGCAACGTCCGGCGCGCGGACATGACCGCGCGCTACGGTGGCGAAGAGTTCGTGGTGGTGATGCCGAACACGTCCGCTCGAGAGGCATTCATGGTCGCCGAGAAGATCCGGCACGCGGTCGCGGCGACCGACGTCGACCTTCCCGGTCGCGTCGCGCTGCGTCTGACCGTCAGCATCGGGGTGGCCGCGTACCCCGAGGACACGAACGACGCTGCCGAGCTGTTCGGCCTCGCCGACGGCGCTCTCTACCAGGCCAAGCGGATGGGACGCGATCGGACATGCATGGCCGGTGCACCGGATGACGCACCGCCGGCGCGAGCGACGCCGTCGATGGTTCAGGATGCGCAGGTCATGCAGAGCGAGAGCAATGTCAGCGCCAGGCATCGTCGATCTCCGGAGTGACACGCTGACCGTTCCCGATGAGGGGATGCGGGCTGCCATGGCGCACGCCGAAGTCGGCGACGATGTCTGGGGCGAGGATCCCACGGTCAGACGCCTCGAGGAAGAGATGGCGCGCCGCCTTGGCAAGCAGGCGGCTGTGTTCGTGCCGAGCGGGACCATGGGCAACCTCGCGTGCGTCGCCGCGCAGACGCGACCCGGCGATGAGGTCATCGCAGACGCGCAGGCGCACCTGGTGGTCTACGAGGTTGGTGGCACGGCGATTGTCGCAGGCATCCAGCTCCGCGTCCTCGAGAGCGTCGACGGCGTCCCCGATGCCGAAGTTCGATCACCGCGGCGGTTCGGGCGCCGGACATCCATCAGCCCGTGTCCACCCTCCTCTGTATCGAGAACACGCATAACCGCAGAGGTGGTGGCGCCATCGACGTGGCCCGGGTGCACGGTGCCGCGCGCACCGCGCATGCCCAGGGGCTCCGTGTGCACTGCGACGGAGCGCGGCTGTTCAATGCTGCCGTGGCGCTGGGCGTGACCCCCGCCGAGCTGGTGGACGAGTGCGACACGGTCACGGTCTGCGTCAGCAAGGGGCTCGGTGCTCCTGTCGGGTCGGTGGTCGCCGGCGATGCACCGACCATCGAGGCGGTGCGACGGTGGCGCAAACGGCTCGGCGGCGGCATGCGCCAGGCGGGCGTCATCGCGGCTGCGGGTCTGTACGCCCTCGAACACAACGTCGAGCGGCTGGCGGAGGACCACGCCAATGCGAGGGTCATTGCCGACGCCGTCGCCGGATGCGCCGGCGCGACACTGCGGCGGCCTGCCGTGGCCACCAACATCGTCATGTTCGACACGCTCGCGCCCGCGGCGGAGCTCGCGGATCGGATGCGCGAGGACGGCGTCTTGGTGAGCTCCATGGGTCCGCATACGCTCCGGTGCGTGACCCACCTGGACGTGGACGCTGCCGGCGCGCAGCGCGCCGCGAGCGTGGTCGGTCGCGTGCTGACCAGCGAGCCGGGGCGCCTCGCGACGCTCCGAGGTGTCGCTGCGACATGACGCGAAGAAGGCCCCCGGCACCGGCCGGAGGCCTTCTGAACTACGAAAGGTTTGGTGTCTGAGCCAGTCGGCTCAGCTCGGTGTCGGGGTCGCCGGTGCCGCCATGGGCGGTGCTGCGACGGGCTTGCGCACCACGCGACGCCGGGTCACCGGCTTGCGCGCAGTGGTCTTACGAGCGGTGGTCTTGCGAGCGGTGGCCTTGCGCGCGGCCGGCTTGCGGGCCGTGGTCTTGCGCGCCGTGGTCTTACGAGCGGTGGTCTTGCGCGCGGCCGGCTTGCGGGCCGTGGTCTTGCGCGCCGTGGTCTTGCGAGCCGTGGTCTTGCGTGCGGTTGTCTTGCGTGCCCCGGTCTTGCGCGCGGTTGTCTTGCGTGCCGTGGTCTTCTTGGCGCCGGCGCGCTTGGCGGTTGCCCGCTTGGCAGTTGCGCGCTTGGCGGTGGCGCGCTTGGCGGTTGCCCGCTTGGCAGTTGCGCGCTTGGCGGTGGCGCGCTTCGCGGTCGCCCGCTTGGCAGTGGCGCGCTTGGCGGTTGCCCGCTTGGCAGTGGCGCGCTTCGCAGTCGCCCGCTTCGCGGTGCCGCGTTTTGCGGTTGCGCGTTTGGCAGTGGTGCGCTTGCTCCCGCGAACCGCGGTGGTCGCGCGCTTGGCTGCACCACGCAGGCTCACTTCGAGCCGCGCGACAATCTTCTCAAGGCCCGCGAGTCGCTTTTCCAACTCGCCGACGGGCAATGCCTTCACGAGGTTCTGCACCGCCTTACCGAGATCGCCACCAGCGGCGGGTGCGCGACGGCGAGCAGTCGTCCCTACGCGCCTCACGGTGCGTTTGACGGCCTTCTCGACGCCGCCTCTCCTACGTCTGGTCCTGGCCATATCCTATGGGCCTCCTTGTTGTTTGTGACAGGAGGTGTCCAAAACCTCCTGTCGTTCGCGCATAGCATGCTGGTTGTGATCGTGATTGTCAATGATTGCGCATCGCGTTGCTGCCAGGGCAGGCAACTACACGACGCGTTGGAGTGCTAATCCGGGGTGTCCCGACCGACCTAAACCACGCCCCTGTTGCGTATAGTGCGGCCTGCGCATGTCCGGGACCAATGAGCGCTCCGCCCTGAGCATTGCTCAGCGGCAGTTCGACGCTACCGCCGACGCCATCGGGTTGGACGATTCCCTGCGGGCTGTGCTGCGCGAGGTCAAACGCGAGCTGGTGGTGCATTTCCCGGTGGAGATGGACGACGGCTCCTTCCAAGTCTTCACGGGCTTTCGCGTACAGCACAACATCGCCCGCGGACCAGCAAAAGGGGGATTGCGCTACCACCCCTCGATGACCCTGGACGACGCCCGAGCCCTGGCGATGTACATGACCTGGAAGACAGCGGTTGCCGACGTCCCCTTTGGCGGCGCAAAAGGGGGCGTCATCTGCGACCCGCACGCGCTCACCCTCGCCGAGCTGGAGCGGCTGACCAGACGATTCACCACGGAGATCTCGCTCATCGTCGGACCGGATCGCGACATTCCCGCGCCCGATCTCGGCACCGGACCGCAGGTGATGGCGTGGATCATGGACACGCTGTCGATGCACGCGGGGTTCTCGGTGCCGGCATCGGTGACCGGGAAACCACAGGCGATCGGTGGTTCCGAAGGACGGTTCACCGGACCCGGACGCGGCCTGACCATGGTCACTGTGCTCGCCATGCGCGACGCGGGACTGGATCCATCCGGTGCGCGCGTCGCAATCCAGGGATTCGGGAAGGTCGGTGGTGTGAGCGCCGAGCTGCTGTCGGCCGAGGGGATGACAGTCGTCGCTGTCTCCGACAGCACGTGCGGCCTGTACCGCGCCGAGGGACTCGATTTGATGGCGCTCCGCCACCTCAAGGAGGAGGGCGGGCACTTCACCGACTACGGAGGAGCGGAACAGATCGACGGTGACGAGGTGCTGACGCTCGATGTCGATGTGCTCGTCCCCGCCGCACTCGAAGCACAGATCAGCCGTCGCAACGCCAACTCAGTCCGCGCGAAGGTGATTGCGGAGGGTGCGAACGCTCCGCTGACCACCGATGCGGATGCGGCGCTCAATGCCCGCGGCGTCCTCATCCTCCCGGACATCCTCGCCAATGCCGGCGGTGTGGTGGTGTCGTACTTCGAGTGGGTGCAGGACATCCAGGCGTATTTCTGGGGCTCGGGCGAGGTGAACTCCCGCCTCCGCGAGGTCATGACCCGGAGCTATCAACAGGTGAGGGGTGAGGCGCTGGCGAACGGGATCACGCTCCGCGACGCCGCGTTCCGCATCGCGGTGACCAAGGTCGCCGAAGCCACCCGAGTGCGCGGGATCTACCCTTAGCTCGCGAAGCGGGGGCGGCCGGGAAGGTTCAGGTGCCACCACCACATGTGGTGGCTGCGCTCACACAGGTCCACAAGATGGTGCGATCGCAAGGCCGGACTCCCTGGCCACTCCTGTAGAATCTCCAGATGGAGTTCGAGTTGGGCAGAGGCAAGCGGGCCCGGCGTGCGTACGGGTTCGACGAGGTTGCCCTGGTCCCCGGTCGCGTGACTGTGAACCCGGCGGAAATCGACGTCTCGTTCGCCGTCAACGGCACCACACTGGAGATTCCCTTCCTCGCCGCCGCTATGGACGGCGTCGTGGACACGCATTTCGCCGCGGAGATGGGACATCTCGGCGGGCTCGCGGTCCTGAATCTGGACGGCGTGCAGACGCGCTATGAGGATCCGGCCGAGGTCCTCGCCGCCATCGCGGACTCGCCGGTCGACCAGATCAACACGCTCCTGCAGAAGATCTACACGGCGCCCGTGCAGGATGGGCTCATCGGCCAGCGCATCGAGGAGATCACCCGCGCCGGCGTGGCCTGCGCGGTCTCGACGGTGCCGGCGCATGCGGAGCGGCGCGCCCCGATCGTCCAGGAAGCCGGAGCGCACATGCTGGTCGTGCAGGGAACCGTGCTCACGGCTCGCCACGTCAGCAAGTCGTACAAGCACCTCTCCTTCTCCGAGTTGACCCAGTCGGTCGATATTCCGGTGGTCGCCGGCAACTGCGTCGATTACGCCACCGCGCTCGAGCTGATGGACACAGGCATCAAGGGATTGCTCGTCGGCGTCGGCCCGGGAGCCGCATGCACGACCCGCGCCGTGCTCGGCGTCGGGGTACCTCAGGTGACCGCCACCAGCGACTGCGCGGCCGCTCGTGACGACCACTTCCGCCGCAGCGGCGAGCGCGTGGCGATCATCACCGACGGTGGGATGCGTCTTGGTGGCGACGTCGCCAAGGCATTCGCCAGCGGCGCGGACGCGGTCATGATCGGCTCGATCTTCGCGTCGGCAGCGGAGGCCGCGGGTCACGGCAACCACTGGGGCATGGCGACGCCCGACCCCAACCTTCCGCGGGGCACGCGCATCCGGACCGGTATCAAAGGAACGCTGCGCGAGATCCTCTTCGGACCGGCACACGTTGACGATGGGAGCATGAACCTCGTCGGCGCCCTGAAAACCGCGATGGGCGTCTGCGGCGCACGGACGATCGCCGAGTTCCAGGAAACCGAGATGGTGATCGCTCCGTCGATCAAGACCGAGGGCAAGGTGCAGCAGCGCGAGCAGCGTGTCGGCATGGGGGTCTGAAGGAGCGGTGGGAGGACGGTGATGACTGTCGCGACTGACGCAGGCGCGGTGGCGCGCACGCCTGTGCAGGTCGCCCAGGACACGATCCTCGTTCTCGATTTCGGCAGCCAGTACAGCCAACTGATCGCGCGCCGCGTGCGCGAGGCCAAGGTGTACTGCGAGCTGGTCCCGGGCACGATCAGCGCCGAGGAGATTCGCCGGCGAGAGCCGCGCGGCCTCATCTTCAGTGGTGGACCGGCGTCGGTGTTCGAACCGGGCGCCCCGCACCCGGACCCTGCGCTCTACGACCTCGATATTCCGATTCTCGGCATCTGCTACGGCATGCAGCTCCTCGCGGTGAACCTCGGCGGTGCCGTGGCTCCCGCCGAACGTCGCGAGTACGGCCACGCGTCGGTCACCGTCGACGACGACGCCGGGCTCTTCGCGAAGCTTCCCTCCGAGCTCGCGGTCTGGATGTCACACGGCGATGTCGTCACCGAGCTCCCGACCGGCTTCCGGGCGATCGCGCACTCACTCAACTCGTCGTGCGCCGCGTTCGTCGGCCCCGGGCGCCGCTACGGCATCCAGTTCCATCCCGAGGTGGCACACACGCCCCTGGGACGCGACATCCTGCGCAATTTCCTCATCGACGTGTGTGGCTGCGCGGGTACGTGGCAGCCGGCGTCGTTCATCGATATGACCATCAACGCGCTGCGCGACCAGATCGGCAAGGGCAAGGTCATCTGCGCGCTCAGCGGCGGGGTGGACTCGGCGGTCGCCGCCACGCTCGTGCATCGCGCGGTCGGTGACCAGCTGACCTGCGTCTTCGTCGACAACGGCCTGCTCCGCCGTGGCGAGGGCGACCGCGTGGTCGACGTGATGCGCACCCAGCGACACATCCGCCTCGTGCACGTCGACGCCACCGACCAGTTCCTCGACGCGCTCGCCGGAGTCGTCGACCCCGAAGAGAAGCGCCGCCGCATCGGGGCCACGTTCATCCGTGTCTTCGAGGAGCAGGCGACACATCTCGGCGAGATCGACTTTCTCGCCCAGGGGACGCTCTACCCGGACGTCATCGAATCGACCTCGCACGACACCCACAACGCGACCAAGATCAAGACCCATCACAACGTCGGCGGGCTCCCCGAGAACCTCCGGTTCGAGCTCGTGGAGCCGCTGCGATATCTCTTCAAAGACGAGGTTCGCAACGTCGGCCTTGCGCTCGGGCTTCCCGAGGACATGGTGTTCCGTCAGCCGTTCCCCGGCCCGGGGCTGGCGATCCGGATCATCGGGGCGGTGACCCGCGAGCGCCTCGAAACCCTGCGCGCCGCGGATTGGGTCGTCATCGACGAGATCAAGCGCAGCGGCCTCTACCGAAAGGTCTGGCAGTCGTTCGCGATCCTCACCCCGATCTCCTCAGTGGGGGTCATGGGCGACTACCGGACCTACGGGAACGTCGTCGCGGTCCGCATCGTCGAGAGCGAGGACGGCATGACCGCGGACTGGGCGAGGGTTCCGTACGACGTGCTCGGCTTGATCAGCCGGCGCATCGTCAATGAGGTGCCCGGCATCAACCGCGTCGTCTACGACGTCTCGAGCAAACCGCCGTCGACGATCGAATGGGAATAGGGCGAGTCCTCATCGTCGGATCCGGCGGACGCGAGCACGCGCTGGCCTGGGCGTGCCGGCGCGATTCGCCCGATGTGGCGATCATCGTCGCTCCCGGCAACGCCGGCACCGCTGACCTCGCCGAGAACGTCCCCATTGACGTCACCGACGCGTTTGCGGTCGCCCAGGTCGCCTCGGAGCGCGCTGTGGATCTGGTCATCATCGGACCCGACGCGGCGGCGGCGGCGGGCGTGGCCGACGCGTGCAGCGCACGCGGCGTGCTCGTCTTCGGGCCGACGGCCGCCGCGGCGCGCATCGAGTCGTCCAAGACGTTCGCGAAGCAGGTGATGGACGCGGCGGGTATCCCAACGGCGCGCTGGTGTGCGGGCGAAGCCGCGGATCGCACCCGCCTCAGCGCGTTCGTCGCCGACCTTGGCGGAGCCTGCGTGGTCAAGGCCGACGGGCTCGCGCTCGGCAAGGGCGTGGTCGTCTGCAGCGGCGTCGAGGATGCGGAGCGAGCCCTGGACGAGTGCCTCGCCGAGCTGCGTTTCGGCGATGCGGGACGGCAGGTCGTCATCGAGGAATTGCTCAACGGTCCCGAGGTGAGCGTGTTCGGGCTCAGTGACGGACGCAACGTGCGCACCCTGGCTCCCGCACGCGACCACAAGCGCATGTTCGATGGCGATCGTGGCGCCAACACCGGCGGCATGGGCGCGGTCGCCCCGCCTCCCGACGCGGCGTCGAGTACGTTCGTCGAGGAGGTGACGCGCACCGTGCTCGAGCCCTGCATCGACGCGTTGCGCGAGCAGGGCACTCCATTTGTGGGATGTCTGTATGCGGGCTTGATGCTCACTCCCGACGGCGTGCGCGTGCTCGAGTTCAACGCCCGTTTCGGCGATCCCGAGACCCAGGTGGTGCTCCCGCTCCTCGACGAGCCGCTGCTCGACGTGCTCACCGCATGCGCCCGAGGCGAAGTGCCGGCCGGTATCGCAGCCGCTGCGTCCGGGACCGCGATCGGCGTGGTCGCAGCGGCTGCCGGGTACCCCGGCGACGTTCGCCGCGGCGACGTGATCACCGGGATCGAGTCGCTCGATGACGATGTGTTCTGCTTTCACGCGGGAACCGCGCGCGACGGCGCCGGCTCGTTGCGCACCGCCGGAGGTCGCGTGCTCTGCGTCACCGCGGTCGCTGCTGATGTCGAGGCCGCGCGAGCACGTGCGTATGGCAATCTTGCGCGCGTGCATTTCGACGGCATGCAGGCCCGCACCGATATCGGGCAATCGGCGACCGCGGGTGTGCATTCGTGACCAAGGCGGTGCGCGTCGGCATCCTCGTGGGCAGCGAGTCCGATCTGCCCGTGATGAACACCTGCGGTGAGGTGCTCGACGGCTACGGGATCGGGTGGGAGATCGGGGTCATGTCGGCGCACCGGGCGGGCGACGTGGTGCGCGCATACGCGCTGGCCGCGCCCGATCGCGGGCTGCAGGTGCTGATCGCGGGCGCCGGAGCCGCCGCTCATCTTCCCGGTGTGCTCGCCTCGCTGACCACGCTGCCGGTGATCGGCGTGCCGCTCGCGGCAACGCCGCTCGCCGGTTTCAACTCGCTCCTGTCCATCGTGCAGATGCCGCCGGGCATCCCCGTCGCCACGGTCGCGGTCGGGCCGATGGGTGCGCGGAACGCCGGTCATCTTGCCGCCGAGATCATCGGTCTCTTCGATGCAGAGGTTGCCGCTCGCATCAAGGAGGAACGGGAGCGCATGCGCTCCAAGGTGCAACTCCCGGAGGGATTCACCCTCTCGTAGCGGCGCGCCGGCGGCTGACGGTTGTCCTGTCAACAGCCCACAGCCTTACCGCTGGCTAGAATGCCCGGCAATGCCCCGCCTCGAGTTGGTGGAGACGTCGCTCCGCCATGGGCAGCAGTCGCTCATGGTCAGCAGACTGCGCCTACGCCACGCTCTGCCGGTCGCCGAGACCCTCGACCATTGCGGTTTTGCCGCTCTCGACGTCTTCGGCGGCTCGACATTTGAGGCGTCGCTGCGCTTTCTCGCTGAGGATCCCTTCGAGCGGCTGCGTGCAATCCGCGCCGCCGCGCCGATCACGCCCTTTCTAGCGTTGATCGCCGGGCAATCGCTGGTCGGACACCGTCAGGTCCCCGACGACCTGGTCGACGCCTTCATCGAGACGTCCGCTGCGGCGGGAGTCGACATCTTTCGCTGCTACGACCCGCTGAACGACGTCCGCAATCTCGAACGCTGCGCGACGGCGATCGCGGCCGCCGGGAAGCAGGCCGAAGGCGTCATCGTCTACAACGAGGTGCCCGGGCGCGGCCTCGACGGCCTCGGGGACGTGGCTCGAAGGCTCGTCGATGCCGGGTACCCGACGATCTGCCTGCACGATCCGCTCGGCGTCCTGGGTGCTGCCGCCGCCGCGAAGGCGGTGAAGGTGGTCCGCGAGGCCGCCGGGGTCCCGGTGGCGGTCTCGATCTCGGCGCAGACGGGAATGGCCGCACTGGCGTGCCACGCTGCCGCGATCGCGGGAGCGTATCGCGCCGACTGCGCGCTTTCGCCGCTCGCCGGCGGTGCATCGATGCCCGGCGCCGAGGCGCTGGTGGCGGGGTTCGCCGGGACCGAGGTCGATCCCGGTCTCGACCTGGAGCGTATCGCCGCCGCCGCGTTGGTGCTCGAACAGGAGCTGGTCCAGTACGCGGACGTCATCGATCCGCTCGCGGCCCGTCTCGACACCTCGGCGCTGCGCGGACTGCTGCCGCCCTCCGCCATGGGCCACGCCATTGCCGAGCTTCGCGAGCGCAACGCCCTCGGACGCCTTGCCGAGGTGGAGGCGGACGTCGTCCAGGTCCGCGCCGAGCTTGGATACCCACCGCTGATCACGCCGCTCACCGAGATCATGGCCACGCAGGCCGTCTACAACGTGGTCGAGGGTGACCGCTACGCGACCATCAGCCAGGAGATCAAGGACTACTGCCTCGGCCTCTACGGCGAGCCTCCCGAACCGATCGACCCCGAAGTCCGGCGTCTCGTCAACGGCCGGGAAGAGCCGATCACCTGCCGCCCGGCCGACCTCCTCGAGCCCGCGATGGAGACAACTCGCCGCGAGCTCATCCGCGAGGGATACGCGAAGCCGGATCCGCCCGCGATGGTCACCTATGCGCTCTTTCCGAATGCCTACCTCAACCTGGTCCGCGGTGACGCCGTCGCCGAACGGCTCGGGGACGAACCGGACCCCGCACCGACCGCACGGCCGTCCGAACCGCTCGCGGTCGCCGACGCCCCCGCCAGTGAGCCGCAGGGTGAAAACCCGAACGCGCTTCCGGTTCGTGAGCTCACTGTGGAGGTCGACGGACAGAGCTATGCAGTGCGCATCACCGGTGGCGGCGATGCCGGCGCCCCGTCCGTCGCGGCGCCGACCGCCAAGGCGGCGCCGGCGGTCCGCGAAGGGACGGTGGTGTCGCCGATGCAGGGCTTGCTGCTCAAGGTCAACGTCAAGGTCGGCGACCATGTCGCGCTCGGGGACGTCGTGTGCGTGCTCGAGGCGATGAAGATGCAGAACGACATCACCGCGACGCGGACGGGTACCGTCACCGAGGTGTACGTGAAGGAGGGCGTCGTGGTAGGACCGCGTGCGCCGCTCATCCAGATCGGCGCGTGAGCACCGGCTGAGGAGTCATCCATGTTCGACAAGGTGCTCATCGCCAATCGCGGCGAGATCGCGCTGCGGATCATCCGCGGGTGCCGCGACCTCGGAGTGCGAACCGTGGCGGTGCACAGCGAAGCCGACCGCACCGCGGCGTTCGTCCTGCTCGCCGACGAAGCGGTGGAGATCGGCCCCGCCCCGGCGGCGCAGTCCTACCTCGTGATCGACCGCATCATCGCCGCGGCTCGCGCGACCGGCGCGGAGGCGATCCATCCCGGGTATGGGTTTCTCAGTGAGAATCAGCAGCTCGCGCGCGCGTGTGAGGAGAGCGGCATCGTCTTTGTCGGCCCGCCGCCCGACGCCATGGCCGCGATGGGCGAGAAGGTGCCCGCCCGCGAGCGTATGCGCGGCTCAGGCGTTCCGGTCGTCCCGGGGACCGGTGCGCTCCGTGACATCGACGAAACCGTCGACGCCGCTCGCGGCATCGGGTATCCCGTGCTCATCAAAGCGAGCGCCGGTGGTGGTGGTATCGGGATGCGCGTCGCCGGGGACGAAGATGAACTGCGCGCGTCATTCGACACCGCGAAGAGCACCGCGCAGCGCGCATTCGGCAACGACACGATCTTTCTCGAGCGGTACCTCGAGGAACCACGCCACATCGAGATCCAGGTGCTGGCGGACACGCACGGCAACGTCATCCACCTCGGCGAGCGCGAATGCTCCATCCAGCGACGTCACCAGAAGATCCTCGAGGAGGCGCCGTCGCCGGTCATCGACGCGGAGACTCGCGCGCGCATGGGACAGGCGGCGGTGACCGCCGCCAAGGCGGTCGGCTACGTCAACGCTGGAACCGTGGAGTTCATCTACCGCGGCGGTGAGTTCTATTTCCTGGAGATGAACACGCGTTTGCAGGTCGAGCACCCGGTGACCGAACTTGTGTACGGCATCGACCTCGTGGGCGAGCAGTTGCGCATCGCCGCAGGCGAGCACTTGTCGCTGCGTCAGGAGCAGGTCGTTCCGCGCGGCCACGCCGTCGAGTGCCGGATCAATGCCGAGAACTACGCGCGCGGCTTCCTTCCCTCGCCGGGGCAGGTCACCGGCTACCACGAGCCGGCCCCGGTGTGCGCGTCGACAGCTCGCTGGTGAGCCCGGGGCTCGTCTCCCCCAACTACGACCCGATGATCGCCAAGTTGATCACCTACGCGCCGACTTCGCGTCATGGCGCTCGATCGGATGCGCCGCGCACTCCTCGAATACATCATCACCGGAATCCACACCAACATCGCGTACCACCTTGCGGTGATCGACGACCCCGACTTTCGCGCCGGTACGTACAGCACCGCGTTCATCGAGCAACACCCCGACCTGGTGGCGACGGCTGACGAATGGGCGAAACGTCAGGAACCGTTGCGGCGGGTCGTGCGCGACCCCGCACGCGTCGCGGCGATCGCCGCGGCGATCGCCGTTTCCGGCTAGCGAGCGTGGAGCCGCGATTCGGGCGGCTGTACGCGAGCGCCGTGCTTCGACCGCTTGCCGAGCAGATTGTCGGCGCGCTCGGCGTGCAGCCCGGAGAGACCGTCTGCGACCTGATGTGCGACGGCGGGACGCTCGGCGTGGCACTGGGCACTGCGGTCGCGAGGAAGGGAGCCGTCGTGCTCGTCGACACCGACGCCGCCCTCCTCCAGACCGCACTCGGCAACGTGTGCGAAACCGGATGCGCAGCCTCGACGCAATTGGCGATCGGCGGAGCGTTCGCGCTTGCGGATTCGTCGTGCGACCGGGTGGGGTCACTCTGCACCGTCGGCTTCTGGGAAGGCGCGTCGCTGCTCGATACCGCGGAGCGCGCCACCCGCCCCACCGGAGGTGCCGTGCTCCTCGCGTGGGATGCGGCGCTGCCTCCGCTGCACGAGGTCGCGCTCGTCGATGCGCTGCGCGATGTCGCCGGGATCCACTCCGAGTTCCTGGCGCGCTGTCTCGCCGGCCCAGATCCGGTGCAGAGCGCGCGCTGGGAGCCGGTGACGCTGCACGACGTGGTGCGCTTCGACGGTATCGGACACTACTGGGCGGCGATGGTCGGCGACCGGCCTGTCGCCGCCGACCTGGAGCGCGAATCCGATGCGGCGCTCCGCGAAATTCGCACCGGGTGTCAGCGCGCGCTGGCGGCGTGCACCGCCGCGGACGGGACCATGCGCATTCCGGTTCGCGCGACGCTTTGGTGCTTCAGACCGGAAGCGCGCGGTTAGGAATTGGCCTCGACGTTCGTCGTAAAGCCCTGCACGAGGGTCTGACCTTTGAAGTCAGCGAGCGTGGTCGCGATGTCCAGCGTCAATGTCCCGGTCGGAGCGTTGTCGATGGTCACGGTGGCGATTCGCGTATCGGGGTTGTAGACAGCCGTCGAAGGCAGTGTCGTCCCGGACGCGGAGAGCACCGCGATCGCGCTCGCGACGCTGCCCGGGTTGAGGTCGCTGTCGAAGCTCACCTGGAGTGTGGTGACGCCGTTCGCGGTGTTCGAGCTCACCTGGACGACGTGCGGCCCCGCCGACTGGTCACGGAGCTGCGAGGTGTGTGCCGACGTGACCACGTATCCACCGCTGGGTCCCTGGGCGATGAGCAGCGTCTCGCTGGCGAATCGCGTGGTTGTATGCCCGGAACTCGGATCGACGATCAGCTCGATGCTCGCGCCGACCACACCCTGGTCGAGGTAGGTGCTGATCACGTACGCCCGGCTGAGGTCCTGCGGCGTGCTCGACGAGAAGTCCTTTCCGGGTGCGCTCAGCGCGCCGAGTGTGGCGAAATCGGGCTGGCCGTCCTGACCGACCTGCGCCTGGACGAATTGCTGCAGGGTGCGGTTGGCGCCGGCGGGTATCTGCGGGCCGTGCGGCTTCGTCGTGGCGCCCGGGACCGGGGCCTGTTCGATCGACGCGCCGCCCGCCGTGTTCGAGACGAACGCGACCTGGTCGCCGGGCGGGGACAGCGTGATCTGGGTGGCATTCGACGGTGATTCGACCGCAAGCGGCGTTCCGCTCGCCAGTTGGGCAACCACCAGTTCAGCGACGCCCGCCGAATCCGTGCTGAGATACGCGATCTCGTCGCCCGTCAGATCGAGCGCGACATCGCTGGGAGTCGCGGTCGTGTCGGGCGTTGACACCGCCGTCGGTGCCGCCTGCGTCGACGCGCCCCGAGCGATGCTCTCGGTAAGGATGCGGGCCGGGTGCGCCGATTCGTCGACCCAGGCCACGATGGTGCCGTCACCGCTGAACGCGACGTCACTCACGGCGCCCGTGAGCACCTGGGCGGCTCCGGTGTTGATGTTCAGCAGTGCGCCGCCGGTGCCGGCGGCCGGCGAGACGTAGGCGTATCCACCACCGAGGGCGAGCGCGGTGATCGTGCCCGACCCGGTATGCGCGTACAACTGCGCCTTTGCCTTGGACACGTCAACCGACCAGATGGTGATGCCGTCGGTGTAGATGATTCGATCGTTCGTCGCCCACGTCAACGCGGTTACGGGCGTTGTCGAGTTCGACGAGCCTCTCGGTCTGGGTTCCGTCGCTCCTGGTGACGACGATCGTCGAACCGCCGTTGCCGTTATCCACCGCGCTTGCGAGGTAACGACCGCCGTTGGGCGAGAATGCCGCCGCGCTGGGAGGAAGCGGTCCGAGCTGGGTTGGAGCTCCGGAGCGGGGGAATTCGACGAGCGATCCCGGTACCTCGGGAGTCTGCGTGATCGTGCCCTCGGGTGTCGGCGTCGGGCTCGCCGTCGGGGTTGCCCCTGCAGCGGTCACGGTTGGGCTCTGGGAGGTTATCGCCGACGCTGGAAGCAGACCGACGGTGCTGACCAGTGAGCCGTCCGGCGCGTAGAGCAGCGAGCCGCCGGTTCCGTTCGAACCGACCACCGCGGGACTGAGCGACGGCGGGGCCACGGGGCCGGGAGTTGGCGTCGGCGCAGTCCCGAAGGTGATGTTGATCGGTGCCACCGCCAACGCGCCCGAGGACGCGCGGATGGCGGTCTGGGCGATGGTCACCGTGTATGGGGTATTCGCGGAGAGGTGATACGCGGGCGAGATCACCAGGTTGTTGTCCTTCCAGGAGTACGTCACCTTGATCGCCGGCTGGATCTGGACCCCCGCCTCGACGGCATGTTCATCCATCGGCTGGTTGAACGCGACCGTGATCACCTGGTTCGGGCTGACCGAGTGCTGGGCGCTGAGTTGCGAGAACGCCGTGACCGTCTGATCCGGGGCGTGGTTCGAGACGAAGGTGAACACTGTCGCGGTGATCAATGCCGCCCCGACAACCGCCCCGCCCCACGCGAAGTGCGTCGGTCCGAGCCGCCACCACCGGCGCACGCCGCGGGCGCTGAAGCCGCGCGAAGCCTCGGCGACGAGCTGAGCGCGAAGCCGGTTCTGGAAGCGCGGATCGGGCTCGGAGCGCGGGCGCGCGGCGCGCACCTGCCGCGCCGTCTCGAGCAGTTCGGGGTCGTCGTGGAAGAGGTCCTCGAGCTCGGGATCGAACCAACCACCCATCCAGGACATCAGGTCTGCTCCTCGAGGGCCACGACGACACCGAGGCGCAGGCGGACGCCGATCATCCCGCGATGGATGAGCAGCTTCACGGCTCCCTCGCTTTTTCCCAGGATCTCGCCGATCTGGGCAAGCTTGAGATCCTCGCCGAGCTTCAGGGTCATGGCCGCCCTCTGCTGGGGCGGGAGATCGTCGATCGCTGCCCAGACACGCGCGGCCTCGGCGCTGTCCACGACGCGGTCGTCAACCGGGCGCGCCGGATCGGCGACAGCGATTGCGCTGTCGAGGCTCGAGGTCGGTTTGCGGCTGCGGTAATGATCATTGATTGCGTTGACACTGATCTGATAGAGCCAGGCGCTGAAGGGGTGGCCTGAGGGTTTGTATCGCCCGATTGCACGGAGTGCCTTGAAAAAGACCTCTGATGTAACGTCCTCGGCGGCCTCCTGGTCTCGGAGGCGACTGAAGACGAACCGGTAGATCTGCCCGAAGTAGTGGTCGTACAGTTCCCCAAAGGCGTCGGCGTCCTGTTTGGCACGCTCGACAAGTTGGTCCTCATACGCCCGAGGTAGCGTCATCTCGGGATCACCGGGCGCACTCGATCAGTCAACGCCGGCCGAGTTGGTCCGGTTACGTGGGCTGGCATGAATATCGTCCTGCTCCCCGGGCGCCGGACCCCGGCGGGTGCTCGTCCCTTCCCTTTTGCCCCATCTATCAGCTCACGGCGGGTCTCGACCGCGAGGCCGGGCAGGTCAGTGATTATCCCCGCGACGCGTCCGTCCGCGAGATAGGCGCGGAGGCGCTGGGGCCCGTCGACCGTCCAGACCATCATCGGGAACCCACGCGCCTCCGCCTCCGCCAGAAGGCCGGTCCCGGGGACCCTCCGGCTCCTGCGGCGCAGCGGCGCCAGCCACTGATGGACGGCGAGCAGGTCCGCGCCACACCGTTCGGCGAGATCGAAAGGCAGCCCCTCGTATCGCTGGCTGCGGCTGCGCAACCGGCCGGGCCCGAGCAGCAGGCCGCAGCGCGCGTTCGGCTCCAGGCGGCGGATGGTGCTGATCACCGACTCCTCGAAGGAGGTGTACAACAGCCGCTCCGGAGGAAAACGCCTCGACGCCGCCTCGATCACCTCGGCCTCGTAGCCGGGCTCCTTGACCTCGATGTCGAGCGCGATCCTGCCCGCGCAGAGATCAAGGACCGTGTCCAGTGGCGGTGGCTCGTGGCGGCTCAGGCGCACCAGCGCCGAGTAGGTCAGTAGCGTCAGGGGAACGCCGCGGCGGGACGCGTTGTGATGGACCACGAGCACCCCGTCGGCGGTCCGGCGCACGTCGAGCTCCACGGCGTCCGCACCCACCGCGATCGCCGCCTCGAACGCGGCGGGCGTATTCGCCGGCGCGTCTCGCGAGGCGCCGCGGTGCGCTATCACCAGGGGGAGGGAGGTGCCATCGGTCACCCCGATAGAATGACCGTAGGTGATCCCCCGGTACGCCCCGCAGCAGATCGCAAAGATCTTCAGTGACTCATCGCGACTGCAACGCTGGCTGGATGTCGAGTTGCTCGCGTGTGAGGGTTGGGCGGAGATCGGCCGGATCCCGGTTGAAGCGCTGACCACGCTGCGGGGGGCGGCGATCGATGCCGACCGCATTGCCGAGCTCGAGGCCGAACAGGGGCACGACATGGCTGCGTTCGTGGCTGCGGTGCAGGAGACGCTCGGCGACGCGGGACGCTACTTCCACCTCGGCTTGACGTCATCGGACGTCGTCGATACCGCCCTGGCGACCCAGCTCCGCGATGCCGCAGGCGTGATCGACGCCGACCTCGAATCACTGGTCGAGGCGCTGGTCGAGCAGGCGGAACGCCACCGGCTCACGGTGATGATGGGCCGCACCCACGGAGTCCACGCGGAACCGCTGACCCTCGGCGTCAAGATCGCCAATTTCGTCGACGAGGTGCGTCGCTCCCGGACGCGTCTGTCGGCCGCAACGGCCGAGATCGCCGTCGGTAAGATCACCGGCGCGATCGGCACCCACGCGAGCGTCCCTCCCGCGGTTGAGGAGCACGTCTGTCAGGAGCTCAAGCTCGCCACCGCTCCGGTGGCGACGCAGGTGCTCGCGCGCGACCGCCACGCATCGTTCATCACCGCGCTCGCGCTCCTCGGCGCCGTCCTGGAGCGGCTCGCGACGACCATACGTCTGCTTCAGGTCACCGAGGTCGACGAGGTCGAGGAGCCGTTCGGGCAGCGGCAGAAAGGCTCGTCGGCGATGCCCCACAAGCGGAACCCGGTGCTGTGCGAGCGGATCTGCGGGCTCGCGCGCGTGCTTCGCGGGTACGCGCTGACGGCGATGGAGGATGTCGCGCTCTGGCACGAGCGCGACATCACACACTCGTCGGCGGAACGCGTGATCCTTCCCGATGCGTGCGCCCTGAGCGCCTACATCGTGCGTCTGTCCACGCGAATTGTCGAAGGGCTTCGCGTCAAGCCCGAGAACATGGCTGCGAACATCGAGTTGCACGGTGGCATCGTGTTCTCGCAGCAGGTGCTCACCGCACTCATCGTCGACGCGGAATGGCCTCGCGAGCGGGCCTATCGAGTCGTCCAGTCGCTTGCCACTCGGGCGCGGGATGGCGAGGGCTCGTTTCGTGACCTCGTGACCGTCGACGTCGACATTGCCGGCGCCCTTTCGGAGGCGACGATCGCGCACTGTTTCGAGATCGAGCCGTACCTCGCCCATATCGATGAGACGTACCGCCGTCTCGGTCTGTCGACGACGACACCGCTACGTTCGGCAGCGGATGCGTCTACACCCGCGTTCGCGCTCAAGGCCGGCCTCGCGGGCGGGAGGATGAGCTGATGCAAGTGATGAGCACCGCCGATGTCGGCGACCTGAACCTCTTCCGGCGCGGCAAGGTGCGCGACACCTTTCAACTCGCCGACGGCACCCTGCTGATGATTGCGACGGACCGGCTGAGCGTCTTCGACGTAGTCCTGCCGACCGGGATTCCGGGAAAGGGCGCCGTGCTCACCCAGATGTCGCGGTGGTGGTTCGCGCAGACCGCCGGCCTCATGCCGAATCACCTGCTCCCGGACTTCGAGGAGGCGATCCCGGAGGCGGTGCGCGGCGACTGGCTGCCTCGCTCCATGCACGTCGCGCGCGCACAACGCATCGACGTCGAGTGCGTGGTGCGCGGATTCATCAGCGGGTCGGGGTGGAAGGAATACCGCGACAAGGGAACCCTCGCGGGTGAGCTTCTCCATGAGGGGCTGCGCAACTCGTCGCGCCTGCCATCGCCGAGATTCACGCCGGCGATCAAGAAGGACGACGGCCACGACATCAACATCTCGCGGCTCGAGCTCCGTGGCCTCCTCGGTCCGTCACTCGCCGACGAGGTGGAGTCGGCGTCACTGCGCCTCTACGATTACGCCGCAGCGCGATGCGAGAGCGTGGGCATCTACCTTGCCGACACCAAGTTCGAGTTCGGCTTCATCAACGGGAAGCTCACGTTGATCGATGAGATCTTCACCCCCGATTCCTCACGCTTCTGGGAGATTGCCGAGTGGCGCGAGGGCGAGCCCGCGGTCTCGTTCGACAAGCAATTCGTGCGCGATTACGTGGAGACCCTGGGGTGGGACAAGACCGATCCCGGCCCCGCGCTCCCCGACGACGTGGTGCGCGGCACGACCCAGCGCTACCTCGAGGCCGCCCGGCGCATCTGCGGTATCGAGATCGAAGGGATCACCACCGAATGACCTTTGCGGTCGAGGTCATCGTGGCTCTGAAGCCCGTGGTCAACGATCCCCAGGGTCTCGTGGTGCGCGATTCGCTGCATCGGCTTGGGTTCGCCGGGGTGCGCGCGGTGCGCGTGGGCAAGTACCTCGAGGTCGAGGTCGAAGCCGGCGATGAGGCCACGGCTCGCGATCAAGTCGAGCAGATGTGCGAGCAACTGCTGCGCAATACGGTGATCGAGGACTCGCGCATCTCGGGCGTGCGCGCTCTCACCGAGCAGGCGTCGTGAACGGTGGGGAGGGCGTGGACTACGGCGGGCACGGGGTCGGAACGCCTTCGCCGTTCCGCCCCTCACTCTCGCCCGGGGGGGTAGCCCCGGCTGCGAGATGGCCCGCCTCCGCCGACACCCTCCCCACCGTTCGGACGGAACTCGCGGCTAACGGGCACCTTGGCGCCTGGGACCCGCTAACCAGCTCCCTTACGGGAATCGCCTCATCGGCCCTTGCTGAATCCGTCCACTCGTTTCGACGTTGGGCGCTCGAGGCGTGGGCGCCCGGCACCGATCGGGAACTGTTCTCGACGTGGTGCGTGGGACACTGCTGATGCGGTTTGGGATCGCGGTGTTTCCGGGGACTTGGTCGGATCGCGATTGCCGGCACGCGGTCGAACTTGCGGGGCATGAAGCGGTCATGCTTTGGCACAAGGATCGGGATTTGCGCGGCGCTGATTGCGTGATTCTCCCTGGTGGGTTCGCGTATGGCGACTACTTGCGTGCGGGGGCCGTCGCTCGTTTTGCGCCGTTGATGGAGTCCGTTGCCGAGTTTACGAGTGCTGGGGGACTCGTCTGGGGGATCTGTAATGGGTTTCAGATCCTGTGCGAGGCACATCTGCTGCCGGGGGCACTGACGCGCAACAGCTCGCTGGAGTTTCGGTGCGCACCCGCCTGGTTGCGCGTGGAGACTATCGATACCGCCTTCACCGCGGGGTGTGCGCGCGGGGATGTTCTGCAGATTCCGGTGTCGCATGGGGAGGGGCGTTTCGTTGCTGACGAAGAGACGCTCGACGCGCTGGAACGCGAGCAGCGGGTGGCGTTTCGATATGTGCGGCGGGACGGATCGGCGGTGGAGAACGCATCGCCGAACGGGTCGATGCACGACATTGCGGGTATCGTCAATGAGCGTCGCAACGTGCTCGGTATGATGCCGCACCCGGAGCGGGCGTGCGAAGCGCTGCTCGGATCCTCGGACGGGATGCTGCTGTTCAACAGCGTGGCGAAGATGGTCAGTCGCGATGGTGCGATGCCGGTTGCGGCCGTTTCGTGACCAGCGTGCAGGTCGCGGTGGCGAGCGACGCCGACCTTGCGGAGGTGGCGCTCACCCGCGCCGAATACGTGCACCTGGTCACATCGCTCGGGCGCGAACCGAATCGCCTCGAGCTCGGCATCGTCGGCGCGCTGTGGAGCGAGCACTGCAGCTACAAGACAAGCAAGCCGCTGCTCGGCACGCTTCCCACGCAAGGGCCGCACGTGCTCCAGGGGCCGGGCGAGAACGCCGGCGCCGTCGACATCGGCCACGGTCTTGCCTGCGTGTTCAAGATCGAGTCGCACAATCACCCCAGCGCGATCGAGCCGTACCAGGGTGCTGCGACCGGTGTTGGCGGCATCCTCCGTGACATCTTCACGATGGGCGCGCGCCCGGTTGCGCTGCTCGATTCCCTGCGATTCGGTCCTCTCGACGAGCCCCACCAGCGTCATCTGTTCGACGGGGTCGTGGCCGGAATTGGCGGGTACGGCAACTGCATCGGCGTGCCGACGGTCGGCGGTGAACTGTACTTCGATGAGTTCGTACCGGACCAACTGCCTCGTCAACGCGATGTGCGTCGGCGTCGTCGAGCAGGGCAGGTTGACGCGCGCAACCGCAAGCGGCCCGGGCAACCTCGTGCTCCTCGTCGGCGCCGACACCGGCCGCGACGGCATCCACGGCGCGAGCTTCGCTTCGGTGGTGCTCGACGCGGACAGTGCTGCGCGCCGCCCCGCCGTGCAGGTCGGCAACCCATTTCTCGAGAAGTGCCTGATGGAGGCGTGCCTGGAGCTCGCCGGTGATCCGCGCGTGATCGCGATGCAGGATCTTGGCGCGGCCGGGCTCTGCGGCAGCACCGCGGAACTCGCGCATCGCGGCGGGTGCGGTATCGAGGTCGACGTCGCGCGCGCCTCGCGCCGTGAGACCGGCATGACCCCGTACGACGTGATGCTCAGCGAGTTGCAGGAGCGCATGTTGATCGTGGCCAGGCCGGATGACGTTCGATCCTTGCAGTCGGTGTTCGAGCGCTGGGACCTTCACTCTGACGTGGTCGCGGTGATCCTTCCCGAGCAGCGTTTCGTGGTCCGCGACGGCGGCGATCGTGTCTGCGACCTGCCCCTCGACCTCCTGGTCGACGGCGCGCCGCCGCGCGGCTCCCCGGGTCCGCGCCCGGACCCCCCTGCACCTTCCGCAGCACCCGGTCCGATGCCGTCGTGGAGCCACGACGAGGCACTGCTCCAACTCCTTGGCAGCCCGAACCTCGGGAGTCGCGCATCGGTCTACAGGCGGTACGACCATCAGGTCGGCGACGCGACGCTGATCCTTCCCGGTGGTGATGCGGCACTGGTGCGCGTCGACGGCACGTCGCTCGGGCTCGCGCTGGCGACCGACGGCAACTCGCGGTATACCGCGCTCGATGCGCGGCTGGGAGCGATGATCTCCGTGTGCGAGGCGGCGCGCAATGTCGTCGCCACGGGCGCGAAACCGGCCGCAATCACCAACTGTCTCAATTTCGCCAATCCCGAGCACGCCGACGTGTGGTGGGACCTCCACGACGCAATTGATGGCATCGGTGCCGCCTGCAGGGCGCTCGAGATCCCGGTGGTGAGCGGCAACGTGAGCCTGTACAACGATACGGGTGGTACCGGGATCGATCCGACCGTTGTCATTGGCATGGTGGGGGTCATCGACGACGTCACGCAGCGATGCACCGCGGGATTTCGCGACGATGGTGACCTCATTGCGCTGGTCGGGCCTGTCGAAGCCGAGCTCGATGGCAGCGAGTACCAGCGGATCGCCCATGGGGTCAACGCCGGCGTCCCGCCCCATCTCGATCTCGACCTCGAGCGACGCGTGCACGGCTTCGTCCTCGATGCCATCGCCGCCGGGCTGCTCCACTCCGCACACGACTGCGCGGAGGGTGGGATCGCGATCGCGATCGCCGAGTCGTGTCTGCTGGGCGACATAGGCGCCTGGGTGGGCATCGAGGAGCTTGGGAAGGATGCAGGGTTGAATACCGGGGCGGCCGGTATACTGTTCGGTGAAAGTCAATCTCGATTCGTCATCAGCTTCGCCAGGGAGGCACTTGTGCGATTGCACGAGCTGGCAGGGCGGCATTCGGTCCCCTTCCGTGGTCTCGGCTCCGTCGGAGGCGAGAGGGTCGGTGTGACCGGGTGCATCGACGCGTCACTCGCCGACGTGCGCAGGGTGCATGAAGGAGCGTTGATAGAGCGTGAGTGATCAGGCCGGAATGGACGCCTTCGACGACGATCATCTCCATGAGGAATGCGGCGTCTTCGGGGTGTTCCACCCGGGCGAGGACGTCGCCAACCTGACGTACTTCGGCCTGTACTCGTTGCAGCATCGCGGACAGGAGTCCGCCGGTATCGCGGTCAGCGATGGTCACGAGATTCGCATCCGCAAGGAGATGGGCCTCGTCTCGCAGGTGTTCGACCAGGAGATCATCGACGGCCTCAAGGGCAACATCGCCATCGGGCACACGCGCTACAGCACCACCGGCAGCGCGCGGTTGCTCAACGCCCAACCGTTAGCCGTCGAGCATCCGACGATCGGTCCGGTGGTGATCGCGCACAACGGTAACCTTGTCAACGCCACCAAGCTGCGCGACGAGCTGATCACCAAGGGCTTCAGCTTCGAGACCACGAGCGACACCGAGGTGCTCGGCGCACTGCTCTCGCAGACCAAGGCGGACACGCTGGAGCAGGCGCTCGCGGAAGCGCTGCCCCGTGTCGAGGGCGCGTACTGCCTCGTGTTCCTCACCAAGGATTCGCTGGTCGCCGCGCGCGACCCGCTCGGCATCCGCCCGCTGTGTCTCGGCCGCTTCGGCGACATCGACGCGCCCGGCGGCACCGGATACGTGATGGCGAGCGAGACGTGTGCGCTCGACGTCGTCGGGGCGACGTTCCTCTGCGAGATCGAGCCCGGGGAGATCGTGACCGTCGATGCCTCCGGCATGCGCAGCACCAAGATCCAGCGGACTGCCGCGCACCGCGCGATGTGCTCGTTCGAATTCATCTATTTCGCCAGGCCCGACAGCGTGATGATGGGCAAGTCGCTGTACGAGTTGCGGCGCCAGATGGGCCGCGAGCTGGCGCGCGAGGCGCCCGCGGACGGGGACATCGTGATCACCCTGCCCGACAGCGGCACCCCGGCGGCTATCGGATACGCGGAGCAGGCGGGGCTGCCCTTTGCGGAAGGCATGATCAAGTCGCGCTACATCACGCGCACCTTTATCCAGCCAACCCAGCGGTTGCGCGAAGCCGGGATCCGTCTGAAGTTCAACCCGATGCGCCACGTGCTCGAAGGCCGGCGCGTGGTGCTCGTCGACGACTCGATCGTACGCGGGACCACGTCGCGCCGCATCATCGACGAGCTGCGCCGCGCCGGCGCGAGCGAGGTGCACATGCGCATCGCGTCGCCGCCGATCGCGTGGCCGTGCTTCATGGGTATCGACATCGCGTCGCGGCGTGAGCTGATCGCCGCCGGTCACACCGAGCGCGAGATCGGCGCGATGCTCGGCGCCGACTCGCTCCGCTATCTCAGTCTCGCCGGTCTGCGCCGCGCGATGGGACAGCCCGACGGCAACGGCTTCTGCTTCGCGTGCTTCACGGGTTCCTATCCGGTCGACGTTCCGGCGCAACTCGAGATGGACAAGCTGGCGCTGGAGATTCCCGTCGCGGTCTCGTCCTGACCCGGAGTGGCACAGCACTCGCCTGGCGCTGAGCACCTCGCGGAGATCCGCCGGGCAGCAGCCCGCATCGAGGGCCACGTTCGCAGGACGCCGCTGTTGCGAACCGACATCTCGCCGGGGTTGATGGTCAAGCCGGAGTTGCTGCAGCTCACCGGCTCGTTCAAAGCTCGCGGTGCCTTCAACGCGGTGCTGAGCCTCCTCGAACGCGAACCGGATGTTGCCGGCGTGGTCACGCACAGCTCGGGAAACCACGGACAGGCGCTGGCATGCGCGGCTCAGGCCGCAGGCCTGAAAGCGACGATCGTCGTCCCAGAAGGGGTCACCCCGGCGAAGATCGCCGGGATCCGATCCTTCGGAGCCACGCTCGTGTCTGACGGCGTCACCTACGACAACCGAGAGGAGATCGCCGAGGAGATCGCAGCGTCCCAGGGGCTGCGGCTGATCCATCCCTACGACGACTGGGATGTGATTCATGGCGCCGGCAGCGTCGGTCTCGAAATTCTCGAAGACCTTGCGGCGCCAGGCGCGGTTGTCGTCCCGGTCGGTGGGGGCGGTCAAATCTCCGGGATCGCACTCGCGATCTCCGCCCTCTCGCCTGAGACGGCGATCATCGGCGTCGAGCCCGAAGTCGCGAATGACGCGGCCAAGAGCCTGCACGCGGGAACCCTTCATTCACTTGCATCGGATCCGGCGACCCTCGCCGAGGGAGTGAAATCCAAGTCGATCGGAAACCGGAATTTCGAGGTGATCGTCGGCGACGCGCTGGTGCGCGACATCGTGACGGTTTCCGAGGACGAGCTCAAAGACGCCCTGCGCGTGGCCTGGACGCGGTTGAAGCTCGCCATCGAACCGACCGCCGCGCTGACGCTGGCCGCCTATCGCACCGGGAGAGTGCCGCCCGGGAGCGCCGAGCATCCGACCGTGATCGTCCTCAGCGGCGGCAACTTCGATCCCGCAACCGTGGCACGCCTGCTGGCGTCGTAGGGGCGCGCCGTCGAGCGCCTGGACAGCGCTGCTCCGCCTCGGCTATCCCGCGCTCGCGTCTACAGGATGGTAGGTGTTGACGAGCACGCCATTCGCAAAGCTCGCCGACTCGACGAGCGTGAAGGTTCGCCGCGGTATCGAAGCGAACAGGCGCCTCGTGCCGTCGCCGATCACGATCGGATAGACCATCAATCGGTATTCGTCGATGAGGTCGTGCCCGGTGAGGAAGTCGATGAGCTGGCCGCTGCCGCCGATCAGCAGGTCACCACCGTCCTCCTGCTTGAGCTCGCGAACCTTTTCGGCGACGTCGCCCTTGATGATCGTCGCATTCCACGACGCCGTCTCCAGGGTGCGCGAGGCGACGTACTTCGGCATGCTGTTCATCTTCTCGCCGAACTCGCCGGTGCCTTCCATGGTGGGCCAGGCGGCGGCGAAGCCCTCGTAGGTCACACGTCCGAGCAGCTGGGCGTCGCTCGCGAACAGCTCTCGTGCCTTGAACTGCGCGAGCCCATCGGACCAGAACGGGAACGACCATTTGCCGGGCTCGTCGATGTAGCCGTCGAGGGTGATGTATGTGCTGGCGACGACTTTTCTTGGCATTGTGTCGGCTCCTTCGTGATGTGCGTGTGGCTTGCTATCAATATTGCGTTCCCTGTCTGTACTGACGACGCCGGCTCCAGGAACTCATCGGTCGATCTCCGATGAGTTCTCGCTCGCAGAGCGGTCCTACCAGACGCTGGTGGCAATCCGGAACAGCCAGGAACGCAGCGCGGCGCGGCCTTCGAAGTGGTCGAACCCGCGCCAGGCGCGGAGCATGGTCTCCTGCACCGCGTCTTCGGCCTCGAACGGCGAGCCGAGCATGCGATAGCAGTAGCCGGTCAACGCCTTCCGCTGTCCCTCCAGCTGCTGCTCGAGCTCCCCAGACGCGACCGCGAGCGTTGCCTCCTCCACCGAGCCATCCTACGACAGCCCTCGCGGCCGCCGAGGTCAGGAAGGGTGCGTCGGCGAGCGCGAACCGGTGGCGGTGACGGCGGCGGGCAGCGGACCCGGACGCCCGAAGTAGTAGCCCTGAACCCACTCGACCCCGAGTTCGCGCAGCACGCTCAACTCGTCGGCTGTCTCGACCCCCTCGGCGATGACCTTGCCACCGATCTGCGCCGCGACGCCGAGCATGCCGGCGACCACCGCGCGCTTGACGGGATCCTCATGGATGTTGCGGATCAGGAACAGGTCGAGCTTGATGAACTCGGGAAGCAGATGCACGATGTGTTTGAGGCTGGCGAAGCCGGCGCCGGCATCGTCGATAGCGAGGCGCACCCCGTGGTGGCGCAGACGATCGATCGCACGCTGCAACGGCTCGTAGTCCTCGACTGCGGCATGCTCGGTGACTTCCACGACAAGGCATTCCCCGTGCAGCGCTTCGACCATGCGGCTGAAGTCCTCGCGCAACAGCGTGACAGGCGAGGCGTTCAGAGAAAGAAATGCCTCGGACGGCAGCTGGTACGCGTGGGCCACCGCTTTGCGGATCGCGTGGATCTCGAGCTGGGAACGCAGTCCTGCCTCTTCAGCCGCCGCGAACCACTGCTCGGGCGAGCCGCCGGCTCCCGATGCGAGATCAAACCGCGACAGCGCCTCGTACCCGCCGACCTCGAGCGTGGTGATGTTGACGATCGGCTGGAAGACCGGCCGGATGGCGTTCTCGGACATGACGCCCAGCACGCGCGTTCTCTGGGCATCGCGGTGCTGTTGCACGTTGACCTGAGTGGCGACCTCGTCGGTCACATCGCGTGCGACCGCGTAGATCGATCCGTCGCTGAGCGCCGCCGACGCCGACCACGCAAGCCATTTGTACGTGCCGTCTTTGCATCGATAGCGGTTGCGGAAGTGCACGAGCTTGGAGCCGCTGGCGACCTGGGATGACGCGTTGATCGTCGCCCGCCGATCCTCAGGATGTACGAAGTCCACGAACGGCCTCTGGAGCAGCTCACCATCCTGGTAGCCCAGTGCCTCACTCCAGGCCTGGTTCACGACCTTGAAGTAGCCGTCCACCCCGGCGATACAGAGGAGGTCCGCCGCCATGTCGAAGAACCGATCGGTCGAGGCTGTCGGAGGACCGAGCGGATAGTGGCCGGGCGGCGCGGTGAACCACTTCGGGTCGACCGTGGTGCTCATGGAGCCAGTCTCTACATCGCGGGGCCGTCTGTCCCAGTGGTCAGCGAATTGTCACCGCCGCATCAGAGCCGAAGGCGTGGGCTCAGACGATCAAACCGGGGTGGCGGGACGACTGCCGAGAGATTTCGGCGCGGCCATCAGTTCCTGCAGGAGACCCAGACACCCTGAGGCCAGCCATTGCCGTCGGGCGATGTGATCGGGACCCAGCCGAACTGGATGGCGACGACACGGGTGAACCGGTCCAGGCGAGACACGCCGGCGTGCCGCCCCGAGCGTTACGATGCCCTGCCGACGATGACGCGTGACAGGAGGTTGCTCATGGGCGTCTGGCAATTGGACCCGATGCACACGCAGGTCGAGTTCGCCGTCAAGCATCTGGGCATGATGACGGTGCGTGGCAACTTCACAGACGTGCAGGCGTCGGGCGACATCAACGTCGAAAATCCTGAGGCGTCGTCCGTGGAGGTGGTCATCCAGACCGCGAGTATTCGCACCCACAATGAACGCCGCGACAACGATCTGCGCACGTCAAACTTTCTCGACGTTGAACACTTTCCGACCATCACGTTCAAGAGCACGAAGATCGAAAGCGCTGGATCGGATCGATACACGATGACTGGCGATCTGACCATCAAGGGCAACACCCGACCGGTGACCCTCGCAGTCGTGAACTATGGAGAGTTCAACGACCCCAACATGGGCCACCGGATCGGCTACGGCGCGGAGACGCAGATCCTGCGCAAGGACTTCGGTCTCAACGTCGACATGCTCATGGATGGCAGGCTTGTGGTCGGCAGCGAAATTCAGATCACCATCCAGGGCGAGCTCGTCGAGGCGAACGTGCCGGCTGCGGCGACGACCTAAGCCGGCGGACAGGGACGCGCATCGCGCCTGGGGTTGCCGTGGCGCGGTGGACCTCGGAGGCCATCAGTGATACCGCAGGCAGTCGACTTCCAGATGCGGAGGCGCACCGGCCATCCCGACTTCCTCGATCTGCCCTGGGACCTTCCGCTCGCCGCCTGGCGGCATGAGCGCCTGGTCGACGTCCCGCGAGGGATCTCACGCCACGTGGTCCGATTCGTCCGCTATGGCGAGGCCATCTACGCGCTCAAGGAACTATCCCGCCGCCTGGCCGAGCGTGAGTACCGGCTGCTCGCTGAACTCGACCGGCTGTTCATTCCGGTGGTCGAGGTCGCCGGGCTGGTCACCGATCGCCGGGCCGGCGGCGGCACTGGCGGCGAAGGGGCATTCCTGCGGACGTCGTTGGACGACGGGCTCGACGCCATCCTGATCACCCGGCATCTCGACTTCTCGCTGCCCTATCGCCGGGTTCTGGGGGCGACGGGTGCTGATGAGGCGCTGAGCGACCGCCTCCTCGACAGCCTGGTGAACCTGCTGATCCGGCTCCACGTCGCCGGCTTTTTCTGGGGTGACTGCTCCCTTTCCAACACGCTGTTCCGCCGCGATGCCGGAGCCCTGGGTGCATACGTGGTCGACACCGAAACCGGCGAGCTCCACCCGCAGCTGAGCGACGGCCAGCGCAACCAGGATGTCATGGTGGCCGAGGAGAACATCGCCGGCGAGCTCCTCGACATCACGGCTGAGGGGCTCGTTCATCGCATGGATCCACTTGGTGCCGCCGAGGAGTTGCGCCGGCGCTACGAAGGTCTCTGGTCGGAGCTGACCCAGGAAGTCGCCTTCGCCCCCGACCAGCGCTACCGGATCGAAGAGCGGCTGCAACGGCTCAATGCTCTGGGCTTCGACGTCGACGAGGTCGAAGTGCTTGCGCAGGGTGGCGAGTACCGCATGCGCCTTCAGCCCCGAGTCGTCGAGCCCGGCCATCACATCCGCACCCTCCGAGCCCTGACTGGCCTCGAGGTCCAGGAGAACCAGGCGCGGCGACTGCTGGGCGATCTTGCCCGATACCGAACCGAGCTGGAGGCTTCGGCAGGAGCGCCGGTCTCGGAGAGGGTGGCCGCCCGCCGCTGGCTCAGCGAGGTCTTCGAGCCCACCGTTGCCGCAGTCCCGGCCGAGCTTCGCAGCCGGCTCGAGCCCGCCGAGGTATTCCACCAGGTGCTCGACCACCGTTGGTATCTCTCCGAGGCCGCCGGGCACGACGTCGGCCTCAAAGAGGCGGTCACTTCTTATGTCAATACAGTGCTGCCCAATGCCGTGACCCCCGCTTTGGCGGAGACGTTGGCGGACGACATCTGAGCGGTCGCCACGTGCCCAGCAGATCGCTGACGATTGAGCAGGTTCTGTCCCAGCTTGAAGAGACGGCGCCGCGCATCGCTGAGCGCACGGCCGGTCTGACACCGGCTCAGTTGCGGACCAGCTCCAGCCACGATGAGTGGTCCGCAAACGACGTGCTCGCTCATCTCCGCGCATGTGCCGACGTCTGGGGCAACTGCATCGTCGCGATGATCAACGAGGACGCGCCGACGCTACGGGCTGTCAATCCCCGGACATGGATCAAGAAGACGGACTATCTCGAGCTGGAGTTCCGGCCCTCGTTGCGGGCCTTGGCGACGCAGCGTGCCGATCTACTGGCGATCCTGGAACCGTTGCCGCGCGAAGGCTGGTCACGTGCGGCAACCGTCACCGGGGCGGGAAGGGCGCTAGAGCGGACTGTGCTGTTCTACGCGCAGTGGCTGGCTCGCCATGAACGGCCGCATGTCAAGCAGATCGAGCGCATCGTCAACACTGCGTCGGGCATCAGCCAGATGCCGCCGCCCAGCTGAGCCTCGTCGCGACCGTGCTCGGAGGGCTCGGCTGGGGCCATACGGAGCCAGGTAGCCTCAGGCATACTGTCAAGCCCATATCTGCCCGGAGGAGGCGACCCGATGCACGCTCTCGTAACCACAGTTAACATCGAACGGGACGACGAAGAGGACCGACGGAATCTCACGGAAAACGTTGCACCCCTGGTGGCGAAATCACCAGGATTCGTTGCCGGATACTGGCTGGAAGCCGACGACGATGGGGAGGCGATCTCGGTGGTGTTCTTCGACAGCGAGGCAACGGCAAAAGCCGGTGCGGAGATGGCGCAGCAGTTCTTCGCGAGCGACCACGCTCCTCATGCCGTGCGTCTGAAGTCGGCAGAGGTTCGCGGGGTGGCGGCCAACTCGTAGCGCGATGAGTTGAGTCAACGACGTCGGCGGCATGGAGGGATTTCCCCCGCTCGTGCACGAGGTCGATGAGCCACCGTCCCACGCGGACGGGGAAGCGCACGTCTTTGCGATGAACCGTGCTCTGATTGGGCGTGGTATCTACAACCTCGACGAGTTTCGCGACGCAGTGGAGCGCATGCCCGCGCAGCAGTATCTGGCAGCCTCGTATTACGAGCGGTGGTTCCACGCCATCTCCACGCTCCTGGTGGAGAAAGGAGTCCTCACCGCCGCCGCTGAGATGAGCGATGGCTGAACGATTCACATCAGGCGCTCGCGTTCAGACCAGTCGCATCGATCCACCGCACCACACCAGGCTTCCGCGCTACGCCCGCGGGGCGGTCGGCGTCGTGATCGAGTGCGAGGGTGTCTATCCGCGGGCGGATGATCGCGCGCGGGGAATCGACAGTACGCCGGAACCGGTCTACGCCGTGCAGTTCGCGGCACGCGACCTCTTCGGGGAGGGCGATCACACGGTCACGATCGCGTTGTGGCAGAGCTACCTGACCGCTGTCCACAAGGACACGCGATGAGCGGCGATCACGAGCACACGCCTGGCTCCCTGGCGGCGCGCGTACGTCACGTCGAAGGTCTGCTCGAGCAGCGCGAGCTCGTTGATGCACGCGAGCTGGAAGTGGCGCTCGAGGCCTTTCTGGCTCGGTCGTCGCCGGCCAACGGCGCGCGGGTTGTCGCCCAGGCGTGGGTTGACGAATCGTTTCGCGCGCGGCTGCTCGCACATGCGAACAGCGCGATCGAGGAGCTGGGGCTGTCAATGGGCGGCGGCCTCCAGCAGCAACGGCTCAAGGTCGTGGCCAACACAGAAAGCCTCCACAATGTCGTCGTCTGCACCCTGTGTTCCTGCTACCCGATCGCGCTGCTCGGGCCGTCGCCGACTTGGTACAAGAGCGAGGCGTACCGCTCACGCGTTGTTCGCGACCCGCGCGCCGTTCTTTCGGAATTTGGGTTCGACCTTGACACCGATGTCGACGTGAACGTGTGGGATTCGAGCGCCGAATCGCGCTACATGGTGTTACCGCGACGACCGTCGGGAACGGGCGATCTCGACGTTGACGCGCTGACGTCGCTGGTCACCCGCAACGGCCTGATCGGCGTAGCGCCTCTGTAACCGTCCCCGATCAGGATGGCTCCTCGAGCACCTTGCAGGCCAATCGCCGGCTGTGCCTACGTCTCATCACCATGCTGTCAGCCCTGCTGCGGATGGAGCACGGCCTTGATGATTCCGGTCGCGCGCTGATCGAACTCCCGGTACAGGTCCGGTGCGTCTTCGAGTCGACCATGATGCGTGACGACTACGCCCGGCCGAGCTCGACCTGACAGCACCAGGTCCCGCAAGAGCACGGTGTAGCGGCGGTCGTGGGTGCGGCCAAAGTTGACCGAAACACCTTTCGAGAAGAAGGTCGCCCACGGCACCGTGAGCCGGCCGTCGGAAGATCCCTCTGGCGCAGGATGGAGATCCTTCTCCGCGTAGACGCCGGCGATGCCCAGGTGCCCGGTCGGGTTGATGAGCCGGCCGAGGTCAAAGATGACCTGCGTTGGGTTCTCCGCGTGCACCGCCGAACGATCGACGGCTTGGAAGCCCACCGCGTCGATGCCGATCTGCACGCCGCTCATCGGCTCCTCGCCCAACGGAAGTCCACGAGTTCCGACGAAGCTCGAGTATCTGCTCGACAGGGTCGCCCTGCCGGAAATCGACGGCAGCTGCGCCCAGCTCGCGGGCTTTGTCCAGCCGCTCAGAAATGTGGTCGACCACGTAGACCTCCGCTGCGCCTTTGAGCAATGCGCTGTAGGCGGAGAGGAGGCCGATGGTGCCGGCGCCGAAGACGGCGACGGTCGCACCTGGGTACACGTCCGCAAGGACAGTCGCATGCCAGCCGGTGACGAAGGCATCGGCCAGCAATACCAGATCGTCTTCCCACTCGTCGCCCGGTGCACCCGGTACCGGGATGCAGTTGGCATCGGCGTAGGGCACCCGCAGCAGTTCCGCGTGCGCGCCGCGATACGGACCCATCCCAGCGTAGCCATACGCGGCCCCAAACCCGCCGGGACGCACCCGCAGACAGGCGGCAGAGTAGCCGCGCGCGCAATTCACGCAGACGCCGCAGTACAAATGAGTTGGAATCACGACCCGATCCCCGGGCTGGACCATCTCGACTGCCGCCCCCACGCGATCGATCACCCCGAGGGGCTCATGGCCGAATATCAGGCCTGGTGTGGCACCTGTTCTGCCGTCATACATGTGCAGGTCCGTGCCACAGATCGCGCTGGACGTCACGCGGATGACGGCGTCGGTCGGCTCCTCGATTTCCGCGTCGGGCACGTCGCGAACGCTGACCGACCGGGTGTCGGTGAAGACGACCGCTTTCATCCCGTGCGCCGGACGCTGTGCTGTTCCTTTGGGCGCTTGGACCGCTGCACACTGACCCGCAGCATCACGATCACGATCAGCGGGATGACCCACCACGCGGCGATGTGAGCTGCGTTCAGAGCGGCGGTGACCGCCAGGCCGATGACAACCGCCGTCGCCACCGTCCAATCGTCACCGATGATGAATCGATACCAGAAGCGGCCGAAGCCGCGCAGCCACGATAGGACGCGGATCATCTCGTCACCTCGCCCAGACTGATGTTCATTGCGCCGCGGCGTGCACCCCGGCGCTCGATCGCGATGTTGGTGGCCGCTGCGAGCACATAGACAGCCAGCAGTCCGAGGATCGCCATGTCGCCTCCGGGCCAGCTCACCCCGAGGCCTTCCGGTGCCCAGAACGACCCGAAGGTGCTCAGCAGAATCCCGACCACGAGCTGTAGAAGCTGCGCGGAATGCGCACCACCACGCGTATCAGGGCAATGCCCAGAGCACCCACGATCACCAGTGCGGCCGCGCCACCGATTACCGCCACTCCCAGCTGGCCCGCGGTGGCCCCGAGCGAGACGACGATAAAGGCGATTTCCAACCCTTCGAGCAACACGCCCTTGAAGGCCAGGACGAACGCCGTCCAGTCGACACCGATACCCGTCCACACCTCGGCATCTTCCACGGCGTCCATCTGGATGCCTGCCAGTCCCCGAGCCGCGACCCGAACCACGCCCTTTCGCAACCACTGCAGCCCGAAGATCAGCAGCAGGGCTCCAATCACCAGCCTGAGCGGTGCGATCGGAATGGCGCTGAGTGCCAGACCAAAGGCGGCGACGAGCACCGCGAGCACGAGGAAGCCGGTCGCCGCCCCAAGCAGCGTCGAGCGCCAGCCGCGGGTTGCCCCGACCCCCACCACGATGGTGACCATCTCGATGGCCTCGACCGCTGACGCCAGGAAGGTGGCGATCAGTACGGGTACGAAGCCGGTCATGCTTGCGCCCCGGACCCGTGCGTTACCACGGCAGTGGCCGCCGCCGCACTGCGCGCCCGGACGATGGCGCCGGTTACTCCCGGCCTCGCGAGCGTCCAGGCCACCGCCACTGCTGCCACGGTGGCGCCATGCTACCGCCGCGTCTGGGCGAACCTCAGCCGCGGAGTGCCACGGTCCGCCCTGCAGGCGTTATCGCGCTGCTGAGCGGATGCGCATGGCGGGGATCAGGACTGCCGCGACGGCCACGTGCATCACGGCGAGGGCGGCTTTCGTTGACGCTGTGGTCCCCGCGCTGAGAGGGAGGCTCAACGAGACGAGCAGCACCGCGAGTGAAGCCATAGTCCAGATCAGGCGAGCGTGGCGACTGCGCCTTTCCAGCATCACGAGGAGACCCCAGCCCGCCAGAGACGCCAGGAAGCTGGCACCCACGACGAAGTCAAGCCCGATGCTCTGAGGGAAACCGGTGCCGAATCGGACGATTAGGTGGAGGCCCAGGACCGGCACGGCAACGGCCCAGACTGCAACCGCGGCGGTCACGGCGCCTCCGATGCCGAGGACTCGGGTCCCGCTCAGGCGCGAAGCTCGTGGGGTGGTGTATTCCATGGTTGTCGTACTGGCCATGACAGCGCTCTCCTCTTGGGTGGTTACCGCTGGGCCCGACATGCGCCAGGCGGTAGAATTACTTAGGCGCCTAAGGTTAGGCGCCTAAGCATCTAGGAGTCAAGAGGCGCCGATGAACTTCGATCAAGCAGACGCACTCAACGAGGCGATCCGAGCCATCGGTATCCGCCACCGCGCGCTGGCCATCGCTGCGCTCGCCCCGCTGGGCATTCACCCGGGGCACAAGCTGGTGCTGCTCGAGCTCGAGAGCGCAGGGCCTCGCACCCAGGCGCAGCTGGCCGCCGCCAGCGGTTATGAGCCGCCGACCATCACCCTCAGCGTCCGGCAACTCGAGGCCGCCGGACTCGTGGTTCGGCGCTCGTCCCTCAGCGATGGGCGCGCCACCATCGTCGAACTCAGCGACCAGGGGTGGGCATTGCTGCCGAAGCTGAAGGCGGCGTGGCGGCGGGTTGCCGAGCAGACCGTCGCCGGACTGACCTCCACGTCCGCCGACCAGCTCACCTCAGTACTCGACGAGCTAGCGGCCAGCCTCGCCGCTCGCGAGGCTCAGGCCGAGGACGTACCGCGCTACATCACCCGGTCGCGAGCGAGTGAGAAACTCGATACCACATGACTCTGAAGGACCTCGAATCCACCGTCGCCGGCCGTGTGGAGGGCTCGGCAATTGAAGTCATGGCTCTGCGCGGCGATACCGAGACGGGCCAGCTGGAGATTGCGGACATTCGTGACAACAGCCTCGCACTCGGGTCGATCCCGACCAACGCCGAGCGCCGTCTGGTCCTTGCCACCCAGTTTCGACCGTGGCCCCAATTGACCGTCTTCGTTGGCGGGCAACCTTTCGTGTATCAATGGATCGGAGGCCATACCCGATGCGCCCAGTGCGGCCGCGAGCTCGAGCATTTCGCGTATGTGGGAACGCCCGGCGGCGATGTGCGTGAGCGCGGACAAGGCTCGAGCCTGCCGATTTCGTACTGCGTCAGCTGCGCAGGGCAGCGACGATGAGACTGTCCGATTTCGACGCGCTCAGCTTCGACTGCTACGGCACGCTCATCGACTGGGAATCGGGGATCTCTGCCGTGCTCACACCGTGGGCGGCCGGGCACGGGGTCAGCCTGACGCCGGAGCAGCTCCTCGAGCGATTCGCGACCGCGGAAGCGCGTGAGGAGGCGCGAACGCCGACCGCTCTGTACCCGGAGATCCTCGCCGCCACGATGCGATCGCTCGGCGGGGCCACCGGTGTGGCTGTCGACGCTGCGCAGTGCGAGCGGCTCGCGTGGTCCGTCCCTGAATGGCCCGCGTTCGCCGACTTGCACCAGGCGCTCGCGACACTGTCCACCCTGTACAAGCTCGTGATCCTTTCGAATGTCGATCGGAAATCGTTCGCGGGGAGCAACGCCCGCCTGGGCGTCCGATTCGACGCCGTCGTCACTGCCCAGGACGTCGGCTCGTACAAGCCGGCGGCGCGCAACTTTGCGGTGCTGCTCGACACCGCGCGCGGCATGGGCGTCGAGCGCGAACGGCTGCTCCACGTCGCGCAGAGCATCTTCCACGACCACGTTCCGGCAAAGGCCGCGGGACTTTCGACGGTCTGGATCAACCGGCGCAGCGGACGTGCGGGTTGGGGGGCCACGCTGCCTCCGGACACCGCGGTGGAACCGGACTGGACCTTTCCGTCAATGGCCGACTTCGCGACCGCATGCATAGCCGCCGACGTCACCTGAGCAGAACCGCCGGAAGGAGTGCCAGCGCATCGCGACCGATGAGTTTCTGGGTCGTCCCGCCGTCGTCTCAGGCTCGTTGACTCGAGAGCATTCACGGACGGCACGGCCATCATGGTCTACGAACGCGTCGGGAATGTGTGACAGAATCCGCGTCGCGGTGATATACCCAGGATGCCTCGGCCCAGGCTCCGCTCCATGACCATGAGCGGAACTCAGGTGCAAGGCAATCCAGTCCAACTGCGGCCTGAATTGGCTGCTGTCGACGTTGTCCACATGCGCGGGCTGGAGATTGGGCCGCTCGCTTCCCCGAGAGTGCGCAAGGACGAGGGTCCCGTGCGGTATGTCGACCACGCCAGCGCGGCCGAACTCCGGCAGAAGTATGGGACGAACCAGGGGATGCGAGATCGATTGGACGAGATCGTGGAAGTTGACTATGTACTCGGAGCGACAACGACGATCGCCGAAGCTGTTGCAAGCGACGCGCCATTTGACTATGTCATTGCTGCGCACGTCATCGAACATATCCCCGACCCTGTCGGTTGGCTGGAAGACCTCACCCATGTCTTGCGACCCGGCGGCATCCTATCGCTGATCATCCCTGACAAGCGGTATTGCTTCGACATCAACCGATCGCTTACTGAAGTAAGCGACCTCGTCGACGCCAACTTGCGCGGGCTACGTCAACCCAGTTTCCGGCAAGCCTATGACTTCTACTCAAAGGCGATCGGCGGCACCGTGGACACCGCCGCGGTGTGGGCTGGTACGGCAGACTACAGCCTCGCTGTTCGTGAGGATTTTGATGACCCGGACGTCGCGGCTTTAGACGCTTGCCGGCACATGCAGATCAGCGATGAATTCGTCGACGTGCATTGCCATGTGTTCACACCAGACTCCTTCCTTGGCCTCGTCGAGAAGCTGGCTCGGCTGGGACTCATTGACTACGAGGTTGCAGCGTTCGTGCCCACCCAACCCAATAACTTTGAGTTCTATGTGAGCCTGCGCTTGCTTGATGCCGCCTCTGGTAGAGAGTCGATACGACAAACCCAGCTCGAGTCGATGAGGATCGCGCGGACTCGAATGCAGAGTGAACATCCGCGACCGTTGGCTGCTCAATCGCGCCTGGTGCGAATGGAGGTGAGCAACCTGGAGGAGAGATTGCTCGTGGTCAAGCGCCGAACTCTCGCCGGTATCCGGGCAATGCTCAAGCGAGGTAAGTAGATCGCCGGGAGGTTTAGTAACCCGCATTCGCTGGACCCGTTAACCCTGAGCTAACGTGGCCTCGTCCCAAAAAGGGAGGGACGCTATTGACACCCGCAGTCTCTTCACGAATTGCTGGCTGCCTTGCGATCCCTCTAATCGGCTCCTTGGCAGCGTGCGGAACCACTGGCTCATCGGCATCGCCGGTACCGTCACAGGCGCCGGCCACAATGTTCAGTCCCTCGGATACGCCGAGCCCGTCCGCCACCTCGAGCCCGTCCGCCACCTCGAGCCCGTCCGCCACCTCGAGCCCGTCCGCCACCTCGAGCCCGTCCGCCACCTCGAGCCTTCCCGTTGGGTGGACCTCGTACACGAGTGCCATTCAGAAGGTTACCTTCGACCTGCCTCCAAGCTGGAAGGTGTATTGCGACAATGTGAGCGCGAGTTGGCTCTTGATCGATTCGGGTGGGCTCTACACGAGTTGTCCCCTAGGAGACGGTCAGATCGGGATCTTCGTTGAATCCGTCGCCGGGACGGCTCCGCCTGCAGGCATCTCACTCATATCGACAAACAGATCTCTATACAGCAACGTGCAAATGACGACAGTCGACGTGAATGGCGTCAGTAGCACGCGACTCTCGGGAGATCAGACTGAGGGGATGGGGTCCGGATCACTCCAAGTGGAATACGACGTCGCTGCGGGCGGTCGGACGTACTACATCCTCGCGATAGTTGGTGGAGTCGCCGGGGCAAAGACGGCAACAGCGGCGCAGGTGGATCAGTTCGTACAGACCTTTGCCTTCCACGCATGATCGTGGCGCACTCGATTTCGCATTAGGTGGCGGAGGGTGAGCCTGACCCGATTCGGCGGGCCGTGGGAGTGGGAGCGGGAGGCGAACCTCAGTATCGTTGAGGGACTACAACGCCGACCGCGCCTCGTGTCGACGAGGCAAACTCTTCGCGTGCGGGAGACCAATGGTTGAAGCAGTGGATGTGGCGATCGTCGGTGCGGGCCAGGCTGGCCTGTCTCTGAGCCACGAGCTGACGCATGCCGCGATTGAGCACGTCGTACTCGAACGCGGGTCCATAGGCGAGTCCTGGCAGCGTAGGTGGGACAGCTTCCGTTTGGTGGTCCCCAACTGGACCGTCCACCTTCCGGGTTCGCGCTACGACGGTGATGACCCTGATGGGTTCATGCCGAAGGATGAGATTGTCAAATACCTAAATCGCTACGCTCGGAGCTTCAGCGCACCCATCCGAGCAGGCGTGGAGGTGACGGCGATCGAACCACGCGAAGACGGCACGTTCACGCTTCGGACGTCGAACGTCGAGATCCGAGCCCGTGAGGTGGTGCTGGCTTCTGGGGGGTATCAGCGCGCCTACCGGCCGGCCGCGGCACATGAGATGCCGGTGGATTCGGTCCTGACGATCGATGTGGAGGGTTATACCAACCCGGGCGCGCTCCCAGGAGGGGATGTCTTGGTCGTCGGCAGCGGACAGACCGGCTGCCAACTCGCCGAAGAGTGTTTCGAGGCCGGACGAAACGTATACCTCGCGTGCGGCCGCGCTCCGTGGGTGCCTCGCCGAATCGAGGGTCGTGACGTCCTGAGCTGGATTCTCGACAGCGACTTCTACGAGACTCGCCTCGACGAGTTGCCCAGTCCGAGCGCTCGGTTCCTCTCGAACCCGCAATTTACGGGCCATGGAGGCGGGCGCGATCTCAACTATCGGACGCTCCAGGCGCTCGGGGTCGAACTCGTCGGGCGATTCGCGGGCGTCGAGGACGGGCGCGTCCACTTCGCCCGCGACCTCCACGCATCAGTAGCGTTTGGCGATGCTCGCTACGCCGACGTCCGAGATCTCATCGCGGCTAACTGCGAAGCCCGTTCCGTGCCGGCGCTGGCGATGCCGGACCCCCAGGCGTTTGAGGCCAACCCGCCCGAGAGCCTTGACCTGGCCCGCCTTGGCGCGGTGATCTTTACGACCGGGTTCCGACCCGACTACACAAGCTGGGTCGCAGCGCCCAACGCGTTCGACGAAAGCGGATTCCCCATCCAGGTCGACGGCTCGAGCACGATCGTTTCCGGGCTTCACTTCATGGGCGTTCACTTTCAGCGCAAACGGAAATCAGCCACGCTCTTTGGCGTCGCCGAGGACGCCGCCGTGTTGGCGGAGCACATGGTGTCGCGAAGGCAGGCGACGTGAGCTCCTTGTCATTGCCGCCGACTTCATGGCACCTGAGCGGCAGCTACTTCGAAGCGTGCAACTGCGACGCCATCTGCCCGTGTCGCACCGTCGGCGATCGCCCAGGCGGTCGCTCGACGCACGGCATCTGTCAGTTCGCCCTTTCCTGGCACATCAACGAGGGCCGGGCGGACGACGTCATCCTCAGCGATCTTGACGTCGTCCTGGCCGGCTGGTACGACGACGATGAACCGAGCTCGCCTTGGCGGGTCAGCCTGTACATCGGCGACGATGCCAGCGACGCGCAGTACGGTTCGCTGACTTCGATCTTCCTCGGCCGGGCGGGAGGCACAGCGCTGGAAAACTTCGCTCGAGCCATCGGCATCGTGCACGACGTTCGTCGTGCTCGAATTCGCTTGTCGCATGTTCCTCGGCGATGGTTCATCAGGGCCGCCACGTTCGTCAGTGTGTCGGCGACAGTTCCGGTGGAGGCGTCCGCGCCGGTCGCTTGTGGCATCCCTGGATTGGATCGACCGGGCCAGGAGGTGGTCGCCGACGAGCTGCGGGTGAATGACCCGCCACTTCTTTGGGATCTGCACGAGCGCTGCGGCTTCGCCACTGATTTCGAGTATCAGGGCGCAGCTGGGTAGCGCGCGACAAGCTAAATACGGCCTCCAGGTTCATGGAACGGTGAAGGGTGCACTCTGGCTGCCGACGCCGACAGTGTCGGAGATTCCTCGAGCACGGTACATCCCGGGCGCGGCGGCCTTTGTCGAAGGCCCGCAGCCGTAGGCCGGCCCGCAATACGTGTCGCCCCACACCTGGGTCACTTTGACGGACGAATGCGGTGCGACGATGTCCGCCGCTAGACGGGGCTGCGGTGGACAGCCGACGGCGTACCCCGGCGACCACACAATGGCGCCGACCGCATTGACCACCTCCGCATAAAGATCACCATGCGGGCATATCAGCATAGCAAGCGCGCAAGCGAAGTCCCTTCGGTTGAGCAAGGTGGTGGTGATCACTACTCCGGTTGTCCTTGGCGGGGCGACCGGCTTCGCCGTCGTGGTGAGGCTCACGTCACCAGGAAGACACGGAGCGACGATGCCGTTCGCTTGAATGCTCGCCGGGACCGGGGCGCTAGGCGTCGGAGATGGCCGAGGCGCCGACGTGCACCCGGCGAAGGTCAGGATAAGGGCGAAAGCCGTGAATCCCCGAACCCTCAGGTGGCGCATCCGCATGAGGGCAGTATTGCCGCACGGCCCCGTGCATGTGAAGGCGACCCTCGCTCAGGCGAGCATCCGCAAATGTCACTAGAGGAACTCGGTTCAGCCTGCCTCTGGACTAGATGATGCTCGGCGCTGAGTTGTCAATCACCTGGACCCCAATCGGCGAGCCGATTCGGTCGATGACCGTCCGCGTCCATGCTCCCTGACGTAACCACGCCAGAGGTCAGGCGGTGGCGATTCAGCGCACTCTCTCTCGCATGACGACAGGAGGTCTAGGTGGCGGACTACGAAGTCGAACTGCGTGTCTCTAGGGGTTTTCGCGTCGCCCGTGCATAGAAGAGAACATGACGTTCATGCACGAGCGGTTGCCGATCAGCTCCCCTGAAGAGCAGCCGCCGCTAGAGGTATTGATGGAGCCGGGCGAGCGAATCCGGGAGATCTACGCCGACGAGTGGAGGCGGCTCCGGGCATTTGCAACGCTGATCACCGGCGATCTCAGTACCGGCGAAGATCTCTGTCAGTCCGTCTTCGTCGAGGCGCTTCGGCAGGAAAGGGAGCACCCCGGATACCTGCGTACCCCGGCGTGGCCCTGGCTCCGGATGGTCGCGATTCGCCTCGCCACGCGGCAGCGCCGGCGGATGCGAATGCAGATCGACCGACTCCGCCTCTTGGCGGCGAGCTCGGCTGAGCCTGAGGGGCGTGCTGAGACGCTCGACATCGTCCGCGCACTAAAGCGACTGCCGCCGCGAATGCGGATGTGCGTTGTGCTCGCCTACCTCGAAGACCAGAGCACGGCGTCGGTCGCGGAGGCGCTCGGCTGTACGCCAAAGACTGTGGAGAACCAATTACGGGAGGGACGCCGCCGGCTCCGTTCCCTCATCGACGCAAGTTAGGAGAGCGTGAAATGGACGATCAAGGAACCATCGAAATCGAGGAGGCTCGCATACGCAGGCTCCTCCAACATGCGGCGCAGGACATAGGCGAGTCTCAGCCTGAGCCCAGTCGAGTCAAGCGTCCCCGCGGGCGCCGCTCCGCCGCCGTGGTTGCGGTCATCGTCTTCGCTCTTGCCGCGAGCGCCGGGACGGGATTCGCGGTTGGGCGGTCAGCGCCGACCAATCCGACCAGCAGCGTGCGTCTGGCCTCTCTGCCAACAGAGCCGCCACTCGTCGAAGCCGCGCTTCAAGCGCTGTTTCAACACGACCCGGAAATTGTGCAGCGCGTCGACTCCGTGGAGGTGAAGTACGTCACCGATCAAGAGTTCTGGGACGCGATCTCCAATGCCTGGCAGACCGGTAACCCCGCTGATTGCGGGACCTTCTCCGGTCCGTCGGGAGCGATCGGTCATTGGTACGTTGTCGATTTGCACGGGAAATTCGTCTCAGCCGCGGCAGGCGGAGTGGCCACCCAGTACGCCTCAGTGGATGTTGTCATGGTGCCAGCTACAGATCTCCAAGGCTATCTCCGCTCGATGCCACCATACGTTCGGCCGGCGTCAGCGATCGGACCGGCACCCTCAGGCGGAACGGAGGTAGTCATCGTGCCTCCGGCATCAGGTCCGCCCACCAACGTCTCCGCTAGCGACGCCGGGGCTCCGCCGGTCGGCACAGATGGCGAACCCCTCTGCTGGTCGTTGCTGCCCTCGAGTAACTGAGCTGCACTCCGGCGTCCGGAGACTGGAGCCCTGAGCCAGGCCAGCATCCGGGAATGTACCTCGAGGATCGTTTAGGTGGGAGTGCGTATTCTGTCCCGGATGGCTCAATCCGATCTTCTCGCAACTGCTCGCGCGCTGCTGATCGAGAATGGTGTGTCCGGACCGGTCCGCTGGCTGCATGACGGGGAGGACGAGTGGGTATTCATCGTGGCCACACACGCGGCCGCAAACATGGACGAAGAGCGAGCCACTCGAGCTCTCATGAGCCTGCTTGGCGTGAAGGTTTCGGTCACTACCGACGGACCCGGGTGGGCGCAAAGGGGAACGCCGCTTTAGCCCGTTGGTCGGTCCGCGCATCAGGCACAAAGAGGGAGGCTCAGGCGAGCAGTCGCTAATGTCGCCAGAGCTAAGCTTTGCGCCCGGACCTAAGCCGAATAACCTGGGCTGCTTCCATTGCCGCCTGGGCAAGATCCCCGTTCGGGCCGTGTCAGGGAGTTATTGAGTGCAACGCCTACGGCTGAGTCTCGCCGTCATAGCAATAGCGGTCACCGGGTGCGCCAGCTCGGTATCCTCGACTGCGAGTCCGCCGTCGACCGGACCTACGGCTGAGGGCCACATCCACGGAACCTTCACCCTCACCGCCGGACCCGTTCCCACCTGCATGGGACGGTCTCCGTGCCCCTCCGGCTATTTCCAAGTGGAGAAGAACGCGGCCATCACCGCAACGCGTCCCGATGGAACGGTGGCCGGCACGGCAACGACGAACGCCAGCGGCGTCTTTGAATTCGACCTGTCGCCCGGAACCTACACTGTCTCCGCGCCGCAGCAGGAGGAACCGGGTCGTTATAGCGCCACCGTGACGGTCAACAACGGAGCCACCGTCACCGTGAGTCTCCAGATCACGGAGCCGTAGGTGGCCCCGCCTCGTGCTGGGGCCCGCATGCGGTGAGATAAAGGTCGTGCAGGCGAGTATCCGCCAATGTACCTTGAGGGGGAGATAGACCGTTCGGCCCGAAAGCTCAACACTTACTCTCCTCGCCGCCTCGCCGTTCGGATACTCAGCGCCTCGACGCAGCTCACGATCACGAGCTACGAAGTCGGCATGTCAGCTGATCCTCCTGGGTGCTCGATTCGCTTCTGCTTGCATGCGCGACAGAAACGGCGGAGGATGACCCTATGGTGTGCTGGGGTATAGGACGACCGATCTGTAAGCAGGATGCTGGAGGCTAGGCATGCTTGTCGTCGCGAGCGCGATCGGGTTAGTGCTTGCCATCATCATTCTCGGTGAGGTATCGGACTCCCGCTACCGCCGGCGACACGACGCAGGCGGCCCAGTGGTGGAACTCCGTGGACCCCAGTTACCGGACCCGCTGATTCCGTCCACGATCCAGCGCAACGCCGCCAATGGCTGACCTCTGATCCCGACCAGCTCGGATGCATCGCTCTTTTGCGGGGAGTCGCTGACGGTGTTGGTTCGCGAGAAGATCGAGTTCACACGGATGCGGCGACGCGATCCCAGCGCCAGTCCCGAGCGTGACCTCGGCAGACCAGGCCAGCGTCCGGGAATGTACCTTGAGTGACCGGGGGTCAGTCCGGTGTCGACGGTGAGAGCTCCTTATCCGCCTCGGCTTGTTTACGATCGTGGAATGCTGGTCTCAGTCGACGTACAGACTGTTCAGCCCCGCAAGTTGGCCGCCGTGCGTCGCGAGGTTGCGCCGGACGAGATTGGCTCGGCGTGGGGGCCAGCGCTGGGCAAGGTCTGGGACTTCATTCGCAGTCAGCCGGGGCTGTGGACTGACGGCCACAACATATTCCTCTACCAGGATTCGAAGCAGCCGGGCGCGCCGATCGTGTGCGACTTCGGCGTCGAAGTCACGCGCACATTTGAGACCGTGGGCGAGGTCTACGCGACCGAAGCACCAGGAGGGGAAGCTGCCGTAGCCGTCCACCGCGGGCCGTACAACCGCATGAACGAGGCATACAACGCGATCGATAAATGGATGGCCGCGAACCGGAGGGAGTCGAGCTGGGCTCTCCTGGGAGATCTACGGAGATCCGACGCCGGATCCAGTCGCCACTGAGACGACACTCGTGCACCTCTTGAAGTAGCCGAACCATGCGATGAAAGCTTCGGCGATGCCGTGTCCCGCGACAAGGGGTGCAATGCCGGGGAGAGTAAGGGCGGCGAACCGATGGCGACGATCTTCAGGCGCGGGAGAGGCCCGGGCTAGCAGGTCGTCCGACCCGATCTAGGCATGGGTGCGTGGCTCAGGCCAGTACACGCCAATGTCCCTTGAGCTGTTCCGGTCGGACCCGGCGACTCATGTGTCGCTGTCGTTGTCGCCCCTGGATGATCTTCGTATGCTGGTGTTGAAATGGGCCTGATCCGAGCAGTACGAACGGGCGTCGTCCTCGCGTCCCTTCTCGTGGGGACAAGTTGTGGATCGGCAACCCCGGCAGCGAGAGTTGCGCAGGGTTCACTGACGCTTTCCGGAGCCATAACCCGTACGGTGACCGCTGGCACGCAGAAGGCCGGCACCGGTTGTTCCATCGTCGACATATCTACCGGGCTGGCATCGCCACCACCTGCCGACCTGGAACTCACCGGTACGGTTGACTTCAGCGCTGGATCGACGGACGTCGCGCTCAAATTTCTTGGCGGAGTGGGGACGTTCAAGCTCCCCCTGGCAGGCGAACTGCAGTCGCCGGGACCTCCGGGATCTGTTGCGATCTTTGCCGCTAACTCCGAAACTTGGGCCGCAGGACAAGATAGCCCCATGAGTAGCGGCACTATTACCCTCTCGAAGACCACCACTGGAACCATTCACGGTTCAGTGGATGCGAACCTCGCAGCGCTCAGGGCGACGACCCCACTCCTCCACATCGTGGGCACATGGAGCTGCTAGAGCCCTCAGCCTCCTGAACGCGCTGGCCCAACACCACCCAGCCTTACCGCGGGTTGTCCTAGAGCGAGTAGCTCTGGTTGGGGGCTTTGGGGCGGGACTGTCGGCCTCGCTTATGTGGCTGCTCGATGGACCTGGTGACCTCCACGACCTCAAGAAGTCGACGGTTCCGCGGCTACGACCTGTATTCGAACGCCATCAACGTCCTGCACCACCTTAGTCAAGGTTCAGCCTCGAGCACCCTCGTGCAGGCCAGCATCCGCGAATGTACCTTGAGATTTCGGTTCACGCGTCAGGCACGGGGTCGGCGACCGGCCGTAGCCCGGGCTGACCACAGTGGTCTCTAGGTGTGCGCGTGGCTCAACAGAGCAAAGAGAATGAGCGCGGCGACGGTGAACACGAATACGCCCACGGTCACCAATGGAATGAACCACCAGCTCGGCGAGAAATGTCCAAAACGATGCCTAGGGGCCACTGGCGACGGAGGCGAAGGCACGGCCATCCAAGTGGTGCCGTCGAAATAGAACCCCCCATTGGTTAGCGTGTTCACCGGAACCGCGCCGCAACGCTGCCAGACAGTACCGTTCCACATGAACAACCCGTCCGGCGATACCTTGCCACCACGGTCTTTGTCGGGTCCACCAGCCTTGGCCATGTTCCGATCCTGCCCTAATCTCATGGAGCGAGGCTGCCTGCCACGACACTACGTAGCAACGATCTGATCTCATGGGTTCTTAGCACGAGTCCGGCGAATGGACATCGGTCCAGGCCAGCGTCCATAAATGTACCTTGAGCGCCGGGCCGTCTAATCAACACGGTCGCCACCGCGCACAACGGCTATCGGGGCCGAGGTCTCGTCGTCGCTCGCGAGACCTTCGATGCCGTGGACCCGGACACCCACAAGACGGTGCACGTTCTCGAAGGTCGCACCCACATCGCGACAAACCACTGGCTCGCCAAGATTCGGCCGGGTTCATTCCAGTACGCGGCGTAGCCCCTCCGTGAGCGAGGACGCGAGCCGCCGCCTTGAGCACGGCTCGTGTTCCTCAACTCCTCTGCTCCAATGTGTGAGGGCGGACCGAATGAGGCTCCGGTCTGTCCCTCGTTCCTTCCTTCTGCTCGACCCGGGGCGGACCGTGCTGTGGCCGTTTGGGGCTATCCGCCGCCGCACGCAGAGGCGCTAGCGCATGAGATCGCCGTAAGCACGAGGTCCATCGCAACATAGACCGCGGCGATACCCGCCAGGACGACGGCGAACGCGACCACCCAACCGCGGCGCGATCCGATCTTCATGCGCTAGAAGCCAGCCGAACCGAAATCAATGCCGTGAAACAGGCCCAGCAGCAGCCAAACGAGCGGGAGACCCAGGACAGCAGCGACCACAGTGAGGACGATGACGCGCCGTCTTGCAGCTCGGATTCCTCGGTCGTCCACGGCTCCCAGGTTAGCGAGGGTGCGAAGTCCCGGAGGGTGACGATCTCGTCGATCTTCCAGACGACGTGATCGCTGACGCCAGCTGCGATGGTAGCGCCTCGGTTTCCTCGTCCTCAGTCATGACTTACGCTGGCGAAAAACAGAGCGTCTATCCAGGCTGAGGCCTTCGAGGACGGGCGATCTATCGACCGACCCGCTTCGGCGGCTGGAAATCGATTCGTGTGGGGTCCCTGCGAGCTTCTGGACGCTCCCGCCGTACGCTCTGGCGCGTTCGAGCCGAGAGCGGAGAATGTACCCAGAAAGCACGCAGTGAACAAGGTCCTCGGCAGCGGCCGTCAGCAGGCTTTATGTAGGACAGTTTCTACCTCGGTGAGCGACGTACAGACGTAGTCGGCGTTGGTTGCTGGGGGCGGCGGCTCGTCGATCGCAACGCGAATGGCGCGCATCCCGAGCGCCTTGGCTGGCTCAATGTCGCTGACTTCGGAATTCGCAATGACCACACAGTCCATGGGCGGCGCCGCCGCTTCTTGAAGTGCCGCCTCGAAGAAGGCTCGGCTGGGCTTTCGCGACCTGAGGTCGACAGACGACAGGATGGCGTCGATCTGATCACTCAGGCGGAACGACCGAAAGTCGCTCCAGTAGTCGTCGCTCGTGCGCCAGATTGCATTGCATATGAGCACGACTCGGATGTCATGGTGATGTAGTGCGGTCAGTAGATCGAGAGCTCCAACGAAGGGTGCTGTGAAGCTGGAGGCTGGGAGGCAGCTGGCGGCGCGAATGCGTTCAGCATCAATGTTGGCCAGCCCGGCAATCGCGGAAGCCTCCCTGATCGCCGCCCAGATGTCAAAGTACTCGGCGTTCTCCACCGCCATTTGGACCAGGGGGCTAAGGTTCTCACGGAGGACGCTGACGCGGTCCGTGGGAACATCAGCTTGCGACAGTCGGGCTTCCCATTCGACGCCGTGACGCTCCACGGGGTTGCTGCCGCTGTGGTGGCCCCTGGGCTGGACGCCGCCCGTGCCCTCTGACCAGAGGGTCCCCCCAACGTCGATCAGCGCCGCGCGCATCGCACTCGACACGGTAACCGATACAGGCGCAGCGCACGCGGGGGTGGCGTGTCCTGGCTGGCCGGCAACCCACCTAAGCAAGGCATTCCCTGCACAGGCGAGTATCCGTCAATGTCTCGTGACGGCTTGGACGGGCCGAGGTCACGGTACTTCAGACGGAAGGGGCGGATGCGTTGCGGCTCTAGCCGGCGTAGGTTTACGATCGCCATCAATCGGGCAACTGATCGCGCTGCTGAGTTAGGGAGCGCGGCCGCATGTCAGTGGATGCGGCGGTAGCGGATGTGGGTGGTCAGCGGCGAGTGCAAGACCTCGGCAGGCTCGAAGCCGAAATACTCGATCCCGTCGAAGATGCGCTCGCCCGAACCGAGCAGAACAGGCGCGATGTCGAGGGTCAACTCGTCGATCACCCCAGCTACTAGCGCCTGCCGGACGGTCGAAGCCCCGCCAGCGATGTCCACGCCGGCTTCCCCGGCGGTCTCACATGCCGCGGAATAGGCCGCGTCGAACCCTTCGGTGACAAAGTGGAAGGTGGTCCCCCCGTCCATCCGGATGGGCTCGCGATCGTGATGGGTCAGCACGAACACCGGCGCGTGATACGGCGGTTCCGGACCCCACCAGCCGGTCCATTCCTCGTCCCAGTCCCCGCGGATCGGGCCGAACATGTTCCGCCCCATCACATACGCGCCACGGGGGCGCATGAGCCACTCGGTCGCGACCCTGTCGGCCTCAGTCGCCCGCGGGTCGCCGATGTGCCAACCGTGCAACTCCTGGCCCCGCTTCCCCAGCGGGTTGTCCAAGCTCTGGTCTGGCCCGGCGACGAAGCCGTCAAGCGAGATCGACATGTGACAAGTGGTGTCTGGCATGTGGTGCTCCCGCGTGGTTGCGACGTGCAGGGCCGTGCGGACGATCTCCGATCGGCGCCCGCGACAGTATCAGACGCTGCCTCGCCGCAGGATGCTCTCTGGAGACATCAAGCCCTCAGCACTTCACCGGGCCGCCTCGTAAACCTGACGAACGACGACTTGCACGAAGTGCTCAGATGTCGTTGGGACGATATGCTGCCAGGAGCCAGTGAGGTTGGTCCGGCACAGGCCAGCGTCCTGTCGCTCGGCCATCAACCTCAAGGATGAAATGGCCACGTGGGATCGCCCATCAACGGGCTAGCGGAAACCCACGCCCGCCAAGGCCGCCGAGCCCGGGCAGAGCTTCTCGTACGGCACCTGCGTGAGCGGCAGATCTGTGGTGTTGCCAAGCTCGTGCAGGTCCGACGACTGCTCGTCGATGTACAGAAGACCGGTCACAATTTCGCCACGGCCACGCGCCGACATCAGGTGCTCCATCACCGCCATCCGGTCCGTCGGGTCGTAGCCGTCCGGAACGCTCCGGAAGCGCAGCGTTGCTCCGTCGTGCATCGGGATGCTCACGACGCCCTGGTCGGGAATGGTCGCGGAGATTTCCTCTGCGGGTGGCACGAAGTCGGTCACCGTCATCTGCACGTCGTGCTGGCGTGTGAAGAGATAGCTCTTGGTTGAACCTTCGTGGTCGTTGAAGGTGACGCACGGCGAGATCACGTCGATGATCGACAGCCCCCGATGTGCCATCGCTGCGCGGAAGATCGGGACCAACTGACGCTTGTCGCCGGAGAAGCCGCGCGCGAGGAAGGTCGCGCCCACCGACAGCCCGAGAAAGATCGGATCGATCGGCTGGAGGTGATTGGCCTCGCCGCGCTTGGTGGTCGAGCCAACATCCGCCGACGCCGAGAACTGGCCCTTGGTGAGCCCGTACACGCCGTTGTTCTCGATGACGTAGACCATGCGCACGTTGCGCCGCACGAGGTGCGCGAGGTGGCCGAGCCCGATCGACAGTGAATCACCGTCACCGGAGATTCCGATGCAGAGCAGGTCGCGGTTCGCGGCGCTCGCTCCGGTTGCGATCGGTGGCATGCGTCCGTGACAGCCGTTGAACCCGTGCGCGCCACGCGCGAAGTACGCGGCGGTCTTCGCCGAGCAGCCGATGCCGCTCAGCTTGGCGATCATGTGTGGCGGCGTATCGCTCTCCCACAACGCGTGGGTGATCGCCGCGGTGACCGAGTCGTGTCCGCATCCCGCGCACAGCGTCGACATCCCGCCTTCGTAGTCGCGGATGCTCAGCCCCAGCGCATTGCGCTCGAGGCCCGGGTGTGTCACCTGCGGCTTGACGATCGATGGCACGGTCAGGCCTCCAGGATCTTGGTGACGCCGTCGACGACGTCCTCGGCACTCAACGGATACCCGCCGTAGGCGAGCACGGAGCGCAGCTTCTCCTTCGACACCGGCGTCTCGAGGGTGAGCAGCGTGCGCAACTGGCCGTCACGGTTCTGCTCGACGACCACGATCGTCTCGTGGGCGTCGAGGAAGGCGCGCACCCCGGCGCCGAAGGGGAAGCCGCGGACGCGCATGTAGTCGGCGGCGATCTCGCGTTTGGCGAGCAGTTCGACCGCCTCCAGGACCGCCAGCTCACAGCTGCCAAGGGTGACGATGCCGAGTGACGCGTGGGCGTGGTCGTCCACGAGTGGAAGGGGAATGTGCTCCGCGGATGCGGTGTGCTTGCGCGCGAGACGGTCGAGAACCGCCTGGTACTCCTCGGGATACTCGGTGTACGCGCCCTCGATGGTGTGGCCCGACCCGCGCGTGAAAAACGCACCCAGCTCGCTCACGCCCGGGAGCGTGCGCGCCGCAACCGAACTCGGCGTCGGCCGGCTCGTAGCGGTGATACACCTCGAGCTCGCGCAGCTCGCCCGCATCGAGGACGCGGCCGCGATCGGGAACGTAGGAGTCGTCCCACTCCAGCGCGGGGCTCACCCAGTCGTTCATGCCGATGTCGAGGTCGGAGAGCACGAACACCGGAGTCTGGAAACGCTCCGCGAGGTCGAAGGCATTCGCCGCCATCGCGAAGCACTCGGCCGGATGTGCCGGGAACAGGAGCACGTGCTTGGTGTCGCCGTGCGACGCATACGCGCAGGCCAGAATGTCCGACTGCTGCACGCGAGTGGGCATCCCCGTCGACGGGCCGACCCGCTGGACGTCGAACACCACCGCCGGAATCTCCGCGTAATAGCCCATGCCGAGCAGCTCCTGCATCAACGAGATGCCCGGGCCCGACGTCGACGTGAACGCGCGCGCTCCCGCCCACGATGCGCCAAGCACCATGCCGATCGCGGCCAGCTCGTCCTCGGCCTGCAGTACCAGGTAGTTGTTGCGCCCGGTCTCGGGGTCGCGCCGGAACTTGGCGCAGTACTTCGCAAATGCGTCCATGAGCGACGTCGACGGCGTGATCGGGTACCAGGCCGCGACCGTGGCGCCCGCGTAGACGCAGCCGAGCGCCGCCGCGGTGTTGCCGTCGATGAGGATCGAGCCCTCGGTCGCGTCCATCGCCTCGATGTGGCATGGCAGCGGGTGGTCGAAGTGCGATGTCGCGAAATCGTGGCCGAGCCGGAGCGCGCGCTGATTGGACTCGCGCAGCCGGTCCTTACCGGCGAACTGCTCGGTGAGCAGTTGCGCGATCACCTCCATATCGATGCCGAGCATGGCCACGAGCGCCCCGGCGCAGGCGATGTTCTTCATCAGGATGCGCTCGCGTGGTCCGCGGAACTCGTCGTTGCACATCTCCGCGAGCGGCACCCCGAGGTAGGTCACGTCCTCGCGGATGAGGTCACGGTCGAGCGGCCACGACGAGTCGTACATCGTGAAACCGCCGCTTGCCACCTCGGCGATGTCGCGTGCGTAGGTCTGCCCGTTCATCGCCACCATGAGGTCGTACTCGCGGGCGCGGGCGACGTGCCCGTCCTTGTTGACGCGGATCTCGTACCATGTCGGCAGGCCCTGGATGTTGGACGGGAACAGGTTCTTGCCCGAGACGGGCACGCCCATCCGGAAGATCGCGCGCATCAGCAGGTTGTTGGCGCTCGACGACCCGGTGCCGTTGACGTTGGCGAGCTTCAACGCGAAGTCGTTCACCCTGGAACGGGGCGGCGCGAAACGCTCAGCTGCCATGTCAGGTCGCCACCGGCACAGGTGTTGAGACCGCGAGCGGGATCAGTAGCTCGAATTTCTGCATGTCCCACGCGGCGGTCGGGCACCGCTCGGCGCAGAGGCCGCAGTGGACGCAGAGATCCTCGTCCTTGACCATCACGCGCCCGGTCTGAGGCAGCGCCGCGGAGACATACAGGGCCTGGTCGAGGTTCCTGGCGGGCGCCATCAATCTGGTGCGCAGATCGGCCTCGTCACCGTTCTCGGTGATGGTCAGGCACTGCACCGGGCAGATGTCGATGCACGCGTCGCACTCGATGCAGAGCGGTGCCGCGAATACGGTCTGAATGTCGCAGTTGAGACAGCGCTGCACCTCGCGCGCCGTCTGCTCGGCGGAGAACCCAACCTCCACCTCGGTGCCGATGCTCTGGAACCGTCGGGTCAGCTCGACGTGCTGCATCCGCTGGCGCGTCGAGGGGTTGTAGTCGTTGTGGTAGCTCCACTCGGCGAGCCCCATCTTCTGGCTGACCAGGTTGACGCCCTGGGGCGGCCGCGAGCTGACCGAGATGCCTTCGCAGTGGTTGTGCATCGAGATCGCTGCCTGGTGACCGTGCTCGACCGCCCAGATGATGTTCTTCGGCCCCATCGCCGAGTCCCCGCCGAAGAAGACCCCCGGCAGCGACGACTGGAAGGTGATCGGGTCGACCACGGGCATGTCCCAGTCGCCGACCTCGAGGCCGAGATCGCGCTCCATCCAGGGGAACGCGTTCTCCTGGCCGATCGCGAGGATGACGTCGTCGCATGGGATCACCACGGTATCGATCACCGTTGAGTGGCGCGCCTGCTCGTCCCATTCGAGGCGCTGAAACTCCATCCCGACGAGCAGGCCGTCCTCGATGACGAATCGCGTCGGCGAATGGTTGACGAGGATCTCCACACCCTCCTCCTCGGCGTCCTCGAGCTCCCACGATGATGCTTTGAAGAACGAGCGCGGGCGGCGGGCCATCACCTTGATGTCGGTGCCACCGAGGCGCAGCGACGAGCGGCAGCAGTCCATCGCCGTGTTGCCGACGCCGATGATCAGTACGCGCTCGCCGATCTTCTCGGTGTGCCCGAACGCGACCGATTCCAGCCAGTCGATGCCGATATGGATCCGGTCGCTCTCGCGCCGTCCGGGAATGTCGAGGTTCTTGCCACGGGGCGCGCCGGTGCCGATGAAGACGGCATCGAAGTCCTGCTCGAGCAGCGAGCGAAGGCTCGACACCGGGGTGTTCAAGCGGAGGTCGACGCCCATGTCGACGATGGTCGCGATCTCCTCGTCGAGGATCTCCGCCGGGAGCCGGAACGCGGGGATGTTGGTGCGCATCAGGCCGCCGGGCTGGGGTTGCTGCTCGAGGATGACCACGTCGTAGCCGAGCGGCATGAGGTCGTTGGCCACGGTGAGCGATGCCGGCCCGGCGCCGACGCAGACGACGCGCCTCCCGCTCTTGATGGTCGGGATCACCGGGAGGCGATCGGCGATGTCCCCGCGGAGGTCGGAGGCGACGCGCTTGAGACGGCAGATCGCCACCGGGGACCCGTCGATCCTGGTGCGCCGGCACGCGGGCTCGCAGGGCCGGTCGCAGGTACGCCCGAGGATCCCCGGAAACACGTTGGACTCGCGGTTGGACATGTATGAGTCGGTGTAGCGCCCCTGGGCGATCAGACGGATGTACTCGGGGACGTTGGTGTGGGCCGGGCACGCCCACTGGCAGTCCACGACCCGATGGAAATAATTCGGGTCCGAGGTGTCGGTTGGGTTCACGAGATGGTTGGATTCCTGGACTTGGCCGTGTTCCCTTACATGGTGACACCGCTGCGGCGACCTGCGATGTTCGTCGCCATTCCGCGTCCCCTGTGAGACCGTCGATACACTCTCAGCAGATGGGTGATCTTCGCTACGCGGACGCCGGCGTCGACATTGATGAGGGCAACCGCGCCGTCAGCCTGATCCGGCGCAGCATCGCGTCGACCCACACCGCGCAGGTCCTTGGCGGGATCGGCGCGTTCAGCGGGCTGTTCGCCCTCGAGCCGGGAGCGCCCAATGGACGCGTGCTGGCCTCGAGCACCGACTCGGTTGGCACCAAGGTGAAGATCGCGATCGCCACCGGGCGCCACCGCGGCATCGGCGTCGACCTCGTCAACCACTGCGTCAACGACATCCTCTGCTGCGGCGCCGAACCGCTCTTCTTTCTCGACTACTACGCCACCGGCAAGCTCGTGCCCGAGCATCTGGCGGAGCTCATCGAGGGGATCGCCGAGGCCTGCCGGGCCGCAGGGTGCGCGCTCATCGGCGGCGAGACGGCCGAGATGCCGGGCGTGTACGCCCTCGGTGACTACGACATCGCGGGCTTCATCGTCGGCTCCGTCGAGGCCCAGGCGATCATCGACGGGAGTCGCGTCCAGGCCGGTGACGTGCTCCTCGCGCTGCCGAGCAGCGGGCTGCACACCAACGGGTATTCGCTGGTGCGTCACATCGTCGCCGAGCACGAGCTCCAATGGTCCGACGTCCTCCCGGGCACCGACCGACCGCTGGTCGACCTCCTGCTCGAGCCGCATCGCTGCTACCTCCAGGCGATCCGCGAGCTGCGCACGCTCACCGATGTGCGCGCGATGGCGCACATCACCGGGGGTGGCGTGATCGACAACGTGCCCCGGGTGCTCCCCGACGGCCTCGCGGCGACCATCGAACGTTCCACGTGGAACATTCCGCCGCTCTTCACCGCCATCCAGCAGGCAGGTGGCGTCCACCTCGAGGAGATGTGGCGCACCTTCAACATGGGTGTCGGCATGGTGGTGATCGTTCCCCCCGACGTTCCCCCGATCGCCTCCGCCGCCGGCATTCCCGTCTGGCGCATCGGCGAGGTGGTCCCCCAGTCAGGCACGCGGCGGGTCAACCTCCGGTGAGCGAACGTACCCCCGTCGGGGTGCTGGTGTCTGGAAAGGGAACCAACCTCGACGCTCTCCTCCAGGCGTGCAGGGATCCCGACTTTCCCGCGCGCGTGGCACTCGTGGTCTCGAACCGGCGCAGCGCTCATGCGCTCGACGTCGCCCTCGGCTGGGGTGTGCCCGCGATCGCACTGCCCCAGTCGGACTTCGCCGGCGACGCCACCGCCAGGGACCGCGAGATCCACAGGCGGTTCCAGGCCGCCGGGGTGCGATTGGTCGTATGTGCCGGCTACGACCGCATCCTCAGCGACGAGTTCCTCGACGCCTACCCCGACGCCATCCTCAACGTGCACCCCTCGTTGCTACCCGCCTTCGCCGGCGGGATGGACGCCGTCGAGCGGGCTCTCGCCCGGGGCGTGCGCGTGACCGGCTGCACGGTGCAACTGCTCGAGCGCGGCGAGGCTGACGGCGGACCGATCGTCCTCCAGACCGCGGTGCCGGTCGAGATGGACGACGACGCGGCGACCCTGCGCCGCCGGATTCACGAGAGCGAGTGGGAGCTGCTCCCGCGCGCGGTGGCGCTCTGGTGCACGGGCCGGCTCCGGCGCGACGGCAACCGCGTGCGGGTGCTCCCCGCGCCCGCGCCGGCATCGGTCTGAGCATGCGGGCGCTGCTCTCCGTGAGCGACAAGACCGGCCTTGTGGAGTTCGCGCGCGGCCTGATCGAGCATGGGTACGACCTGATCGCGACCAGCAGCACCAGCGGGGCGCTCGCCGAAGCCGGCGTCGAGGCGCAGCCGGTCGCCGACGTCACCGGGTTCCCGGAGATGCTCGACGGGCGCGTCCGCACCCTCCACCCGGCGATCCATGCCGGCATCCTCGCCCGCCGGGACGATCCCGAGCATATGCGCCAGCTCGCCGAGAGCCGCTACGAGCCCATCGACATGGTGGTCGTGTCCCTCTACCCGTTTGCCGAGACGCTTGCACGGGGTGCGGACGACGACGCGATTGTCGAGAACATCGACATCGGCGGGCCATCCATGATCCGTGCCGCGGCCAAGAATCGTGATTCGGTCGCCGTGGTCGTCTCGCCGGCGCAGTACGGGGCGGTCATGAGCGAGTTGCGCGAGCACAAGTCAGTGTCCCGGGCGACCCGCCACCGGCTGGCCACCGAGGCATTCGCTCACGTGGCCGCGTACGACACGCAGGTCGCCGCGTGGCTGCGCAGCAGCGCCGCCGCCGAGGGGCTGCCCGCCGAGCTCACCGTCGGCGGGTCGCGATTGCACGAGCTCCGCTACGGCGAGAACCCCCACCAGCGAGGAGCCCTCTACGCGATCCCGGGACCACCCGGCGGGACGGCGCACGCGCGCCAGCTCCAGGGCACGGCGCTGTCCTTCACCAACTGGCTCGATGTCGATGCGGCGCGCGCGCTGGTCGCCGAGTTCGACGGGCCCGCCGCCGGCATCATCAAGCACACCAACCCGTGCGGCTTCGCCGTCGGCGAGAACGCCGTCGACGCGTACCGCCGGGCCTACGAATGCGATCCGCGATCCGCGTTCGGCGGCATCGTCGGGGTCAATCGAGCGATCGACATGGCGACCGCAACCGCGCTGACCGAGACCTTCCTCGAAGCCGTGGTGTGCCCGGGATTGGATGACGATGCGGCGGCGCATCTCGCCACCAAGCCGCGGATACGCGTGCTTATCGTGGATCGGCCGTCGCAGGCCGAGCCGCTGGACGTCCGAAGCATCGATGGCGGGCTGCTCGTGCAGACGCGCGACCGGGTGATCATCGAGCGCTCGACCATGACCGTGGTCAGCGAGCGGCAGCCCGACGAGGCCGAGTGGCGCGACCTGCTGATCGCGTGGCGCGTCTGCCGGCACGTCAAGTCCAACGCGGTGGTCATCGTCCGCGACGGCATGGCGGTGGGCGTGGGAGCGGGTCAGATGTCCCGCGTGGAGTTCCTCGGAGCTGGCAGTGGCCCGGGCCGGTGATCGCGCGGGCGGGGCTGTCTCAGCCTCGGACGCTTTCTTCCCGATGCCGGACGGCCTCGAGACCCTGGGCAAGGCGGGGGTGCGCTCGGTCATCCACCCGGGCGGCAGCAAGAACGACTTAAAGGTCACCGAAGCCGCCGACGCGCTGGGCATGGCGGTCGTGCTCACCGGGGAGCGCCACTTCCGCCACTGAGAACATGACCACACTCGAAAACCGACCGAACACAGCACTCCTCGTCGTCGACGTGCAGAACGGCGTTGTCGAGAGGGCTCACCGGCGCGACGCGGTCGTCGCGAATGTCGCCAGCCTGGTCGAGAAGGCGAGGCTGGAGCGGGTCCCGGTTGTCTGGGTCCAGCACTCGGACGAGCAGCTTGCGAGGGAGAGCGACGACCGGAGGATCGTTCCCGAGCTGAAGCCGGGCGACGCCGAGCCGCTCGTCGAGAAGAACTATGGCGACTCCTTCGAGGACACCACGCTCGAGTCCGTGCTGTCGGGCCTCGGAGTCGGGCGACTTCTGGTCGTCGGCGCGGAGACCGACGCGTGCATCCGCTCCACGCTCCATGGCGCATTTGCCAGGGGATACGACGCGACCCTGGTCAGTGACGCCCACACGACGGGGGACCAGACGGAATGGGGGGCGCCGCCGCCGGACCAGGTCATCGCGCACACGAACTTGTACTGGACCTACCAGACGGCGCCGGGGCGGACGGCCGGGACGGTGACGACCAAGGACGTCGACTTCGGCGGCTAGCGCCCGTTGCGCCGCCCGTTGCGATCGTGCTTGGCCTGGTCCTCGATGCAGTATCTGGCCGTCGGGATCGCCTCGAGTCGGCCTTCGCTGATCGGCTGGCCGCAGGCCTCGCAGTTGCCATACGAGCCGGTGTCAACCCGCTTGACCGCCGCCTCGAGCTCGAGCAGCTCCAGCTCGGCGTGCTGCAGGACGCTGTGATCGATCTCCAGACCGATCGTCTCGCTGGCGAGTTCCGCGGGGTGCTGCTCAGCCGAGGCGAGCTCGCGCTCGGTCGCGTCCTGGGCGTCCGCGGTCAGCCGGTTCGCCGCGTTACGAAGCTCTTCGATCCGGACTCGTTCGGTCACCAAGCGGGTGCGGGCCTCGTCGGTGTTCATAGTCGTGGGTCAACCCCTGTGTCTGCTCAGAGCGGTCTCGCCCGGGCGCGACGCGCCCGCGATGGGTTCACATTCCTCGTCCATCGCGACACGTCCACTCTCGGCCCGCAGGTTCCCACCCATTCTCACGAATGCGCCCCCGTTAAGCAATGGGGGCTACACCGCGGGTGGCGCGAGCCAGAGCACCGCGAGCGGCGGCAGGGTCACCTGAGCCGAATACGAGTACGCGTGCATGGGCTCGGCTCCGGCTTCGACAGCCCCCAGGTTGCCGACGCCGCTGCCGCCGTAGTGATCGGAATCGGTGTTCAGCACCTCGGTCCAGCGGCCGGGGAGCGGCAGCCCGACCCTGAAGTCGTAGCGGACCACGGGCGCGAAGTTGGCGATGCAGGCGATGCCCGGATGCCCGTGAGCGTCTCGCCGGACGAAGCTGAGGATGTTCTGATCCGCGTTGCCGGCGTCGATCCATTCGAACCCCTGGGGGCTCTCGTCGAGCTCCCAGAGCGCCGGCGACGCCCCATACAGCGCACCCAGGTCGACCATCATGCGATGCACTCCGGCGTGCGCCGGGTCGTCGAGCAGCCGCCAGTCGAGCTCGGAATCGTGCGCCCATTCGCGCTCCTCGGCGAGCTCACCGCCCATGAAGAGCAGTTTCTTGCCCGGGTGCGCCCACATCCAGCCGAAGAGCGCGCGCAGGTTGGCGAAGCGCTGCCAGGGATCGCCGGACATCTTGCCGAGGAGCGACCCCTTGAGGTGCACGACCTCGTCGTGCGAGAGCGGCAGGATGAAGCGTTCCGACCATGCGTACATGAGCCCGAACGTCATCTGGTGATGCGCGTACCTGCGATAGACGGGATCCTTGTGCAGGTAGTCGAGGGTGTCGTGCATCCAGCCCATGTTCCATTTGAAGTCGAAGCCGAGGCCCCCGCTCGCCGTTGACCGGGTCACCCCCGGCCAGGTCGTCGAACTCCTCGGCGATGGTCAGGATGCCCGACTTGCGCGCGTGCAACGAGTCGTTGACCTCGCGGAGCAGGGCGATCGCCTCGAGATTCTCCTTGCCGCCGTAGATGTTCGGCACCCACCCGCCCGGCTGTCGCGAGTAGTCGAGGTAGAGCATCGAGGCCACGGCGTCGACGCGCAGCCCGTCGACGTGGAATTCCTCCGCCCAGTAGTGGGCGTTGGCGACGAGGAAGTTGCGCACCTCGTTGCGTGCGTAGTTGAAGACGTACGTTCCCCAATCGGGTTGCTCGCCGCGGCGCGGGTCGGCGTGCTCGTAGAGCGGCGTCCCGTCGAACCGCGCGAGCGCCCATCCGTCGCGTGGGAAGTGGGCGGGCACCCAGTCGAGGATCACACCGATGCCGCTGCGGTGCATGACGTCAACGAAATGGCGGAAATCGTCGGGGGAGCCGTGCCGCGCGGTCGGGGCGTAATACCCGGTGACCTGGTATCCCCACGATCCGCCGAAGGGGTGCTCCATGATCGGGAGCAGCTCCACGTGCGTGAACCCCATGGCGCTGCAGTGGGCGGCGAGGGGCTCGGCGATCTCGCGGTAGCTGAGGATGCGCCCATCGGCACCGCGACGCCACGAGCTCAGGTGGACCTCGTAGGCAGCGAACGGGGCCTGCTCGAGGCCCGCGGCGGCGCGCCGGCGCATCCACGCCCCGTCCCGCCAACGGTGGACGCTCTGCTCGACGATGCTGGCGGTCCCGGGCGGATGATCAGACGCTCTCGCCAGGGGATCGGCCTTGAAGATGCGCATCCCGTCGCCGCGCGTGACCAGGAACTTGTAGCGAACGCCGGGGCCGACCCCCGGGCAGAACAGCTCCCACACCCCCGAGCCGCCGAGGGTGCGCATCGGCCAGGTGCGCGCATCCCAGAAGTTGGCGTCGCTCACCACGCTGACCCCGAGCGCATTTGGCGCCCAGACGCTGAATGCGGCGCCGAAGACGCCTTCGTGCTCGACGATGCGCGCGCCGAGAACCCGCCAGAGCTGGGCGTGCGTTCCTTCGCCGATCAGGTGGAGGTCCAGCTCGCCGAGGGTTGGAGAGAACCGGTATGGATCCTCCTGCTCCCACTCGCGCTCCGCGTTGCGGAAGCGGATGCGATAACCGCGTTCGCCGGCGGGAACATTGGCCTCGAACAATCCCGCGGCATTTACCCGGCGCATCGGCGTGAGGCCGTCCGGTCGGGCGACGCTTGCGGTGGTCGCTTCCGGATGGAACGCCCGGATCCGCACCGAATCGCCGGTGGCGCGGGGTCCCAGCAGCTCGTGAGGATCTCGGAGGCGGCCGGCGAGCATCTGCTCCACGGCCGCTTCGAGCTCGGACCCGCCCGCGTCGCCAGCGGTCACTGGCCGGCGCCGCGGAGCAGGAATCGCAGCGGGATCGGAACCCAGGACGGCCGGTGACCGAGCTCGTAGCCGATCTCGTAGACGGCCTTCTGCACCTCGAAGGCGCGCCGGAGCACCAGCGATGGGCCGGGGGCGGGCAGCACCGGCTGGGAGCCGATGGTGTCGAGGTACGCGCTCCAGAAGGCGTCGCGGTTCGCGTCAGCCCAGGCCTCACCGTAGCCGCGGAGCAGCTCGGCCTCGGCCCCTTCCGGCCCGGTGCGATCGGCGATCGCGGCCGCGGCCGCGTAGTCGAAGGAGCGGAGCATCGCCGCGACGTCGCGCAGCGGCGTGGTGAGCTCGCGGCGTTGGGCCGGAGTCCGATCCGGTTCGCCTTCGAAGTCCAGGATCACCCATCCCGTGTCGATGCGGAGGAGCTGGCCGAGGTGCAGATCGCCATGAGTGCGGATGAGCAATCCACCTGGAGAGAGCACACGGATCTGATCGAACCGAGCCACCACGGCATCCCTCACGTCGCGAAGCGGGTCGAGCGACGGCTCGTCGCGGGCGAGGACGTGATCGAGCTCGCGGGTCATCGTGTTCGCCCAGGTGTTGAGCGACCCCTCGGTCAGCGGCGCCGGCGCCATGTCCGTGCCCGGCGCACCCGAGGCCAGCGCGAGGTGCATCTCCGCGACCACCTTGCCGAGCCGCATCGACTCGGCGAGGAAGGCGGCATCCTGGTCGTCCACCATCGCGCGGCGCTCCGCCGGATCTGCCTGCCCGACCGACTCTGCGTTGGCGTAGAGGTCGCGCAGCGACGTGAGCGCGAGCGCCCAGCCCTCGGTGCTGTTGTGCAGAAAGCGCTGCACGAGCACCAGCGCCGAGGGGGCGTCGCCACCCGACTCCCACACCACGCGTCCGAGCATCGTCGCAAGGTGGGTGAAGCCGGCGGCGGCGAGCGCGTCGGACATCTCGAGCTCCTGCGACGGTCCCGGCTCGACGCGACGCAGATGCTTGAGGAATATGGCGTCACCCACCTCGACCGACGTGTTGCTCTGCTCGACTCGGAGGTGGCGTACCGACGACAGGCTGCCGGTGTCGAGCGCGTCCGGGTCCGGGCATGAGCACCGCAACGTCCCGGTGGAGGTCGGCAGCACCCGCTGGTTGCGGACGGCGTCGAGCAGCCACTCGATGTACGTTGAATCCCCGACCGCGTCGTAGAGCGCGATGGGCTCGGGCGCTTCCGGCCACGGGATCATGAACTCCGGCACCCGCTCGATGATGGGATCACCCACCGGACGGGTGCCGAGCGGGAGCGCGTAGCGCGTCGTCCCACCGTCGGTGAAGGTCACGGCGGTGAGCGTGTGCAGCAGCACGGGTGAGCTCTCGCTGATCACCGCGGCGTCGACGATCGCGGTCGTGCTGATGCTTCGACCTTGCGCGCCGGCCCAGCGCTGCCGGGCGATGTACGCGCCGAGCGCCTGCTCGCAGCCCGCGAGGCGATGGTCGCGGAGTATGGCCGTCACGCCGCCGTCCTGCGCACTCATGATGCCGGTGGGTCCAACGTGAACCAGTAGAAACCGTGCGGACCCATGGTCAACAGGTACGGCAGCTCGCCGATGCGTGGAAAGTGGACCCGCCCGAGCATCTCGACCGGCGTCATGTCGGCGTACTTGCGCAGGTCGAGCTCGACCGGTTGCGCGAATCGCGAAAGGTTGTTGACGCAGAGAACTGTCTGTCCGTCCATGCTGCGCAGGAAGGCGAACACCGAGGGGTTGGCCGCGTCGAGGGCTTCGAAGCTCCCTTCGCCGAACACCGGGAAGCGCTTGCGCACCGCGATGAACCGGCGGAGCCAGTGCAGCATCGACGACTCGTTGCGGCGCTGCGCGCTGACATTGCACGCCTGGTAGCCGTAGACCGGGTCCATGAGCGGCGGCAGATACAGTTGTGCGAAATCCGCCTGGCTGAAACCACCGTTGCTGTCGGCGGTCCACTGCATCGGGGTGCGAACGCCGTCTCGGTCGCCGAGGTAGACGTTGTCCCCCATGCCGATCTCGTCGCCGTAGTAGAGGATCGGGCTGCCCGGGAGCGAGAGGATGAGCCCGTGAAACAACTCCATCTGACGGCGCCCGTTGTTCAGCAGCGGGGCGAGCCGGCGGCGGATCCCGAGGTTGAGCTTGGCACGCGGGTCCTTCGCGTACTCACCCCACATGTAGTCGCGCTCCTCGTCGGTCACCATCTCGAGGGTGAGCTCGTCGTGGTTGCGCAGGAAGATCCCCCACTGGCAGTTGGGTGGCACAGCCGGAGTGCGATCGAGGATCTCGGTGATGGGATATCGCTGTTCGCGGCGCAGGCCCATGAACATCCGCGGCATCAATGGAAAGTTGAAGCACATGTGGCATTCGGGCTCGTCCGGTGAGCCGAAATAGTCCACCACGTCCTCCGGCCACTGGTTCGCCTCCGCGAGGAGCACCTTGTCCGGGTACTGGACGTCGAGCGCGGCGCGCAGCTCAGCGAGGAACGCGTGGGTCTCAGGCAGGTTCTCGCTGTTGGTCCCCTCGCGCTTGAAGAGGTAGGGGACGGCGTCGAGCCGGAAGCCGTCCACGCCGAGGTCGAGCCAGAATCTGCACACGTCGATGATCTCGGCGCGGACTTGCGGGTTGTCGTAGTTGAGATCGGGTTGGTGACTGAAGAAACGGTGAAAGTAGTACGCCCCCGCCTCGTCGTCCCATGTCCAGTTCGACGTCTCGGTGTCGAGGAAGATGATCCGGGCGTCGGTGAATTTATTCTTCGTGTTCGACCACATGTACCAGTCGCGGTACTCGCTGTCCGGTGACGAGCGCGCGCTCTTGAACCAGGGATGCTGGTCGCTGGTGTGGTTGATGACCAGGTCCATGATCACCCGGATGCCCCGGCGGTGCGCCTTCTCGACGAGCCGCGCAACATCCTCGACGGTGCCGTAATCGGGCAGCACCATCCGGTAGTCGGCGATGTCATAGCCGCCGTCGCGCAGCGGGCTCTGCTGGAAGGGCAGCAGCCAGATGCAGTCGACGCCGAGCCACTCGAGGTATTCGAGCTTCCCGATCAGACCGGCGAAGTCGCCGATGCCGTCGTTGTTGTCGTCGTGAAAGGCACGGACCGACAGCTCGTAGAAGACTGCCTTCTGGAACCAGAGCGCGTCATCGGCCAGCTCGACGCGTGCCTTCATCGTTGCGGGCGCACGTGCAGGACGTGCGCCGGCTGCAGTGCCGGATCCAGTCGAACGTAGTTCACCGCGCCGTGCCACGTGTACGTCTCACCTCCAAGTTCATCATGCACCTCGAACGGCCGGTCCCCGGTCACGCCGAGCACGCCGAGGTCCAGCCACGTGTTTGCCTCCCGCGGATGATGGGGATCCAGGTTGACGACGAGGATGATCACATCGTCCTTCTCGGGAGTCGATCGCGAGACGCAGAGCATCGATTCGTCGGTCATGTGGTGCAGGCGCAGTGTGCTCAGCTGCGCGATGGCATCGCGGTGGCCGTTGCGGATCTCGTTCAGCCGGGTGATGAAATGAGCGATCGACCCCGGCTGCGACCAGTCACGCGGGCGCAGCTGATACTTCTCGGAGTTCGAGGTATTCCTCGCTGCCCTCGCGCACCGCCACGCTTTCGCAGAGCTCGTAGCCGCTGTACATCCCCCAGGAGGGGCAGGTGATCGCCGCGATCACCGCGCGCATTCTGAAGGCCGCTGGACCTCCGTGCTGGAGCGTGGCGTGCAGGATGTCCGGCGTGTTCACCCAGAAGTTCGGCCGGAACCAGTCGACCAGCTCGGTCTGTGACAACTCTGTCAGATACTCGCTGAGTTCCCAGGCGCTGTTGCGCCACGTGAAGTACGTGTACGACTGGGAGAAGCCGACTTTGGCAAGCCGCTGCATCACCGCGGGCCGGACGAACGCCTCGGCGAGCATGACCACCTCCGGGTGTTCGCGGCGGATCTCAGCGATGAGCCATTCCCAGAAGGGGAATGCCTTGGTGTGCGGATTGTCGACGCGGAAGATGCGCACGCCGTGGCCGACCCAGAAGCGCATCACGTCGCGGAGCGCGACCCAGAGTTGCGGCGCGTCGTCGCTGTCGAAGTCGATCGGGTAGATGTCCTGGTACTGCTTGGGCGGGTTCTCGGCGTAGCGGATCGATCCGTCCGAGCGGTGGCGGAACCACGCCGGGTGCTCGCTGACCCAGGGATGATCGGGGCTGCACTGCAGCGCATAGTCGAGTGCCACCTCGAGGCCGGCACTCTCGGCGGCGGCGACGAACTCGTCGAAGTCATCGATTGTGCCGAGGTCGGGGTGCACGGCCGTGTGTCCACCCGACGCCGCGCCGATCGCCCACGGGCTCCCCGGGTCGCCGGGCGAGCACTCGGTCACATTGTTCGGCCCCTTGCGATGGGTGATCCCGATCGGGTGGATCGGGGGCAGGTACAGCACCGAGAAGCCCATCGCCGCGATCGCCGGGAGGCGTTTGCGGGCGAGCTTGAACGTGCCGCTTCGGGGCGGCACCGCCCCCTCCGACCTCGGGAACATTTCGTACCAGGCGGAGTACCCGGCGATCTCGCGTTCGACCCACAGGGGGTACGGACCGGCGATGGTGGCGTGGCTGAGGTCGGCGGTACGCCGCATCAGTCCCATCGTCGCCTCACGTGTGGCCAGCTGGACCCTCGACTCGGCGGCGGTGTCGGCGCCGAGCTTGGTCGCGAGCGCGGTGAGCGCCCGACGGTCCGACTTGGAGACCACGGGCAGATCGGCCCGGGCGACGGCGAGCGCCGCGCCGTCGGAGAGATCGAGCTCGACGTCGACGCCCGCCTGGAACCGGATCCCCAGGTCGCGAGCGAAGCCTCCCCAGACGTCGCGGATCCCCACGACCGCGAAGCTCCAGGCACCGAGCCGGCGGGGCTTGATCCATGCGCTGAACCAGTCCTGGGGCTCGGACTCCATGGGCACCTCGAGCATCCCTGACGGCGGGGCGTCGGGCGCGAGGGGCCTGGCCCCCGGCCAGTGCCAGACCCAGGCGAGGAGCGGATCGTGGCCGTCCGCGAAGACACGCGCGGACACTCGCACTGGAAGCCCACGGGTGCCCTTGGCGGGGAACTCGCCGCAGTCGACGGTGGGTCTGACGCGTTCGACGACCACCCGCCTCCGATCGCCGAGCAGCCGGTCGGGGGCGGGGTTGCTCATCGGGTTCATCTGCGACCGTAGGTCGCGACACAAGCTAGCAGACGGGACCGGATCCGTAATGGTTCCTCAACACAGAGCCCGTACAGTTCAGTTGAGCCCACGTGACCCGATACCGTCTTGCGCTCGCAACCGTCGCCGTGCTGATCGTCGCCGCGGTGCTGTTCACCGTGGTGCGCAACCCGCCCCCGGCGGCCACGGCGTCGAGCACCGGCGGCCAGGTGCTCGCGGTGGGTGACCGCCACAACGCCCCCGACTTCACCGGCATCGACGGCTGGCTCAACAGTGCGCCGCTGACCCTGGCGGACCTTCACGGCAAGGTCGTGCTCATCGATTTCTGGACGTTCTCGTGCGTCAACTGCGTGCGTACGATTCCCCACCTCCAGGCCCTCTACAACGACTACAAGCAGGACGGCTTCGTGATCGTCGGCGTGCACTCGCCGGAGTTCGACTTCGAGAAGGTCCCGGCCAACGTCGCAGCCGCGGTCACGCGCCTCGGGGTCACGTGGCCGGTCGCCATCGACAGCCAGCTGGCCACATGGAACGCCTACCAGAACCAATTCTGGCCCGCCGAGTACCTGCTCGACCAGCAGGGGCGGGTCGCCTACACGAGCTTCGGTGAGGGGGACTACACGCAGACCGATGCCGCCGTGGCGGAGCTGCTCAACGTGCACACCGCTGCGCTCCCGTCGTCCACGCCGGTCCCCGGCAACACGACGCCCGAGCTCTACGCGGGCAGCGAGCGCGGGCAGCTTGCCGATAACGAGCTCTATGGGACGCCCGGCGCGCCGGTCGCCTACGCCGATCCCGGTCCGCCCCAGATGCAGAACGCGATCCAGGTGACCGGTACCTGGACCGACGAGGGCCAGTATCTGCAGGCGGACACGAGCGGCCACGTCCGGCTCAACTTCATCGCCGACTCGGTGTACATCGTGGCCGGAACGCCCGGGGCTGCACTGCCGGTTTCAGTCAAACTTGACGGAAAGGCGGTCGCCGGCAGCGAGAGTGGATCCGGGTTGACCGATTCCGCCTTCACGGTCAGTAGGCAGGACCTGTTCCAGCTGCTCGCCGGAGTCTCCCCCGGCTACCATCTGATCGACCTGACCGTGCCTGCGGGCTTCCGCATCTACACCTTCACCTTCGGCTGATGCTCTCGATTGCCACGGTGCTCGCGACCTTCGTCGCGGGGCTCGGGTCCTTTCTCGCACCGTGCACGGTTCCGCTGCTCCCGGCTTATCTCGCATGTGTCTCAGGGGTGAGCGCTGCGGAGCTGAGCAACCCGGACCGGCACAGCTTCCGGCTCCGGCTCCTCGCCGGCTCGCTGCTCTACGTCGCCGGGTTCACGCTCGTCTTCGTCCTCCTCGGGCTGACCGCCGGGGGGATCGCGCGGGTTGCCAATGGGGCGGTGAGCGGACGGATCGTCGAGATCGTCGGCGGGGTCGCGGTGATCCTCTTCGGCCTCGCCATCATCGGCGTGGTCAGGGTCGGCATGCTCGAAAGAACCCAGGGATTCCAGCTCCCCGAACGGCTGCGCCGTCGCGGGGTGCTCGGCGCCTTCCTGGTCGGCGTCGTCTTCGGCCTCGGCTGGACGCCGTGCGTCGGGCCGTACCTGGCGGCGGCGCTGACCCTCGCCGCACTCAGCTCCCACGCACTGAGCGGAGCGCTCCTGCTGGTCGTCTACTCGCTCGGGCTCGGCCTGCCCTTCATCGCGGTGGCGCTGCTCTGGGCGTCACTCCCCGAACTCCCCCGCCGTCTCAACCGGTTGGTGCGCCCCCTGACGCTGGCCGGCGGTGTCATCACCGTGGCCCTGGGTGTGTTGCTCGCCACCGGCGCGTACACCCACCTCACGTCGTACCTGGCGCAGCTCTCGACCCCGACCTGACCCCCGGCTCGTTCAGGCGAACTTGCGGCAGACCACGACGTCGAGGGTCACGTTGCGCTGGATGTGCCGGGCAAGCCGCAGATACACCCGGAAATCGCGGTAGTGCTGGTCCCCGACCATCTCTTTGAGCTGGTCGGCGTGCTTGTGCATGTTCGCCAGCCAGTGGTCGATGGTCACCTCGTAGTGCCGGCGCTCGATGTGATGCACCCGCTCGATGTCGAATCCCGCTTCATTGGCGAGGCGGGTTTCCTCCGCGAGGGTCCGGTAGTTGCCGGTGTCTCCGTAGATCTGACTCACGAACTCGCCGCCGCGATCGAGCTTCGCGTGCCGGGGGTGCTTGAGGTGCAACTCCTTGTTGATCATCACGCCGCCGGGTTTGAGCCACTCGTGGCACTTGGCGAAGAACCCGGCGAGGTTGAAGAAGTGGACGATCACCTCGTCGGTGTAGATCGCGTCCACCTCCTCGTCAGGCGTGTAGTCCTCCCAGTGGCTGAGGACGATCTTCGCGTCGGTGCCGCGGCCGGCGATCCGCTGCTCGGCATAGCCCTTCTGGGTCGGTGACAGCGTCAGCCCGGTACCGGTGAGCCCATAGGTGTCACACAGATAGGTGAGTGGGCCGGCCCAGCCGCACCCCACATCGATGAGGCGCATGCCCCGCTCGAGACCCGCGAGCCGAGCGATCAGGTCGAGCTTTGCCTGCTGTGAGGCGGTGTCGTCCTCGGTGCCCGGGTCCCAGAGGTTGGCCGAGTAGACGTTCCAATCACCGCCGGTGATGAGCAGGAAGAATTCCGGCGGCTGCTCATAGTGGACGTTGGTCCGAGCCTGGTCGACGTCGGTCGTGTACTCGTGGTAGAGCTGGTGCTCTGGGCGGACGTCAGTTCTCTGGCTGCCGGCCACGACCAAATCCTTTGCAATTCCTCATCAGGACGAGAAGGATAGCCGCGCCGCACCGGGTGTTGTGGTCAATCCGACTGTTTCAGGCAGAAGGCGGGATGCTGCGCCGTGGCCGGCACCTCGCGCCGTCATCGAGTGCGAAGATGGATCGGTCATGGTCGGCTCTGATCCTTTCGGCACCAGGGCGGAATTGCTGCCGGGGGTTTCCTACCACCGTCTCAGCGCGCTCGCCGAGCGGGGCATCGGTGACGTCTCTCAGTTGCCCGTGACCCTGAAGATCATGCTCGAGAACAGCGTGCGCAATGCCGACGCCCCGTCGGTCCGCGAGGGCGACGTGGAAGCGATCGCGAGCTGGGACGGAACCCGCTCGGGCGTCGAGCGCGAGCGCGCCTTCATGCCCGCCCGGGTCCTTCTCCAGGACTTCACCGGCGTTCCGGCGGTGGTCGACCTCGCCGCGATGCGCTCGGCGGTCGCCCGCGCCGGTGGCGATCCGATGCGCATCGACCCGCTCGTCCCCGTCGACCTGGTCATCGACCACTCGGTGCAGGTCGACGCCTTTGGCAGTCGCGAGGCATACGAACGAAATATCGCGCGCGAGTACGAGCGCAACCGCGAGCGCTACGCACTGCTCCGCTGGGCGCAGCAGGCGTTTCGGGGCTTTCGGGTGGTCCCGCCGGGGATGGGGATCGTGCACCAGATCAATCTCGAGTACCTCGCTCAGGTCGTCCAGGTGCGGGAGATCGATGGCGTGCGCATGGCCCTGCCCGACACGCTGGTCGGTACCGACTCGCACACGCCGATGGTCAATGGTGTCGGCGTGCTCGGCTGGGGTGTGGGTGGCATCGAGGCCGAGGCCTGCATGCTCGGGCAGCCGCTGTTCCTGCTCGCGCCGGTCGTCGTCGGGGTCCGGTTCCACAATGCGCTGCCGACGGGCACCACCGCGACCGACCTCGTGCTCACGCTGACCGAGCTGCTCCGCAACCACGGTGTCGTCAACAAGTTCGTCGAGTTCTGCGGGAGCGGCCTGAGCTCGATGTCGGTGCCGGACCGCGCCACGCTCTCCAACATGTCGCCGGAGTTCGGCGCCACCGCGTCGTTGTTCCCGGTCGACGCGCGCACCCTCGAGTATCTCCGCGCTTCGGGTCGCGACGTCGAGCACATCGACCTCGTCGAGCGCTACTCGAAGGAACAGGGCATGTTCCGCACCGATGACTCGGCGATCCCGACGTTCAGCGAGATGGTCGAGCTCGACCTTGCGAGTGTGGTGCCGAGCGTGGCCGGGCCCAAGCGACCGCAGGACCGTGTGGCGCTGCCGCAGGTGTGGGAGTCGTTCACCAACGTGTGGGAGCAGCGCGCCGAGCGGAGCTCGAGCGAGGTCACCGCCGAAGGCGAGGTGTCACGGCTCGAGGAGGAGGGAGGCATCGACCCGGATGGCATGACCGCGGCGCCGGTGCCGAACGGACCTCCCGACACCGACCTGGTCCGGGACGGATCGGTGGTCATCGCCGCGATCACCTCATGCACGAACACCTCGAACCCGACGGTGATGGTGGCCGCGGGCCTGCTCGCTCGCAACGCCGTCGCCCGCGGTCTCATGCCTCCGGACTACGTGAAGACCTCGCTCGCGCCCGGATCGCGCGTGGTCACCGATTACCTCGAGCGAGCGGGATTGCTCGGCTCCCTCGAGCAGCTCCGCTTCAACCTGGTCGGCTACGGCTGCACGACCTGCATCGGCAACAGCGGGCCGCTTCCCGAGTCGGTCGCGGACCGCATCGACGCCGAGGATCTCACCGTCGCCGCGGTACTCAGCGGTAACCGCAACTTCGAAGGCAGGATTCACCCCCAGGTTCGCGCCGCATATCTTGCGTCGCCACCGCTCGTGGTCGCGTACGCGCTCGCGGGACGCCTGGACATCGACCTCACCACCAACTCGCTCGGGACCGGACATGACGGGAGTCCGGTGTTCCTCAGCGAAATCTGGCCGAGTGCCGACGAGATCACCGAGACCGTGCGCGCCGCTATTGGGAGCGACCTCTACACCCGGGAGTACGCGCGGATCTTCGACGGCGACGAGCACTGGCAGCAGCTGCCGTCACCGGCCGGTGGCCTCTTCGACTGGGACCCGGACTCGACGTACGTTCGCGAACCGCCGTACTTCGTCGGCATGTCACCCGAGCCACAGGCGCCGGCGGATGTGATCGACGCGCGCGTGCTCGCGTTGCTCGGCGACTCGATCACCACCGACCACATCTCGCCGGCGGGAAGCATCTCCGGCGTGAGCCCCGCGGCGGGGTACCTTCGTGAGCACGGTGTCGAGGCCCGTGACTTCAACACCTACGGAGCGCGGCGCGGCAACCACGACGTGATGGTGCGCGGGACCTTCGCGAACATCCGCCTGCACAACCAGCTCGCCGACGGCAAGGAGGGTGGGTGGACGGCGCACCTCCCGGACGGCGCGGTCATGACCATCTTCGACGCGTCAGCGCTCTATCAGCAGGAAGGCGTCCCGCTGATCGTGATCGCGGGGCGCGAGTACGGCTCCGGATCGTCGCGGGACTGGGCCGCGAAAGGCCCGCTGCTCCAGGGGGTTCGTGCCGTGATCGCCGAGTCCTACGAGCGCATCCACCGCAGCAACCTGGTGGGCATGGGCATTCTGCCGCTGCAGTTCCGCGACGGCGAGAGCGCCGAGTCGCTCCACCTCGACGGCACCGAGCTGTACACGATTCGTGGCGTCGCGGGCGCGTCGCCCGGTTCGACGGTGCACGTGAGCGCGCGGCGCGCCGGACAGGCAGACATCGAGTTCGACACCGTCTCCCGTCTCGACAGCGAGACCGACGTCGAGTACCTCCGCAACGGCGGGATCCTCCCGCTCGTGCTGCGCCAGCTCATGAACGGCTGAGCCCTCGCTCAGACGTGTGATGGTTCTCTTCGTCCTCTTCTTCATCGTCGTCGTGGTGGTCGGGTTCGTCTCGTATTTCGTCGGGCAGCAGCGCATACGCGACATCGCCACCTTCGCGGGTGCGCACGGGCTGACCGTGATCGGCAATGACTGGGATCTCGGCGATTGCGGTTTCTCGCTCTTCCGTGAGGGCACTCGCCGCTACTGGCACAACGTGCTGCGCGGACCGTGGGGCGGCTTCCCGGTGACCTACTGCGACTACTCGTACGTGGTCTCCGACGGGAAGAACCAGAACACGATCTCTTTCTCGAACGTCGTCGCGGTGCTCGGCGTGCAGACGCCGCAGGTCACCGTGACACCGCGCGGCGCGATCGGGACTCTCGCTGAGAAGTCGGTCGGTGCCCCGGGCATCCGGTTCGAATCGATCGACTTCAACGACCGCTTCGACGTGCAATCGAGCGACGCCGCGTTCGCCGTCGAGCTGATCGATGCGCAGATGATCGAGACGTTGCTCGGGCTCGATGATGGGTACCACGTGGTGTTCGGACCGGCCTACCTGATGGTGTACGCGCACCGCCGTCCGGTCGCCGAGATCGGCGCCATCTTCGACGCGACCGTTCTGATCGAGCGGCGCATTCCCGCGCTGGTGCGCGCCCGGACCGTCGCCTGATCTCCGGCGCAGGCGTTTGGTCGTCACTTCCGGCGCGGTACTCTAGACCCGCACCCGATCCCCCGCTCCCAAGGAGACGCTCGTGATTGCCCTCATCGTGGTCCTCGTCATCATCGTGGTCATCGCGCTGGCCGCGGTGGCCTCGTACAACCGGTTCGTCTCTCAGCGCAACGCGGTGCAGAACGCCTGGGCCGACATCGACACCGAGCTCAAGCGTCGCTACGACCTCATCCCCAACCTCGTCTCGACGGTGCAGGGCTATGCCGCCCACGAGCGAGGGGTCTTCGAGGAAGTTGCCCAGGCGCGCTCGGTCGGGTTGCAGGCCCAGGGACCGGCCGCCGCGGCCGCCGCCGAAGGCCCGTTCCAGATGGCCCTCGGTCACCTCTTCGCGGTGGCGGAGAACTACCCGGAGCTGAAGGCCAACCAGAACTTCCTCCAGCTCCAGGCGACGCTGTCCGACACCGAGGACCGCATCCAGGCCTCGCGGCAGATCTACAACGCCAACGTCCAGCAGTTCAACCGCCGGATCCAGTCCTTCCCGTCGAACGTGATCGCCAACATGTTCCATTTCCAGAACGCCGAGTTCTTCCAGATCGACGCTGCGCAGCGCGCGGTGGTCGCTGAGCCGCCGAAGGTCGATTTCAGCGCGATCACCAACGCGACGTATGGGCAGGGCTCTGGGGCTGCGCCTGCGCCCTCGGCTGCGCCGGGATCGCCGCCGGCGCCTCCCGTCTCGGGCGCCTGAGGGCTCGCCGGTGCAGCCGGCGCCGCGTCGCTGGCGGTTGAGCGACGCCGAGCCGCTGGCCGGGCTGCACCCGGTGGTCGGGCAGGTCCTGGCGGCGCGCGGCTTCGACCTCGACGCCGCAACCGCCTTCCTCGACGTCAGCGGGGGATACCACGATCCGTTCGGGCTGCCGGCGATGGAGCCGGCGGTCGCTGCGATCCGGGCGACCATCGACGAAGGCGGCGCGATCGCCATCTACGGTGACTACGACGCCGACGGGGTGACCGCCTGCGCGATGCTCACACGCTGCCTGCGCGCGGCGGGTGCGACGGTCATTCCCTACATCCCCAACCGCATGACCGAGGGATACGGGCTTCATGCAGCCGCGCTCACCGAGCTGGCGGAGCGCGGCGCTCGATGCGTGATCACCGTGGACTGCGGCACCAGCAGCGTCGACGCGGCGCTTGGCCGGCCCGCGAGCATGCGCCTGGTGGTCACCGACCATCACCTGGCGCTCGCTCCCGGGGGCTCGCCGCCGCAACTCGCTGCAGCCGACGCGCTCGTCAACCCCAAGCTCCCGGGCTCGAAGTACGCGTTCGACGGGCTCGCCGGCGCCGGGGTCGCGTTCAAGCTCGTCCAGGCGTTGGAGTTGCGCAGCGTCGTGCCTGCCGGCAGCACCGAGGCGTCACTGGGGCTCGCCGCGCTCGGGACGATCGCCGACATGATGCCGCTGCGCGGCGAGAACCGCGTGATCGTCCGCGATGGCCTGGCACGGATCGCCGATCTGCCCGGGCTTCGCGCGCTCTGCGAGGTCGCGGGGATCGCCCCGCCCCCGCGAGGAACGGATATCGCGTTCGCGGTGGGACCGCGGATCAACGCCGCGGGCCGGATGGAGGACGCGCGCCTGGCGCTCGAACTCTGCCTCTGTGATGATCCCGACGAGGCGACGCGGCTCGCCGCCGACCTCGACACCCAGAACCGGCTGCGCCAGCAGGCGGTCGCCGTCGCCCTCGCTCAGGCCGAGGAACAGGTTGCCGACATCGCCGAGGACGCGCCGGCGATCGTGCTCGGCGACCCCGGGTGGCCGATGGGCATCGTCGGGCTCGTTGCCGGGAGGCTTGCCGAACGCTATGCGCGGCCCACGTTCATCGCCTGCCTCGACCCCGTCGAGGCCAAGGGCTCGGCGCGCTCCGCGGGAGGCGTCCATATCGTCAAAGCGCTCGACGGGGCCGCCACCTCGCTGCTCCGCTATGGCGGCCATGCGGCGGCGGCAGGTTTCAGCCTCGAGGCCTCACGCTTCGACGAGTTCCGCGACATCATCGCCGCATCGGTTGGAGAGCAGAACGTGGGTGTCGAGCGCCGCCGCGACTTCGTCATCGACTGTGAGATCTCGGGCATCGACGTGACCCCCGAGCTGTGCCACGCGCTCGATCAACTCGAGCCGAGCGGGCAGGGCAACCCCGCGCCGTTGCTCGCTGTCCGCGGCGCCCGGGTGCTCGGCACGTCGACCTTCGGATCGGACGGCCAGCACGTCAGGGTCGCGCTCGCCACCGGGTCGGGCATCGTCGAGGCGATCGCCTTCAACAAACCGAATCTCGCCGACCACCTGCCCAGGGGCAGGCTCGTTGACGCCTGCTTCGCGCTCGAGCTCGACAGCTTCCAGGGCATGCAGCGTGTCCGCGCTCGCTTGCGTGACCTGCGCCCCGCCCAGGCGGTGACGCTCAGCGGCCAGCCGGTGGCTGGAGCGGTGACCGCCGCAGCCGGTTAGATCCTTCCGGTCAGGGTCGCGAGCCCGTCGCCACCCAGGTCCGCGAGCGCCACCCTGCGTCCGGTGAGCGCCAGGATGATCGAGGCGAGCGGTCCGTTCACCTCGGGCCCCGCGCCCCGGGTCCAGTCGACATCGGTCGCGGTGAGCGTTAGACCGGTCGCCCGGCGCTTACCGCCCAGCAACAGGTTGCCGCGAATGACGAAGTCGCCGACCAGCGTCAGCGCCGCGGGCTGGAAGGTGTGGGCGATCCCGAGCGGCCGGCGGATGTCCTGCGTGTGAATGACGGCCTCGGCGACCATCGCGTCGACTGGACCTGGCGGCGCGGTGGTGCGATCGACCACCGCCTTGAAACCTGCGAGCGTGTCCGCGGGCGTCGCGCCGAGCTCGTCCTTGACGCCCTGGTCGCTCATCGCGTTGAACCGAAACCCAGCACCGGCCATCTTGCCGAAGAATCGCCCCGGGGTCATTTTCGCCGTGGAGGTCATGTGCGCAAGCACGTCGCGAACGGTCCAAGCAGAAGCCAGCGATTGCGTCGACCACTGCGCATCGGTCACGTTCTCGAGATCTGCGATCAGGGCTACCCGCTCAGCACGTATGAGCGGCCATTGGTTTCCGGCCACCTCGCTCCTCCACAAGTCCCGCCATCGCTTGCCGTCCCCCGGCGAACGGTGGTTGCGACTGTACAGGGGTCAGTAAAGGGGATGGGGCGGCTTGATGAGCCCGCGGTTGCTTTGGTCGAACCCTGGCGTCGTTTTGCTTGACTCGGTACCTCGGTACAGGGTTTAGGCTGGATCTTGTGAGAACCGGACAGGTCGCGCGCCAGTCAGGCGTGAACATCCAGACGTTGCGGTACTACGAGCGACGAGGTCTGCTGCAGGTGCCCCCTCGACGCCCTTCCGGCTACCGCGAATACGCACCTGACGCGGTCGGGATCATCCGTTTCGTCAAGCGGGCTCAGGAGTTGGGCTTCAGCCTCACCGAGGTCGAGTCGCTGCTCAACCTCGCCGCCGGCGGTCCGGCCAACTGTGACCGAGCTCGCGGCCTCGCGACCGAAAAGCTGGCGGAACTCGAGGGAAAGATCGCCAGCCTGCGGGCGATGCAGGGCTCGCTACGGCAACTGGTCGCGACCTGCGAGAAGCCGCGACACCAAAGGGAATGCCCGCTGCTCGAGGCCCTCGCGGTAGATGCCAGGCCGGTTCGTCCGAGGACAGCCCGATGAGTTCGGCACTGGAAGCTGCGCCACAGCATGCGACGGCAACCCTGATCGAAGTGCTGCACATTCCCGGTTGTCCGCACGTCGAAGAAACTCGATCTTTACTGCGCAGCTGCCTCGCCGAGCTCGCCATCGACACGCCGATCCAGGAGCGCGAGGGTGACTACCCGTCGCCAACCGTCCTGGTAAGCGGAGTAGATGTGATGGGACGAGCTGCCGTTCACGGGGCAATGTGCCGTCTGGACCTTCCCACTCGCGAGCGCGTTATCGGTGCATTGACGAGGTGAGCGACATGCATGCGACGACGACTGACCTTCGCAACCTCGCAGATGCGCTGAGCGGTTCGCTGCCGCGCCTGGACGCGATCGATCAACGGATCGTGATTGCGACCTACCGCGTCCTCGCTCACGGCCTATCGGCGTCGATGGAGGAGATCGGTGCGGACGCGGATTCGACGCCGGCTGAGGTCGACCGGCGGCTCGGCGCGTGGCCGGCCGTGTTTCGTGACCCGGAAGGTCGGGTGGTCGGCTTCTGGGGTTTGACGGTCAACGAGATGCCGCCCCATGAGCTCATGGTCGGCGGCGTGAAGCTCTGGGCCTGGTGCGCGTGGGACACGCTCTTTCTGCCCGCGCGTCTCGGCGCGGTGCTGGAGGTCCGAAGCGTCTGCCCGATCACCGGTGAAACAGTCGAACTTCGCGTTGCGCCCGACCATGTCGAAAGCGTGGTGCCCGACAGCGTCGTCGTCTCATTTCTCAGCCCGGAGCGTCGGTTCGACGGCGACGTCATCACGAGCTTCTGCCACTTCATACATTTCTTTGCGTCGCAACGCGCCGGTGAGCAGTGGATCGAGCGGCACCCCGGGACCTTTCTGCTTTCACTTGCAGACGCAGTCGAACTCGCGCGCCTGACAAACCTGTCGCTTGCGCCGATGATCTAAGGGAATCCGTCGTCTTCGTCGCCATCCTTGTGGCGGCGCACGTCTTTGAGTGTGCGTGGCAAGCGCGCTCCGGCACGAATGCTCTGATCCGCCCGGCGCACACGAGGTAGCCGGTCGACGTTCGTTACAAGTTTGCACTTGCCCCGGCCGTCCCCCGGTGCTAGCGTCGAGCGCGCGAGCCGGGCGGTTTACGCCATGCTCGCCAGCGAGAGACCAAGCCCTTGGCGTGCCAGGCGGCGACAGGGTACGCGGGGCGCATTCCGGAGGCACTGCATGCTCGAGGAGGTCGGGATTCCTCGGCTCGTGGTCGGTGGCCTGGGTTCGGGTTCCGGGAAGACCTCGATCAGCCTGGGTTTCACCGCCGCGCTCCGTGATCGTGGCCGCACCGTCCAGACCTTCAAGGTGGGCGCCGACTTCATCGACACCGCGTACCTGGCGCACGCAAGCCGCAGACCGTGTCGGAATCTCGACTCGTGGCTGCTCGGACCCGAGGGCGTGCGGCGCTCGCTTGCGCACGGAGCGCTCGGCGCGGATTGCGTGATCGTCGAGGGAGCGATGGGGGTGCTCGACGGCCACGGCATGGTGACCGAGGCTCCCGCTTCGAGCGCGCCCGAGTTTCCGGGGAGCACGCTCGAGGTCGCGCGCATCATCGCGGCGCCGATCGTCCTGGTGGTCGACGCCTGGGCGATGGGCGAGACCGCCGCCGCGGCCGCACTCGGGATCAAACAACTGGACCGCGCGGGCACCGTGATCGGCGTGATTCTCAACAACGTCCCCAACGACTACCGACGTCGCGTCATCGAGGACGCCATCTGGTCGCTTGCGAGAATGCCGGTGCTCGGCGCGCTCCCGCACATGTCGGCGGTGCGCATCCCCGACTTGCGCACCGGCCTGCTGCCGCTGCTCCAGAACGCGAACGTGGATGAGGCGATCACCGCGCTCGGTGACGCGATGAGTAGGCACTGTGATCTCGACCTCATCGAGCGGCTCATGGAGGGAGCGCACCCGGTGCAGCCGCCGGCGCGCCGCCACACCCCTGCGCGCACCGAGGAGCCCGTGCGCATCGGCGTTGCCTTCGACGACGCGTTCTGCTTCTACTACCCCGAAAACCTCGAGATGCTCGAGGATGCGGGCGCGGAGATCGTCACGTTCTCCCCTCTCGAGGACGCTGCCTTGCCGCGCGACCTCGGCCTCATGTACCTGGGCGGGGGCATCTCCGAGGCGTATGTGCCGAGACTCGCGAGCAACCAGTCATTCCTCGAGTTGTTCCGGCGCGCGCACGCGCACGGCGTGCCCGTCTACGCGGAGGGCTCCGGGCTCCAGTACTCCGCCCGCTCGCTGCGAACCAGCGACGGCGAAACCCACGCAATGGCCGGCCTGATCCCCATCGACATCGCCCTGGAGGCCGGCACCCTGCACAGCGGATATCGCGACCTCAGCATCGCCACAGCATCGATGCTCGGCCCCGCCGGGACGCGCCTGCGTGGCCACGAGTTCCACTTCAGCCGCCCGCTGTCGGGCGGCGACTGCCTCAATCCCGCATACACGATGCACGACTCCGACGGCGAGCCACTCGGCTGCGAGGGCTGGACCGACCCGCTCATGCTCGCGTCATTCATTCACCTCCACTTCGGCCAGGAGCAGGAGCTCGCCGGCCGCCTCGTCGCCGCCGCGCGCGAGTCTCTCGAGCGCCGAGGGCACACCACGCTGGCAGGCCAAAGCAGTCGATTCGCCGCCCCGGTGTAGGCTTGGGATGCGATGTCCCAGGCCCCGTCCACCATCGGTGAGTTGCGCCGCGCGGAGTACCGCGTCCTGCCCGTCAGGACCGAGCTTCGCCGCAACCTGATCCGAAAGCTCAGCAACCACGAGGAGTTGTTCAGCGGCATCCGCGGGTACGACGATTCGGTGATCCCGCAGATCGAGAACGCGATCCTCGCCGGCCAGGACATGGTCCTGCTCGGAGAGCGCGGGCAGGCGAAGTCGCGGCTCATCAGAGCCCTGGTCACGCTCCTCGACGATGCCGTGCCGGCGATCGCGGGGTGCGAGATCAACGACGACCCGTACCAGCCGATCTGCCGTCGCTGCCGCGATCTCGTGGCCGAGCACGGTGATGCGACCGAGCTTGCGTGGCTCACCCCCGAGCAGCGGTACTCGGAGAAGCTCGCAACCCCTGACACGTCGATCGCCGACCTGATCGGCGAGGTCGATCCCATCCGGGTGGCCGAGGGACGCTACCTGAGCGATGAGCTCACCATCCATTACGGGCTGATCCCGCGCACCAACCGAGGCATCTTCGCGATCAACGAGCTTCCCGACCTCGCCGAGCGCATCCAGGTCGGGCTGCTCAACATCATCGAGGAGCGCGACGTGCAGATCCGCGGCTACCGGCTGCGCCTGCCGCTCGATGTCTACGTCGTCGCGACAGCGAACCCCGAGGACTACACGAATCGTGGGCGGATCATCACCCCGCTCAAGGACCGCTTCGGCGCGCAGGTTCGCACCCACTACCCGAGCACGATCGACGACGAGATTGCCATCGCCGAGCAGGAGCGGACCACGTTCGACGACATGCCCGTCCCGGTCACGGTTCCCGGGTTCATGCAGGAGATCGTCGCCGAGCTTTCGCACGTCGCGCGCCGTCATCCGCAGGTGAATCAGCGCAGCGGCGTCTCGGTCCGGCTCACGACCGCGAACTACGAGAACCTCGCCGCCGGCGCTTTGCGCCGCGCGCTGCGGACCGGGGAGCGCGAGGCGGTCGCGCGGATCAGCGATCTCCCCGCGTTGACATCCTCCACGGCGGGCAAGATCGAGCTCGAGACCTGGGAGGACGGCGATGACGGCGCGGTACTCGAGAAGCTGATGCGGACCGCCTGCAACAACGTGTTCCGCCGGCACTTCACCGTCCAGGAGTTCAGCGACCTGGTGCAGCGCTTCGATCGTGGTGGCTTCACTGTCGAGGTCGGAGATCAGCACACCGTCGCCCATTACGCGCAGGCACTCACCGAGCTCGGCGGCGTCGAACGCGCCCGACAGCGCCTCGGCGAGCCGGACACCGACGCGATGCGGGTCGCCGTGCTCGAATTCGTGCTCGAGGGGCTGCATCTCGGCAAGCGCCTCAACAAGACCGCACTCGAGGGCAGCGCGGTCTATGGAGGGTAGCGGGGTATCGGAAGAGCCGCCCGGGCACGATGTCTCGGGAGACGAATCCATAGGCGAAGGCTCACGCGGGATTCGGTCGCGTGTGGCGCGCCAGCACCGATTCAGCGTCTGGGACGGGAGCCAGGACCCGCTCGGCGATGACGCCGATGCGCTCTTCGACAGGCTGAGCGAGGACGTCTTTCACGGCTGGGATTTCGAGACGGCGCTGCGCCGCCTGCTGAAGTCAGGGCTGGCGCGATCGCGACGGGCGCAAGTTCGCCGGGCTCGAGGAGTTGATGGAGCAACTCCGCAAGCAGCGTCAGAAGCAGCTCGAGCGATACAGCCTCGACAACGTCTTCAAGGACATCGAGGAGAAGCTCGACAACGTGCTCCGCCTCGAACGCCAGGGAATCGACGAGCGGCTCAAGAATGCGACAGACGGGAGCGCCCAGCGAATCCTCGAGCGTGTGGCGAAGAAGCGCCGCGAGCACCTTGACAACCTGCCCCAGGAACCGGGCGGGGTGATTCGCGAGCTGCAGGGCTACGAATTCATGGACCAGCGCGCCGAGCAGGCGTTTCAGAAACTCCTCGAGGAGATCAAGCAGAACGTCGTCAACACGTACTTCAAGCAGATGGCCGAGCAGATGGGCCAGATGTCGAAGCAGGACATCACCGCGCTGCGCGAGATGGCCCGCGACCTCAACTCGCTGGTGCGCCAGAAGCTCGAAGGCGTCCCCGACGCGCAGCTGCAGCACAACTACGAGGACTTCCTCAAGAAGTGGGGCTCGATGTTTCCCGACGCTCCCGCGACCTTCGACGAGTTCCTCGCCCAGCTCGCCGCCCAGATGGCGCGCATGGACTCGCTCATGCAGTCGCTGTCACCCGAGATGCGTCACCAGCTCGAGGAGATGGTCTCGGCGACGTTCGGCGACCCGGACCTGCAGGCGCAGCTCGCCGAGCTGATGGGCGGCCTCGAGTTGCTCTCCGATCGCCGTCACCTCGGCCAGCGATACTCGTTTTTCGGCAACGAGCAGCTCCCGTTCGATGAGGCGATGGGCGTCATGGATCGCCTTCAATCCATCGAGGAGCTCGAACGCGGGCTGCGCGGGATGTACCGCGGTGACCCGCTCGACAACGCGACCGAGGAAGCGTTGCGCGACGTCCTCGGTGACAACGCCGCGCGCGACCTCTCCCGGCTCCAGCGCATGACCGATCAGCTCGAGCAGCGTGGGCTCATCGAACGCGATGAGGAAGGCATGCGTCTCACCGCGCGTGGACTCCGGCGCATTGGACAGAAGGCGCTCGGTGACCTCTTCGCCCGTTTGCGACGCGATCGCTTTGGGGACCATCCCGTCTCGCGGCATGGACAGGGCGGAGAACGCGAAGAGGACACGAAGCCTTACGAATTTGGGGACGTGTTTGATCTCGACGTGCGCGAGACGCTCATGAACGCGGTACGGCGCGATGCCGAACAGCGTGACTTGCGGCAGGGGGAGACCCCTGCTCCGGGGCGGCCGGAGGAGACCCCGGCTCCGGCGACTCTGACGTTCGATATGCCGCCTCCGCCGGGGTCCCCTCCGACCTCGACTGAGCGTCGTTCGCGGCGCGCCGTGCCTCGACTTTCGCCCGACGACTTCGTTGTGCATCGCTCCGATACGATGACCCGATCCGCGACCGTTCTCATGCTCGATATGAGTCGGTCTATGCCGCTTCGTGGGTACTTCTATGCGGCGAAGAAAGTGGCTTTGGCTTTGGACTCGCTGATACGGAGTGCGTATCCCAGAGACACGCTGCACATCATTGGGTTCAGTGATCTGGCTCGGGAGATCAAGCCGGCGGCGTTGCCGCATCTGTCCGTGAATGAGTACGTCTATGGGACGAACATGCAGCATGGGTTGATGCTGGCGCGGCGGTTGCTCGCGCGGGATCCGGGGGAGAACAAACAGATCATCATCGTCAGTGACGGCGAGCCGACAGCGCATATCGAGAATGGGCGTCCGGTGTTCTTCTATCCGCCGCTGCCCGAGACGTTTCACAAGACGTTGCTCGAGGTGAAGCGGTGCACGCGGGAGAACATCGTGATCAACACATTCATGCTCGAGTTGAATCACCACCTCGTGCAGTTCGTCAATCAGATGACGCGGCTCAACCGCGGTCGCGCATTCTTCATCAGCCCCGATCGGCTTGGGGACTATGTCCTGGTCGATTACGTGAGCTCGAAGCGGGGAGCGGCATAGGCGGGTGGAGTTCAGGGGGTATCTCGATCACATTCGCAACGACGGCGATCTGATCGCTGCGATGGCGCCGCGCGGACTCGATCTGCCGGTGCCGGTGTGTCCGCCCTGGGATGTTCGCGAGGTCGTCGCGCACCTGGCGACGGTGTACGACCACAAGGTCATGGCCATGCGCCTCGGGCGCAGGCCGGAGCAGGGCGAGTGGACCACCGATGAGCCTTTCGGAAAGGACACCGTCGAGTGGTTCTCCGACGAGCACGCGAAGCTGCTTGCGGAGCTGGTGTCGCATGCGCCGAAGGACTTTGCCTGGTCGTGGTGGGAGCCCGATCAGACCGTCGGATTCTGGTACCGCCGGATGGCCCTGGAAACGGTCGTGCACCGTGTCGATGTCGAGACCCAGTTCGGCGCACCGAGCGCGATCGACCCTGCGCTCGCGGTCGACGGCATCGACGAGGTGCTGACCATCATGCTGGCCGGAGACGAGGAGGCCTCGGCTTCGGTTGCTGGCACCGGGACCGTCGAGCTGCTCGCCGGCGACGACGCCTGGTCTGTGCTGCTCGAGGACTCACGCACCCTGGTCGCACCCGGTCGGAGAACGTCGCCGAACGCGGTGCTTTCCGGCGATCCAGCCGCACTGTTCCTGTACCTGTGGGGACGGGTGCCGATCGACGCGGTCACGCGTCGCGGCGACGAATCACGAATCGCGTTGCTGCGATCGCGCCTCGCCGCCGCCACCCAGTAAACGGATGGAACGGGGGGCGTTCGCGGAGCGAATCCGTCTGCAATTGATCGCGCGCTACCGCAGCGCGACTGTCGAGGTGGACGCGACGCGCTTCGCGTTGCACGTCACCGGCTCCGGGCTCGACCTGATGCTGCCGCTCGCACCGCTCCACCACGCGTGTGAACGCCAGCCGGACAGGGTGCCGGCGCTGATCGGCGAGTACGTCGCGTCGGTCGACCATCAGCTCACGCCTCAGCCGGCCATGGCGCTGTCGACATCCCGGCTGCTCTGGTGCGTGCGAAACGAGCGCTTTCTTGCCGGCCACGGGCGCGTCGGCGACCTGCTGCGCGCGCCGGTCGGCGCCGACATGACCGCGTTCGTCGCCGAAGAGCTGCCGGGGTCGATCATGCGCGGCGTCCCCCGCGACCAATGGACGTCGGTGGGGTTGGGCGATGAGGATGTGCAACGCGCGGCGACGCTCAACACCGCGGACCGCTTCGAGCCGCTGGTCGGGCGCATTGCACGGACGGACCGAATCCCCGCCGACGGATGGAGGGTTGCGTCGGATCCGCTGTTCCAGGGCAGCCTGCTGATGGCGCCCCGCGTGCTCGCCGCGTTTGCCGAGCGCGCTGGCGGCGACGTGCTGCTCGGAGTGCCCGATCGAGGCGCCGTCCTCGCGCTGGCGGCATCGCTGCCGTCGTCGGATCGATTTCAGCGCCGGGTGCTCAAGGAGTGGCGCGAGGCGATGAACCCGTGCTCGCGCGAGGTGCTGATCACCGACGGGCAGCGACTGCGCGCAGTCTCGCGCCGGTCGCGAACCTCAGGGCCGGTGGTTCTGCCCTGGCTCGCGGAGTAGCAGCCGGGACCCGGCTCCGAGCCGCGTCGCCTCCTGGCGCTGGACGAAGGCGGTCGCCGCGCCGATCGCAACCGCCGCGGCCACGCCCGCCAGCGTGCGGACCGCCACCCGGGTCGCGCGGCCGCGAACCGAGATCCCGGAGAGGCCGGGGCCCTCGCCGAACCACATGGTCAAGGCTGTCTGGTCGGCTACCACGCCGCCGTCGCCATGCACACGGCTCCGCTCGATGCGAACCGCGGCCGGTCGTGGGCCCCGCCAGCGCCGCTGGTCGAGGAGCCCGGGGGCCGCGCGGAGCACGCCACTGCTGGCGATCGCACGGACGGCGGCCACGGCACGTTCCGACGTCGGCATCGTTCGACAGGATAGCGTTCTCCAGGTGACGCTGATCGACGACCTCCCCGGCCGGATCGAGGCGAGCTTCATCGGGGCACTTGCCGGTGAGGACGCCGCCGGCACCGCGGCGGGCACCGCCGACCTGGTCGGCGTCGCCGAGTTGGCGGCGGCGTGCGGCTGCTTCGACGACGCCGATCTCCGTCAGCGGGGGCTCGAGCGCCCGTCGCGCGCCGGCGCGGCCCGCCTCCTCCTCCGGGCGCTGCCGTTTGGATTGCTCAGCCCGCTGGACCGTCCGAGGCTGCGCCGCGATGCCTATCGATGCGTCGCCATGGCAGGCGCCGACGAGGGCACCGCGGTCACCGCCGTGGCGGCGGCGTTGCTGATCGCCGACCTGCTCCGCTTCGATCTGCAGACCGCCCTCGTGAGGGTGCGTCAGTCCCTGCTCGAGGACGCGCCGATGGCGCTGCTCGAGCGCCTCCGAGTGGTCGACGCCGGCCCTCCGATGGACGTCTCAGACCCGGACCCGGGTCTGACCCTGCAGCGCGCGATCTGCGCGCTCGCCACCGAAAACCCTTTCGATGACGTGCTCGCCGCCGCGGCAGGAGGGACAGCGGTTGCGGCCAGCCTTGCCGGGGCGCTGGTCGGGGCTCGCGACGGCGGTCGTGCGGTCGCGGGCGTCGACCGCGACCACCTCCCCCACGCCGATCGCGCGCTCAGCGTGGCTCGCCGGCTCGCCGAAGCCGCAGTAGCGGCCCTTCCACAAGACGAGGCGATCACCCAGGGTCACTGAGCGCGGCCACGCCGCTGGCGTTCCTTCCGGGTAGCCCGGAGGCGACGAGGGCGAGCAGGCCGAGGACTGCGCATGCCAGCCACGGCGCCCATCCAAGCGGGGGCTGCCAGAGCGTATGTCCGATAAACAACAGGGAACCGCCGTCGACCGCGTAACGATACTCATTGAGCCACCAGTAGACGGCCAGGCAGATGACGACGCCGGCGGTCACGCCGCCAGCAACGATCCTCGAGCTTCGCTCGAAGCTTGCGGTGGCAGGTCGTGACGCGGCCATCCACCCCGCCAGGATGGGGATTCCGGCAAGAGGAGCGATGAACCAGCGCCCCTGCACCAGCCCGTTCTCGCTCCCGAATGCAAGAAACAGAACGATGATCGCGATACCCCCGACGACCACCACGAGCAACGCGACTATCTCGCGTCGCGCTCCACGTGCAACTGCTGACCTCACACCAAGCGACACAAGTGCGAGGGCCAGCAATCCCCAAACCTGAGCGATCACGACCGGCGGAGCTGCCTCACCCCACCCAAAGGTGGCGACCCCGTGTGACAGGATGAAGCCGATCAGCGACGGCGTCACCTCCTGCAGCGTCGGCACAGCCCTTTCGAGGGCGGCCGGCTGGATGCCGAGCTGCCACCCAATGGTCACGATGACGGCGATCGCGGAGACCGCGATTGCGGCCACCGCAAGTTTGCCGCCTGAACGAAGAGCTTGCCAGGATGCGCCCGGCCCTCGGAAAAGCGTGACGACGACCACGATGAGCAACATCCAGACAGGACCAGTTGTGCGTGCCAGTCCGAGAACGAGCCCCGCCGCCACGGCAAGCCACCAGGCTCCACGGCGAGGGGTGGGTTCGCTCACCGCAAGCATGGCGACCCACCACGCGACGCCGGCCGCGGAACTCCGGCCCGCTCGTGCTGATCCCGGACATGACCAGCACGCCCGTGGGCGTGACGCAGAGAGCGATGGCGGCCACGGACAGCGGACCTGGACGGGCGCGCAGCGCAACAAGCAGTGCTCCGAGTAGCAGCAAGGCGGCGATAAGCGTGAAGGTGAGGCGCCCGAGAAGCAGCGCTGCAGCAGTGCTACTCGCGAAGCGCATTGCCAGCCCCGCAGGGATGAAGATGAATGGCTGACGGGTGCCAACCGAGCTGACGAACGTCTCGCTCGGGCCGGCCGCGGGCGGCGGTTGGCGATCGAGGCAGGTGGCGATTGTGTCGTCGACCGTGCAACCGAGGTACCGAGGGTCCAGCGAGGACGAGATCGAAAACGCGCGCACGGCCTGACTGTCGACGGAGTAGCTCCTCAGGATGCGATTGATGTCTGGCAGCCAGCTGTCCACCGAACGCGCCTGCGCATCGGACACCTTCATGCCCAGAAGGTCGAGGTGCCCCGCGGCGATTGTCTTGATGTACTGATCGGTCTCGTCGGAAACGGCCCCGCCTGGGTTGGCGCCCGCGAACGAGATCAGAAAGAGGGTGAGCCCCAGACCGGCCAGCAGCGCGCGGCGCGCGCCAGCCGCTTGCACCGCCCGGAGTCCAGGAACCCCGCGATTGCCCGAGTGGTGCACTCGCAGCAGTCTAAGCGAGGGTCAACCTCTTAACATCAAGTCGTCATGGACGCCACCGCCGCGCCGGCAACCGGGCGCAAGATCAGGATCCTGACCGCCAAGGTCGGCCTCGACGGGCACGACCGCGGGGTCAAGGTGATCTCCCGGGCGCTTCGTGATGCCGGTGTCGAGGTGATCTACACCGGGCTGCATCAGACGCCCGCGATGGTGGTCGAAGCCGCAATCCAGGAGGACGTCGACGGCATCGGCATCAGCCTCCTGAGCGGCGCCCACATGACCCTGTTTCCCGAGATCATCCGTCTGCTCAAGGAGCGCGACGCGTCGGATATCGTGGTCTTCGGCGGTGGGATCATCCCCGACTCCGACGTCACCGCACTCGAGAAGCTCGGGGTCGACAAGGTGTTCACCCCCGGGACCTCGCTCGACGAGGCGGTTTCCTACGTCAAGGAGCGATTCGGCGCGGGGGCGACGGCCTGACCCCGGCGCTACTCTGCCTCGCGGTGGCGGCCGCGCGTGCGGGGCGGTCCGTCAATGACCCGGGGGACACGAGCGCAGGCGTCGCTCCCCGGCATCCGGCGTTCGCGACCTTTCGCAAGATGTCCTATGTCTGGGTCGACGGGCAGGCCTTCGAACCGATCGGCGACAGCCTAGACCTCTGGCTGTCCTTCCTGCGCGGCAATGGTGCTCGTCAGGCGTGGTTGGACGTCAGCGGCAGTGACGAGGTCTGCCGGGTCATCCGCGGCGATGGCGCGGAGACCTGGAGGACCGTATGGAACGGCGGCATCTTCATGCTCCACGGCGCCGAGGAGACGGGGCCACCCCGGTACCGCGAGACCGATGTGTCCGGCACGGGGCAGCGCCTCCACGATGCCGTGCATGACGAGATCGAGGCGGGAGCGAACGACGTCCGCCGCGCCGCTCTCGAGCGAGCGCTCGAGATCCTCGCGTCGCCCGGCGACGGGGAGGAGGTCTCCGACGTCGCCTGGCCGTATTTCGTGCTCCCCGACGGGAGCCCGACGGCAACCCGACGGCTGATCGCGGCTGCGTGCGCGGCCTGGCCGGAGACCCCGGCGGCGGCTGATCCCGATGCGAGACCGGCCCGCGGACAGGGGTGCGTCGACGCCGCCCTGGACGCGATCGCCGCGGCGGTGAACTCGGCAGCAACTGCAGAGCCGGTAGAGTAGCCGGGCAGAGATGGCAACCCCCCTCGAGCTCAGCGCATCGCTCCGGTCGGAGACCGGGCGTCACGTCCACGCCGTCAGGCGTCGCGGCGAGGTGCCCGCGGTGCTCTACGGACACAACGTCGAGCCGCAGGCGCTCTCGATCGACGCGCGCAGCCTGCGCCGGGTCTGGCACGGCGCGGGCCACAGCCATCTCGTCGACCTTGCGCTCGACGGCGGACGGGCTCGCAAGGTGCTGATCCGCGAGCTGCAGGTGAACCCGCGCACCACCCAGCTCATGCATGTTGACCTCTTCGCGGTCAACCTCCGAGAGAAGCTGACCGTCGAGATCCCGCTCATCCCGGTCGGCGAATCGCCCGCGGTCACCGAGCTCAAGCTCGGCGTGCTCCAGCAGATCATCACCGCGGTCAAGGTCGAGTGCATGCCGGGAGACATCCCCGCGCAGCTCGACGTCGACATCTCCAGGCTGGTCGAGATCGACCAGGGCATCCGTCTGAGTGAGGTGCCCCTCCCCGAGCGGGTGGCGCTCGCAACCGGTGTCGATCCCGACGAGCTCGTCCTCAAGGTCGCCCAGGTGCGCGTCGCCGCCGAACCCGAGGAGGAGGCGGAGGCTGCGCCCGCTGAGGGCGAGGGCGAGGAAGCCGAGAGCGCCGACGACGACGCCGGGTCGTCCTAGCGGCTTCGACCCGGATCCCGACCGCGTTGCCGTCTGCTCGATGTACGGCGCGACGATGATCGCGACGGTCGCGGCGGCGTTGGTGACGCACAGGCGAAGCGCGCGATGCTGACCGCCGCCGTGTCGACGTGCAACTCGAGCAATTGGTTCGACTTCGTCTGCAGATCCATCCAGTCGCGGGACCAGAGTGGACTCGCCGGGCCGCTCGTCGAGCACCTGATCAGCGCGATCGCCATCTTCATCATTCTCTATCTCGTCGGCCGGTTGATCCGCGCGCTCGCGCTCTGGACGATGCGCAGGAGCAAGGCCGACCGCCAGGTCTGCACCCTCGTTCGCAACCTGATCACGGTCACGACCTATGTGGTCGCGGTGATCAGCGCGCTGGTCGTCTACGGTGTCAACGTCGCGGTGATCCTCACCGCGGCCGGCGTCGGGACGGTCGCCATCGGCCTGGCGTTTCAGGATCTCCTGCGCAACGTCCTGGCCGGGATCTGGCTTCTCCTCGAGCAGCCCTTCCGGCTCGGCGACACGATCACCGTCATGGATCAGACCGGCGCCGTGCAGAACATCACATTGCGCACGACCACACTCCGCACCGGCGTCGGCGAACTGGCGATCCTGCCGAACCTCACGGTATTCACGGGGATCGTGATCAACACGACGCACTACGACACCCGCCGTCTCACCGTCGGGGTGCGGATTCCCACCGAGACCGATCTTGCTGACCTGATGCGGCGCGCGCGGGCCGCCGTCGAGGAGGTTCCCGGCATCGAGGCCAAGCCCGCGGTCGCCTTCGAGCCGACGCTCGACAGAGAGGTGCCCCTGCTCCACTGCCACTTCTGGGTGGATCAGCGCGAGCACGACCCCGATGCGGTGACCGCCGCGGTCGCAGAACGCCTGTGGGATATCGTCGGGGAGAAGCCGGAGGCCGACCCCGCCACCACCGCACCCGCGGGGTAGAGTCGCGCTCCGTGGAGCTTCATCCTCGCAACACGTCGCAGCAGATCGTGGTGGTGCGTCACGGCGAAACCGCATGGAGCCGCGAGAAGCGCCACACCGGCCGCACCGACATCCCGCTGACTCCGGAGGGTCGCGAGCAGGCACTGACCCTGGTCGCGCCGCTCGGCGGCCTCCAGTTCGCGGCGGTGTTCGTGAGCCCATTGCAACGTGCGCGAGAGACGTGCGACATCGCCGGCTTCGCGGATCGCGCGGTGGTCGACCCGGATCTCGTCGAGTGGGACTACGGCGAGTACGACGGATTGACGGGCAACGAGATCCGGGAGCGGCGGCCCGGATGGACGCTGTTCCGCGACGGTGTCGTCGGCGGCGAGACAATCGACGAGGTCGCGGTCCGTGCGCAACGCGTCATCGCGCGCGTGCGTCCAATCGAAGGCGATGTGCTGCTCTTCGGGCACGGCCATCAGTTGCGCATCCTCACCGCTCTGTGGCTCGAGTTTCCCGCAGCCGCGGCCCAGCATCTGCAACTCGCGACCGCGGCACCGTCGGCGCTCGGCTTCGAGCACGACTGGACGGCGCTGCTCAGCTGGAACGGGCTACAGAAGGGCTGAGACGGAGCGCTGCTCAGCCGGCGCCGCCGGCCCGGTCCTGGAGCGCGGTCATCCGGCTTCGCCAGTACACGAGGCGCTGCTCGAAGCGCAGCGCTTCCGCATGGAGTGCCTTGAGATCGGTCTTTTGCACCTCGGCGCTGGCATCCGCTTCCATGGTTCCGACGTGCTCTTGGGTCGTGGCCAGCACCGAGCGCTTGAACTCGAGCAGTTCCCTGTAGACCTTGACCCAGTGTTCCGCGTCGTCGAGGTGCTGCGACTGTTCATCCTCGCCTTCCAGAAGGCGATCGGGCTCCACCTGCTCGAGCGCCGCCTGCTCGTTTTCCGCCTTGGTGTGGTCGGACACGTCATCGGGTGGCGGTGCTGTCATTCCCGTGGGGCGCCAAGTTCTTGCATCAATGATTGCCCCGATGTCCCTGGCTGGTGCGCTCGCCGTCCCGACCATTGTACTATTCTGAGTATCACAATTGCTGCGTGTTTAGCTATCAGGTTGGGGGCCCGGCTACGCTGCAGAGCCGTGGACGCGTGTGCGCAGAGTCGGGACGCCCGGGCCGTCGAGCTGGTCAACGTAAGGAGCGCGGCCAGCCATGCTCATCACCAGCGCGAGGGTCGATCCGGTGACGAGCGGTGCGGTGCCGGTGGCAAACGGCCCATCGTCCGCGCGCAACTGCAGACCGGCAACGGCGGTCCGGCTGGCAACCGCGAAGTTGCGGCGCGCGAAAAAGTCGGCCACGGGCGTCAGTGCGTCGACGTGTGGTGTCCGCGGCAGCCCCAGCGGCTGACGGATGTCTTGGGCGTGCACGACGACCTCCCCAAGGTAGGCTGGGATGTGTCCCGAGGGGGCGGTCGTGCTGCCGATGATGGCGCGGAAACGGTCGAGCGTCTCGGCGGGGGTGCTGCCCCGATGCTCGACCAGCCGGCGCTGGTTGTGCACGTCGACACGGAAACGCGCGCCGAGCATGCTTCGCACCCATCGCCACTGATTCAGGCTTGCCGCGGCGGTGAGGTGGGCGACGACCTCCTCGACGTCCCACTGCCCGCACAGGGTTGCGTGCCGCCACTGCTCGGCATTGAGCCCCGAAAGGTCCTCCGCAAGCGCAGTCCGTTCGGCGTGCGCCAGTGCCCAGAGGTGGTCGTCCCGCGATCTCGCCATATCGCCCTATGCCCTTCCCATGCTCGCGAGTTCGCCGTCGATCCCAAGTCGAGAAGCGAGACGCGCGCAGCGTTTAGAGGCGAACGTGCTCCAGGTCGATCGCCGCGAGCTCGGGCGGTCGCGGAATGCCGTGCGCATCGAGGAGTTGCAGACATTTGATGACATAACGCGCCCCCGCGATGTTCAGACCGTGCTGCCTCGTCAGGCGCTGAATCGCGCTCAGAGTCAGGATGTCGCGTTGCGTGTAGCGGCGGCGGTTGGTCGCGGTTCGCGCCGGTACGCCGAGGCCCATGGTCTCGTACATCATCAGCGTGCGCGGGTGCGACGCCAGGATCTCGGCAGCGACACTGATCGTGTACAGGGGCTTGTCGAGGTCGAGCATCCGTTCAGACATCGGCGCCAGAGCTTCAACAGGCATGGCCATTCCCCATCGCGTTGTCGTTGTGACCGAGGGTGCGCCATGCGAATCGCACATTCATCATGGACTCGATTCTAGTCGCGTGCACCGCAAATGGGGCATCGAACCGGGCGGTTGCGCCTCATGCCCTCGCTGGCGAAAGCTGCTTGACAGCGACGCGCTTAGACTTATAGTATCACTATCACCTTTACCGACAGCTACGAGGACACATCCATGGGCATCGCCAGCGCCATCTACGAAGGCAGCCTCGCCCGAGCAACCTCGCTCAGCTTCGAGCACGAACGGCGGGAAAGCGCCCGCCAGCTGCAGGACTTCGAGGATCTCCTCGAGTCAGTGGAGGCCCAGAACGTCAAGATGCAGCGCGGCGTGCCCTCGGGCGTGATGGCAGCGATCGCCGAGCTGGAGCGCGTCACCGCCGTCCGCGCACCGGCCGCGGTCTGGAGCGCGAGGTCGGGGGCGAGGCTGCACGACGCGTTGCTCTCGTGGCAGGGTTCGCTGCTTGACGCGCTGCGCCCGCACCGCCTCGACTACGGCGACCGCTTCGACTGATCGCGGCTCCCGGGACGACCGGAACGACGACACCACCGGCAGTGCGGTCGCAACGCCCTCGACCTGGCGGCCCGGCTGCGCTCCGGCTGAGTCGAAATCTGGTACGCCCGGTATACCTTTTCCACCGAGTTATCCACCCAATCCACACGAGCTCAGCCGAGTGGGCGCCGGCGCCCGGCGCGGGTAGGGCTCGTCCCGCAGGTGCCAGTGAAGGCCCTTGCGATTTCGCCTACAGTCCGGCATCATACTTAGTGATAGGTTCTCTATAAGCACGAGCCCACTTGGAGGTCATCGCCATGGCCACGCAACGGCAGAAATCAGCGGCGCGGAGCGACATCACGGCCGCCCAGCGTGCCCGCCACAAGGCGGCACCCAAGCGCGGCAATGAGCCCCGCGAGTGCGATCGCAACAAGTTGAGCACCGAGCGTTTCGCATTTCCAGCGGAGCGCAAGGAACCGCTCACCGATCCATCGCACGTGCGCAACGCGGTCGCCAGGTTCGACCAGGTCGAGGGCGTGAGCGATGCGGAGCGTGACCGGGCCTGGCGCAGGATTCGCGCGGCGGCGAAGCGCCACGGCGTGGAAATCGAGGTCAGAGGCTGGCGTCAGTTGATGGCCGGCAGGAGGTCCTGATCGGCTTCATGCACGTGCCGAGCAGCGGGCCGCGCCCGCTATTAGCAGCAAACAACCGCTGGTGAGCGGCGGAAGGGGTCGCCGGGCCGAGAATGCGCGGCCCGGTCGGCCCCGTCCGTCGAATCAGGATTGACGCTCCGAGGGGGATGGGCGCAATTCGGTCCGTGACCGGGTGCGGCCGCAAGACCGTAGGATCGCCGTGCGATGCGCTCGTTGTTCACAGTCGACGGTCAGCTGTTCTTCTTCCGGCGTCGCGGCTGGATCTGAGAGCGAACAAAGGAGGCTGCGCATGCGGATCGAAGGTGTGAGCTGGGTCGGAGTCAGGACAGACCACTACGCGGCAATGGCCCGATTCTTCCGAGACGTCGTCCGTCTCCAGGCCGTCCTCGAGCAGCACGACTTCGTCGTATTTCGCATGCCCAACGGGGACCAGGTCGAGATCTTTGGGCCGGACGGACCCAGTTCACCTGAGCAATTCGCTCACGGCGAGGTCGTCGCGGGACTTCTTGTCGACGACATCGAGGCGGCGACCGAAGAGTTGCGGCGGGCCGGCATCGAGCTGATCGGCGGTCGGCAGGGCAGCGCGAGCGGCTATTCCTGGCAGCACTTTCGCGCTCCGGACGGCAAGGTGTTCGAACTCTGCCACGACCCGGAACACCGTCGTGTACACCGACCCCGACGACGCCCCTCGTGACTGCTGAACGGAGGACCGTCGCGGTCGTGTCTGGTGGACTCGATTCCACGACCATGGCCTACTCGCTTCGAGCCCAAGGGTACTCGGTCATCGCCATCTCATTTGATTACGGCCAGCGTCACCGCAAGGAACTGGCGTTCGCGGAGCGGATGGCGGCCGACCTCGATGCGCCGTGGACGTTGATCGATCTGCACGCGGCAGGACTCACGAGCTCGCTCACCGGGTCGGCACTGACCGACGATACCGTGACCATTCCCGACGGCCACTACGCCGACGAGAGCATGAAGATCACGGTCGTGCCAAACCGCAACGCGATCATGCTGAGCATCGCATGCGCACTCGCCGTGACACGCGAAGCCGGTGCGGTCGCGTTCGGCGCGCACACCGGCGACCACTTCATCTACCCGGACTGTCGGCCGGAGTTCGTGCGTGCATTCGAGGCGGTGGTCAACATCGCCGTCGAGGGGCTCGCGAGTATCGAGATCCTCGCGCCGTTTCTGTCCATGAACAAGACCGACATCGTGAAGCTCGGCGACGAGCTCAAGGTTCCATTCGAGCGAACCTGGTCGTGCTACAAGGGCGGTGCGTTGCATTGCGGGACGTGCGGCACGTGTGTCGAACGCCGTGAGGCCTTCGCGCAGGCGGATTTGGCGGATCCAACGATGTATGAGAGCGAGTTAGCGATTGCTCGCTAGCCGCCGCCCTGAAGACTGAGAGAACTCCCAGAGACCTCCAAGACGGAGTGGAGGGGTGGTCGTTAGCGTCGTCAGTGTCGAACAACAACCGTCCGCAAGGAGCACTGATATGACGGCCTCGGAAATCCTCCTCAACATCGACCTCGCAGCCGGCGCCTCTGCATTCGTCGCGATCGCAATGATCGCGGTGCCGAATCTGGACCGCATCCGGGCTCTCCGGCGATTGGCGCCGCGCCGGATGGTGCGCCGCGCGCATGAACAACGTCTCGTGGTGGGCGGACTTAACACGTCCTGAAGCGCCCCGCCGGCCAGTCGGCCAACTCCACGTCTCTCGCACCACGGGCCGCGTCCAGTTCTGGATACGGCCCGCGCGAGAGACCCCCTGGGAGGGTCATCAAAGATGGGACGCCGCAGCGGCGCTACCCAAGCCGACACAACGAGAGGACCATGTACCGATCCTACCTTTCACCGCCAGAGCGGTCCCGAGATTGAAACCGATGGAATGCAAGAGGGCCGCCTCCAAGCGTTTCGGAGGCGGCCCGGGCGAGAGGGGAGGAGGTGCTAGGAAATCAGCTGCAGCCGCTCGTTGCTCCGCAGTTGTGGCACTTGTAGCAGGCGCCGTTGCGCACCATCAGGCTGCCGCAATCGCTGCAGGTGGGTGCGTCTTCCTGGTTGATGAATGCGCCCGCGCTGGTCACGGGAATCGCGGCGACCGGCTTGCGCGCCGCGGCGGAAGGAGCAACCGCGACCGGTGCCATGGCCTCGATCGCGGCGTCAGAAGCAGACACCGGTTCGGTCACGCTGCCGTCGGGCTCGCGGCGGATGATGCCGAGCCGGTCGCGATCTTCCTGGGGCAGGAAGCGGGACGCGAGCCAGCGGAAGATGTAATCCATCACCGACTTGGCGATCGGGATTTCCGGGTTGCGCGTGAACCCCTGCGGGTCGAAGCGCGTGTGCGAGAACTTGTCGACGAGCGCCGGCAGCGGGACGCCGTATTGAAGGGCGAGTGATACGGCGGTGGCGAACGAGTTCATGAGCCCGCTGACCGTCGAGCCCTCCTTGGCCATGCGCAGGAAGATCTCGCCGGGTGTGCCGTCCTCGTAGAGGCCGACGGTGATGTATCCCTCGTGGCCACCGACCTCGAACTTGTGGGTGATCGCGGTGCGTTCTGCCGGCAGACGCTTGCGCAGCGGACGCTCGACGACCTGGACGCGGTGTCCCGTCGTCTTGTCGATGCTCGTCGCCAGCGGCTGGCTGCGCTTGCTGCCGTCGCGGTAGATCGCGACCGCCTTGAGCCCGAGCTTCCACCCGTCGGTGTACGCGCGCTCGATGTCCTCAACGGTCGCCTCGTTGGGCATGTTCACCGTCTTCGAGATCGCGCCGCTGATGAACGGCTGCACTGCGGCCATCATCCGGAGGTGGCCCTGCCACGTGATCGAGCGCTTGCCGTTCTGTGGTGTGAACGCACAATCGAAGACGGCGACGTCCTCATCGCGCAGCGTCGGCGCGCCCTCGATGGTGTCGTTGGCGTCGATGTACGCGATGATGTCCCCGATCGCGGTCTCGCCATAGCCGAGCCGGCGCAACGCGGCCGGCACGGTGCCGTTGACCATCTTCAACATCCCGCCGCCGACGAGCTTCTTGTACTTGACGAGCGCGATGTCCGGCTCGACGCCGGTGGTGTCGCAGTCGAGCATGAAGCTGATCGTCCCGGTGGGGGCGAGCACCGATGCCTGGGCGTTGCGATAACCGTGGCGCGCGCCGAGCTCGTGTGCCTCATCCCATGCGTGCCGGGCGGCGCCGACGAGATCGGGCTCGATGTTGTCGGTTGGGATGTTGTACGCGGCCTCGCGATGCTTGCCGACCACGCGCAGCATCGGCTGGCGGTTGGCGGCGTAGCCGCTGAACGGGCCGATCTCGCGGGCGATGCGTGAGGACTGCGCGTACGCCTCGCCGGTGAGAATCGAGGTGAGGCAGGCGGCGAGGTCACGACCCTGCGGCGAGTCGTAGGGAACGCCGCGGGCCATCAGCAGCGCACCGAGATTCGCGTACCCGAGACCGAGCGGCCGGAACTCCTCGCTGTTCTTTGTGATCTTCTCGGTGGGGTACGAGGCGTTGCTGACCAGGATCTCCTGGGCGGTGATGGTGATGTGGATCGCGTGCTTGTAGGCCTCGATGTCGATCGAGCCGTCGTCGTTGAGGAACCTGGTGAGGTTGATCGACGCGAGGTTGCAGCTGGTGTCGTCCAGGAACATGAACTCGCTGCAGGGGTTGCTGGCGTTGATCCGCCCGGTGGCCGCCGACGTGTGCCAGTCGTTGATGGTGGTGTCGTACTGCATGCCGGGATCGCCGCACTGCCATGCCGACTCGGCGATGAGACGCATGAGCTCGCGGGCCTTGACGGTCTTGAGGATCCGGTTGGAGTTGGTCACCGCGCGCAGATGCCAGTCGCGATCGTCCTGCAAGGCGCGCATGAACTCGTCGGTCACGCGCACCGAGTTGTTGCTGTTCTGGAAGAAGACCGACGAATACGCCTCACCGGTGAAGGAGCTGTCGTAGCCACCCTCGATGAGCGCCCACGCCTTGCGCTCCTCGCTCACCTTGCAGGTGACGAAGTCCTCGATATCGGGATGATCGGCGTTGAGGATGACCATCTTGGCGGCACGCCGCGTGGTCCCACCGCTCTTGATGACACCCGCGAAGGCGTCGAACCCCTTCATGAAGGATACCGGTCCGCTGGCGGTGCCGCCGCCGGCGAGCGACTCGGTCGAGGAGCGAATCGTGGAGAGGTTGGTCCCCGTCCCGCTGCCGTACTTGAAGAGCATGCCCTCGGTCTTGGCGAGCGTGAGGATCGACTCCATCGTGTCCTCGACGCTGTTGATAAAGCACGCGCTCGCCTGATTCCTGCTGCCGGGGACGCCGATGTTGAACCACACCGGGCTGTTGAAGCTCATCTTCTGATGGAGCAAGAGGTGGGTGAGCTCATCCTGAAAGGCCTGGGCGTCGGTCTCGGTGGCGAAGTAGCCGCCTTCCCTGCCCCACTTCCCGATCGTGTCCGCAACCCGCGAGATCATCTGCTTGACGCTGTGCTCACGACCCGGGGTGCCGAGCTTGCCGCGGAAGTACTTGCTGACCACGACGTTTGTGGCCATCTGTGACCAGAATGTCGGGATCTCGCAGTCCTTCTGCTCGAAGACGGTCTCGCCCTTCTCGTTGCCGATCGCCGCGGTCCGCGTTTCCCAGGTGACCTCGTCGAAGGGATGCACGCCCTCGTGCGTCAAGCGCCGCTCGACGTGGATACCGCCGCCCTCAACCTCAACTTTGGTGCCGAGCCGTGCCTGCGCCGTCCCGGTTCTGCGACTCGATCGACGGCCCGACGGCGGTTCCATCGAGATGCTGTGCGAGTCGTCTGGGACGGGTTTGGAGGCGGATCGATCCACGGTCTTTCCTCTTCTGTCTGGTGGGCGCTTCATTGTGCGAAGACGTGTGCAGGACGGCGCCCTGGCGGCTTGCTGTCCCAATCTCCGCGTGCTGAGATCACCCTAATGATCCCATATCTTGGGGCTCGGCCGTCCGGGAGCCCCCATATCTTGCGAGTCGGGAAGCCGGACGTCAAGGGGGTATGACGCATCAGTTTCGTCGGTGAGTATGGACCGATGCAGCTCGGGAACCTCGATGCGCATGGCAACGCGTCGATCGCCCGCGATCAACAGGAACTCGCCGCGAGATGCGGTCTCGAGGAAGCCGCGTTGCGCGTCGGTGAGGCCGAACGCGCGCTCCATTCGCGCGGTTTCAGCGGCTCGATGACCACCGAGCAGCACCACCGCGCAGTTGGTCGCGATCACGCTGCCCTCGTCGCTGCCGAGAAGGTCCTGCGCGTTCTGCGTCGCCACCACGAGCGACGCTCCGTACTTGCGGCAGCGCCGCGCGAGCTGCACGAGCAGATCACGCAGCGGCCGGTGAACGCAGAGCGCGCCAACCTCATCGAACACGATGTGCCGGCGACGGCGATCGCGTCGCACCAACTCCCAGAGCCAGCGCGCGACGATCAGCGTCGCCGCCGCCACGTGCTCGGGTGGCATGTCGCGAAGCGAGATCGCACACACGCCGGAATCGACCGCTATCGACGTGGGCCGGTTGAACAACGCGCCGAGGCCGCCGGTGCAGAAACGCCGCACGACCGCGGCAACCGGACGGGCATCGACATCGAGCGTCAAGAGGCAGTCCTCGAGCAGCGGAACCCGGTGTTCGCCTGCCGCACGCTGCAAGCCTGCGCGCGCCGCAGCGTCGACCTGCGCGCGCTCGACCTCGCCGAGTTGATCGCCGCACAGCACGGTGACCAGATCGACCACCGCGGCCGTCGCCTCCTCAGGGTCATCGCCGGCGCCCTCGAACACGTTGACCGCGGCGTCGGTTCCCGGCGCCAGCTCGAGGTAGCGCCCGCCCAGCGCGCTAACGAGGCCGCGGTACTCGCCTTCGGGATCGATGATCACCGAGTTCACGCCCGCGACCGCCGCCTCGAGCACCAGCGTCCCGATCGCAAAGCTCTTGCCGTGACCCGAGGCTGCGAACACGGCGATGTTGGGGTTGGGATGGCGCGCGGTGTCGAAGGGCGCGACCCGCACCGGCAGTCCGGACCGGATCGCCGCCCCGAGCCGGTAGCCGCCGGGATCGGCGCACCCGGCCTCGACCCAGGGAACGCACGTCGCGGCCGCCGTCGAGTCCACGAGCTTGCCGGCTCCGAGCGCTTCGATGCCGAGCGGGAGCGTGCTCACCAGCGCGGCCATGTGGCGGAAGTGCGTGGCTTCCACGCCGATGAGCGACGACGCGAATCCGAGACAGAGCGCCGCGCTTCGCGCCTCAACGGTGTCGTGGGAATCACCACGCACGGTGGCGATCACCGAGAGATGCAGAGGACGTCCCTGGTTGCGAGCGAGCCGCTCGCGAAGCGCCGTTGCCGAGTCCACCCCGATGTCGACATGCACGTCGCTGAGCGCACCGCGTTCCATCTCGAGCATGCGATGCGCGGAGAAATCGCGAAGACGCCTGCTGAGACGCCCGAGCGCCTCGCCGAGTGATGCCGGCGCCAGATGCACAGCGATGTCGCACTCGGTCTGCACACTCAGCAGTGGTGCCAGCCATCCGGCGCCGACGGGATGGCCGGGCAGACGGCGCAGCGCGTGTCCGCGCGCGATCACGTCCCCGATGACCGCGTACTTCGGTTGCTCGTACCAGCTGACTGTGACTTCGAAGCCGTCAGTGATCGTGGCGAAGAGCGCGTCACCATCGAGGCGCACTGCCGTGACTCCGATCGCGGCAAGGCGATCGGTCGCTTGCGCGCAGACAGCGTCGAGAGCCGCCGGAGTCGCGGCGCTCAGTGCGACGAGGACCTGGCGGGTGTACCGGTTCGCGTCGCGGACCTGCTCGGTCCAGTGGCGGTGCATCGCGGCATCGAGCGGCGCGTGCGGGCCGTCACCGGACGGTGCGTCCGGGGCGGCGAGCAGGCGGACCCGGACGAGCAGCTGCATCGGGGTTTGCAGCGTGTGACAGATCCGGGCGAACGACGCCGAGGCCGCGGCCTTGCGCGCTGGGTCGAGGGCATCGATGTCGAGCTCGCTGGTCGCGAGCACGGCCGAGACGAGCCCGGCATGCTCGCAGCGGTCGCCCCGGACCGCGATCCTGGACGCGAGTGCCAGGCCCGGCCGCCGGCAGGCGCCAGGTTCGGGGGCTCAGCCGGGCCACGGGGCGCGCAGCTCGCTCCCGACCCGGCGCGCGAGACGGCGCAGCGCGATCGCCGCGGGCGCCGAGCCGTCGAGACCGACGAGGCGGTGGGCGTTCTCGGCGCTGATCACCAACTCGTCATCGGGGATGTCGCCGATCACCTGACCGCCGAGGTCGGCCATCGGCTCGCTCATGTCCGTCCCCGGCCGCGACCGATTGACGATGTAGCGGAGTTGATGGCGCAGCCCGAGACGGCGAAGCGCCTCGGTGCTGCGGTAGGCATCCTGGACGCCGCCGGCAGTGGGCACGACCACCACGAAGACGTCATCGCAGGCGCAGAGCGCGGTGGTGTTGAGCGGGGACAGCTCGGGCGAGACGTCGAGGACCACGAGTTCGAAGCCCTCCATGTCCAGCTCCCGGAGGATCTCGCGCAGCAGCGCGGGCGTGACCGGCCACTCCGCGTTCACCGCCCTCTGCGGTCCGAGCAAGACACGCGCGCCCGACGCGTGGCAGACCATGAAATCGGTGACGCTGCGGTCCTCGGGCGGTGCGAGCGCGTAGTCGAGCAGCGTTCGCTCCGGGGTGCCGAGGCGGACCCCGACGCTCGGACTGCGCAAATCGAGGTCGACGAGGGCGACGCGGGGCGCGGGCTGGTCTCCGCTCTCGGCCGCCGCGAGCAGGCACGTGAGCTCGGTGGCAAGCGTGCTGCGTCCCGTGCCGCCGCGCAGCGAGAAGAACGTCACGCGGCGGGCGCCGTCGGGGCGGCTCGCGGGCCGGAGGGATGGCGGTTTGTTCGGATGCGATGGCGGACGGGATCCCGGCGATCGATTCGACGGCCCCGCGCGGAACACGCCGCGCTGGCCAAACAGCTCGAGGATCGGCGCCTGAGAAGCGTCGCCGGTATCTGCGGGTGCCACATCCGCGGGCTGAGGGTCGTCGCCGGCGGCTCGGCCCGCGTCACCGCCGGCAGCTCGGCTCGCGTCATCGCCGGCATCTCTACCCGTGTCACTGCCCGGCGCCGCCGCCGCGAGCTCCCAGCGTGTCGTCCCGCGTCGCGCCCGCATCCAAAACCGTCCAGCGAACAGCGCCCAGTCCAGCGCCGGCAGGCCGGCGATCCTCAGCCATCCGAGCCCTGCCGCCGCCGAAGCGAGCACCGCCGCCGCCGGGTCGACAATTGATGGTGGGAGCGGCGATCGCACCAGCGAGTAGGCGGCCAGCGCGCCCACCATCACCACCGCGAGCTGTCCGGCGCCGAGCCCGAAGGCCAGCGTGTCGGGGCGGTCGAAGCCGTCGGCGAACTCGATCTGATCCATGCCGCAACTCCACTATGTGCGTTCGCAGAATGACAGTATCGTAGGGGTTCGCCAGATCCCCGCTACGGACAAATCGGCGATTCGCAGCCGGACACACGGGTCGTCAGGAACCGCGCCCGCGTCGACGCATAATCGACACCGGTGTCAAGACCGGCAGGCGGCGGTGGAGGTTCTCAGTGACGGCGATCGTCGAACCCGATGTGGCGACGTATCAGCAGTACATCGACGGCGAGTGGACGGGCGCCGAGGACGGGCGCACCTACGGTGTGATCAATCCCTCCACTGAAGAGGTGATGGCTGTCGCGCCCGCCAGCACGAGGGCCGACGCGCGCCGAGCCGTGGCGGCGGCGCGGCGCTCCTTCGAGGCCGGCGACTGGCGTCTCAAGTCGCAACTTCAGCGCACCCAGATCATGTTTCAGATCGTCGAGCACCTCCAGGAGGTCTCCGACGGTTGGGGACTGCTCGAGTCTCAGAACGCCGGCGCGGCGCTGCGCAAGACATCCGTGGTCGACGTGCCGCTTGCCATCGAGTGGTTCCGGAGCATGGCCGAGCAGGGGCTGGGCGTCCCCTGGTACGAGCCACTGCCCTGGATCAACTCACCGTACGTGTCCTGGAACTTCGTGCAGCGCGAGCCGGTCGGAGTCTGCGCCGGGATCATCCCGTGGAACTACCCGCTCATCTTCGCGATGTGGAAGATCGCCCCGGCGCTGGCGATGGGCAACTCGATCGTGCTCAAGCCGGCCGCGCAGACGCCGCTGACCGCGCTCGCGGTGGCACGCGCGATCGACGAGACCGGGCTGCTGCCCAGAGGTGTGCTGAACGTGGTCACCGGTGACAGCGTCGACGCCGGGATCGAGCTGGTCGAGAACCCCGACGTGGACAAGGTCGCGTTCACCGGGTCGACGGCGACCGGCCGCAAGATCCTCGCCGCCGCGGCCCCGACCATCAAGAAGGTGACGCTCGAGCTCGGTGGTAAATCGGCGAACATCGTCTGCCCCGACGCGGACCTCGACATCGCAGTCGACGGCGCGCTCTTCGGCACCTTCTTCCATCAGGGCCAGATGTGCGAATCGGGCACGCGCCTCTTCGTCCACGACGACATCTACGACACGTTCGTCGACCGCCTCGTCGACGGTGCGGCGTCGCTGCAAGTCGGCGACGCGGCCGACTTCGACACCCAGGTCGGCCCGGTGATCAGCCAGGCGCAGTACGACATGATCCTGTCCGCCATTGAGCGGGCAAAGCAGGAGGGCGCGACCGTCGCGTGCGGTGGCGGACGGGCGCCCAACGTCAGCGAGCGCGGCTTCTTCCTCCAGCCGACCGTTCTCACCAACGTCTCGCCGGATTCGCACGCCGGCACCGAGGAGATCTTCGGACCGGTGCTCGCGGTGCAGCGCTGGAGCGATCTCGGCGAGGTGATCCAGCGCGCCAACCGGACGATCTACGGCCTGGCGGGCGGGGTGTGGTCGCGGGATACGCGAGGCGCGATCGAGATCGCCAAACAACTGCGCACCGGGACCGTCTGGATCAACGACTGGCACCTGCTCAATCCGCTGGCGCCGTTCGGAGGCTACAAGCAGAGCGGCATCGGTCGCGAGCACGGCCGCGCGGGGCTGCTCGAGTACACCGAGGTGAAGCACATCCACGTCGACCAGGGCGTGCCCCGGAGCGAGCGCTACTTCTGGGACGTGCTGCTCGGCTGAGCCGCCAGCTCGTCGACGAACGCAGCGATCGCCGCAGCGACTTCGACGGGACGCTGCACCGGCAGGTCGTGCACCCCGTCGATCCACACGAAGTGAGCGCGATCACCCACCACTTCGCGCGCTCGAGCGATCGAGCGCACCTTCGGCGAGTCCTCGTGGTCGGGATGGCCCGCCGGGATGAAGAGCATCGGGCAGCGCACCCTGGCCATCAACTCGTACCCGTTGGCGTCGAAGAGGTGGTGGGCGATCTGCATGTGGTGCTCGAGGGACAGCCTCGGGCGGAGGGTGCCCGCGCCGGTGCCGTCGTCCTCGAAGTTGCCGCAAAGGATCGCCGCGGCGGTGTCCGGGTCCGACCCGTCGCGAAGCGGCGACGAGTCCATCCAGGCGCGGAGCATCGCCGGGGTGATCCCCGACAGCGCCGGCGGACGCATGGTCTGCTCGGCCATCTCCCAGCTCGGCCCGAAGTACGCTTTGAGGTCGCCGGCGCCGCCATCGATGCAGACCACACCGAGCGCCAGGTCCGGATACGCCGCCGCGAAGGAGAGCGCGACGGTGGCGCCCCAGCTGTGCCCGACCACCACCAGCGGCTCGGGATGGCGGAGCGCCGCCAGCAGCCCCTCGAGATCGTGGGACACGGTGTCGAAGTCGTACCCGCCGTCGGGGCGGTCGCTCTGCCCGTGACCGGGAAGGTCGACCGCGATCACCCGGTGGGCGGGGACGAGTCGGTCCGCGACCAGGTCCCACCAGCGCGCGTTGCTCGCCAGCCCGTGGAGCGCGAGCAGGGCAGGCTCGCCGCCGGCGTGATCTCGCACCGAGAGCGCCAATCGAGGCGTATCGACACGGTACTCGGCGATGGGATGGCTCATGTGAGACGCGATTGTCGCCGCTGGCGACGACCAAAGGACGGTCCGGTAGCATGGTTCGGCGGGCGGGCCCCGCTCGGCCTGTCATGGAGTCGAGCCTTTGTCGGCGATCGAGCCGTACACGCGCAGGATCCTCGGAGGCGTCCAGCCGATCATCGTCGCCAACCGGGCGCCGCTGGTCCTCCACCCTGCCGACCCCTACCGGGGGACGTCGGAGCGACTGGTCAAGGGCGCCGGCGGGCTGGTCACCGCGATGACCTCGCTGGCCTCGGCGACCGACGCCGTGTGGGTCGCCCTGGCGCGCGACAGCTCTGATCGCCGGCTCGCGGAACGAGGTGACCCGGCCGAGCTCACCACCGAGGACGGCACCACCATCAAGGTCGCCTTCGTCGAGCCGACCAGCGAGGCATACGACCTCTACTACAACGTGATCTCGAACCCGCTGCTCTGGTTCATCCAGCACTACCTGTGGGACCTGGCGCGCGAGCCGGTCGTCGACGAGTCGATCCACAGGGCGTGGGTGGACGGCTACATGAACGTGAACCAGCTGGTCGCGACGCGGGTGCTCGCCGAGGTCGAGCGCTCCGACAAACCGGCGGTCGTGTTCGTGCAGGACTACCAGATGTACTGCGTCCCGGGGCTGATCCGCGAGCGCCGGCCCGACGTGCGCATCCAGCACTTCGTGCACATCCCGTGGCCGACGCCGCAGTACTGGACGGTGCTGCCGAGGCACATCCGCGACGCGATCGTGCACGGCCTGCTCGGTGCGGACATCATCGGATTCCAGACGTCGCGCGACGTGCGCAATTTTCTGATGACGTGCGAGCAGAACCTCGGATTGACGGTCGACCACCGCGAGCGCACCGTGTTCTCCGAGGGCCGCGCGGTGTGGGTGCGCAATTACCCGATCAGCGTCGATCCGAAAACATTCATTCAGCATTCGGAGCAGCCCGCGGTGCTCGTGGAGATGGAGCGTATCGACCAATGGCGGCCGAAGCACCTCATCCTCCGCGTCGATCGTACGGACTTGAGCAAGAACATCGTGCGTGGCTTTCTCGCGTACGAGCGCCTGCTCGCCGCGCACCCGGAGCTGACCGGCGACGTGATGTTCTGGGCCTTTCTGCAGCCGAGCCGGCAGGACATCGACGACTATCGTGCCTATCTCGGCAGCGTGCTCAGCGTCGCGGCGCGCATCAATCGCGAATACAGTCGCGGTGGCTGGACGCCGATTCGCGTCGAGATCGAGGACAACATGGAGCGCGCGATCGCGGGGTATCGCGTCTTCGACGTGCTCCTCGTCAACCCGATCTACGACGGCATGAACCTCGTGGCCAAGGAAGGCCCGCTCGTCAACCAGCGCGACGGCGTCCTGGTGCTCAGCGAGAACGCGGGCTCACACGAGGAGCTGGGTGAATGGGCGATCACGGTCAACCCGTTCGACATCGACGAGACCGCGGAGGCGCTCTACCTGGGGTTGATGATGGACGAGGCGCAGAAGAAGGCTCGCCAGACAAAGATTCGCGACGTGGTGCGGACCAATGACATCACACGCTGGATCACGCTCCAGCTCCAGGATCTCCGCGAGCTGATCGACTGACGCTCGCGGAGCCTGGACCCCCCTTCGGGTTCAGTGGTTGAAGCCGGCAAACCCCGCGATGAAGAGCCAGCCGACGACGGCGAAGGCGGCGACCCACACGGTGATCCACGCGCGGCCGGTCTCGAAGCGACGGCTGCGGCGGAGGTATCGCTGGCGAACCGCCAGGTCGGCAGAGCCGTCGGGCCCGCCGCGGGGGAGACGTCGAAGTGGAGAAATTTCGGCCATCTGGTGGGTCCAACGGGGTGGGTACGGCTCGGGTTACGCCCCCCGTGGTACGCGCCAGTATCATGCAACCCTGCGAGTTTGGGTGAGCTTGCGGGCGACGCGCCGCACTGGAGTGTCGCGTTGAGCTCCCGATCCAATGCCTGGAGGTACTGTGGACGGCGACGCGCCTGAGAGCACCGACCCCATCTCGCTCGCGCGTCAGGTGGTCGAGGACGCCATCAAGCTGGCGCGCGCCGAGATGGAGGTGGTCGGCGCCGAGCTGAAGCGAGCGATCATTCAGCTCGCAATCGCGATCGCGATGATCATGGTCGCATTCGTGTTCCTCTTGATCGGTGTGATCGAGGCTTTGGGTGCGCTGCCGTCGGGGCTGACAATCCTCGGCAGCGAATGGGCGAGATGGGCCGCGCTCGGGGGGATCTTCCTGATCGTCGCGATGGTGCTCATCTTCATCGGGCAATCACGGGCGAGAAAGGTGATCAAACGGGGACGGAAGAACGTGCAGGCAACGTTGAAGGAGGATGCCGAGTGGCTCCGGGAACTGACCAAGCGCAGCGTCAGCGGGAGCTGAGCAAGCAGGCGCTCGAGCAGAGCGCCGGCCGGCTGGAGCAGAAGGTGCGTGCCGAGCTCGACTGGAAGGCGCGCCTGCGCCGCGATGCCCCGCGATATGCGGCGATCGCCGGGGTGGCGATCGCGCTGGTCGGGACGATCGTGTTCATCCGGTCGCGCTTGCGCGGCGAAGTCGCCGAGGAGGAGGAGACGGCGCTGGTCACGCTGGACGACCTCGCGGCCGAACTGCACGCACTGCGCAAGGAGATCAAAAAGGGGGGCGACAAGACCCCGATCTGGCAGAAGGTCGTGCTCCGCGGGGTGTCCGCGGCCGGCTCGGCGGGCGGCGCCTACGCGGCCAAGCGGCTGGTCGACCGCCAGGAGACTAGGGCCGGGGCCGAACCGCGATCGTGATCCGGCCGATGGCGCAGAGCGCGCCGTCGTCGTTGGTGATCTCCACGTCCCAGATCCAGGTCGTGCGCCCGCGGTGGCGCGGCCTCGCGTCGGCATGGATGGTGCCGTTGGTGATGGGGCGGAGGAAGCTCATGTTGTTGGACATCCCGACCGAGATGTTGCCGGCGTCTTTGACTCCCAGGTAGGTGCCGACCGAGGTGAGGGTCTCGCCCATCGCGCAGAAGACGCCGCCGTGGACGATCCCGAACGGCTGGAGGACCTTGGGGGTGACCGGGCACGAGGCGGTCATGTGTTCCGGGGTGGTCTCGCCGAACTCGAGCCCGTAGAGGGCGTCGAACACCATGCTCTGGCCGGGATCGAGGCTCGCCATATGGCGGGGAAGTGTCGCACGACCCCCGGCGGAGATCGCCGTCAGCGCTTGACGAGCAGCTCGGTCAGTGCGCCTTCGTGCGAGGAGAGGATGGAGTGGAGCTCGAGCATCTCGTCACCGGTGATCGGGTCGGCGACGTCGGGGAAGCCCTCGTCGATGGCGGGGACCTTGCTCTCCTCGGCCTCGGTCTGGAAGATGATCTGAAGCAGGTTCTCGTCGTTGCACGACGCGCAGGTGACGCGGACCAGTGCCCGATTGCCCTGCTGTGCAAGAACATTGATCCCGCAGTCGGCCATGTTCTCGCCGCAGGCGGAGCACCGATAGCGCCGGGCCTGGAAGCGGAGCAACTCGAGCAAGTCCATCACTGTCCAGTATATGCCGCGTGCCGAGGTGGCAAACAGGGGCGCTGGGAGGCGTCCGGTACACTCGATGGCCTCCGCTGGGGAGTGGCCAAGTGGTAAGGCAGCTGATTCTGGATCAGCCAATCGGAGGTTCGAATCCTCCCTCCCCAGCCAAGCCGAATTTTGAATTCGATTCGGGCCTTTTCGGGTGATTTCGACCTGTGGATAAGTCCCCAAAACATCACCCGATTAGTCGCTCCTGAGCATTGATTTTTCGGCTCAGTCGACGACGATAAATCCACAAATATCTGCGTGAAGGGCTTCCACCATGACCGTACGACTCCTCAAGAGCAGGGCCCCGTCCTCACTGACGCGCCTCGCCGACGACTATCTGAGCAACTGCCGGGCGCGCGGCCTGTCGCCGCGCAGCGAACACCAGTACACCTACTCGATCCAGTCGGTGTTTCTCCCCTGGTGCGAACGGGAGGGCATCACCGACCTCAGCCAGCTGGACCGCCGCGCCATCGACCGGTTCACCTCGGAGCTCCTCACTCGTACCACGAAAGCGGGCCAGCCGCTCTTCAAGCACACGGTCGCCACCTACATCCGTCCGATTCGCCTGCTATTCGGCTGGGCGAGTCGGGAAGGCGAAGTGGTCACCGCGAAGCCTCAGCTTCCCCGCCGAGGCCGCCCCATCCGAGACGTGCTCAGCCGCGCCGAGATTGATCAGCTCGAGCAGGCAGCGCTCCTGGAGAGGGACAAGGTGATCATCCGGGTGTTCGCCGACTGCGGCCTCCGGCTCGACGAGCTCACGCGCCTCACCGCCGGCGACCTGATCCGCAGCGGCCGGCAGGTGCACGTTCGCGTCCACGGTAAGCGCGATCGAATCCGGGATGTGCCGGTGCCGCCAACCCTCGCCCGTCGGCTCGACCGGCTGATCTCGGATCGCCCAGACGAGCGCAGCTCGGATGCAATCTTCCTGACCTCTCGGCGCGGCCCACTCGGCGACTATGACGCCCTGACCAGCGGCGGCGTCTATCAAATCGTCAAGGACACCGTCGCCAAAGCCGGGATTCCCAAGCGCATACACCCCCACTTGCTCCGGCATTCCTGGATCACCGAGATGCTGCGCCGGGACATGAACTCAGTGCAGCTGTCTTTCATCGCCGGAGCATCCCCTGAGGTCATCGCCAGCTGCTACGCCCACCTCAACAAGGACGACAGCTACAACGCCATGGTCAGAGCGCTCACGTCCCCGAGCCGGCGGTGAGCTCCGAGTGCACCGACGCCATCAGCTCGCTACGTGTTCCCGGGTGTGGGTGGCCGATCATCTTCGGGCGGCGGGTCGCCTCGGCCGAGCAACCTTTCGATAACCTCGTCGACGGACGTTTCTTTCAGGGCTGTGGCCAAGAGCCTCAGCGTCGTCACCGATATTTCGTCGCCGGCGAAGGCCCTGCTCACCGTGGAGTTGACCACGCCCGCCTTCTTGGCGAGGGCCGAGCCATTCCAACCGCGAAGCGCGGCCATGTGTTTCAAGACCTCGCCGTTGATGCGGATACTCATAGCTCTCCCTCGTCAGTCATTGCCGGACGCTACACCTGCGCCGCGTCTGTCTCGGCGGCAGTGGATGGCATCGCCACCCGTCTTGTGCAGATCATGTGGGCATGATGCGCGTTGCGCGATCGGACGTCAAGGTACCTCGCAGTATGGATATCCCTTATGGGATATGGAGTTACCCATCGGTTAATGTAACTTCTCCCATCAGGTCCGGAGACGACGATGGTTGATGGGAAATGTCCATATATGTCAGTTTCGCAGTGCGTTGAATACGCATCAGAGCCTTTGCCGAATGTTCGTCGTGGATGCAGGTGTCTCCACCAGGGACTTCGAGTGCTGATGGGAAATGTCCATATCCGGCAGTTTTGCGGCCAGCTGAGGGTGGTCCGGTGCACTTGGCAGATGTTCCCGGACCTTGACTCGGTCCTCGCGGGAGTGTCGTACGTTCCTGACGGCCCACTCGGTGCGATGCAAGGGGCGTCCGCCAGAGTCCTCTGCCAGTTCCTCGAAGGCGCGGTCTCCTGCAAGTGCACTGGCCGAGCGTGCAGCGGCTGGCTACGACGCTTGCGCCCATCGCCGCGGCGACATGCGAGGCCAGGCAGCCGACCAGCGTCTCCCTCGACGGCCTGCCGGTCACTCGTGTTGACGAGCCACTTGGTGCGGGCTGTGGGTGGCCCGCCGGCGATCAGCCGTGGGTCGACCTGTGAGCGATGGCGACGGACCCTCTCGACCGACCCGAGTCCGTGGGGCCTAGCCTCGCGCACGCGGGGCCGCACAGGATGCCCCGTGGAACGGGTCGCATACACGTGCCGCGCAGCACCCTTACGCGCGCGCGTAGAGACCCCGCAGTGGCCTCGGAACCGCGTCGCAAACGCGGTGCAAACGGCGCGTAAACGTAGTCGAAACGGTATGCAAACGGATCAGGCTCGCGGGGTCGGGGAGCCTGACACCCGCCATCACGATGGCCGAACAACGTAGTCGGACGCTCGCCTTTCGGTAAAGCAAGGCAGAGCGGCAGACCATCGACACCCTGGCCCGCGGCATGGGCGTGAAGCCTTCGGAATACGCTCGTCTGGCAGCGCTTGACGTCGCGAAGATCAAGGCGGACGCCCTCACCGCTGCCCGCGCCGAGGTCCGTCGAGAGCTAGCGGCGACACGAGACGCTCTTGCCAGGATCGTCGAGGCACACGACGCGTTGCAGCGTAGGGCCGAGGCACACGGACAAGTGGAACTGGAGCTAACGGCGACACGACAGCGCCTTGCGTCGATGACCGATGCCTGCTCCTTACTACGGACCAGGGCCGAATCTCTCGAAGCGAAGCTGCATCGTGCCCCCGACGAGCTCGTGGTCGCCGTCAAACATCTGATCGCCGGCGCTCCGGATGCGCGGGTCGAGGTGGCACAGATATGGGCCCGGATCCGACCCTATCCATCCTTCGATCGGGAGGAGAGCCAGGAGATCATTGCGGCCGAAGTCGCCGACGCGATCGAATCGATTGTCACGCGGTTCCGAACCGATGGCGCGGCGTTCGCAGAGTGGCCGAACCTACGGCGACGGATCGAGTCGCTCTTTGACGGACTCCATCTGGACGCAGGCAAGGGGTATCGCCGAGGCGGCGGTCGTCCGGACGCGGTGTGGAAACCGGTTGTGGATGCGCTCGATCAGGCAGATGAGGAACGACGCCGATATGCCCCCGACTTTGTGGACAGCTGACACGCCCGATGAGGCGTCTGATGTTAAGGAGCACCGACCCCGCACCCGTGGAGGGCGAATGTGAGAGGGAGCTCTCGAGGCGTTTGGTGAGGCGATGGGGCCATCAGGGATCGCACCGGCGAGCATCGCTGAACCTCGACGGCCACCAACGGTGCAGCGATCGCTCCTGAAATCTGGCCCCGCGAACGCTGCTCGTGGTGCGTGCCCGCGTGCACCACGGTGAGTAAGCGTGAGCGGACATGGACGGATGCTCAAGGACCCGGAGGCAGGAGATTAGTCGCTCCTGATGACCGGGGATGCGCGCTCATTCGATGCCAATCAGTTCATGACCACCGAAATCGCGAACGCCACGTAGAACGCCTAACGCTGGCTCAGTCGATCTGAGGCTCGAATCGCTCTCTTCTCCTCCAATGCGATTTCGCATCCGCTTGGTATTGGAAGAGATGCGGTCACGCGCTGCGAACAGACCAGTGCAACATTGGCGGGACTGTTACGTTGCCTCAGGCGGCTCTCAGCGCCCACTCACAGGTGGCGGCCATGTCTACCCGGTCTCGGCCGATGGATTCGAGGATCCTCCGCCGGGTCACCGGAAGATCCGTAATCCCCCGGGTCGACGCGAGCATCGCTCGTCCCACCAGGTACTTTTGTCCGGTTTCGGCACGCTCGATGGTCTGGCTCCAACTCCAACTCGGCGCCTGTCGCATCGCGTAGGCCGCCCAGGCCTTGGTCGGCTCCGCTGCCGTCTTCGATGCCAGCACGCGGTTGCACACCGCGAGCAACCGATCGTCCCGCGGCGCGCGGCTCAGAAGCTTCAGAGCGTGCAGCACCAGACCCTCGTTAGTGCGAGTGACTGGGTGGCCGGCAGCCCGGAGCATGGCGTCGACCACATCCGGGTCGTAGAGCGCCACATCCCCGAGGTACCTGGTGGTCTCCTTGGGCAACAGCTCCATCACGTCCCAGCGCTTGAGCAGCCCCCCGACGGCATGGCGGTCGCCGGCCGCGCGCATCTTGTTGAGCAGATACTTCACCTCGCTCACCTGGTAGGGCTCATCGATGGCGTCGGCGGCGCGCTCGTACCACCGCTCGCGCACCTTCTCTTGCAGCAGGTAGTCCATCCACCCGGCGAAGTCCTCGATGTAGGAGATGGCGAAGTTCTGGATCTCGCGCGCGGCGTCGAGGGGGTTCTCGACCTCGTGCGTCTTGATCGGGTGCGGCGTGAGCCTAAGTTCTGCGAGACGGCCGTCGAGTGCCTCGCGGGCATGCCGGCCGGATTTGACGCTGCCGGCAAACACCACCAGGTCGTCGCTGTATCCGTAGTGGTCAGCAGCCACTCGATGGAGCACCTCGTGCACCGGCGCCAGGACCGCCGCGGCGAAGATGCCAGCCGCCTCTTCTCCGATCGGAAGCCCCGCAAGCTGATCCCGGTCGTGCCACTTCCGCAGCATCTCGAGCAGGGCGGTGACCGCCTCCGCCGCGCTCGGAGACGGACAGCGGTACCGGAGTTCACGCTCGAGCATCTCGAGGTCAACGGACGGGTAGAACGACGCGATATCCGTGAAGAGCGTATACGGCCACCAGTTATCCACCAGGGAGTTTATTTGTCCCTCGCGGAACGCGGCGTGGCTCTCGGCGTAGTGGCGGAGTTGCCACCGCGGTCCGAACTCGATCAGGCGGTACGCGAACATCCGGGGACTTAGCGTCGCGTCGAGCTCGGCCCCGATCCTCGCCGCCACACCTCGCAACACCACCCGTTCCACGATCCCGATATCCGCCATCTCGCGCACCGCCGCCTCCCCCGGGACGTGCGAGAACTTCGGGTAAGGAAAGGTCCGGATCCTCCCGATTTTCACCGGCTGCAGACCATCGAATGCGAAGCGGCCGCGACCCGCCATCATCAGCTCCAGGAGATCCGGGCGGAGGTCGAAGTCCTCGTAGTTCAGGACGTCGGGGAACTCGTGGTTTAAGTCGTACCGGCGGAGGCCGGGGAGGATGCCGCGAATCTCGATGCTGCTGAGGTCGAAGGCTGAGGCTCCTAATAAAACGACCGGCTCAGGGGGGTGCCGCGATTCTATCGTCTGCGCGAGGTCTCACGGATCGACGCGGGAATGCGGCACGTACGGGCCTGTCTGGTCGCTTGCGCCAGATTGACCCTATCCTCGAGAAGGAGCCGGGCGCAGGTCTTTAGCACTCCGTCACTCTTTCCAAATCAACCCCGATTTGGCCGGCTGAATACGATCAGAGAATCCTGTCTTGCGATCGCCTTCTTGGTCCAGAGCTGTATCGCCAGCGTTAAGGCTGAGTGCAGGCCCGCCTACGCTCGGTTACGGCGTGTGGTTGGTCTTTCTTCCTGGATGGTACGAAGCGATCGCAGCCGAAAGGCAATCAGATCCGGAACCGTTGAGTAGGCGACGGACAGGACGTGTTCGATTGGTACCGCAAGCTCACTTTTGTCCACGTCGAGCATCTCGGTCCACTCCTTCGGGTAGTACCTCGCGAGCATCGACAAGCAGTACAAGACGAGCCACCAGGTGACGAGGAGATCGTGGGGCTTTGTGTTCCCGTCAACGGCCGGGAGCACGACACCGGAGGTTCCGTTCCACTCATAGGAGTACAGCTCATCGACGTGATCCGCCGTCCAATCGCTCTGCTTGACCCCAGCCATCGAGTTGCCTGAATTCCAGATCAGCTTGATGACCCATTCACCGCGGTCGGACCGGTCTAACGATGGCTCCGGGCCAATGACCTCTTTGGGAGTCCCAAGCTCATGGAGCGTGGGATAGGCAGCCAACCACTCCGCAATCGCGTTAGCAGTCGGCGGGATGATCTTTGTGTATTCGAGATTCTGCGCACGGGCCGGGACCCGTTCGGTGTTTGCAGCGAATCGCGCTGGCGCCGGCGCGAGGAATAGGCTTTCGGTGCCGGTAGTGCCGAGCGTCGTGAGGTTCTTCGTCCACTCACTCACTTCTAAGGGATGCGGATCAGGCACTTGGAGATCGGTAAACAAGAGTTGCTTATCGATCGAGGCGAGCAGCGCGGACAAAGTTGCCGGACCCCCGAGCACTGGGGAATCGAGGATGCGAGCGACCTGTTGGACAAGACCCTCTCCGCTCGGTTTCACGAGCACCGACGCCAGGTCCAAATTCGCACCGCTGCTGGGGAGGGTGATTTCGAATTCGAGGCCATGGCTCTCCGCTGGTCTCCAAGCGGATCCAGGCAAGCCCGCGGCACATATGGCCCGACCCGCCTGCGTCAGCCCATAGAAGAGCAAGAGCGGACTGGCGATAGGACCGACCGCTTCGCTGGCTCGCCAGAGTTGCTCCGCCTGTTCCAACCCGGCTCCGAATGTTTGAGCGCGGGCTCCTCCTCGCGCCCACCTGGGGCGCTGGGCGCGAATTGACCGTAGGCCAACGCCCCAGGCGTCTCGCTCAACATATTCGCTGGGCATTGGTTGCAGGCTACCAACCTGACTCGAGCAGCCTGAGCGAAAGGAGGCCCGGGCACCTGATTGGCAGGAGCGGGGGTGATCGAATACCCCTGAGATCGCGGTGTGTGTGGTCTACCGCGATCGGGGTGTGTAAACCCGCGCGCCGCCTCATTAATCGATGCCCACGACGACGTTTCACCGTTGCGGTCGCGCCGGTCGCTCCCGGAACCGGCCAGCCGTCGGGAACCGCGAGCATCTTTGACGGCGGCACGCGGCTGGGTTCGGCGATTGTTGTCAATGGCGGGCATCTTCACGACCAGTGCGATCACAGTCGGCAGCCACTCGTTCACGGCAACCTACAACGGAAGTCCCGCGCACCAGGGAGCGTCGTCCGGAGTGCTAGCGGTGACCGCGATCCCCACTGTTCCCGCTACGGGGCGGGTGGGTCACCGACACCGTGGCCTGGTTTGTTAACTGCTGATGGCGGCCTTGATGCTCGTCGCCGGGAGCTCGGCCAAGGCTCGGAGCTTACCGGCAGCCACCAGTTCGGACGACGAGAGGTCGTCACACCCATGATCAGCGGCACGGTCAAGGCGCCGGCCACCCCGAGCAGGCGCTGGCCGCCCGTGCACGGATCAGTCGATGGACAGGATCGGGGTTGCCGGATCAGCCGACACGCCTGACGTGAACGCACCGGTGGCACACGCACACCGCGTAAACGGGCTACCGCTGGCTCAGCCGATCGGAAGTTGACGAGGGCTCTTATCAGGTAAGGGAAGCGCTTGTATATCTCTCGGATATACGCTATAGTGTGCGAGTGAGCAGCGTTATGGCCCGTCACCTGGCCCTCGCCCCGAGCGAGTGGTGACGGCGAGCCGTCGAGGGTGGCTGGCGGTGGCAGAAGCGGTGGACGGCGTCTGCTGCCCGAGTTCGATTGGGATGAGAGCAACGAGACCAAACTTCTGGAGCACCACGACGTTTCGGCCATGGAAGCGGAGCAGTGTTTCGCGAGCGGGCACACGAGCAAGCGTTGCCGAGGAGGGGCGAACCTCCTGCTCGGTCGAACCTACGTCGGACGAATGCTCTTTCTGGTCTACGAGCAACAGGCGGGTGGGATCGTGAGGGTATACAGCGCGCGGGAAATGACCGACAAGGAGCGGCGGGCGTTTCGCCGTGCAACCAATGGCTGACTCGACGAAGCACGACGGGCTCCTCGCTGAGGATTGGGGGGACTCTTGGGACGATCTCCCGGAGGGTCCGCCGCTTGTCTACGCCCGGCCCAAGACAGCTCAGATCACTCTGAGGGTCCCGAAGCGACTGATCTCAACACTGAAGACCGTCGCTGCGTCGAAGTCTTTGCCATACCACGGGTTGGCTCGGTCCTGGATTCTTGAAGGCTTGCGGTCGGGCGAAGTGCCAAGCGCGGCGGCCCAGCTCGACGACGCCGAGGCGCCGAGATCGTCAGAGCAGCTCAACCTCAAGGTCGAACCCCAGATGCTCGGCGAGCTGAAGCAGTTTTCCCACGAGACTCGCCGGCCGTACCACCAGCTGGCCCGCCAATGGGTGGAGGCCGGCCTTGCGCGGGAGGATGCGGTAGCCTCCATCCGGCCCCGGCCATCTCTGAAGGAAATGATGATTCTGCTTCTCGACGGTGACCGCAAGGGTCGCGATGCGATCCACGGAATGACCCGTTTGCAGAAGCTGCTGTTTGTGATCCAACAGGAGCTTGATCGGGAGTCCTCGACCTTCTATGCACACAACTATGGGCCGTTCGATGAAAGGGTCATCGATAGTGCTGAAGCCTTACGGGTAAACGGGTTTCTCACCAGCGGGCAAGCGGGCTCCGCGTCCTCGTCGCCACCCTCGTTCGAGCACATGATGGCCACAGTTATGCAGCGGGCCGCCCCTCCACAGGAGGGGGAGGCCGAGGTCTTCGAGCTGAGCGAAGCCGGTCGGGCGACGGCCGAGCGCCTCCGGCAGTCAAGTGATGCGTACGACGAGCTCCATGAACGAGTGCAGAAGCTGCGCCGGAAGTGGGACACGCCCGACCTGGTCGAGCGGGTGTACGCGGCGTTTCCGGAACTAACGGATCGCTCGCTGATCAAGGCGGAGGTCGACAAACGGCGCGCGCACCGCCGAAGCCTGTCATGACAGAGGACAACAAGCTCGTCCACTACATGAGGTTGCGCACATCTGACGACCTCACGTATCTCCAGGGCGGCATGTGCGATGAACTCATCGTCAACGCGAATCAGTTGGAGAACAGCCCGGAGAGCACATCGGCCCATCTGCGCGGCACTGGCTACGGCTACATGGTCGATCCCGTGCTTTGGCGCTTCCAGGTGCCGGAGTGGTGGCGCAACGACAAGGGAGAGACGAAGCGGAACTACCGTCGGCTCGCCAAGCACTACTCCGAGGGGACGAACCTTTACCTCGAGGAAGGACATTTGCTCGAAACGGTGAAGACGGTCGCGGAGTGGGAGCGTCTTGCCGCGAACATCGTCCGGTATCAGAAGGATCGACTTGAGATGAGCTGTCAACTCGACATGCTCGATCCCATGTTGTCTCGTGAGCTTCGCCCGAGCCGATTCATCGCGCCCGCGCTTGTGGCCCTGTCGACGAGGGAGGACGAGGTGAACCGCCTTCTGGTCGATGCCGCGGCCGAGGCGGCAGGCGAGCCGGTGCTGGCCATGGTGGTGATTCCAAAGGAGAGGCTCACCCTTGACCAAGTCGGAGATCTGCTCCGTTCAGTGCCGGAAGCCAGCGCTCGAGGCTACCTCCTGTGGACTCCTGGGGTGACCGAGGAATGGTTGGTCAGCAGGCACGACGCGTTCGCCGCTTTGGTGGTCGCGATTCGGACTCTTGCGACGCGTGGTGTCCCCGTCATACCAACCCAGCTCGGGTACACGGCGGCCGCGCTATCACTCGTTGGGGTAGCGGGCGTAGCTCATCATCTAGGCTGGGTTGACAACGGCGAGCCTGCGCAAGAGTTGGGCGGCTTCGCCCGGTCCTGTCGGACCTACGTACCGGGGGTGCGTGGCGTCATGCGTTTCGACGATGCCCACCGCTGTGGCAGTGATCTGGACGCGGCTGCGTACCGAGATCGCTATTGCGAGTGCGCTTTCTGCGCCGGCCTTTTCGCGCGCGGGGTGCATCCGCTGGACGTACTTCTGGCGGATCAGCAGGTAGGTGAAAGTACGCGGCGAACTCCAACGAGCCGGGCAACTGGCTCGAACTTTTGGCACTACCTGCTCGCCCGTTCCGCCGAGGTTCAGGCGTTTTCCGCGGGAGCCGTCGACGACGTGATCTCGCGGGATATCGATCGGGCCGCCGGGCTCGCAGGAGCTGGACAGGCGAGTCGAACTCGAGCGGCTGGCTCAAGAGTTGCACGCCGCGTGACTCGGCGGTAATTGAAGTGAAGGGGAGAGCTTCGGTCAGCGCCTTCGGGATTCGGCCGGGCCTGGGTCAACGTGTAGCTCCGTTGCGGCGCGTTGTAGCGCGGGACGAAAGGTGGTAGGGTCCGCTCCGCATGGCTGGAGCGGCACTACGTGTCGGTGATGGTTGCGCAAGTTGTGGAAGGGAGATCGAACATGGGTCCACTGGACGGCCGCGGCGTTTCTGCTCGCCTGCGTGCCGGAAGGCCGCGTATCGCCGCCGTCGACAAGACCTTCCCGAGAGCACAGCGCGCAGCCGACCTGGAGGCCGAAGGCCGCTGGCTGGTCGCGTGTTGATTGAGCGCAGTCTGTCGTGACCGGCTCCAGCACGATCGAGACGGGCCAGATTCTGACTGGCGCGTTATTCAACGAGCCAATGCGCGTTGAAACCGTAGAGGCGAATAGCGCTTCGAGCTGGGTAGTCGGGTTGGCGGGAACACGGTCGGAGCGGTTCCGTAGGGTCACCCTAACTGCTGAGGATCTGGCCAGCCTGACGATCCTTGATTCGCAGCACTCATACGCCGGCGATGGCCGTCTTCTCCGTTTGGGCCTTCAGGCGTACGCGCTCGGCATCGCGTACGAGTTCGACCCCTACTTCGGGCTGTCAATCTCTCGTGTCGACCCACTGCCGCACCAGCTCGAGGCGATCTACGACTACCTGCTCAAGCTGCCGCGGGTGCGCTTTCTCCTTGCCGACGACGCGGGCGCCGGCAAAACGATTATGTCGGGGCTCCTGATTCGCGAGCTTGAGCTGCGGGGACTCGCCGAACGCATCCTGATCGTCTGCCCTGCAAATCTCGCTTTCCAATGGCAGCGCGAACTCAAAGAAAAGTTCGACACAAAGTTCTTGGTGATGCGGGGGCAAGACGTCCGCGAACAGTTCGGCGTGAACCAGTGGTTGGATCGCAAGCGGGTGATCACGTCGCTCGACTTGGCGAAGCGCGCCGACATCCTTCCAGGGCTTCGACAGGTTCAGTGGGACCTGGTGATCGTCGACGAGGCGCACCGAATGTCGGCCTCCGATGAGTTGCACAAGAGCCTGCGCTACCGGTTGGGCGAGCTGCTGCGCGACACGTCCGATCACATGCTGCTGCTCACCGCGACGCCTCACAAGGGCGATCCGGAGAACTTCAGCCTATTCCTGCAACTCCTCGACGCCGATGCGTTTGCCGATGTGAAGTCGATCCGGCAGGCGATGGACCAACGCCGGGCGCCGTTCTACCTGCGGCGGACCAAGGAGGCGATGGTCTACTTTCCGGAGCGGCGAGAAGATGGCACGTGGGCGGCCAAGCCAATCTTTACCAAGCGCATCCCGCACACGGTGGACTTCGCCATCGACGGTGCCGAGTTCGACCTCTACCGCGACGTGACGCGGTTCGTGAAGCGTGAAAGCGCTCGGGCTGCTGCCGAAGGTGAGAATCCGCGAGCGCGCGCGATCGGATTCTTGATGTCTCTCTACCAGCGTCGGCTCGCCTCCAGTACCCGCGCTATGCGGCGCTCGCTGGAGAACCGCGCGCGGCGCTTGGAAGAGGGTCTCAAGCATGCGCAAGATCTCGCTCGCCAGGCTCCTCCTGATCTCCCCGATCCGGAGGAGCTGGAGGAGATGGAGGACAGCGAGCGCGAGCGGTTGGAAGCGATGCTCGAGGCCATCACGCTGGCAGGGAGCGCCGATCAGGTACGCCACGAAGCTGAAGAGCTCCGGCGTCTCGCAGTTCAGGCACAAGGTGTGGAGGAACTCGGGAACGGAGGCCAAGCTATCGAAACTCAAGAAGCTGCTTCACGAGGAAGGGTTCTTTGATAACTCGGATCAGCGCCTGCTCCTCTTCACGGAGTTCAAAGACACTCTGGACTACCTCATGGAGCGGCTGGAGTCCTGGGGCTTCCGCGTCGGGTGCATTCACGGTGGGATGAAGTCGGGTTCGCGTGATGAGCCCGGCACGCGCCTGCACGCTGAGCAACAGTTTCGGGAAGGTGAGATCCAGATTCTCGTCGCCACGGAAGCTGCGGGCGAGGGCATCAACCTCCAGGTGTGCAACATCTTGTTCAACTACGATATCCCCTGGAATCCGAACCGGCTCGAGCAGCGCATGGGGCGTATCCACCGCTATGGACAGCGCAAGGACTGCCTCATCTTCAATTTCGTCGCGACCAACACTATCGAGGGACGTGTGCTGCAGCGCCTCCATGAAAAGTTGCAAGAAATTCGGGATGCGCTCGACGACGATTCTGTGTTCAACGTTGTCGGCGAAGTTCTGCCAGCGGCTCACGTGGAGCGCGTCTTGCGCGACTACTATGCGGGCAAGCTGGGCGATGCCGACCTCGAGGAACGGCTGCTCCGCGACGTCGATGAAAAGCAGTTTCGCGCCATCTGCCAGAACGCTTTGGAGGGGCTGGCAAGTAAGAAGCTGAACCTGGAGATGTTGATCGAGCGACGAGCGCAGGCGCAGGAGCGGCGTGTCGTCCCTGAGACCATCGCGCGATTCATCCGGGAGGCTTCCGGATTCGTACCGCTGGCGCTGAAGGACGTGCCGAATCTTCCGCACACGTTCGAACCGGCTCGGACGCCGCCGGTTCTGAGGCGCTACGAGAAAGAAGCAGACTGGAAGCTGCCGCCCCTTGCGGACCGTTATCCCCGCTGCTCGACCGACCGCGACACAGCTGAGACCGAAAAGCTGGAATGGGTCACCCCAGGCCATCCACTGTTCGAGGCCATCCGACGTCACACTCACCTGCAGGCTCTCGACGTTCTCGGCCAGGGGGCGACGTTTTACTCGCTTCAGCATGAGCGCCCGGCGCGCATCGACTTCTATCGCGCGCGTGTCGTCGATGGGCTCGGGCAGGTCGTACACGAGCGGCTTTTTGCCGTGGAAATCAGCGACGGTGACGACCCTCGTCTCCAGGAACCCGGCCTGCTTGGCAATTTCTCGCCTGCTGATCCGCCGGCGGAACTGCCTGCCGTTGCGTCTCTCCCCCAGGCCACGGGTTGGCTGCACGACAGTGCACTCGCCCCGTTTCTGGAAGAGATGCGCAAAGATCGCGTGGCCGAGGTTGGTCGGGTCAGTGCACACGTCGAGCTCTCGCTCACGGAGTTGCTCCAACGGGCCGATGACGAGATCGGGCGTGCGGGGTCCGACGTCGAGCAAAAGTTGGCTGGCGCCGAGGGGCGACTTGCACAAGCGGAAGCGCGACATTCAGAACTACTCGCCCGTCGCGATCGCCGACGCACAGACCTCGACCGCCAACGGGCGCTGACGCTGCAATCGGTAGAACGGTTCGCTAGTGTCCTGGTCCTGCCGCATCCCGACGGTGATACGCCTGAAGTCAGGCGTCTCCGGCCGAACTTCGAAACCGAGGCAACCGCGATGCGCGTTGTGATGGAGCATGAACGTGGACAAGGCCGCCAAGTCGCCGACGTGTCCGAGAAGAATTTGGGATATGACGTCACCAGTCTCGACCTCGCCTCAGGAGACCTCAGGCTGATCGAGGTCAAGGGGCTTGGCGCGGTGACGGGCACGATCCTACTGACCCCCAACGAGCGCCGCGTCGCGGAGGACCGTCCTGACTGCTTCTGGCTCTACGTCGTCACTGATTGCAACGGTACGCCGCGGCTCCAAGAGCCGATCCGCGATCCCGCGCGTCTTGACTGGCACGAGGTAAGCAAGGTAGCCCACTACTACCTGTCGGTCGACGCAATGACCACACCAATGGAAGTCCGCGAGGACGCGCCTCCCTACGATGGCGCGTCGTGATCCCCAAAGATTGCAAGCGCCTAGCCGAGGTCGACTTTCCGATCGCCGAGGTCTCGCGACACGCAGCGACTGAGAAGTCGATCCGTCACGGACACCCGAGCACATTGCACATATGGTGGGCCAGGCGTCCGCTCGCTTCGAGTTCGAGCTGTTCTCCTCGCATTGCTTTGGCCCGATCCGTGCGATGCGCTGTGCCCACCGGAATTCAAAGAACAAGCCCGTAAGTTGTTGCGCGAAGAAGTCGGCTACAACCCTGGGACGCGCGACGAGGACTTACGGAAAGCTTTGCTGAAGTTCATTGGTGATTTCGCGGACTGGGATCTTGCCGCAAACAGCAGGTATCTGCAGGTGAGCCGAGCGCTGGTGAGGGCGGCACACGGACAGGAGCCGCCCTTGATCGCCGATCCGTTTGCTGGCGGCGGGTCCATTCCACTGGAGGCCCTTCGCCTTGGTTGCGACGCGTTCGCGAGCGATCTGAATCCCGTCGCTTGCCTGATCTTGAAGGTCATGCTGCAAGACATTCCGCGGCACGGTGTCACGCTTGCGCAGGATCTGCGGCGAGTAGGGGCCGAGATTAGGGCTGAGGCGGAGACTGCGCTAGCTGACCTTTACCCGAATGATCCCGACGGCCGGAGACCCACGGCATATTTGTGGGCGCGAACCGTGAGATGCGAGTCCCCGAATTGCGGCACCGAGATACCGCTCGTCCGCTCTTTCTGGCTTTGTACGAAAGCCGGTCGCAAGCGAGCTCTACGATACGACGTCGTACGGCCTTCGACGGGAACGCCGCGTCTTGAACTGGAAGTGTTCGAGCCGACATCGAACAAGGACGTGCCGTCCGGTACAACAACGCGTGCGAAAGCAATGTGCCCTACGTGCGGAGCTGTGCTTGCACCGGAGCGAGTCCGCGTCCAACTCATCGCCCAGAACGGGGGTGCCGACGTCGTGTTCGATGGCGTGGGATCGAAACGATCAGGCGGAGCGCGGATTATCGCGGTGGTGACGCGGCGTCCCGGAGAACGCGGATGCAGCTATCGAATTGCGACGACCGCGGACTACGAGGCGGTCCGAAGGTCGCAGGTCATGCTCTCCGCGGTCCTTCGTGAATGGGAGGATGGTGGAAAGCAAGGGCTAAGCCCCGTCCCGGACGAGATCCTGCCACTCATGAGCGGCACGTTTAATGTGCCGCTCTATGGGGTGCGCCGCTGGGGAGACATGTTCTCGGCTAGGCAGAAGCTCGCGATGGTAACTCTTGTACGCATCGCGCGCCAGCGGCCGGCAATAGAAGACGGAGCACTCCGAGACGCGATGGCGATGGTCGTCGGCCGCGCGGCTGACTACGGGAGCTCGGGCGTTGTATGGGCGCAAACTGGTGAGTTCGTCGCACACACCTTTGGACGACAGGCGCTACCTATGGTGTGGGACTTTGCTGAGGCAAGTCCGTGGACTGATTCGTCGGGCAACCTTGACGGGGCCATCGACTGGGTTGCTCGGGTTATCGAGGCATGGCCCGGTTCTGCAGCTGGGACTGTCGAATCCGCTGACGCTGCTGAGCATCCGCTTCCCGACGAGGCGGCGGCCGTTTGGTTTACCGACCCGCCGTACTACTTTGCGGTTCCGTATGCTGACTTATCGGATTACTTCTTCGTCTGGCTCAAGCGGCTCATGCCCGAAAATCCCCTTCTTCGAGACCGCCTCGATCCGACGAACCCGCTTACTCCAAAAGACCGCGAGCTGTGCGAAATGGCACACTGGGATCCCGAACGGTACCCGCAAAAGGACCAAGCCTTTTTCGAGGATGGGGTTCGGCGGGCATTCGCGGAAGGTCGGCGTGTTTTACGGGACGACGGAATCGGTGCCGTTGTCTTTGCGCATAAAACCACGGAAGGGTGGGAGGCGCTCCTGTCAGGAATGATCCGCGGCGGGTGGACGATCACTGCGTCGTGGCCAATTGCGACGGAAAGGCCCGGTAGACTGAGGGCTCAAAACTCGGCGGCGCTCGCTACCAGCGTTCACCTCGTTTGCCGTCCTCGTCCCGACGATGCGGTCATAGGTGACTGGGCCGACATCCTCCGAGAGCTTCCAAAGCGCGTCGGAAACTGGATGGAGCGTTTGCAGCACGAAGGCGTGCGGGGCGCTGATCTCGTGTTTGCATGCATAGGCCCTGCCTTAGAGATCTTCAGTCGTCACGCCAGGGTTGAAACGGCCGAAGGCCGTGAGGTGGATCTGGCCGAATATCTGGAGAAGGTCTGGGAAGTAGTCGGGAGGAGCGCTCTCGAGCAAGTGCTCGGCACTGCCGAGGCGAAGGCGCGCAATGGAGCTGCCGGTGCCGTAGAGGAGGACGCGCGGCTCACGGCGCTCTTTCTCTGGACACTTCAGAGCACGAACAGCGAGACAGTCAACGGGACGAGCGACGACGATCAGGCCGAGGCGTCGTCCGATGAGGATGATGAGGATGCGTCGGCCAGCAAAGTCAAAGGATTCACGCTCGTCTTTGACGTCGTCCGCCGGTTCGCGCAGCCGCTCGGCATTGATCTGCCTAAGTGGGAAGGTCGGGTGATAGAAACGAAGCAGGGCGTTGTGAGGCTGCTCCCAATCGGCGAGCGGGCCAAACAACTCTTCGGCGACGATGGTGCGCATGCCGTTGCCACGCGGCTTGAGCACGAGGCGACGCTCGGTGGCAACCCGCTACAGGGTCTGCTCTTTCCTGATAGTAATGCGGCCCCGACGGTGCGCGGACGCGGGCGTGTCAGCGGTAAGCGTGCTGACGTCGACGTTTCGGATGACCGTTTGGCGGGCGCTCTGGACGCAACCACGCTCGACCGCGTCCATGCAGCGATGCTGCTCCAAGCCGGCGGCCGCTCGAACGCGCTGCGCGCGCTGCTGAAAGCGGAGCAGGAACGTGGTTCCGATTTTATGCGTCTCGCCAACGCACTCTCCGCACTCTATCCAAAGACTAGTGAAGAGAAGCGCCTGCTCGACGCAATGCTGCTCGCCTTGCCCCGATGACCGCAACTCAGGCAAGCGATCCATCGCAAAGCGTGTGGCAGATATCGGGCGGTCCGATTTCGCGCTCGTATGCCGATGTCTTCCTCCGGTACGGGGTCGCTCTCGTTGGCCCAGGAGATGCTGGTCCGTGGTCGCCGGACCGCGACGACGAAGAGTTCGAAGGTGGATTCGTGCGGCGCTTCGCGAGTGAGGTCCAAGCGGGGAACATATTCCTGCTCCGAACCGGCCAGGCGACCATAGGGGCGGTCGGCATTGTGGCGAGCGAGTATAAGTACCACAATGCCTTCGACGATGTGAACGGATGGGATCTTCAGCATGCTCGGCGCGTACGGTGGTATCACCTGCCCACGGATTACATATTTTCTGGACCTGTCTTCGGAGCCAATCCGACGCGATGCGCGCGGGTATGGAACAGCGAAGCCGTTGACTTCGCCCAGCGGTTTGTCAAGTCTCCGCCGACGCAGTGGCAGATGGGAGCTCTTCCCGACGTCCCCGTCGAACAGGCGCTCCTCGACGAGGTCCCGAGTATGTTGCAAGGGATCGTCGCTCAAGCAGCAGACCTCGTTCCCCTTCTCCAAGACCGCCAACGGTTCGGTGATCAACCGAGCGAAGACGAACTGATCGCCCATTTCGTCGTGCCGGCTCTACGCGCTTTCGGCTGGCCGCCGGAGAACATCGCGGTGCAATGGAGACACATCGACGTGGCAGTATTCAGCGCATTGCCACGTTCCCCGGAGAATTGCCACCTTGTGATCGAAGCAAAGCGTCTGGGGGCCGGGGTGGAAGGGGCGCTCGAACAAGCCAAAGGGTATGTAGCGATGCTCGGCGTTGTCCGCGACGTCATTGTCACCGACGGCGTTCGTTACCGGATGTATGCGGCGGATCGCGGTTTCGAGCCGCTCGCGTATGCAAACCTTGTGCGTCTGAAGGAACCGGCTATCGAGCTTGTTCGCTCGTATGAAGAGGCCTTAGGAGGTTGGAATGGAACCGTGGTACAAGGTAGCGACCCCTCGCAGGGAGGTTCGCGAAGGTCGATCCTTCAACCCGGATGAGTTCGCCATTGCCCTCGAGCAGGTCGTCGCCGGAACAGCGCCGCAGGACTACCGCGATCCTGCGCAGTTCTTCGCTCGCACGTGCTTCACGCGGGCGCTACGTGAGCACTCCGGCATGGTGCTACGCCGTCTATCGGGCAAGACCGAGAACACCTCGCCAGTGTTGACTCTGATCACCCAATTCGGCGGCGGCAAAACTCACACGCTGACCACGCTATACCACCTTGCGACGAACGGAGACGCAGCCCGCCGCTACGACGGGGTCGCGGATCTAGTAAGTGAATCTGGCGTCGCGTCCATTCCTCGGGCGAAGGTCGCGGTGTTCGTGGGCAATGCCTGGGACCCGCAAGACGGGCGCGAAACGCCCTGGATCGACGTTGCCCGCCAGCTAGCAGGCGACAAGGGCGTCGAGGCGCTCGGCGCGGCAGCGAAGACCACCGCCCCTGGCACCGATGCGATAGCGCAGGTGTTTCAGGCTGCCGGAGCTCCAGTCCTGCTGCTCTTTGACGAGGTCCTCAATTACCTGAACCGCCACCGCGGTAGTGCCGAGTCGTTCCTCTCTTTCATCCAAAACCTGACCGTGGCCACGACCGGTACTTCACACGGCGCGTGCGTGATCAGCCTGCCGCGAAGCCAGGTCGAGTTGACCGACTGGGATCAGGAATGGCAGGAGCGAATCTCGAAGGTGGTCCGTCGGGTGGCCAAGGATCTGATCGTGAACGATGAAACAGAGATCAGCGAGGTCGTGCGGCGTCGGCTCTTCCAGGACATCGGAAGCGAGAAGATCCGGAGGAACGTCGCCAGGGCATTCGGAGACTGGTGTTTCGAGCGTCGCGCGCAGCTACCGCCTGAATGGACCGCGGTTGACTCGGCAGCGACAGAGGCGAAGGCGCGCGAGTTCCTGCAGGGGCGGTTCGAAGCTTGCTACCCATTTCATCCGGCGACACTATCGGTCTTCCAGCGCAAGTGGCAGGCGCTTCCTCAATATCAGCAGACGCGGGGCACGCTGGCGATGCTCGCCCAGTGGATTTCGATCGCTGCCCAGGATGCATTCACCAAGGCGCGCAACGAGCCGCTCATCACCCTCGGCTCGGCACCGCTCGCGGAGCCCGGGTTCCGCAGCGTGGTGCTGGGACAGCTCGGCGAGTCCAGGCTTGTCGCGGCGATCGACACGGACATCGCCGGCGAGCAGGCGCACAGTAGAGCACTCGACGCCGACACCAGTGGCCCCTTGCGGGATATCCATCGTCGCGTTGGCACCGCAATCCTTTTCGAGTTCGTCGGGCGGGCAGACGGACAAGGTGGCGCACCTCCCGGAGCTGCGGTTCGCACTCGGCGAGCCGGAGCTGGACACGACGACCATCGACAACGCCGCGTTCGCGCTCGAGGACCGCTCGTACTTCATTCGGAAGGCGGGTTCGGATGGATTTCGAATCGGCTATCAGCCAACAATGAAGAAGGTCGTTAGCGACCGGCGCGCCTCGCTCGACGATGCGACGGAGGTGAAGCCAAGCGTTCGGAAGCTCGTCGAGGAGGAATTCCGGCGCGGGGCGAGCATCCCGGTTATCCCATTCCCGAGTGAAGCCACGGAGATTCCGGACACTCCCAGGCTTACGCTCGTCGTGGCCGATCCTGAGATGGAGTGGCCAGGCGGCGAGACACTACGCGAACAGTTGTCAGAGTGGACCCGTCAGCGCGGTAAATCTCCGCGCCTTTACCCCGGTGCGCTTGTCTGGTGCCTCAAGAAGCCCGGCCGCGAACTGCGCGACAAGATTGAACTGATGCTGGCGTGGAGGCGGGTGGCGCGCGAGGTTACCGAGGGTACGCTAGGCGGCGAGTTCGAGAAGAGCGACCGTGCCGAACTGCAGACGAAGGTGAAGGACGCGGAAGGGGTCGCGAAGGACGAGGTCTGGGGTGATTATCGATTCGCTGTCGTCGCGGATAGCCAAGAGCCTGATGGCCTCAAAGTGATTGATTTGGGTGCCGGCCATTCATCGAGTGGAGGAACGCTCTGCGGCCGGGTGATCGATGCGCTACGGTCGGGAGCGCTTCTCAACGAATCGGTCGGCGCAGGGTACATCGAGCGCAACTGGCCACCCGCGCTGAAGACGTCCGGGGCGTGGCCTGTTGCTAGCTTGCGTCAGAGCTTTCTCAACGGCTCACTGACACGACTGGTCGACCCCGACACAACTCTTCGGGGCAAGATAACCGACTTCGTCGAGCATGGCGACTTTGGCTTTGCCTCCGGCAAGACGCCAGACGGTAGCTACGAGCGCGTGTGGTTCAACGAGATCCTCCCGGCCGACGAGGTCGCCTTCGACGCCGATGTGTTTCTACTTCGACGGGAGGCGGCAGAAGCAATAAAAGCGGGTGGCGTTTTCGTGCCGGAGTCTGCTCCCACTGCCGAGCCAAGTCCTGAACCTGCCGGCGACCCCGGCCCCCTACCAGGATTTGAGCCGGTCCCTGGCGAGCAGACCAAGAGCTTCCGGCTCGTTGGCACGATTCCCCCGGAGATGTGGAACCGCCTCGGCACGAAAATCCTTCCTAAGCTGCGATCCGGCTCTGATCTCAAAGTTGGGGTGGAATTCTCCGTTACGGTCAACGCTGCTGCCAGCGAGAGTTTGGTGTCGGAGGTGCGTCAGATCCTGCAGGAACTCGGGCTCGCCGAGGCGGTGAGCATCGAGTGAGCGCGTGCGCGGAGCGCGCGTGTCAACTTCGTTTTGGGTGATCATCGTGTGCCTGCCTTGGCAATTTGCCAACGGAGCTCGGGAACCATCTCGCTCGGCCGGTGGGTGTAGGCACGTCGCCCGCCTCCAGGCGCCGGGCGATCTCGAAGAGAGACCATCTTCTTGGTGACTAAGACACCGTTTGGTCGACTCGTTGCGACCGCATCGGGAGCGTTCATGCCCTTTCCTTCAGATCCACCGGCCGAGAACTCTTGCGGTCGAAGGAGCCACGCCATCTGGCGCAGGATCTACTCGCTCATCACCTCGTGATCAGTCGATGGCCAAAGCGTGACCTGTGGAATCAGCCGGTGCTTGTGAATTTGACAGCGCTGAAATGTGGGACTTATAAGACGTTGGATGATTTGGCAGTAGCAATTAGTTCCGTGATGTCAAGGCGCGCGCATCGACCTTACGAAGCAAGACCGCCCTGGACACCCGTCGCCGCCGCCCGCCGCGCGCGCTAGATGCGTGCGTTGCTGATAGCAGCGATCGATCACTCTCGCTGCACCTACGTAAAGCTCAGGGGACGGCACACACGCGGGTCTGGCCGGACTCCTAGCTTACGGATGTCAACACGTTCCCAGATCTGAAGATGAAGCGGCAGCGTGGCGTCGATCGATGCCGCGTGGGCCATCCCCGGCCGCGGTCGAAAGTGCTGGCTTGAAGGCCGTGCCCAGAGGCTTCATGGGTTCGATACGGCGTCGTCACTGCCCGGCGTCCACAATCTGGACATGACGGTTCCTGTAGCCGACCGGCTACATCTCAACGCGGAGCAGCGGACCGCCCTCAACCTTATGGGCGAGGGGCCGCTCCGCCTAGTCGCTGGGCCTGGAACTGGGAAGACGACCACGGTTGTAGCCATGTATCTGCGCCTGCTCGACGAGGTCGGACTGCGCCCGAGCCAAGTCCTCCTATTGACGTTCGCCAATAACGCGGCCAGCGATCTTAAGCGCCGTATCGATGGCCTACACAACACCTCATATGACGAGTCGTGGGTCAGCACATTCCACTCCTTCGCCACCCGTATCCTCACCACCCACGGCTACCTCCACGGGATCGTCCCCTTCCGCCTTATGAACAGTTTCGAGGAGAAGGTGCTGATGCGCCGGGTGCTTACGCAGATGAGCGGTCTTGAGATCCTTGGCCCGCTGCAGACGAGCGAAGCACTTGTTCAGGACGCCCTTTGGTTCATCGGCGTTCTCAAGCAGAATCTTGTTCGGTCGGATGACTTCGGTGGGTACTCCCGCGTTACCAACAACGCGAAGATGCGGGATCTGGCCGCAATCTACAGGGCGTACTGGGCCGAACAGGACAGCCGCCACCTCTGGGACTTTCGCGATGTCATCGCCCAGTGTCAGCTCCATCTGGAGCGGGACGACGCACTGCGAGAGGAGCTGTCGATGAAGTTCCAGCACGTCATCGTCGACGAGTATCAGGACGTGGACGCCGCTCAGGTCAAACTCATCGCGCAGTTGGTGGAGCACCATCACCCGCACCCCAGACTTGCTGTGGGTGGGTGATCCGAACCAGGCCATCTACTCGTTCCGGGGGACGCTGCCTGCCTTCCTTGATGAGAAGTGGCAGTTCGGTGGCACGCGTGTGGAGCTGCGCCAGAACTACCGATCGTACGGTTCCATTCTCCGGGCTTCGGATCGTCTCCTCGACCGCTATGGACTTAGCGCCGCAGGGCTCACCCCAAACCGCGGCAATGCCGATGTTCCGGTGCTGCATCGCGAGCACGAGCAGAATGCGACCGACGAGGCCACGGCGGTAGTCCGCCAGATCGCGGAGCTCATTGCCAGCGGCCACGCCCCCGGCCCGCGCTACGCTGCCGGTGACATTGCCATCGTCCTGCGCAGCGTTCGCCGCCATGGCCGTCAGTTCGAAGAAGCGCTCCGTGCTGCTGGTATCCCGCACGAGGTGGGCGCGTCTCCCAACTTCGCGTCGTCCGACGTTATTCGATTCGCGGTGCACGCCCTAGGCGCGCTCGCTCATCCCGATGACGACACTTTCCTGATGCGCGTGGTGGAGTCGCCCTTTGCTGGTGTTCCGGCTGCCGACGCTCACCGGCTGCTCGCGGAGGCGCAGCGCCGCCAGCGTGCGGCGACGGAAGCGCTGCGCACCACGTCACTCTTGACAGTCTTGAAGCACACCTGCTTCCTCCTCCGCGATGCAGATCCCAGTCGCTGGCCGCTGCCGTGGAGCAACACGGAACCGCCGCTCTCTCCAGAGGACCGCACTGACCTCGAGCGGGAGAGAGCCGCGGCCGACGCCCTCGAGTGGAGTTCCCGCGAGCCGAACGAAACCAAGCGCCGAACCGCAGGGTTCTTCGATCTCCTGAGCGACGATGGACGCGACGCCATCCATGGGTTTACTTGGCGATGGGCACGATTGCGGTCGAGCGCCGGTCAGGTCGCCATCAATGTACTGCTGCAGAGGGTCCTCGACGAACTCGGCGTGGTGCGCCTGCTGATGTCACCGGCTACGTCCGACTCACGGCGCGACGAGCTCCTTGTACCGCTTCGGATGTTGCTGCGAGCAGTGGGCGACTACGTCGAGTTTCAGACGCTGCTCAGCGAGCATCCACCCTCACTCGCCGAGACCGTCACCGCCCTCGAGCAACTCCTTCCCGAGTACATCGACGAGCTTACGGCTGCCGACCAGCCCGAGCAGGGTGTCGTTCGCATCCTCACCGCTCACGCCAGTAAAGGACTCGAGTTTCCTGTCGTGTTCATGCCGACGATGGCATCGCAGCACTTTCCCGTCGTGGCTCGCGCCCGGACCCCACTCCTGGAGAAGCACGAGCAGCAGTGGCTAGAGAAGACGCTCGTGGATTTCGCACCTCCGTGGCCCGCCACCGACGAGGAGTTCCTGCGCGAAGAGGCGCGCCTCGGATACGTTGCGTCCACGCGAGCCCAAGACATGCTCTTTCTGTCGTGGGCGGATACTTATGAGAAGGAAGAGATCGGAGCGCCAAGCGCATTCCTAGAGCCACTAGCGGGCGACGCTCCACTTGGCGAGTACACAGAGCTACAGCGCGACCCGGCACTTGGCAGCGGCCGCAACGCGCAGGACGAGCGCGATGTAGCGGCCTTCAGCGGCTGGGAAGCGTGGTCAGAGCCGGTCGTCTTCACCAGTGAGTTGTACGACAGCTCATCGAGCGTCAGCAAGTTCCTCGCCTGTCCTCGCCAGTACTACTACAGCAAGACACTCGGACTGCGCACCGAGTCCGGGGTCGCGGCGGCTCGAGGCAGCGCATTTCACGCGGCGCCCGAGCGATTCCACGCTCCGGAGAACGAACGGCGGTGGCGCCACGACGCCGCGCTTGCCGAAACGTTCTATGCCGAGTGCTGTGACGCGGCGATCGAGGCACACCTCCGCACCGTCGACGGAGAGCTCGATCGCCGTGTCGAAAAGGGCTCGCTCCGCCGCCTCTTCGCCAACTATTACAGGTCAGAAATTGACGGGCAGGAGTTGCCGCTCACGGCGGCCACCGAGGCACGAATCACCTGGCATCCGCTGCGAGACGTCACGATCCGCGGCTACATCGACCGGATCATCGTCCTTGACGAAGGTGGCCACGAGATCATCGACTACAAGACGGGCAAGAACGGCAAGACTACCGGTGAACTGGGCGACGACCTCGGCATCACGAGCGACGTCCCCCATGACTTCCAGTTGCTGATCTACTTCTTCGGCTCCCGCGACGGTCAAGTGGATGGTGTGCCCGCCGTCGATCCCCATGTCGTCGGACTCTGGTATCCGTCGAACCTGATGAAGGGGGGTCAGATCCGCAAGACGCGGATCATTGCCGACGACGGTGAGACGCCCAAGAATGGGCCGCTCCATTTGAACGACGATCAGCTTGAAGAAGCCCGCGGGAGGATCCTCACGACGCTGGAAGAGATCCACGCGGGAGATTTCGCGCCGCGCCCTCGCCACGACGGGTATACGTGCCTCGCAGCTTGGGGCAAAGGGTGCGACTACGCCTGGGTATGTCCTGGACGCATCGAGGAACCTGAGGCGTACGAGGCCGAATGACTGAAATCAACGACCTGCAGCGGGCCGCGGCAACAGCAGACCCGACTCAGGCGGAGAAGATTGTCGCGGGAGCCGGCACGGGCAAGACGCTCACGATGGTGGAGCGCTTCGCGTATCTGGTCTCGGAGCGGGGCCTCGATCCCAGCCGCATCGTTGCTGTGACTTTCACCAACCGGGCAGCGGCGGACCTGCGCGGTCGAGTGACCGATCGGCTGGTTGCAGGTGGCCTCGTTGCGGATCGTGCGTCGATGGACGCAGCTTGGGTTGGTACCTTTCACGGACTCTGCGTGCGCCTGCTGCGCGATGACTGCTACGAGATTGGTTTCGACCGGGATACGAGGGTCATCGACCCGCTGGAAGAGCGTCTCCTCGTGGACCAGGTGCTCACATCGCTGCGCAACGGGGAGATTCCCGAGGCCGGGATCCTCGACCTGCGTGTCCTCAGCACCGAAGTAGCGATGAAGGTGTCGTCGGAGGCGTTCGGCTTCATCCAGCGCATGAAAGGGCGGGGGATCGCACCCGATACCCTTGCCACTCAGTGCACAACCTGCGCTGAGGTGTACTGGCACGACACGGCCGGCGTCGATGTCCTACCGGATGAGGGGAACGAACGGCTCGCGGAGGAGGAAGTGGCGCGCCTCATCTGCGCGACCTACCACGAATACGAGCGGCGGCTCGCCGCGTGGAGGATGCTCGACTTCGACGGTATCCTGCTGCGTCTCCGTGATGCGCTGCGAGACAACGCTGCGTGGCGGCACCGTGTCCGCGAGCGGTTCCAGTACATCATCGTGGACGAGTTCCAGGACACAAGCCGGATCCAGCGCGACGTCCTCGAGCTGCTCGCGCAGGACGGATTTGCAAATGTCTCCGTCGTCGGCGATCCCAAGCAGAGCATCTATGGGTGGCGCGACGCACAGATCCGCAACCTTCTCGACTTCCCCGGCGATGAGCGGCTCTTGCTGACGAACTACCGATCGGCACAACCGATCCTGGATGTGGCGACAAATCTGATCCGGAAGGACGGTCAGTTTGCGAATGAGCCCGACCTGGTGGCCGATGCTGGCGGCGGCGATGTGCGGTCTGTATCCCTCTACCGCGCCGACACTCCCGAGGACGAGGCGCGGTTCGTGGCGGGACAGATTCTGCGCGTGCACGGTGAGGGCACACGCTGGCAAGAGATCGCACTCCTCACTCGCATGGCGCGACCCCCCATCGCGTTTGAGCAGGAGCTGCGCAAGCACGGGGTTCCCTACGTCACCTCGGGCGGTCAGGGGTTCTTCGATCGCGAGGAGATCAAGGACGTGATGGCCTATCTGGCCTTGGTCGACAACCCGCTCAACGACATGGCGCTGGTTCGCGTCCTTCAGGGTCCGTTGGCTCGGGTGAGCGACGGGCAGTTGCACCGTCTCCTTCGCAGTGCAGAGGGTGACGAACTGGAGCTGCGTTACAGGTGGGATCGGGTCATCCGGGCGGAGAAAGGAGGGTTCACGGAGCTGGGTGACGCCGGCACCGCCGAGCGCGTGACAACCGCGCTGGACCTAGTTCGAGGCTTAGCATCGCGACGGGCCGGAGTGTCGGTCGGCGATTTGGTGCAGGCGGTACTGGATGAGACAGGATATGCCGCGCTTGCCGGGAGCGAGGCGGCGGAGGCGCCGCGAAGGGTCGGCAACCTACGCAAGCTCTATCGGATGGCCGGCGACTTCGAGGCGTCACAGGCGTTCACTGGCCTAGATGAGTTCATCCGCTACGTCAACCTGCACGACGAACACGAGATCGACGTCCCCGAAGCGGATGTCTCCGGATCTGATGCTGTGCGCTTCATGACCGTACATGCGGCAAAGGGGCTTGAGTTTCCCGTCGTGTTCCTGGCGCACGTCAAGCCTCCGACCATCCAGCACAGGGGTTGGCTCTTCTTCGACGATGAGATGGGGCTGATCATCAAGGATCTCGGTGACACGAGGAATCCGACACTGAAGCACGGCCATTTTCTCGCCGCGAGAGCGGGCGAGCTCCCGAAGGATGTGGACCGAGCCGAGTTGCGCCGACTTGTGTACGTCGCGATCACTCGAGCGGAGCGGCAATTGTTCGTGTCGGCGACACGAAAGAAAGAGCCGGACTGGGAGTCGGTCTTCTCTGAGTTGGACGGGAACGGCCGGGCGCGGCGGGATCCGGCCGACGACCACTTCCGTACCCTTGCGCTCTTCATGCGCGATGGTGGATGCGGAACCCTGATGGATACGGAAGCCGCGAGTGCAGTGAGTCCAGCAACGGTTGCGCCCACCGTGAACGCGGGGGAGTTGGCCGCGATTCCTCTACCGCAAGGTGCCGGCGCCCTGGCGCGCGACCGAGGGGCCGAACCGACGGAACGGTTGGTAGTGTCCTTCTCCCAACTCGAAGTCCTTGCGCAGTGCGGATTGCGCTACAGATATATGTTCGAATGGCGCCTGCCGGCGCCTCCGGATGACCTCTCGCCCAAGAGCGAGCCTGCGATCGCGAGTTCAATCGGTGCGGCTGATCTCGGTACCCTCGTGCATGCTGTCCTCGAACGGTTCCGCCAGCCCGGGCCCGAAGATGGTATTGGCGGCCTCCCGCGCCTGTGCGAACTTTGGAACGAGCTCGCGACCCTGAGTGTCGGAGCCGAGCGTGCCGTAACCGTGTGGTCTGCGACTGCAGAGCGAATGCTCGAGCGCTACCTCGGTACTGAGGTCGCGGGAATGCGGACCATCGCAACGGAGCAAGAGGTCAACCTCGCGGTCGATGTGGGCGGTCGGCCCGTTTTGGTGCGCGGATTCATCGATCGTTTGTGCAACGACGCCGAAGGTCGGGCCTGGGTCGTCGACTACAAAACAAACCGCTCGCTTGGCGCCGAGGCGCTGACCGTGTACGGACGTCAGCTCGCCATCTACAAGCGTGCGACACGGGAAGCGTTGGGTCTCGACGCGGGGGCGATGCTTATGGAGATGCGGACCGGCGCGGTGCATCGCGGTGGTGACGATAGCTGGGTCGGAGTTGAAGAGCTGCTAACGACTTTGGTGAGTGCGGAGCGAGCGGCGCCGCCTGAGGCGCCCTGTTGGGGGTGCGCCTATTGGCGCGCGTGCCCGTCGTCGACCCGACGAGGGGCGGCGTGACCTAAGGGGTCAGATTTGCTCATGTGACTTGTCGAACGACTCGTCGACATACTCTCGTGGGTATCGGTTGACGATCGTCGCGGGCACGAGCCACTCCCTGTACCCCACCCAGGGATCGTTCACCCACTCGTACTGCCGGATCACGTCCTCGGGAATCTCGACGCGCAGCAAAGCCTCGTGCCCGGAAAGACCACCTTCTCCAGCGGAAAGACGTCGGTCCGAGAGCCAAACCCCTTCGTGTATCTCGGCGGCCATGTATCGGCTCGCGTGGTCCGCGAAACCATCCTTGAGGATGCTGGTGAGCGTCTCATCCGACGCCGTCGCGTGATAGAGGATCACCTCTCGTCTCGGCGATCCAGGGTCATCCAGGCACCTTGCGGAGCATCGTGTCGCGGGTGCTCGCCGGCCTCGCGGTGCATGGCCGGCGTGGCGCGGCTATACGTCGAGGGTAGTCGCCACGGTGGCGTGTCCAAAGCACTTCTTAGACGAGTTTCGGATGCACGCCCTAGCCGAGCACGAACGTCGCCGTAGTGTGGCGGGCGTCCTGCGGAGGGCTGGCCGCAGCTCGTGGAGTCAGGCGTGAGCTCCCAAGGATCGCGACAGCCAACGACCTGCCCGAGAGATTGGCGCCGAAGCTGCATCGCGACCAGGAGAAACCTGAAGCCTCGGTGAAGCGCTCGATATCTTGGGATCGACCTCGGGGAGGCAGAGGACGTCGGGGCCGGAGTTGTCAAGAACCACTTCCTGCCGAGCACTGCGTCGGATTCCGCCGAAGTACCAGAGGTTCAGTAGCCCACAGCACTGAGATCCGAGGGCATCCATGCTCCGAGTATCACCGGCTCGAGGAATGAGCCACGATTAGAGTCCAGAACGGGGTAGAAGCTGAGCCGTTTCGAGTCACCGCGCTAGGCGATGGTGATGAGCGAGGGAAGAGAGTTCCATGTTCTCGAATGCAGAATCGCGAGGATCGGAGCCTTGATTTAGAACGCGAACGCGGTCGAGAGACGATAGGGCCTGACCCGTCGGCACTCACTATCGAGACGATTATCCCAAGCTGGCAAGTGGTACTCTCGGAAGGCTTGGCAGGCACTTGCGAAGCCAGTCGCTTCGAATAGGGCCGGGGCTCATGCCCCGGCCCTATGTGTACCCCAGGTGCCGGCGAAGGGACTCGGACCCTCACCTGTGGGTGCTTGGCAGGCACCTGCCTCTACCAATTGGGCTACACCGGCTCCTTCCAGTATAGCAAAGCTGGATAGCTCATACAATCAACCTGCCTTGATGCGACGAGATAGAAGCGGACGGAAGGGCCGTAGCCGTGACCGGTATTGCCATACCCTTAGTTCAGATTGCCGAGCAGGCTACGCAGCTTTCGTCACAAGTGTGGGTTCTTGATTTTTTGACGATATTGTTCTAATATCAGATTCAGCTAATAATGTTATCGAACTGGATGTGGTGAAAGTGGTAGTGGACCATGGTTCTGAAGACGGGACTGGTCGCGACTTCGTAGACCATTGGAATTGGGCGGCCGAAAAGGGCCTGTTGAATCGGAATACCGCGAATGCTTTACGAGCGGCAGTCCAGCGCGTTCTATCAGTTGAAGGTCAAGACTGGGAATCCATAAACGTACGATCTATCGATATTGATTCACTTCTTGATCGTTTTGAAAACCTTGCGAAGAAGGAATTCGCTCCGGGTAGCCTCGCCGCGTATCGGTCGCGGTTCCTTCGAGCGCTTAGTTTGTACTTGTCGTATTTGGACGATCCAAGGAATTACCGACCGCAGCTTCGAGAAAGGTCTAAAACGGGTGAACGTGCTACCTCAGCCCGTTCACGCGTCCCTCGGACACGCGCGCAAGGAGCGTCTACGTTAGATACGGAAGCCATTGGAACATCTACCAGCAGCCGCATGATCAGATACCCGTTTCCGGTTAGGCAGGGGATCGTTGCAGAGATACTGTTGCCAGTAGATCTGCAGAAAGACGAAGCGACCAGACTTTGTACGTTCATCAACAGCCTAGCGCTTGAGGATTCGCCTCCTCGCACAAAATTAGATCCGACGACGATCACAGCTTAAAATAGACACCAAACCGCGCTTACGCTATTCAGGCGACCTCGGACTGAGGCTTTTACTCTTGCGCCCGGGGTGTCGGCACTGCGGGAAATAGCCGTTGATGACCAACCGCGATGATCAATTAGCGCAATCGAAATAGGATCGAATCGGCTTCCATCAATGGGGCGTGAATAGGTCGGGTAATCTGGCATCAGCCGCTACTCGACGCGGCCGTTGGGGGGGGCGGGTTCGGTGGCTCCGTCGACGGCGCCACCGTGGTTCCGAGCAGGAGTGAGCGGTGGTCACCTCCGCTTCGGGATGTGGGTCCGCAATCCTCGCTGCGTACCAGTCACCGCCGGACTTCGAGATCGCCTTGTATGCGAGCACGCCGCAGGACTACGCGCGTCTCGTAGCGGAGCTGACGTAGCGCAAACATCGCGACGGTCGGTTGCCGGCCAGGGTCTGAGAATCCCCGGGGCGTCGCACTGACGACAGGCAGGTGTCGCCCGCGCGTGTACGCTTGTAGAAGGGTCACGAGAAGACGGCATAAGCCTCCCGGCTGCCGCCTCGGCAACCGCGCCACCCACGCACGGTGCCCCCGCGGAGAAGACCTGACCGCCACCATGCGGCGGTAAGCGCGGGATATCGCCCCAGACGACGGAGCGTGCGGATGGGCGAACAGGCTTGGTGGGAGGCAGGGGTCCCTAAACAGACCGACCGTTCCGCTTGGCGGATCAAACGAATGACATTGGCTCTGTTCTGGCTGCGGGGAACACACGACGCATTCGTGATCTTCAATGACGCTGCTCGCAGCGATCGCTACGTGCAGTTCGCCAGGGGCGGGTCCGGCGCAGCAACAGCCGCCATTGAAGTGGCGGTTGCGGAGCCGGTGTTGGCGATGGCGGCCGTGGTTTCTGAGCCGCGCTCGAGGCGAAACGAGGACGCGTCGATCTGTGGAGGAGTCCTGTGGCCCCCGTTCTTCGGCGAAGCCGACCACGAGCCTCTGTGTATGGAGGTGGGCTCGGGCTTCTGGAAGGCAGGCCGCCCAATCGGGCTGGGCGCCGACGAGACCGTGGTCGCGCACTTGGCATCCATCGGCTGAAGCTTGGCGGTGGAACCCACACGTGTCTGAACTTCTGCCGCGATGGTGTGACAGAACCGAGCGACGTCCTTGCGGCGCTGAGTGAGGAAATCTTCGTCGACGTCGTTGGTGGCGGTCCCGCTTATGAGCTGGTCGTAAAGCAGGGTCACTTCCGCGGGTCAACGCAGCCATAGGAGTAGGAGGCACCGATATGAATTCTCACCTGTCCGTAGGGGAAGTACTCGTCGCGTTTGTCGTCAGCGCGGGTCGTGGCAGTGCCATGGATAATCATCTGGGCAAAGGCCCGCCGGTGATGCGCGAGGCAGGATCAGCCCCATCGCCATGTTTACTGGAATGAGATCGCCGCCGCCGTCCACGAACTTCAGCACTCTGGCGATTGGAACAGCCTCGTCCGGTGTCACTCAGGTCATCTCCTTATAGCGACACGCCTTTGGCCCTGCTGTCAGTTTGGGTTCAGTGTCCTGCCTGTCAGCGTTTCCTCCGCCAGGCGCACAGCGTCTGTCGCATCACTCATGCAGGCAGCGATCGCACTGCTGGCGGCTTCGGGATCCTCAGCCCAGACGAGTTCATAGTCAATAGCCATGGGTATACCGCTCGTAACATTTACTGACGAGATCTCGATACCGGCAACGTCGAAGATGACATCGTCTACAAGGAGTGTGGGGATGCGGCCGAGATCGTAATTAGACGTTCCAATCGCCTCGCCTTCCAAGTCGTCAAGAGCGTCGCATAGCGACGACCACCACCGCGGGGTGCGATCGGCGGGAAGGATGTCTTTGAGCGACGCAATCTTCTGTGCGCGCTTCTCGTCGGTGCACTCTGTAAACTCGCGGCTCAGACTCTGGATGGCACGAGCGAAGTCCTCGGCCGGGATTCCAGGAGTTTCCCAAGCGGAACCGCCAACGACGCCGCCGTCATTATCACCTGGGTCCTGGGCCCAGTCAGCTACAAGGTGCACGCAGGCGGCGCCCCATTCGCCTTCGTCCCCTAGGCCTATGTCGTGCCCGCAGATGGGGCAGGGCGCCTGGTTGTTTCTCAACTTTCAGTCTCCTGATCCCATCGTTGATGGCGCAGCACATCGGCCGGAAATGTGACGACCCACCGCGAACTATCCCGGATCGGCTCGCGCTTGTACACGTGTCCTTCAGGACCTCCTGAAACGAGTTGGCGACGGGCCGCCCGGAGCACGACCCTGTCCGGTCGAGCGCCTTGGTAAGGCGTGCGTCCAAAGTCTAAGCCTCCAACCGGGGCTGGAGCGCAAAGGGTGGTAAACATCGATCTCCGAATGGCGTGTCTCTCTAAGCGCCCCCTACCGGCACCGGTCGCGACAGGCAGTTGTCGCCGGTGCGAGCCATGGTTACGCCAGGTCAAGAAGTTGGCGCAAGCCTCCGCCGACGGCTCGTCCTTTGAAGTCGGGTACGCTCGAGCCATAGGGAAGCCCATCCTGGGGTATCGAACCGGCCTTCGCGTGGGGGAAGCCGATGGGGTAAATGCCATGCTCCGCTATGGGTGCTTCCTTATTGCTGATCGTGCTTACGAACTCGCAGCTCCCTCGACGAAGAAGATCATGTCGATGACCTTCGCCCGTGTGTACTTGCGGTGGGTGTTCCCGTTCGTGGCAAAGTCGAGCGTGGGTTGACGATATCTTTCGATGACCTCCGCATGCTCGCGGTAGAACAGCTCGACACGTCGGAGTGCGGTCCGGCTGAACTTCCACACGCCGGCGCCCCTCACAAAGTTCGTATCGAAGGCTGGGACGCATCCGAAGGTCCCGAGCATGATCTTGGTGGTCAACGTGTCCGATGCCTTCCCAGAGAGGATTGCACACAGGTCCGCATTAAACCCGCCCAGGGTGGTCCATACCTCGTCGGAGTAGTCGTTCGCGTCGATCTCCCACAACGCGGGCGGAGCCCCTGCAATCGCCGTGACAACAGGCTCGAGATGTTTGATGCTTCTCTGCAGCAAGTCGGTCGAACCGCGCAGCATCCCCCAACTCGCCAGGTAGAAGCCCAAGTGCAGACAGGAGAGCTCCATGTTCGCGGTCGCTGCAACGGCGCTGACGTTAGCCCGTTCGCGATACGTCTGGAAGTAGTTGTAGCAGTAATCAAACGATGCGTATCTGGCGGTAGGCTCTCGCTCCGTCAGGTACCGCTCCAGATTAGACGCCACATCTCGAGGTTCGCGGCAGGGACGAACCTTGCTGACAGTCACAGGCAAGAATCTAACCGAAGTTGACCTTGGCAGTCTTCTGGCAACATTCCCGCTCCCGAGCGGTACACTCAGAGGTATGGCTCGCCCACCCGAAAAGAGCATAGGTCGCTATTCGCGCAAGTCCGGTTATGTGTGCCCCGGGTGCGGGAAACCCCTCCCTCCGAGAAGACTGCACCGGATGGACAGCGGTAAGAAAATGGTCGTTGCCGCTCCGACGCTGTGTGGCGGGTGCAGAATGATCAACCCCGCTCCTAAACGCCGCCTGAGCTATAGACGAGAGGCGGACGCAATTCAAGCCCGCCTGGCGGCCAAACGCGCTGCGTCGTCACAGAAGAGCTGAACCTCAAGGCACCGTCCAGATCGGTTTGGTAGTTGAGCCGTTTCGAGCCACGGAAGTAGTCGATGTTAACGAGCGAGGGCGGCGAATCAGTCGACGCTCTTGAACACAGAATCCCGAAGATCGGAGCCGTGGGGTAGAACGCCTAACTTCTCATCAGCGCGTACTGGCAGCTTCGTCGATGCGCGGTTTCCTCAGCCTCCGCCACGAGCTAAGCGCAGAGCTCTTCGAGATGCGCGGGAAATGTTAGGTGTGAAGGATTGGACAACTGTTGGTTTTGGGGCAAAAGATGACGCCCAGCGCTCGAGCGACGATAGGTTACGAACAGCTCTTCGTCATTGATCACCATCGCCTCGTCGCACTTCTACCCACAAGGCCGCCGCTCCTGAACCCGGTTTGGCCTCGCCGGTATATGGCGAGCTCGGGGAGGGCCTGGACCGCGGTCGGCGACGTTACCTCGATCTCGTGAGCGGCAAACGCTGCCCAATCTAGGGCCAGCAGTTCGCGTGGACGGGTAACTGGGCCGGGATCCCACTCGCTATCGCCCGCTCCACGTAATGCTTGTCGCAGCATCCGAATGAGTTCCCCGAGCAATCGGAAGATATGCGACCGTACCACGATGTGAATTAGGAGCTTTGAGGCGCTCCCAGGCAGTATTGCCAACCTCGTCGGAGTAGCCACATCTAGCCTGGAAATCCAGTAAAATAGGTTGGTGCGCATCGGGATCATGATCGAGGGCCAAGAGGGCTTGACGTGGGATCGATGGCGCCAAATAGCCAATCGAGTAGAGACGGTCGGGCTCGACTCCCTGTTTCGGTCCGATCACCTAATCAGCAACCATGGCTCTGTTGAACGAGACTCCCTTGAGGCGTGGGTCTCACTAACGGCGTTGGCACAATGGACCCAGCGTATCCAGTTCGGTTCGCTCGTTAGCCCGATGACTTTTCGCAACCCGGCCTTGCTCGCACGTATGGCGTCGGCCGTGGACCTCCTGTCGAACGGAAGATTGGTTTTGGGTGTGGGTGGAGGTTGGAACGAGACGGAGCACGCGGCGTATGGAATTGATTTCCCAAGCTACAGCGAGCGCATGACTTGCTTGGACGAGGGAATCCGCGTGATCCGCGCCCTCTCCACCGGCGGGCCCGTTGACTTTGACGGATCCTTCTACAGACTTCGAGGAGCAACTGCCTTTCCGAGACCGCTTCGTACGACCGGCACGACGCTCTTGGTTGGAGGCAGTGAAGAGAAGCGCTTGCTGAGAATCGTTGCCGAGCATGCCGACGAGTGGAACGCGAACGTCCAGAGTCCAGAGGAGTACGTGCTCAAACGCTCGAAACTCGAGGAGCATTGTCGTACACTCGGTCGTAACCCTGACGCGATCGCACGTTCTTGGGTTGGTGGGGTGTGTATTGCGAGGACTCCGACAGAGCTGGCGACTAAGGCCCAGTGGCTAACCAACTTCCTCGCGGGCGCCTATGGCCCAGCCATGAAACCGGTGGACGTGAGCGCTCTCATTCGTGACAGAAAGTGGTTAGTTGGAACTCCTGAGGAGGTCGCGGATCAACTCCTACGTTGGAAGGAAGTCGGCATTCAACGAGTGATGCTTCAGCATTTCAATCTGGATGACATGGATACCCTTGATCTCCTAGCCGAGGTTGCTCTCTCCCTCAACTAAAGGCGGTGCCTCGAACCTCGCCTGGCCGGAAGTGGTGCGGCCAACCGCGCGCCTGGTTACAAGCTCCGCATCGTCACGTGCCTGCCGGGGGTTCGGCATTAGTATCACCTCTGAGCGTGGGGCCGATTCCGGTGATGAGCTCAGTCAACTGGCTGACATCCATTCCACTACTAGTGACGGTCACCGCCATCTGAGCATGCCGGAGGACGCTGATGCGGTCGGTGATCTCAAGAATGTGGAAGAGGTTGTGGCTCACGAGGATCACAGTGACCCCCTTCTCCCGGAGGGTTCTGATGAGACCCAATACCATGCCCGCTTCTGTAACTCCGAGTGCAGCTGTTGGCTCATCCATGATGACCAGCTTCGAACCCCAAGCTGTGGCACGACCTATGGCTACCGCCTGTCGTTGACCGCCAGATAAGAACCTGACCTTGGTTCGCACCGAGGGAAGGTTCACACGAAGGTCCTCGATGTACCGCTTCGCCTCCCTCCGCATCAGGCGGTCGTTCAAGAGCAGACGCCCAAACCAGCGTCCATACGTGACTTCTCGGCCAAGATACATGTTGGCTGCTACATCCAAAGTCTCGACTAGCGCCAATTCCTGGTACAGGGTCTCGATACCCAAACGCTTTGCGTCCTGCGGGCTGTGTATGTCCACCGGCTCGCCCCTCACCAGGATGCGCCCATGATCCGGCCTATACACGCCTGAGATGATTTTCAGAAGGGTCGACTTCCCAGCACCATTGTCGCCCACGAGTGCATGGACCTCGCCGGCTCGCACGTCGAAGCTAACGTCCTTCAGAGCCTCTACGGGGCCAAAGGCCTTGCTGACACCTATGAGCTCTAACAACGGAGCCGCCACCCGTGCACTCCCTTAACAAAGGTCCGCCTCGGAGTCTTCCTCCTCAAGAGAAGAGGAGAACTCCGAGAGATGCTTGCCTGCCTCGACCGTTTAAGGTTAGGCCGTGATCCCGTAGATGTCCTTCAGATACTGCTTAGCAAGCTGAACGGTATCTATCAAGATCCAGGGGATGTCGTCTCTCATCGGTATGGTCTTCTTTCCCGCAAGAGCGATAGCGTCGTCCACAATGGCGACTCCGAACTTCTCCTTCTGTTGGAAGACGGTAAACGTCTCCTGGCCGTTGATCATCGACTGCAATTCATCGGAGTTACCGTCTGTTCCCACTGTAATAACGCCGGTGAGTTGGTTCGCCTTCGTCAGTGCCTGAACTGCTCCAAGAGCGATCGGGCCATCCTCGCCAATAACGGCGTTGATCGAGCCTGCACTCGGAAACTTAGCCAGCGCGTTCTCCATTTGTGTGGTCCCGCCGTCTTCATTCCAGTTAGCACAGTTCTGCTGGTAGATAAGGTGAACACCTGGCGCACCTGCGAGCGTCTGCTGCGCGGCCTGCGTTCTAACCTGCTCGACGAGAATACCAACAGGTCCGGGGAGCAGGACGACGTTGCCCTTTCCATTCAGCAGCTGAAGTACGTGCTGAGCCGCAAGCTGCGTGCCGGCTTCATCTACATAGTCTGAGCCCACGTAGTGATAAGTCGTACCAGACCCCGTCACTGCGTCATCCTCGGTAATGACCGGAATGCCAGCGGCCTGGGCCCGTTGGATAGCGGGAATGCTGCCATTGATGTCTTGCGGATCGTCGACAATGACGTTCACATGCTCCGCAATGAAGGTATCCATGTTGGTTGACTCGGTGGCGACATCGCGGTTTGAATTGAGGATCAGCAATTGGACGCCACGCTTCTTGGCTTCAGCTTGAGCGGACTTCCAAACGCGAGCCTGTCCGGTGTTTCCCGTGTCACCTACGAGGAATCCAATCTTTATCGAACTCGTCGATGAGCTCGAGGATGAGCTCGGTGAACTCGATCCACAGGCAGCGAGCAGCATGGGCACCCCCAGCAAGGGTATGGATGACCATGAGATCAATCGATGGGATTTGCGCATTGTAGGTTTACTCCTTTCAATCATTACGGATGCTTGGCGCGCCTCCGGGTTCGTGGATGAAGGTCGACCGATGCTCGACACTGCTCGGCCTCGAAATCTGCGACAACCTGACTCGACCTCGAATCGTTCTCTGTCTGCGCTCAACGCCATAGGCTCCTCCGTTTGTCGACGGAACCAATGTCCGTGCAACTTGATCTCTGATGCTCCTTCTTGCGTCTCGATTCTCATGCGGGCCGTCCTTAGCCGACCATGCTGCGTTTCGCAGCCCGATCGAGCAGCACTGCACCAACCACAACTGCCCCGGTCAGCACCAGTTGGTAGTACGACGGGATGCCCATGAGGTTCATCCCGTTGTCGATAACCCCAAGAATCAGGATCCCCACAACGGTGCGCTCGACGCCGCCCTCCCCGCCGAACAGACTCGTCCCACCGATGATGACCGGCGCAATCGCTTGCAACTCGTACCCTATCGCTATGCCGGGTTCGCCGGCCGCAATTCGTGACGCAAGTAGCGCTCCCGCTAAGCCTGCGATGGCGCCGCTGAGGATGTAGATCGACAGTTCTGTCCGGTGTACCGGAACCCGAAAGAGTGCGGCAGCGACGCGGTTGCCGCCGATCGCGAGCACATGGCGGCCGAAAGGTGTGTATCGCTGAACTAGGAATGCCAACGCGATTACGACGACGAGGATCCATACGAGAAAGGGCACTCCCAGCAGCGATCCTGACCCTAGCGACAGGAAGTCGTTATTGAATCCGAAGAGCGTCTGCGTGTTGGTAATGATGTATGCCACGCCGCGAACGACTGAGAGGGCGGCCAGGGTCACGATGAATGCCGGAATCCGCGCATATGACACGAAGAAGCCATTGACCATGCCGACGGCCGCGCCGACAGCTACTGCCGCGAGAACAGGGAGAACGAAGCCCGTTGGCTTGATGGCGACGAACCCAGCGACACAGCCGGTCAGTGCTACGACTGACCCCACCGAAAGGTCGATGCCCGCTGAGAGAATGACGAAGGTCTCACCGACGGCGAGCATCCCGACGACCGAGACCTGGACCAGAATGTTGACGAGGTTCACACTGCTGAAGAAGTAGGGGGTAGTCACCCCGAAGAAGGCAACGAGACCAGCCAATACCGCATACAGGGCCAGTTGAACGAGGATGTCGCGGGTTCTCGCACGCCGCGACTCACCGAGTATCCCGCGTAGGGTCTTGCGACCCCAAGATGCATCTCGGCTCTGCGTCTCAGTCTTCACGCGGCCCCTCGACCATGACAGAGTCCCCCGCGGTCTCGTGTGGCGCCGCGCCTACGTCGCGTCCCGGCCACTCCAGATCAAAGAGTTCCTTAAGGTCGTGCCGATTGGGAAGCGAGGTCTGCGCGCCAGGCTGCTGAGTTGCAGCCGCACCGACGGCATTGGCTAGAGACACAGCTTTCGCAGGTGCACACCCCACTAGAAGAGCGGCACAGAGAGCCCCGACGAACGCGTCCCCCGCGCCCGTGGTGTCGACGACTTGAACGGAGGGCGCCCGGAGGTGGCACACATGCCCAGCCTCGAAGAAGATGGCGCCGTCTTCTCCAAGGGTCACAATCGGGAGGCGAATCCCCCGGTCGTGGAGTTCGAGGACAACCTCGCTTGCATCGCGAGTGCTATCGACAGGCCGGCCAACAACTGAGGAGGCTTCGGTCGTATTAATGACGCAGACATCAACGCGGTCCAAGATATGGACATCGATATTCGCTGCCGGAGCTGCGTTCAAGACGGTTCGAACTCCTATGGCGCGCGCTTGGTCTATTGCCGAGCGCACCGTATCGGCGGCGATCTCGAGCTGAACAAGGAGGATGTCGGAATGTGAGAGTGCTCTAATCGCTCTCGTCACCTCAGCCTCGCCGACACGACCGTTGCTCCCGGGGAGAACAGTGATCATGTTCTGCCCGTCTTGGTCCACAAGAACGATCGCGACACCCGAAGGGCTGTGGCGATCGCGCTCAAGAAGTAGGTCGGTAATTGGCTCGCGGGCAAGTTGTTCGATCAGCGCCGAGCCATATGCATCGCTACCCACTCTCCCGATCAGCGTGACCCCCGCCCCGAGGCGTGCTGCGGCGACAGCCTGATTTGCGCCCTTTCCGCCTGGGAACTGGGCAAGACTTTCGCCAAGGACGGTTTCCCCGGGAGTTGGAAGGTGCGGAACCGCGGCTACGAGGTCCATATTCACGCTGCCCAGCACGACCAAGCGAGCCACCCGCTACCTAAACGCCACGCGAAAGGGTGCGTTTCCAAGGGCCTTCCTGCGTTCTTCGCTATACCGGATGCTCGCTGCTCTTCTCGAGCAAACAGGCTTCGATAAGCGCTCGTGGCCTCGACGGACCGCCGGCGTTTGAGCATGCCCCGGCGCGGACTCAGTCCGAGCCTCGCCGAGTCCCCCGCAGCGAGCGCTCCACGCCGGTTCTGTAGCGACTAGGAAGGACCGACCCGGGCATACGTGAATCCGTGCCAGTGTGCTGGGACGCAATTCGGAAACCTCCGCAGCCCGTCGGGCGGGGACCTGCAAACTGCCTTGGGGTTGGCCCCTAACAATGCGTAACCCACGCATGGCCGGGTACAATACCACGGAAATTGGTGCCTTGGAGGTCGGTCTTTCATGGTTTCCTGGATCCAAACCCACATAACCTACCTAAGGGCAGGGCTTGGCAGGGTTGCCGTTGACAGAAGCCCACAAGAATCCACACAATCCGGTCTCAGATTGACGCATCCGTGCGCCCCGTCCGCTGGCGGGCCAAAAGGAGTGTTGAGGCGACACCGAAACGGCTGTCAGGCGCGTTAGGAGGAAGGCTGGTCAGTTGTGACTCCACATATTCGTAGAGGAATCAGCGACCTAGCTGCGGGCTGCGGGCGACGGTTAGCGCGGTTGTTGGGCTCGCCCGACGAGTTCGCTGTCATCGTTGCGATGGACCACGGCATCGCTGGATTCGTCAATGGGTTGCGGAACCCTCGCGAAGTGTTAGCGAAGGCGATCGTCGAGAAGCCAAATGGGGTCCTACTGAATGCAGGCCTCGCACGCAGGCTCGTAAAAGACCTGTCGACGCGAGACAGTCCGAGTCTGATCATCGCTCTTGACCAGGTGATGCATGCTGGCATCCGGGGTGCCGGCCCCGTGGTGGCTCACGGTCCGCAAGCCTCGGTGGAGGAGGCCCTCCGATTGGGCGCCGACGCTGTCAAGACGATGCTCGTGGTGGGATTCGCAGATCGCGCGGCCGAGCTCGCCAACCTGCAGTATCTCGCCCGGACAGCTGAAGAGTGCCACCATTGGGAAATCCCTCTCATCATCGAGCCGTATCTCTGGGGCGAAGCCGTGCCAGCCGATGCGCAAGAACGGAGGGAGATCGGCGCTGATGGTGCCCGCAAGGCAATTGAAATGGGGGCAGATATCCTAAAGATCGAATACTGGGGAGATCCCGAATTCTTCGAGAACATCGTATGTTCCGCGCCGATTCCAGTGGTCGTCCTCGGGGGGCCTCGACGTCCCACTCAGCGAGAAGTCCTCGAGGATATCGTCACAGTGGCTCGCGCCGGCGCTGTGGGGATCGCAATGGGGCGCAACATCTGGGACCAGCCTGATCCAGCAACGATGATTCGAGCGATCCGCATCGCTGTGCAGCACTCCGATCTGGATGCCGCCGTAGCGCAGCTGACAGCGCCCTGATGCTCCGCGCCGCATGGTGCCAGGGTAGGTGGTGGCGTTACTCCTGCGCGCGGCCTGACGGTAGGTAGGGCCGTGGAAATAGGCGCGGTAGATGAAATGTCCGCTGGGGATGGTGACCAGGGCTCCGGGAAGCTTGTGACACGCCGCGCGATCAGTGGCGGGCGCCTTCGGACGATTGCCGACATCGTTACCCGCGATGGTTCTGTCCGTGCCAGCGAACTAGTCGAGACGTTCGCCGTTACCGACGAAACAGTCCGGCGCGACCTGAAGCGGCTAGAGGCAATGGGCGTCGTGGAGCGCGTGCATGGTGGTGCAGTCGCGACTGGGGCGCTCTCGGAAACCACATACGCGGGACGCCTACTAAAGCACGAGGCGGAGAAGCGCGCCATCGCCAAGTTCGCTGCGCGATTTGTTCAGGATGGCGACACGCTTATCGTCGACGCTGGCACGACCACGATGTACCTGATCCGTGAACTGCGCGGTAAGAGAGATCTCGTTGTCGCCACGAATGCCGTCACCCATGCCGCCGAACTGACCAAGAACCCGCATGTGACGCTGATGCTCATCGGCGGCATGGTCCGTCCAGCGACCTTCGCTGCTGTCGGGGATATGACGATCGCATCACTGAGGGAGATCCATGTCGAACGGACCTTCTTGGCCGCGCACAGCATCTCCGTCCGGTCGGGCATCACGAACCCCATTCCCGAAGAAGTGCCTGCGAAACGAGCCATGATCGCGGCAGCATCGGAAGTGATTCTGCTGGTCGATCACTCCAAGTTCGGGGAGGAGTCGCTTATCAGGGTCGCGCCTCTCACGGCCGTAGCGCATATCGTCACGTCGGAACTGGCGGATTCTGATGAGATCGAAGGGATCCGAGCTCTTGGTGTCGAGGTCACGCAGGTCCGTGTTGACGAGACGTCACATCTCCCCGAGCGTTCCCATGAAGGAATCGCTGACTCCACCGTCACCGTAGTTGGTCCATGATTCCGGCAAGACCGCGGCTCGGGTTGGATGTCTACAGCTTGCGCTCCCAAAATTGGAGCGCGGAGCGGCTTCTCGACTACTGCGCGGGGCTCGGAGCGGAGGTTGTCCACTTTTCAGAGCCGCGCTTTCTCGGAGATCTGACCGACCGCCACCTGACATCAATACGTGCGTTGGCGAACGAACTTGAACTAGGTCTCGAGGTTGGCATGGGTTCGATCTGCGCGCTGTCCAATTGGTTCGAACCGTTAGCGGGTTCAGCCGAGGACCAGCTCATCCAAATGCTCCACATCGCGCAGCGCTTGGGTTCTCCAATAGTGCGCTGCTTTCAAGGTGGCGCCGAGGACCGATTTCAACCTAGTGAATCCGCCAGCCCGGCCGAGCGTCTGGCGGCCTTCGCTCTGCTCATGGATGAAACCGTTCGCGTACTTCAAGCGGTCGAACCAGTTGCGATGGGTCTCGGTATCAAGATCGCGGTTGAGAATCACTCAGGCGACCTCCAGTCGGTGCAATTGAGGAATCTGATCGAGCGTGCCGGTCCTCACTTCGTGGGCGCCCTCTTTGACACCGGCAATGCCGCCTGGACGCTTGAGGATCCAGCCGCAGCTCTGGAGGTCATTGCCCCCTACGTTCTTACCTCCGGCATTCGCGACTGCCGAGCACGGCCGACGGAAGACGGGGCGGTCGTCGAATGGGTTCCGCTCGGCGAAGGAACAGTTGACTTACCCAGGCTCGCGAAACGCTTCGCCGATCTCTGTCCAGGGAGTCCCTTCGAGCTTGAAATTATAGGAGTACCGCCCCGAGAGTTCCACTATCGGCAGGCGGAGTTCTGGTCCGCTTATCGGGACGTTCCCGCCTGGATCTTCATGGATTACATGGCCTGGGTCGAGAATGGGGAGCACGCGATCATCGAGTCCTGTGACTCAGATGGACTGGAAGCCGAACGCGAGCTCGTTGCGGTTGCGAGGTCGATGGAGTACGCGGCTACTGTCCTTGGGCTCGGCCGTAGGGCGGAGGCGCCCAAGTGAAACCGGCCACTCTTCGAATTGGAATCGTCGGACACGGCTTTATCGCGCGCGTTCACACCAATGCTTGGAGTGTGGTCGCGCGAGCCTTCCCTCTTAGGCTTCGGCCTGAGCTCGTGGCGCTGGCCGGCCGAGATCGTGTCGCCGCTACCGCCGCCGCGGTTCGGCTCGGATGGGCCAACGTCGAGAGCAGCTGGGAAGAGCTCGTCGCACGCTCCGATCTTGATGTCGTCGACATCTGCGCTCCCGATTATCTCCACGCGACGATTGGAGTGGCGGCGTTGAAGTCCGGCAAACACGTGCTCTGCGAGAAGCCGCTCGCCAGCTGCGTCTCCGAGGCCACAGACATGGTATCCGCCGCTGAGCGCGCCTCAAGACGTGGTGTGCGGGCGATGGTGGGATTCAACTATCGACGGGTCCCGGCCTTGGAATTGACCCGGCGTTTGATCTCAGAAGATCGGCTCGGCCAGCTCACTCATTTGCGATGTTCCTACCTTCAGGACTGGTTGGAGGATCCAGAATCTGAGACGACTTGGAAGTCGGACTCGGAGCGCTCGCCACTCGGCGCTCTTTCAGATCTTGGCTCGCACGTAGTCGACCTCGCGCAGCACGTTGCTGGACACAATATTCAACGGCTAGTGGGAGCGCCTTCCTTCGGAGACCGCTCCCCGTTCACCTCTCCGAATCGTGATCGATCAATGCCCCACGTTCCAACGCCTGAGCTGACCCCAACGAGGGAGCCATCGAGAGCTGCACGCGGCGCTTCAGCCTTCCTTGCAGAACTGACCGACGGAGTAGTCGCATCCTTCGAAGTCAGTAGGGTGGCTGCTGGCCATTTGAACGACCTCCGCCTCGAGATCGGTGGCACCGAGGGCTCGATTCGGTTTTCACTAGAGCGCCTGAATGAGCTCGAGTTGTTTGACCGAACCATGCCCATAGGCGAACGTGGATTTCGGAGCATCCCGATGACGGATCCGCGGCATCCGTGGCTCGGGGGTTGGTGGCCGCCAGGCCATATCCTCGGCTGGGAGCACGCCTTCACACATGAAGTGGCCGCATTCGTTGAGGCCATCACCGAGGATCGAGATCCGCGACCGTCGTTCGCCGACGGACTGCAGGTGCAGCGAGTCATCGCGGCCGTGGCGGAGTTTACCGGGACGAGGAGCTGGACGGAGGTCTTAAAGTGAGTCGTGCTGCGCTGCTCGCAACCGGCTACGGAGGCCTCAAGCCGTATCGGACCGTAGCGCCACCTCTTGCATCAGGTGCCGGGCGACGACCATCGGGCTGCGGCCAGAAGGAACTTGATGACCACGCAGGCTGAAGTGTTGGAGATGCTCAAGTCCATCCCACTCATCGATGCCCACACTCACCTGACGGGCGGTCGGCTCACGGCTAGGGGTCTGCATGACGTGCTCCTGTACCACATGGTCGTCAGTGATCTGTACGCATCGGGATGTCCGAGCGGCGATCGATTGACTGAGTGGCCCGGTCAGCCGACAGAGCGCGAGGCCGAGGTCCGCATCAAAGAAGCCGTCCCATACGTCCCTCGGATCCTCAACACGAGTTGCTACTGGCTCCTTCGTACCGCCCTGCGCGATCTGTACAATTGGACCGAGCAACTCACCCCGGAGAATTGGCGTCGCCTCAATCGGCAGATTGCGGAGCGGGCCGACGACCGCGGATGGCAGCGTGAAATCCTGACTCGCTGCAATGTGGAGCGTCTAACAACTGAGCTTTCGCGTGCCGCCGACGTTGATATCGACATTCTCGAGTACTCCATGGAATGGGCGTTCTTCACACGCGTACAACGCGGAGTGTTTGACACGCCGCTGTACGAGTTAGAGCGAACATGGGGCGAGCCTCCCGGAGTCCCGGTCGCCCACGGAACTGCCCAGCGCCCGCAAACGTCCCGAACAATCGTTACGATCGATGATGTCCACGAAGCGATGAAATACTTCGTGGCGCAATTGGCCGAGGCGCCCGTAGTCTCTCTCGCAACGCACATCTCGACGGAGCTGAGCTTGTCGCCCGTTTCGGAGGCGATGATGCGCGCCGCGCTTCTGCGTCGCGGCTCCGCAGGGCAAGAGGAGCAGGATGTCTACGCAGCCTATCTGAACGAGTTGTTGTTAGAACACATAGCGCGTCTCTCGACGCCCATCGTCTTCCAGTTCAGCTTTGGAGCTGAGCCCCTACCGCATGAGACAGGCAGCATTGCCCCCCAAGCTGCAATCAGAGCCGTGGGCGACATGGTGGCTAGGCACCCAGCCATACGATTCGTTTGCCTGCTGTCAAGCCGCCACGCGAACCAAGCAATGACAACCCTTTGCCGCGAACTGCCCAATTTGACCCTCGCCGCCTATTGGTGGCACAACTTCTTTCCCACTGCGATTCGCCAGGTGATCGATGAGCGCTTGGATATGCTTCCGGCCAATCGTCAGATCGGGTTCTTCTCCGATGCGTATAGCCTGGAATGGACATACACCAAGGCGGTGCTTATTAGGCATCTACTTGCCGAAGCTTTAGCTTCAAGAATCGACCGCGGCCAGTACAGCTTGGAAGAGGCGGAACTAGTGGCGCGGCAGATGCTGAGGCAGACCGCGAGGGATGTATATCCTATGACTAACACGCTCGTTCGTTGATGAGGATCGCGTGCCTCGGACTGGCCCTGGTCGACGCTGTAAGTTGGCCGCTGGACCACTATCCAAGTCAAAGCCAACCTCAAGTAAACACCACGCATGTTCGGCTGCAGCCTGGTGGCGGCGCAACCAATGTAGCAGCCGTGACGGCACGGCTTGGCCTTACCGCACGACTCTTTGCCAAGGTGGGCGACGACTTCTGCGGCCGATTTCTGTGTGAAGAGGTAGCGGCCGCTGGCGTAGATGCCTCGACTGTCTACGTGGACCCGATTGAACCGACCCCTTTCACCTTCGTTGGCATTGGATCAAACGGAGAGCGAACATTCACCCACACACCGGGCTGCAATCGCACGTTCTCCCTCGACGAGGTCGATCGAGACGCCTTGCTCGAAAGCGATGCGCTCGTGATGCCAGACATCTTCGCACTACCCCGAATCGACGGCCAGCCGGCGGTGGAGATGTTGGCGCTCGCTCGCCAGCGGGGAATCCGCACCCTTATTGACGAGACTCATGGTATGGGACCGTCGCGCCCGCTCTTCGAATTGATGGTCAAAGAGGCGGACGTTCTGGCCCCCAGCTTTCAGGATCTTTCTGCGATCTATCCGAGAGTTGAGGCGCGTGTGCTGGCGCTGCATCTTCTACGTCTCGGGGCACGTGCGGTCGTACTCAAGATGGGCGCGGCGGGCTGCCTGGTAGCAGAGAACGGCCACGTCCACCGGGTCGTCGCGCAATCAACCAACGTCATCGACGCCACTGGGGCAGGTGACGCCTTTGATGCTGGCTTGATTGTGGCGCTCCTGCAGGGAGAGACGATCGAGTCCGCAGCGGAGGTTGCGACTCTCGTGGCCGCCAAGTCGTTGCAGGCGGTCGGAGCCGCCGCGGGAGTACCTTCCTACTCGGCGATCCGCGATTCTAACAGCGCGAAATAGATAGGTATAGGCTACCAGACACGATGAAACTCTCATTCTCAACCGCCGCGTTTTCGAGCGCTCCAACATGGTTACCTGCGTATCCCATCGATGTCGTCATCCCGAGATTGGCAGCCATGGGCTACGACGGTATTGAGATCGTCGCGGCCAGCCCTCATGCATACCCCGCCTACCTCGATGAGAGCATGCGTCGAGACCTTCGTTCCCTCCTTGATGCGCACAACCTCGCGCTATCCGCCATGCTCCCCGCCCCCGGCGGCGGACCAGGAAATAATGTGGCGTCGTTCATTCCCGAGGAGCGTCGCGCCACCGTTCGGCACACGCGCGACGTCCTCGAGCTGTGCAATCAACTAGGCGGTCTGACCCTCGTGTTCGTGGCGGGATGGCGCGTTTACGGTGTCGACCAGGAACAAGCCTGGTCTTGGACGCGTGAGTGTCTCACCGACATCGCTAAAGCCGCATCAGACCTTGGCATTACGATTGTTATCGAGCCAACTCCAGCAGACAGCAACATCGTCGAGACAGGAGGGGACGCCTTGCGGTTGATGCGCGAGGTAGGTCTTCCGAATGTGAAGGTCATGTTCGATACCTTTCACGTCCTGTACCGCAACGAGGTTCTCACAGACTATGTTGGCGAATTGCTAGAACACCTGCGTTATGTGCACGTCGCGGAACGCGGGCGACTGGCCCCCGGCGATGGCGAGGCCGATTTTGTCGCCATGATCACGGCTTTGAAGAACGCTGAGTACTCAGGGTTTCTCACCGTTGAGGCCGGTTTCAACCGACGGGACGTCGATCCGACGGCACTCGCCCGACGCGCCCACGACTATCTGAGGGGAGTGTTGGATTGCTTGGATCACGCTCCGGCTGAGGCATCGCTTGGCCGCAAAGGTCGACCTTGACCCGGAGCCCGGCCGATCCAAGGATCCATCCTCTCCGAGGGGATATGGGTGGCCACGGGCGTCGAGATACCAAGCCTTGGCGTGCGCTTACGCTGCCACACGCGCTGCGGCGCGTGCGGCTCCAGCAGGACGCTGCGAATCGGGAGGGAGAATCGCACTGACGCTGCGAGACAAAGGGCTGGATGCCCTTTCCAGCCCGCACTATGGGCCGCCGGTAGCAACGGTAATTTTGTACTATCAGATGCTGAATTGCAGGCGATTTCGAGAGATCTGCAGGCCACGGAGGTAGTCGATGATCATCATCGGGAGTGCCGTATCAACCACTGGTCTCGAGGTCAACAACGCGACATTTGGAGGGTGCGCATAGGACGAGTAATTTGGCATTACACCGGTCAAATCCGATACCAGGCCCTCGTTCTCCCGGCAACACTCAAGAGGGCCCTGGCGCCGGCCAAGGCCCTCTGAACGAAAAACCGGGGGATGACTGAGGCGGTCCCCTCAGGCCGATTTCGCGGTCGCAGGCGGTGTCGCGTCCGGCTTGCCTACTGCGCGACGCTGGGCCAGAGGCGTACGCGCGGTCGTCTTCCGAGCTGCTGGCTTGCGCGCCGTGGTCTTGCGGGCAGTGGTCTTGCGGGCAGTGATCTTGCGGGCAGTGGTCTTGCGGGCGGTGGTCTTGCGGGCAGTGGTCTTGCGCGCCGTGGTCTTGCGGGCAGTGGTCTTGCGGGCAGTGGTCTTGCGCGCGGTGGTCTTGCGGGCAGTGGTCTTACGCGCGGTGGTCTTACGCGCCGTGGTCTTCCGTGCGCCGGTCTTGCGGGCCGCCGTCTTCTTGGCGCCGGCGCGCTTCGCGGTCGCGCGTTTCGCAGTGGAGCGCTTACCACGGCTGACCGCGGTGGTCGCGCGACGAGCAGCGCCACGCAGGCTCGTCTCGAGCCGCGCGACTGTCTTCTCAAGGCGCGCAAGGCGCTTCTCCAGCTCGCCGACGGGCAATGCGTTCACGAGGTTCTGCACCGCTTTGACGAGATCGCCACCAGCGGCGGGTGCGCGTCGGCGAGCGGTTGTCCCTACGCGCCTCACAGTGCAAGTCGCTTTGAAATGATGCGTCATCCGTGTGTCCTCATGAGAAAGAATTCTACAAAATACGACACCATTAGTACGATCTCCACAAATAGAGCCACGAAGGCGGTGAGCAAGTACACGCGGGCCCACTTGCCAACTCGGTCCCACGCCATTTGGTCACACCGGTCAAGGTCTGCATACGCTTTGTGGTCATATCGGTGTTCGAGGTGAAGAGCAAAGGATCGGTGCCCGAAATGCAGCGAAAGAAGCGACGCACCCGCGCCTACGATGCCAGCTGAACTTCCCACGATAACGAGCACTGCATCTAACGGCGTAATCGCTATCGATCCCGCGGTAGTCTTTGAGTTCGCCGCGATGAAGCCGACTACGAAGGCTATTACGGCGACCGCAGCCGTAATCAGGAAGTAGGAAAGCTTCTGTTTTAGTTGGAGGAATTGCACGACCTGGTCGTCAATCCTCAATCCGTACTCGTCTTGTGGCATCGGAGGAGCCGGACCCACAATCGCCATATGGCACTTCCTCTACATTCACGCGCCTCGGATAGACCCATCCTTCGGCTCCGGGCCGGTCGTCGACCGGGGGGCGAGTTTGCCACAAAATGAGCACCGTTGTGTCCCGAGACACCCCCGCATTAGCGCCACGTCACGTGTCTTCCACCGCGCAATCCGTACGCCATGTGCCGTAACGAAGAACGACCTGCTGCCCCGCGATGGCGGACCTTGAGATCAGTCGATGATCACCATGGGTATCGTTCGATCAGCCGATACGCGCGGGTTCACGGACGCCAAGATCATCGAGGGGTTGTAGAGGGGCTAAGTCCACATTACTCAGTACTTCCCATCGACCTGGTGCCGTGCGTCGGGACTGACCGGTATCACTACAAAGCAGACAGCCGACCCTGGGTGCTCACCAGATGCGATCGGTTCTCACGTGACGGTCGACAGGCATCTGTTCCTCCGCTATGGCGTATCGCGTCAGGACCCAGGTGATCAGTGACGCAACCATTCTCGGATCGACGACACACGCGTTCCAACACCGACGGCGCCAATGACGACAAGGACGCACACTATCGCGACCAGCCACATCGCCTGTACCCCAACTGCCCATGCAGGGATCACGATGGCCAGGACGATGACGCCAACGATGAGCCGGTAGAGGTTCATCCGCCAGGTGAACAGGCGACGCAACATTACGGCTCAGTTTGCCACTTGGCGGACTTCTAGGACCGATGGCGAATGCCCTGGCGGCTTTGAATTGCCGCGTCCCAAGCAAGTTACGAGGTTCGTTGGCGCGGGATGTTTCTGTTGACCCTTCCAGTCTGGCTGGCGCTGTTTCGGACGACGACACCGCCCGTGACAATCGGTCTGCGCATACGCGCGGCGATGTCGGCGGGCATGCCGGGGCCTGGTCGTATGTGAATCTCTGTGGGATCGTGCACCTGGCCGCAACTGGCGCAGGTGGTCTGCTGGGTTATCGCAGCACCGCAGACGGAATGCACGTAGAGCACGGGTGGGCCGTTGGGGGCCGCCCAGCGGTCGCCCCATTCGGTCAGCGAGACGATGGCGGGAGCCAGGTCGCGACCCTTGTCGGTCAGCAGGTATTCATAGTGTTCCGTTTTCTGGGAGTAGTTCCGGCGCTCCATGATTCCGGCGTCGACGAATCCATCCAGGCGGTTCTGGAGGATGTTCGTTGCGATTCCGAGCTTGAGGAAGTCGTTGAACCGGGTGGCGCAGGCGAACAGCGCGTCCCTGATGATCAGCAGGCTCCACCGCTCGCCCACGAGTTCGAGCGCTCGAGCGGCCGAGCACACCTGAGTGTCATAGGTTTTCCCGAGCATGCTCTCAGCCTACCATCAGAGCTTGCATGATGCAAGTCTATCTGGTATCCTCACTTGCATCATGCAATCGGGGTAGGGATCCTGCCCAAGCCCGTACTCATAAGGAGGACGTCGTGACAGTCGCGGATAAAACAGGCACTACTCAGAGAGAAGACGAATTGCTGCCAGCTCACTCCCACGCTGAACTAACGGCAAGGACGGAACCTGTGAGCAATTATGCCGTCTCATTTAGGGTTGACCAGAACCCAAAAGAGGTCTTCGACGCCATCAACGACGTTCGCGGATGGTGGGGTGAAGACGTCCAAGGCAGTAGCCAGAGGGTCGGTGACGAGTTTACGTACCGTGTCCAGGACGTCCACTACAGCAAACTTCGAGTCATCGAACTCGTGGCCAACAAGAACGTCGCCTGGCTCGTCCTTGAAAACCACATGAACTTTGTCGAGGATCAAGCTGAGTGGGTCGGTACCACGATTTGCTTTGAGATCAGCCGCCAGAACGGACAGACAGAAGTTCTCTTCACCCACATCGGACTTCAGTCCCAGTTCGAGTGTTTTGACGTCTGCTCGAACGCGTGGGGATCCCTCATGCGCACGAGTTTGCCCAGTCTGATCACTACTGGCAGCGGAATGCCCTATGCGAAGGCCGGCGTCCGACCCGGAGACTCCGTCGACTAGAACAAATGTAGGACGCGTCGCGCCCCTACATCAGTAGTGACTCGATTACCACCAACGACGGGAGAACCGAAATGGGAAAGATCGTGGTCAGCGAGAACGTCACGCTCGACGGAGTCGTCCAGGACCCGACCGGTGAGGAGGGCTTCAGGTATGGCGGATGGTTCGCCCAGATTGGGGACAAGGACCGCGAGGGCTGGGCCAAGGTCGGGTTCGCCGAGGCGCTCGGTGCCGAGGCCTTCCTGTTGGGTCGGCGGAGCTATGAGTTCTTGGCGGCCCGGTGGCCATCCCGAACGGGCGAGTGGGCGGACAGGTTGAACAGCATGCCCAAGTATGTTGTGTCCTCCACGCTCGTAGATCCCGCCTGGAACAACTCCACGGTCCTGACCGGCGATGTGGTGAATGAGGTCTCGAAGCTGAGGCAGAAGCTGGACGGGGAAATCGTCGTCGCCGCAAGCGGTCACCTCGTGCACACGCTGATGGAGCACGACCTCGTCGACCAGCTGCGGTTGATGGTCTACCCGGTCGTGCTCGGGGCCGGCGAACGCCTTTTCGGCGAGACCAGCGACAAGAAGCCAATGCGCCTCGTCGACACCCGGATCGTCGGGGACGGCCTCGTCTTCATCACTTACGAAGTCGTGCGCGAAGTCCAGCCGCGAATAGGTGGAAGCGACAAAGTCTTGTAGCAATCACCGAAGGTTGCACTCTAAAATCTGGGGGACCAGGGGCCCGCGGTTCGAGTCCGCGCCTCCGGACTTCTAGTCACCCGTGGCTATAACACAGGCCGCGCAAGCGCTCGCGCAAAGGACACAGACGTCGTGCGGGAATCAGCGCTTAGGCTGGCGCGGCCAGTTCCTTTCGCGAATGCCGGTCATCGTCCCGCCAGCCTGCGACTTCGCCCTGCGCGATTCGAGAGCGACTGTAGCGAGCGTCAATAAAGGGTTCGGAAGGATGGCAACCGCATTGAACGGCGAGGACATCGCCGTCAGCGGGTGGGTTGATCGCAGCCCGTCGAGTCTCCTCAGCGGACCTCGGCCTGGCCATGTGCCAGTGTCTGGCGCAGGTTCTATTGAGAGTTCTCGGCTCGCCACGTAACAATTGCAGTAACAAGTAGCATGCTCGCGCTGTCCAGACGGGTGACGGGATTCCTAAACTCCCCACAGCGGCGCGCGCGCGTGGTAAGCGGTGCGCGCCTACACTGCGCTAGCATGCCTGATCACGCAGTCGACCGCGCGCGGGGCAAGGAATGTGGCCGGCGCTGGGCGCGCGACCAAGCACAGCGATCAGAGCTCGACCAGCTCCGCTACATGTACGAGCAGCAGGGATTCGGTCCCGCAAGTGTGGAAATGAGGCACTGGCAGCGATGTCTCAAGCTCGCCGATGAGATCGGCTCGACCGCACTTAGGAAGTGGCAAACACTCTGGAACGATGACTGGCACGGGCACGACGATCGGTTCTGGCGGGCGGGGTTCGTCGAAGGCGCACTCGAGGCTCATGAAGTGCGTGACAGAACCTAGGAGAAGCCGCCCCGCGCATGCCACGGCGCTCAGGTGTCGAAGCGGGAGCATCCGAGCGGTTCAATTCCGCGGCGACCGAGCCTGCGCGATTGGGGGCCCAACTCCTCATCGATCCCAAGATGGCGGTTAGCCAGCGATTGCTTATCGAGCAGTCGATCGCGAGCATCGGAGTTGTCGGATCAGCCAATACGTTTGAGTTCGAGGGTGGCGATGCCGACGCCAGGAGTTCGAGCGACTAATCTGGCATTAGACACATCCAGGCCCCGCCGATCGCGACTGGCCTCAGCATTCTGCAGAGGTCTGCGCTAGCCGCGACTGACGTCTCATCAGTCCATCTGGCATGCGTTGTACGCGCGTTCATGCCCGGAGCCTACCGCCGCCCGGTTCGCAGTTCGAGGGTTCTTGGCGACGCGGAGGCAGAGGTCACGCTGACGGACGCTTGCGAGAACCATCGACGGCCAACTGGAGAGCCGGCGCACTGCCACCTACGCCGCGTCGGAGATGTTCAGTCCGGTTGAACATGCGTGCACCTCTGGTGACCGCCTGAGTAAGCGGACGCGGGCAACTCGGCCGTCACGCTAACGACCAGCCCGCAGCGTGGGTGTGGTCATGCTCGGTCAGACTGATGTCATCAACCGCAAACGGAAGACGTTTGTCGTAGCGGCAGCGACAGCGAGTGCTGGAGTCGCCCTCACGGCCTCGTCATCGTTGCAGGCCCAGGCAGCACATAGGTCGCTGCATTACCTCACTGTCAACGTCGGAAAGTTCGGCAGCTACGTCAACGGTGTCAATGACGCCGGGGTCATGACGGGTACGTATCTGGACGCCGGGGGTGGCTATCACGGCTACGTCATATCCGGAGGGCGTGTCGTCCAGTTCGACTACCCGGGGACGTCCGGGGTCACGTTCCCATCCGGCATCAACAACACGAACACTGTCGCCGGCGCATACATCGATGACACCGGGATCTGGCACGGTTTCGTGCGAGGGCCTCGAGGCGCCTTCAGCGTCATCAACGACCCGAAGGTGGGCTCCGGCGGCGCCGGCACGATTCCAGAGGGTCTCAACGACAAGGGTGTGGTTGTCGGCCAGTATCTCGACAGCAACAACGTCAACCACGGGTTCGTGGACAACGCTGGCGTCTTCACTACGGTGAATGCGCCTCACGCCGGCGTCAGCGCCGGCCAGGGCACGATCCTGACCAGTGAGAACGACGCCGGAGTAGTCGTCGGAGAGTACATCGACAATCACAACGTCAGCCATGGCTTCGTTGACACGTCGGGGAACTTCACGACCATCAACGCTCCGGGAGCTGGCAGCGGCGCCGGACAGGGCACGACGCCGAGCGCGATCTCGCACCGCGGAAGTATCGACGGCACCATTATCAACGGCGGCGGCGCTACGCATGGATGGCTGTTGCGCGACTGGCAGTTCTCGCCCCTTGACGACCCGCATGCCGGCACAGGGCCGGCGACGGAACGTTCATTAAGAACATCAGCCCAAACGGTGACGTCGTGGTGGGTTTGTACGTCGAAAGCCCCATCGCTTCCTTCCACGGCTTCCTGGTCAACATCGAGGGCTAGCGCACATCGCGGCCCGCGCCGTGCTCAGTCGTCACAGGCAATGAACGGTCGAGACGGGGCACGGCGCGGGAATCGGACTCTGTGATAGCGCATCACGGGGTGACAGGTGAGGTGATGGCTGATGATTGAGCGCTGCAGTACCTCTGGGCTCTCGGTATATTGCTTCCGTGACGATGGCCAGGACGGCCACGGGGTGGCCCGCGGTGGTCGGTTTGGGGGCGATGCTGCTCGCTGCGTGCGGCAGCGGCCCCTCCACCGGCCCGATGGTCAAGAAGACCACGGCTACGTTCGCGGAGTCACCGGGGGCGCAACCGAACTACATCTTCCCGCTTGTGCGCAACCAGGATTTCAATACCGGGACCTTGAGCCAGTTCCAGTACCTCATGTACCGGCCGCTCTACTGGTTCGGCACCAACGGCCAGGTCCAGTTGAACACGAGCCTCAGCCTAGCCGATCCGCCCGTCTACTCCGCGGACGGCAAGTCGGTGACCATCACCCTCAAAGGCTGGAAGTGGTCGGACGGGACCCAGATCACGGCGCGCGACATCCAGTTCTGGCAGAACCTGGTCACCGCCAACAAGGCCGACTGGGCCGGCTACTCGGCGAGCAACTATCCCGACAATGTCCTGAGCACGACGATCAGCCCGACCAACCCGCTGCAGATCACCTTCAACCTCACCGAGGCGTACGGCTCGTACTTCTTCACTTACAACGAGCTGAGCCAGATCACCCCGCTTCCCCAGCACGTCTGGGACAAGGAGTTGCCGACCGGCGCGGTGGGTAACTACGACGAGACCCCAGCCGGCGCGCAGGCGGTCTACAAGCTCCTCGATTTTGAGTCGAACAGCATCTCGACCTACGATACCGACCCGCTCTGGCAGGTGGTTTCGGGTCCATGGAAGCTGAAGTCGATGGACACTGCGGGCAACGTCTCGATGGTGCCGAACCCCGACTACGGCGGACCGATCAAGCCGACCCTCACGCAGTTCAACGAGGTTCCGTTCACCGAGGACACCACCGAGTTCAACCAGCTCAGAGCGGCGACCTCGGTGACCAACACCAGCATCGACTACGGGTACATCCCTGACGATGACGTCCCACAAAGAGCCTCACTGAGCAGCATCTACAACTTCCAACCGTGGACCGGTTGGCAGATCACCTACGTACCGGAGAACTTCACCAACCCGACCAGTGGACCGATCTTCAGTCAGCTGTACTTCAGACAGGCGATGCAGGATCTGGTCGATCAGAACACGTTCATCGCCAAGGCCTTCTTCGGGTACGGATATCCGACGTACGGCCCGGTGCCGATCAAGCCGTCCTCGAAGTTCGTCGACGCGTTCGAGAAGACCAATCCGTACCCCTACGACCCGAGTGCTGCCGTGTCCCTGCTCCAGGCCAACGGGTGGACCGTCAACGTGGGCGGCGTGAGCGTCTGCAGCAGCCCGGGCGGTGGCACCGGCCACTGCGGCGCCGGCATTCCGCAGGGCGCGAAGGCATCATTCGGCCTTCAGTACGTGAGCGGACAGTCCTCGCTGGACCAGGAGATGGCCCAGTTCAGGTCCGACTACGCATTGGCCGGCATTCAGATCAACCTGAGCACCGCGCCATTCAACACGGTCATTGGCAACGCGTTCGCGTGCGGGGGAACGTCATGTACGTGGGACATGCAGTTCTGGGGCGCTGGCTGGTTCTACGCCCCTGATTACTACCCAACCGGTGACGAACTCTGGGCGTGTAGCGGATCAGGCAACGACCAGATGCTAGCCGGATCTGACGCCGGTGGTTATTGTGATCAGCAGGCCGAAAGCGACATTCTGGCCACCGAGTCCAGCAACAACGTGTCGGCGTTGCACACCTACGAAGACTACATCGCGAAGCAACTGCCGGTCATCTGGCTGCCCGTTGCTTACGGGCAGCTGTCCATGATCAACAAGGCCCTGCGGGGCACCCTCCCTCAGGATCCGCTGTTGCAGATCTACCCGGAGAACTGGCGTTGGTCCTGAGCGCAAGCAACCCGTTGCCCATTCCCCAGAGAAGGCCGTCCGTGAGAGGATGCCGGCGGAGTTGTGGCCACGCCCGCTGACAACTTGCTGGTACGCGCCATCGCGCGTATTTCCACCTCCTTGCAACGCAAGCTTCTGTTTGCCTTTGCGGTTATCGTGGCCCTGTTGGTAACGGTTGGCGCGTTGGGTCTGGGCGTCCTGAGTCAGTCGAACACCCGCGCCGGAACGCTCAGTCAATTGCCCCAACGCCTGGCGGCATATCAGCAGCTCCTGGACGACAGCGTGCACCTCGGCGTCGAGTTGCAGCACCGGAGCGCGCTCGTTGTTGAGTGTTTCCTCAACGGAAATTGTGGAGCATCGAGTGAAAGCGCTTCGCTCCCTCAACTCGCGGAGTATGACGGCGAGATCGCCTCAACACTCGAGTCAATGGAGCCCAAGACCGAACTCGACGCGCTCGGTTTCACGCCCCCCTCCAACGAATTGAACCTCCTCACTGATATCCACTCGAAATATGGCGCGATCTCCAAGGACATGGCGGCGCTCGAGTGGGGTGACCTGAACGCTACGTACGACAACAACCTCCCAGACATGGATTACAACAATATCCTGGCCGCTGACGCCGACAAACTGGTCGTCAATACTCAAGAGTTATCAACGGACCTACCCGAGCAGAACACTGCCTCATATCTCGGCTCCCAGCACCTGTTCATCGGCGTTGCCGCCGCGAGCGCAGTGCTTGCCGTACTTCTCGCGTTCATCCTCTCCAGGATGCTCCTCGGGCCAATCCGGAAGGTGAATGCGAAACTGGCGGCGATCGCCGCCGGCGACTTCTCGGGGCACGTCGATGTGCCGAATCGCGACGAGCTGGGTGAGCTGGCGGCAAACCTCAACCGCATGAACGACGAGCTGGGGCGCCTGTATCAGGAGGTTGAGGCGGCAAGCAAGCACAAGACGGACTTCCTGGCGAACATGTCCCACGAGCTGCGGACGCCGCTCAACGCCGTGATCGGCTTCTCCGATCTTCTGCATGAGCAGATGGTCGGCGATCTCAATGAGAAGCAGACGCAGTATGTGACTGCCATCCAGACGTCGAGTTCGGCATCTGTTGACGCTCATCAACGATGTCCTCGATCTGTCAAAGATCGAGGCGGGGCGCATGCAGCTGCAGCTGAGCCGCTTCGCTCTGGATGAGATGCTGCAGAATGCGACTGAACTCTTGCGCGAGCGAGCCACCCGGCAGGGCATCGCGCTGCGGCTCGACGTGGACCCGAATGTTGGCCTGGTCGAGGCAGACGAGCGACTCCTCAAGCAGGTGCTCTTCAACCTGCTCTCGAACGCGCTGAACTTCACCGATCGAGGCGGGCACGTCGACGTCATCGCACGTTACCTCGGCGATGCGATTGTGATCAGCGTACGCGACGATGGCGTCGGCATCGCACCCACGGATCAGGCACGGATATTCGAAAACTTCGAACAGGTTGGCGGATTCACCGTGCAGGAGGGGACGGGGTTGGGACTCGCATTGTCGCGGCGTTTCGTTGAGTTGCACGGCGGCCAACTCAACGTGGAGAGCGCAGTCGGGCATGGCAGCACCTTCACGTTCAGTTTGCCGATGTCCCGTCGATCCACCGCCTCTAGCGTTTCTAATGACCGTGTCGGCCCGGTAGATCCAGCCATCATCGAACGAGCCCCTGGAAACGGCGCCAGCTCTCTTGTGAGCCACCGCGCGAACGGTCAGCTGGTGCTCATAATCGAGGACAATGAGAAGAATCTCACGCTCACCCGCGACCTCCTGCGGCTTTACGGCTTCCGCACACTCGAGGCAGCCGACGCCCAACATGGACTCGAAATCGCGGCGACGGCGGCTCCCGACATCATTCTCATGGACATCGAGCTCCCACGCATGAGCGGCGTCACTGCGCTCGAACACCTGAGAGCCGATCCGGCTACGACCGGCACGACCGTGGTTGCGGTGACAGCATCAGTGATGGCGATCGATCGGGACCGATTTGCGCGCGCCGGCTTTGCTGGGGTCATCGTCAAGCCGATCGACGTCAAGACGTTTCCGGCTCAGGTGCTTGCATACTGCAACGTTCCCGGAGAAGATCGCTGATCGAGGCAGCCCTCCGTGGGTCAAACCTCGACAGGGGCGAGCGATCCGCCTAGGGTTCGCCGCCGAATATCGACATTGCGCCGGGCACCAGGGATGTCATTGCGTAGACGGTATTGGTCGCAGGATTCACCGCCAGTCCGACCGGTTCAGAAACCGTCACCTGCAAGCCCGCGGCGGTACTGCAGCCACTCATGACTATCGCATTGCATGTGGCTCCGTTGAGCTCTGACACCGCTCCGCCACCGTGATCGGTGATGTACACGATGTTTGTGCTGGGGTCGACGACAGCCAGGTGAGGCGCCCGGCCGACCGAGGCCGTGGGGATGGGTCCCGCGCAACCTGCGATATCGGCGCCGTTGCACGCGGCGCCGTTGATCACCGACACGGTCCCGGGCACGTCACCGCTTCCATCGTTCGTCACGTAGACGGTATTTGTTGCGTCGTCCACGGCGACCCCGTAGGGACCAAGCCCGACGGTCACAGTCGCGGCCACGTGGCTGCAGCCGGAGTGGTTGGTGCCGTTGCAGGTCGCTCCGTTGATCACCGAAACCGTATTTCCCGTGGCAAAGGGAACCCCGACACCAGGCGCGTAGATCGTGTCGGTCTTGGCGCTCAGTCCCAGAGTGTCCGTCCCCTCGCCGACATTGACGACGCCTTGAGTCTTCCCGCAGCCCGAAGCGACCTCAGCGTTACAGGAGGCCACATTCACGACATCCACCTGATTTGCACTGGCCCCAAAGGGCAGATAGAGGGTCTGGGTCGCCGTGTCGAGCACCGGTGGTCCCGGTGCCTCGCCGACGGTGATCGTCGCAGGTTTACGCGGACATCCGGCGGTATGGGTGGCATTACAGGCGGCAGTATCGATCACGGAGACTGTTGAACCGGACGGGTCGGAGGCATAGAGCGTGTTGGTGGCGTCATCGATCGCACCGAGAGCGGCACTGGGACTCGCCATCGGGATTTCGGCGACGGGAGCGCACCCGAACAGGTGCGTGCCGTTACAGGTGGCGCCGTTGAGCACGTCGATCTCGGGCAGGGCGTCGTTGCTGGCGTAGATGGTGTCGGTAGACGTGTCGATGGATGCCTCGAACTCAGGGCTCGTCACACTCGCGGCCGGGACGCGGCAGCCCGAGGTGTCCGCCGCGCTGCAGCTGCTGATGCTCACCGCCGCGAGGATGTCTGATCCCCCGACGTTCACCAGGTACGCGGTGGCGCTCTGCGGGAAAAGCGCGATAGCCTGGGGGAACCCATTGTATCCTGGCCCCTGATTGGGTCCGGCCTGCGCGCTGGGTGCCAGCTTCGGGCAGCCGGCTGTCGACGCGCCGTTGCACGTGCTCGTGTCGATTGCCGACAGCGTGTCGTTATCCGAGTTGACCGCGAAGAGCGTGTGCAGTGAGCTGTCGATCGCAACGTTGGCTGCCCCGGCGCCGGTTGGGACAGCCGGCGGTGCGTCGCCGCAGCCGGACGTGATCGTCGAGTTGCACTGAGCGCCGTCGATGATCGAGACCGTCCCATCGTTGTTGTTCGTGACGTAGACAGTGTCAGTGGCTTGGTCGACTGCGTCCCAAAAGGCTCCACTGCCCACGGTGATCGTGTGCGGAGTTTGGCCGCAACCACTCGCATCGCTCCCGTTGCAGGTCATCCCGTCGATCACCGACACGGTGTCCCCGTTGCCCGATCCATTGTTGACGGCGTACACCGTGTCGGTGGCCAGGTCGATGTCGAGGGCTTGAGGACCGGCGCCGTCCGCCACCGACTTGGACGGTTGCCCGCATCCCGAGGTTTTGACCGCATTGCACGTGGCGCCGTCAATCACGTGGATCCCGGCCCCTGGGTCGGCCACGTATAGCGTCTGGGTCACCGAATTGAAGGCTGCGGCGACCCCGCCAACGCCGATGGTCGCCACCGGCTTGGCGCAGCTACTGGTCACTGTCGCATTGCAGCGCGCTCCGTTGAGCACCGAGGTGGTGCCCGAGCTGGTGGGTACATAGATCGTGTCGGTCGATTCGTCGATCGCGGTGGCGAGGGGACTGGCGCCGACGCTAGCCTCGGCAACCACGCGGCAGTCGGATGCGACCTCGGCGTTACACCGGGATGTGCTGATGACATCGACAACGTCGCTCGTGGTCGTGCACGCTCCAGTCGGGCATTGGATCGGCACGTAGAGTGTGGCTGTCATCGGATTGACCGCCGGAGCGCCGGGGCTGCCGCTGAGCGCGACCCACCCGGGTGGTGCAACGGCGGTCGCCGGTGGGCCTGTGGCGGTGTGGGCTGGCGTCACTGCAGCGGTCGACGCACAGCCCGCCGTCAGCATGACGCCAATCGCGGCTCCGGACAGGAAAGCCGCCCTTATCACGCGCATGTCACCACCTCCGTGCGTGGTCCCAGGGACCCACCCCACGAGCGCTCGGCCGCCGATACGGCTTCGCATATCGTGCGTTCACTTGGGGTGAACGGATGTTCAATCGCGCTAGCCGGCTCCGCCCGTCACATCCCAGGCAATAAGCGCCCGCGGATCTGGCGTGTATACGCACACGGTGCCCGTGTGGATCGTCGCTTTGAAATGAGCTCCCAATCCAGCGTCGGCAAGGGAAATGCGCTCCATCCCCGACCTCACTGCGCGCATCACATTCAGGCGCGCCCGCTCGGCGATCGATCCCGCGCGGCGCGATCGTCCCCCAAGACCGAAGGCTCGGCTGAGCTCATGGATGATGAACTCCATCTCCTCGCGCATGAGACCCGCCTCATCTGACTTGCCTTCGGTCTCCGCTGCCTCGATTTGCTCCCCCAACTCCGCAACACGCACCCGGTAGGCTCGACGCGCATCGTCATCGAGAAGTTCGCCGGCATTGCTCGCCGCAATCGCACGGGCTGTAGATGTGTCCGCTGGTAGGCCGAGGCGCTCGAGATCCAGCGCGGCAAACGGGCGTCCCGGATCAGCGAGCAGCCGAGCAAGAACGCGCATGCCTTTGCCGTCGCGCAGGCGCACGACCCGCCCTTCGTACTCGACGGTCCAGTATTCGCCTTCCCGCCGGAACCTCCCCTCCAGTTCAGAGCCCTGATGCGCGCCTGGGACATATCGGACGGGACGAATCGGTTGTATAGGCGGCGAGAAGACGCGGCGCAGACGATCGAGTTCCTCGAGCTGTTCCAGCTGCCTCTGAAAGTGTTGCTCGAGGGTCAGGTTCCACTCGGCGAGCTGCGCGGCTTGAGCCTGGACGGCATCCTGATATTCCTTGATGCGCAACAGCGACCGTACCCGGCTGAGCAGCTCCCGTGGATCGAACGGTCGAGCGATGAAGTCGTCGGCCCCGGCCTCGATGGAATCGACCTTGTCCTGGTCGCGACTCGAGGTCATCATCACCACAGGGAGCAGTCGGGTCGAGGGATTGGCGCGGATTCGGCGACAGACTTCGTAGCCGCTGATATCCGGCATCAGAATGTCGAGGAGGACGACGTCAGGTTCGCCGGTGCGGACTTTCTCGAGACCGTCGACGCCGGAAGAGGCTAGAGCTACCGAGTATCCATGCGGGGACAGAATAGCCTCGAGGAGCTGCGCGTTCTCCGGTGTGTCGTCGACGACAAGGAGTCGAGCTCTATGATCCACGCTGCGGTTTACCTCCGCAGTAGCAAAACCCAAGCATTTGGTTGGGAGACGACGTCAGCCAGGAGGCGGTGATGCCCACCTCAGGTGGCTGAGTCGGTTGCTTGTCGTGAGCCAAGAGTACTTCGGGACCCGAGGCAGCGTTGGGGACCGGCAGTTCGATCGACTGACGACGACCTGTACACATGGCCCTCCTCAGATTCTCCCCGATCATAACCTGCCGACGGATGAGGCGTTTCGAGTTTGGCGAGAGCCGAAATCACTCGATGCTCATGATCGAGGATAGGGAGTCAGCGGATATGGATGAAGGCGAACCGCCAACATCCGGCGCCACTAGAACGGATACCTTCTCATCAGCTGTGTCTGAGGGGGATGAGTTCACAGTGGTGAGCGATGATCCAAGCCGTGGAGCTGTCTCAGTCTGACCACCTGCTGATCCCTTCCCGCAGTGCCGCGGCGGGTATGCTAACGGATGCACCACCGCAGCAAATTTGTCGCGTCCGGAGATTGGTTGTCAGAACGCTGCTGGAACCAGGAGGACCGTCCGCATGTCGCAGTTTGCACTTCGTCCGGTAGAAGTAAGGGATCTCGACGCGATCTTCGAGCAGATGCGCGATCCGGACTCAGTACGCATGGCGGCATTCACACCTGAGGACCCGAACGATCGAAGCGCCTTCGACGCCCATATGGCGAAGGTCATGTCCTCCTCTGAGAACAGGCTTCGGGCCATCATCTGCGATTCTCGACTCGTCGGCACCATCGCGAGCTACGTCTCGGACGGAGCGACCGAGGTCACCTATTGGATAGATCGCACTTGCTGGGGGCAAGGGATTGCAACCCGGGCGCTCGGCCTGCTCCTCGAGGAGATCTCGGTTCGGCCGATCCGAGCCCGTGCCGCGAGCGACAACGCTGGGTCGCTACGAGTCCTTCAGAAGGCGGGCTTCCACCCGATCGGTACGGAGGTGTCCTTTGCCCCGGGACGGGCCGTCGAGATCGAGGAGACCATTCTCGAGCTGCCTTGAACGTCTAGAGCGCAAGTCTCCCAAAGAGGCACGCCGTTGCACCTGGGCGCCCTGTAACCACGTCCTCGCTGACGACCGCCACCCGACACGCGCCGGGCACTCCACCAGATCAACTCCGCGACGCACCACTAGTTCGTCTATTGGCCCGAGAGCGCGTGGTTGAGCATGCGGCCGCATGCTCGGCGGTCGGCACGCTAGTCAAACCAATTACTCGCTGATGTCATCGGAAAGGATTCGCTCAGTCGCTGCTAAGGAGTTCAGAATCCAGGAATCGGAGGTGTGAGTAGGAGTGGCTAATGTGGCATTAGGTGATGCGAGCCGGCGACGCGGATGCGGCGCGCCTCGTGTCCACTCGTCGTCCCGGCGACGCCCCCGAGCCTACGTGTCGCTCTGATCGGAGGTCGTCGTCAGCGTGGCAACAACTACCACCAATCGACCGTTTGATGTAAGAGGAATGGTCAACCGCCGCGAGGCAGCGGCTGCCCCGCCAGGCGATCGGGGCTTGCAAGGGTGTGGACCGATGACGAGTGAGTAGGTGGCCCGATCAACGGGGCGCTCACACTCGGTAGCCTGGCGTGGAGATCAAGCTCCGGTGAGCGAGCGGTAACTCGCGTTGAGCGTGGAGCGGACGTTTCGGCTGTTCACCCGGGCGGAGGATTGCTCGGGCCGGGTTTGGGCCGTACCGTCACTTCAGCACGTCGACACTCGCGGACCTCGATGGTATTCCCACTACCCTTCGCGGGACTGGCTATACCCATGCCTAGTTCCGTCCATCAGGCCGATCTCCTCCGCCACGAAAGCGCCCGACCCTCCCCCAGGGCCACCGGGGGATCGTAGCCTCCCCGCTGGCGACGCCTCTACGTCCGTATTGCGCCGAGCACGGTTACGCCTCGAAGGAACTGCTACTCTGGCCTCAAGACTGACCAGCCGTGCATCAACAGCACAGAACAGGATAGGCGAGTTGGGCATGATGGCACGGCTAGAAGGATTTGAGCGGTTCCAAGGACACCAGCCGAAACCGTGGCGGCACGGTCGTAAATAGTGCCAGACCGATTCTGGCAACGCGAGCGCGGAAATCGCCAGAGCGTTTCTGACGATGCGAGATGGTTTCTAGCGCAGCTATCAACGAGGATCGACTGACCTTAAGATGGTCGGATCCTCCTCGGAGGTAGATCTATGTTCTCGACGCATAAGCGCAGGGGTGCGCTGGTCTTCAGATCCGCGCGTCGCCTCGCCCTGGGAGCGATGCTGTCTGTAGGAAGTCTCGCTCTGGTCAACGCGGAAGCTGTCGGCACCCAGCCCGCCACGTTCGTTGCTCACGGTAAGCCGGTCCCGGCTAGCGCCCACCTGGCTACCGCGATGTCGGCGACGGTGCTGGCTCGTGCACACCGCGACTGGCCGAACGCCGTGGTGGTCACTTCGGGTGTCATCGACCGTCCCGGGGACTTCGTGGTCGCGGCCAACAACAGCGCCGGGTACGTGCGCATACTTGCCGTCGAGCGGACGACACACGACCGTCAGCTGACGCCGACACCTGCATCGTCAAATCTCAGCATCCCCGGCGCCCCAGTGCACGCTGCGGCGTGGTCCGGGTGCCGGGGTTTCTGGACGAACTGGTACGTCTTCTCAGGCACGTCGCTCGCTGGCGTGCAGTCACTCAATGTTGGGTTCTGTAGCAACAACTCGTCCGTGTGGAAGAACTGGGGTCCCGATTGTCCCTTCCACGCCGGGGCGTACTTCGGGGGCTACGACCAAGGGGGCTGGTGCGGCTACTGGAACGGGAATCCAGCGATGGCTGGCGTAAACTTCTGGGTGTCTCCATACACGACCCCGTTCTACAAGGCATGGGGCTACGTCCGCTTCGACGTCTACGCCAACGGCATCACACATTATTACGGCTCCTGCTGCTAATAGGAGGTCGCCAGGGCCCTCACCGATTGGATCAGGTGAGGGCCCTTTGGCGCGCGTTGCCGAGCTGATCGCGCGTTTGCCGAAGCGGCAGTCCGTGAAACGTGCGCTTCGAGTCTTGTGGATTTCTTGCGAGTTAACGGTGCAGTGCAGCACAAGCGATAAGACCCGATGCTGTCTGACGTGCTACCGATGACGAAGGCACCATTACCAACGATGACTGGACAACCGGTCCCAGCTGCGGCGGTACTCCCCCGTCGTCACCGATGGACGCTTGTACGGTATACGCGTTGAACTGCGCGTTGACGGACACGCGTCGGCGCCAGAGACTGTGAACGGCCCCCTCCGGATGGTCCGGTGACGCTTCCTATAGGTTGGCGCGCTGCCGTCCCCCAGTTGATGCTGGCGACGACGTCGCTTACCGTGCCGCTAGGGTTGCCATCCGTGAAGATGAGGGAATCGTCCGAGATCGTCTCGTCGTGACTCTCGGCTCGATCCGGCTAGATCAATTCCGTCCGGCGCACAGTCTCTCTGGAGAGAGGCAGTGGCTCGCAGGGGGACGAAAGCGCGGCGCTGGTGGACTCTCCCGCCGGACTGTGCTGCATCACCACAGTTTTCTCCGTGAGGCCCGCGCACACGCGGTTCGTTGGCAGCTCATCGCGACGAACCCCGCTGATGCGGTAGCTCCGCCAAGTGTGCAACGCACGGAGATGCAGGTCCTCAATGGCGAGCAAGCCGCACTTCTCTTGGATCGGCTGAATGGCTCAAAGCCTTGTGCCAAGCACTACGGCGCTGTGGTTGTGGCTCCCTTGCGCGCCATGTGATCGCCTTGCTCGGCCGGTGCGCGTTAGCACAGCGCCGTTCGGCATGACGGCTGGTCGTACCGACTAGCACTCGGGGCGGGCGCGTCTACGGACAACTGGCCTCCGAACCGAGCCCCACTGTATTGCGAGTCAGCCGTGGTCGCCCTCGATGGCCGTCAGATGTACCGGAACAACGCCGCGTTGGGCCGCCCGTAAGCATCCGCGCATCGCGATGCCCCTATCACTATCTCACCGGTCGGACGTCAGAACGGCTTGTCCGAAGACAAGGAACCGCCTACAACCCCACGGTCGCTGTCAGTTCAGCCAGCGGCATCCTCCATCCACAGAGCGCACGGATCCACGTACCCGGCACACCAGCAACGATCCGCCCAAGGCCGGATCGCACCGATCCGTCGTTACATCCCCCACCTGGGGAGCAAGGCCCTGACGAAATCGATCTTGCCGAAGCGCGGCTTCCTGGAGCGCGCCTATTGGCCAAGGGCTCAGTGGGACGGACGCCAGTAGACGCCACACACTCGTTCCTGCTGCCGAAAGCCGAGTGATTCGTAGAGGCCGAGGGCGTGATAGCTGGGGTCGGCGGCGATCACAAATTGTTCGGCGCGCCATTGACGGGCGGCGTGACGTGCCGCCTCAACAACGAGGCGAGAGCAAATGCCGCGTCGTCGGTGCGCTGCTGCGGTGTCGACGGATTGAAATCTGCCCCCGGCCGCTCGTAACGACGATCGCGCAGCTCGCGACAACCTTGTCAGCGTTCGCGTCCAGCGCGACATACCAACTTCCTCGGCCGAGCCGAAACAGCGTTCGCAATTCCTCCAACCGGCTCCGGCAGAAAGTCTCATAGCTGGCTTTATTTTCACGCTCGTCGCGGCCACCCAGCTGCAGCTCCACAACCTGCTCCCAAAGGCCCTGGTCCGCGCCGCGAGTGGGATCGAGTGCCCGCACCCGCACGTCCCTGCTCTCGCGGCGGTGGGCCCGAACGGCGTTGAGGGATGCGACCAAACCAACGGTCTGCTCAAGCTCATAGCCGCGCCCGACGAATTCCTCATCCACGGAGCCCGAGCTCCCGTCAAGTCGGTCCCACGCAAACGTGCGATGCTGCACCTGCGGCTCGGCAGCGAACTCGGCATCAAAGCGCTGTTCCCACCGCGAACCATCTCCGGCGCCCGGCGGATCCTCAAACAGCAACAGATTGCCCCAGTAATGACCCGGATTGCTCGGTGACCGCACCAGCACATACGCATCCCGCCGCTCAACGACACGGTCAGCTGGCAACACGTCGAGATCCGTCGCCCAAACGAGGGACATGATGCGCATCCAGTCAGTCTGACGTAATCTCTGTCACTAAGCGAGCGTACGTCAACTGCGGAAGCCAGAGCCGCAACCCCACGCGTACACCTTTAGTGCGACGCGGCGCGCCCGGCAGCGCACGTCACAATCGGCTTCGCGCTATCCGGCTTGGCGTGCGAGCGCGGCGTCAAGCCGAGCTAGAGCGTCCGCACATCGGGCCGCCTGCCTGACTGTCTCCCACAGAGCCTGCAAATTCCGGTATCGCGCCATCGCGGCACGCTCAAGTTCGTCAATGTTGGATCCCGCCATGTTCGTCGCGTCGAACTCGGCTTCCGACAATTCGGTCTGTTCCTGATCGGCGCTCGTGGTGGCCATTACTCGCTCCTCTTCGAGGTGATCGCCCTGGCGAGCGACCTTCATCGAGTACGGCGCCAGAACGCAGGTAGCACTGACAGATCGGGTCTGGCACCTTCCCTGGCGCCGCGGCTATAGCTGCCAGTCCGTCGGTTCGGGCGGGTCGTAGACGCAGAAGCTGCCTGTACGGATCGAACGGCGCAGGTGCCGCCCCAACTCCGGATGGGCCGTCTCGATGTGCCCGATCGCATCCCGGATCCGTCCAGTGACTGCCTTGCGCGCCCGTTCCGCAGGATCGAGCATCCGTCGAGCGTGGCCGCCCAAACCTACCGCGGTCCCGAGCTCGCCGAGCAGGAACTCTCGCTCATCGCGCGCGCGGCTGGCTCGCTCCGGATCGTTGTTCGCCTCTGCGTCGGCGATCTCCTCCTCGAGATCGAACAGGCGAGTCCGATACTGCGCTCTCGCCTCAGCGTCGAGCGCCTCTCCTACGTCGCCTTCCACCCCGAGTTCAAGCTCTCCGACCGTCGCCGGCCGCCTCGCGATGTCAACAAGATTTCCCCCCGCAAGATCCACCGCGGCCACCTCCCTCGCTGGCGTCCCGAGGAGCCGAGCGATGTCCCGCAGCCCCTTGCTGTCCCTGAGGCGCGCAACCACACCGCCGTAGGTCAGTGACCAGAATTCGCCCCCCCGCACGAAGGTATTGGCCGCGGCTTGGTCATGAACAGCCCTCGACGACAGAGGTAGAGTGATGGCGATGGGGCTTGCAGTAGTCTCTCGGAAACGGATTGTGGTGCCTCCGATCTGTATTTCATCGCAGTCGTGGAGAACCGCCGGACGAGACAAGGGTTGTCCGTTCACGTGGGTCCCGTTGCGGCTTCCAAGGTCGCTGACACTCCACCCCGACTGTAGCCTTTGTATGCGCGCATGAAGCCGCGACACACCGGGGTCGTCGATGGTCAAACCGTTGCCCAAGGCACGCCCGATGGTGATGTTGTCTTCGGCTAGTGGAACGATTTCAGAATCGTTACCCGATCGGATCTCGAGGAAGGTGCTCCCGGTCATGATCAGTTTCCGCTCCAATATGCGGCGGCCCCATGCACTAGAGCCTGCTTAGCCGCACGCAGTGAGCAGACGCTCTGCTTCGCGGATGTAGCGGGTCGCGCCTACCGAGCGGTAGAAGGCGAGGGCCCGCTGCAGCTGAATGTCCGCGTCGGCGCGACGGTTCTGCTCGATCAGCGACGCTGCGAGCCAGAGCCGGTCGTGCGCCTCCTCGGAGGCTGCGCCCATCTCGCCACAAATGTCCGCGGACCGGCGCATGTCGCCGCCACTAAACGCGAGTGCTGCACGCACCCAGGGCACATCCGACTGCGGGAGATTGGCGATCAACTCCTCTCCTCGTCCCAGGGCGTACAGCGTCCAAGCGAGGATGTGGAAGGGCCAAACGGCCGGGATGGTCCCTGTTCCGACTCGCAAATGCGCGAGTAGTTCATCGGCAAGCCCGGCCGATCGTTCGGCGTCGCCCGTTTCGCGGAATATGTTCGCGCACACCGACAGCGCCGGGAAAAGTATCTGGGGGTCCTTAGTCAGACGGGCGAACCCTAGCGCGGACTCGGCATCCCCGAGTGCTCCCAGATCGTCAACGCGTCCAAGCCGGATCTGAGCTCGCGTGGAATACCAACACGCGGCGTAGTAGTGCGGCGAACCGGACTCGATCCCGGTGATGAACTCGTTATCCAGAGCCAGTGCCCCGTCCCAATCACCGCGGTAAAAGGCGTCAGCAGCCTCCCCCCCGCGTATCCAGAGCAGGTCTCTGATCAGACCGTATCGGGAAGCCGTCTCGGTCGCCGCCTGCACTAAGGCGGCCGAACGCTCGAGTTGACCGTCAAGAAAAAGCGCCGTAGTGAGGTTCATCTGCGCCGCGCAGATCGCGGTCGGAACATTCGCCTCCACCGCAATCGCAAGGCTCTGCTCAAGGTCCCCGAAGCCACCGCGGTCGCCGCTGTCCAGCCTTGAGGCGCCGATGTAGTTCAGGGCGCGCGCGCGCAATTCGTCTATAGCAAGCTTTTCCGCAAAACCCAGTGCCTCCCGACCGAAGCGGATCGCTTCAGCACTCTCACCAGCCATCAGCAGGCGCCTCGAGATACTGCTCATGACCGACGCAGTTGCGCGTGACGGCTCCCGCCCATCCACCAGCTCGCGGGCGCGGCTTATGTGTTCGGCGGAGCGATCGGTGTCCCCTCGATGCCAATGCAAATCGGCGAGGGTCGCCTCAGCCTCGGCAGCTGTTTCGGTGTCGCCGACTGCCTCCAATTCCTCGCAGGCCGCGGCAAGGAGTTCGGGCTGGGGATCCCCGGAGATGTCCAGTGTCTGGCCGAGCTTGAACAGCAACTGCGCCCGCTCCCGCGATCCCTGCGCTGCAAGCTCCAACGCGGACTGGTAGAAGCCGACTGCGCTTGAATAGGCGCTTAGCGACATCGCGCGATCGCCAGATTCAGACACACTCGCCAGGGCCTGCTCGCCGACAACGGGATCGATGGGTTGCGAGGCCGCTCGCCACAGTTCGATGGCACTGAGGTAGTGGTGTGCGAGCATCTCTGCGTGGTCTTCGGCCCGACCCAACGACCCGATCCATTCGGCAGCCAGGCGATGCTCCTCGGCGCGAGCGCCGCGGGGAATCCGTCCATAGGCGACATCGCGGACTAGGACGTGGAGAAATGTGTACTCCGCCTCGTCTGCTACCGACGAGCGGCGCGCTCTCTGGAGGAAGTCCTTCCGCTCCAAGGCATGGAGAAGCAACTCCGCAGCCCGGCGGTCCATTCCGCTCGCCCGCGCTACCGCGCCTAGCCAGAAGACCTTCCCGATAACCGCCGCAGATTGCAGTAGGGCCTTCTCCTCAGCGGGCAGGGCGTCGAGCCGAGCCGAGATGATGCCCTGCACCGTCTCCGGCAGCGAAAACTCCTCGGCTTCCCCGCGTTCGGCGAGCATGCGGATGTACTGCTCGGCGTAAAGCGGGTTGCCACCGGCGCGGCTCAGGAGCGCCCGCTGTGTGGCGGCTGCCATCACCGGTCGCTCGCTGAGGTTGCTGATCAGTCGCGCCGTCTCCTCGTCCGAAAGGGGCGAGAGCGAGAGCGTGGTGGCGTGCCGCGTGCCTCCGGCCCATGTTTCCCTTCGCTCGAACAACTCGGGGCGGGCCGTGCAGACGATGAGGATAGGCACGCCGATGGTCCATTCAACGAGGTATTCGACGAAATCGAGAAGGTTGTCGTCCGCCCAGTGGAGATCCTCGAAGACGAGCACAAGTGGCCTGAGTTCGGCCAACCTCTCAAAGAAGCGTCGCCATGCCGCAAAAGCCTCGTCCCGACGATCGCTGCCGACCGCCGCACCACTCCCGAGCCCGACAAGAGGGCGCAGGTGGCCCTCGACCCACGGCGCGTCTGTCACATCATGGATGAGCTCAGCAACCGATGTCCGCAGCTTGTCCTCAGCCGCATCTTGTGAGTCCGTCTCCAGGATCCCCGTCTGGGCCTTCACCATTTCCCCAAGAGCCCAAAATGTGACCCCGTCGCCGTACGGCAGTGAGCGCCCCTGCCGCCAGTACACGATTTCGTTCGGGTTGTCATCGATCGTGCGGAAGAGTTCAGCCACCATGCGGCTCTTTCCGATTCCTGGAACGCCAACAAGAGTGATGAGCCGTGGGGAGCATTCAAGTCGCACCCGCTCGAGCGCGTCCGCGAGAACACCCAGCTCATGAGTTCGACCGACGAGCGGCGAGCGGAGCGCGGACGTAAGGTCGACGCCGAATCGAGAGCGCGCCCCGAGTGGCTCCCACACCCGCAGCGGCTCAGCTTTGCCCTTGACGGCGAGAGACCCAACGCCTCCGTATGTGATGACCTGTGATGTCGCCCGATACGTCGTCTCGCCGACCAGGACGTGGTTGTCCGGCGCCGCTGCCTGAAGGCGAGCGGTCGCTGTGATCACTTCGCCTTCTGCCACCGCCTCACGATCGGTGGAGCCGGGGCTAAAGCTGACCAATGCCTCGTCGGTATTAATGGCAATGATCAGTTGGAGTACGTCATCCTCGAGCACCCATTCGCGAATCGCCAGCGCTGCCCGCACTGCCCGCTCAGGGTCGTCCTCATGCGAGATCGGCACGCCGAAGAGGGCCATGACCGAGTCACCGACTACGCTCGCGACGGTGCCTCCGAAGCGCTCAAGGTCAACCCGCAGCCGCGCCAAGGCTGGAGCGAGTAGCGCTCGCATATCCTCAGGATCCAGCGCGTCGCCAGCCCTGAATCGGCCCAGTTCGGCGCACAAAACCGTGATCACCTTGCGCTCCTCGCGAGCGGCAGGCGTGGTGGCAATGGGTTTCGCCGCACGCGGCGAAGAATCCAACGAGTGCCGCCTAATCATTTCGTAGGTTGTCGTTTTGGGTGCGGTGTGTGCCTCCAGTGGGAGATTGGAGACCACTATTGGCGTCGGCGACAATCCAACCGCCTGCTGAGCACTCCGGAGGGCCTCGCCAAACTCTCCCGCAGTCTGCGGACGGTTTCCGGGATTTTTTGCTAAGGCTCGCTCTAGCGTGGTGCACAATGGATCAGGAACACCTAGCGGCCGCAAGTCAGGCGGCTCTGAATTCCGAATGCGCTCGATGATCAGGGCCGGTGTGTCGCCAGACGCATTCGAGAAAGGGGGAAACCCGCGGAGCAAAGCCACCAAACTCGAGGCCAACGCATAGATGTCCATGCGGGGATCAGGGTCAGCCCCGCTGAGCAGTTCAGGAGCGGCGTGAGCAATGGTCAGATAGCGGTGGGCATAGTCTGTGGACCGCACGCTTTGGATCACGGAAGCACCGAAGTCTCCAATGGCGGGTTCGTCATATTCTGAGAGGAACACGTTTTCAGGCTTGACGTCCTGATGCACGATGCCGCTCCGATGCACCGCCTGCAATGCTCCGCACAGCTTGACGCCGGTCTCGGCCGCGCGCTGCCATGGCCAGGGATGAGCTGCGACCTCAGGGCTCTGCAGAGCCCCCTTTGCCATCCACTCCATGATGATGCAAGGGCGCTCCGCAACATCGAAGCCTTGCCCATAGATGGTGACGATGTTGGGGTGGGTTGACACCCGGGCCGCTGCCTGCAGCTCATGGGTGAAGCGCTCGCGGGCCGATCCGTTGAGACGGCCGATGTCCAGGACTTTGATGGCAACCCACCGTCGGAGCGCTGTTTCCCAGGCCTTGTACACGACCCCGAAGCCGCCACGACCTAGCTCGCTGGCGTGAGCAAAACCCTCAAGGCCCAGCTGCAGCCCTTCGTCACTCATGAAATTGCCAAACCCTGCGGCGCCTCGAGGTTGGCTCTCCGTGGTGTGCCGCGAGTTGGCGCCTGAACGGGCATGCTCATCTCCCGCGGGAATTGGCAATCCCGACGGGCTCCGGTGAGCATGACTATATGAGCCTCCGGTAGGGAGGTCTGCACCTCCTCAATCTCGTCGGCTCTGCGGCCGACGAAACGGGTTAGCTGAATCGGGAGGTTGGTCCACTGATTGAGATCAGACGAAGCGACTAATGCAGTGGTCATGGTGAGGCCGTTAAGTTCCCTATACCGGGTCTAACCCGAGTCCACATGCTCCGGCATTCAGAGCCGAGTTCCTGACCCCCGAGACCAACTGACCATCCCCTGCCATTTGAGAGGTGATCGTAGCTCCGGTGGAGGCACTCCACGCGGATACCCGATCTGGGATCTTCCTCTGCCCAGAGGTCTTACTCCGACCAGAGATAGTGATGTCCCGTAGTGTGGTGTAAATCCGGGGTGACCCCAGCGCTGCCGACGAGGTAGACAAAGAAGGCCACCGCGGAGTTCTCTTGGAAGCTCTTACCCAAACCAGGAGACCCACGATGGCCCAGAACAGGATGATGCCCCCGGCACTGCTCGAGCAACTCCAAGGCGCAGACACGGACGTCTTGCGACGCGTCCTCGAACATGCGATGCAGCGCTTGATCGAAGCCGAGGCGGCCACCCAGATCGGCGCCGGCCCGCACGAGCGAGCGGCGAACCGGACCACGTACCGCAACGGCTACCGGGAGCGGATCCTCGACACCGGCTCGGGGCGCCTCGAGCTGCAGATCCCCAAGCTGCGTTCTGGAAGCTTCTTCCCGACCTTGCTCGAGCCGCGGCGGCGCATTGATCGCGCCCTGCTCGCGGTGGTTCAGGAGGCGTATGTGCTCGGCATCAGCACCCGCAAGGTCGACGGCCTCATGGCCGCGCTGGGAGGCTGCAGCATCAGTCGCAGCGAGGTGAGCCGGATCTGCGCGCTGCTCGACGAGGAGCTCGCCGAGTTCCGCGAGCGCCCCCTCGATGAGCCGTACCCGTACGTCTGGTTCGACGCCACCTACGAGAAGGTGCGTCAGGGCGCTCGGATCGTGAGCCAGGCCGCGGTCGTCGCTGTGGGAGTGCGTGAGACCGGCGAGAAGAGCGTGCTCGGCCTGGCCATCGGCGCCAGCGAGACCGAGGCCTTCTGGCTGGAGTTCTGCCGCAGCCTGGCCCGGCGCGGGCTGAGCGGCGTGCAGCTGGTCATCTCCGACGCCCATGAGGGACTGCGCAGCGCCTTATCCCAGGTGTTCGCAGGCGCCACCTGGCAGCGCTGCAAGGTGCACTTCCTGCGCAACGTGGCGAGCGCCGTGCCCAAGCTGCACGCTCCGGCGGTGCTCGCGGTGGTGAAGTCAATCTTCCTGCAGCCAACTCGCGAGACCGCTCGTGACGCCGTGCAGCATGCGCTCAACGTGCTCGAGCCACGCTTCCCTACGGTGGCAGCCAAGCTCCGCGCTGCGGAGGCCGATGTGCTCGCCTACCTGGATTTTCCGGTCGACCACTGGCGCTCGATCTCGTCGACCAACGCCATCGAGCGGGTCAACGCTGAGCTCGACCGCCGCGCCAAGGTGGTGGGCATCTTCCCCAACACGGCCTCACTGCTCCGTCTGTTCACCGCGGTGCTCCAGGACCAGCACGACGAATGGCAGGACGGACGTCGCCACTTCAGTCAGCAGTCGATGGCTCGTGTGATGCACCCCGACGGTCCGCCTTTGCTCACCAACCCGCTCACGGAGGGACTCGTCGCGTAGTTCAACGACGTTGTGAGAACTCCACCGAATTCACACCACTACGCGGGACTTGACCAGCAGCGGCACACCAACATGACCTACGGGTCCCATCAACGCAGTGCTGAGTGACGTCCCAGTCGCCCAAGCCTTGACAGCTGTCCGCTCGCAGAAGGAAGTCGCCAGACTGTTTTTGACAACGCGAGAGGACTTCTGGCGCCGTACCTGATGAGGGTCGGACCGCCTCGAGGAGACGGACCCTCGCCGGAGATCAACGATGAGCGACAACGGACATTGGTGCCACAGCGCCACGGTCAGCGACACCGGCCGCTGGGGCCACAGCGACGGCGACAACGGCCACTGGACCTATAGCGACACCAGCGTGGGCGGGTGGCGGCACAGCGACGGCGACGGTGACACATGCCATTGGTTCAGCCACAACAACCATTGGTAGACCAGTGCGGACGGAGTTCCGGCGGCGTGTCGGGGCTCCCTCCCCTCTTCATTAGGGAGCAAGAGATCCATGACCGCACCGAAGCCTCAGGCCGAGCCGAGCCGCATCGAGACCGGTGTGTCGGCTCGGCGTTCGGACCCCACTGGACCGGCTGGTCGATTTCTTACCGCGGTCGTTCTCTCCCAGTCCGGGAACTGGCTGACCACGGTCGCCGTCATGATGGTCGTCTATCGGCTTACGCAGAGCCCCGCCGGACCCGCCGCCTACATGTTCGCCCGCGTGGCGCCTCGGCTCCTCGGAACAACCTTAGGGGGGTCGCTCGCCGACCGCTTCGGACCGGCCCGCGTCGCCGCCCTCGGCTACGCAGTTCAGGGAGTGGCCACCGCGGCGATCATCGTCGCCGCCCAGGAGGACACCGTGGTCGGCATCTGCATTGCAGTCGGGTTCGGCCAGGCAGCCGGCGCGTTGTCGGCGCCGTGTGAGGGCGCCTTGGTGCCCTTGGTGGCGCGCCCGGAACACCTCAGCCGGGTCAATTCGCTGCGCAGCATCGGCAACAGCAGCGCCATGCTCGTTGGTCCTGCCCTCGGAGCGCTTGCCCTTGCCATCATGTCCCCGGTAACTCTCATCTGGGTCGACGTCGCCAGCTTCGCAGTCGCCGCAGCTCTGCTTTTCTCGCTGCCTGGCCGTCGCACGGGTGGTGCTCCTGACCACAGCCTGCCGTCGCCGTTTGCCGCTGTGCGGCCCGTGTTTCGGGACAGCACGCTTCGCAGTCTCGCTGTGCTCAGCTTCGTGAACGGCGGGGTCGTCACAGTGACCTCGGCGGTGCTGGTTGGCGTGGCCGGGCACTTCGGTGCGACGAGCTCGGTCGGTTGGCTCTACGCAGCCGTCGGCGCCGGTGGACTCATCGGCGGGGCGCTTAGTCTCAAGCTCCGCCCTCGCCTGACTGGACGCGCACTGCTGGGGTTGGGATTGGCCGAGCTGGCGAGTCTCGCGCTACTCCCCTTCAGCCCGATGCTTCTCGCCTGCGCCGCCGCCCTGCTCGCATCTGGCGTCGCCGCTGAGGTCTCGGAGGTGTGGGGCAATATCGCGATGCAGCGCCACTCGGCGCCTGAGCTGCTCGGTCGGGTGAATGGGCTCGTCTATTTGTGTCTCTTCGCCGGGATGGTGACCGGCAGCGTGACGATCCTGGTCCTTTCGGGGTTGGGGGTGCCGTGGAGCGGGTCGATCGAGACAACGGCGGGTGTCGGGGCCATGCTGCTGATCGCCGCAACGTCGCCCCGGAGGCCCAAGGTCACCAGCGCCATCGTGGTCGCCACTGCCTGAGCCGTTACTCCCGTCAGCGACACTAATTGGCGTTCGTCGCGGCGCGCATAGCATCCATGATTCATGGCCTTGCGCTCGGCCGCGTTCCCGACAGCGGAACGAAGCTCGAATCTTGAAGCGAGCCCCGCACCCATCGCTCTGCGCACGGCAGCCTTCCGCGGGCGCGCTCCAGAGCGGTTACCGGTTTCAGGGTCCCCGTGGACGCACGCAAGTGGCGTCCACGCTGAGAGCGATCGCGTGGGAGCGTTCGGGTTTGGATTGAGCGTCGTCCGCATATGATCGTTGGCGTGCGCATACATCGCCCGCCCGAGGAGATCGCCGGGTCAAGAGTCGTATTGCGCAGATACCGCTATCCCGACGACACCCCCGTGGTGCTGGCCGCCCTCCAGGCCAGCTTTGACCATTTGCGGGGGTGGATGCAATGGGCTCAGTCGCCGCCGACCGAAGAGTCAGTGCGTGACTTTGTTACGTTTGCGGCGAGTGATTATGGTGATGATTCCTCTGCCAACTATGCGATCACGATGCGACACAGCGGGACGTTTGTAGGCGGATGTGGCCTCCATCCACGTGTCGGCGAGAGCGGGTTTGAAGTAGGGTATTGGATCGACGTACGTTTTGTACGACGCGGCCTCGTCACCGAGACGGCCCGGCTTCTGACAGACACCGCCCTCGGCTTGGATGGAAGTCATACGTGTGGAGATCCACTGCGACGAGGCAAATGTACGGAGTGCTGCAGTGCCTGCGCGTTTGGGATATCGCCTCGACCGCATCGAGGCTGACGAGATTGAAGCGCCCAACGAAGTCGGACGCTCGATGCACGAGGTTGCCGAGGAATTCAAGGTAGGCGGTAGTGCCGGTCGTATCCCACCTGCTTGCGGTCATTGGGTGGACGATCTTCGGCACATTGGTCGCCGTGCTGGTCCGCAATCCTGCGGGCGCGGTTGGCGCCGCGATCGCATGGTTGCTGGTGATCGAAGGCCTGGTCAACCAGGTCGAGCCGACCGTCGGTCAATACCTCCCGGGGCGGATCCTGTCGGTGGTCCTGACTGGCGGTCAGGCGAGCGTGTTCAATGAGGCAGGCTCGAGCGTGTCCTACACAACTGCGCTGATCATGGCGGGTCTCTACGCCGTCGGGATGTCGGTCGTCGCTGGCGCGAGCTTCTGGTACCGCGACATCACAGCCTAGAGTTGCCGAGCGTCCAGAGAGCGCCGGCGTCGACGTTGGAGTTGTAGCGCCACCGTCATCGCGACCGGGGTCACAGCGGACGCCTGAAGCGATCCGCCCGATCAGCAGCGGGTGCGCGGCGATGACCGGCGCTCCAACCTACCCGGCAGGCAAGTTCACGACAAGCATGGCTAGAACAGATGCACCGGCGACATCCGGGAGCTTGGACTCGGGGTTTTTTGCGGCGTGTTGAGGAGCGGCTAATTTTGTATCATCAGGTCCTAAATTTCGAGCGATTTTCGGGCGTTGCGCTGCACTTGATTAGTCACTCCAAATCGACCCCCCGCACCCGATTAGTCGATGCACAGCACGTGATGAGTAAGGTTAGATGATGTTGTCGAGGCCCACGGAGCGAGTTTTGGAGGTGCAACCTGGAACGAGTAATTCTGGATCAGCCAATCGGAGGTTCGAATCCTCCCTCCCCAGCCAATCGATTCTCCCCGTCCCGCGATGACCTGAACAGAGCTAACGCTGGTGACGGCGGAGGGCGGCGAGCAACTCCACCTGCGAGTGCACGCCGAACTTGGTGAAGATCGTCACCAGGTGGTTGCGCACCGTGCTCGGGCTGACGTAGAGCTCCGCAGCAATGACCGACACGCGTTGGGCGTTGAGGAGGCGGATAAGGATCTCTCGCTGCCGGCTGCTGAGCTCGTCGAGCTGGGGGTAATCCGTCGCAGGGGGAGGGGTGTCGATGCCGTCTATCACCCCTGCGGCTTTGAGCTCGGCAGCGATGCGCCGAAGGCGCGCCTCGAGCTCCGCAACCCGGTCGCTCGGACGCTGCGTAAGCTGCTCGTGGTCGGAGCCTGTTGGCGAGGAGCGATAAGCCGCGTACCCAGACTCCTGGAAGGGGCGGCGACCCGCACGCCCTTCCGCCCCCAAGGGCTCCAGATCCAAGCCTTCCCGAAGACGCTCCACGGCCACGTGTAGATTATTGGGGGCTAAGGCGTCGGTGTCAACTGACACGCGCATATGACATACTGGCGGGGTTGGCGAGTTTGGCGGGACAAATGCGCGGCTACGGAGGCCTAAAGAGGCGCGTGTGACTTCGTCTCGAATCGGGGAAACCCTGCGAGCGTCTCGGGTGCGCCTGGGATGGAGCCGCGAAGCGCTCGCATACCACGCGGGCATGAGCTGGACGGCCATTGCGCAGATCGAATCGGGCAGGCGCCAGGACGTACGGCTCAGCAGCCTCACCGCCCTCGCGACCGCGTTGTCCGTCAGCGTCGACTATCTGATCGGGGCCGGCCGATCTCGCCGCCGCTGCTTGAGCACCTTGTGCTCGCGTACAGGTCGGAGGACGAGTTCCTGGCCATGGCCGTCCCGTTCCTTGCCCAAGGAATCGAACGTTCCGAACCTGCGCTTGCGGTGACGTCCGCGGCGCACATCGAGCTGCTGCGAGTCTCACTCGGGGCGGACGCTGGTCATGTCGTCTTCGCGGACTCGGTGGGCTGGCTGACCTCGCCGAACGCCGCCCTCGATCGCTATCGCGCATGGGTGAAGCAGGAGATCGATGCCGGGGCATCTTGGGTCCGCATCCTGGGGGAGCCCATCTGGGCAGGTCGGTCCGACGCGGAGATCATCGCGTGGACTCGCTGACGAGTTGTTGTTCAACCTTGCGTTCGCCTCGACGCCAATGTCAGTCGTGTGTCCCTACGACACCAGAGCATTGAGCGCAGACGTCGTCGCCGACGCATTTCGGACCCATCCGGTCATCGCCCACGGCACCCACGTCGCCGAGAATCCCGAGTATCGAGAAGCGGAACAGTTCCTGCTCAGCGGATAGCTGATATATCTCCTGGCAGGGTCAGAATCGCGGGGAATCTGACCTCGACGGGGAGACCGGCGCATAGCTATCCGGCGACGGGACCGATGGAGCTAGTGACCGGCCCTCGTGCTTCGTCTTCGAGCGGTGATTGGGATCCGACGGCGGTGACCGGTGATGGAGCATCAGCCCACGCGGCGACGAAGCAAGGCGAGGACCCCTGGGGTCGCAACCCGACACAGGAGGTGCGTATGAGCCTGGCGGTGGGGATCGACGTGGGGGCATACAAGTGCGCGGCGGCGGTGTGTCGCCAGGGTGAGCGCGAGGCGGATCGGAAGGTGCTCACCATCACCACCAAGCGCAAGGGCTTCGGCGAACTGGACGCGTGGATGACGAAGCAGGAAGCGCCGATCGAGGTGGTGGTGATGGAATCGAGCGGCCACTACTGGTTCAACCTGGCCAGCCACCTGCGTCGCCAGGGGTATCCGGTGGCGGTGGTGAACCCGTTGCAGGCCAAGTACTTCGCCAAGAGCCGGCTGCAGCGGAGCAAGAGCGACCCGGCCGACGCGCGCACACTGGCGGCGTTGGGAACGCACGACCAGCCGCGGATCAGCGAGCCCCTGGTGGGGGCCGAGCTCAAGGAGGCGGCGCGGTTCGCGATGCGTTTGGTGCGTGAGCAGGCCCAGGTCTGCCAGCGCATCCAGCGGTTGGTGGACATCGGCTTTCCTGAGCTGCGCGAGGTCTGGGACGACCCGACCTGCGTGAGCGCCCTGGCGGTGCTCCGCCACGCGCCGACCGCCGCGGCCGTGGCGCGCATGCACCAGGACCGCCTGGCTCGGCTCAAGCGTCCGGGCGGTGGTGGCCGTGCGATCGGACCGCTCAAGGCCGGCCAGCTCAAGCAGCTGGCTCAGACCTCGGTGGCTGCGCCGGAACTCGCGCAGCAGGTCGGGTTCGAGATGCGCCTCCTGATTGCGCAGCACGACCTGCTCGACCAGCAGATCGCCAGCGCGGACACCCGGGTCGCCTCCCTGCTCGACGGCGAGGTGTCGCAGCGGCTGCTCTCGATTCCCGGTGTCGGGCCGTCCACCGCGGCCACACTCATGGCCGAGATCGGCGACATCTGGCGCTTCAGCGATGTCGACCAGTTGCTCGCCTACGCAGGCGTGCATCCCAAGGAGCAGAGTTCAGGGAAGAAGGGTGCGAACCCCGAGACGAGCTGGACCATGGCCAAGACCGGCAACTCGTATCTGCGTGCGGCGGCGTACCGGATGGCGGTGGTCGGCGTGCAACACAACCCGATCATCCGCGCCCACTACGCTCGCAAGCGGGCCGCGGGCAAGTCAGCGATGAACTCCCTTGGTCACTGCATGAGCAAGGCGCTCGCCATCGTCTGGGGCGTGTGGCGCGGCGACAAGGACTTCGATCCGGCGCATGGCAGCGCCGGATTAGCTTGACAACAACTTATGGGATCTAGCTGTTCTCGTACCAGGAGACGATGCGCGCGCGGCCCAGCGTGTGCGTGAACAGATTGAAGCCGAGAAACGCGGGCGTGGAGTTCGGGGCCGATGCCGAGCGACGGGACGTCGACCGCGTGCACCACGAAGTGGTACTGGTGAGGGCCGTGCCCCGGCGGCGGCGCCGCGCCGAGGTAACCGGCGAGGCCTCCGTCGTTGCGAAGATGGAAGGCTCCCGATGGCAGGCGCTGACCGGCCTGGTCACCGGCGCCGGCCGGCAGACTGGTGACGCTGCTGGGAAGGTCGACGACGGCCCAGTGCCAGAACCCGCTTGCCGTCGGCGCGTCGGGGTCGTACACAGTCACAGCAAAGCTCTTCGTGCCCTCGGGGAAGCCGCTCCACGAGAGGGCGGGCGACACGTCCTCTCCGCCGGCACCAAAGATCCCGCTTCGCTGCGCCGACGGCAACTGCTTGCCGTCCTTGATGTCATCGCTCGACAGGCTGAACCACGGCACCTGAGGAAGATCGGCGTACGGATCACGACTTATTCACGCACCTCCAGCGCGCCAGCGTACAAGAAGGACCTGTCATCGGTGATGGAGCGGTATGGACGCCGGTGATCGAGCCCCAGGCTGCTGAAGCCACGTCCGCGTCGCAGCTACACTGCGGCTCGATGCACAAGGGCGTTCGCCAAGATCAGTCGAGCGAAGCCCTCGCGACGCAGTACGAGGCAGGACCGATGCGTCGCCGTGGCCAAGCGCACGCCGTGGCGATGGGGAGCGATGGGTAAGGGCGTCGCCCTCGGGTTGGTGCTGCCCATGCACGAGCGGCCTGACGACGGCGGCAAACCGACGTGGGCGGACATCAGCACATGGGCTCGTCGTGGCGAGGAACTGGGCGCCGACACGGTGTGGTTGGCGGACGAGATTCTCTGGCGAGTTGAAGACTGGCCAGGTCCCCGAGGCTGGTGGGATTGCCTCGCCATGACCGGCGCGGTTGCGGCTAGCACGTCGAAGGTTCGCGTCGGAACGTGGGTGATGTCGGCGCTTCAGCACAACCCGGGGATGATCGTCCGGGCCGCTGAGGCGCTCGACGAGATATCGGGTGGACGCTTCGTGCTGGGGCTGGGTGCTGGCCACGGCGGTGGCGCCGAGTTCATTCGGGTATCCGGCCGACAAGCCGATAACGCGCTACCTCGAAGCGTTGGAGATCATCGTGCCGTTGCTGCGCGGTGTGCCAAGTTCGACGTTCGACGGCGAGTTTCATCGTGTCAAGGACGCTGTCTTGCGTCCTCGTGGGCCGCGACCCGGAGACATTCCGCTGATGATGGGCGGGCATTCGGCGCGCACGATGACTGCCGCAGCCAAGTACGCCGACGTCTGGAGCGCATACGCAACGTCGAGCAGCCTGCCTGAAGCCTTTGCGACGATGACCGGGGAACTGGATCGGATCTGCGAGAGCATCGGCCGCGACCCGACGACCATCGGTCGGTCAGTCGGCGCGTTCGTCGAGCCGGGTGACGCGAAGTTGGCCGAAGCAACAGGGTTCGGTGTGGCAATCAGCGGCTCGATCGATCAGATCACCGAGACGATCGCCCGCTTCGCAGAAGTCGGCGTCACGCGAGTGGAAGTGATGCCCTGGCCGCCCTCGATCGACACGGTCGAGCAGTTGGAACCGGTGTTCGCCGCCCTTGCCACCGACTAGCGATTGCCGACTGTTCAGCGCGCTGAGAGGCGGAATCCTGTGCTGCTACTGCTCCACCCGGAACAAGACCCACTCTCCGGGCACGCCCTTCAGCGAGTGAGCGCCAAGATCGATGAATCGGATGCCAGATCCGGCGACGAGATCCTTCACCGTTCTGGAGACACGCACTTCGCTCGGTCCCGCTCCCGCCGCGACGCGAGCCGCGATGTGCACCGCGATGCCGGCAAGGCCGGCATCCGTCAGCTCGCATTCACCCGTATGCAAGCCCGCCCGGATCTCAATCCCGAGCGATCGCACCGCCGCAGCGACGGCTTGAGCACAACGAATCGCCCGCGCGGGGCCATCGAACCTGGCCATCAAGCCGTCGCCGGCCGTGTCGACTTCTATACCGCGATGGATCGCCAGTTCACGTCGTACCAGTGCGTGGTGCGCCTCCAGCAGGTCTCGCCAAGCCCGATCGCCAAGCGTTGCCGCGCGCTCCGTGGACCCCACGATGTCCGTGAAGAGGACCGTCGCCAGGACGCTGTCGGTGTCGGGTCATCGCAAGCTCCTACTCAGTCGTCGACGATCCGGTGAACGACAAGCACTACCGGCCTGTGGGTAGCCCCGATTGCACCGTACAGCGGGGGTACCGTAGGCAGTCTAATGGGCCTTGCAGACGCTGCCTCGCTCGGCGTGCCGCTGACCAACCTCGACGAGTCGCTGTTCGAAGGGGCGAGGGCAACCAAGCGAGACCTCATCACTTACCTGGACAGCGTGGCCGACCGGATCATTCCGGAGCTCGCGGAGCGAGCGCTGTCGGTGATCCGCGTGCACCGGGGTCAGGAAGCCTTCATGCAGAAGAACCTGCCCTCGTACACGCCTCCCTGGGTACCGCGGGTGACGATGTGGGCGGAGTCGTCGAAGCGGGAGGTCACCTACGCGCTTTGCAATGACCGGCGGACACTGCTGTGGTTCGGTAACCAGCGCGCTGTCGAGTATCACCCGGCGCTGGTGCGCGTCGACAGCCCCGATCACATGACGTATCTCGTGCTCGACATCGATCCCCCGCACGGAGATGCCTTCCGCGACGCCGTGCGAGCCGCGCGGGTTGTACGGCGCGTCCTTATCGATGAAGGCCTGGACGCTGTCATCAAAACGAGCGGTGCCAAGGGCCTGCACATCTTCGTTCCCATCGACAGCACCGTGTCCATCGATGCGGCCGCAGCTGCCACCCGGGCGATCGCCGCACGAGCCGAGCGACTGGATCCCGCCACAGTCACCACCGCGTTCATGAAGGATGACCGCGCAGGCAAAGTGTTTGTCGACTCGACCCGCGTCGGCGGGGCAACCGTTGCCGCTGCGTACAGCCCGCGTGTGCGGCCGGGCGCTCCTGTGTCTTTTCCAGTGGACTGGGACGAGCTGGATGAGATTTCGCCTGCCGACTTCACGGTGCTCACCGCCGTACATCACCTCGGCGATGCCGACCGATGGGCAATGCGGATGCCGCCGCCACAGCCGCTAGGGGCAGAGCTGCTTGAAGAGGGCAGATCCATCCCGGTCGCTCGCGTTCAAGCCATGCACGAGGGCAAGCGCCGGGCGCAGGGAAGTCGGTAACTAACACCTCGTTGAGCAAATGCTCAAGCGCTTGATATTTGCTCACTTGGCCCACTATGCTGGCACCCGCGCGATTGAGACCTAGGGAGATTTACGTGTTCGAGTTGGACAGCCAATAGATGCCGCTCGTCCCGCTCCAGCGATTGCTGGGCGAGGCACGGTCCGACGGCTACGCCGTCGGGTACTTCGAGGCGTGGGATGCGTGCTCGCTCGAGGCGGTGCTCACCGCCGCGGAAGAGGAGTCCGCGCCGGTGATTCTCGGTTTCGGCGCAATGATGGTGGAAGGGACGTGGCTTGAGCGCGGTGGCATCGAGCTCCTCGGTGCCGTCGGACGCAGCTACGCGGCACGAAGCTCCGTCGATGTGGCCCTGCTGTTCAACGAGGCCCACACCCTTGACCAGGCCATGCGTGGCATCGACGCGGGCTTCAACGCGGTGATGATGGACACGCACTCCTGGCAACCGGACAAAGCGATTGTCGCGGTGAAGGAGTTGTGCCAGGTAGCGCACGAGTTGGGCGTGGCGGTCGAGGGCGAACTCGGCAGTCCGGCGGAAGCGACGGCGTCAGGCGTGGATCACAGTCACGCCAGCCTCACCGATCCAGACGAGGCCGCACGGTTCGTGGAGGAGACCGGTGTGGACTGTCTGGCAGTTTCAGTCGGGAATGTCCACATCATGATGGGGGCAGAGTCAACGATCGATACGGGACTCCTGCGATCGATCCACGAGCGAGTCGACGTACCGCTGGTCATCCATGGCGGAACAAGTTTCCCCGCAGCCGGAGTGGCGCCGGCGGTCGCGCTCGGCGTCGCGAAGTTCAATGTCGGCACGGTCCTCAAGCACGCGTTCTGGGGTGGCCTGGAATCCGTGGTCCGCTCCGCCGGTACTCCTCCCGACGTGCACAAGCTCCTCGGATCCCACAACGACGCGGATGTGATGCACGTGGCGCAGGCGCGTATGACCGCCAAGGTCCGCTCGCTGATCAAGCAGTACGGCGGGAGCGGGCGCTCGGTGGTCGCGTCGAAGGCGGGCGCCGAATGAACTCCAGCACCAGGAGAGCTGACTTGGGCCCCACCCACATCGCCGACGAGGTCGACGCTGAACACGAGCTCGACCTCTACCGCCGCATGCAGTTGATCCGCCGATTCGAGGAGCGCGTGTATCTCGTCTATCTGCAGGGTGAACTCCCGGGGACGCTGCACCAGAGCCAGGGCCAGGAGGCGGTCGCGGTGGGTGTCTGCGACGTCCTGCGACCGACTGACTGGATCACCTCCACGCATCGACCACACGGCCATGCATTGGCCAAGGGAGTCGACGTGCGAGCTGCAATGGCCGAGCTCTACGGCAAGGCGACCGGTTGCTGCGGCGGCAAGGGCGGCTCGATGCATCTCGGCGACCCGTCGGTCGGCATGCTCCCGGCGATCGCCATCGTCGGGGGAGGCAACACGGTGGTCACCGGCCTCGGGCTGGCATTCAAGCTGATGCGGACCGACCAGGTTGCCGTGTGCTTCTTTGGTGAGGGGGCGAGCAACGAGGGTGCCTTCCACGAGGGGCTGAACTTCGCGGCGGTGGAGCACCTCCCCGTGGTGTTCGCGTGCGAGAACAACCTCTACGGCGCATCGACTCCGTTCCACCAGATCAGCCTCGTCACCGATGTGGCGGCGCGCGCTGCGGCGTACGGCGTGCGCGGAGTGATCGTCGACGGAATGGACGTGCTCGCCGTACGCGAGGCGGCTCTCCGTGCGGTGTCGGACGCACGAATTGGGGCTGGCCCCGTCCTCCTCGAGTTCAAGACGTACCGATTCGCCGGCCACAGTCGCGGCGATGTTCGCGGCTATCGGAGCCGGGAGGAGGAGGCCGAATGGAAGGAGCGGGATCCGATCGTTCGTCTCCGCGAGCGCCTAGCCTCGACGTTCGGGGCAGAAGCACTCGATGAAACGGACGCCGAGATCGAGGAGACCCTTGACGACGCCATCGAATTCGCGAGGAACTCACCGCTTCCGCGCGCGGAAGACGCGCTGACGGACGCGTACGCCACCGTGATCCGCAGGGAGGCAACGCCGTGACCGTTGCTGCGGCGCCTTCGACGTCCGAACGCCGCCTCACGATTGCCGAGGCGTTGCGCGAAGCGATCGCCGAGGAGATGCGTCACGACGAGAAGGTCTTTCTTATCGGCGAAGACGTCGGCATCCCCGGTGGGTTCGGCGGCGCGTTCGGCGTGTACCTGGGCCTGCCCGAGGAATTCGGCCACGACCGCATCATCGACACGCCGATCAGTGAGAAGGCGATTGCGGGTGCCGCCGTCGGCGCCGCACTTATGGGGATGCGGCCGATCGCGGACCTCCAGTATGCGGACTTCCTCTTCGAGTGCATGGACGAATTGGTCAACCAGGCGGCGAAGATGCGGTACATGTCGAACGGGAAGTTGAGCGTCCCAATGGTCATGCGCTGCCCGGTCGGCACTGCAAATCGAGGGGCGCAGCATGGTCAGTGCCCGGAGAGTTACTTCGTGCACGTGCCCGGCGTGAAAGTCGTATGTGCTTCCGACGCGTATCACGCCAAGGGACTGCTGAAGAGCGCGGTGCGTGACGATGATCCCGTCCTCTTCTTTGAGCACAAGTTGCTCTACGGGAGCAAGGGGCGCGAGCAGGCCGGTGGCATGGATCTGACCGCGCACGTGCCCGAGGAGGAGTACTTCTTTCCCATCGGCAAGGCGGTGGTGAAGCGCGAGGGCACCTCGGTCACCGTGGTGGCAACGCACATGAGCCTCTACCGTTCTCTCGCGGCCGCCGAGGAGCTGGCCCAGGACGGCATCGACTGCGAGGTGATCGATCCGCTGACGCTGCTTCCGTTCGACGAGGAGACGATCTTCGCGTCAGTCCGCAAGACCGGCCGCCTGGTGATTGCCCATGAGGACACGCTGACCGGAGGATGGGGGGCCGAGCTCGCAGCCCGGGTCGCCGAGGAGTGCCTCTTCTCGCTGGAAGCGCCGATCAGGAGAGTTGCCAGCCATGACGTTCCGCTGCCGGTCGCCCCAGTGATGGAGCAGACGGTCGTGCCGTCGATGGCGAGGATCAAGGCCGCGATCCAACGTTGTTGCGAAGGCTGACCAGAACTGTGGCGCACCGGATCGACATGCCAGCGGTAGGTCAGACGACGGACGAGCTGGTGATCGTCGAATGGTTGAAGAAGGAAGGCGACACGGTCGCACTTGGAGAGTCGCTCTTCAGGGTGCAGACCGACAAGGCACAGGTCGAGGTTGAGTCGGTCACCGCCGGGACGCTGCTGAAGGTCCTCCGCGATGCTGGAGACACTGTGCAATCGGGTTCGCCGGTGGCTTATATCGGCGTTCCAGGCGAAGCGGTGCCGGACGGCACCGGTACTGGTACTGCCGACATCCCGATGTCCGTCGCGGTCGGCGAGATCCCGGCACCCACGGTCGCTCCGCGCGCGGAACCCGAGCGTCGCTCGCCAGAAAGAGCACCAGGCAGAGTCGTGGCACTGCCGGCCGCGCGGCGGCTGGCGAGCGCCCTTGGCATTGATCTGACCACTCTCGCCGGCACTGGCCAGGATGGTGTCATCACCGTCCGCGACGTCGAGCGTGCCGGGCAGGAATCGTCAGTAGTCGCGGACGACCTCAGGAGTGGGGCAACGTGACATGACCACCACCGCACCGCCGCGGGTGACCAGTCGCTGGGACGACGAGCAAGCAGCCGCGTGTCAGACGGTGCTGGACCTGCGGGCATACACGTCGCGCCTGTTGGGTCAGGACCCCAGATTGGTGCTCCACGGCGGCGGCAACACGTCGGTGAAGCTCACCGAGACGAACATCTTTGGTGACAAGGAGGACACCCTCTGGGTCAAGGGCAGTGGCTGGGATCTGGCCACCATCGAGCCGGCCGGGTTCGCGCCAGTTCGGATGGGGCAGCTGTTATCGCTCGCCGAACTCACAGAACTTTCCGACGTGGACATGGCTCGTGAGTTCCGCCTCGGCATGATCGACCCAACCGCGCCTGCCCCGTCGGTCGAGGCGATTCTCCACGCCATCGTCCCGTTCAAGTACGTCGACCACACCCACGCGGACGCGCTCCTGACGCTCACCAATTCCTTGCACGGAGCCGAGTTGATCGAGCAGGTCTACGGCGATCATCTGCTGCGCATCCCCTACGTGATGCCCGGATTCAAGCTGGCCGCCCTGTGCGCCGACATGTACCCGCGGCTGCATGGCGCTGCGACGATCGGAATGGTGCTGATGAACCATGGCATCTTCACTTGGGCTCCGACTGCTCGCGAGTTGTATGAGCGAATGATCGACATGGTCGCGCTGGCCGAGTCATACATAGACGAGCACGTCCGAGGCAGGAGCCGACCGTCCGCGCCGGCAGTGAGCTCTTACTCATCCTTGGAAGTCGCCGGCCTTCGGCGCGAACTCTCGGACGTGGCCGGAACGCCGATGATTCTGCAGGTCGACGATGGGCCGGACGCGGTTGCCTTTGCCAATCGTGCCGATGTGTCGGTGGTTTCTCAGCAGGGTCCGGCGACGCCCGACCACGTGATCCGCACCAAGCGGCTGCCGATCCTGGGGCGTGACGTCGCGGCCTACGCAACCGAGTACGAGCGGTACTTCGCGGAACACGCGCGCAGAACGGCAGTGCCGCTCAGGATATTGGACGCAGCACCTCGCGTCGTCATCGACCCAACAATCGGTGTGGTCTCGGCAGGACGATCCGCGCTCGATGCGTCCGTGGCCTCGGACATCTACCGGCACACCATCGAGATCATCCTCGACGCAACCGAGCTCGGTGGTTACAGTGCCCTTTCAGCTGCGGACGTCTTCGATGTCGAGTACTGGGACCTGGAGCAGGCCAAGCTCGGAAAGGGCACGCCGCCGCCACTTACTGGCGAGGTCGCTCTGGTCACAGGAGCAGCGTCTGGTATCGGGCGCGCCTGTGCGGAACTCCTGCTGCAGCAAGGCGCCGCGGTCGTTGGTCTGGATCTCAATCCGGACGTTGCAAGCGTCACCCGCGGACCCGCATGGCTCGGCCTCCAGTGCGACGTGACTAATCCCGAACAGGTGACGACCGCGATCGAGGCCAGCATCACACGGTTCGGTGGCATCGACATCGCCGTCCTCAACGCCGGCGTCTTCCCGCCCAGTCAGCGCCTTGATGCCCTGGAATTGGGAGCGTGGCGTGCGGTCATGGACGTCAATGTCGAAGCTTCGGTCGTCCTCCTGCACCACCTCCACCCGCTGCTGCGACTCGCGCCTCGCGGTGGCAGAGTTGTCGTGATCGGCTCGAAAAACGTCGCAGCCCCAGGTCCCGGCGCGGCCGCGTACTCGGCCTCTAAGGCAGCACTCACCCAGGTCGCGCGCGTGGCCGCTCTCGAGTGGGGCGCGGATCGGATCAGGGTCAACGTGATCCATCCCAACGCGGTCTTCGACACCGCGCTGTGGTCGGAGGAGATCGTCGAGGCGCGCGCGCGCGAGTACGGCCTGAGTACCGCGGAGTACCGAGCCAATAACGTGCTGCGCGTGGAGGTGACGAGTTACGACGTCGCGCAGATGTGCGCGGCCATGTGTGGGCCTGCCTTCGCAAAGACCACCGGTGCGCAAGTTCCGGTCGACGGTGGCAACGAGCGGGTGATTTAGATGAGCACGCGTGACGGTACACCGCATTTCGCAATGAGCCGGGTACGGGGCGTCGACCGTGAAATCGAGCTGATGACCCGCGTCGCCTCGCAGTACTACCTGGAGGGGATGACACAGGAAGCGGTGGCTCGCTCTCTTCGTCTCTCACGGCCCAAGGTCGGACGCTTGCTGGATCGCGCCCGAATGACTGGAATCGTGGAGATCACAGTCAATGTGCACCCCGACATCGGCCTCCAGGTGGAGGCGGCCTTTGTCTCGGAGTTCGGACTTAACCAGGTCCTTCTGGTCAACGATCAGAGCGACGAAGCAGGCCAGCGAGCGTCAGTGGCGCGGGCGGCCGCCGGGTTCCTCAAGCGTCAACTCAGCGACGGAGACGTGGTTGCGCTGGGCATGGGCAGGAATGTCGGCGCTGTGCCCGATTTCGTCGGCACTCCTACACCTCGGGCTGCGACGTTTGTCAGTGCCATCGGAGGGTCGCCGCTGGTGGACACGGGCGTCAACCCGAATGAGATCTGTCGCCGCCTCGCCGAGGCGTTTGCCGGCACCGCCGAGGTGCTGTATGCACCTGCGTATGCCGAGACGCCGGCGGTGCGCGATGCGTTCATCAATCACGACGACGTGCGCGATGTCCTCGAGCGTGCTCGAGCGGCCAACGTCGCCCTGATCGGGATCGGGAACGCTCGGGATGACAGCGCGGTCGTGAGGATGGGCTGCTTCTCGGTGTCCGAGATGCGCAGGCTGCGCGATCGCGGAGCGGTCGGCGACATCCTCGGCTCGTTCTTCGATGCGGGCGGCCGCACCGTTATCGACGGCATCGGGGACCGCGTCGTGGCGATCGGGCGAGCGGATCTCGAGGCCATCAAATGCGTTGTCGCGATCTGCAGCGAGCGCGACAAAGGCGACGCGATCCTCGGTGCGCTGCGCAGCGGCATGGTGAACGTCCTGGTCACCGATCTGTCCACGGCGCGCACCGTGCTCGAACTTTCAGCGCGCTCATGATCTCGCGCGTCCTCTGTGCGGGGATCCTCGTCGGCGATCTCTTCGTGCCGCCGCTTCCTCGTCTGCCAAAGGCCGGTGAGCTCTTGGTGACTGACGACTTCCTCATGGGGGCCGGGGGCTGCGCGGCCAACGTCGCGGTGGTCCTGTCGAAATTGGGCGTTGGCTCCCGGGTCGTGGGAAAGGTTGGCCGCGACTCCTTCGGCGATTTCGTCACCTCCTCGCTGGCGGAGTTGGGTGTCGACGTCTCGTTCATCGGGCAGTCGGAGACCATGGGCACGGCAAAGACAGTGATCGTTCCCGTGGCCGGCGAAGACCGGCGCTACATCCACACCGTGGGCGCTAACGCGGACCTCACGGGACAGGACTTCGGCCCGGGAGCCACGTCCGGTATCGATGTGGTCTACCTCGGTGGATACCTGGTGCTGCCCGGCCTCCCCCCTGAAGCGGTGGTCGAACTCTTCGACGCAGCGCATCGGGCGGGGGCGCAAACGCTGCTAGACGTAGTCCTCCCCGGAGACACTCACGCGTCAATGGACGACCTCCGCTCGATCCTGCCGAGCGTTGACTTCTTCGTGCCCAACTCCGATGAAGCCCGCCACCTCACGGGCGAGCAGGACCCAGAGCGTCAGGCTGCATGCTTCATCGAGGCTGGCGCCAAGACCGCGGTCATCACGATGGGCTCAGAGGGGCTATTCGTTCGCTCCGCGACCTACAGCCGGCAGCTCACCGCTCCGAACGTGGAGGTCGTTGACGGCTCAGGAGCCGGCGATGCGTTCGCAGCGGGGCTGATCGCCGGCATCCTTGAGGGCTGGCCCTTGGAGCGGTCACTCATGTTCGCAAGTGAGGTCGGCGCCCTCGCATGCACCGCGCTGGGCTGCTCGGCTGGCATCCCGGATCGGCAGCAGGTGTTCCGGCAGATGGCAACGCACTAAGGTATTCACGAACTGTGTTGACACACGAGCAGATCCAGGACGCGCGGCGGCGAGCTGCGAAGCTGCTCGACGAAGCGGGGTTCGTTCTCACCGACCTGGAGCGCGACAGCATCGAGGTGGCCGACTTCGGCCTCTCAGAGCTGGATCAGACGGGGCTGGAGGTCGTCGTGTACGTCAACACGGATCGTGTCTGTGCCAAGGAGATCGTGATGTTCCCCGGACAGACCTGCCCCGAGCATCGCCACCCCCCCTTCGAAGGCACTCCCGGCAAGGAGGAGACGTTCCGATGCCGCAAGGGCCTGGTGTACCTCTACCTCGAGGGCCCGCCGGCGGAGCAGCCCAGCTGCTGGCCGGCAAAGGCAGACCGGGGCGCGTACACGGTCTGGCACGAGGTGATCCTTCGGCCGGGTGAGCAACACCTCGTCCCGCCGAACACGCTGCACTGGTTCCAGGCGGGACCAGACGGCGCGATCGTCTCGGAGTTCTCCACGCAGAGCCGTGACGATCTCGACGTCTTCACGGATCCGGACATCGCTCGGACCACCGTCGTCACCTCGAACTGGGTTTCGGCGGGCGGCGCAGGCGAGGACCCGGCGGCAGCTGCCCATCGGTAGTGCCACGGAGCCAGGGAGTGGCCATCCTGGGAGGCCGATGACCGCCGCGTGCATGGATCAGTCGATCCTCAAGACCGGGGTCGTCGGGTTAGCTCACCCGCCGGAGTTCAGCAGGCCCCTGGACAGGCGCTGGCGGTAGAGCGGACAATTTGGCATTCATCGATGTCAGCCAGTCGCTCGACGCTTGGCAGAAAACCCTCAGTCACCGCTGGGTATCAGGCACTCGATCATGAGCATCGAAGTCGCCGTTCAACGAAATGCGTTCGAATCAGAATGAAGCCTTCGAATCCTGGATCAGCCAACCGCGCTTCGCGGGCGTGCGTCGGCCAGGGCGATAGTGCGTGAGGGCGCACCCAAGGCGTAGCCTCGGCCGCGATCAGCCTCTCTCCTCGAGCACCTTGAAGGCCAAACGCCGGCTGTGCCCGTGCTTCATCACCATCGTGAACCAAAGACGGAGCAACCCGTCCACGACATCGACATCCTCTGGACCGCCCACCCGTACAGGCCGAAATCCAACATCGGCGATCAACTGCTCAATCGTGACACGAGGGGCGCCATCGGGTCCGCAATAGAACCCGTCGGCCTGAGTTCCGTCGACATCCGGTCGCTCGATTTGCTCCCATCCGTAGCAGCTGAACGCCCTGTAGTACGCTGCCCCGGGTGCCGCCTCCGCAACTGCGACCGCACTGTGCATGTGCTCGGCTCTCACGTTGTTGGCAGCATCGACCACCAGCTTGTCGTTGAGCAGGCTCCCCAGACGCGACAGGGTCTCCGCCATCTCGTTGCCAGGTATCGCGAAGAGCACGATCTCGCTGTGCCGGACGGCACCTTCTATCTCATCGCGCTTGGCCCCGATCTTCTCCGCCAGATCCACGAGCGCGGGCTTGCTCGGGGAACGCGCTCCGAAGGTCACCGCGTGCCCCGCGGCTGCCCACTTCTTCGCCAATCCTCCGCCGATCTTCCCTGAGCCGATGACCGCAATGCTCGTCATGCCAACCTCCACGCGCGCCTGAATTGCTGCATTGACAGAGGCGCCACGGCTCTCACGTTACCTCGCTAGGCAGTTCCACAAGATCCCTCTCGGCATGCGATCTTCGCGCACTGGTGATTGGAAGGCACTCGTTACATGCCTAGGCTCTGCGAAGCGCCACGCGCCCGCGTGGGGAAAGGAGCAATCCAGCGATAGCGAGAAGGACCAGCAGTCCTGCGAGGTGGTACGCGACATCGCCGGAGACCACCGGGCGGCCTCCGAAAAGGGTGAAACGCAGTCCCACCAGAAAGCCCACGATGGCGACGAACGTAGCGGCCAACGCCCAGCCCCAAGCGTGCGAAACGCGCAGTGCTGCTACTGCGGCGCCCGCCAGCACCACGACGGAGATGATCGCCTCGGGCAACGCGGCACCTGGGAACCGATCATCGACGCCGGCGACCGCCACGCCGAAATGAATAGTCGAGGCCGTGGCAAGGGTGATGGCCATCACGACGAGGAGGCCGACAATGACGTTGGCCAATGCATTCTTGCTCTTGCCTGTCGCGCTCATGACTTCATCTCTAGGACCGGCGTTGAGCCACGATCACCGACGTGAGCCGCGTGGTGGATGAGCGCCACCACGGTTGGCGCTACCTCTACGGGGTCGCGCGCGAAGCCGGCGAGCTCGTCGACGAAGGCAAAGCTGGTCAGTGCATGTGCCACGCGCGCCGCCTCGGGTTCACGTGCTCCAGGAAATCCCGCGTCGGCGATTCGTCCAAGAAGCACCTGAAGGCCGCGCAGACGACGAGTATTCCGATCCGTGTGCCGTTCGGCGTCCTGTCCCAAGGCACCGAGTGCGTGGAGCCGGCGAAGGGCGGCACGGTGGACGGAGTAGAAGCCGCAGAAGATGGTGACGAAGTCCGTGAGCGCGTCCAGCGGATCCGCTGGCGTGAACGCTCGCGGCAACAATGTGAGCCCCCCGGTCTCCGCGAGGTGGTCAAACGTGCTCTCCACCAGTGCTTCGCGTGTGCCAAAGCGGTCGTACACGGTCACTCGGGTCACCTTGGCCTCTCGTGCGACCGCGTCGATGGAGAAACGCTTGCCGCTCACGAGGACCGCGAGAGCCGCGTCCAGGATCCTGCCGCGCGTCGAGTCCACCAGGTCTTGGCGGCGCGTCATCCGGTAGGGGCGAGGGGACATGGTTGTATTCTACCTTACACAGTGTATACTGTAAAGGATGAATGAACGAGGCGTCGCGCGGAGGAGCACGGTGACGCCGGTGGTCGCTCCGCGACAGCTCAAATCGGCAACCTATCCGGATCTGGACGGCAAAGTCGCGGTTGTAACCGGAGGGTCTCGGGGAATCGGCGCCGCCGCCGCTTTGGCTCTGGCCGCGAACGGCGTTTCCGTCGTCATTGTCGGACGTGACAAGGCTGCCGTCGACAACAGCGTTCGGGCGGTTCGCAGGTCAGGGGGTCAAGCACTCGGTGTGATTGCCGATTGCACTGTGGATACCGATGTCGGCGCGCTTCAACAAGCGGTCAGCGCGGAGTTCGGACGCGCAGACATTCTCGCGGCGTTTGCCGGCGGGAATGGCATGCCTGTTGCCACGGAGCAGGAGAATGGTGCGCACTGGCGCGAGGTCGTGGAGACGGATCTCACGTCGACATTTCTCACCGTGTCGGCGTTTCTGCCCGGCATGCTTGAGCGCAATTCCGGCGTCATCATCACGATGGCCTCGTCGGCGGCGAGGCAAGCGGCGAAGTCTTCCGCCGCGTATGCGGCCGCCAAGGCCGGCGTTATTGCGTTGACGCGCCACCTGGCCGGCGAGTTCGGCAATGCCGGGATTCGTGTCAACTGCATCGCACCATCGGCAATCGAAAACGACCGGATGCGATCGTGGGTATCCGAAGAACAGCGCATCGCCCTTGGCGCTTCTTTCCCTTTGGGACGTATCGGCCAGCCTGAAGATGTCGCAGCAGCAACCCTCTTCCTTGCATCGGATGCATCATCGTGGATTACCGGCGTGACACTCGACGTCGCCGGTGGCAAGGTAATGGTATGAGCGCGATTAGCCCCGCGTCAAGCAAGAGAACGCGTATCAGCGGATTGCGCACCAACTCGTTGGCAGCCGTTGTGATGCTTGTCATCGAGTTTGCTCTCGGTGTTGCTGTGAATCTGTATTCAACACTTCCGTCGTCGGATGCCGGTAAGACTCTCCTTTCCGCTTTTGGCGCAGCGGTAACGAATGGACCCGTGGCGCTGACTCTGCATGCACTGCTGGGAACATTGCTGCTGATCACGGGCATCTCCGCGGTTGTGCGCGCGAGTTTGTTGCGGCGCGGAGTGCTGATGACGGTCACCGGCGCCGCCTTGTTGGCCATCCTCCTCGCGTGGCTGGCGGGAACTCGGTTTGTTGGCGACTCTGGAAATGGAGAGTCACTCGTCATGGCCCTGGCCACGGGAGTTGCCATCGTTTGTTATGCGGGGATCCTCTTTGGTACAGGTGAGCCTGGCACGGGCATGACCTTCGCGGCCCATCACGACCACGCTGAATGTCTACGCAATCCCGCCGCGATTGAGGTGATTTGAGCGGGACCGACCTTTCAGTGCGCGTACTAGCGATCTGCGTCTTGAGTTTGTGCCGGATCCGCTGATACGACCGATGAGCGCACGGTGACGTGCACCTCCTGGACAGCATTGTTGGCATAGCCGAGCCGGTTCCAGCTTGGGTGGTCAGGCTGCGTCCGCCCTGCCAGATCGGTTGCCCGGGCCCGAATCACGACGTTCCCATCGATGCTGTCGAGCCGCACTGCCCGCTCCCACCATTGCCAGCTGTGCCTGCGGCGCTCCCCAATCAGGGATGCCGGCTGCCAGGAGCCACCATCGATGCTCAACTCGACCTGCTCGATGGGCGCGGCCCCCGACCATGCGACGCCTCGGATCACCACCTGTCCCGGCTCGACCGGCTGGCCCGGCCTCGGCTCAATGATGAGAGCTCGGACCTGCAGGAGGCTCAGCGGCTCCCCGTCGATGTGGTACCGGTCGATCTGGAAGTGGCCATCGAAGGGCCGGTCGATCAGCTCGATGTGGGTCAACCATTTCACCGAGGCCACCGCGTACCAGCTTGGCACCACGAGGCGCAGCGGATACCCGTGGTGTACAGGCAGTTGCTCGCCATTCATGGCATACGCCAAGAGCGCGCCCGATGTGGTGAGTTCATCGATGGACAGGCTCCGCTCGAAGTGCACTGAGCCAACGCGTGCTTCGACCTCACCGCTGTCACTGCCCCGGAACACCACGCCTCGGGCGGCGCGCTGTACACCGGCCCGTTCCAGCACCTCTGTCAGCAGAACGCCGGTCCACTCTGCGGTGCTCACCGCGCCAACACCCCACTGCTCGCCGGGCACCCGCGGCTCGAAGCCGGCTCGACCATTGCCGGCGCATTCCAGCGTGACGACGGCGCTCTGGGATGGGAGGGCTCGCAATTGCGCAAGGTCGAGCGAGAGCGGCCGCTCAACCAGGCCGCTGATTTCGAGTTGCCAAGTGGCCGAGTTGAGGTTTGGGATCTGGAAGTGGTTGCGAATGTAGAACCGGGCATTCGGCATGACCACACCTCCCATCAGCGCAGGAAGTGGTGTCTCGCAGTTGAGCGGGTGGGCTCGGTGTACGACGAGGCCGGCGTCGAGAGCCTCCTCGCAGGCTTCCTCAGGATCGAGTGCCGGCACCGCAGGGTCGAGCGCAGGCGCGATCCCTTCACATCCGCCCCCCGCCACCACCTGCGCGCACGTCGACGCCGACTCCACGCTGACGGTACCAGCTGCCTCGAACGGCCGAAGGAACTCATGCAGGACATCCTCGTTATCGGCTTCGGCGATGATCAGCAGCGTGTGGGCGGCGAGCACGGCATCGCCGCGAATGCGCACACCGTGGCGACGTGCGTTGGTCTTGCTGAGATGGTTGAGCAATCCGGCACCCGTTTCGAAGTCGGCGGCGGGGCACCGGTCCGCGGAGTGCTGGTGGCGCACCACGAAAAGACTCATGGCGCTGCCGACGCCTGGTAGCCATCAATGACCTCGAAACGGGAGTTCACCTGTGCCCGGATGGTCATCCTCCTCAGCATAGCTACGTGGCTACGAGGCCAGCGAGGCACGGTGCGTCGCCCGTCTATCCCTGCCCAACGCGATGGGACCGGCTAGCAGCCCTCGCATGGGATCCTTAACCTCTCCCGCACACTGTCACCGTGGGCCGATATGTAGACCAGATCGTCGCCAGCGGTCGACTGCCAGCGCTTCTCATGCTGCTGGCGATGATCGTGACCTTCGTGATCGTGCGCGTCATCACCCGGAAGATCCGCGAGGGCAAGTGGGGCCTTCACAACATCGCGCCGGGAGGGCTCCACATCCACCATGTCGTCTTCGGCGTGGTCGCCATGCTCCTCGCGGGGATTGTCGGAATCGCGTTTCGGCTCTCGGAGCCTGGGCTGGATGTTGTTGCGGTCGTCTTCGGCATCGGCGCCGCATTGACAGTCGACGAGTTCGCCCTCCTGCTTCACCTGGAGGATGTGTACTGGTCGGTCGAGGGGCGGCAGTCCGTCGACGCCATGGTGGTGATGGTCCTCTTCACCGCTCTGCTCATCACCGGCATTGCCCCGCTCGGAATTACGTCCGATCCCGGCACCCTCGGCCAGCTGACGGTCGTGATGACAGTCGGTGTCAACGTCGTCTTCGTCGCCATCACGCTGTTGAAGGGCAAGCCGGCGACGGGTGTCCTTGGGTTCTTCTTCCCACCGATCGCCATCGTCGGGTCGATTCGACTTGCCCATCCAACCTCGCCCTGGGCTCGACTTCGATATACGCGCGACCCCGCGAAGATGGCGCGCGCGCAAGCGCGGAGCGGCGACGCGCATTGGATGCTTCGGCTTAGGGATCGGCTATGGAACAGGATCGGCCTCGGCGGAGGACCCAGCAACAATTGAGTGTCCATGCTCGAACGCCGACGTGAGTCCCGCAACGACAAACAGAAAAGCCCCCGGGTAGTGAACAATCTACCGACAATGCCCAAGGCCTCTCAGAGCCAACCGGCAGTCCTGGCTGCTGCCCCCACGAGCGTCCACGCCGAAGACACGCGCACGGAATCGATTGTCGTGCATTTGAGCCCCGCTGAGCGGCTTGCGCACGGACATGCGGCGCGTCAAGCGGTGCCCCGTACGCATCACGCGGAGTGGGCCCCGGCGCCGAGACGGCGAGATCCTGTCACGCTGCTCGAGGAGCAGAATCGCGGGCGCGTTGCGTGGCTCGTACCTATTCGCCATGGGCGCATGAGGGTATCGCCGTTTGCCTTCTATCGCGGCGCGGCACGGATCATGGCCGCGGACCTTGCAGCGACACCGTCATCGGGACTCTTGGTCCAGGCATGTGGTGATGCCCATCTGGCGAACTTCGGAGTTTACGCGTCGCCCGAGCGTCAGCTGGCTTTTGACGTGAACGACTTCGACGAAACGCTGCCTGGCCCGTGGGAGTGGGACATCAAGCGCCTCGCAGCGAGCTGCATGATCGCCGGCCTCCATCGAAGGTTCGACCGAGCCACATGTGAGTCGGTGACGGCGCGGGCGGTGGAGGGATATTGCACAGGGATGACCGAGGCTGCCGGTATGGGAACGCTTGACGTGTGGTATGACCACCTCACCGCCGATCAGCTGCGAGAAGTCGCTGAGTGGTCGCAGCGGACGATGCGGCGCCAGGTCGGCCGACTTGCGCAACACGCGCGATCCAGCGACAACCTGCAAGCCCTTCGAAGGCTGGCGGTTCAGGAAGCGGGACACTCACGAATCCGGAGCGACCCGCCGTTGCTGCTCCCCCTTCGGGAGATCCCCGAGTTCGGCGACACGGCGGAAGTCGAGGCCACGGTCCGCGCGGCCTTCACATCCTATAAGCAATCCATCGGTGATGATCGAAGAGTGGTGCTCGATCGGTTCAGACCGGTCGACGTTGCGTTAAAGGTCGTTGGCGTGGGGAGCGTGGGCACGCGTTGTTTCATACTGCTCCTAGAGGGACGCGACCAGGGCGACCCTCTCTTCCTGCAGGTGAAGGAGGCCGCGGCGTCAGTTCTCGAAGAGCATCTCGCGCCGAGCCGTTATACGAATCACGGTCAGCGAGTTGTCGAGGGCCAGCGTCTCACGCAGGCCGTGAGCGACATCCTCCTGGGGTGGACGCGAGACCCCGCCGGCCCGATTACTACGTCCGCCAGCTCCGCGACTGGAAAGGCTCAGTTGACCTCGAGCACCTGGCGCCCAACGAGGCTGCCGGTTACGCGTTCCTGTGTGGGTGGACGCTTGCTCGCGGCCACGCGCGCTCCGGTGACGCGGTAGCGATCGCCGCGTACATTGGCCGGTCTGATGTCTTGGTGCGCGCGATCACCGCGTTCGCCGCCGCGTACGCCCACCAAAACGACGAGGACTACGCCGCGTTCGTCGCCGCCATCGAGCAGGGACGCCTTGAGGCGACGACGGGCAGGTGATGTTCAAACTGCGAGACCTTCGGCGCCGGTCACGTGACCAACGGCCCTGGTCCGGTGAGGGCCACAAGCGTTTTACTGGGATCCGTCCAAGCCGGGACGAAGCCAACTGATTCGCGAGGAGTTGCCCCATGAAAGCTGCCGTCGTGCACCGGTTCAAGCCGGCACTCATCGTCGAGGAGCGACCGGTCCTAACCCCGCTGGTCGTCGAAGCCGCCATCAGCCCCCAGGCGCCCGGACTCCCCAATACGGAAATTCGTGCCACCGAATGCGACGGGCCGATGGAGCGAGCACTACCGTTTGTCGCCGGAGACAGGCCGCGGCTGAATCTGCTGCTCCTCGGGGCGCCGGCCAGTGGTAAGGGGACGCAGGCGGACCTTTTAGCCGCGCGCCTCGACATTCCCGCGATCGCGACGGGGAACATCCTGCGCGCCGAGCTGGCCGAGCGGACCGAGCTGGGGCTGCGCGTCCAAGCCTACATGCAGCGCGGCGACCTGGTTCCGGACGCGCTGATGATCGACATCATCAGGAAGCGCCTACGGGGGAGCGACCGCCGGGACGGCTTCCTACTCGACGGCTTCCCCCGCACCGTGCCGCAAGCCCGAGCGCTCGACGCGCTGGCGGCGTCGATGGCGACTGGCTTCGACCGCGTCCTGTACCTGAACGTGCCCGAGGCTGAGCTGATCCGGCGCATCACGACCAGGCTGACCTGCCCGGGCTGCGGACGAAGCTACGGGTTCGAGGCTGACCAGCCCCGACCGTTGGGCTGCGAGGCGGACGGCAGGGACCTCATCGTGCGCGAGGACGACCGGCCGGAGACCGCCCAGCGCCGTATTGCGGTCTACCTGGAGAAGACGTTGCCGGTGCTCGATCACTACCGCAAGCAAGGGCTGGTCGCGGAGATCGAAGGAATCGGCTCAGTCGAGGAGGTCTCCCGGCGCATGCTGCGCGCGCTTCCCGCTCGGCCGGTGGCAGAGGGTGTGCTGGGTTTGGTTGGACGTTCTCGAGGGCTGACCTCAGCGCCACGAGCGCAGGATGGCCAAACCAAACCACGCGGCGCCGACCTTGCCCATGTCGGTGGGTTGCAGGGGACCTTTGGCAAAGGAGTTGTTTGACCATCGGCCAAGGCATCACCACCACCGGGCAGGAGGTCCATGAGCGTGTCGCCTATGACAGTTCTCTTGATGCCCGAGTCGGCATATGGCCCGACCAACAACTGCATTGGCATCGGCCGAGTTCCTGCGCCAGCGCGGGCACCACGTGGTCTTCGCAGCTGAGGTCTCATGGAGAGGCAAGCTCGCCGCGCTTGGTTTCGACGAAGTACTTGTTGACCTCGCCCCGCCAGCCGGAGATCCCGAAACCCAGGACGCCGGCCAGTTCTGGAAGGACTTCATTCGCGACACTGCCCAAGAGTTCCGACGGCCGACGGTCGAACAGCTCGAGACGTTCATGGCGCCGACGTGGCAGGCGCTCATCGACGGGGCGAGGTTCTGCGAGCCTCAGCTTCGCGAGATCGTTGCCGATGTCAAGCCGGACGTGGTGGTCCAAGACAACGTGGTGTGCTTTCCAGCCCTGATGACGTCAGGGATGCCCTTCGTGCGGATCGTCTCGTGCAACCCACTCGAGATCCGGGGGCCGGACATACCCCCACCCTATTCCGGCCTCGGGTGCGACGACCACATCGCGTGGATGGAGTTTCGCGGCGAGTACGAACGGACGCATCGTCCGGTCTGGGAACCGTTCAATGCGTGGGTGCAGGAGCAGGGCGCGCCGCCCCTTCCAGATCTCGAGTTCATCCACACATCCGACCTCCTGAACCTGTATGTGTACCCGGAGGTGATGGACTACATCGACAGACGTCAGATGGATGCCACTTGGCACCGCCTCGACTCGAGCGTACGGGAAACGGACGACACATTCGAGCTGCCCGTCGAGATGCGCGACCGCCACCGCGGGTCAGCGCTCATCTACCTCTCGCTCGGATCGCTGGCGAGCGCCGATGTCGACCTCATGAGGCGCCTGGTCGATGTGCTCGGGCGGACCCCGCATCGCTATATCGTCTCAAAGGGTCCACGTCATGGCGAGTACGAGCTGGCGTCAAACATGTGGGGTGCGGAACTCGTCCCTCAGACGCGCGTCATTCCTCTGGTCGACCTGGTGATCACTCATGGCGGCAACAACACCGTCACGGAGACTTTCCATTTCGGCAAGCCCATGCTGGTGCTGCCGTTGTTCTGGGATCAGCATGACAACGCCCAGCGTGTGCACGAAGCCGGGTTCGGCGTCCGCCTCGATACCTACACGTTTACCGACGCGCAGATGGGCGAGGCGCTGGACCGGCTCCTGCGCAACGGGCCGCTGCGAATCCGCCTCGACGAGATCGGCAAGACAATCCGGAGCCGGAATGGTGTCGCGGCGGCGGCCCTGCATATTGAAGCTGCGGTCGCCTCCAACGTCAGCCGCCCGCACGCCCGCTAAGTGGGTCACGGCCGAGCGTTAGGTTCAGGCTTCGTCGCTGGGCATTGGATCCGATACGGGTCGGGTTGCCCCGACCCGTATCGAGGGATTACGCGGCTTGCTTGGCAGTCCGGGTCTTGGTCGCTGGCCCACCAGCGGCGTTGATGAGCCGAAGGGTCATGTCGCGCTGGGTGTCGAGCACCTGGGTCGCGAAGTCGAACGACTTCTCCACCATCTCGGCGGGAGTCAGCTGGCCACTCTCGAGGGTTGCGGGCATCTCGCGAACTGCCTCGAAGAGCTTGACCTGAACCTCGCCAACCTTCTGGATCGCGGTCAGGAACTGCTTCTGCAGGTCGGTCACATGGGTCTGGTAGTCGGTCATTGGTGGTCTCCTTTGCATCGAGGCTGCTGTATGGCGCTTAGTATACCAAGCGGTCGCTATTTATGTCAACCCTCCATCAGCTTGGCTCCCCAAGCGCTAGGATTGGCTCATGTCCGAGCCCACGCCACCGTTCAAGTCAGTCGGGGACTTCATCCGAACGCAGCGGGAGCTGATGTCACTCTCGATGCGCCAGCTCGCCGGGCTGGCCAAGGTGTCGAATCCGTATCTCAGTCAGATCGAGCGCGGTGTGTACACGCCGTCAGCCCAGGTGCTCAAGGGCATCGCGGACGCGCTCGACATGTCTGCCGAGACCTTGTACCGGGAGGCCGGCCTTCTGGATAACTCGGTAGAACGCCCCGTCCTGACCGTCGAGGACGCCATCCGGGTGGACGGTCGGCTCACGCAGGAAGCCAAGCAGGCGTTGATCCAGGTCTACCGGGGCCTGATCGCCAATCAGCAGCCGCCCGCGAATCGCGCGACACCGTCGCGCCCGGGGCGCAAGACGGCCGCCGCAGCCAAGCCATCCAAAGCGGCGCCGGCCTAATCGAAGCCGAAGTCCCGCTGAGGATCGTCGGTCAGGAACGCTTCGCTGCTGCGCCGGTTCGAGCACGCTGGGACCGGCGCGCCGAGGATCTCGCTTTGAAGGGTCGAGCCTCCTCGCCCTTGGCGTAGCTCCCAGGAGCCGGATCGCCGAGCGGGACGCGTGGGGGCACGACGAGTTCCCCCGAGCGTTCCGCGGCCCACGCTACCCAGTCGTCCCACCAACTCCCGCTCACACGTTCTGCTCCCTCGCGCCACGCCTCGGCATCGACACCGCGATCCGCATGCGGGCGAGTCCAGAACGCCGCCTTCGGGTTGCCAGGCGGATTGACGATGCCGGCAACGTGTCCGCTCGACGTCAGCGTGTAGCGGACCTCGCCGCCGACGTGTTGGGTGGTCAGATACGATCCCTTCCACGGGGCGATGTGGTCGTTCTCGGCGCCGAGAACGTACATCGGCTGCTTGATTTTCCTGAGATCGATCGGGGTGCCGGCGATCCAAAACGCATCTGGGCGAATCAGCAGGTTGTCGACGTAGCAGGCTCGCAGGTATTGCGTGTGCATCGCCGCCGGCATGTTCGTGCTGTCCCCATTCCACGCCAGGAGGTCGAATGCTGGTGGGGTCTTGCCCATGTACCAATTGTTGATGATGTAATTCCAGACCAGGTCGTTGCCGCGCAGCCAGTCGAACGTCTGCGCCATCGCGGACGCTTCGAGGTAGCCGTGCTGCTTCATGTTCTGTTCGAGCCGCATCACGCTCTTGCGATCGGCGAAGACGCCGAGAGTACCGGGGATGCTGAAGTCGACCAGCGTGTTGGTGACGGTCATCCAGCCCACTCGTGCGGCCTCGCCCTTGGCCGCAAGGTGCGCCAAACCGATCGTCGACATCGTTCCGCCGAGACAGAGACCGACGATGTTCACGACTGGTGAGCAGGTGATCTCGCTGACCTGGTCGAGCGACGCCATCAGCCCGAGCTGCAGATAGTCGTCCCAGCTCACTTCCCGCATCGACGCGTCGGGGTTGCGGTAGCTGATACAGAACACGGTGAAGCCGTGCTGCACCGCGTACTCGATGAAGGATCGGCCGGGTGCCAGATCCATGATGTAGTACTTGTTGATCCATGGTGGGCTGCACAGGATCGGTTGCGCGTGGACCAGATCGGTTTGTGGCTCATACATGAGCAATTCGATCAAGGAGTTGCGCATCACCACGCGCCCCGGGGTTGCCGCGAGGTTCTCGCCGACGCTGAATGATGTTGTGTCGACCTGACGTGGCCGTCCGCCATGGTGCAGCAGGTCGTCGACGAAGTTGCTCGCGCCCGCGATGAGGCTCTGACCACCCGTTTCGAACGTCTCCTTCAAGACCGCGGGATTCATCCACGGCACATTGGTCGGAGCGAGCGCATCGAGCATGAGGTTGACCGCGAACCGCGCCTTCTCACGCTGGGCGGCGGGAGCGTGTGACGTATCGACCAGCTGCTGCGCCCACTGCACCATGCTCAGATAGCTTTCGGCCACGGTTCGAAAGGCGGGGTTCGCCTGCCACGTCCGGTCCGCAAAGCGGTTGTCGCCCGGAGCAACCAGGTCACCGTTTCCACGGCCAACTGCGCGCCGTGCCGCGCGCGCGGCTACCCCCGCCTGCCCGGCCGAGAGATCCAGACCGGCCTTCGCGAAGTGCAGTGGGTGACGTATTGCGTCATCGAGGAAGACGCTGCGCAGGGCTCCTCCGAAATCGCTCTGGTCCACCTTGGCGAGCAGCGCCCCATAGGCCGTGTCCTCGCCCATTTCGGTGCTCACGAGCCGATCACATGAACAGGCCGCCGTTCACCGCGTACATGGCTCCCGTGATGTAGGACGACTCGTCCTCGAGGAGGAAACGAACCACGCGAGCAACCTCTTCGGGCCGGCCAAGTCGACGGAGCGGCACTTTCTCGATGATGCCGTCGAGGATCGGTTGCGGGATCTTGGTCACCATCTCGGTCGCAATGAATCCAGGAGCCACGCAATTGACGGTGATCCCTTTGCGGGCCGTCTCCAGTGCGAGGCTCTGCGTGAGTCCGAAGAGCGCTGCCTTTGAGGCAGCGTAATTCGCTTGTCCGATGTTGCCGGTCTGTCCGATCACGGAACTCAGGTTGACGATCCGACCGTTGCCGCGTTCGAGCATATGGTCGAGAACGGCCTTCATCATGTAGAACGCGCCCGAGATGTTGATCCGCATCACCGCGTGCCAGTCCTCGACCGACATCTTTCGGACGGTCTTGTCGACGGTGATCCCGGCGTTGTTGACGAGGAAGTCGACATGACCGTAACCAGTCAAGACCTCGTCGACGACGCGGGTACAGTCCTCGGTGATCCCGACATTGCCCTGGTGCACGGAGATCGAGCCACCTTGAGCGGAAAGCTCGTCGCGCAAGGCGGTAGCGGACTCGGCGTCGCTGTTGAACCCGGCGGCCACATGCGCGCCGTGACGACTGAGCTCCCTGGTGATCGCAGCTCCGATGCCGCGCGTGCCCCCGGTGACGATGGCCACCTTTCCAGAGAAGAGGCGCGGTGTCTCCGCTTCGCTGGCGGCCGGCTCGACGACAGCCATAGTCGGACCATCGTAGTCCAGAGCTCAGGCGTCCCGCCCGTCGTGCATTCGAGATCAGGCTCGCATGATTCGGTCGGTGGATGGGGCAGCATGGAGTGCTCGGCCCGAAATCGCGTCGATGCTGATTCGCACCCAGTGCTCGTGTGGCGACCGAAACCAGGAACGCAGGTGGCCACGACGGAGGACCGCGAGCTCGTCCGGATCGGTTACCTCTCGAGCGACCCCCTGGATGAGCACGCTCCAGCCTTCATGATCGGCCGGCCTGCTCTCATCGGCCTCAAAAGCCACGCGTTCGCGCAGGCTCAGCCAACTGAGCTTGCTCCCCCTTGCCGTACAGAAGACGATGTCACCGTCGAAGAGCGCGAAGTTGACTGGAATGATGATCGCCATGCCGTCTGCAACGTAGCCGATGCGGCCGACGACCGCTCTCCGCAAGAGCGCAAGGCATTCGTCTCGCGTGAGGGTCGTGAGCTGGGGCTCGTAAGGCTCACTCATCTGCGCATGCTCTGGACTCATATCTCTCCTCTTCAAGCGGTCGCCGTCGGTGCGAACCGGCTCATTGGTTCGGCCTGGAGCCCAGCATGGCCAAGGCGTATACGGGCGACCAGAGCCGAAGGTCGTCTTGTGTCATGGCCATTCGACCTTGGCGGGAAGCGCGAACCCCGATTCTTCGGTCGCGAGTGCGTCGCCGCCGGGTTAGGAAACCCGACGGCGACGTTCGCAGAGGAAACCCAGACTAGAGCTGGACGATCACCGACTTGGTCTCGAGGTAGCTGGAGAGGACCTCCTCGCCCATCTCGCGGCCCCAGCCGCTTTGCTTGAAGCCGCCGAACGGCAGTTCCGCGCTGAACACGTTGTAGGTGTTGACCCATACCGTGCCTGCCTTGATGCGCCTGGCGAGCTTATGGGCTTTCGAGATGTCCTTGGTCCACACTCCCGCGGCCAGTCCATAGACGGTGTCGTTGGCTTGGCGGGCAAGGTCGTCCACGTCGCTGAACGGCAACGCGACAATCACCGGTCCAAAGATCTCTTCGCGCAGCACGACATCGTTGGGTTGGACGTCCACCAACACGGTCGGCTCCACGAAGTAGCCCGGGCGGTCGAGCGCGTGGCCGCCGGCCAGCGCGCGGTTGCCCGCCTGCTCACCCTTGGCGAGGTACCCGGTGACCCGATCGAACTGCTCGCGAGAGACCAGCGGGCCCATATCCGTGTCCGGATCCATGCCAGGTCCGACCTTGATCTTCTTCGCCGCCTTGGCGACGCCCTCCACCACTTCATCGAAGCGGTCCTGCTGCACGAAGAGACGGCTCCCCGCACAGCACACCTCGCCCTGGTTGAAGAAGATTCCCTGTGCCGCGCCGGCGACAGCCGCGTCGATGTCCGCGTCGGAAAAGATGATGTTCGGCGACTTGCCACCGAGCTCCAGCGAGACCTTCTTCAGGTTGCCGGTGGCAGCCGTTGCGATCAGTCTGCCGACCTCCGTGGAGCCGGTGAAGGCAATCTTGTCGACACCAGGATGTGCAGCGAGCGCGGCGCCGGCGGTCTCACCGAATCCGGTGACGATGTTGACCACCCCGTCGGGGAGGCCGGCCTTGAGCATGAGTTCGCCCAAGCGCAGGGCCGAAAGTGGTGTCTGCTCGGCAGGCTTGAGGACCACGGTGCAACCCGTCGCCAATGCCGGACCCAGCTTCCATGCGGCCATCAGCAGTGGGAAATTCCAGGGGATGATCTGGCCGACAACGCCGACCGGCTCGCGCAGTGTGTAGGCGTGGAACTCGGCGCCGGGGAGGTAGGGCACCGACGGGTTGATGGTGCCGCCGTTCAGCTTCGTGGCCCAACCTGCCATGTACCAGAACAGGTCGGCCGCGAGCGGAACATCAGCAGCGCGGGCCACGCCGAGCGCCTTGCCATTGTCAAGGCAATCGAGCTCCGCAAGTTCGTCTGCGTGTTCCATGATCAGGTCGCCGATGCGGTGCATGATCTGGCCGCGTTCTGAGGGAGTCATGTGGCTCCACGGGCCGTTCTCGAATGCTCGGCGAGCAGCTCGCACTGCGCGATCGATGTCGTGTGCGTCGCCCTCGGCGACGCTGGCGAGCACCGTGTCGGTGGCCGGGTTCAGCGTGTCGAAGGTCTTGCCGCTCTCGGCCTGCTCGAATTTGCCATTTATGAGCAGCGCGCGAGGCGACGACGTGAAAAACCGAGTTTTCTCGGTGGGGCGGGTTGCAACAGCCATGTGGGTGCTCCTCCAACGGAGTGCGCGTTTGGAGGGCCAAGAAGAAACGTGGAGGAACTGGCTGACAACCCCTGAGAAGGTCGCCCCGACCGGCGCCTTGACTGCTCTCGCCTCGGTCCTGGGACCCTCACAACGTAGCAGGTTGTCCCGATATTTGTTGCGCCGCCGTGCTAGTATGATGAGGCGATCACAGGGTCCAATCCACTCTCCGTTGTCGAGTGTCGTGGCCTCCGAAACGTTCCACGGCCTCATGGGCCATGACGGTCGCGGACGCTACCGGCGAATGGTCGGTGTTGGCAGAACCACCAGTTCCTGTCTTCAGCCGCCCATACTCGGACTCTCTTTTTGGCGGTATTCCTGGGTCGGACCTTGGGTCGAGGGGCACAGTACGAATCGGGCTGGCCTGGTGGGGGACGCCGTCCGGCGGTGTCCTTAGCCAGGTGCCACCCCGACCTGATCCGGCGGCGGAGGAGGTGAGTTGATGAGCCATCCCTATCCCGAATCGGCCCATTCATTGCTGTTGCGGCTGCGCGATAGCCCGGCTGCCGTTGGCGCCGAGCTCCGAGCGATCCAGGAGGCCATCCCCGGTGTCCTGAACCTGATTGAGGCAGATCTAGAGCTCGACCGGGTTCGCGGCCTCGGGCAGGATGAGATGTCAGCCGACCAGCGGCGAGATCTTCTCGACGCCCAAAACTGGAAGCGAACCGACGCGCTGGTTGCCCTGACCAGGAAGCCGTGACTCGCCGCGGGTCCGTATCCTCATCGCGCGTTCGGGATCAGGCTCGCATGAGTTAGTCGGTGGCTGGGGCACCATGGAGTGCTCGGCCGGACATCGCTTCGATGCTGATTCGCACCCAGTGCTCGTGCGGCGACCGCAACCAGGAACGCACGGGGCCACGACGGAGGACCGCGAGTTCCTCCGGACGGGTTACCTCTCGGGCGACACCCTGGATAAGCACGCTCCAGCCTTCATGATCGGCCGCCTGCTCTCATCGGCCTCAAAAGCCACGCGTTCGCGGAGGCTCAGCCAACTGAGCTTGCTCCCCATTGCCGTACAGAAGACGATGTCACTGCCCAACAGCGCGAAGTTGACTGGAATGATGATCGCCATGCCGTCTGCCACGTAACCAATGCGGCCGACGACCGCTCCCCGCAAGTGCTCAAGGCATTCCTCTCGCGTGAGGGTCGTGAGGTGGGGCTCGTAAAGCTCACTCATCTGCGCACTCTCCGGACTCATATCTCTCCTCTTCGAGCGGTCGCGGTCGGTGCGAACCGGCTCACTGGTTCGGTCTCGAGCATTCCGTCCTTGCGGCTCGCGCGAGGCTCGTTGACGACGGCGATCGGACAGCGCCCAGGCTCCATCTTCGTGACCATGAATGACCCGTGCCCGGAGCCATCCCCGGTGCCGATGAGGTGCAACCCCGCGCAGAGGTAAGGGGGGCGGTCGGCCATCGGGCACCGGCCGCTCGCATCCGGACCGTCGCATTCCGCGAGAACCTGATCCGTCGTGGGATCAAGCATGACGATCGGGTGATCGTGATCCATCTGCCCAGAATGGCTCAGGCGTATACGGGCGACCAGAGCCGAAGGACGTCTTGTGTCATGGCCATTCGACCTTGGCGTATCGAAGCACCCTCAGACGGTGCCTGTCCCACGTCCCTCGCTGGCGCGATGCTGGTCGAACGCAGACACCGCTGCCGCGATGACCGCCGCTCCCTCGCGGCCGAGAGAGCCGTCGCGATGCGCGTGCTGCAAGACAACCGCCGCGGCGAAAGCGACGAACTCGAGTGCCCGCGGCACCGCGACACGGGCCACGGCGATGAGCTGACAGTCGCCGGCCTTGGGAGTGGCAATTCCGAGCGATGACCGAAGCTCGGCATCGAGCTCCATGCCGAGCACCAGGTGTCCGGGATCCCACGGCGGCGGCGTCGTCGTGCGGTCGAGTTCCGCCAAGCTCTCCAGGAAGGACGCCCTGGCGCCATCAGTAGCGTCGAGGATGGTCAGGATCTGGCGGATGCCGATGGCCGCCGGCACCGACAAGTCCGCGCTCGCGCGCAGCGCGAGCCTTTCGACGGCATCCACGGCATCGAGCAGGTGCATCAAGGCCGACCGATAGACCACGATGAGGCGGCCGTCCAGCGGGCGGTGCGGTGCGAAGCCGAGGGGCATGAACGAGCCGCTCGCTCGCACGCCGTAGAGCTCTCCGTCGCTGGCCCAGGGGGCTGGTGTCGCCAGGCTGTCCAGCCGCCGGATCTCCTCCCGGTAGGTCAACATCCGCTCGCCGACGATGTTACGGCCTGGCGCGTCACGATTGAGCGACCCGGCGTGGTGAGCGCATCGACATACAAGGGCGGTGTCGGGAATCATAGACGGGGTGACCACTACCGTTCGGCGTCCCAGCGTGGCCGGCCGGTCTCATCGGCGCGCATGATGCCGCCTATGCCGCTCCACACCATCATCGAGCCCTTCCGCATCCATTCCGTTGAGCCGCTTCGCATGACGACGAAGGAGGAACGTCAGCGGGCCGTGCTCGTTGCCGGCTACAACCTGTTCGCGTTGCATTCCGATGACGTGCTCATCGACCTGCTCACCGACTCAGGCACGGGCGCGATGTCACGCGACCAGTGGGCGGCCATTCAGCACGGCGACGAGAGCTACGCGGGCTCCCCGTCGTGGTTTCGCTTCCTCGAAGCCGTCCAGGATCTCTTCCCGTTCCGGCATGTCATCCCGACGCACCAAGGGAGGGCCGCGGAAAAGATCCTCTTCACCGCCATCTGCGGACCAGGCAAGAGTGTGCCGAACAACACGCACTTCGACACCACGCGCGCCAACGTCGAGTTCACAGGGGGAGAAGCGGTCGACTTGCTCGTGGCGGAGGGCCACGATCCTTCGGCACAACATCCGTTCAAAGGCAACATGGACGTCGACCGGCTCGACGAGTTCCTCCACGCTCAAAAAGGCTCCGTTCCGGTCGTGTTTATCACGGTCACGAACAACTCGGGAGGCGGCCAGCCAGTGTCCCTGGCGAATCTGCGTGCAGTGCGTCAAGTGTGCGACCACTACGGCGTTCCGCTGTTTCTTGACGCGTGCCGGTTCGCCGAGAACGCGTGGTTCATCCGCGAGCGAGAACCAGGTCAGCAGGACAGCGAAGTGCGCGACATCGTGCGCGAGATGGCAGGGCTCGTGGACGGCATGACCATGAGCGCCAAAAAGGACGGGCTCGCCAACATCGGCGGCTGGCTCGCGATGAACGACGATGACCTCGCGGCGCGGTGTCGCAACCTGCTCATCCTCACTGAGGGTTTCCCCACGTACGGTGGTCTGGCGGGGCGCGACCTGGAGGCGATCGCCCAAGGTCTGCACGAAGTGGTGCAGCACGACTACCTGCGCTACCGCATTCGGTCAACGGCGTATCTCGGTGAGGCGTTGACCGGCCTCGGTGTCCCCATCGTCCAGCCGCCTGGGGGGCACGCGATATACATCGACGCGCGCCGGTTGCTGCCGCACATCAATCCACTGCAATATCCAGGTCAGGCCCTGGCGGTTGCCCTTTACGAGACGGGCGGGATCCGCAGCTGTGAGATCGGCACGGTGATGTTTGGTCGGCAACCTGACGGCTCAGAGCGGCCAGCGGATATGGACCTGGTCCGACTGGCGATCCCGCGGCGCACCTACACTCAGAGCCACATCGACTACGTCATTGCGGTGTGCGGCGAGGTGGCGACGCACGCCGGAGACCTTCCTGGATACCGGATCGTCGAGGAGTCGCCCGCGCTGCGCCACTTCACAGCGCGCTTCGAGCCGGTGCAGGCGCAGTAGCTGGCGATAGAGCGGCGATGGCCTGGATCTCCTCGAGCCCATAGAGGAAGTGAGCTCTGAGCACGTCATCGAGCGCCGCGTCGTCGACACTGTTCCTCGATGCTGACGCCGTGACTATTTCGGCGCCGCCGACCGGCCGCGCCACGAGTAGCGCATCGGCATCGTCGATGCCGCCGCCGACCGGGATGTAGCCGAGGTCCTTGCTCGCAGCCACCTGCGCCATCCAGCGCGCGACAGCCGCACTGATGGGCGCGAGCACCTCCTGGTCGAGCCACCGTATGTCGGCTGCTGTCGGAGTGCTGAGCTCACGGTTGAATGGTGGTGGCACGACGTTCACGTCGTGTCCGTTCACGGTAATGTGAATCTCTGTGGGGCGGGCTTCGTCGGAGCTGATGGACACCCGGATGGTGACGCTCGTCGGTGACAGCGTCTTCCACTGCTTTTCCCAGACGCGACTGTGGTCGACCGGGTTGAACCTCCGGCGCACCGGTTCCGCGACGAGCATCTCGCCGTTCAGGGCGCAGAAGACGTTTAGGGTTGCAATGACCTCGTCTGCCGCCGCTGACGAGATCCACTGCAGGATTGGCACGGTACGGCTGTCGATGTCCGGGTGCGATGCGGCGCCGAACTCCCATTCGAGTGCCTGCATCGCATGGGCATGGAGCGCGCAATATATCTTTCCCTCCACAACCGTGCGGTCGGCCGGGCACCATGCCGTCTTACAACGACGTCCACGCCGGTCGAAGTAGCCACACGGCATGCCCACCAACGACGAGCAGCGGAGGGCGGAGCAGGGTTGATTGCCCAGCGCGGTCTCCGGGCGCCGAGAGACGTCGTCGTCCGTCCTGGCGCCGTCCCGGCCGGCAGTGGGGTGCTGCTCGACCGTTCCCGTTCGCCACCTCAGCATTCTCTTGACCTACGTGATCGAGCGGACTGTCGGTGTGGAACCATGCTAAGTGCCGCGTTGCAGCGCTTGTGGCGAGGGTGTAACGAGAGTTATCCTCGCGCCGATGCCCTCCGGCCGTTCGCGAGCGTTCGCGCAGGCTCAGTCCTTGTCGATCTCCCTGCGCCGGAGGCGCACACACCCCACGAGGATCACCAGGAAGGCGCCGCCGACGACGGCGACATACTCCCAGTTCGCCGATGGCGTGGAATTCGCTCCAGTGGCCGGCGTGGGCGGATCGTCGTACACGGACAGCATTAGCGTTGGCGACGTGGAGCCCGCCAGGGCCGCGTCACCCTTGTAGACCGCCGTGATCGCGTGCGTGCCGGTGCCCGTGAATACGACACTGCACGATGCGGTCCCCGAGGCGACCGGCTGTGCAGCGCATCCGGGGATGGGGGCACCGGCGTCCATGAACACAGCGGTCCCGGTTGGGGTGACATGTGCCGGCCAGACCGGAGACACTGTCGCCCTGAACGTCCCGGCTTGACCTGCCGCCCAGGTGCTGGCCGGCGAGGTCACCGTGGTCGCCGAGTCAGCCAGCACGACGTTCTGGTCTAGTGGCGCCGAGGTGGAGCCCGCGAAGTTGGGGTCACCGCTGTAGACGTCGGCGATCGCTTGGCTGCCGGCGCTGGCATAGGTCGCGGTGCACGACGCCATTCCGGCGACCAGCGCTTGCGTCGCGCAGCCGGCGATGGTCGATGTGCCATCCAGGAACGCGACTGTCCCGGTGGGTGTCCCGCTGGCGGGTGCGACGGCGGACACGGTGGCGGTGTAGGAAACGCCCTGGCCGGCCACCGAGGGGTCCACCGACGAGACAACCACAGTCGCTGTCGCGCCCTGGTTGATTGTCTGCGTGAGGATGGGAGACGTCGAGCTGATGAAGTTGGCGTCAGCGCTGTAGACGGTGGTGATGCCATGGGTGCCGACACCGGCATAGTTCATATTGCACGACGCCGTCCCGGCGACTAGTGGTTGGGCGCCGCAACCGGCGATGGCGGTGCCATCGAAGAATGCGACTGTGCCGGTGGGGTTCCCTGCGGCGGGCGAGACGACAGTCACGGCGGCGGTGTACGAGACCGACTTACCCGACACCGATGGGTTCACCGACGAGGCGACCACAGTCGCGGTCGCGCCCTGGTTGATTGTCTGCGCGAGGATGGGAGACGTCGAGCTGAGAAAGTCAGGGTCACCGCTGTAGACGGCGGTGATCGCATCCGCACCCGCCGCGATGAATGCGTCGGCGCACGTTGCAATGCCGGTACCGATCACGGGGTCGGCCGCGCAACCCGCGATGGTCGCACCGCCGTCCAGGAAGGAGACGGCGCCGGTCGGCGTGCCGGAACCCGGCGCGGTCACGATCACCGTCGCCGTAATCGTGACCGGCTGCCCGGTGACGGACGGGTTCACCGAGGATACGAGCGATGTCGAGGTCGCAGCCGGGGTGACGGTCTGCGTGACGACGGAAGATGTCGATCCGATGAAGTTGGGATCGCCGCTGTAGATGACTGTGATCGCGTGGCTGCCGACTTCGGTGTACACAACATCGCACGACGCGACCCCACCGACCAGTGGCTGCGCACCACAACCTGTGATGCCCGCACCGCCGTCCAGGAACTCGACTGTCCCGGTCGGTGTCCCGCTTGCGGGCGTGACGGCGGATACGGTCGCCGTGTAAGTGACGTCCTGGCCGGACACCGATGGGTTCACCGATGATGTGACCGCCGACGAGGTCGCACCGGGATTGACCGTTTGGGCCAGAACCGGCGATGTCGAGGCGGTGAAGTTGGGGTCACCGCCGTAGGTCGCGGTGACCGCATGGGTGCCGACGCCGGCGTAAATCACGTTGCACGATGCTGTCCCGGCGACCAGTGGTTGCGCGCTGCAACCGGCGATGCCGAAGGCGCCGTCGAAGAATGCGACTGCGCCGGAGGGGGTGCCGGCGGCGGGCGCAACGGCCTTCACGGAAGCGGCGTAGGAGACCGACTCACCTGATACCGATGGGTTCACCGACGAGGTGAGCGCGGTAGCGGTTGCGCCCTGATTGATCGTCTGAGTCAGGGCAGCACTCGTCGAGGTGCTGAAGTCGGGGTCACCGCCGTAGACGGCGGTGATGGTCACCGCGCCCGCCGCAACGAATGCGTCGTCGCATGTTGCGACGCCCGCACCGGTCACAGCCTGGGTGGCGCACCCGGCGATGGTCGCGCCGTCGTCCAGGAACGCAACGGTGCCGGTCGGGGCTCCAGATCCTGGTGCCACCACACTCACCGTCGCAGTGACGGTGACTGACTGCCCGGTCACCGACGGATTCACCGAGGACGCGAGCGATGTCGACGTCGAAGCGGGGGTGACGGTCTGTGTGAAGATTGGTGACGTTGAGCCCGCGAAATTGAGGTCACCGCTGTAGACGGCTGTGATCGCGTGGCTACCGACTCCGGGGTACGCGACGCTGCAGGTCGCGACCCCGCCGATCAACGGCTGCGCGATGCAGCCGCCGATGGTGGTGGCGCCGTCCATGAAGCTGGCCGTGCCCGAGGGTGTGCCGCTCGCGGGGGCGAGAGCGGTGACGGTCGCGGTGTAGGTGACGTCCTGACCGGACACCGAGGGGTCCGCTGACGAGGTCACCAGGGTGGAGGTCGCTCCCTGGTTGACGGTCTGCGTGAGGATGGGAGACGTCGAGCTCGTGAAGTTGCCATCACCGTTGTAGACGGCGGTGATCGCATGCCCCCCCACTCCGGCGTACATGCTGGTGCAGGGCGCGACGCCGCCGACCATCGGTTGCGCTACGCAGCCGCTGACGGTGGTGGCACCGTCCATGAACGTCACCGTTCCAGTCGGGGTCCCAGCAGCCGGCGCGGTTGCGGTGACAATCGCCGTGTAGATCAAGGTCTGACCGGATACCGATGGATCCACCGACGAGGTCACCACCGTTGCGGTCGCGCCCTGGGTGACCGTCTCGATGAGAATCGGCGACGTCGAGCCGCTGAAGTTGGAATCGCCGCCGTACACAGCCGTGATCGGGTGCCCACCAGCGGCGGCCAACGACGCCGCACACACGGCGGTGCCCGCGGCCGATACGGCCTGCGCGGCGCAGCCCGTGATCGTGACCCCGCCATCCTGGAACATCACGGTCCCCGTTGGCGTCCCGTTTCCTGGGGCGATCACACTCACAGACGCGGTCATGGTCAGTGGCTGTCCGGCGACCGACGGGTTCACCGACGATGCGACAGCAGTCGACGTCAACGCCTGGTTGACGGCCTGCGTCAACGTGGGCGATATCGAGCCTGCGAAATCGGGGTTACCGGAATAGATCTCCGTGATCGAGTGCGTCCCGGTTCCGGGATACGTGAACGAACAGGTGGCGGTCCCGGCGGCAGTCAATACCTTCGCGGCGCACCCCGCGATGGCGACGCCATCGTCCTCGAAGTCGACCGTGCCGGTGGCTGTGCCCGCTGCGGGCGCGACCACTGTGACCGTCGCCGTGTAGGTCACCGACTGACCGGACACCGACGGGTTCAGCGACGATCCGACGATCGTCGTGGTCGACCCCTGGTTCACCGTTTCCGTCAGGACGGGTGATGTGCCGGTCACATAGTTCGCACTGCCGTTGTAGTGGCCGGTGACCGAGTGCACACCCACCGTCAGCGCGTTAGTGGTGCAGGTGGCGACACCGGCGACCAACGTGACCCCACCGCACCCCGCAATGGCGGCTGCGCCGTTGTCGAATGCCACCTTGCCGGTCGGTGTGCCCGATCCGGGAGCGTTGGCGGTCACGGTTGCAGTGAAGGTCACCGACTGGCCGAATACCGTCGGGTTCACCGTCGCCGTAACCACCGTGGTGGTCGGGTCGGCGGTCACGACCTGGGTCATTGCCGCAGAGGTGCTCGCAGAGTTGCTTGCGTCGCCGCTGTAGACCGCGGTGATCGCGTGCGACGCCACGGTCGGCGACACGGTGCACGACGCGGAGCCGGCGGCCATCACCACAGCGACGCAACCGGCGATGTTGGCGCCACCGTCGCGGAACGTGATCGTGCCGGTCACCGTCGGACCGCCGGCGACGCTCGCGGTGTACTGAACGCTCTGACCGAAGAACGACGGGTTCGCACTGGAGGTGACTGTTGTCGTCGTCGCGCTGAGCACGGTCTGTGTGAGCGGCGCTGACGTACTGGTGGTGAAGTTGCCGTCGCCGCTGTAGACCGCGGTGATGGTGTGTACGCCGGCCGCGAGCGCGTTGGTCGCGCAGGTCGCGGTACCTGCGGCTCCGATGACCTGACCCGCGCAGCCGGCGATGGCGATGCCGCCATCCTCGAACGCGACGGTGCCCGTGCGCGTCCCCGATGCGGGGGCGACCGCAGTGACGGTCGCGGTGAAGGTTACGGTGACACCGGTGCTCGATGGATTCAGCGACGACACGACTTTGGTCGTGGTCGCGCCCTTGTTGACCGTCTGCGGGAAGGGCGCCGATGTGCTCGCCGCGAAGTTGGCATCACCGCTGTAGATGGCCGTGATCGTGTTCGCGCCGACGGTCAGAGTGTTCGTGACGCATGTGGCCTTCCCCGAGGCCGGCACGACCTGCGCGCTGCAGCCCGCGATGTTGACGCCGCCAACCTGAAAGTCGACGGTCCCCGTCCGCGCCCCCGAGGCGGGTGCCGTGGCCGTGACGTTGGCCGTGAACGTCACGTTCGCCCCGGTGCTCGAGGGGTTGGCCGACGAACTCAACGCGACCGCGGTCGGGCCGAGGTTGACAGTCTGGGTGATGGCTGACGCTGTCGAAGTGGTGAAATTGGCGTCACCACTGTAAATCGCGGTGATGGTGTGCGTCCCCGGTCCTGTGTAAGCGATTGCGCACGTGGCCGTGCCGTTGACCGCCACAGCCTTGGCAGCGCAGCTGGCGATGACGACGCCGCCATCCTGAAACGCCACGGTCCCGGTACGTGTCCCAGAGGCGGGCGCGACCGAGCTGACCGTGGCGGTGTACGTCACTGTCTGCCCGCTCACCGACGGATTGACGGATGCGGCGACGACCGTCGTTGTGGATCCCACCGTGACCATCTGTGTGACAGGGGCTGAGGTGCTGGTTGCGTAAGTCGGGTTGCCGCTGTAGACGGCGGTGACGCTGTGCGATCCGACCGCCAGGGCGGCGGTCGTGCAGGTGGCAACCCGAGCCGCGATCGCCCTGCTGACGCAGCCGGCAATGTTGGTCCCACCATCCTGGAAGGTGACTGTCCCAGTTGGCGCCGGTGCGACCGGGGTGATCGTCGCGGTGAAGAGGACCGACTGCCCCCAGACGGATGGATTGGTGCCTGAGGTCAGCGTCGTGGTCGAGGCCGAGAGGGCGTGGCCGATGATCCCGCCCGAGAACAGCGAGAGCGCCCCGGCGGTGAGAGCCGCGCCGACCTGGCGAACGACCCTCGTGCCGCGATGACGCGTCGCGCTCACAGATCTGACCCGACTTCCGCTCAATGCGGTCGACCCCGGCGTGACCCTCCCCTCCATGACGCTGCGCTCGGGTTCAGACGACCCGCAGCGCGGTCGACTTGTCGTGGATTCGGAACGTCGAGACGTGCGCGAAGAAACGGGTCAACTCCCGCAAACCGCCTCCTGGGTTCAGGGTCGAGGCGGCGCGTTCGGGAGCCATGTGCGCGTCCCCTTTCAATCTCGGTTTCATCTGACTGGTCACAGAATCTCTCCGTCCCTGACCTTTGGAGTGCCAGGTATCTCATCGTTTGAACTTTCGTGACCACTGAGCGACCGTGCGTGACTTGTGCCCAACATCGCCATAGCTCGCCAGGGCATTCGCATTTGCCAGAGGCGCTCGTCACACTCACGCGACAACCCTCTGAAGCGGGTCGGCTCGATCGGGTATCGACGTCGGCCTTGGCGCATCACCCGGCCGTCATTGGTGAGGTCCTCTCGGACGGCAACCGTCGAAGGTGCCGGGCTGAAAGAGCAACGGCTGGGACGACGTCGCCGCGGAGAGCTTCTTCTCGACGCTCAATAGCTCATCTGCTCTACGGGCACGGGTGGGAGTTCTGAAGCGGCTGCAAATCTCGGGTTGTTCGTACCTCGCTTCGCCACCTTTAGTAACCGGATGTGGGGGCGTTAGGCACAACGCATCGCCAAGGATGTGAACGTAGATAGAACTCTGAACGTCAGGAAGGTGTTTTCCATCCGAACCCATCGCGAACCGCGTGGCCGACGTATCCTCTGCGTCTCCTTACTCGCCAGCTTCTTGTCGGCGGCGATCACGTGGGGTCCGACCACAACAAGCGTCGCGGACGCCGCAGGGGGTGAGTCCATTCACGCGGTGTGCGGCTCGGTGCCAGCGGGTTTCGCTCGCTGCTTGTCGCTCCAGGTCGTGAACGCGAAGGGAGCTCAGGCGTTAACCGGGACGACTCCCAGTGGTTTTGGTCCAACCGACTTGCAGAGTGCCTACAATCTACCCTCGAGCGTCGCCGGCAGCGGGCAGACTGTGGCCATCGTCGATGCCTACGACGACCCCAGGGCGGAGTCTGATCTCGCAGCCTATCGGACTGAGTTCGGGCTCCCCCCCTGTACGACGGCCAACGGCTGCTTCAGAAAAGTAAACGAGACGGGCGGTTCGACCTACCCCATCTTTGACCCAGGTTGGTCGGTGGAGATCAGTCTCGACGTGGACATGGTGTCGGCGATCTGCCCTCACTGCCACATCCTGCTGGTGGAGGCGAGCAGTAACTCGATGTACGATCTGGGGCTAGGGGTCAACGAGGCGGCAGCGCTGGGGGTCTTTGCCATCAGCAACAGCTGGGGCGGTCCGGAGGGGTCCTATGCGCCGTCATACGACCCCTACTTCACTCATCCCGGCATTGCCGTCACGGTGGCAGCTGGCGACTACGGCTACGGTCTCCTGTACCCGGCCTCGTCGCCGTCCGTGATTGCTGTTGGGGGCACGTCGCTGAGTTGTGCGAGCAACAGCCGAGGGTGGAGCGAGAGTGTCTGGAACGACTTCTCTGGCGCGACCGGAAGCGGGTGCAGCGCGTACGAGAACGAGCCCGCCTGGCAGGCGGCGAACGCCAACATCAGCGGTACCGGCTGCACCATGCGAGCCGTAGCTGACGTCTCGGCCGTGGCCGATCCCACCACCGGAGTGGCGGTGTACGACAGCAATGGCTCATCCGCGTGGGGGGTCTACGGCGGCACGAGTGCGGCCTCGCCGATCATCGCTTCGGTATTGGCACTGGCAGGCACTGCGTCGGCGACGACGGCTGCCTACCTGTATGGCGACACGGGGGGATTGAATGATGTTACGAGCGGTTCAAATGCGAACTGGCAGTCGTCTGGGGCGTTTTGCGGAGGAAATGCCTTGTGCACCGCTGGGATCGGCTGGGACGGCCCGACTGGGCTGGGCACGCCGAACGGGATCACGGCATTTGGCGGCGGGCCGGCGGTCATCAGTTCACTGACCCCGGCTGAGGGCCCGGTGAGTGGCGGACAGGTTGTTACGGTCGCTGGAACCGGCTTCGAACTTGGAATGACTGCAACGATCGGGGGCAACCCAATTACACCCTCAGGGGTTTCTGCCACATCGTTTACGTTTTCGACTCCAGCCGAGCCCGCTGGCAGCGACCAAGTGGAGGTCACAACCTCCGAGGGTAGGAGCACGCCCACGCCGGCGTCCGCTTACGCCTACGGTGATCCGCCGGTCATCGACTCCGTTGCCCCGTCGGAGGGCCCCGTGGCTGGAGGCCAGGCGGTCACGGTAACGGGGACCGCGTTTGAGACGGGGATGACCGCGACCCTTGGGGGCGTCGCAGTCACGCCCTCGGCAGTTTCTGCCACTTCGTTCACATTCACGAGTTCCGCCACAGTCGGCAGGCATCGCCCAGGTCCAGGTGACGACCTGGGCCGGAGCGAGTGGCTTCACGGCGGCTGACGACTACACCTATGGCGACCTGCCAGGTATCGCGTCGGTGACCCCCGCCGAGGGCCCCGTGAGTGGCGGCCAGACGGTGACGGTTGCGGGGACTCGGTTTGAAGCCGGAATGACCGCGACCCTCGGTGGTGCGGCGATCACGCCCTCTGGCGTGACTGCCACCTCGTTCACCTTCACCACTCCAGCCGCGCCGGCAGGCCTCGTGCAGCTTCAGGTAACGACCGTGGACGGGGCAAGCGTTCTCACCTCTGCGGACGACTACAGCTATGGCAACGGGCCGACAACGGGGTCGGTGACGCCGGACGCCTGGCGGTGAGCGGCGGTCAGGTGGTGACCGTGACCGGGAGTGGGTTTGAGGCGGGGATGACGGTGACCGTCGGTGGGGTCGCGGTGACGCCAGCGGCCGTGACGCCGACGTCGTTCACCTTCACGACCACGGCGGAGGGCGCAGGGCAGGTCGACATCCAGGTGACAACGCTATTCGGTTCGAGCGCGCTCACGGCGGCGGACGAGTACACGTACGGGAGCCTGCCGGTGATCAGCTTGGTGTCCCCGCCGGGAGGCCTGTTGACCGGCGACCAGACGGTCACGGTCGGCGGGACTGGGTTTACGGCGGGGATGACCGCGACCATCGGCGGCACCGCAGTGACGACCTCGGGAGTTTCTGCCACCTCGTTCACTTTCACCACTCCGGCGGAACCGTCCGGGACGGCCCAGGTCCAGGTGACCACCCTGATCGGTGCGAGTGCGCTCACGTCGGCAGACGACTATACGTACGGCCGTCTGCCGACGATCAGCGCGGTGACCCCGTCGGCTGGGCCGGTGAGCGGCGGCCAGGTGGTCACGGTGGCGGGCAGCGGGTTTGTCGCCGGCATGACCGCGACCATCGGCGGTACTGCGGTGACCCCGTCGGGGGTGACCGCCACCTCGTTCAGCTTCACCACGCCGGCACAGACCGCCGGGTACGACCAGGTTCGGGTGACCGCTGTCGCGGGAGCGAGCGCGCTCACCGCAGCCGCCGGGTACATCTACAGCGGGCTCGGCAGCTACATCCCGCTGACCCCGTTCCGGGTCCTGGATACGCGCTCGGGGCTCTGCGGGATCCACACGTGTGGCTCGCTCGGCACTGGACAGACGCTCAGCCTCCAGGTCACCGGGTACACCGATGCGCGCACCGGTGGGTCGGTCCCCACCAACGCGACGGCGGTGGTGCTCAACGTTCTGGCGGTGAACGGCTCGTCGTCGAGCTTGCTCACCGTTTACCCCAGCGGTACCGGACGTCCGCTCGCGTCGAACCTCAACTTCAACGCCCATGTGAACGTCGCCAATCTCGTCACGGTGGCGCTTGGCCAGACCGACGTCTCCGACGCCCAACGTGAAGTCAACATTTACAACGCGATGGGCACGCTCAATGCCGTGGTTGATGTCGAGGGGTACTTCGTGCCCCAGGCGTCGAGCAATCCGGCGGGGGAGTTCCACGCAATCGCGCCGCTGCGGGTCTGCGACACCCGGGCTGGACAGCCGGCCAACGGCTGCAACCTCGGGCACAGCACGGACAATAGGCTGGGTCCCGGTCAGGTCATGCGGGTGAACGTGAGCGGCATCCCGAGCGGGGTGAGCGGCTCGCCGGCGAGCATCCCAACCAATGGCAGCGCAGGAGCGGCGGTGCTCAATCTGACCGCGGTGGCGGGCAGCCAAGCGACGTGGCTGAGCGTCGTTCCAACCGAGAGCAACGGCACCTGCCTGACCAGCTTTCCTGGCTCGTCGACCATCAATGTCTCCGCCGGCGCGGTCCTGGCCAATCGCGTGATGGTGCCGCTCGGCCCTGGTCACGGCGGTGGGCCGAGCACCGATGTGTGCGTGTATAACGCTGCCGGGACCATCAACGTCGTCCTGGATGCCGGCGGTTGGTTCGGTTCGAGCTCAGGGACCCCGCCGACCGGCGCGCAGTATCAGGCGATCGGGCCGACCCGGATCTGCGACACGCGGAGCGGAACCGGCACGCTGTGCTCGGGGCACCAACTGACCTCCGGCGGCACCCTGCTCGTGGCCGTTGCCGGCGTGGGCGGGATCCCGGGGAGCGGCTCGGTGGCGATCATCGCCACGCTGACCGCGGTGAGCGGGAGCCAGATGACCTACCTCACGGTCTATCCGGCCGGCATGAGCCCGAAGCCGAACGCCTCGGACCTCAACGTGCGCCCGGGCATCGCCGTGCCCAACCTGGTGGTGGTGGGCCTGGCGTCAGGCGCGAATCTCGGTGACATCGACCTCTTCAACGCCGCGGGCAGCATCGACGCCGCCCTCGACGTCGACGGCTGGTTCCAGTAACCGCGCTCACGACCCCATCCGATGCCACCTGGGGGTTGCAACCAGTCAAGTCCTGACGTGACGACCGCCGCGTTTGTTTTCACGAGACGGTCATCGTCTCGACCTACAATGTGGGGCCACAGCGTTCGATGACTCGATCGAAAGAATGAACGCGTGCAAGGCAGTCGCCAATGCGCTCTGGGTACCGGCTCACCCTCCGGTCAACCGCAAAACACGAATCCGGTGATCACTTTCGGCGGCATAAACAAACCGGTAAATTTGGCACTACATCTAACCTGGGTAACCATCGGTTCGTACCGGTTCTGTTACCGATGGACCACCGAGTGTTTGCGCGACGACAGAGGGGCTGGCCTACTCTGCTGTGGTGTCCGCTGCGCATCCTCGGCTTCGAGCTGCAAGCATTGCCGCGTCCGCTGGTCGCGTCCCGCGTTGGGTGCTCGGCCTCTACGCCGCGTTAGGGGTACTGCTCTTCGTCTATTTCGTCTCGCTGATTCTGAGGGGACCCAATCAGTCGGTGACACTTGTCGATGGCTGGGGCGTCGCCGCCTTCGAGGTAGCGGCGAGCGCACTATGTATCGGTCGCGCGCTCAGCTCCCGTCGCCGAATCGTCCCGCTCATGCTGGGTTTCGGGATACTTTCTTGGAGCATCGGGGACACGGTCCTTACAGCTGAGTCAGCGGGGGGAGGCACACCTCCTGTTCCGTCACTCGCCGATCTGTTCTGGTTGGGGTTCTACCCCCTGATATACGTCGCGCTGGTACTGCTCACGCGCAAGCATCTCAACCGAATGGGACTAACAACATGGCTCGACGGGGCTGTGGCAGGCCTGGGCGCCGCCGCATTGTGCGCCTGCTTCGCCTTCAACACGATCCTCCATTCCGTCGGCGGCAACGCCACAACCGTCGCGACCGATCTTGCGTATCCGATCGGTGACGGTCTACTGCTCATGCTCGCGGTCGGAGGCACGGCGATCATGCCGGGACGAAAGAATCCACAGTGGCTGCTGCTTGCCGGCGCCATCAGCCTGACCGCGATCGGCGATACCTTCAATCTCTTTGCGAGCTCGGGATCGACGTCGCATGTAGGGACGATCCTCAATGGAATCGCCTGGCCATGCGCGATCTTGCTCATCTCGAGTGCAGTTTGGGTGCGTCCCCTGCGAACCAGCCCATTGGCGACCAGTGGGACCGCTGGATTTCTGCTCCCGGGTCTCGGTGCATGCGCTGGCCTGTCCATACTGTTGGTCGACACGCTGCATCAGCAGGTCACCCCGGTCGCCATTGGACTTGCCACAGCGACCTTGATCGCAGTCGGGGTTCGACTGGCGCTCTCTGTGCGCGGGCTGAGAATCCTGACCGAGAAGCGCCACCGTCAGGCGATTACTGATGAGTTGACTGGATTGGGCAATCGTAGGCAGCTTTTCAATCTTCTCGACGCCTTCTTCGCCGACTACGCCAACCCCGACACAGTTGACCGCCTGCTTGTCCCTGCTCTATGTCGACCTGGACCATTTCAAAGAAATCAATGATTCATTCGGGCACTCAGCCGGCGACGAAGTCCTCAGGCAGCTGGGTCCGCGCCTGATCAGTCGCCTGCGCGATTCAGATGTCCTGGTGCGGGTTGGTGGCGATGAATTGGCGGTGCTCATCATGGACACCGACTCCGAATATGCTGCGGCGGTCGCACAGCGCCTCATCGCCGAGCTTGACCAGCCCTTTGAGCTCGACCGGCTCAATGTTCGCGTCGGTGCCAGCATCGGCATCGCCACTGCACCCACAGATGCGACCGATAGCATTGAACTGCTACGTTGCGCTGATCTCGCCATGTATCGCGCCAAGGTCGGCCCATCGACCTACGAGGTGTACCGGCACGACGTCGATGAAGACGGCAACCGGTTGCGCCTCGTGGATGAGTTGCGCGAAGCCATTCTCCGTGGTCACCTTGAGGTGCACTACCAGCCGCAGATCGATCTGATCACCGGAAAGATGTCAGCGATGGAAGCATTGGTGCGCTGGCCGCATCCGCGACTGGGACTCATCCCGCCACTCGACTTCATTCCTCTCGCCGAGGAAGCCGGGCTCATGCAATCGCTGACCGCGTTCGTCCTTGAGCGGGCAGTTCAACAATGTGCTGCCTGGCACGCCGCCGGTGAGATGTTGACCATCTCCGTCAATGTTTCGGCGACAAACCTGCTCGATGCTGGATTCAGCGAGTCCGTGATCGCCACTCTCGCGCGCCATGAGATGGCTCCCTCGTCACTAATCCTCGAGATTACCGAGACCACCATCATCAGAGACTTCGACCTCTGTAAGGTCGTCATTGAGCAGCTGCGGAACCTCGGATTGGGTGTCTCGATCGACGACTTCGGTGCCGGAGTCACGTCGCTCGCCTACCTGGGCAGTCTGGCCGTTAGCGAATTGAAGCTCGACCGCAGTTTCCTGACACGGTTGGCCACTGGGGACACGGAGCGAAATCTGGCCCTGGTTCGAGCGACCATCGCCCTGGGCCACAAGTTGAACATGCGCGTGGTTGCGGAGGGCATTGAGGACCTTGACGCACTCAACCTCCTCACCGCGATTGGATGCGATCTAGCGCAAGGCTACTTTATCGGCCAGCCGATGTCCGCACAGGACCTTGCCCTCTCACCGTCTGGGTTCGAAGCTGGCACGCAGTCCGACACAGCGGTTGCCTGATCGACGGGTGCCGGAATCCGGGCCTGATGCGCTTTCCCATGCCGTGTGCTCGTTCGCGCAACGATCGCTGCGGCGACGAGGGCCGCTTGCTGGGCTAGTAGTGCAGTAAGGGATACCAGTCGCCCCGGCCGGTTGGCGTGAGATCAAGGAGGTTCCACACCGGGCTGAGCAGGTCGATACCGCGCTCGCGTCGGTTGTCGGCCATCTGCGCGCCCTTCGAGTAGATGTGACGCACGCTGCCGTCGCCTCTGCGGGTGAACACCGAGATCCACTCCGTCTGGGTGCCGTCCGCCTCCTCGCTGCCAAGGTCGTATTTGAACGTGCTATCGCCGGCGCTGAGCAGTCGCAGGTTGCTCCAGCCGCGCGATGCTGCGTGAGCGCTGAGCGCAGCGGGCTCGGCGGCGGCGACCACGGCGAAATCGACGTTCTGCGTGAGGTGAGGCGTCACGGCGTTGTACCCGTCGATCCACATCGTGCACAACGGGCACGCCTCTGTCTGAGCCTTGCCGTACATGAAGTGGTACAGGATGAGCGCTCGGTCTGGCGCGCTGAACAGTTGTGAAAGCCGCACCCGGTCGCCGCTCGCAACGTCGACCAGCTGGTAGTCGTCGACAACAGTGTCGGCCGGCAGCGTTCGCCGCAGCGCGGCCACGCGCTCGGCGTGGTCAATCAGATCCAGCTCGGCAGCCCGCAGCTCCTCGCGCTGACGCCGATAGTCGTCGGATTGCTGCAGCCTGGTGAAGTCCATGTCTGTGCTCCCATTTCGCCAGAGCTCGATTGACGCTCCGTCGGCCGCGAATGGTAGCAACGCATTGGGAAGTCGGGTCTGCATCGGAATTGCGGTAGGCCGTGCAATCTTTCCGTCACGATCGGTAAACAGCGCCTCGATCGCACCCACCACCCCGTAGGGTGGGCACCGAACGGCGACCCCGCCTCGGATCGGCCGCACAGTCCCCGCGCCTGGTTTCGCTGATTGGAGGTGTCCGCCCCATGGAAACAATCACCGCACCGGTCGTGGAGCCGGCCGAATCAAGCGCTGACGACCGCTGGATCGGCGTCGGCTCTTCCACCGACACGGCCTCGCGCCAGGCCGGCATTGAAGCCGCCACCGCGGCGCTTCGAGGCCCCGATCCCAAGCTCCTCGTCGTCTTCGTCTCCCCCGTCCACGATCTCCAGGCACTGCTCACCGGCATTCGCAGCGTCGCGCCCGCCACCCCGCTGATCGGCTGCTCCACCGCTGGCGAGATCGCAACCGACGGCCCCAGCGACGCCAGCGTGGTCGTCACCGCGATCGGTGGCGCCGGCTACTCGGTGACGACCAAGGCCGCACGCAATGCCTCGAGCGACCTGCGCCGGGCTGGAGCGACAGCCGCGACCTGCGCCGAGAACGGAGCTGCGGGCGACAACCAGATCCTCCTGCTCCTCACCGACGGCCTTGGTGGCGACCAGCAGGAGGTGGTGCGCGGCGCCTACAGCGTCGTCGGCGGGTCGGTGCCGCTTGTCGGTGGCTGCGCGGGCGACGACCTCGCCATGCGCAAGACCTTCCAGCTCTTCGACGACGAGGTGCTCGAAGATTCCGTCCTTGCCGCGGCGATCACGTCCGATGCACCCTTCGGCATCGGCGTCCAGCATGGCTGGGGTCGCGTCGGCGCGCCGTTCCTGGTGACCTCGAGCAGCGGGAACTCGTGTGTTCGCGCTCGACGACCGTCCGGCGCTCGACGTCTACCTCGAACGCCTCGAGGCTCCCGAGGATGTGCGCACCGACCCCGCGGCGTTCACGCGTTTCGCGCTCACCCATCCGTTCGGTCTCCGCCAGGCGCAGCGGTGAGGAGGTGCGCTTCATCGCCGAGGCGAATTTCGACGACCGCTCCATCGGCTGCATCGCTGAGGTTCCACAGGGCGGCCTGGCATGGATCATGGAGGGCGACGCCGATTCGGTCCTGCAAGCCACCGCGACCGCCTGCTCGCAGGCGGTCGACGGGCTGTCGGGACACGCGCCGCTTGGTTTCCTCGCGTTCGACTGCATCGCGCGGCGCGGTGTTCTCGGTGACACGGGGATTCGCAAGGAGGTCGATCGGATCAGGTCGTTCTCGCAGGGGTCGCCGGTTGCCGGCTTCTACACCTACGGCGAGATTGCGCGCACTCGCGGCGTCAGCGGATTCCACAATCAGACGCTGGTGGTGCTCGCCTTCGGCTGATGGCATGAGCAGGTCCGACATCACCACGCCGCCGAGCAGCTGGTCCACGCAACAGCTGGCCGAATTTCTGGTTGCGGTTGCGGCCAGTCCGGATCCGCCGGCGGCGATGCTCTGCGCGATGCAGTGGGCTGCCGAGGTGTTGGAGGCGGAGGTGGCTGCCGTGGTCACCGACGAGGCGGTCGTGAAGATGATCGGCTTCCCCAGGGACCAGGTACCGGTGGCTGCACTGCTCGCGGCCGGACGCGAGTCGACCCACCTTCTTCGTCTTCCCCGTGTCGGTGAGCTCCGATCGATCAGCGTCCCGATCGAGGAGATCGGCGGTCACCTGGTCCTGGCGCGCTCCGGGCGCGACGGATTCCAGGCGGAGGAAACCGGGTTGCTGCGCGCGATGGGGCGTAGCTTGTCGATGACGCTCCGGACCCTGCGCATGCTCGAGGAGGAACGCGCCCTGCGCGCCGAGGGCGAACTGCGCGCACAGGAGAACGTCCGGCTCGTACGCCTGCTCCAGGAACGTCAGACGGTCTTGGAGCAACTCGCCAGGATCCAGGTCTCCATCGCGCAGCGCGCCCCGCTCCCGGAGGTGCTCGATGCTGTCGTCGAAGGCGCGCAGGCGCTGCTCGGCGATGAGGTTGTCGGCCTGCGCCTGGTGGACCGCGACGACCCTCGGTACATGAACATCGTGTCCTCGGCGGGCATATCCCACACGGTGCTGGCCGCCACCAAGCGGGCGCTGGTCTCAGAAGGCGCCGGGGGACGGGCGATCGTCGAGGATCGCGTGGTCGTTCTCGACAACTACCAGCACGACGACGGGGCAGTCGAGGAGTTCGTCGTCGCGCGTTTGCAAAGTGCCCTGGCCGCGCCCATCCATGAGAACGGCAAGCCTGTGGGCAGCATCACCGTGGCCACGTACCTGCCCGACCGCACGTACACCGAGTCCGAGCGCGAGACCCTGGTCGCGCTCGCGCATCACGCCAGCATCGCCCTGAACGACGCCAAGGCCGTCGATCAGATGCGTCACCTCGCATATCACGACGCGCTCACCGGTCTGCCGAACCGCTTGCTGTTCTTCGAGCACCTCGCTCGCGCTGTGGCCAACGCGAGCCGCGTCGGCTCGAGCCTGGCGGTCCTCTACCTCGACCTCGACCGCTTCAAGCTGGTCAACGACAGCCTCGGCCATACCGTGGGCGACCGCCTGCTCGAGGCAGTGGCCAAGCGGCTGCGCGCATCGCTGCGCGACGCCGACCTGGCGGCGCGCCTGGGTGGTGACGAGTTCGCAGTGCTCGCCGAGAACACCTCGACTGCGGGTGCCGAGGTCCTCGCCGAGGCGATCAGCGACACGCTTCGCGACCCGTTCGAGATCGGTGGCCATGACCTGGCGGTGACGGCGAGCATCGGCGTCGTGGTCGACCATGCCGGTGCCACGGGTGCCGATGCGCTGCTGCGCAATGCGGATCTGGCCATGTATCGCGCCAAGCTCGAAGGCTTCGGCAAGCACATGATCTACGAGGCCGACATGCACGCGGTCGTGTCAGATCGAGCGCACCTGGAAGGGAAATTGCGCCGGGCCGTGCAGCTCGAGGAGTTCGAGGTGCACTACCAGCCGATTGTGTGGCTCGCGTCCGGGGAGGCCGTCGGCGTCGAGGCGTTGGTTCGCTGGCACCGTGACGACGGCGTGTGGGTGCCGCCTGCGGAGTTCATTCCGGTGGCGGAGGACATGGGCTTGATCATGCAGATCGGTCGCATGGTCATGCACACGTCGATGCGCGATGTGCGCGAATGGCAGCAGACACATCCCAACGCCGCGGCGTTGCACCTGAGCATCAACCTCTCGGCGCGCCAGCTCCAGCAACCGGACGTCGTCGCCCAGGTGGTCGAAGCGCTCGACGCCACCGGGTTCGACGCCGCACACCTGACCCTGGAGATCACCGAAACCGCGCTGATGCACGACACCACCACGACGAGCGCGCGTTTGTCCGAGCTCCGCGCCCTCGGCGCACGGATCGCCCTCGACGACTTCGGCACGGGCTACTCGTCGCTCAGCCACCTGCGCAACTTCCCCATCGATGTGCTCAAGGTGGACAAGTCCTTCATCGACGACATCGCGTCCGGCTCGGAGAAGGCCAACCTCGCGCGCGGGATCATCGAGCTGGGGAGGACGATGAACCTCGACATCGTTGCCGAGGGGATCGAACATCCCCAGCAGGTCGACGAGCTGGTGCGCCTGCACTGTCGCCTGGGGCAGGGGTACCACTTCGCGCGTCCACTGCCGGCCAGGGAGCTGAGCCGCTATCTGCATGCCCAGCTCGGGATGCGGACAGCGACGCCCGTCGTCCTCGCCGTCTAGCGAGTACCCGCTCGAGGGCGGGGGTGTCCCTCGCCGTCCCGTCCCCGCCCCGTGGCGACATCGGATCTGCGCAGGCGAAATCGGATCACCGCGTCGCAGAACGATGGCGGGCGGATTCGACGATGCAGAGCCCGCTTAGCCTTCACCTCAGGGAATCAGAGGCGGGAGAACGGTGCCGCAAAGTCGGCACGAGTAGGGGGATTGACAGGGGATGGATCCGGTACACGGCATCAGCTGGGACGATCGCAAACGCCGCACGGTGGGCGCGATGGTGGCTGCCGTTGCTGTCCTCCTGAGCGCCGGCGCGCTGACCACCACCGCCCACGCCAGCGCGCACCTCGTCTCGGTGATCGTGCGTGCGCAGCCCGGACAGGGCGCCGCCGCGGATCAGCAGGTCACGTCGCTTGGCGGCCATATCCAGCAGCACATCAGTCTGATCAACGCCGTCGTCGCGGAGGTCCCGGCGAACTCCGTCCCAGAGCTCAACGCCTCGGCGGCCGTCGCGCAGGTCACCCTCAACGCCCCGGTTCAACTCCTCGGCTCCTCGTACGGTCTGCCCGGCGCGCAGTACAACCCCGTGGCCGACGTCAACTCCATGTACAACATCGAGCAGATGGACGGAGCCCATGCGTACTGGAACGCGGGGTATACCGGGCAGGGAGTTGGCGTTGCCTTGATCGACTCCGGCGTGTCCCCTGTCAACGGCCTGAGCACCCCAGGAAAGGTGGTCAACGGCCCCGATCTCTCCTTTGAATCGCAGTACCCGTCGCTCGAGTATCTCGACACCTTCGGTCACGGCACGCACATGGCGGGGATCATCGCCGGCCGCGACAGCGAGGCGACGTCGGTGAGCTCGAGCGACTCCACACATTTCCTCGGCATGGCACCGAACGCGCAGATCGTCAACGTGAAGGTCGCCGACGCGACGGGCCAGACCGATGTCTCGCAGGTGCTCGCCGCCATTGACTGGGTGGTGCAGCACCAGAACGACAACGGCATGAACATCGGTGTCCTTAATCTCTCCTACGGCACCGACAGCCCACAGAGCTACGTCCTCGATCCGCTCGCCTACGCGGCCGAGCAGGCTTGGCTGCACGGCATCGTCGTAGTCGTGGCAGCGGGCAACCAGGGCAACGACTCCAACGGCCTCGACGACCCGGCGATCGATCCCTACGTCATCGCCGTCGGTGCGTCGAACACCAACAACACGACCTCCGTCCGCTATCACTTCCCCGCGGGCTTCACGAGCGAGGGTGACGGCACACGCAATCCCGACCTCTCCGCGCCCGGCGTCCACGTCGTCTCTCTGCGGGATCCGGGATCGTTCATCGACGATCAATTCGGCGCCACCGCAAGTGTGAGCAACCGCTTCTTCCTCGGGAGCGGCTCGTCGCAGGCAGCCGCCGTCGTCTCGGGCGCGGCGGCGCTCCTGCTCAGCCAGCGGCCCGCACTCAGTCCCGATCAGGTGAAGGCACTGCTGGTCGGGCACACCCACTCGATGTACGGCCCGACCTCCCTCAAGGGCAGCGGTGAGCTGAACCTCGCCGCCGTACTCAACGCGCCGACACCGAACGTCACGCAGACCTGGCCCACCTCGAGTGGCACCGGCAGCCTCGAGGCATCGCGTGGCTCACAGCACGTCGTCGACGCCAACGGCAACGCGCTCACCGGCGAGCGGGACATCTTCGGCAACGCGGTGAGCACGTCGGCACTGGCTTCGTCCGAAGCGAATGCCTCCGCGTGGAACGGCGGGATCTTTAACGGCTCGTCGTGGTCCGGCTCCTCGTGGTCGGGATCTTCGTGGTCGGGCGCCTCCTGGTCGGGTGCCTCGTGGTCCGGGGCTTCATGGTCGGGAGCCTCTTGGTCTGGCGCCTCGTGGTCCGGCGCCTCATGGTCTGGGGCCTCGTGGTCCGGTGCGTCCTGGTCAGGTGCATCCTGGTCGGCTTCGAACTGGTCCGAAGACGACTGGACTTAGGTCCGCGACCATGGTCGTGCCCTTGGTCGGCATCGCCTCTCCGAGCCGATGCCAGCACCGCCGATAGCTCTGCTACCGCTTGGCAACAGGACTGGCACGGCGAGTTCGGCTCACCCTGAGGTCACGCACGATTCGGGCATGGCCAAGGAGGTCGAGGACGCCGCATCTGCGGGCGATCCCGGACACGGGGCATCGGCTCGAAGGGGACACCGAGTCCACCTTCTGACGTTGGTGCTCGCGGCGACCGCCGTGGTCCTCCTGGTCGAGGTGGTGGCCCGGCTTCACGGACTTCCGGCGCCGCGCCAGACCCCCTGGTGGATGCTCATCCCGCTCTTCTGTGCGGCCGAGGTGTTCGTGGTCCACATCCAGTTCCGCCGCGACGCTCACTCCTTCTCGCTCAGTGAGCTGCCGCTGGTCGTTGGATTCTTCTTCGCGCCGCCATTGGTCGTGGTGCTCTCGATGGTCGCCGGGACCGCCTTCGCATTGTCGATCCATCGCCGCCAGTCGCCGTTGAAGGTGGCCTTCAACCTGGCCAATTTCACGGTCGCCAACAGCGTCGTCGCGGTGCTGTTCACGCACCTCGTCGATCACACGAACCCACTGAGCGTGATCAGCTTCGCCGGCGTGTTGGTGGCGATTCTTGCCGGCGGGGTGATCCAGTCACTGGTGATCCTCGCCGCAATTTCCTTCTCCGAGGGGCGTATCGATCGTGCCGGTATCGCATCGACCTTCGGGTTCGCGCAGGCGGCCACGGTCGTCAACACCTGTCTTGCCCTGATCGGGGTGCGCATCGTCTGGGAGAATCCGGCCGAAATCTGGCTGCTCGCGATCCCGACATTCGGCGTCTTCATCGCCTACCGCTTCTATGTCGCCGAACGTGAGAAGCGCGATCAGGTCGACTTCCTCTACCAGTCGAGCAAGGACCTGCAGCGCACCGCAGTCGTCGATGACGCCGTTGCAGCGTTGCTGCGAAAGTCGTGCGAGGTCTTCCGTGCGGAGCGTGCGGAGATCACTTTCCTCCCCACACGTGAACGCGATGCTGTCGTGCGGACGGCGTTTGACAAGGAGCAGACGACACAGTTCATGACGCCCGTCATCCTCGACGACGCGGAACTGCAGTTCATGAGCAGGCTCCTCATCAACTCGCCGCTGTTGCTGAGCGCCCACGGCAAGGCCGACAGCGATCCCAGCGGATTCCTGGAACGGCGCGGGCTGCGCGATGCCATGGCCGTGGTGTTGCGCGGTGAGAACAACATGGTGGGAACCATGCTCATCGCCAACCGCCTCGGTGAGGTCACCGGATTCGATGACGAGGATCTGCGTCTGCTCGAGATGCTCGCCAATCAGACCGGCGTCATCCTCGAACGGGGAAGGCTGCAGCACTCGCTGTCGCAGCTCACCGTGCTCCAGGAACAGCTACGCCATGAGGCGTCGCACGATCCGTTGACCGGGATGGCGAACCGGCTGCTCTTCGGCTCCCGAGTCGAGCAGGCGCTGGCGCAGACCGGGCAGCACGTGGGCGTGCTGTTCATCGACATCGATGACTTCAAGACGGTCAACGACAGCCTCGGTCACGCTGCTGGCGATGAGCTCCTCCGGGCCATCGCCGACAGAATCGGGCAGTGCCTGCGTCCCGGCGATGTCGCCGCCCGGCTGGGGGGTGACGAGTTTGCCGTCCTGCTCATCGGAATCGACGCCCCTGCGGCGGCGGTACGCATCGCCGAGCGGGTGATCGAGGCACTGCGCGAGCCCTTCATCATCGCCACCGAGGAGGTGCTGACCCACGCGAGCATCGGCATCGCAACGGCTGTGGACACGGGCTGCGACGGCCAGGAGCTGCTCCAGAACGCCGACCTCGCCCTCTACACCGCAAAGAGTTCGGGTAAGTCGCGCTGGGAGCTGTTCGAGCCTGCGATGTATGCCGCGGTGCAGCGCCGGCACCGGCTCAAGGCCGATCTCTACCACGCCGTGGAGTCCGTCGAATTCGAGCTGGTGTATCAACCGATCGTGCGCGTCTCGACCTGCTCGATCGTCGCCGCGGAAGCGCTGCTGCGCTGGCGACATCCCACTCGCGGGACCGTGCTGCCGGACGACTTCATCAGCCTGGTGGAGGAGACCGGACTGATCACACAGCTCGGGGCATGGGTCCTGCACAGCGCCTGCGAAGAGGCGCAGGGCTGGCCGGAGGTCGCCGGCGCCGACCCGGTCTCGGTGAGCGTGAACGTCGCCGTGCGCCAGCTGCGTGAGCCGGACTTCGCCGAGAGCGTCCGCAGCGTCCTGCAGGACACCGGGCTCGACGCGCGCCGCTTGATCCTCGAGGTCACCGAGGCGGACATCATCTATGACACCGAGCCGATCATCGGCTGCCTCAATGCGCTTCGCGAACTGGGCGTGCGCATCGCGCTCGACGATTTCGGGACCGGGCATTCATCGCTGAGCAGGCTTCAGGACTTCCCAGTGGATGTGCTGAAGATCGACAGGTCGTTCACGGCCTCGCTCTGCGGCCCCATCAAGTCGATCGGCTTTGCGCATTCCGTGTTCAACTTCGGCGTCGGTCTCGGCCTGAGCGTGATCGCCGAAGGCGTCGAAACCGAGGAGTGTCTCCGCGAGCTCAACGATCTCGGGTGCGAGCTGGCTCAGGGATTTCTCTTTGGGCAACCGCTGTCGCCGCTGGCGATGCGCAGGCTGCTCACGCACAACGTCGCGGTGCCGACCACATCGATGGCGTTTGCGGCGGTGGCGGCGACCCCAGCACCTGGGGCTCGCTGAGAGCGGAGAGGAACCGAAGGCTGGCTTGACCTTCCCAGCGGGGCGGAGCACCATGTGGAGCGACCGAACCTGGACAAGCCGTCGGGATCCGCTCACACGGCAGAGCCGGACTAAGTTGGCAATGACCGAGCAGTACATCATCGGGGAGCTATCGGTTCGGCTGGTGCAACTGGAGGCCATCGCTCCGAGCCAGAAGTCCGCGTTCGAGTTCGCGCGGCTGCGCGCAGCGACCGAGACAGCGCCCTTTGAAATGCTGCCGACCTTGGCCCTGCAGGCCCTCCATCTGCTCCGCGGGCTCTGCCGGGACTCTCTTGCGCGAGGTGACCTCCAGGCCCTGGCCTCCCAGGCGACGATGGCTGCTGAGCTTCGCGAGTTCGCCGTCTCTGCAAGGCTGCTTGCAGAGGGCTAAGAGTCGGGGGCGTTCATCTCGGAACGGTGGCGAGGGGGTCCAGCGAGTATTCGGAGGTCGACCAATGGCAGTGGAAGTGCAGGTCACGGAAGCCCAGATCGCGGTGCACTGGCGCGAGGAGGATTACTTCGCCCCGCCGCCGAAGTTCATCGGACAGGCGAATGCCAGCGACCCGAGCATCCGCGAACGGTTCCGCGAGGAGAACTTCCCGGAGTGCTTCAAGGAGTACGCGGACCTGCTCACGTGGGATAAGTACTGGCACACCACGCTCGACACCAGCAATCCGCCGTTTTGGAAGTGGTTCGTCGGTGGTCGCCTCAACGCAAGTGTCAACTGTGTCGACCGTCACCTTGCGAAGTCCCGCAACAAGGCGGCTCTGATTTGGGTCCCCGAGCCTGAAGCCGAGGAGACCAAGGCGATCACCTACCAGGAGCTCTACAAACGAGTTCAACGAGTTTGCTGCGCTCCTGCGCGGTTTCGGCGGCGTGAAGGTCGGCGACCGCGTCACCTTTCATATGCCGATGGTTCCGGATCTCCCGGTTTCGATGCTCGCCTGCGCCCGCCTCGGCGTCATCCACAACCAGGTGTTCGGCGGGTTCAGCGGGACGGCCTGTGGAGGCCGTATGGCCGACTCCGAGAGCCGCATCCTGGTGACCATGGATGGTTACTACCGCAACGGCGAACTCATCGACCACAAGGCCAAGGCCGATGAAGCGGTGGCGGTGGCTCGCGAGCAGGGTCTCGAGGTGGACAAGGTACTGGTCTGGCGACGCCACCCCGGCCAGTACAGCTCCAGAGATTCCCATGGTCGAAGGTCGCGACTTCTTCGTCGACGAGCTGATGAAGGACTACGCGGGCAAGATGGTCGAGCCGGTGTCGATGCCGGCCGAAGCGCCGCTCTTCATGATGTACACCAGCGGTACCACCGGACGCCCGAAGGGCTGTGTCCACAGCACGGGTGGCTATCTCTCGTACGTCACCGGTACCTCAAAGTACTACCAGGACATCCATCCCGAAGACACGTATTGGTGTTTTGCTGACATCGGTTGGATCACCGGACACTCGTACATCGTGTACGGACCGTTGTCGCTCGGAACGACGAGCGTGATGTACGAGGGAGTCCCGCTCTATCCGGACGCGGGCCGGCCGTGGAGGATTGCGGAGCGCCTCGGGGTGAACATCTTCCACACCGCGCCCACCACCATCCGGATGCTTCGTAAGTTCGGCCCCGATGAGCCGGCAAAGTACGACTACCACTTCAAGCACATGACGACGGTCGGGGAGCCCATCGAACCCGAGGTGTGGCGCTGGTATCACCGCGTCGTGGGCAAGGGCGAGGCGGTGATTGTCGACACGTGGTGGCAGACCGAGAATGGCGGGTTCCTTGGAAGCACGCTTCCCGCACTCGACCAGATGAAACCGGGCAGCTGCGGCCCTGGCGTCCTCGGCATCTATCCCGTGATCTACGACGAGGATCGCAACGTCGTCGAGCCGGGGAGCAATCGCGCAGGCAACATCTGCATCCGCAACCCGTGGCCGGGCATCTTTCAGACGATCTGGGGTCAACCCGAGCGGTTCGTGGACACCTACTTCAAGAAGTACTGCCGGGACCCGGAGAGCAAGGACTGGCGCGACTGGCCGTACCTCGCGGGTGACGGCGCCGTCCAGGCAGCGGATGGCTACATCCGGATCCTTGGTCGGGTCGACGACGTCATCAATGTGGCAGGGCACCGGTTGGGGACCAAGGAGCTTGAGTCGGCGTGCTTGACGGTCGACGAGATCGCTGAAGCGGCAGCGGTCCCGGTCATCGACGAGCTTCGCGGCCGAGCGGTGGAACTGTATATCGCGCTGAAACCGGGTGTGCCACCGAGTGACGAAATCAAGCAGAAGGTCGTCAATGCGATCGAGCGTGAGATCGGGAAGATCGCCCGTCCGCACAACGTGTGGATCGTTCCCGACATGCCCAAGACCCGGTCCGGGAAGATCATGCGGCGGGTGATCGCCTCGATCTCCAACTTCACCGACGTTGGCGATGTGACCACGCTGGCAAATCCAGAGATCGTCGAGAGCATCCGCCACCAGGTCCAGACCGAGAAGGTGGCGAAAGGCGATCAACCCCGTGAGCTGTCGCCGCAAGAACTCGAGGAGATCAAGGCTTTCGGCAGCGTCGAATAGCAACGGTGCCGGCGGCCTCGACCGGCCGCGGGAGGCGTCTTCGGTTACGCAGCGCCAACGAGCTGCAGGTCGGCGCCGTGGGCGTCCTCTCCTGCCTGGCGCAGTCGACGCAACTCCAGCACCTGCTCGATGGGGATCGGCCGCCCAAAATGGAATCCCTGAGCGAACTCGCAACCCGCCACGCGAAGCGGGGCGATCTGTTCTACGCGCTCGACGCCTTCAGCGATGCACCGAAGGCTCAAGGCATCACACATCCGGATGATCGCGCGAGCTGCAGATCCCTCCGCGGGTCCCTTGTCGATCCCATCGACAAAGAGGCGGGCGATCTTCAACTCCTCGACGGGCAGTCGCTGGAGGTACGCCAGTGACGAATAGCCCGTGCCGAAGTCGTCGACTGAGATCCGGATGCCGAGCGCGCGGAGATCGCGCAGCTGCTGGCCGGCGATGCTCTTCTCGTCGACGAACGCACCCTCGGTGATCTCGAGCACCAGATGCTCGCCGGATACTCCTGCCTTCTCCAGCGCCGTCCCCACCTCATATGCGAACGCCGGCTCGAGCAATTGGACCGCGGACACATTGACATTCATTGTCAGACCGGTCTCGCGCGTCGCGTCGAGCCGCGTGAGATCGTGCAGTGCAGTGCGGAGCACCCATCGACCGATCGGAAGGATCGCACCTGACACTTCGGCAACCGGGATGAAGCGATCCGGCGGAACTTCACCGAATCGAGGGTGTGTCCAGCGCGCCAATGCCTCGTAGCCCACTATCGCCTCGTCCTCGAGCCGCACGATCGGCTGATATTCCAAGCGGATCTCGTTCCGGTCGAGGGCAGCCTCGAGTTCATGCGCGAAGTCCTGCTCGTCGACGATATCCGTGTACATCGAGGGCATGAATGCAACCAGACGGTTCTTCCCTCGATCCTTGGCGGCGTACATCGCGATGTCCGCCTCCTGGGTGAGGAGCTCTGGGTCCATGCCCTCCCTGGCCATGACGAAGCCGACACTGGCTCCGATGGAAAAGGTGCGTCCGCCAACCAGGAACCGGACAGCCAGCGCTTCGATCAGGCGCTCTCCGAGTCGTGTGGGGTCGGTCTGACCGGTGACCAGCACCGCGAACTCGTCGCCACCCAGACGCGCCCTGACGTCGGTTGAACGACCGATGCTGCGCATGCGCTGCGCCACTTCAACGAGGACGGCATCTCCTGACGAGTGTCCTGCAAGATCGTTGACGCGTTTGAAGTCGTCCAGATCGATCATCAGCATGCCCACTCGCTCGTGGTGATCTTTCAACGCGGCGGCGATCGCATGGTTGAATGCCGACCGGTTGAGCAGGCCGGTGAGTGCATCAGTCGTCGCTTGTGCCTCCAGCTCGATTCCCAGTGCAGCGAGGCTCCAGTTGAGCCCGGTCATGCGGGCCATGACGAGCAGAAATGAGAGCCCCGAAGCCGCAGCGACGATGGCCACGTCCTTGCCGTCGAAGACCAGGAGCGACGGTCCGACGAGCACCGCCAGGCATAGGGAACCCAGGCGGCTCTTGTTCACCTGGACATGGGCCGTGGACGGCAGCCGGGGGAACGCGCGAGCTGATGGATGTGTCGCAGCGATGCCGATCAACATGTAGGAGGCCATCCACAATCCGTCGGTTGGCCCGCCGAACGCGTAGGTGCCGTTGAGGATGCCGAGCGCGTAGACCATGTCGGCGGCGAGGAGCGCGATAAAGCTCGCCACCAGCAGGCGCGACGCACCGCTTTTGCTCAAGCCGGAAAGTGAGAGGCGAACCAGGACGGCAAAGACCATCAGATCCATCGTCGGGTACGCGGCGGACACGATGTGCTCAAAGACGAACTCACCGGGCGCCCGGATGCTGGGACCGATGACAAACAGCCACATCAGGGTTCCACCGGCGATGGTCATGATCGCGGCGTCGAGCAGGTCTCCTTGGTGCCCACCTTGCCGTTGCTTGCCGATGGCAAGCAGCGCCACCACAAAGCACGGATACGTCAGCAACCACAGGATGTCCACCGGACCCGGGAAGGGAACCGCGTGCCCGCTGATGTGCGGGTACAGATAGTAGGGGCCATTTGCGAAAGTCGACAACGCCATCGACGCCGCCAGTGCGATCCAGATAAGTCGATTCAACTGGCTGGTGCGCAGCGCGGCACGCAGCGCGGCGACCACCGCGGACCCGTTCGCAACCGTCAGCAGGATCCCCTGGGCAACCCCGCCCTTGGGCAACTGGTAGTACACCAGGATCGCTGCAGCCCCCAGGGCCGCATACAGCATCCAGACGTGGCTGACGGCCTTGACCCGAACCTCGGGGTCATCGACTGACACCACAGCTACAGGAACTTTCGCTGCGGGCAGCGGCGTCTCAAGGCTGGTGAAAGCCATTGGGGTGACTGGTGCAACTGCAGCAGTGCCGTACTCGCGGGTGCCGTCGAGATTGACGTCAGCTGCGCGGACTGATCCTTGCTTTTCGCGGTGTGCCATCTGAATTTCCGACCTTTGAGGTGAGCGTTGCGCATTGCTGGAGAGCAAAGTACGAATCGCCTATACCAGAGCAAACACGTCACATAGTCCGCGCATGCCCGTGTGGTCTCATCAGCGTGCAAGAAACAAGGCGGCAGTGATCGCTTTAGAGACGCGTCAGCGCCGCCAGCCATGCGTCCACTTGCGGCGCGTCATCGAGGTTGGTTTCGAGGTGAGCTTCATCGATGCTTTCCACATGCCAACCGTCGGAGAACGTCTCGCGGATCTCTCGTTGCGTAACACGCCGCGGGCCCCAGTCCCCGGGCTGACGCTCACTGAAGCACAGCAGGAAGAGATGTCCACCCGGGCGGAGTACTCCGCGTACGCTGCGTTGATAACGAGGACGGTCCTTGTCATCGAACACATGAAACACGCCCGAGTCGGTGGCGGTGTCAAAGCTCTCGCGGTAGTCACCGAGGTCGAGGACGTCGGCGACGTCGAACTTCATCGATATCCCATGCGTGTTCGCCTTGACGCGTGCCTGGCGGATGGCCTCCGGCGCTCCGTCGACGCCCACGACGTCGAGACCCAACGTGGCAATGTAGAGAGCGTTCTCCCCGGTGCCGCAGCCGAGGTCGATGACCCGCCCGGTGATCCGGCCCGCCTCAGCCAACTTCACCAACTCAGGCTGAGCGCGGCCGATGTTCCATGGGGGCGATCCTTCCAGGTACGCCGCATCGAATTGGTCAGCCATGACGCGAGTTATACGCCGGAACGGCCGTTTCCCCGCGCGCAACCGCGCCCTCGCGTAACCCCCATCCGTATTTCTTGTTTGACTTTCCCAACTGACAGGGGGCGGCTTACTTCGCCGCTGCCATTGGTCGGGCGTTTATGCGAGGAGGACTTGTCGTGTTTGGCCGCGCTCTAGTCGCCATGGGACTGCTCCTCAGCCTCGGCCTCGTCGCATGTGGCGGTGGGAGCACAAACAGCCCAGCTTCCAGTTCCTCACCGCCTGCGGTGAGCGTGGGAATCGCCGCCGTCAGCCTCGGAACGGCCGCGGTGAAGATCTCGGCCACCGGTCAGCTGATGTTCGATCCGGTGATGCAGACGGCGCACGTCGGCGACATCATTCAGTGGACCAATACGGGCTCAGTGGAGCACACGATCACCTTCGACACCGAACCATCGCTGAGCGATCCGTCGCTCCAGCCGGGTGCCACATGGGAGGTGAAGTTCACAACCGCCGGCACCTATCAATATCACTGCAGCATCCATTCGGGGATGGTCGGCACAATCGTTGTCAGCTGAGTTCCCATCGGTTCTGCGGCTGCGGGTTGCTCTGAGTTCAACCATCCGCGCATCCGCAGTCATCAGGTTCACTCCGCCGAGTGCTGCGAGGCTCACGCCAAGGGTTTCGACCGGTGTGCGTCGCGCGACGGCAATGCGGTCTTCGCAGCGGTTGCATATCGTGTGACACCACGCGCAGGGTGGGTCGTGGGCCAGCCGAAGATAGTCGGCGCCCGATACAGGAGGCCAGTCATGCACGCATATGACTTCACCATCGTCGTACCGAACAGCAAGGGCAGCCTTGCAACGCTCGCCGAGGAGCTCGGCCGCGAGAAGATCAATATCGAGGGCCTGTGCGCCGTCGAGAACAACGGGAGCGTGATCTTCCACCTGCTGACCACGGACAAGGCCGCAACCAGCGGCGCCATCACCAAGGTCGGCTACAAGGTCATTCGCGAGACCGAAGTGATCGTTGAGCGCATCGACAATCATCCCGGCATGCTTGGCAAGGTCACCCGTCGCCTCGCCGACGCCGGCATCAACCTGACAACCGTGTACCTCGCGACCGACACGCGTCTGGTGCTCGGCAGCGAGAACATTTCGGCGCTCGAGAGCGCCTGGAAGGAACTAGCGGCTGTCGCGTCGCGCTAAGCCGACTCTCATGGACCGGTCGGCCTTCGGGCCGGGCTCCTCCACGTTAACGGCCTCTTCAGTTCGAACAGTCGGTGAACGAACGAGGCCTCAGTAGTAGTGCCGCCGACCCGCCACCGCGTGTCCGGCCGTGCCCAGGAGCTCGAGTACGATCCCGATGACGAGGAGAATGATCCCAACAGTCCAGAAGATCGGGATCGCCGCGACGAAGCCGATGATCAACAACAGAACGCCAAGAACGATCATGTGCACCCCTTGAGTGATTCGTCTAATTCAGCCCGCGTGTGTCGTCGAGCTGAGATCTGATCAGCCTGTGACGCCGGTCGTAACATTCGCAGCAACATCGTCGGCGCGGACATTCCGGGCCGCTCGGCAATGGCTGTCCCTATGCCGGCGGGTACTGCGACGGGGTGACCCGGCACCCGATTCCTTCAAGGATTCTGACGGCGATTTCTGCGCTGCCCTTGACTGTCAAGCGGTACATCCCCGCCTCTCCAATTCGGGGCTCGATCCGGCTCACGCCAAGTCCGGCATCCTCGAGCGCCACGAGTATGCGGGCGACACCGCCATGGCGGTGGGGCATTGCCAGTACGAGATCGGAGTCCCTGACGTCGACCGCCAGCATATGTAGCCCTCTGTTTGGACGTAGGTAACAGGCGCCGTCCAGCCTGTCATTAGATGAGGCGACACTCCGTGCCGCGCAGTAACAATTGCAGCAACAGCGTCAACGGGTGCCCTGACGTCACCGGAACATGCTGCGGCGGCGCTTCCCCACGCCGACGACACGCAGGATCGCGAGCAGGATGACCGCGCCCACAAACGCAATGATGACTTCCGCAACAATCGAGTGGCTCGTGGCCGCCGTTGTCACGCCAAGGTAGCGAGCGAGGAATCCGCCAGCGATTGCGCCGACAATCCCGACCACGATGTCCCCCAGCAACCCCAAGCCATGGCCGATCATGACCCTGCTGGCCAGGAAGCCCGCAATCAGGCCAATCAGAGCCCAGACCAGGATCGACCCCGGATCGAGAGTGACCGAAACCAGTGCAACCATCTCTTGTTCGCCTCCTTGTATTGGGCTAATTCACCGTGGTTTGCGTTGCGTGGGTGGGCGAATCCATCAGGATCCGAAGACGAAGACGGTGAAGCCGGCGATGCAGAGCCAGCACACGGTCGCGGCCACGACGACGCGGATCGCGGTGCGCTGCCAGGTGCCGACATGGCGCGCGCGACGTCTCCTCAGATACGTTTGTCGAACCTGGAGGGTGTCCTCCCCCGATGGCGGCGCCATCACCCATCTCTCGTCGTCATCCGGTGAGAGTGACATTCAGGGCGTAACAAGTTCAGCAACTTCGACGCGGCAAGAATCTGTCGTGGACACCGCGAGCCCGGGCGAGTAGCATCGGGGGGCGAGGCGACGGACAGGCCGGCCGTCACCATCGCTCGGCGCGGGTTGCGACTGGGGGAAACCCAGGGTGAACAGCGGCAGCGGAGTCTCTGGCGGGACTAACCGCCTGCTCGACAGCCTTCCCGACGCTCCACGCAATCGCCTCATGGCAGCGGTCAGCCACGTGCGGCTTGAACCCAACACCGTGCTCTTCGACGCCGGTCAACGCATCGACGTCGTCGACTTCCCGCGCACCTGTGTGGTCTCGCTGATCACCACGTTCGATGACGGCAGTAGCGTGGAGGTCGCCTCGGTCGGCAACGAAGGGATCGTCGGGGTGCCGGTGGTGCTCGGAGGCTCGCTAGCGGTTGAGGCAATCTGCTCCCTCGGCGGCTGGATCGACCGTATTGAGGCAATCGCCTTCACTCGCGAGGTTGAGAGGGACGTCGATCTGCACGAAGTCGTGAACGACTATCTCCGGTCCGTCTTCAACCAGCTCTCCCAGGCTGTCGCGTGCAACCGGCTGCACTCAACGACAGAACGCCTCGCGCGCTGGCTGCTGTCCGGGAGCGATCGCCTCGCCACCGACGAGTTCGCCATCACCCACCAGCTCCTGGGCCACTTGCTCGGTTCGGGGGAGGCCACCGTGAGGCGGGCTGCGCAGCATCTTCAAGCCGGTCGGCTCATCACCGTCCGGAGTGGTCGGGTAACCATCACCGATCGCCCTGGCCTCGAAGCGGTCGCGTGCGAGTGCTACGCGGTGATCAAGTCGGAGCTTGACGGGGTCATCGGGAGGGCGGTGATCGCCTTCCATGGCGCAGGGACGCCTTCGGTGCGCGGCTAGCCCATTCAGGAGGTAGCCCGTGCGCTGAGGCTATGCTCGGTGGTTCAAAGGCAGGAGGTGGACCATGGCGAAACCCGATCCGCGGACGGTGGTGACAGAGATGTTCGCAGCCTGGGACAGGAAGGATCTGGACGGTGTGATGGCGAGGTACGCGGACAACGTCGTGATACGCGGCCCCGCCGGGATGCGTGCTGAGGGCGCTGATGCCGCCCGCACAATGTTTGCGACGCTCCTCGGTGCGTATGACAGTGGACATTCAGAGGTCCTGCAGCAGTTTGTTGATGGCGACTACGTCATCACAGAATGGCGCGACATTACCCAGCACAATGGGGACTTGACCCTGGCGACCGGGGAACATGTCGCCCCGACCGGCCGAACGGTCACGCAGGAGATCGTCTTTATCGATCATGTCGTCGACGGCAAGATCGTTGAGGAAGCGGCGTACTTCGATCGGCACGCCTTCCTGCAGCAGATCGGCCAAGTGTGAAACGCTCTGACTGACGCCCGGAGGGTCCTTCGCAGAACGCTCGGAGCGCCTTAGCCCGCTTTCGAAATCGACTGAGCCGTGCCCGACTCGAGGATGACCTTGAAGCGGTGCAGGTCCTTGTTGTTAGCGCGGTGCATGGCTCGGGACATCATCGGTGCGGCGACTTTGGAGAAGCCCGATGGCTCACCACGATTCCTGATCGTCATTCGAGTCCCGCCAGTCGAGGTGTCCTCCCATTCGTAGCTTGTCTCCATTGGGAAAGGTCCCTGGGCGGTGGACATCACGAAACGCTGGCCGGGCACCAATTCCCTGACCTCATAGACGTAGGCAAACCGGCGGCCGAGAAATCGGGCGACGAACGCAAAACGTGAGCCGATGCCGAGCGGCTTGGGCGTCTCCCACGTCACGGACCTGATGTTCTCGTACCAGATCGTGGCGTTGTCGGGGTCCATCGCGTATGCCGCAACCGTCTCACGCGGAACGTCCATGTCGATTTCGGTTCGGACATCGACGGTCACTGAGTCACTCCCTCTGTTCGCTCGGGCGTAGCCGTGATCCGACGCTCCAACGACGCAGTCAGGCGATCGAGAATCGTCGCCCAACCACCCTCGTGCGATGACCTCGTCTCGTCCGGCAGCCGGTCGTGCAGAAGAACCAGAAGTGTCGCCGACCCGCGCGCGGTGAGGATGACGTCGACCTGGCTGGGATCGGGGCCTGTGTATGGCGAGCGCCATGTGAACGAGAGCCGGCGGGGTGGTTCAACCACCAGGTATTCGCCGGTGTGCAGGAGGCGAAAGTCGCCGTCAATCATGGTCACGCGGAACTGGCCCCCCACTCGCACGTCCGCCTCGACTTCGGCATGGCCGGTCGGGGCCAGCCATGGCGCCATCTGTTCCGGATCAGTCCAGGCCGCATAGACCTCGTCGATCGGGGCTGGGAGCAATCGCTCAACGCGAACGGCGTTGGCCGATGCCGGCCGCGGCGCCTCGGTCATCCGCGTGATCTCCGGCGGAGTTGGGCATCGAGGGCGTCGAGGCGGTCTTCCCAGAACTGACGGTAGGCATTGATCCAGTGCCCTGCCCCCGCAAGCGGAAGCGCTTCGAGGGCGAGCAAATGATCGCGCCCTGAAATCCTGCGGGCGACAAGCCCCGCGTGCTCGAGGACCCTGATGTGTTTGGAGGATGCGGCGAGCGAGACGGTGAACGGTTCGGCGAGTTCGGTCACCCGCATCGGCCCGCCACGAAGTGCGGTGAGCATCTCTCGTCGCACGGGGTGGCTCAACGCTGCAAATGTTCCGTCCAACCTCGGCTCATATTCAACCATAGGGTTGAATGATACGCGTCCGCAAAACGTTGGCGCAATCCCTCGAGGGCCACGCTTTCGCGCCTCGTCCTCAGCCCCGTTCGACGACCCGCCGTACTTCCACGCTGCCGCCCGCAGGCCAGGTGCGAGCGAGCTCCAACGCCTCATCGAGAGTTCCGACTTCGACGACGGCAAACCCGCCGATGTGCTCCTTGGCCTCGATGAACGGACCATCGACGACATAGCTGTCGCCACCCTCGTGCCGCACCGTCGTCGCTGTCTTCGGCGGCTCGAGCTGTTCGCCGCTGACGAGGGTTCCACCCTCTAAGTGTTTGGACCACCAGCGACCGATCTCGGAGTACATCGCCTGCGTGTCGACGGGTTGCATCGCGTTGAAGGCCACTTGGTCTCCCGCGAACAGGAGCAGATACCGCATGCGCATTTCTCCTACGGTCTCGCTGACAGTCGGTGCCGTTCGTGAGCCGGCGGTGCCATCGTAGGCAAAGCGCGGTGCACGGGGGTGTAGCTCGGCGTACCGTGGAGATCAACCAGCAATTGAGGTGTCGGCCGATGAATCCTGACGATCTGCCCGCTCCGGCCAGCGGCTTCGTGATCACCCACTTCCTGGTCGTGTCCGACCAGGATCGGTCGCGCGAGTACTACCGGACGCTCTTCGACGCGACGGTCGTGTTGGAGCGAGATCCGGTGATCTTGAAGGTGGCGAACACGTGGCTGATCCTCAATGTCGGCGGTGGCCCCACCGACGACAAGCCGACGGTCACGCTCACGACGCCGTCCGATCCCGACCGCACCAGCGCGTTCCTCAACGTGCGCGTCGCCGACATCCATAAGGCGTACGCAGAGTGGTCCGCCAAGGGCGCGACGTTCCTCACCGAGCCGAAGGATCACGAACGCGAGATCCGTGCCTACATCCGTGATCCCGATGGGCACCTGATCGAGGTTGGGCAGACAAAGCCCTTTCCGCGCTGAGGTCTAGGGCGGCGGCGAACTCGCGCGGCGGTGCCTCGCATCGCCAGGGTCTTCCTCGCGCCGTGATGGGTGAGCACCGGCTGAACCGGTGAGTACCTACGGAGGCAAGGCGATGATCCCGATCACCTACGACATGGCGAAGGAGCGCATGGCGGATCGACTTCGCGAAGCCGAGCGGCACCGGCTCGTGCAGCAGGCGAAAGCCGCCGCGCGCGAGGAGCGCAGGGCGGACTCTGCGCTGACCGGCGCTCGCCGCCCGCTCAGCTCGTGGTTCCGGCCTGGCAGGAAGGTGTCGCAGATGCCCAACGTCTCAGCGTCGCGCTCGACGCTCTGACACAAGCAGGGGGGACGCCGCTATCATCGGGAGCCGGAGGAAGAGATATGTCCAACGGCCCCGATGTGGCGGCGGTCGTGGCGCCAGGCCCACGCTGTCCCCACTATCACCGGGAGGCGAATCCGAACGTTCCTAATGCGGATCCGAAATGCCCTGGGCGGTGCGTTTTTTTCGCTGGACATCCGCACCCCCCTAGCGGCCATCAGGATTCGCCGGGCCACCAGGAGGCCGCCCAGTACGTGCAGGGCTTTTGCCTGTGCGACACCTGCCATCTCTGGGTCAAGGATTGGATTATTCCCCGCTGACGAAAGTCCACAGGGTGGGCTCCGGGGGGTCGTAGACGCACAGGGTCCCGGTGCGCACCGATCGCCGCAGGTGATGCCCGAGCGGGGGGTGTACCGCCTCGGCGCGGGTGATCGCGTCGCGGATCCGCCAGGTCACCGCCTTGCGCGCGCGCTCCGAAGGGTCGATGGCGCGCCGCGTGCGCCCGTGTAATCCGACCGCCGACCGCAGTTCAGCGAGCAGGAACTCGCGCTCGTCCCGGGCTCGCTCCTCGCGCACCGGGTCGTGGGCCGCAGCCGCATCCTCGAGTTCGAGTTCGAGCTCACGCAGGCGTGACCGGTACTGCTCGCGTGCCTCGGGATCGAGCACGCCGCCCGCGTCCCGCTCGATGCCGAACCCCTAACTCGGCATGCCGCTGAGGCTCGCACCTGCAGGACTGCGGGCTCCGATGAGATCCACCGCCGCCACCTCGGTTCCGCCCGCCGCGAGCAGTCGCGCGATGTCGTGGAATCCCTTGGTGTCCCTGAGGCGGACCGTCCTCCCGGCGTAGCGCACCGACCAGAAGTCACCTTCGAGGACGAGCTCATTCTCCTCCACGAAAGGAGCCGCGTCGGCGGCCTTCCGCGCCGCGACCGGTGCCGCCCGCGACGTGGCGACGCGCGCGCGCAGACGCACCGACCTTCCCGTTGCGGGGTCGCTGTCGATGAGCTGCCGGGCATCGAGCCACGCGCGCGCCTGGGTCGACATCTCCTCACCTGCCAGGATGTCGTTCGAGGCGGTTGCCGCGAGCAAACGGATCGCATCGGCCGCGGTGCCCGCAACGCCCGCGCTGACCGGCATGCCGAGGAGGGTTCCCTTGTCGCGTAGCCCGAGTGCGAAGCGAAGCGCGTTGGTCCAGGCATCATCCGCCCCCACGCCGGCGAATATCGCGGTGACCGCTCCAGGGGCGCCGTCGACGACACCGTGCAGGCGCTGCGCTTCGCGCCTGCCCCACGCCCGCCAACGGTCAGAGGTGCGGGCGCCGTTTGCCCTGGCAACAACACTCACCGTCCCACCTGATGCGTCGAAGTCGGTCGCGTCGTCGCTCGGCGCGCTGGGAGCCGCACCGGCGGCTGCGCGCTCCGGGCCCGGAAGGTTGAGCTCCGTGTGGATCTCCCTGGCGATGCGCGAAATCAGCCGGATGCCCGACCTCTCGGCATCAGCAGACGCGTTCGCGAGGTCGTCGGCCGCAGCCGCCGCATCGCCGGCAGCGGCGCGAGCGCGCGCAAGCAACAGCCGAGTCCACAGTTCCTCCCATCTGGACCCGGCTCGCGCAAACGTCGCCGCGGCGCGTTCGAACACACCGATTGCGTCGGCAGGTCGTCCCGCTGCCAGCGCGATCGCGCCAGCGGCACGCTCCAGGTACGGCTCGCGTGCGGGCCCCGCAAAGTTGTGGGCGCTGGAAAGCAGGCGCTCGGCTTCGTCGATCCGCCCGGCTGCAACAAAGGCGCGGACGGCGGCCTCGGAGATGATCGCGCCCACCTCTGTATCGCTGAGACGAGTGAGCGCGACCTGCGCCTTGCTCGCCGCAGCCGCAGCATCGTTCTCAACGATATCGAGAGTCACCGCTGTCGGGAGGAGCAACTCCAACAACGCGGAACTCGAAAACTCGATCGGGGAGAGCAGTGAGCGTGCGGCGAGGAGCTCGTCGCTCGCAAGATGAGCAGCCGCGAGCAGCAGGGTCGCACCCTCAGCGATGTGCTCCTGGCCGGCGCGCCGAGCCATCTTCTGCGCGTCCTCGACGAGCACGACGCACCTCACCACATCGCCTTGCTCGAACGCGACCGTTGCTTCGATGCACCCCGCGACCGCCTCATCGGCGGGAGACATCCCGGGCACCGCTCGGAGTTTGCTGAGCAGGGCGGGAACCTCGCGGTGGCGCAGGGCGCGGATGAGCACGTCCATCTCGAGACGTAGCGCGGATGCCGCAATCCAGTACATCTGCTTGACGACCGCTTCATCGCAGCAGCGCTGCAGCACCTCGAGCCCGGCGTCGGTATCACCCTGGTCGGCGGTTGCCGCGCCCAGGTACGTCCCTGCCCAGATGCGCACCGCATCGGCATGGGCCATCTCCGCAACGTTGATAGCGTCGCCGGCCATCGCGATGGTTCCGGCGTCGTCGCACCGGCTCCATCGCAGTCGCGAAAGCCGCAGATACACGGTGGCGAGGTCCTCGCTGGGACCCAGGGGCGCGAGCATCAGGAGTGCGGCCTGGTACTCCGCCTCTTCCTCGTCGGTGCGGCCCTGATCGTGCAGGCATGCCCCGAGCAGGTGTCTGCAGCGCGCCGCCAGTGCCGGGTCGTCGCCGGGCATGACGACCGCGATCGCGTCGCGCAGGCAACGTTCGGCAGCCGTGACCTGGCTGCTCCGCCACAACGATTCGCCGAGCCGGCAGAGCACGCGTCCCCGAAGCGCAAAGTCACCGATGTGCGGCAGCACGCGCATGTAGACCTCGACTGCCGTGCGCGCCGCGAAGTTGGTCATCGCTTCGTCCGCGGCCACGAGCAGCACCGGCACTGCCTCGTCGATTCGCCCGCCACGGAGGAGATGACTTCCCACCTCCACCCCGGGCGCGTTCGCGTCGCGCAGCACGCCGGCAACGCGGAGGTGCAGGTCGTCACGATGTGGCGAGAGGATCTGGTCGTACACGGCCTCCTGGATGAGCGCGTGCCGGAAGCGGAAGGATCCCCGTACGTCGGCGTCGGGCTCGAGCATCTGGTCCTTCACCAATTCCTCGAGCGCGCCACGCACCGTCGAGTCGATCAGGGCGGTGATGGCCGCGAGCGCGCCGTAGCTGAAGGATCGTCCGAGCACCGACGCCGCACTCAGAACCGACGTCTTCTGCTCGTCGAGCCGATCCAGGCGCAACAGGACGACCTCGGCAACGGCCCGCGGAATCCGGAGCTGGGTGAGCGGCTTGCGATCCCAACCACGTGCGGAGCGAAAGATGTCGCCGCGATCGATCGCCTCGCGGAGCATCTCCTCGAGCGCGAGCGGGCTCCCCTCGGTTCGATCGTGGATGTAATCGCGAAACTCTTCGGACACCTCGTCGTCGAGGATCGCCTGCGACATCGCGCTCACGTCCTCACGTTTCAACGGCGCGAGTTCGACGAATTCAGCGAGTCCACCACGCCGCCACCCGTGCACGGTCGAACGGAGTGGGTGGCGGCGGTGCAGCTCGTCACTGCGATACGTCGCCAGCACGAGCAACGGCAGGCTCGGAGCGCGGCGGGCGAGGTAGTCGACCAGGTCGCGCGTTGCGGGGTCAGACCACTGCAGGTCCTCGATGATGAAGAGCAGGGGACCGCCCTCGCCGAGGGCGCTGAGGAGCATGACCACCGACTCGAAGAGGCGCAGCGTGCCCTCGCCTCCGGCGTTGCGCGCCTCTGGCTGCGTGTCATCCTCCAGCTGCGGAAACAGACTTCCCAGCTCAGCGGCCGCGGGTCCCACCCAGGCACGCACGCGGGCGAGGTCGGAGCGTGCGAGCCCGTTGCCGGCCGCCTCGAGCAACGGCAGATACGGGATGGCGACGTCCATCGGTGCGCAGCCACCGCGAAGAGTCGTGAAGCCGAGCCTGGCAGCGCATCCCTGAGCCTCGCTGGTGAGCCGCGTCTTGCCCATCCCGGCGTCGCCGGCGATGACCACGAAGCGCCCGTCAGCACGGGCGGCATCGATCAGGGCGTCTTCCAGGGCAGCCAGCTCGGATTCACGGCCGACCAGAATCGGGCAGAGGGTGCGCTCCTTCACTGCCGTCGCCCGAAATAGACCTCCTCAGCGCTCGATGACCCGAGGGTACTCGAACCCCGATCCCACGTCCACAAGGCCTTTCCGGGGTGCCGCCCGCTCGAACGCGGCAGCCAGCGCGATCACCGTCGCGTCGTCAAAGCGGCGCCCCATCACCTGCAGGCCGACCGGAAGTCCGTCGTCTCCAAAACCCATCGGGATAGAGATCGCGGGCTGCCCGGTGAGGTTCGCGGGGAGCATGAGGCTGCACCAGTCGTCGAAGAACGGATCGACGGGCTGGCCGTCGATCGATGCCGGCGACAGGATGTCGATGTCGAAGGCGGTGAGCTGCATGCACGGCGTGACCAGCAGGTCGTAGCCGGTGAAGAATTCCGACCAGATTCGCGTGTACGCGCCACGTGCATGCAGGCCATCGACGTATTCCCACCCGGCGAGATCTCGCCCGGCGCGGATGATCTCCGCTGTTCCCGGGCTCATCTGCGACTCCCATTCCGCGAGCAGCGGCCCCTCCGATGCGTAACCCTCGCAGAGGGCGAAGAGGTTCCACATCGTGATCGGGTTGTCCGTCGACGGATAGACCTCGGTGAGGTTGCACCCGAGATTTGAGAGCGTGTCGATGGCGCGGGCAAAAGCGGTTCGCACATCGGGGTCGACCGGAGCGAATCCCATGTCAACGCTGTAGGCGATGCGAAGCGAGCTGATGTCGCGCTCCTCGGTGGCGGCCGCGACATAGTCCTGCGCTGGGACGGGATAGGTCATGTCGTCGGCAGCGGCGGGGCCTGCCAGAACGGAGAGCGCGAGGGCGGCGTCGCGCACCGAGCGCGTGATCGGACCGTCGACCGAAAGCGTCTTCCAGCCCTTGAACCCTGGCTCCTTCGGCACCAGGCCGAAGGTCGGCTTGTGGCCAACGACTCCGCAGAACGACGCGGGGATCCGAACCGAGCCACCACCGTCGGTCCCGAGCGCGATCGGCGTCATCCCGGCGGCAACGGATGCGCCGGCGCCGCCGCTCGAGCCGCCCGGGGTCCGCGACAGGTTCCACGGGTTGCGGGTCACACCGAACACGCGATTGTCGGTGGTCCCGCGATAACAGAATTCGGGGTTGTTCGTCTTGCCGACGATGATCGCGCCCGCGGCTCTCAGCCTCGCGACCGCCTCGCAGTCCACGTCCGGGACGAAGGTGCGGTATGCGAGCGATCCGTTGGTCGCGGGTGCGCCACGCATCCAGATGTGGTCCTTGATGGTGATCGGAACGCCGAGGAGCGGCGCCTGCTCGCCGCGACTGACCGCGGCATCGGCGTCGCGAGCCTGCGCGCGCGCCTCGTCCGCCAGGACCACGGTGAACGCGTTGATCGCAGGGTTGTCGCGAGCGATCGCATCGAGCGACGCCTCGACCAGCTCAGCTGCCGACACCTCGCCCGCACGGACGGAGGCCGCCGACGCAAAGGCGTCGGCAGCGAATGCGTCCGTTGTCATGCCGTCTAGGTCCGCGAGTGCGCCTCGGCGAGTTGCTCGAGATTCACGTCCGTCTGCGCCGCAACCGCGCGTTCGTGTGCGGTGTCGAGCGAGCGGGTGAGCACGTAATAGAGGATCGCGGCCACCGGCAGCCCGATGAAGATGGAGATGTCTGCGCCCCCGAGGTCTTTGGCGACGAAGCCCTCGTACAACCCGGTGCTGAAGAAGGGGGTCATCGCGGCGAAGCCGATGAGGTAGCTCACGATCCCACGCCAGCCCCAGCGACCGTAGATGCCGTCGGGCGTAAAAATCTGCTCGATCGCGTAGTGCCCGCGCCGCACGATGTAGTAGTCGACGAGGTTGACCGAGGTCCACGGGATGAAGAAGTAGAGCACCAGGAGGAGGAAGTTGGTGAAGTTGTTGAGGAAGTCCTGCGAGCTGATCAGCGCTCCGATCAACCCGAGCGCGGCGGTGATGGTGATGGTGATCGCACGGACGCTCAGCGTCGGGCGGATCTTGACGAAGGAGTCGATGGCGCTGATGAGTGTCAGCGATCCGCCGTACATGTTCAGCGCGGTCACTGAGATGAGTCCAAGCGCCGAGAAGATGAGGATGATGCCGCCGAAGCCGTTGAACAGCAGGTTGCCCGCGTTATGGATCGACCCGATGGTGTCGAAGATCGCCCCGGTCTTGAGCGACGCGGCGAGCAGGGTGCCGAGAGCCATGAGCCAGAAGGCACCGAGTGCGGACCCGCCGTACGTCCAGTAGAAGGTGCGGCTGATGGTGACGTTGGGGGGCAGGTAGCGTGAGTAGTCGGACACGTAGATCGCCCAGCTGATCTGGTAGCCCGCCACCACGCCGAACTGCGCCAGGAACGGGGTCGCCTGGAAATGGCCAAGGTTGAAGGAGTCCGCGGGGAGCCCGACCTTGAGAACGACCACGATCGTGAACAGCCCGAAGAGCACGATGAACGCGTAGGTCAAGAACCGCTCGACGCGATGGATGAGGTCATACCCGACCAGGGCCACGATGAGCGCGAGCACCGTGGCGATGACGATCCAGATCCTCGGGTCGCCGCCGACGGTCACGGCCACACCCTGACCGGCCAGGATGGTGTTGAAGACGTTGAACCCGGCGTACTGGAGGTACGCGAACAGCCACACCAGCAGCGCGCCGATGTAGCCGAACTGCGGGCGCGACTGGATCATCTGGGGCAGTCCGAGCTGCGGACCCTGCGCTGAGTGGAAGGCCATGAAAAAGGTGCCGAAGAGGACCCCGGCGAGGATCGCCAGCAGGGACCAGATCACGTTGCCGCCGGTCGTGATGCTCACCAGCCCGACGGCGAGCGTCGCGATCTGCGCGTTGCTCATGAACCATAGCGGTCCGAGGTGCCAGAGCTTGCCGTGACGCTCGGCGAGCGGCACGTAATCGATCGATCGGACCTCGAGCCCGCGCGGTGGCGCCTGGTGGGCGGTTTCGGTTGCCATGGTGTCTACTCTCCTCCGTGGGTTGGTGCCATGACTGACAGCAGCTCATAGACGACGTGAGCGGCCGCGATGCCGGTGATCTCGGCGTGATCGAAGGGTGGGGCGACCTCGACGATGTCGGCGGAGGCGACCTGCAGACCGGCGATGCCGCGGATGACGCCGAGCAACTCGCGGCTGGTCATCCCTCCGGCCTCGGGCGTCCCGGTCGCCGGCGCGTGGGCGGGATCGAGGACGTCGATGTCGATCGAGACGTACACAGGACCTCGGCCGAGACGGTCGCGCATGCGTGCGACGGTCCCGGCGACACCGAGCTCCTCGATCTCGACGCAGCTGATCGTGGTGAAGCCGAGACGCTCGGTGTCGACGAGGTCGCTTCGATCGTAGAGGGGCCCGCGAATGCCGATGTGCATCGAGTGTCCGAGATCGATGAGGCCCTCCTCGGACGCGCGCCGAAACGGCGTTCCGTGCGTGTACGGTTCGCCGAAGTACGTATCCCACGTGTCGAGGTGGGCGTCGAAGTGAAGCACCGCCACCGGCCCGTGCCGCTTGTGCATGGCGCGCAGGAGCGGGAGGGCGATGGTGTGGTCGCCGCCGAGCGTGATGAGGCGCGCACCGCGTTCGAGAAGCGCCGTCGCCGCCGTCTCGATCTGGGTGATCGCCTCGGCGATGTTGAAGGGATTGCAGGCGACGTCGCCGGCGTCCGCGACCTGCTGCCCATCGAACGGGCCGATGTCGAGCGCGGGGTTGTACGGACGCAGCAGCCGGGAGGATTGGCGGATGTGGGCCGGACCGAACCGTGCGCCCGGCCGGTAGCTGACCCCCGAATCAAACGGGACGCCGACGACCGCGACATCGGCGTGTGCGACGTCCTCGATGCGCGGTAGTCGCGCGAACGTGCTCAGGCCTGTGTAGCGAGGCACGACGCGCCCGTCGACCGGCCCGATGACGTCGCGCTGCTCCGCCACGGTCTCAGGGGTAGATGCCGCGGTCAAGCGTGGCCTCGGCAACACGTTCGATCGCCTGGAAGTACGCGCCGTGACGGAGTGACACGTTGTGTTCGTGGGCGCTCTCCCAGACCTCGCCGAAGGTGCGATGCATCACCTTCTCGAGGCGCGCGTTGATCTCGTCCTCGTCCCAGAAGAAGGACTGCAGGTCCTGCACCCACTCGAAGTACGAGACGGTCACACCGCCTGCGTTGGCGACGACGTCCGGCACCACCATGATTCCGTTCCGCTCCAGGATCGCGTCGGCATCGGGGGTCACCGGGCCGTTCGCCGCCTCGAGGATGAGCTTCGCCTGAATGCGGCTCGCGTTTTCGGAGGTGATCTGGTGCTCGAGCGCGGCCGGGATCAGCACATCGACAGGGAGCTCCAGCAACTCGGCGTCGCCAATCGCGTTGCTCCCGGGGAAGTTGGACACCGAACCGGTGCGCGTCTTGTGGGCAATGACGGCGGCGATGTCCAGCCCGGCGGGCGCGTAGATAGCGCCACCAGTGTCAGAAACCGCGCAGATGGTGAAACCCCGCTCCGACATCAGCCGCGCGGCAACCGATCCGGCGTTGCCGAACCCCTGGATGGCGACGGTCGCGGCCTCCGGGTTGAGCCCGAGCTTGGTGCACGCCTCAAGAGCGACGAACATGACGCCGCGCCCGGTGGCGGCGTTGCGACCTTCGCTGCCTCCCACCGAAAGCGGCTTGCCGGTCACCACCGCCGGCACGGAGTAGCCTCGCTCCATCGAGACCGTGTCCATGATCCAGGCCATCACCTTCGGGGTGGTGTTGACGTCTGGCGCGGGAATGTCGGACTCGGGCCCGATCACGATGCTGATCTCGGTCGCGTAGCGGCGGGTCAGCCGCTCCAGCTCGCCGAGGCTCAGCACTTTGGGATCGACGATCACGCCGCCCTTGGCGCCGCCGAACGGCAACCCGGCGATGGCGCACTTCCAGGTCATCCACATGGCCAGCGCCTTGACCTCGTCGAGGGTGACCCCCTGGTGGTATCGGATCCCGCCTTTGGCAGGCCCGCGCGCCATGTTGTGCTGGACGCGGTATCCCTCAAACATCCGGACAGAGCCGTCGTCCATCTTCACCGGGAAGCTGACGATCAGCTGGCGCTTGACCTCGCGCAGCACAGCGCGAAGCGCGGGGTCGAGGCCGATCAATTCCGCCGCCTCGTCGAACTGGCGCTGGGCGTTACGCCATGCGTTCTCCACTGTTCCAGCCGGGGTGGTACCCGCTGCCATCACCTGGACACCTCCGCGAACCCCGCGGCGCTCGCCGCCGGTGGGGTCGCCGGGGGCAGCCTACGCCACGAAGTGGGGCGTCGTCGCGGGTGGCGCCATGACCGGCGCGGAAGTGCAGTGCAGTCGCATGGGAGTGGTCGTCGCATGCGCTGAGGCAAATGCCTCATGCCCAATGGAACAGGTGCCTCTGTATGCGACTGCCGCGGACCTGAACAATGGCGCAGGGGGACTGGAAGGGGTTCGCGAGAGGGGCGGCTGCCGATGTCTTTATGACAATCGGTGGCGCCCCTCCGTCGGGCATCCGTTCAGCAACAACCCCCTGCGCGAGGCCTTGACTTCAGACGGTCAGCACCTCGACGTTGCCCTCGCGGATTCGCGACTCCAGCAACGGCAGCGGCGGCAACGCATCAGGCATGTGGTTGAACAGCACGTTGCCGTCGAGGCCGAAGGCGGCGTTGTGGCAGGGGCAATCCAGGCGTCGAGCTTTGGCATTCAGCTGAAGCAGGCAGCCGAGGTGCGTGCAGACACCGGAAAGTGCGGTGATCTTGCCCCCGCGGTTGACGACAAACCCCCGCACGGACCCTGTGTCGAAGCTACGCGTCATACCGTCAGGCAGATCGGCGACGAGCGCGACCGCCGTCCACGTCGCCCCAACCGGGAGCAGGTCGTGTTGCTGCGTCGACGGGCCGCCGAGGCGGTCGCCGACAACCAGCCCGGCGGCGGCGGTGGCCGCCGCGAACCCGCCGCTGGCGAGCAGGGTGCGTCTGGAGACCCGCGGGGATCGGGACACCTCGCCCTGAGTCTCCCGGGCGAGCCGCCGTTGGAGCGAGTTCGACGAACTGTGGGTCGGGCAAGCCCGCTCCGGGGCTGGCGCTCCGGAATTCGATGGCCGCGGCCAGCACCTTGGCGTCGTCCTCGTTGGAACGAAGGCCTTGTGGGCTGCGATCGTGGAGCAGGTCGTCGATCCAGCGGCTGACTCGACGGGTCGCGCGGCTCATGCGCCCACCTCGACGCCGAGCTCGGCGGCGCGCTGCAGAGCTCGGTGTTGCACCACCCGGGCGTTGCCGGAGCTGATGCCCATCCTCGCAGCCGTCTCGCCTACCGAGCAGCGCTCGAGGAATCGAAGCTCGAGGACTCGACGGTAATTCGGCGGAAGCTTGGACAGGATGCGACGAATCCGCGGGAGTGGATCCGTGGGCGGCCCGTGGACCTCCGCCTTGACGAGGTTGTCATCGATGGTTGTCACCTGGATGCCGAGGCGTCGGCGCCAGTGGCCGGCAAGCGTCGTCCGAGCCGTGGTGACCAGATACATGTGGATCTCGCCGCCCGACGCGTTCGCCCGGAGACGAGGCAACGCTTCGAGGAACACCTGCGAGGTCAGATCTTCGGCGTCATGCTGGTTGCCCACCTTGTAATACAGCAGGCGATAGATCGACGCCACGTGGTCGCGATAGACGCCCTCCCAGTCCAGGGGACGGTCACCGTCGATGACTTGGAAGACTCCGGGCTCCCCGGGCTGCGATCCGCTCTCCATACCCAACCCTATGAACGCAGTTACAGGGTCGCGTCTGGAACGGGCAGGCTGCCGGCGGGCGCTCGGGCTTGGCGGCTGAGGCTGCGAGGCAGCCGGCGGCGCATGGTCGACAGCGCGGTTCCGCCAGCGAGCACGATCGCAACCATACATTGCGGCTCGCGGTTGGCGAGCTCGCGCAGCGCGGCTGTGATGAGCACGATGTACGTCACGTCGCGAGGATCCTCATGGTTGGTGGGTGGCGCCGATCCGTTGGTCGGCGCCACCCGGGCGGAGGGAGGGATCAGGCGATGCGAGCCTTCACCGGTACATACGGGTGGCGTTACACACATCGCCGATCAACGGAGTCGATGGCTCGATACACGTCTCTCCTCCGTGTAACCGCGCCGCTATCCATGAGTGTCAGAACGTTCGCAATCCACCCGCCTGACGTTGATAGAAGTGTCGGGTCACACACAGGGAGCACTCCATGCAATCGATCATTGCGCGTCTATCGACGCGTCGAGGCCTACCATTGCTCGCGTTTCCAGCTGCGGGGGTCGCCATGCTGGTTGCAGCATGTGGGGGCGCGGGCACCACCGGATCCGTGTACGGCGGGAGCGGATCAAGCACCGGAAACACTGGCGCCGGCACAAATTCAGGGGGATATACGTACGGCCTGGCGCCGCCCGCCACTGGAGCCCTTTCAGTAAAGGTCGTCAAGTCGGGTCTCGGCTCCGTCCTCACTGACGGCAAAGGCCGAACGGTGTATCTGTTCACGAGAGACAGCGGGACAACGTCGTCCTGCTCGGGCGGATGCACCAGCGTCTGGCCGCCGGTCACATCCCCAACCGCGGTACAGGCGGGAACGGGTGCGTCCGCAACGTTGCTGGGCACAACCTCGGGCGGCGGTGGCCAGATGCAGGTCACCTACAACGGTCATCCGCTCTACTACTACGTCGGCGACACCAACCCGGGCGATACCAACGGCGAGCAGCTCAATCAGTTCGGTGGTCTGTGGTACGCGGTGTCCCCGAGCGGAATGCAGGTGAGCCATTGAAACTCATGCACATCCACAGTTCACCAGGACGACACCACATGACGAAATTGAATCGCTCTCCTGTGACGCTGCTGCGCGTGGCCTTTGGCCTGGTGTGGCTCGTCGATGCGTTCTTCAAGTGGCAGCCAGGGTTCCGAAGCGGCTTCGCGGCGATGATCCAGGGCATGGTGGTCAGCCAGCCTGGAATCGTGAAACCGTGGTTTCAGTTCTGGGCGTTGATCGCCACCAATACAGGCCATCTGCTTCCCGACCTCACCGCCGTCACTGAGACAGCGATCGGCGTCGCCCTCATCCTGGGTTTTGCGCGCCGTCCCCTGTACGTGATGGGCGGCTTGTACGCGCTCTTCGTGTGGGCCGTGGGTGAGGGGTTCGGCGGCCCATACGCTCTCGGCACCACGACGGACGTGGGCGCAGCGCCGATCTATGCTTTCGTCTTCGCCTGCCTGTTCATCCTCGACGCTCGCGAAAACGCGATGACCCTGAGTTTGCAGCGCATCACCGTCCGTGCACGGAAGAGCTTCGATCCCCGTCTCGCCGACGCCTCCCGCGAAGCCCCCGCCGCAGTCGATTATCCGGCCGTGGTGACCCACCGATAGCGGGGATCGACGTACACCCGCATCGCACGCTGCTCTCCGGCCAGGACCCACAGGTAGTAGAGGCCATGGCCGGGAGCAGCCACGAGCGGATGGAAGCCCGACGTGATCGCCGCGGCGTCGCCGTCGCGCACGATCCGCAGGTCCTCGTGCTCTGTGTCGGTGTCGTACCGGACCTGCACCGCAAAGCCGTTGGCAGGATGCACCCGATAGTAGTAGACCTCCTCGAGCCGCACCTCATCGGGCGTGTCGCGGTCGTGCCGATGCGGCGGGAACGACGACCAGGTGCCCGGCTCGCTGTGCACGGTTTCCCCCACGATGAGCCGCGACGCAGCATCGTCGGGGCCGAGGATGGTCCGGACCCTCCGGCCCCAGCTTCCGCTTCCGACCACGGTCTCGCGTTGGGCCGTGCCCAGGATGACCCGCGCCGCCCCAGGCGGTTGCGGACCGGCCGGCGCGGCGGCAACCGCCACGGTCACGTCGGTGGCACCCTCACGGCTCGGCACCAGCACAGCCGACGATGTTGGAGGCACGTACACGGCATCGCCCGGCCCCTCGAAGACACTCGCTCTGCCGCCGACGACGCCGGAATCCTGGCCGTCCAGCATGAGTTGGGCGCGCCCGGAGAGAATGACCGCAAGCCGTTCCGAGCCGGGTCCAAGCTCAATTGATTCTCCCGGCTCCGCGGCGATCAGATCGAGCGAGATGTACGTGGTCTGCTCGCCGGCGCGGATCAATGAGGTCGCGTTCACGCGCTCCCCCGATCCGGGTCGGGGATCAGGACATCGCGAACGAATGCGTTCAGATCACCGCACGCCGCGCAGAACTGGCGCAGCGTTCGCCGCGTCGGGGCAAAATCGTCGAACTCGACGACCCCGAGGCCGTCCTCGGAGTACGCGCGACGAAAGTCCAGGAAGTGCGCGAGGAGTCCCTCCACGACCTTCGGATCGACGGGGAGGTCGATGCGCGGCATCACCTCGATATCGCCTGCATTGAGGCGCTTCTGCCACGCGGAGGTGGGTGAGACCACCGCATCCGCGCCGATGAACTCGCTCCAGTGCATGTGGTTGCGAAACGCCGCCGAGAGCAGGCGGATCCGGTACCCGCGCTCGCGGAAGATTCCGTAGGCCTTCTTGAACACGGCCACGCCGGCCCATTCGAGATAGCCCGGATCGATGGTGATCCCATCGCGCTCCATCACCACCTTGAGCCAGTCGTCGAGCCTGCCCACCATGATCGTGCAGACCGGCCCCATCGAACTCGATGCTCTTGCCCTCCTGCTCGCGTCGCCGGAGGCCGCGCTCGACGGCCTCGGCGACCGCGATGCATTGCGGAAGGGTGAAGCAGACCGTTGCGTTGATGCTGATGCCCTGGTAGGTCGCCTCCTCGATCGCCGCGATCCCAGCCCGGGTCACCGGGATCTTCACGATCATGTTCGGGCCCAGCCGGTCGAACCTGAGCGCCTGCTCGAGGATTGCATCGCTGTCGCGGAAGAAACGGGGATCCGTCTGGATGGAGAGGCGCCCGTTGCGTCCGCGATGCGTCTCGAAGATCGGTTCGAGGAGCCGTGCGGCCCTGACCGACAGCTCCTCGACGAGCTTCCAGGCGATGGTGTCCTCGGTGGCGGTGGGAAGCTCGCGGAGCAGGCTGTCGGCTCGCGGCCGCCACGTGGCGATGTCGCCCTTGAGCACCGACATGGCGATCACCGGATTGCACGTCGCGCCGACCGCGCCGTGCTCGATGGCGTAGGTGAGCTCGTCGATCGACGCGGAGTTGTTCCAGAGGCATGTTGGCGTCGTCTGCGTCATCTGGTGGAGCGGACTCCTGTAGGTGACGCTCGGGCCGGCTGTGGTCATCTCCGTGTCTCCCGTCGGCGGATCTGCGAGTGCGCGCTAGCGTACCGCGCCCTATCATCCAGCTTCGAACCGGTGCATCAACCCAGGCGAGGATGAGGTTGACGATGTTCACACCAACAGGGGCATTCAGCGGTTTCTCTGTGGACAACCTGGCGAAGGCCAAGGAGTTCTATTCGTCGACGTTGGGTCTGACGGTGGAGGCTGACGGCGTCGGGGCACGGATCCACCTACCCGGCGGCGGCTCGGTGTTCTTCTATCCGAAACCCGACCATCAACCCGCGACCTTTACGATCCTGAACTTCGAGGTCGAGAACGTCGACGACGCGGTCGACGAGCTGGCCAAACGAGGCGTCGAAGTCCTGCGCTACGAGAACTTTCCGGGCGTCGATGCGAAAGGGATCGTGCGTGGTAGAGAGCACAACACCGGTCCGGACGTCGCGTGGTTCATGGATCCAGCTCGGAATGTCATTGCGGTGCTGCACTGAGTCGCATCAAACTCATTTAGCGACCAGCACCGGCCGCATCGACAACTTCCCAGCGACCGCCGAAGGCGTTGATCCCCTCGCCGCCGGCCATGCCCGGGCCGGCATCTGCGATGAAGTAGTAGAGGGGATGTCCGTTGTAGGTCACCTGCGTGGTGCCGTTTCCGCGTCTGCTCGTTCCGAGCAGGCCCTCTAACACACCGCCCGCGGCGCGCGGGAGCCCGGCAGTGGTCAGCGGCGGCCAATTCTGCGCGCACGAGCCGGTGCATCTCGACATCACGCCGCTGTCAGCCAGGAAGAGGTAGAGCGTTTTGCCGTTTGAGCCGACAAGGATCTGCCCGAGACCACCGACGCTGCGCAGGCTCACCGTGGTACCCGTCGCGGGCGGGGGCGTCGCTCGCGCCGGTGTCGGCATCGCTGTTGGAACCGGAGTCGCAAGCGGTGTCGGTGGCGGTGTTGGTGTTGCGGTCGGCGCAATCGACGGCATCGCAGTCGCGGTCGGCGACGTGGCGGCGTTGGTTGCGGAACCGCACGCTGCCATGAGGAGCAGAGCGACTGCGCCACCACTGATGAAAAGTTGTCGTTTCACTGGTTTGTTCTCCGCGGTCTCCGCCGCACATCCGCCGGCTGAGCGCCGGTTCGCGATATGGATACTCGCGGCTGTTACAGCGGATCGACGCCGCCCTTGACCGCGCTCCTCGGAGCGGGTGTCTGGATCGAGTTGCCCCGTTCGCCGCTGCGTGGCAAGGCTCGGCGCCCTCTCGGCGCCCACGCGATGCCATCTCAGGCGCTAGCATCTCGACCGACACGCTCGCGGATCGGGTTGCGGAAGCCGTCGCGCGCGCCGAGCTTAGGGAACCACGTGCTGGCTCGAGAGAACCTGACGGAAAGTCGCGAACGGGAGGCGACCGGGGCCACCCACCCGGCCGCGGTGTCGCTGGACGGGCTCACCAAGCGGTTCGGCACCAATGTCGCGATCAGCGGGATCACGCTGGACATCCGTGATGGCGAGTTTTTCTCGCTCCTCGGCCCATCGGGATCGGGCAAGACCACGACCCTTCGCCTCATCGCCGGCTTCGAGCGGCCGACCAGCGGCACCGTCCGGCTGCACGGACGCGATGTCACCAACGTGCCGCCCTTCGAGCGCAACGTCAACACGGTTTTCCAGGACTACGCCCTCTTTCCGCACATGACGGTTGGTGAGAACGTCGGGTACAGCCTCCGGGTGCGCCGTGTGCCCCGCCGCCAGCGGGCCGGGAGAGTTGCGGAAGTGCTGGAGACCATGCGACTCGGCGGCTTCGAATCGCGCAAGCCGTCCGAGCTCAGCGGCGGCCAGCGCCAGCGGGTCGCCCTGGCGCGTGCCCTGATCAACCGTCCCCGCGTGCTCCTGCTCGACGAGCCGCTGGGTGCGCTCGACACCAAGCTCCGTGAGGAGATGCAGGTGGAGCTCAAGGATGTGCAGCGCGGCGCCGGCATCACCTTCATCTTCGTCACCCACGACCAGCACGAGGCGCTCGCGCTCAGCGATCGCATCGCCGTGTTCGGCGCCGGCCACATCGAGCAGGTGGGCACGCCCGCGGAGATCTACGAGCGCCCGGCGACGCCGTTCGTGGCGGGGTTCGTGGGTGCGTCCAATCTCATCGACGGCGACCTCGCTGTGCGCATCATCGGCGAGCATGGCCGCTTCATGATCCGTCCGGAGAAGATCCGCATCGTCAGGGTCGACGCCCCGGTCGCAGCCGATGCCTGCACGGTCGTCGGGACGGTTCGGGACATCGTCTATCTCGGCGCCGAGACGGCATACGTGGTGGCGGTCGCAGCTGATCGCACCCTGCGCGTCGCGACCCAGAACGTCACCTCGACTGCGACCGACGCGCAGGCGCAGCAGGGTCGTGAGGTACGCCTCGTATGGCAACGGGATCAAACCATGGCACTCAGCTCGGGCTCAATCGCAGACACCCAATTGGAGGCAGAAGCATGATCACTGGCAGGTCGCGACTATGGATCGGCGCGGCGTGCGCATCGTTGGGGATCGCCGCCTGCGGCTCGGCCGGCAGCAGCGGTCCCTCGGGACCGACCATGCTCACCAAGATCGGAAAAGGGGAGGGGGCACTCAACATCATCGTCTGGGCCGGGTACGCGGAAGCCGGTCAGGACGACCCGACCGTGGACTGGGTGACGCCCTTCCAGAACCAGACGGGCTGCAAGGTCAACGCCAAGATCGCCAACACGTCGGATGAGATGGTGGCGTTGATGGACACCGGTCAGTACGACGGCGTCTCGGCATCCGGCAATGCGACCCTCCGCCTCATGGCGAGCGGGACCGTCGCGCCGATCAACGTCAACCTGCTGACCAACTACCCCGACATCAACCCCAGTCTCAAGAATCAGCCGTACAACACGTACCAGGGAGTGAACTACGGGGTGCCGCACGGCTGGGGTGCCAACCTCCTCATGTGGCGCACCGACATCGTCAAGCCGGCGCCTGACTCCTGGGGCGTGGTGTTCGATCCGAACTCGCCATACATTGGAAAGATCACGGCGTACGACGATCCGATCTACATCGCCGACGCGGCGCTCTACCTGAAGTCGACGCGCCCGGATTTGCACATCACCGATCCATATGAGCTGGACAGCACGCAGTTCAACGCCGCGGTCGCGTTGCTCAAGGTCCAGCACACGGTCATCGGGACCTACTGGTCCGACTACACCAAGGAGCAGTCGGCGTTCGCCAACGCTGATTCCGTCGTTGGAACCACGTGGCAGGTGATCGCGAACCTGCTGCTCACCGACAAGAACCCGACGCCTGTGGCGGTCACCGTCCCCAAGGAGGGATCGACCGGGTGGTCCGACACCTGGATGATGTACTCGAAGGCCGCGCACCCGAACTGCATGTACCTGTGGATGAACTGGATCACCACCCCCAACGTGCAGGCGCAGGTGGCGCAGTGGTTCGGCGAGGCGCCGGCCAACCTCAAGGCGTGCGACATCATCGCCAAGAGCGACCCCACGTTCTGCGCGACGTACCACGTCGGCGATGCCATCTATCTGCACGACCTCGCGCTCTGGAAGGTTCCGCTCACCAATTGCGGAGACAGCAGGGGCAACGTCTGCATGGGATACGCCGCGTGGCTGCATGCGTGGACCGACATCAAGGGATAGACCGCAGCGCCGGGTGTTGAGATGAGCGCAGGTCAGCTGTCGACCTACCGGCCGACACTGACCCGCCGGATCGCCCGGATCCTCGCCCGCTGGCCGGGGATCCGGGTCACCGGCCTGCTCGCCGCGCCGGTCGGGTGGCTCGTCGTCTTCTACCTCGGCTCGCTCGCCGTTCTGTTTGCGGCTGCCTTCTGGCACTACGACGCAAACATCACCTTCACCATCACCAAGACGTTCAGCCTCGAGAACTTCGTGGCGCTGCTCTCAGATCCGGTGTATCGAACCATTGCCGGCCGTACGGTCCTGATCGCCGCGCTGGTCACCCTGACCGATGCGGTGCTCGCCTTCCCGATTGCCTTCGTGATGGGAAAGCTGGCCGGACCAAAACTCCGATCCGTTCTTGGTGTGCTGGTGCTGATGCCGCTCTGGACGAGCTATCTCGTCAAGATCCTCGCCTGGCGTCTGATCCTCTCGGACGGCGGCGTGCTCAACTGGGTGCTGAAACCGCTGCACCTGTCCGGGCCCGGGTTCGGCGAGGTCGCGGTGTACCTGGTGCTGGCGTACATCTGGCTTCCGTACATGATCCTGCCGCTCGCGGCCGGGTTCGAACGCGTGCCCAACTCGCTCCTCGAAGCGTCGACGGACCTCGGCGCGCGCACCTGGCAGACGTTTCGCTCCGTGGTCCTGCCGCTGGTGTTCCCGGCGCTTGTCGCGGGCTCGATCTTCACGTTCTCATTGACGCTCGGCGATTACATCGCCGTCAGCCAGGTGTCGAGCACGCAATTCATCGGGAGCGTCATCTACGCAAACCTCGGCGTGGTAGGCGACCTGCCCCTGGCCGCGGCGTTCGCGACGGTCCCCGTCCTCGTGATGGTCGTCTATCTGCTGCTCGCGCGCCGGGCCGGCGCATTCGAGGCGCTGTAGTGCAACTTTCGCGACGCCTGCGCATCGGGCTGGTGACCTCGTCGGGCTGCCTGCTCGTGCTGATCTACCTGCCCATTCTGCTCATCATCCTGTACGCGTTCAACCCGTCCAAGAGCCAGAAGTGGCCGGTGACCGGCCTGACACTGCAATGGATCCAGGCGGCGATCGGCAATCCCGGCGCGAGGAGCGCGCTGCTCCTCTCCGTCCAGGTGGGGCTGGTCGCCACCGCGATCGCGCTCGTGCTCGGCAGCCTCCTGGCAGCCGCGGTCCACCGCCATCGCTTCTTCGGCCGCAACACGGTGTCCTTCCTGGTCATTCTTCCGGTTGCGCTCCCCGGCATCGTCACCGGGATCGCGCTGAACACGACGTTCCGGACGCTTTTCGGCGGCCTCAGTCTTTTCACCCTGATCGTCGGGCACGCGACATTCTGCGTGGTGACCGTCTACAACAACGTGATCGCGCGCATGCGGCGCACGCCAGGTTCGCTGGTCGAGGCATCCGCCGATTTGGGCGCGGATCCCTGGCAGACCTTTCGCTTCGTCACACTGCCTGTGATCCGATCCGCGCTGATCGCGGGAGCGCTGCTCGCGTTCGCGCTCTCGTTCGACGAGATCATCGTGACCACGTTCACCGCCGGATTCAACGAGACGCTGCCCATCTGGATCTTCGCCAACCTCTCGCGGCCGAACCAGCTGCCCATCGTCAACGCCGTGGCGCTCGGGGTGATCATCGCGTCTGCCATCCCCGTCTATCTCGCGCAGCGCGTCGCGTCGGATGCCGCGGGCTACGCCTGATTGGCTATCCCGCTAGGATCGGGCCGTGCTCGCCTGGATGGACCTGGAGATGACCGGTCTCGACCCGGCACGGCACGTGATCGTCGAGATCGCGACGCTGCTGACCGACGACCAGCTCAGGCCGATCGCCGAGGGCCCGGATATCGTCGTCCACGCGACCGCCGACGAGCTCGAAGGCATGGACCACGTGGTCCGAAGCATGCACGCTCGATCCGGGCTCACGACGGCCATCGAGTCCTCGACGATCTCGCTTGCCGAGGCCGGCCGGCTCACGCTGGACTTCCTCGGCACCCACATCCACGAGCCGCGAACGGTACCGCTCTGCGGCAACTCCATCGGGACGGACCGGCGTTTTCTCGCAGCACACTTGCCCGACGTCGAGAACTTCCTGCACTACCGGTCGATCGACGTCTCGACCCTCAAGGAGCTGTGCCGGCGCTGGTATCCCGACATTCTCGCCGGTGCGCCTCCCAAGCGAGAGGCGCACCGAGCGCTCGACGATATCCGAGAGTTGATCGCCGAGCTCGCCTACTTCCGCTCGACCATCTTCATCGGAGGGGTCAACTCTCAATCAGTGCGGTAGGCGTCGCGTCGAGCTCGCGCACCCACGAGGGCACGGCGACGGTGGCGGCGGCGCGGGCGGCCGCCCGCCGCCCGCGGATCGCCACAACCAGAACGACGACCGTCGCGCTCACGAAGAATGATGCCGCGATGAACGCGTGGTCGGCGCCGACCACGAAGGCGCGCTGCGCCGCGAGCACCGACTGCACGCCGGCTCCCCGCGCGGCGGTTCCGAACACCGAGACCAGCACCGCGAGTCCAAGCGCGCCGCCGAGTTGCTGCATCACGTTGACGAGCCCCGACGCCGCGCCGGCCTCCTCGGGGCGCACTCCGCTGAGCGACGTCGAGGTCAGGGGCACGAACGCCAGTCCATTGCCCGCGCCGAACAGGACCAGCGGCGCAAGCAACGAGATGTAGCTGCTCGACGCAGCGAGCTGAGTCATCAGGACCATTCCGCTCGCCGACATCGTGAACCCGACCACCATCATCGTTTTGCCGCCGAATCGCTGTACCAGCCGCCGCGCGCTGAGCTGGGACATCGCGAACAGCGCGACGGTGAACGGCAGGAACGCCAGACCGGTCTGCAGCGGGCTGTAGTGCAGCACCTCCTGAAGGAACTGGGTGAGGAAGAAGAACATCCCGAACATCCCGGCGGTGATGAAGAGGCGCGCGACGTGCGACGCGCTTCGGCTGCGGTCGGCGAAGAGCCGCAGCGGCGTGATCGGCTCAGGCGCGCGCCGCTCGAGCAACACGAAGGTCACCAGCAGTGCGAGGCCGGCGGCGAACGCCGCGATGGTGATGGTGTCGCCCCATCCCGAGGTTGCGGCGCGCACGAAGCCGTAGGCGAGCGAGGTCACGCCGATGGTCGAGGTGAGCGCGCCGCGCACATCGAAGTGGCCGTTTCGGCTGGGGGTCTCGACGAGCAGGCGGCGTGCGAGCGCGATCACCACGATGCCAATCGGCACGTTGACGAAGAGCACCCATCGCCAGGACGCCCATTGGACCAGCAATCCCCCGAGGATCAGGCCGATGGCGCCGCCACCGATGGAGACGGCGGCGTACCAGCCGATCGCGCGCACCCGCTCCTGTCCGTCCTGGAACATGGTCATCAGTAGCGCCAGCGCCGACGGCGCCGCCAGTGCGCCGCCCACACCCTGAAGGGCGCGAGCCGCGAGCAGCCAGCCGCTCCACGATGCCAGGCCGCCGAGGAACGACGCCAGGGTGAAGAGCGCGATCCCCGCGATGAACACCCGCCGCCGGCCGAGCAGGTCGCCGGCCCGGGCACCGAGGAGGAGGAAGCCTCCGAAGGCCAGGGTGTAGGCGGTGATCACCCACGACAGGTTCGCCGGCGAGAAGTGCAGCGCGCCGGCGATGTCGGGCAGGGCGATGTTCACGATCGTGGCGTCGAGGACAACCATCAGCTGGACGGCCAGGATGATGCCGAGCACCAGGCCTCGACGCGGCTGGCGCTGGGTTGCCCGGCCGGGCGGGGCGACGAGAGTGGCGGTTGCTGACATGGGAACCTCCGGTGGGGTAGACTTATGAAACGGACGCTTCCTCCGGATTATACGGAGGTTGCCTCCGTTTTGCAACCTGAGGTTCTGGTGGTCTGGTATGGGACGTGAAGTCGCGGTGGCTGAGAGCGGGGCAATCGAGCCCGCCGATTCGGCGTCCGCTGATCGCCGTCCCCGTGCCGACGCGGTGCGCAATCGCGATCTGCTGATCGCCGCAGCCGCCGAGGCGTTCGCCGCCCGCGGCGCCGACGTCTCGCTCGAGGACATCGCTCGCGGTGCGGGCGTCGGTATCGGCACCCTGTACCGCCATTTCCCCACCCGTGACGCTCTCGTGGAAGCCGTGTACCTGCACGAGGTCGACGTCCTGTGCGAGCGCGCGGACGAGCTCCTCGAGACATCGACCCCCGACGAGGCGCTGGCTGAGTGGATGCAGCTGTTCGTCCGCCACGTGGCCACCAAGCGGGGCATGCTGTCCGCGCTCAAGCCGATGTTGAGCTCAAATCCGAACTTCTCCGCTCAGACGCGCGGGCGAGCCACCGCGGCAGCGACAAAGCTCCTCGAGGCCGGCGTCGCCGCCGGCACGGTCCGCGCCGACGTCGATGGCGGAGATCTGCTGCGTGCCGTCGGCGGCATCTGCATGTCGACCGACCAGGAGCGCTCGGAAGCCTCCGACCGCCTGGTGGGACTGCTGTTCGACGGCCTCCGTCACGGAGCCTCCGGCGCACCCGTGGCGCCGCAGACGGGAGACGCTTCCGCCTGACCGGCGGCCATCAGGCCGAGATGCGCTACCTCTCGAGGCCGTCGCGGACTGCATGGAACCTGCAATCGGCGGTGCGCAGCATGCGTCTCGAGGCGCCGCTGACGGCGCGACAGCTTTTCACGGGAGGCATGACATGCCAGCCACAGCAACGGCGGAACAGAAGACCCTGGGACGCCCCGACGAGGAGCGGGTTTTCGAGAAGGGCCGCGTCGATCTCGTCAACATCGGTGGGGGCACGGTCGGGCGGCTGACCCTCGAGCCCGGATGGCGGTGGTCGGTGCACGTCAAACCGATCGCGGGGACCGAGCTGTGCGAGGCGCCGCACTTTCAGTACCACGCTTCCGGCGTGCTGCGCATCCAGATGGCGGACGGCAGCGAGTTCGACGCGCGCACCGGCGACATCACCGCGCTTCCCTCGGGCCACGATGCCTGGGTGATCGGCGACGAGCCCGTCGTGCTCATCGACTGGAACGGCGCGAGCAACTACGGGAAGGCGTGATTCCGCACCGGTAAGGCTTTCCTCGCGCGGACCTGCGGCACGTATCCTTGGTGCCGTGGTCCGCGCCGAGGCGCCGCCGTCGGTGCGCCCGGCCTCGCCGCCGGACGCGGTGCGCGTTCGCGTCATCGACGGGCTCTCGGTCGAGGGGTTTGCCGAGCATCAGCTCGGCAGCCGCAAGGCGCGGCTGGCGCTCCGGATGCTCGGCATCGCGCAGGGACGTCCGGTCAGCATCGAACGACTGGCTGACGTCCTCTGGCTCGATGACCAGCCTCGCGATCCACCGGCCCAACTGGCGGTGATCATGAGCCGCCTGCGGGGCGTTCTCGGCGCCGCACGCATCAGCCACAGCGATGCGGGCTACGCACTGCACGCGGACTGGGTTGATCTGACCGCGGCGTCCGAGTTGCAATCCGAAGCAGATCGCCGTTTGCGTGAGCACGAGCCGGCACCGGCTCTCGCCGCGGCTGCGGCCGCGCGGGCGCTGCTCGGTCATCCCGCGCTCGACGACGAGGCGTGGCCGCCGGAGGACCGGCGAGCGGTCGAGCGGCTCTGTGCCCGAGCCCGTCACCTGGTCGCGCGCGCCGCGCTCGCGGCCGGGGACCTTGCCACCGGAGTCGAGGCCGCCGAGCAGGCTCTCGACGAGGATGCCTACGACGAGGAGTCGTTGCGCCTGGTGATGGCTGCCCTGGCGGCTCAGGGCAGATCCTCATCGGCACTGGCGATGTATGAGCGGATGCGGGTGCGCCTCGCCGACGAGCTCGGCACCTCACCCTCCGAGCAGACCGACGCCGCGCACGTCGCGGTGCTCAAGGGACTTCCGGTTCCCGGCATCGTCGTGGCGTCACCGCAGTCACGTCCGCGCGTCGAGCGTGGCGGAATCGACCTGCCCGGTCGTGACGACGAGCTGCGCCTGCTCGACGACGCGTTTCTCCGCGCGCACAACGGGACCCCGGTGGCGGTGGTGATCGAGGGAGAGCCAGGTATCGGCAAGACGGCGGTCGCGTCCGCGTGGATCGATCGCCTCGGCCCCGAGACCGTCGTGCTCAGCGCGCGCTGCGACCAGCTGAGCAGGTCACTGCCGCTGCAGCCCGTGCTACGCATGGTCCGCAACCATCTCCGCATGGTCGGCATGGACATCGGACGCGAGCTGCTCGGCGCGGACGCGACGCTGCTCGAGCCGATGCTCGACTGGACGTCGACCGACGGCGAGCCGGTGGCCGACATCACCCAAGCGGAGGCCTCCTCGCCGGCGGGCATCGCCGTCGTCTTCGCCGCCCTGCGGCGGGTCGTGCGCCGGGCGTGCACGTCGCCGGCGGTGCTCTTCATCGACGACATCCAGCGCGCCGATTCGCTATCACGGGCCTGGATCGCCGAGCTGATCACCAGCCCGGACATGTCCGTGTTGGTGTTGCTCACCCGCCGTACCGGTGAAGGTGAGGTACCGCCCGAGGCGACCCGCCTGGTGCTTTCCCCGCTGTCGCTCGAGGCGGCGAGACAGATCGTCGGAGACGAGCAGGCCGCCCGGCTGCACGAGCGCAGCGGCGGCAATGCGCTCTTTCTGACCCAGCTGGCGTCGAGCGACGAACGCGCCGCACCTCCGGAATCCATCCAGGCCGCAGTGCTCGAGCGCTGCACTGAAGCCGGCACTGCGACCAGGACCGTGATGAGCGCGGCGGTCCTCGGGGCATCCATCGACATCGACGTCCTCGCGGCCGTGCTCAGAACCGATCCGATCCGGCTACTCGAGGATCTCGATGTTGGAGTGCGCCTCGGTTTGCTCGAGGCGCGCGACGGCGCCTACGGGTTCCGCCACGCCCTCGTGCGCGAGGTCCTCGAAGCGTCCACTGCGTCGCCGCGGCGCGCACTCCTCCACCGCGAAGCCGCTCGTGTGCTGTCCGGAACGCCCGGCGCGGACCCGCTGCTCGTCGCCCACCACGCGAGGCTCAGCGGCGCGCGCACCATCGCGTCGGCGGCATTGACGGCGGCGAGCCGCATCGCCGCCGATCGATTCGACTACGCGACGGCGCTGGACCTCGCCACCGAAGCGATTGATGCCGATGACACCTCGGACGCCCGCATCCAGCGTGCCGTGGTGGAGCTGCGTCTCACTCGCTACGAAGCTGCGCAATCGGATGCGGAACACGCGATCGAGAGCACCGCTGATTCCCGGGCGCTGGAGGTCGCCGGGTCGGTCGCCTACTACTGCAGGAATTTCGAACGCGCCGCGACGCTCGGCGAGGCGTTGATCCAGCAGGCGAGCGAACCGGCTCAGCAGGTGCAGGGCCAGCTGATCCGCGCGCGATCGCTGCATGCGCTCGGTGATGTGGAGGGTGCGGATGACCTCATGGAGCGGGCGATGGCCGCGTGCCGCAAGCACCGGCTTCGTCAGCCCACCTCCGTGTACGCGTTTCTGAAGGTGCACATGGGAGAGGCGGGTCTTGCGATCAGCGCCATCGAGGCAAGCCCGTACGCCGCGACCGACGCCGTGTCCACGATCTACACGCCGGTGCATGGCTATCTCGCGCATGGGTATGCGCTTGCGACGTGCGGTCGCGCCGGCGAAGCCCTCGGCACCCTCGAGCGCGCGTCTGCCGAAGGGCGCCGGCGAGGCCTGACCCGGTATGCCGCGCTCGGTGTGAACCTCGGCGCCTGGGTACTTCGCAACATCGGGGACATCGCCCGAGCACGTGCGAGCAACGAGGAAGCGCTCGAAGGTGCCCGCGATTCCGCGTATCGCGATCTCGAGGTCTACGCGTTGCTCGACCCCTGCGACGATGCGATCGCCGAAGGCGATGCCGCGACCGCGAATCGTGCGATCGAGTCGGCGCGAACGCTCATGCATGACGTGTACGCGTACCGCTGGCGCCACGAGTTGCGCGTGGACCTCCTCGAAGGAAGGATCGCGCTGTTGAAGAACGACCCCGACGCGGCGCTTGCCATCTCAGAGCGGCTCATCGCCTCCGCGACCGATCGATACGCGCCGCGCTACGCGCAGCTCGGCGAGGTGCTTCGACTCCAGGCCCGGGCGGCAATGGGGGCGCGCGCGCCCGAGGCGGACGCGCTCGCCGAGCTGAGCTCGTCGCTGTCCGCGGTTGCGGGCGTCGAAGCCTGGTGGGTCATGGCGGAACTCGGCGCGTCGCTCGGGTCCGAGGTCTGTTACGAGCTTGCGGCTGCGCAACGCGACCGGCTGGCGGCGCATCTCGACACACCCGCACGCGCAGCGTTTCTCGCCTACGCGGGAACGCGACTCGAGAGCACCAGGATGCGCGGTCGCAGCGGTTGACCGCGTTCCCGCACTGCGGCGACCGCACGGTCGACGAACTCGGTGCGCCGCGGCGCGGGCAGGGATGCGACGAACGGTGCGACGTGCGCTAGCCCGGTGCGATATGCGGTGATCGCCTCGGGTGAGTTGAGCCCGGAGTCCACGGTCATGTCCGCCACATCGATCTCCTCCAGCCCGGCGGCCTCGGCGCAGCCCCGGAGCAGCGCCGGCGTGTTCGACAGCGGCTCGGTGCGCGTCTTCAGCTCGAGGTACCAGGCCGGTGGGCGAAACCCGAAGCCACGAGCGACCTCGTCGACGGCGTCTTTCGATGCGCTCGCAGGCGCTGCGCCAAACACCGCGGCGACGACCTGCCCACCGGGTCGCACCACGCGACGCATCTCGGTCAACGCTCGCTCAGGCGTGTCGATGTGCGATATCGCGAAGCCACTCACCGCCGCGTCGAACCGTTCGCTGGAGAAAGGCAGCGCGCACATGTCGCCGACCACCAAAACCGTTGCTGCATCGCCGATGAGGCCGAGCATGTCGCTGGACATATCGACGGCCGTCGGGATCGCTCCCGCCGTTCGTAGCGCACGGCACAGCGCACCAGTACCGGCGCCGACGTCGAGGACTCTGGCTCCCCGGATCTGGCTCGCGACCCTGTCGATCGCGATCGACGCCAGCTTGTCGTACAGCGCAGCTGGGCCACGAGCCCATGCGACTGCCGTGCCCTGATAGGAGTTGCTTTGTCGGGCGGTCAGGGATTCCATGCGGCGAGACGATCGCTCCACCAGCCGAACTCGGCCGCGTCGTCGGTCTTCGACCAGGCCAGCTGCAGAAAAGCTCCGGCCAGGGCGGCTGCGAGCTGCTCGTCCCACCACGATCCTGTGGAGATGCCGGCGGACTCGAGGCTGGCCCGGTACGCGCCGATGGAGTCCTCCTTGGACTCCGGAAGCCGGTCGCAGTTGACGGCCAGGTACCAGGCGAGGTCGACGAGAGGGGGCCCCTCGCCGGTGCGATCCCAGTCGAGCAGGATAGTCCGCGCTCCATCGCGGCCGAGATTGCCGAGCTTCCAGTCGCCATGGATGAGGGTCTGCGGTCCCGCGCTGAGGGCGACGACCAGCGGCCATGGGTCGCGCGCGAGCTCGCGAAGCCTCCGCGCCTCTGCGGGGTAGCGCTCGCCCAGCCGCCGCCATCCGTCCCCAACCGCAGGCGGTACCGGGTCCGCATGCGGCGTGGCGGCTTCGAGCTCGGCCATCGTCGGAGTCAGGATGACGTAGTGGTGGGATAGCGGGAACAGCCCCGAGGTGTCACGGAACCCCCAGTAGGCCGCATGGAGCGACGCCATGTCCTCGACGAAGCCGCGATGGTGGTCCATGGCGATCGGCTCGCTGCCGGGGGGTATGAGTGATTCGGACACGTCACGCATCAGCAGCGCGACGCCCCGATGACCGCGGCTGGAGATGAACGGCGCGTAGCCGGCGATCGTGTGATCGATCAACTCGGGGAGGGACCCGAGCACGCCGGACGACAGCAGAGTCAACTGGCGGCAGCCGAAATCGCCGGTCGCACGCATGATCCAGTCGTCGTCGACCGAGATGTACTTCACCACGTGAGGAACCTCGTCGATGACAACACGCTCGAAACGGCTGCCCGAGAGCGAATCCGCCGTCTTCCACGGTTCGCGCTGCTGAACGCGCTGGAGCAGCTGGTCGACCGAGTCGGCCATGGGGACCGTCCGGGTCTGCGATGTCGTGGCGGTCACAGACGCGCGGCCTCGGCCATCTCCGCCTGGAGCGCCGCTCCCCACCTGCCGCCGCACCAGGCGCGGTCGCGGGTGATCAGACCGTCAACGAGCTCGATGTGATGTGCTTGATGACACATATGGGGTTCGCCGTCCTCCTCCCAGGTGAGCACGAATTCCACGAGCTCACCATCCGGGAGGATGGTCCGGCGGATCTCCTCGAAGCGTCCGGGGTCGGCGTACCAGCGACCGAGCTCGGCCTCGATGTTGTCGGCCCCGTTGACGGTGAAGCGCCAGTGGGGAACGGTCGCATCGAGCACCGCATCCGGCGCGAAGACGCCGGCTCCGCCGATGGAGGCGGTTTCGACGGCCTGGGTGAACCTGTCGACTGGATTGGTCATGGCGTGCTCCTGATGTTGTACGACGTTCCGGCATCGTGCGTCCGGCCCATTGCAGTCCGATTGCGGCGCCCGAGCCGCACGGGTCGGCCCGGTGAATCGCATCGCCGGTCGCGAGCCAGACGGCTGCCCGGTGCCCGAAAATGAGAGCGTGGCTTTCGACGAAGATCTGGCGGTGCGCATCCGCGAGCTGGTGGGAGGCGAGGCGGGCGTGACCGAGAAGCGAATGTTCGGCGGCCTGGCCTTCCTGATCGGCGGCAACATGGCGATCAGCGCGAGCGGACAGGGCGGAGCCCTGGTGCGCGTCGACCCTGACAAGACGGACGAGCTGGCCGGCCGGGCGCACGCGCAGATCGCGGTGATGCGCGGACGCGAGATGCCCGGTTGGCTGCGGGTCGACGCCGACGGCCTTCGAACCAGGCCACAGCTGCAACGGTGGGTGGAGGAAGGTGTCGCGTATGCGCGATCCCTCCCGGGGAAGCAGTCCAGCGTTCGATGACCCGGGCAGTCGAGGAGTCCAATCGGCGGCTGCTTCGAGCGCGCGACGCCATGGATCTCAGCTACGGCCGGCCGCTCGACATCCCCACCCTTGCGCGCATTGCGTGCGTGTCCAAGGCCCATTTCATTCGCGCGTTTCGGGCGACGTTTGGAGAGACTCCGCATCGCTACCTGCAGCGCCGGCGCGTCGAGCGAGCGCTCTACCTGCTGCGCTGCACGGATCGCAGCATCACCGACATCTGCTTCGACGTCGGCTTCACGAGTTTGGGAACGTTCAGCACCACGTTCCACGTCATCGTCGGCGAGTCGCCGACGGAGTATCGGCGGCGCGGTGAGGTGATCGCGGTTCCGACCTGCTTCGCCATGGCCTGGACCAGACCGAGCAGTTTTGGAGAAGACGACCGCTCAGCAAACGGGTAGCGTTGGGGCACCATTCACCGCGCAACGCGACAAGGGAACAGCGGCATGCTCAGCAGTCTCAGGATCTCGCAAATCTACGTGCTTGATCAGGATCAGGCGGTTGACTTCTACGTCGGGAAGCTCGGACTGGAGATCAACACCGACCAGGATCTCGGCTTCATGCGATTCCTCACGGTCAGCCTCCCCGGTGACCCCGAGCGCCAGATCATGCTCGAGAAGCCCGGACCGCCGGCAATGGATCCGGCGACAGCCGATGAGGTTCGCTCACTGCTGACCAAGGGTCGAACCGGTGGCCACCTGTTCTTCACGACGTCCGACGCCCGCAAGACATATGACGAGCTTGCTGCCAAGGGTGTCGAATTCACTCAGGAACCGACGGAACAACCATATGGCATCGACTTCGGCCTGCGCGACCCGTTCGGCAACCACATCCGCGTTGCGCAGATGCTCTCCGCGGCTTCATGAAATTCAACGCCATCGTCCTCCTCTCGGGCAAGACCGCCACCGGCATCGAAGTCCCAGCGCACGTCGTTGACGGGCTGGGGGGCGGCAAGCGGCCTGCGGTCACCGTGAACATCAACGGCTATGCGTATCGGAGTACGGTCGCGCCGATGGGAGGCGTCTTCATGCTCCCAATCAGCGCGGAACACCGCGAAGGCGCCGGCGTCACTGCCGGTGATGAGGTGCTGGTTGCACTGACCCTCGACACCGAGGCGCGGACACTGGCCATACCGGCCGAGTTTCAGAGCGCCCTAGCCGGTGACGCTCAGGCGCGTGGTTTCTTTGAGAGGCTGTCCCATAGCAGGAAGCAGCGCTTCACCGTCGCGATCGAGCAGGCAAAGGCGCCGGAAACGCGGCAGCGCCGGATCGACAAAGCCATGAGCGACCTGCGTGCGGGACGCGCTTGAGCCGCGTCCTGAAAGCCCTCAGTCCCAAACCGGCGAGGATTGATCGGTCACGACGCCATCCTCGGAGACGACGAGAAAACGGTTGAAGCATCTGGCAAACCAGCGGTCGTGCGTCACCGCGATCACGGTGCCCTCGAACTCATCGAGGCCGCGTTCGAGGGCCTCCGCCGAATGGACGTCGAGGTTATCTGTGGGCTCGTCGAGGAGCAGCAGCGTCGCGCCGCCGATCTCCAGCAGCAGGATGAGAAAGCGCGCCTGCTGACCGCCGCTGAGGGTTGCGAAATCCTGTTCGCCGTGGCTGACCAGTTCGTATCGGTCGAGCGCCCGCATCGCCGCGGCGCGGTCGAGGCCGTGCTGGTGCAGTGATTCGACGAGTGTGTGCCCGCGCAGCTCGGGGTGCTCGTGGGTCTGCTTGAAGTGCCCTGGGAGGACGCGTGCGCCAAGCACGAAGCGTCCGTCGTGGGCGATCTCCTCGCCGGCGAAGAGTCGGAGCAGGTGGCTCTTACCCGTTCCGTTGTTCCCGAGCATTGCAATCCGCTCGCCAAACGAGACCTCGAGGTCGAACGGGCGCACCAGGCCGGGGATCGCAAGGTGATGGCAGGTCAGCACGCGGACACCGGTGCGGCCACCGCGGAGACGCATGCGGACGTCCTGACGGCGTGGGCGTTCTGCTGGCGGGCCGGCCTCCTCGAACTTGCGCAACCGCGTGACCGCAGCCGAGTAGCGGCTCGCCATTGCGTCGCTCATGGTCGCCTGGATGCGGAGCCGGCGCACCAGGTCCTTGAGGTGGAGGTGCTCTTCCTCCCAGCGCCGGTGCAGTTCGTCCAGTCTGCCCAGTCGCGCCTCGCGTGCCTCGGCATAGTCGGCGAAGCCGCCGCCGTGCACCCAGACGCCGTGTCCTTCGAGGGTCACGATCCTGTTGGCGGTCTCGGCGAGCACCTGGCGGTCATGGCTGACATAGAGAACGGTCTTCGGGGTGGCGCGCAGCGACTTCTCGAGCTGGCGTTTTGCGGCGACATCGAGATAGTTGTCCGGCTCGTCGAGGAGCAGCACCTCCTCGTGACCGCGGAGCAAGACATCGAGCGCGAGCCGTTTCTGCTCACCACCGCTCAGCGTGGCGACGAGCCGATCACGCAGCATTTCGTATGGCTTGCCGATGCTGCTTTCGCAGCACATGTTCCAGGTCACCTCGGCTTCGTAGCCACCGGCTGCGGCCCAGTCGGCAACGGCCTGCGCGTACACGATGGCGATCTCGGCGTCGTCGGGCGCTCCGGCCAGCCGGTGTTCGGCGGCGTGCAGCGCCGTGCCCGCGACACGGATGGGCTCCGAGGCCAGCCCCAGGAGCAAGTCGCGCACAGTGGTCGCACCGCCGGCGCTGCCGATGAACTGGCGCATCACGCCGATGCCGCCGCTGCTGCTGATGGTCCCGGTCTCCGCCTTGATGTCGCCGGCGATGAGCCGCAGCAGCGTCGTCTTGCCGGTGCCGTTGGCACCGACGAGCGCGACCTTGCTTCCCTCGCCCACGCGAAAGCTCACGTCGTGGAAGAGGACGTGCCCGCCGATCGAGTAGCTCAGTTCGCTGACGTCGATGAATCCCATGGCGCTGGGACGATGGCACAACGCGTCTCCAGGACCGGTCCGTCTACGCTGGGACCGCAATTGCCATCCGAGCGGAGACCGCACCGGGGAAGAACCATGAGCACCGCACAACTCAGCCAGCCGATCCGTGATGCACTCGACCACGGCGACCGCATCGACATCACCACGACCGGCCGCAAGACCGGCGAACCGCGCCGCATTGAGATCGTCTTCCACAATGTCGGCGGCCGCCTCTACATCAGCGGGATGCCGGGGTTCAAGCGGAGCTACATCGCCAACCTCACCGCCAATCCGCACTTCACGTTCCATCTCAAGGGAGCGGTCAAGGCGGATCTCGCGGCGACCGCGAAAGTCATCACCGACGACGCCGAACGCCGCGAGGTACTGCCCCATATCGCGCGCATCTGGAAGCGCGACGACGTGGACACCATGATCGAGTCGAGTCCGCTGTTCGAGGTGACCATCGACGGCGTCGCCGATTGATCGTTGCTAGGCTGATCTACTCGACGAACGCCGGCTGAGCCGGTCAGCGCGAGGCCGTGGCCTCTGCGAAGTCCCCGATCGGAGCCAGCAGCTGCTCGGGGGTCTCGAGCTGCGGCATGTGACCGGTGGCGCTGAGCAGGATGAATGTCGCGCCGGGGATTGCGGCGGCGTATGCGTGACCGTATTCCGGGTCGACGATCTGATCACTCTCTCCCCAGAGCACCAGCGTCGGCGCTGTGATATTTCCGAGGCGGCCGCGCAGGCTCGGATCGGTCATCGAGCGCCCGCCGTACGTCGCCAGGCTGGAGCGGTTGCCGGCGACGACAGCCCGTTGCGCGTCGGACATGCTCGTCGGGTCGATCCGGAAACGGTCGGGATCGTGGTAGCTGAATTGCGCCACCTGGTCGAGGGTCAGCGCGAAGAAGTCGGCCACCGGATGCCCGGCAACCTCGATGCCGACCGCATCGACGAGGATCACACCACTGATCCGCGGGGAGGCGAGCAATGCCATCTCCGCGGCGATCCAGCCCCCCACGGAATTGCCGACGACAGTGACGTGCTGGGCGTCCAGCCGGTCGAGCAGTGCGGTGTAGACACGGGCGAGGCCCGCGATGCTGTCAAGGCCGTCGGGCCGCGGCGTGGCCCCGAAGCCCGGGTGGGTTGGGATGATCACCCGAGCCTGCCTGCGGGTGACGAGCAGCGCCCCGAACGCGGCCACCGACTGAGGCCCTGCGCCGCCGTGGAGGAGCAGGAACGGGTGTCCGGTGCCGTCGTCAGCCAGCCCCACCTCGACCGGGCCGACGCCCTCCACCTCCAGATGGTGAGCTCTCGCTGGGGTCATTCCGCCGGATGGCTCAGAGCGGCTCGTTGATGCGGATCAGGTTGCCCGCGGGATCGCGGAAGGCGCAGTCGCGAACCCCGTACGGCTGCTCGACCGGCTCCTGCACGACCTCGGCGCCGCTGGCCTGCAGGCGCTCGAAGACACCGTCGAGGTCGGCCGTGGTCAGGACGATGTGGGCGTAGCTGCCCTTGGCCATCATCTCGGCGATGGTGCGCCGCTCGTCCTCGGTAATGCCGCACCCCGGGGAGACCGGCGGCTCGAGGACGATGGACGTGTCGGGCTGGTCGGCGGGGCCGACCGTGATCCAGCGCAACCCGCCGTATCCAACATCGTTGCGGACCTCGAAGCCGAGGGTGTCCCGATAGAAGGTCAGGGAAGCGTCCGGATCGTCATGTGGGAGGAAGGTCGACTGAATCGTGATGTCCATGGCGGTCATGCTAGCTGCGGCTCGGGGACCGACGCTTCTCGATTCCTGATCGGTCTGGTTACCTGTTTCGCCACGCACGACGGCATCCCCACGGTCGCGCGCGCCTCGTGACGCCGGTAGGAGCTGGGCGACACGCCGACCAGCTCGGTGAAGCGAGTGCTGAAGGTCCCGAGCGACGAGCAACCCACTGCGAAGCAGACGTCGGTGACGCTCAGGTCGCCGCGACGCAGGAGGGCCATCGCGCGCTCGATGCGTCGCGTCATCAGGTAGCCGTACGGCGCCTCGCCGTAGGCGAGCTTGAACTCGCGGCTGAGGTGTCCGGCCGACATGTGCGCGCTCCGGGCGAGCGCCTTAACGTCCAGCGGCTGCGCGTAGTCCCGGTCGATCCGGTCGCGGACACGGCGCAGCCGGGCGAGGTCGCGCAGATGCTGCGCCGCGGCGGGGGTGCTGGTCACTCACGAGATCCTGCCACGTCGGGCCCGCTTGACCCGTTGAGCACGCCCCGCCAGCCGTACGAACTGGTCACACAGGTTCTGCGGCGGTGGATTGACGAGGCCCGCTCCTCCCCTCATCGGTCCTGAATCAGCCCGAGGACGTTGCCATCGGGGTCGGTGAAGGTGGCCACCAGACGGCCGCCACCAACGTCTCGGGCGGGCTCCTTCACGGCGGCACCCGCGGCGGTCACCTCGGCGAGCTTCGCCTCGATGTCCGCCACGTGCCAGTACGCGACCGGCGAGGCGTTGTCCTGCGGTCCACGGCCCGGCACCAGCCCGATCTGCTGACCGGCGGCCTCGTAGCCGACGTAGTAGGGCGCGTCGGCGCTCGGGGGTAGGCCGAGTAGAGCGGTGTACACCGGCTTGGCCCTTTCCAGGTCGGATACGGGATGCAGCACGGTCTTGATTCCCTGGGTGAACGAGCCGCTCATGGTCACTCCTAAAGTCGCTGTGGTGATGTCCATGGCGGTGATGCTAGATTCGGCCCCGGTCCGGCGCTTCTCGATTCCTGATCGGTTTTCGTCACCGCTATCGCCACGCACGACGGCACCCCACCGTCGCGCGCCGACATGGGTCGCCGGCTGAGGAGACGCCGCCTAGCCGTCTCCGCCCGAAACCGCCGGGGCGACGAACACCTCGCCGCCGTCGGGCACCGGCGTGTCCATTGGGGAGCCGGTTCTCACACTCACCCCGTCGACGAACATGAGGACGTGGGGTCGAAGCCGGCCCTGCTCGTCGCGCAGCCGGCGTTCCAGTTGAGGAAGGCGCTCGGCAAGCTCATCGAGCGCGGCCCCCAGCGTGCCGCTGTGGATCTCGATCTCGGCCTGCTCGCCGGCATAGCGGCGCAGCGCCGCGGGCAGGAGCAGCCGCGAGGTCACGCGACCTCGGCAACCCGAACGGAGAGCACGTCCGGAAGATGGCTGGCGATCATCGACCAGCTGTCCCCGTCGTCACGACTGGCGAAGACCTCTCCAAGTCGTGTCCCGAAGTAGAGACCCGCAGGGTTCCCAAAGTCGGCGACCATCGCGTCGCGAAGGACTGCGGCGTAGTACGGATCCTTCGGGAGGCCGGTGGACAGTGGCTCCCAGCTTGTCCCGGCGTCCTCGCTCCGGTAGACGCGGCATTTTGCGTCCGGCGGGAAGCGCTCGGCGTCGGCCTTGAGTGGGAAGTTGTACAGGGTGTCCGGCTGGTGCGGGTGGACGACCAGCGCAAACCCGAAGTTGCTCGGTAGTCCTGTCTCGATGGGAGTCCATGAGCCGCCACGGTCCTCGCTGCGATAGACGCCGAAGTGGTTCTGGGCAAACAGGCGCTGCGGGCGATCCGGGTGGAACGCCACCTTGTGGACGCACTGCCCGAACACCGGAAAGCGCTGATCCTCGGGGAGGAAGGCCGATTGGATGCCGCGATTCGCGGGCTCCCAGGTGGCCCCGCCGTCTCGAGTGCGATAGACGCCCGCAGCCGACATCACGACCATCACATCGTCGGGGTCGGTCGGATGCACGAGCACGGTGTGAAGGCACGCCCCGCCACCGCCCGGGGTCCAGCTTGGCCGGTCGGGATGTTGCCAGAGCCCTTCGACGAGCGAAAAGCTCTGCCCGCGGTCGTCCGATCTGAACAGGGCATGCGGCTCGACACCGGCATAGACGACATCCGGCTGATCAGCCGTTGCCGGTTGGATCTGCCAGACGCGAGCCACCGAGGCATCGCTCCCCTCAGGAAAACCGATCGGCGGCACCTCCGGCTCGGTCCATGACTTCCCGAGATCGTCGGAGTAGGTCAGCAACGGGCCCCAGTGCCCGGTCCCGACGCCCGCAAAAATCCGCGGCGGGTCGTGGCGGGTGTCGACCGCCACCGAGTACACCTCCTGGTTGCGGAACTGGAAGTCGTCCGTCGCCCACGTGCGGCGATCGTCGCCGCTACGGGCGACCATCAAGCCCTTCCGCGTGCCGATCAGCAGGATCGCCAGTCCCATCGAGGCCCCTCCAGGATTTGCCGGATCGCGGCGCAGTCTATACCGCCGGCGCCCTGCCGCTACGGCCGCCTGGGAACGGGGAGGGTTCGACGCCGAGATCATCCATCGCGCGGCGGTAGTTCAGGTAGTGGCGGTGCGCCTCGCCGTGCCGCCCGGCATCGGACAGCGCGTGCACCAGGCCGAGATGCGCCTGTTCGTCGTATCGGTCGGTCTCCAGGATGCGAAGCAGGTGGGTTACCGCCGTATCGGGGTCGCCGGCGTGTCGGGCCAGAAGGCGCAGCGCTGCCACGTAGGCGGCGCGTGCCTCCTCACGCAGCGGCACCGCCCAGTCGTCATAAGGGTTTTCCTCGAGGAACTCTCCTGCGTAGACGGCGGCTGTACCGCTGAGGATGCCCAGCCCGCGAGCGATATCGGCCCGCCGCACGCAGTCCAACCCGTCTGCCGTCGCGGACAGGAATCGCTCGATATCGATGTCGACCGCGTCGAGATTGAGTGCGACCGCATCCTTGTCACCGACCACGAAGTGTTCGGGCGGAAAGTGTCGCTCCGGGTCGAGCACACCCCGGACCGTGGTCAGCGCCACCGAGAGGCGGTTGGCCACGCGATCCGGGTCCTCGCCCGGCCACAGCGTTTCCATGAGATACCCGCGCGGCGCCGGCCGTCCCCGTCTTGAGATGAGCAGCTTGAGCAATTCGCGCGCCCGCTTCGACTGCCACTCGGAGACTCGAACCAGCTCCCCGTCGCGCAGCACCGAGAAGCCGCCAAGGGACTGGATCCTCACAGCCACGCGATCGCCCGGGCCCAGGAATGCGAGCGGTCCGGCGGCCACGTTGCCGCCCTGATCGGTGCGCACGCCGAGTGCCTCGAGTTGGTGCTCCGCCTTGCGTCGCAGCGCCACCGAGCCTGCTCCGCGGTCGAACGACGAAAGGACAAGATCCACCTTCGCCTCACCGAGCGGGTTCCCGACCTCGCGCCAGATCGCTCCCGCCTCGTCGAGGCGCCGGCTCCTGGTGCGCGGATCCTCCGCCGTCATCGCAGCAAGGGTGAGCGCGTCAGCGAGACCCGCCCGGTCGTGGCGGGCCCGCGCGACCAACTCCGCCTGCGTGGCGAGCGCACGGCCGCGAGCGCTGTCACCGGCAGCGGCGGCGACCCACCCCGCTGCGAGGAGCGCGATAACGTACGCCATGCCGGTGCCGTAGGACACGGCGCGGTCGGCAAGCGAGCGCGCCCGGTCGGGATCCTCGCCGGCGACGACGGTGGCCAGGCACGCGAGCGCCGGGACCGCGCCCTGGACATCGCCCGCGGCCTCGGTGATCGCGACTGCTTCCTCGAGCAGGGCGCGCGCCTGGACGAGGTTCCCACGCTCGCTGTAGATCTCGCCGATCAGCGTCAGCGGGTACGCGACCATGTCCGAGTCGATCTGCCGGTAGCGGACCCGTGATGCCTCGAGGTCGGCCAGCGCCTCATCGATGCGGCCCATCCGCATCTTTGTCTCTCCGCGGTTGCTCAGGCTCAGCGCGAGGAAGCTCGCGAACGAGGTCAGCTCGGCAAGGCGCACCGCCACGTCGAGCTCCTGCAACGCCTCGGCATACGAACCCTCCTCCATGAAGTGGGAGCCGCGATTGGTCCGGATACGCACCACCTGAAGCACGTCCGGCGCCTCTTCGGCCGCGCGCAACGCAAGCAGGTAGTGCGCGTCGTTGCCACGCCGGTCTCCGTCGAGTGCCGCCAGCATCGCCATCACCGTGTGCGCCGCGGCAAGCGCTCGACGCTCACCGCATGCATTCGCCGCGGCCAGTGCGCGGGTCGCCAGCTCTCGACACGGCTCGACATCGCCGCGGATCCAGTGTGCCGTGGACATCCATGCGAGGAGGAGCGCCATCTCCACGGGATCGGCGCTCGCATCATCGACGCCACGCTGATAGACCGCCAGGGCTGCGTCGGGCTCGCCGCGAAGATAGTGGATCACGCCGATCCGCCATGCGAGCTGGGCCGGGAGTGACTCCCGACCCGCGGCCGCACGCTGAAAGCAGGCCATCGCCTCACTCCAGTCGCCCTGGATCTGCTGTGCCTCTCCTGCCAGCTGCTCGATCTCGGCGGTTCGCAGCCCTGGGGGTATTGCTCGACAGGCGCGCAGCACGGTGGCGATCTGGCCCGCGGCGAGCAGCCGTGAACCTTCTGTGGTGACGATGCCGGCGAGCTGGTCGGTGGCGCCTGCCGAGAGCAGCACTTGAATCGCGTCACCGGCAGCGCCGGTGGCGGCGAGCCACGCGGCGGCGGTGACGCGGAGATCCTGCGCGAGCGCCGCGGGCACCGGGAGCGACTCGAGCGCGTAGTCGCGGATCAGCGGGCGCAGCGCCAATGAACCGTCCTGACCCTTCTCGACGAAGAGGCCCTGACGGGTCAGCTCGGCGAGGATCGATCGCGAGCCCTCGAGTTCGATTGCCTGGCAGAGCTCAGGGGTAAATCGCTCGAAGAGGGCGAGCTTGCTGACCAGATCCCGCACGGCGTCGGGATGTCGTGCGAAGACCTCTTCGGCCAGATAGGAGAAGAGCGGTGCGTCCGGTTTGTCGAGACCCGCGAAGACAGTGCTCCAGGTCTCTCGTGGCGATGACTTGAGCGCCTCGATCGCGAGGGTGACCGCGGCTGGCCATCCGCCGGCGATCCGATGAATCTCCGCGGCGATGTCCTCGGCGTTCAGACCGAGCTCACGCTCGACCAGCTCACCCACCTCCTCGACGGAGAAGGCGAGCTGACTGCCGTCGATTTCGAGGAGCTGTCCCTGCCCTCTCAGCCGCTCGATCTGGAATGGCGGCGGTCGCCGCCCGCAGATGACCAGGTGGAGGCGAGGAGGCGCATGCCGGCACAGCGCCTCGATGAGCCGCGCGGACGGGCTTGATGCCGCCAGCTCGTGTGCGTCGTCGATCACGAGGATCAGATCACTGGAGAGCTGCTCGTGCAGGATCTCCGCGAGTTGAGCCGCCAGGGCGTCAGCGCGAAGGAACTGCTCGAGCTCGGGACCCCCGGCGCCTTCCGCCAGCCAGCTCACGTCGCTGGGAATGTCCGGGACCCGAAGGCGCAGCGCATCGCTCAGCTGGCGGCCCAGGGTGGGAAGGTCCAGGTCTCGCTGGTCCGCGGTGTACCAGGCGCACGGCGCCTTTTCCCACCACGACGCCAGCAGGGTCGATTTGCCGAATCCCGCCTCGGCGACGACCACCGTCAGGCGACGGTTTCGCGCCGTGGTGACCAGCTGCTCCAGCGCGGGGCGCTCGATGAGCCCGTCGGTGGGGCTCCGAGGCACGATCTTTGCAATCGGTGTCGCGTCCACGGTCGAGCAAAGTGTGGACGGTGCCGGTGGGCTACGCGCGAGCGGGAGCTGGGCGCCGCGAGAACAACTGGAAGATTCCACCGAGGTGCAGCCGCTTGTTGATCAGCGCATACGCCGCGAATCCGAGGATCAGGGACAGCCCGGTCATGAGTCCGCGCTGGATGATCGCCGCGGCGCCCGCGCTCCCCGCGTGAAACCCGAGAAAGATGAGCAGCGCGGCCACGCTGGCCTCATTGGCGCCGACCCCGCCGGGTATCAGGCTCACCGCACCGCCGACGGTGGCCAGCGCGAGGACGAACGCTGCCTGCCACCAGCCGATCTTTCCCGGCTCCAACCCTTGCAGTACCAGCCAGAAGGTGGTGACTGCGACGACGACCCGCGCAGCGTCGAGCACCGACAGTGCAAGTGCGTCGGTGCGATGCAGCAGCATGGAGGTTTCCTGCTGCAGCTCGTCGATGGCGGGGAGCAGTTTGTTGAGAAACGGTATGTGCGCCACCAGGTTGTGGAACCGGCAGAACACCGGTGACACGGTGAGCACGATGACGATCAGCGCGATCCCGATCGCGACCGGGACCACTGCCGCGAGCCCGTACCCGAGCGCGAGTATTGCCGGCAACGCCGAAAGAATGAGCCACAACATGTATGAGAGCTCTTGCACGGTGACGGTGGCCGCGACGGTGCCGAACTCGGTGCCGTCGGCAGTGCTTGCAAACGCCGCCCGGGTGAGATCGCCCAGGGGCACGATCGCGGTGATGGTCTGACCGGCGAGGTTGATCAGGATCGTGTCCCGCAGGCGCAGCTTGGTGCCGACGTCGGTGAGCAGGAAATGCCAGCGAATCCCCTGGAGGATGTAGACCGCCAGCGAGAGCAGCACGATCGGCGCGATGAGCAGCAGTTGGAAATGCTCCAGCGCGCTCCCGACCTGAGCCGGGTTGAGGAACAGGATGACGGCGGCAATGCCGGCGAGGCCGATCACGCCGGTCAGCACTCGCCGAACCGGGGTGGGCAAGGTTCGCCGCCCCGTTTCCGGCGCCTGGCGGCTTGGGCTAGTGACCGTCAGACGACAGCCCCATCGCTCTCGTCGGCCGCTCCGTCCGGGTCATGGATGCTCGCTTCCGCACGAGCCAGTTCGGCGAGGACCTCAGTCTCCACGCCGGTGGCGCCGAGCAGAAAGCTCGTCGTCCGCCGGAGGCGACTCGTCGGCTTCGGAATCAGGTTCGTCCGCCATCAGAGTCCACTCTATACGGCGAAACGAGGTTCCGGTCGTCGCCGGTGAATCGGCGACGACCGGGATGCCTCACGCAGCGAGGATCAGGCCGCGCGGACCTGGCGGGCACGCGGGCCCTTGTCGCTACGCTCGATCTCGAAGCTCACGCGCTCATCGCCCGCGAGATTTTCGAAGGTCAGCGAACTGTCGAGTCCACTGCGATGGAAGAAGTACTCCTGTCCATCCTCGGCGGTGATGAAGCCGAAGCCGCGTTCGGCCACGATCTTCTTGACGGTACCAGTCACTCTGGTCTCTCCAATTCCCTCTCGTTATGCAAAACAGACGCAGCGCGTCCGTTCGAGAAGGAATGACGACCACGAGCGATACCCCTCGATGTTCGAGGCGATGCCATCACCATACCCTATCGGGACCGAGCTAAACCTTCGGAGGGTGGGCCGCCCCTCGCCGGAGCGGGTCGACATCCGCCTTGCGGCCCGATCGGTCGCCGTCCACAATTGCCGGTGTGGAGGTAGCCGCGTGGGGTTCGTGAGCCGGGCGTTCAAGGGACGGCCCCGCGACCAGTCTCGAGATGCGCGTTTGCCGCCGGGTCAGTACCTGGTTCGCGACTTTCCCGTCCTCTCGGCCCGCCCCACGCCGCACACATCGCTCGCCGAGTGGTCGTTTTCCGTCGACGGCGAGGTCGACGTGGAGAAGCACTGGACCTGGGAGGAATTGCGTGCGTTGCCGAGCGAGACGGTGAAGCGCGACATCCACTGCGTGACCAAGTGGTCCAAGCTCGACACCACGTGGGAGGGGGTCTCGGTCGATACGCTGCTTGAAGGGATCGAGACGGCGGCGGACTACGTGATGGCCCTTTGCGATGGCGGGTACACGACGAACCTCCCGCTCGAGGACCTCACCGGCGGCAAGGCCTGGATCGCATTCGCATTCGACGGACAACCGCTCGAGAGCCAGCACGGCGGCCCGGCGCGGCTGCTGGTGCCGCACCTGTACTTCTGGAAGAGCGCCAAGTGGGTCCGCGGGCTGCGACTGATGAACGAGGACTCGCCGGGTTTCTGGGAGACGTACGGCTATCACATGTACGGCGATCCGTGGCAGGAACAGCGCTACAGCGGCGACTGATCTGGCGGACCGCCAAGGTTGTCGCCCTCGTCGAAGAAACTTCACGGGTGCGCAGCCTCGAGCTGGCGGTCCCGGGCTGGCCGGGGCATCGGGCCGGTCAGCATGTGGACGTGCGGCTGACTGCGGATGACGGATACCAGGCCGAGCGCAGCTACTCGATCGCTTCGGCACCGGGCGCCGCCGAGCGACTGGCCCTGACCGTCGAGCGTCTCGACGATGGCGAGGTGTCGCCGTACCTCGCCGGGGAGCTGCGCCCGGGCGACCGGCTGGAGTTGCGCGGTCCGATTGGGGGGTATTTCGTCTGGGACGTCGCCATGGGGGGTCCGCTCCTGCTTGTCGCCGGTGGGTCAGGCATCTGTCCCCTGATGGCCATGCTCCGTCTCCGGCAGGCTGCCGGCAGTGCGGTCCCGACCCGGCTTCTGTACTCGTCGCGATCGTTCGACGATGTCATCTATCGAGACGAGCTCGACCGGCTCGTGGCGATGGGCCCCGGGTTGACGGTGATCCACACGCTCACCCGCGACCAGCCCGAGGGTTGGGCCGGTCTCCACCGCCGCATCGACACCGAGATGCTCACCACGGTGGCGTGGCCACCGGCTGAGCGACCGTTGATCTTCGTCTGCGGCCCGACGCCACTCGTCGAGTTGGTCGCAGAGTCGCTCGTGCAGCTCGGCCACGAGCCCACTCGAATCAAGACCGAGCGATTTGGCCCAACCGGAGGGTGACATGGAGATGGACGAAAGACAGCTGAGAACTCGACGGCAACGCCGCGGCGGGGCTGTTGCAGGAAGTCTTCGTTCACGAGCTCACCGTGGCGCGCGGTGCATGCGCGACGTGTGGCGCCGTGGGCGAGATGGGCGCGCAACACCTGTATATGACGCCGCGCTCGCCGGGCGCGGTGCTCCGATGCCAAGTCTGTGAGAGCGTCCTGATGGTGGTGGTGCATGCGGGAGGACGTTTCCGCCTTGGTTTGCGCGGCCTCGCCTGGATCGAGATGCAGGACGCGGCCTCCACCAGCTGAGCCGCAGCCCGCGCGATGTGTGCGGCGCCCGAGCGTGGATCTGCCGGTTCTTCCTCAATCGCCTCGAGGTTCCGCGGCGATCAGGTGCGTGGTGCGCGGCGGCGGGTCCGACAACGAGTTCGCGGAGTCCAGGTACTCGGCATCGGTCCCGGTGAGTTCGATCGGTGTGCTGACGCAGGTGCTCATCCCATGAGTCGACGACGAACAGTTCGACGAACTCGTGTGCCGTCTCACCGTCGCGGAAGAGACCCCACTGGCTGGCGCCGGTACGCAGCCTCGAGAGGCGCACGCGAACCATCGCCTCCACGAAGGCGGCCTCGCGTTCCGGCGACACCGTGTAGGTGATGCTGACAACCACCGGGCCCTGGTCGGGTGCGGCCTCGACCGTCAGCTGTGGCGCGGACAGTGCGACGGTTCGCCGATCCATGCCGGCGGTGTCGATCAGCGGCCAGATCCTGACGGTCGCGGCACCGCCGACCATCATCGCCGCGGCGATGAGATACGCGGGAAGCACGCCCTTCGGCGCTGCGACGACCCCCCAGAGGACCGCGCCCACCGCCTGGCTGCCGAACAGCACGGTCAGGTAGACGGAGAGACCTCGGGCGCGCACCCATTCCCGGGAGGAAGAGCTGCAGCGAGGCGTTCATCGTCGACAGCACCGCGATCCACGCCAGACCCGCCGGAAGCAGCGCCACCACCGCCACGATGACGTTGGGGATCAGCACGATCGCGGCCATCACCAGCGCGTACACCAAGCTGGCGCCGACAAGCAGGCGATCGGCGCTCAGCCTGGTACGGAGTTGGGTCAGAAGGAATGACCCCGCGACTGCGCCGACACCGAGGGCCGCGAGAAGGAGCCCATAGCCGCTCGCGCCCAACTGCAGGCGCTGCGTCGCGACCAGGGGGAGGAGCGCCCACAACGCACTGCCGGGCACCAGGAACAGCGAGGCGCGCAAGAGCATCCGCCGCATGACCGGCGAATAGCGGACGTAGCGGCCACCCGCGCGGAGCGCTGAGACGAATCGCTCGGGAAGCTGCGTCGACGGCTCGACCGGCGGATGCCAGGCGGCGACGACGATGCCGTACGCGAGAAAGGTCGCGGCGTTGATCGCGAAGACCGCTCCGACCCCGATTCGAGCGATGAGCACGCCCGCGATCGCGGGTCCGATCGCGCGAGCCACGTTGACGCTGATCGACCCAAGGGTCGACGCAGCGGCAACCTGCGCGCGCGGGACGAGGTCCGGGATGAGTGACTGATACGCCGGCAGGGAGATCACCGATCCCGACCCGAGGACGAAGGTGAACGTCAGCAGCAACGCCGGCGGCATCTGACCGGTGAAGGTCAACACCGTGAGCGCGACGCCGGTGACGGCCATGAAGGCCTGCACCGCGATGAGAAGCCGCCGGCGGTCGAACATGTCGGCGAGCGCCCCGCCCACCACGCCAAAGATGACGTCGGGGAGCATGTCCGCCGTCTGCACGAGCGCCACGAGGATCGAGGCGTGCGGCTGCTCCACCAGCAGCCACTGAGCACCCACGGTCTGCATCCACAACCCGATGTTGCTGACCAGCACCGCCAGCCAGAGGGCTCGAAACACTCCGATGCGCAGCGGCGACCAGGTGGAGCCACGAGCCTCGAGGTCGGTGGTCGGGGGAGCGTCGCTCACGCCGCCGCCACAGTAGCCTCCCCTGGATCGGGGGGACAACCGGAGCCACGCCGCCGCGCTCAGGCCCGTGAGCATCATCATGGAGAGATGGGCGACGCTGCCGGGGAGTGGCCGGCTCTGCCGTATGCCGAGTGGCGGGCCACTCGGGACACGCTGCACATGTACACGCAGGTGATCGGAAAGCTTCGTCTTGCGCTCAGCCCGTTCGAGCCGGGATGGGCGAACGTGCCCCTGTACGTCACCGCACGCGGGCTGACCACGTCGCCGGTGCCGATCGGCCTGCGCTCGTTCGACGCCGAACTGGACCTCCACGACCATGCGCTCGCGCTCCGCACCGATGACGGACGGGTGGAGCGACGCCCGCTGGGCGGAGCGGTCGCCGATTTCTACGGCGACGTCATGGACGCGCTTCGGCGCATGCAGATCGACGTCAGCATCTCAGTGCTGCCGTCCGAGGTACCGGACCCCATTCCCTTTCCCGAGGATCGCACCCATGCCACCTACGACCCGGCGCAGGTAGAGCGCTTTCATCGCACGCTCTCTATCGTCGACCTGGTCATGAAGGAACACCGCGCGCAGTTTCGCGGGCGTACGTCGCCGGTGCACTTCTTCTGGGGAACCTTCGACCTCGCCCTCACCCGATACTCGGGGAGGTTGGTCGAACCGCTCAAGGTTCCCAACCCCATCATGCATTTCGGTACGGACGCGGAATTGATCTGCGCGGGATGGTGGCCCGGTGATCATCGCCTGGCCTCCCCCGCGTTCTTCTCCTACGCATTCCCGGCGCCACCCGGCATCGACTCGGTGCAGGTCCGGCCACCCGAGGCGGCCTGGAGCTCGGATGCGGGAGAGTTTCTCTTCCCGTACGACGCGGCGCTTGCATCCCCCGATCCACGCCGTGCCATTCGTGACTTTCTCGCCACCTCTTATGACGGCGCGGCGGCGCTGATGGGATGGAATACGGACTTGACCACGTTCGAGCAGCCCGCCCCTCGGTCCGCTGCCCCCGCTGCAAGGAGTTCCACATGAGCGACGTCTGCCAGCATCTCGACCAGATCCACGACGTGACGCCTTCGGGAGCCGGTTGCGTCGAGTGCGTCGCCGCCGGTCGCCACGATTGGGTGCACCTGCGCGTCTGCCAGGAATGCGGACACGTTGGCTGCTGCGACAACTCACCCGGGAAACATGCCACCGGGCACTTCAAGGCGGTCGGCCACCCGATCATCCGGTCGTACGAGCCGCATGAGGACTGGTACTACTGCTACCCGGATGACCTCCTGTTCGAAATCGAGGATGCGCCTCCGGCTCCGTCGCACCCCTAACGCTGGGCGTCAAGCAGGCGCTGCGGTGTCAGGGCTTCTCGTAGACCGACACGTGTGAGCGACTGAGGCTCGTAAACGGTTCACGCTTCCAGCCGGCCCAGCGCTCACGAAGCCGCAAGCCCGCGAGGCGTGCCATGAGATCGAGCTCCGAAGGCCAGGCGTAGCGTCCTTCGACGGGGTAGGAGCTGACGCGGCCATCGTCGACGACGAAGTGATTCGACGTCAGCCGCTGGGTGACGACGTCATAGACGTCAAACGACATCGTGCGTGCATCGACGCGGTAGACGAAGACGTCCTGGCCGGGTGGCAGCCGCTGCAGGTCAGGCACGCCGAGCTCGATAAGGAAGTGACCTCCGCTGTCGAGATGGGCTGCGGCGTTCTGGAAGCATGCGACCTGTTCATCCTGCGTTTTGAGGTTGAAGATGGTGTTGAAGATCAGGTACACGAGCGCGAACGCTCCGTCGACGCGGGTCGTCGTAAAGTCACCGATCGTGACGTCGATCGTGTCACCACCTGGCTTGGCGCGCAGCCGAGCGACCATCGCCGCCGAAGCGTCGATCCCGCGGACCCCGACGCCGCGCGCAGCGAGTGGGAGCGCGATCCGGCCGGTGCCGATCCCCATCTCGAGCACCGCGCCTCCGGCGGCGAGGTCCGCCAGCATCTCCACCACCGGTGTCATCACGGCGGGGTCGAACATCTCCGCGAGGTGTTCGTCGTAGACGGCGGCCTCGCGCTCCCCGAAGAAGCGCGCGCCGTAGTGCTCCGACATCCGCCTACTTTCGCAATTCGGCCACGCGCCTCGCAGCGCCCCGGTCGGCTTCAGACGCCGATGTAGTCAGCGCTGAGCGTCGTGGCGAGGGTGCGGTGCGCCGGCCCCGCGCCGATCAATATCGAAGCCGAGGGATCGATATCGTGCGTCCGCGCAAACGCCAGGATGAGTCCGGGGAGCGGTGGCCGGCACCAGCACACCGGCGGTCCCGCCGCGTGCGGGCACAGCGCGCAGCTGACCGGGCCGCTGACCTCGGCGGACAGTCGCGCGATATCCGCGTCGAGGACGTCGACGGTCGCCTCGGGTCTCCAGTCGAAGAGCAGGTGAGGCCTGGCCGGGGAGCCCCGAGCGATCGCGTCTTCCCAGTTAGGACGGTTGAGCGCTGCGGCCGCGACGAAGGCCCCTCCGAGCGCGTCGCTCCGCGTTGACGGCCTCGGCGCGCGAGCGAACGATATCCGCTCGATCGCAACGAATCCCTCGTCAATCGACGGGGGTTCGAGCTCGCGCACGGCGCGCATCTGTCTGGTCGGCGTCAGGATTCCCGGATCGCGGCGTGCCAGCCGGCGCAATTCGCCCGGGTCGGGAAGCGACCCGAACCGATCGAGGAGGCGCTCGACGAGATTGCGCTGCGCCTGAGCGAGCGGTGTGTCTACCCAGACGCACCGAACCCCGGCACGATTCCGAGCCGCTGTCTCTATCACGTGACTCCGCGCTTCGCGAGTGAGGTATGTGTTGTCGAGAACGACCCGGCGAGCCCCCGACGAGAGCGCGTCGCCGAGCGTGCGGCTGAGTTGGCGGAGCGACCCTCCGCGCTCGTCGCGGTTGAGGCGAACGTAACCCCGGGCCACGTAGTCCTCGGCCTGGCGGCTCTTCCCGGCGCCGGGGACGCCCATCACCACAACAACCTCCGCCTCCTCGACGCGCGCTGGGGAGCGATCGCCCGGCCTCGACTGGTGCCACGCGAAGCCGGTGGCAATGCGTGCTCGGTCGCCCGCCCCGAGGCGGAGCGTCGCTGCCCGGGCGGCTGAACGCGCCGTTTCCGGGCGTCGCGCTCCGGGGATGGCGACCACCACTGGTGAGAGTGCGAGCACCCATGCGAGCGCCACCTCCTGGGCGGTCGTACCACGAGCCCGCGCGACGTCCACCAACTCCTGTCGGCGAGCGAGGGAGCGCGCCCGGCGGGGGCCGCCGAGCGGGGAGTGGGCGATCACCGCGATTCCGCGTTCTTCGCAGAAGTCGAGGAGACCGGCCCGCACGGCGCCGTCGTCGAGCGGGCTCAATGACACCTCGATGGCGGCGATCTCGACCAGATCGACCGCCGCTTCGAGTTGACGCCGGTTAACATTCGACAGCCCGACGCGCCGGACCGAGCCGTCGTGCAGCAACCGGGCGAGGGCACGTATCGATGTCTGCCAGGGTGTTCGCGGGTCCGGGGCGTGGATGAGGTAGAGATCGATGACCAGGCCGTCGAGGGCGGCGAGACTTCGCCTCGCAATCGCCGAGAATCGCCTTCGCGCGACCGTCCGGCACCCAGCCGCCCGCAGTCCGGGTCATGCCGCCCTTGGTGATGATGCGCGCGCGCCGATCCGCACCGCAGCGGCGCAGCGCTCGGGCGACGAGCCGCTCGTTGTCCCCCAATGTCGCTTCGCCGGCTCCGTACGCGTGCGCGGTGTCGAAGATCGTGATTCCGGCATCGGCGGCGGCGGCGATTGCTTCATGCGCGACCGCGTCGTCACGATCGCCGTCCGTCGAGAGGCGCATGCAGCCGAGACCGATGCGGAGCTCGGAGGTATCGGGCCATCCAGGACTGTTCAGGGCTCAGAGGGTACGGCACGGAGCCGAACGCCGTGACCAGAATGTCATCGGAATGACCGGACAGGCATGACAATGCTCAAGGTGCGCCGGCTGATCATCACCATGGCGGTCCTGGCGCCGCTGCTCGCGTACACGCAGGCGTCCGCCGACTGGCCGACATACCACGGCGACAACACGCGCCAGGGCAACGACAGCACCGACCAGGCGGTGAGCGGGAGCGCTCCGTGGACGTCGGTCTCGCTGGATGGGCAGGTCTACGGGCAGCCGGTCATCGTCGGCAATCAGCTCGTTGTCGCAACGGAGAACGACACCGTCTACGCGCTCAACGCGACGACCGGAGTCACGGTGTGGAGCACCCACGTCGGCACACCCCGAACGGACAACTTCCCGTGCGGCAACATCAACCCGCTCGGGATCACGGGGACCCCGGTGATCGATGCGGGGAATGTCTTCGTGGTTGCTGAGGTCGAGCACACACCGACCACGTTCGAATTCGATCTTGTGACGCTGTCGCTGTCGACCGGTACGATCACCCGGGACGTGAACATCAACCCCGGCAACAGGGGTGGCATCAACTTCGACGCCAACTATCAGCAGCAGCGCGGTGCGTTGACGATCGCAGCTGGCGCCGCGTATGTCACCCTCGGCGGCCTTGCCGGCGACTGCACGAACCCCGGGAACAGCACCGACGGCTACCGCGGCTATGTGATCCGGTATCCGGAGACCGGTGCCGGTACGGTTCAGTGGTGGGCGGCCGCCTCGCGCACCGCGACCGACATGGAGGCGGGCGCCTGGGCGGCCGGCGGAGCCTCGGTGGACGCCGCCGGGAACGTGTTCGTCGCCACCGGCAACAGCAACCAAACCAGCAGCGCCGACCCTTACGACCAGAGCGATGGAGTCGATCAAGCTCGCCGCCGGCACCCTGGCACTCCAGGACTACTTCGCCCCGAGCGGGGTCACCGATGCCAACCATGGCGGCGGCCCGACGTGGTGGCAGGACAACGCGAGCGACGCCGATCTCGGTTCGACGACACCCTTGCAGCTGCCGGGGAACCGCGTGTTTGAAGTTGGCAAGAGCGGCATGGGCTACCTGCTCGACAGCACCGCCCTCGGGCACGTCAGCGGTGGCATCGCCTCCCATCAGGTCTGTTCCGCGACGAGTGATGCCGCCTTCGGGAGCCTCGCGTACAGCATGGTCGGCGGGATCGAGACCGTGTTCGTCGGATGCAGCGACGGGTTGCAGGCGGTGCAGATCCCCCCGTCCAACAGCGACTTCTCGCTGGGATGGCACAACACCAGCCAGGCATCCAGCAAACCGCCGATCGTCGTCGGCGGAGGAGTCTGGTCGGTCAGCAGCGACGGGGGCACGCTGTACCAGTACGACGCGACCAACGGCAGCGTGCTGATGAGCTATGGGATCAGCGGCAGCAACCACTTCACGTCCCCGTCAGCCTCCAACGGGATGATCTACGTCGAGGGTGGCACTCAGGTCGATGCAGTGCCCGATGGCCCGAACATCAGCGCACTCTCTCCTGCCGCCGGCCCGACGACTGGCGGCCAGAGCGTTACGGTCGTCGGTTCCGGGTTCCAGCCAGGGCTGACCGCAACAATCGGTGGCCTGGCGGTGACGCCGGCCAGCGTGACGGCGAACTCGTTCACGTTCACGACCCCGGCGGGCACTGCCGGCTACGTCCAGCTGCAGGTGGCTGATTCTCTGGGGACCAGCGCCCTGACCGCGGGCTCGGGATACATCTATGCGAACCTCGCCGGATACGTCCCGGTGATCCCATTCCGTATTCTGGACACGCGCTCCGGCGGCTGCATCCAGTGCGGCCCCGGAGCGCTCGGTCCGGGTGTGACCCGCACGCTGCAGATGACCGGGGTCAGCGGCCTGCCGAGTGATCCGATACCGGCAACCGCCACTGCTGTGGTGGTCAACGTGACCGCCGTCAACGACAGCACGTTCAGCCTGTTAACGGTGTACCCGACCGGAACCGGCCGCCCGCGGGCGTCCAACATCAACTTTCCCGCGCACAGCGCAACCGCCAACCTAGTCACCGTGACCCTCGGGCAGAGCGGTCCGTCTGATGCGAATCGCGAGATCAACATCTACAACGCACTGGGGACCGTGGACGTCGTCGCGGACGTGGAAGGATATTTCGTACCCGACTCCTCGGGGGACCCGACCGGCGAGTTTCATCCGATCGCCCCGGTCCGCGTGTGTGACACCCGGAGCACCGCGACCGCGAGCCCGTGCCGGGCGCACGGCGAGTTGTTGAGTGGCCGGCCGCTCATCGTCAACGTGACCGGGACAGGCAGCGATGCGATCCCCGGAGCGCACGCCGCGGTGGCGGTGCTCAACATCGCGGGCATTGCCGGATCCGCGCCGACCTACCTCAGCGTTTTCCCGACGACGTTGAGCGGAACGTGCGCGTACAGCGGATCGCATGCTCCCCCGTTCTCAACGCTCAACCTCGCTGCCGGTGTGGTGGTGGCGAATCGGGTGATGGTGGCATTGGGTCCCGCGGCGCCGGGAGGCGCCGACACCTCGGTGTGTGTCTACAGCGCGGCAGGAGCCATCGACATCTATGTGGACGCGAACGGCTGGTACGGAAGTGCCACCGCCGCGACCGGCTACCAGTATCAGGCGATCGGTCCAACCAGGGTCTGCGACACGCGGCTCACGTCCGGCGTGCGCTGTTCCGGACCCGAGCTCGGACCGGGCGCGTCTGAGCTGGTCACGGTGGCCGGCGTGTACGGGATCCCGTCCGGAAGCCCGGTGATCCAGGCGGTCGTCGGCAACCTCACCGCGGTGCTGCCGGATCAGGCGACGTTTCTGACGCTGTACCCGGCAAACCTGAGCTTGCCACTCGCCTCCGACATCAACGCCGCTGCGGGTGCGGTGCTCGCCAATCTCGTCGTGGTGCAGCTCGACACCAGCGACTCGGCGATCGGTGACGTGTGGCTCTACAACGGTGCGGGGAACGTCAACGCGATCCTTGATATCGAGGGCTGGTTTCAGTAGGCCTGTCGTCTAGCCGACCCTCCGGTAGCTCCGCACCGCAAGCGGGATGAAGACGATGAGCGTGCCTGGCAAGCCACAGGACGCTCTCCCAGAGAGCAGGATTGAGCGGGAACTGCGGACCGCCCAGCGCCATCGAACGCATCGCGTTGATCACCAGGGTCACCGGCTGGTTGTTGGCAAACACCTGGAGCCAGCCGGGCATGGTCGCGATCGGCACGAACGCGGAGCTCACGAACGTGAGCGGAAAGATCCAGATCAGACCAAAGGCCTGCACCGACTCCTCGTCCTTGATCGCCAGACCGACGAACGCGGAGACCGCGCACACGGCGATGCCGAATGCCTCGGCGAGCGCGACCATGCCGACGGCGCCGACCACGCCGTTCTGAAATCGGAAGCCCACCGCATAGCCGACGCCGATGATCACCAGGATGACGATCAGCATCCGAATGGAGTTGGCGAGCAGCCTCCCGGCGAGCACCGCGGAGCGCGCCATCGGCATCGCGCGGAAGCGATCGATGACTCCCTTGGTCGCCTCCTGCGCCAGCGCGATCGCGGTGGCAAACGTTGCGAAGGCCGCAGTCTGCGCGATGATGCCGGGCATCAGGTAATCGACGTATCCGCCCGACCCCGGTGCCTGTATTGCGCCACCGAACACGTACCGGAAGAGCAGCACGAAGATGATCGGCTGCACCACGGTGAAGACGATGTAGGCGGGAACGCGCAGCCACACCAGGAGATTGCGCCGCGTCATGACCAGCGCGTCGCTGATCGCCCAGCGCGCCATCTGTCCGGCCCCGGGTCGACTCCTGGTGTGCAGCGGTGCGGCGATCACGCTCACGACGGCGCTTCTGCGGATGTTCGGTCCGGTGCTCCGGCCTTGACAACCCCGTCTGACGATGCTTCGGCCGCGTGCCCTGTGACCGCGAGGAAAACGTCATCGAGCGACGGCCGGTGCAGCGCAAGGTTCTCGGTCTCGACGCCGGCGGCGTCCAGTCGACGCACTGCCTCGACGAGCGCTGTCGATCCGCGGTTGCCGACAGGTACTTTGACCCGCTTCGCCTCGGTCTCGACGCTAGGAGCCGCGTCAGACAGCCCGACGACCGCATGGACGGCGTCATCGAGCCGGGCGCGGTCAGGAACGGTGAACTCGAGGAGATCGCCACCGACCTGGTCCTTGAGCTGATTCGGCGTTCCCGACGCGATGATCTCGCCGCGGTCCACGACGACGATCGTGTTCGCGAGCTCGTCAGCCTCGTCGAGATATTGGGTGGTGAGCAGCAGCGTGGTACCGCGGCCCACCAGCTCGCGGAGGATCGCCCACATCCCGAGGCGCCCGTACGGGTCAAGGCCGGTTGTCGGCTCGTCGAGGAAGAGCACCGATGGCTCAGCGATCAGGCTGGCCGCGAGGTCGAGGCGCCGCTGCATGCCGCCGGAGTATGTCTTGGCCGGACGGTCGGCGGCGTCCGCGATGTCGAAGCGCTCGAGGAGCTCCGCAGCGCGTCCCCGGACACTCCGCCGTTCCATGTGATTCAGGCGGCCCATGATCTCGAGGTTCTCGCGGCCGGTCAGCTCGAGTTGGATCGCGGTCGCCTGCCCGGCAAGCCCGATGCGGCGGCGCACCGCCGCGGCATCCCGTGTCACGTCGTATCCCTCGACGATGACCCGCCCCGCATCCGGTCGCAGCAGGGTGGTCAGGACGCGTACCGCCGTGGTCTTCCCGGCTCCGTTGGGTCCGAGCATGCCGAGCACGCTGCCCCGAGGCACCTCGAAGTCGATACCGCGGAGCGCGTGCACCTTGCCGAACGACTTGTGCAGGCCGGCGACTTCGATGGCGTGTTCGGTGTTGAGGACGGCCATGGCCGACGAGAATAGGGCAAGCGGGTCGCCGAGCCACCTGCATCGCTCGAGCAGGGGCTAGTCGAGATGCGCGACCCGCTTCACCAGTGCCACGACCTGCGGAGCGATATCGGTTGGGTCCTGATCAGCGCTCGCGAACTCGTCGACGAACGCAAATCCGGTGAGCACGTGGGTGGCGTGGAGCACGTCTGCGCTCCCGGCCCCGTGATACCCGGCTTCGGCGGCGCGCGTCAGCAGGACGCGAAGACCCGCGAGGCGTCGAGAGTTCTCGTTCACCGCCTTCCAGCGCGCTACGCCCGAGCACCACCATGGCGTGCAGCCGGCGCAGCAACAGGCGATGCGTGAAGTAGAAGCCACAGAAGATCAGCACGAACCGTTCCACGGCGGCAATTGGATCGGGCTCACGGAAGGCTTCGGGCAATCGGGTCAAGCCTCCCGATTCCGCGAGGTCATCGAAGATGGCTTCGACGAGTGCTTCGCGACCGCCAAAACGGTCGTAGATCGTGATTCGAGCAACCCCGGCCTCTCGAGCGACCGCCTCGAGCGTGAACGCGTCGCCACCGACCAGGACCGCACGGGCGGCGGCGAGGATCCTCTCGCGAGTCGCATCCATACCGGCGCGACGCTGTTTGAGTGTGTAGCGGCGGGGGCTCACAGTTGCATTTCAGCTTACACTGTGTATGCTGTAAAGCGTGACCCGCCGTCTGGACCAGGACCACGCCGAGGAGTGCCGATGACCCTGTATGCCTTCGCGCTGTTCGTTCATATCGTCGGATCGCTGCTGCTGTCCACCGCGTTCACTGCAGAGGGAATTGGCCTCTTCCAGCTGCGCCGAGCCACGACAATCGCCGGCGTGCGCCAGTGGGAAGGTGTCACCGGCCTGGCGCGAATCTTCGGCCCCGCGTCGGTCGTGACCATCCTCGCATCGGGGCTGTACATGATGGTGACGTCCTGGGGATGGGTCCCGTGGCTGGCGGTCGGGCTGTTCGCCTGGGTCCTCATCGCCGTGCTCGGTGCGGTCAACGGCATCCGCATGAGCCTGACCGTGAGGCACATCGTCGGGGACGCGCCGCCTGGGACCGGCCTCCAGAGCCGGGGTTTCGTCATCTCCTGGGTGACGCGGCTTTCGATCGCGGTGGGCATCGTCTTCCTCATGACCAACAAGCCGGATCTCCTGCCTGGGTTGCTCGCCATCCTCGTCGCGGCGGCTGTCGGAGTCGCCGCCGGGGCTGCGATGACGCGCAAGGCGAACCCTGCCGCAGCGGTCGGACGGTCCGACGTCGCGGGTCAATAGTCCGGCGGACGCCGATCCACCGCTGCCGGTACCACTCGGTGAGCGGCTGTGTGACATTCTCAGCGCGTGGCGTATCACGTCTCCGCGGACGAGTTCGAGCGCATCGCCGCCGATGCCCTCGAAAGTATCCCGCCCGCGCTGCGCGCCCAGATGGACGCCGACAATCTCATGATCACGATTCAAACGGACGCCACCGCTGACGATCGCGGAAGCGGGATCGACGAGCGTGTGCTCGGCTACTTTCAGGGCAGCACCGAGTTGACGTTCAGCCCGGCGGGGTACCCCAAGCGGATCGTATTGCTGCAGCACCACATCGAACGGTGGTCCAGAACACGCTCTGAGCTCGTCGACCAGGTGCACGACACGGTGTTGCACGAGGTCGCCCATTACTTCGGCATGAACCACGACGACATCGAGAAGTCCCGGCTCCACCACTGAGCCTGCACGAGGAGAGGCGATGACAAGCACATCGGCGTCGGACACCCACGCAGATCGAGCCGGCGTGATCACCAAGGTGAGCCCGTTGTCAGTTCTGGAGACGGTGTCGCGCCTGGTGACTCTGGTGGAATCGAAGGGCATGAAGGTGTTTGCTGTCATCGATCACAGTGGCGAGGCCGCAACTGTGGGACTGCCGTTGCGCGATACCAAGGTCGTGATCTTCGGATCCCCGCAGGCGGGCACGCCCGTGATGCAGTCGGCACCGCTTGCCGCGCTCGATCTGCCGCTCAAGGTGCTGGTATGGGCGGACGGCAGCATCACGAAGGTGAGCTTCACGGCTCCGAGCACTCTCGCCGCCCGCTATGGCCTGACCGCTGCGATGGCCGCGAGACTCGCCGGTATCGACGCATTGACCGACACTGTGGTCAACGCCTAAGGACAGGCTGGCGATCGCGATTTCGAAGGTGAGGTGAGCAACGCCGTACTCGATCGTTGCGCTCTCACGCCGGAAGCCCGCGTGCTGGAACACGTCAAGCATTCGCCCGTTGTCGGTCAGCGTATCGGCGCTGAAGCGCGTGATGCCTTTGGTGGCCGCGTAGGCAGCGAGGTACGCCAGGAGCATCGTCGCCAGCCCACGTCCCTGGTGTTCGTCGGCGACCGCAAACGCGACCTCGGCCGCGTCGCCCCCGGTGAGACGGTCGTAGCGGCCGATGCCGATCAAGTCGTCGTTCAGGAACGCGACGAACGCCATGCGGTCGTGGTAGTCGACGCTCGTGAAGTGAGTGACCTCGCGATCCGGCAGCGCCGACCTGTGACCGAAGAATCGGAAGTACACGCTTTGCTCGGACTGACGCGCGAAGAATGCTCGATGCGCCTCGGCGTCGTTCGGCCGGATGGGCCTGACGTGCACGGGACCTCCGTCCGCAGGCACCGCATCGACCTCCCACTTCGCCGGGTACCCAAGCTGACGCGCTTCGATGACGACCAGATGAGCGGGCGAAGGTGCGTGGCGCACGCCGCGTCCCTGGTCTGCGGAGTGCGCGTGGTTCAGGCGTCAGGACCATCGGCGAACGCGATTGATGCCAAAGGTCCCTGGCATCGGCATCCCTCATGAGGCTACGTTCATCAGCACCTACCAATCCGATCGCCTGGAGAATCTGATGAAAGCAGCAGTCGTTCATGATTTCCGTCAACCGCTCGTCGTCGAGGAACGTCCGATCCCGACACCGGGTCACGGTGAGGTGGTCGTTCGCATCGAGGCCTCGGGGCTCTGTCACACAGACATCCATGCCGCTCACGGCGACTGGCCCGTCAAGCCGAGCCTTCCCTTCGTTCCCGGTCATGAGGGAGTCGGGATCGTGACGCGGGTCGGGGCCGGCGTCACACGCGTCAAAGAAGGTGAGCGGGTTGCGCTTCCATGGCTTGGCTACGCCTGCGGCACCTGCGAATACTGCGTCTCGGGGTGGGAGACCCTCTGCCTTCAACAGGTGAACACGGGATATGGAAACGACGGCGCGTACGCCGAGTACGCAAAGGCGTCGGCGGCGTATGTCGGGATCGTTCCCGCCGGGATCGACCCATTCGACGCGGCTCCCCTGACCTGCGCCGGCGTCACCACGTACAAAGCCGTGAAGTCGTCCGGCGCCCGGTCTTCGGATCTGGTGGCGGTATTCGGCGTCGGCGGTCTCGGACACATGGCGGTGCAGTACGCCAAGATCGCAGGTGCCACGGTCGTCGCTGTCGATCTCACCGAGGAGAAGCTGGCGATGGCCCGGCAACTTGGAGCCGACTACACGGTCAACGCTTCCGAGGAGGATCCGGCCCAGGTCATCCAGCGTCTTGGCGGTGCGGACGCGGCGATCGCACTCGCGGTGTCACCGCGCTCGTTCGAGCAGGCGTTCGGATCCCTCCGGCGTAAGGGCACGCTCGTCTTCGTGGCGCTTCCCGCTGACAACGCCGTCCGCATCCCGATCTTCGAGACCGTGCTCAACGGCATCACGATCGTCGGGTCCATCGTCGGTACCCGTAAGGATCTGGATGAGGTCTACGAGTTGCACGCTCGCGGGCGCACCCACGTGATCCGCGAGACGCGCTCTCTCGACACTGTGAATCAGTCGATCCAGGATGTGCTCGACGGAACCGTCACAGGGCGGATCGTCTTCGACCTCCGGGACGAGCTCGTTGCGGAACCTCGGGGCGTCAGCTCACCGCGACGGGTGTTGCAACCGGTGCATTGAGCCCGGTCACTGCGAGGATCTCCGCCTCGCCAAGGGTGTCATGCTCGAGCAGAGCATGGACGAGCGCGTCGAGCTTGTCGCGGTTGCTGGTGAGCAGCGAGACGGCCTGGCGGAGACACTCCTCGCAGATGCGCCGCACCTCTTCGTCGACGAGGGCCGCGGTCTCTTCGCTGTACGGTCGGGACAGCGTGAGTGCCTGACCAGCGCCGTCGCCGTCCTCCGAGAGGCTGAGAACACCGACCTTGGGGCTCATGCCCCAGCGCAGCACCATCTGCCGCGCGATCCCGGTGACCTGGCGCAGGTCTGCCTCGGCGCCCGTGGTGATGACCCCGTAGACGAGTTGCTCGGCCGCCCTGCCGCCGAGCGCCCCGGTGATCCGGCCGCGAAGGTAGTCCTCGCCGTAGCTGAAGCGGTCGTCGACCGGGCTCTGCACGGTGGCGCCGAGCGACTGCCCGCGCGGGATGATCGAGACCCGGCGGACCGGGTCGGCGCCGGGCTGGAGCAGCCCGAGCAGCGCGTGTCCTGATTCGTGATAGGCGATGCGTTCGCGGTCGATCGAGGTGAGCGAGAGCTTGCGCTCGGATCCCAGCTCCACCTTCTCGAGCGCGTCGGTGAAGTCGATCTGGGCCACGGTCGGCGCGTCGCGACGCGCGGCCGCGAGCGCCGCCTCGTTGGCGAGATTGCGCAGGTCGGCGCCGACCATACCGGCTGTCAGCGAGGCGATCAGGCCGAGGTCGACGTCGGGTCCGAGTGGAATGTGCCGCGTGTGGATGCGCAGGATCTCGAGCCGGCCGCGGCGATCGGGAAAGGGCACGGTGATCCGCCGGTCGAACCGCCCGGGACGGAGCAGTGCGACATCGAGCACGTCGGCGCGGTTGGTCGCCGCCAGAACGATGACGCCCTCGTGAGGATCGAAACCGTCCATCTCGGTGAGGATCTGGTTCAGGGTCTGCTCCTGCTCGTCGTTGCTCCCCAGGCGGGCACCCGTCGAACGCGAGCGGCCGACTGCATCGAGCTCGTCGATGAAGACGATCGCCGGCGCTGCGGCGCGGGCCTTCTGGAACAGGTCGCGCACCCGGGCCGCGCCGACTCCCACGATTGCCTCGATGAATTCCGAGGCGGAGATGGAGAAGAACGGCACCGCCGCCTCGCCCGCCACCGCGCGCGCGAGCAGCGTCTTGCCGGTGCCCGGCGCGCCGATGAGCAGGACGCCCTTCGGGATGGTGCCTCCCAGGCGCTGATATTTCTCAGGTTTCTTGAGAAAGTCGACGATCTCGACCAGCTCGGCCTTGACCTCATCGATCCCGGCGACATCGGCAAAGGTCGTGTCGGGATGCTCGGGGTTGTAGAGGCGCGCGCCGCTCTGGCCGAACCTTCCGAGGATGCCGCCGACCCCACCGCCCGCGAGCGCCGCACTTCTCCGCATCAGGTAGATGAAGCCGAAGACGAACAGCAGCGCCGGCCCGAACGAGAAGAGCAGGGTCTCCCACAAGGGTGTCGGCGGATTGGGAGGCTCGGCGAGAATGCTGACCTTGTTCGCGAGCAGGGCAGCCTCGAGGTTGTCGCTCGCGAAGGTGGGCCGCTGGGTGGAGAAATCCTTGGCGCTGGTCTGTCCCGGCCCGGCGCTGACCGCGGTCTTGGCGGTCCCGGTGATCGCATCACCCGTGGCCGTGATGTTGACCACGTTGCCTGCGTTCACCTGGTCGACAAAGACGTTGTAGGGAATGACCACGGATGGCGCCTGCGCGGCGGACTGAATGATGGTGCTGACGATGACGTTGACAAAGAGCAGGAGCAAGATGAGCACCCAGAAACGGCGCCAGCGCATCGGGTTGTAGCCGACGACGTTCGGCGCCTTCGGGCTCGGGGAAGTAGGTCGCTGTGCCCGGTCAGGCGCCTGAACGGCCATTGGTCTCGTGCACGGCCGCGTCTTCAGCCAACTCCTCGACGCTGTCCAGGGAATCGAGCTGGTCGAGCTCCCCGCGCTGCAGGGCGATGTCGTCGTCGCCCAACTCGGGTGCCTGGAGCTCACCCGCCTCCGGCTCCTGCGCATGCGTGGCCCGATCGGGCTCCTCCTCGCTGAGGCGTTCGTCGAGGGTTTCGCGACGATATTCGTCGACGTCGTGCAGCCGTCCTGCGAGCGAGGCGTCGCGGATCGCCGGATCGTCCTCGTCGCCGCTCACCTCGGCGGGATCAGGCTCCGCGTCCCCAAGCGGCGCATCCGAGTCGGCCGGGGCATCGTTCCAGGGCAGATCTTCGGGATGATGAGTCATGCCCTCATCATGGATGAACGTCAGGCCACAGCGTTCACGCGACGGCCTGAGGACAGCGGGGAACCGCATCGAGGCACTCGTCGATGATGGCGTGGACGATGCGGTCGACACGTTGCTCGCCGAGCCGCGGCGCCCGGCGGGACAGCCGCTCCACGATCTGATGCTCCCGGTCGATGTCGCGCTCCGGCAGCACTGCCGCCCGCTTGCGCTCCTGCACAGCCTCGACCACTGCGGCGCGATACTCGAGCATCTGGAACACCGCGTCGTCGATGGTGTCGATCACCGCGCGGCATCCGGCGACCGAGTCGGCCACGGCCGGACGCGTCATCGCGCAGAGTGCCAGCGACGTCTGCACGATCCTGCTGAGCACCGACGGCGTGATCGCCTGGGCGGCGTCGCACAACGATGACGCCGGGTTCGGATGACACTCAATGAGCAGCGCGTCAGCACCGGCGGCCAATGCCGCGACCGCGAGCGAGGGAACCCACCTCGCATTGCCGGCGGCATGGCTCGGATCGACGGCGATCGGGAGGTCGGTCATGTCTCGGAGCACCGCGATCGCGCTCACGTCAAGCGTGTTCCGGGTCGCCGTCTCGAACGTGCGGATGCCGCGCTCGCAGAGGATGACCTGGTGGTTGCCCTCGGTGGTGACGTAGTCCGCTGCCGCGAGCCACTCGTCGTAGGTCGCGGACATGCCGCGCTTGATGATGACCGGCATGCCGCTCTGCCCCGCGGCGCGCAGCAGCGGGGTGTTGTGCATCGAGCGCGCTCCGATGAGCAGCGCATCGGCATGGCCGCGCAACAGCTCGATGTCATCGGCGGCGAGTGGTTCCGCAATCACCGGTAACCCGGTGACGCGTCGCGCTTCGTCGAGCAGCGGCAGTCCCGCGCTTCCGAGACCCTGGAATGATCCTGGTCGGGTCCGCGGCTTGAGAACGCACCCGCGCAGCACCGACGCGCCGGCCCGATGCGCTGCAACCGCATGTTCGACGTAGCCGGTCTCGACCGCGCACGGCCCGGCGATGATCGGCACCGTGTCGCCGCCGACGGCGACCGCGCCGATGTTGACCTGCTGTGTGTTACGCCGTCGGGTCGCGCTGACTAGCAGCGGCTCGATGGTCACCGTATGGCACCTCCGTGTGGTGATGGGCCACCACACGGGATCCGGGGCTGACCCATATCTGATGAACCAGCCCTGGTAACGACTGCGCGGTCGGGTTAGAAGCCCCCCGGCAGCCTTACGGCTGGCGGGCCAAAGTATCGACGCGCAGTTGCGGCCATTGACGCAGACCCTAGCACAGGAGCCGTGGCCCGATGCGTCACTTGCCCCGATTGGCCGAGGCATGTCAGGCTACACACGTATCGGCGAACAGCTAACCGAACGCCCCCCGAATCGAGGTCTGTTCGACTCTGCCATCCAGCACGACGCCTGCGGGGTGGCGTTCGTCGCTCGGATCGCCGGCGGCGCCATCCATTCGGTGGTCGAGCAGGGCGTACAGGCGCTCGTCAATCTCGGCCATCGCGGCGCGTCCGGTGCCGAGCCGGACAGTGGCGACGGAGCAGGCATCCTTCTCCAGCTGCCCGACGCCTTCCTCCGCGAGACCTCCGGGTTGTCGCTGCCTGCACCTGGGGCATACGGGGTCGGCATGGTGATGCTCCCGCAGGACCCCGACGAGCGAGCACTGTGCGAGACCATCACGCTGCAGGCCTGCCGAGCCGAAGGTCTGCGCCTGCTCGGCTGGCGCGACGTGCCCGTGGTCCCCGACGCTCTCGGGCGATCGGCTCGCATGGCGCTGCCGGTTTTGCGCCAACTCTTCGTCGCCGCGATTGGCCTCGAGGGTGCGGCGCTCGAGGGCCGTCTCATGGTTCTCCGGCGGATCATCGAGCGCGACTGCCTGGCGGCCGGGATCGGCCGTGATCGTGTTCACTGGAGCAGCCTGTCCAGCCGGACCCTCGTGTACAAGGGCATGCTCACCGCGGCCCAGCTGGCGGGGTTCTACCCGGACCTGATCGATCGGCGCGTGACCTCGACGATAGCGCTGGTCCACGCGCGCTTTTCCACCAACGTCCTGCCCCGCTGGGACCTGGCCCAGCCCTTCCGGATGTCGGCCCACAACGGCGAGATCAACACGCTTCGCGGCAACGTCAACTGGATGCGCGCGCGCCAGTCGAAGTTCCGCAGCCCGCACTTCGGCGACGATATCGCGAAGCTGATGCCCGTGCTCGACGAGTCGGGCTCGGATTCCTCGCAGTTCGACAACGCCCTCGAGCTGCTCGCGAGGAGCGGCCGGTCGATCGAGCACGCGGTGATGATGATGATCCCGGAGGCGTGGCACCACAACCCGTTGATGGATGACCAGCGGCGCGCCTTCTACGAGTTTCACAGCTCGCTGCTCGAGCCCTGGGATGGACCGGCGGCTATCGCGTTCACCGATGGGCGTGTGATCGGCGCGACGCTCGACCGCAACGGGTTGCGCCCTGCCCGATATCTCGTCACCGAAGACGGTCTCGTGGTGATGGCGTCGGAGGCGGGGGTGCTCGATCTCCCCGAGGAACAGATCGCCCGGAAGTGGCGATTGGAGCCCGGGCGGCTCTTGCTCGTCGACACCGCCGCCGGGCGAATTCTCGATGACACCGCCGTCAAGAGCGGGCTCAGCGCGGCGCAGCCGTACAGCGAGTGGATTCGCGCGGGCACCGTCCACCTCGACGAGCTCGATCCTCCCGACCACGTGCCGGCGCCGGATCCGGGCACGCTCCTGGTGCGCCAGCAGGCATTCGGCTACAGCGTCGAGGACCTCGAGATCCTACTCGAGCCGATGGGCGAGACCGGTGAGGAGGCTGTCGGATCGATGGGCAATGACACGCCGCTCGCCGTGCTCAGCGACCGGCCGCTGCCCCTCTTCAACTACTTCAAACAGCTGTTCGCGCAGGTCACCAACCCGCCGATCGACCCCATTCGCGAGCAGGCGGTGATGTCGCTGGTGACCACCCTCGGCGCCGGAGGGAACCTTCTCGAGCAGGGGCCGGCACAGGCAAAGCGGCTCGAGATGCCCCACCCGGTGCTCACCAACCACGACCTGGAGAAGCTCCGGCACGTGACCCAGCGCCAGTTCCCCGCGGAGACGATCTCGATGGTCTTCCATCGTGACGCCGGCGCGGCCGGGATTGGTTGCCGGCATCGAGCGCATCTGCAGGCTTGCCTCGAAGCAGATCGAGGCCGGCGCCACCGTGCTGATCCTCAGCGACCGGCATATCGACGCCTCGCACGTGCCCATCCCGTCGCTCCTCGCCACGGCCGCGGTGCACCAGCATCTGGTCCGCGAGCAGACGCGCACCGGCGTCGGCCTGGTGATCGAGACCGGCGAAGCGCGCGAGGTGATGCACCTCGCGCTGCTGATCGGCTACGGCGCCGAGGCGGTCAACCCGTACCTCGCATTCGAGACGATCGCTGACATCGCGCGCCGCGACCTGATGCCTCCGACGGTCGACGCCGCGCGCGCCGAGGAACTCTACCTTCAGGCACTCGTCAAGGGGCTGCGCAAGACCATCGCGCGCATGGGCATCTCGACGATCCAGTCGTACTGCAGCGCGCAGATCTTCGAGTGTCTCGGCATCAACCGGACCGTCGTCGATCGCTACTTCCCGAATACCCCCTCGCGCATCGGCGGCATCGGCATCGACGTGATCGCCGCCGAGGCGATCGCGCGCCACCAGCGAGCGTTCCCGGACGTGCGGGTCACGCCCCCGACCCTGGAGGACCGCGGCGAGTACCGATGGCGCCGCGACGGTGAGCTGCATCAATGGAATCCCGAGGTGATCGGCGCGCTCCAGCACGCGGTCAAGGCCAATGACGAGCCGGCGTTTCGACGGTACGTCGCGCTCGCCGATGACGAGTCGCGCCGGTTGAAGAACCTGCGCGGCCTCTTCGTGCTCCACGAGTCGCCTGCTCCCGTGCCCCTGGATGAGGTCGAGCCGGCGCTGGAGATTGTCCGCCGCTTCTCGACCGGAGGCATGTCGCACGGCTCGCTCGGCAAGGAGGCGCACGAGCTGCTCGCGATCGCGATGAACCGCATTGGAGCTCGATCCAACACCGGCGAGGGAGGAGAGGACTCCGCGCGCTTCGAGCCGGATGCCAACGGCGACTGGCGGCGGAGCGCGATCAAGCAGGTGGCCTCGGCGCGCTTCGGCGTCACCGCCCATTACCTCGTGAACGCGGACGAGCTGCAGATCAAGATCGCGCAGGGGGCCAAGCCTGGTGAGGGCGGTCAATTGCCCGGATTCAAGGTGGATGACGCGATCGCTCTCCTCCGCCATTCCACGCCCGGCGTGGGCCTTATCTCTCCGCCGCCGCACCACGACATCTATTCGATCGAGGACCTTGCACAGCTCATCTGGGACCTGCGCTGCGTCAATCCCGACGCGCGGATCAGCGTGAAGCTCGTTGCCGAGGCAGGGGTCGGCACGGTGGCCGCAGGTGTGGCCAAGGCGCGCGCCGATCACATCGTCATCGCCGGCTACGAGGGCGGTACCGGCGCGTCGCCGCTGACCGCGATCAAGCACGCGGGGGTGCCGTGGGAGCTTGGGCTCGCCGAAGCGCAGCAAGTCCTGACCCGGCAGAGGCTTCGCAGCCGGGTCACGCTCCTGGCCGACGGTCAGATGAAGACCGGACGCGATGTCGTGGTTGGGGCGCTCCTCGGCGCCGACGAGTTCGCGTTCGCGACTGCGCCGCTGATCGCGGCGGGCTGCGTGATGATGCGCGTCTGCCATCTCAACACCTGCCCGGTCGGGATCGCCACCCAGGACCCCGTGCTGCGCGCCAGGTTCGCGGGTCGCCCCGAGCACGTCGTTGCCTTCATGCTCTTCCTCGCCGAGGACGTAAGGCGCTGGATGTCGCGGCTCGGATTCCGCCGCTTCGAGGACATGATCGGCCGCGTCGATCTCATCGAGGCGAATCCCGCGGTGGACCACTGGAAGGCGCGAGGCCTCGATCTCCAGCCCTTGCTGATGGTGCCCGAGGTGGATTCCCCGGAGGACCGCCGGCACAGCAGTCATCAGACCGCCGATCTCGGTGACATGCTCGACAACGAGCTCATCGCCCACTGCCGCGACTCGCTCGAGAGCGGCGCGCCGGTGCGCTTGCGGCTTGCCGTGCGCAATGTGCATCGCTGCGTCGGGGCGATGCTCAGCGGTGAGATCGCGCGCCGATACGGCGCGGCGGGTCTTCCCGACGGCACCGTCGACGTCGAGCTGGATGGTGCCGCTGGGCAATCGTTCGGCGCCTGGCTCGCGCACGGGGTCACCCTGACCCTTCGCGGTGAGGCAAATGACTACGTCGGCAAGGGACTCTCCGGCGGCCGGCTCGTCATCCTGCCACCGCAAGCCTCAATGCGACGAGCCGAGGAGAACATCATCATCGGCAACGTTGCGCTGTATGGCGCAACCTCCGGGGAGGCCTTCATTCGCGGCGTGGCGGGCGAGCGCTTCTGCGTGCGCAACTCTGGAGCGGTTGCGGTGGTCGAGGGAGTTGGGGATCACGGGTGCGAGTACATGACGGGAGGTACGGTGCTCGTGCTCGGCGCGACCGGGCGGAACTTCGCCGCAGGGATGAGTGGTGGGGTTGCGTACGTGCTGGACGCGGAACGTCAGTTTGCCGAGCGCTGCAATCGGGCGTCGGTGGCTCTCGAGCCGCTCGGTGTCGATGATCATGAGCTGGTTCGTGGACTGCTCGAGCAGCATGCCGGGCTCACCGGGAGCACAGTGGCCATGCGATTGCTCCGCGGCTGGGCTCAGGAGCGCGAGCACTTCGTGAAGGTGATGCCGGAAGAATATCGTCGCGCGCTTCGCGCCCAACTCCAATTGGTGAGCTGATGCCGGCGCGCACCGGGTTCCTCGAGCACACGCGGCACACCGCCCACAAGCGACCGGTTGCCGAACGCATCGGCGACTACCGCGAGGTCTACCTGCCGCTCCCGCTACAGGTGTTGCGCGACCAGGGGTCGCGGTGCATGGACTGCGGGGTCGCGTTCTGCCACCACGGATGTCCGCTCGGCAATCTCATCCCCGAATGGAACGACCTCGTCTTCCGCGATGACTGGAAGGGTGCGGTGGAGCGCCTCCACGCCACCAACAACTTCCCGGAGTTCACCGGGCGTCTCTGCCCCGCGCCATGCGAACCGGCATGCGTGCTCGCCATCAACGATGACCCGGTCGCGATCAAGCAGATCGAACAGTCCATCATCGATCGGGCCTTCGACGAAGGATGGATCCGCGCCGAGCCGCCCGCGCACCGCACCGGGCGGCGCGTCGCCGTCATCGGATCCGGGCCCGCCGGACTCGCCGCGGCACAGCAGCTCAACCGCGCCGGCCACCGCGTGACCGTGTTCGAGCGCTCCGACCGCATCGGTGGCCTCCTCCGGTACGGGATCCCCGACTTCAAGATGGAGAAGTGGGTCCTCGACCGGCGCATCGATCTGCTCGAGGCGGAGGGCATCATCTTCGAGACCGGATACGACATCGGCGTCGACGTGACCGCCGAGAAGTTGCGCGAGCGTTTCGATGCGGTGGTGCTCGGGGTCGGTGCCGATCGACCGCGCGATGTCGGCGTCCCCGGACGCGAGCTGCAGGGGGTTCATTTCGCGATGGACTACCTGGTGCAGCAGAACCGGAGGGTCGCCGGCGAGCGCGTCGACGCGCAACCCGCAATCACCGCGCAGGGGCGAAAGGTGATCATCATCGGCGGTGGCGATACCGGCGCCGACTGCCTTGGCAATGTGATCCGCGAGCAGTGCACCGACGTGCAGCAGCTGTACATCTATGCGCAACCACCCAACACGCGACCGGACGAAACTCCGTGGCCACAGTGGCCGTTGATCCTGCGCACCTACCCCGCCCACGACGAGGGAGGCTCACGCGAATTCGGCCTGATGGTCACCGGATTCGAGGGCGAGCATGGCGCGGTGCGAGGCGTCCACGCCACTCGCGTCGAGGCGCGCCGCGAGAACGGGAACCGCACCTTCGTTGCCTTGCCCGGTGAGGAGGTGCACATCGACGCCGACCTCGTCCTGGTTGCGATCGGCTACGACGGACCAAAGCGATCGACGTTGCTCGATGAGCTGTCGGTGACGTTCGATCGTGCCGGCAACGTTGCCGTGGACGAGGCGTTTGCCTGCAGCACCCCCGGCGTGTTCGCCGCCGGGGATGCGGTCCGCGGTGCCTCGTTGATCGTCTGGGCGATTGCGGACGGTCGCGCCGCGGCTCGCAGCTGCGACGCGTATCTCACCGGGGTGGTGCGGCTCCCGTAGCCGGTCGGGCTTGCGGCTGTCCCGGTGCCGCGGGAGGTGGGGTTGCGACCATGCCATACCGGCGGTGCCTGGGCCTTGGCGCTCGCAGCGGCCATGGGCAATCCTACCGTGGATTTGATGTCATATGTGATAGTATCAATATCCACATCACCTACACCGGTGATAACAAGCTAGCTGAGAGACCAGCTAGGGAGCAAGGAGGTACTTTCGATGGGCCTTGGAGTGGGCATCTTCCTGATCGCGGTTGGAGCCGTGCTGGCGTTCGCGATCCACGTGACCGCCAACGGCGTCGACCTTCACACCATCGGCTACATCCTGATGGGGGTCGGCGCGCTCGGCATCATCCTGTCGCTGATGTTCTGGTCGTCCTGGGGCGGAGTCGGTTCCCGCAGAACTGATGTGACGACCATCGACGATCGTCCGATCTGACCATCGGTTCCGGACCTGAACGCATGAATTTGGCAATCACAGGAGGCGACGCATGATCATTCTTGGCATTGTTTTGCTCATCATCGGGCTGCTGGCCGCGATCCCGATCCTGGTGACCATTGGTGTCATTCTGATCGTCATCGGAGTGGTGCTCGAACTGCTCGGGATGGCTGGGCATGCAGTGGGCGGCCGGCGCCATTACTACTGAGGGATAGGTTCCCGCAGACCTCTTTGAGGAGACACGTTCCGCTCGTCGGGACGTGTCTCTTAGTTTAATCGACGACGGCGATGCCTTCGACTTCTACCAGAAACTGAGGTTGGGCAAGGACGCTCACCCCCACGAGCGTGCTTGCGGGGGCATGCCCTTCAAACACCTCGTTGCGGGCGGCCGCGAGCTCGGGAAGCAGCTCCGAGCGATATCCCACCACATACCAGGTGATCTTGGTCACGTCTTCGATCGACGCCCCCGCGGCCTCGACCGCGGTTCTGAAATTCGCGAATGCCTGCCGCGCCTGTCCGACCGCATCGCCGGGTGCTACGAGGTTGCCCTCGCGGTCTAGCGACACCTGTCCTGCAACGAAGATCATGCGCGAGCCCGTGGCGACGACGACCTGTGAATAGCCTGTCGGGGTCGGGAGTGCAGGTGGGTTGAGCGCGCTCAGGGTCACGTCAGTCAGTTTGCCGCATGATGAGCTTCGCGCACGGGCGATCACGGATTGGCTCGAAGATTCGCACTCAATCACTCCTCGTCGCCCTAGACTGATCCGCACTGTATGGCCACTGAGCCGGGTGCTAGCCCCACCGAGACGCCGCTGATTGAGAGAGGAGCGGGTGAAGGCGGTGGCGTCTGGTCGTGGCCGGAAATACGCCGGGGGACGCCGCTCCGGATCTTCATCGACCTCGTCCAGTACGGCGTCGCCGTCGTGCTGCTGGTGCTCGCGGCGGTGGTGCTGGTACGAAGTTTCATCACCTTCGTGACGTCGCTCAATGCGGCAGCGCCCAACTACACGCAGTCCCTGATCAGCGCTATCGACGGGGTGCTCGTGGTCATCATCCTCGTCGACATCATGCGGACTGTTCTCACCCATCTCGAGGGGTGGGGGTTTCCGTTTCGACCCTTTCTGGTCATCGGGATCATCGCCGCTGTCCGAGACATTCTGGCGGTCTCGAACTCGGCTCACCCTGTCCTCCGGATCAACCACCGGAGCGACACCCATTACGCAGTCATTGCTGGAACTCGGAACCAATGCTGCGGTCATTCTCGTCCTGGCCGTGGCGCTCTTCTTGACGCGTGGGCAGGACGTCGACGCCGAGACCGACTCCCGGTAGCAGCGCGCGGTTGATCAGCGTGGTCTCATCGACGGGCTCCCCCATCGTCCAGTACTCCCACTCCCCCAATTCCAGATAGGTGTGGTGATAGCGGGGGTTTCCGGAGTCGCGAGGCCACGGCTTGATGGCTCCCTCGGTGCGAATCAACGCGACGAACGCCCGGAACTCGGGTTCGAGGTCCTGCCGCCACTGCAGGACCGTGTACTCGTGGGGCCACTGCGGCATGGTTTTAGCGAACTGCCAGCGCACCGTGGCGATATAGGCGCGGGCGTCGTCGACGGTGTAGGTCATAGCCACACACTGGACGCCGTGGACGACAGGTGCGTGTCGCATCGTCGACCAGGAAAGCGCGACTGCGAGCCATGCCTGCGGCGCTAGCGAGGGTTGGGCCGGTCGAGGTTCCAGTGCCGTCCAACGGTCGCTAGCCACGCACCGCTCGGCGTCGACGACAGGGCGAAGCGGCTGATCATTCGCTGCCCGCCCTCGTGGTCTCCGTAGAGCAGATCGATCGTGACCGGTCGGGCTGATGTCGCCGCGTCCCGGGCCGCCGCGAACACCGGCTCGTTGGGGTCGCGAAACGCGCCCTGCCAGAAGCCGGTGTCTCCGGCGGGAACGTAGATGTCACGGGTGAGGCGGCGAAAGTCTTTGGTGTCCGCCGGTTCGGCACCGGCGATGCGCTCGGGGTAGAAGTACCAGCCGTGGAGCACGGCGATGCCGGAACCGGCATTGCGAAGGCCGATGACGAGGTAGATCGCCTGCGGACTGACCTCGAACGCCGCGTGGCCGCCCTCGATGGTCACCCAGTGCTGGTCGAAGAACGACACCTTCTGCGGCGGATCCTGAAGGCGCGACGCCATGAGCACGGGACGCAACCCGGCGAGCAGCGACCGCTCCGCCGCGCGCGCGGCGCGGTTGGCCGAGCGGACCGATGAGAACGTGGCCACCGCGAGGACGAGGGTTCCGCCGGCGGTCGCGAGCGCGGAGATCGTCACCCAGTCGGCCATGACGGCGGAGCATAGCGGTAGCCCAACCCCGCGTCGCGGACTACCCGCCCAGCACCTGGCGCGCCTCACGCGCCATCTCCGCATCCTCACGAGCGGTCACCACAACAACAGCCGGGCGCCGGCCCGCGGGTCCGATGACGGCGTCGCCGTCGGCTGGACTCAGCGCCTCGGGGAGGCCGAGCAGGCTGAGTCGGGAGCACACCCTGTTGCGGATCAACGCCGAGTGCTCACCCACCCCGCCGGTGAATACCAGCGCGTCGATGCGGTCGAGCGATGTGGCGAGACCGCCGATGACGCGGCTGAGCACGTGGACGTACACGTCCAGGGCTGCTATGCATGCCGCATTGCCGAGTGCGGCCTCACGCTCGACATCGCGCACGTCGGACATGCCGCAGAGGCCGAAGAGCCCGCTCCCGTGCTCGAGTGATCTGGTCATCGCCCCGACCGTGACCCCGTGGTAATCCTGGAGCCAGAGCAGCGCGCCCGGGTCAATGGTGCCGCTGCGCGACGCCATCACCGCGCCTTCGAGCGGCGTGAACCCCATGCTCGTGTCCGCACTACGTCCGTCGCGGACCGCGCACGCGGAGACCCCGGACCCGATGTGCGCGATCACGACATGCAACCCGTCGACCGGCCGATGCAGCAATTCCGCGCTGCGCCGGCTCGACCACGCGTACGAGAGGCCATGGAAACCGTAGCGGCGTACTCCCCACGCGCGCCAGTGCGCCGGCACCGCGTACGTCGTCGCGAACTCCGGGATACCCGCGTGAAACGCGGTGTCGACGCAGACGATCTGGGGACGGTCGATTGCCGCGCGCGCCGCGTCGAGGAGCGCGAGCGCGGGTGGCACATGGAGCGGCGCAAGCTCGATCGCCGCATCGAGCTGCTGACGCACCGCATCATCGACCAGGGTCGCGTGCCGGACAGCCGCCCCGCCATGCACCAGCCTGTGGGCGACCGCGTCGACATCGCCCACCCGCGCGGCGAAGTCGCGCAGGGCGGCGATGGGATCGGCATCGCCGTCGGTCTGCTGCTCGTCCTCGATCCGGTCATTGCCGTCGACCACGCTCAGCTTCAGGCTGCTCGAGCCCGCATTGACGGCGAGGATGCGCATCGCTCAGCCCGGGGCGGTTCGCGAGTTGGCCGCCCTCATCCGGGCCACCGCCACTCACGGATCTCGGGCATGTCCTCGAAATGCTCACGAACGTACGCGTGGTGCCGCCGCAGCTGAGCGGCGCAGTACTCGTTCAGCTCGGCGGCGCCGGCGGGAGTGCGCCCTGAGCGGCGCAGCGCCTCCATGGCGAGGTGGTAGCGGCTCATCTCGTTGAGCACGACCATGTCGAACGGCGTGGTGGTCGTGCCGTGCTCGTTGTACCCACGCACATGGAAGCGAGCGGCGTTCGGCCGGCCGTGCACGACCTGGTGGAAGGCTCTCGCATACCCGTGAAACGCCATCACCACGTCAACGTCATCGGTGAACAGCTCGGCGAAGCTCTCGGGACTCAGCGCGTGCGGGTGGAACGGCGCGGAACTCATCGCCAGCAGGTCCACGACGTTGACCACGCGGAAGCGCAGATCGGGCACGTGCTCGCGAAGCAGAGCGGCAGCGCCGAGCGTTTCCAGTGTCGGGATGTCGCCGGCGCAGCCGAGCACCACGTCGGGCTCGCCCTCACCGCGGTTTGACGCCCATGCCCAGGTCGACGCGCCACGAGCGCAGTGCTTGATCGCCTCGTCCATCGACAGGTACTGCAGCTCCGGCTGCTTGTCGATGACGATCAGGTTTACGTAGTTGCGACTGGTGAGGCAGTGATCCGCGACCGAGAGCAGGCAGTTCGCGTCCGGTGGCAGATATACGCGGACCACGTCACCGCTCATGGCCATCACGGTGTCGATGAGGCCCGGTCCCTGGTGGCTGAAACCGTTGTGGTCGTTGCGCCAGCACGTAGACGTCAGCAGCACGTTCAGCGCCGCGACCGGTTCACGCCAGTGGAGTCCGCGCGCTGCCTCGAGCCACTTCGCGTGCTGGACGGTCATCGACGCGGAGACCATCGCGAATGCCTCGTAGGTCGCGAACAACCCGTGCCTGCCGGTGAGCAGGTATCCCTCGAGCCAGCCTTCACAGAGGTGCTCCGACAGCACCTCCATCACGCGCCCCCCGGCGCTGACATGATCGTCGATCGGGATGGTCGCTTCCTCGAAGCAGCGGGTCTCGATGTCGAACACTGCGCCAAGCCGGTTGCTGTTGGTCTCGTCCGGGCAGAAGAGGCGAAAGTTGTCTGGATTGTCGCGGTAGATGTCGCGAATCCACTCACCGAGCCGCCGTGTCGACTCCGCGACGGTGACTCCAGGATCGACCGGCATCGCGTAGTCAGTGAATGCGGGAAGCTGCAGGGGGCGGAGCAGCCTTCCGCCATTGGCATACGCAGATGCGCCCATACGCTTGTCGCCGCGCGGCCGGAGTGAGGTCACTGCGTCGACGGGTACGCCCCCACTGTCGAAGAGCTCGTCGGGTCGATAGCTGCGCATCCACTCCTCGAGCTGGGCGAGGTGGGCGGGGTTGGTGCGCACGTTGTCGAGCGGGACCTGATGGGCGCGGAAGGTTCCTTCGACCGGCAGGCCATCGACGAACTTGGGGCCGGTCCAGCCTTTGGGAGTGCGCAGCACGATCGCGGGCCACGCGGCGCGCTCCGCACGTGCGCCGCTGCGCGCCGCCGACTGGATCTCGCGAATCCGCTCATAGCAGGCGTCGAGAGTCTGCGCGAACTCCTCGTGCACGCCACGCGGGTCGTCGCCGGCGACGATGCGCACATCGTATCCATGGGCGCCCAGCAATCCGCTGACGTCCTGCTCGCGAGCGCGCCCGAGAACCGTGGGCCCGCTGATCTTGTACCCGTTGAGCTGCAGGATCGGCAGCACGGCGCCGTCACGCCGCGGGTCGAGGAAGCTCACCCCCTTCCACGATCCTTCGAGCGGGCCGGTCTCGGCCTCGCCGTCGCCGACGACACACGCCGCGATCAGGTCGGGATTGTCGAAAACTGCCCCGAACCCATGTGCCAGCGCGTAGCCCAGCTCACCGCCCTCGTGGATGGAACCCGGGGTCGGGACACTCACGTGGCTGGGGATGCCGCCCGGTGTCGAGAACTGACGGACGAGCCGGAGCAGCCCGGGCTCATCGAGCGAGACCGCGGGGTAGATCTCCGAGTACGTGCCTTCGAGGTAGACGTTGGCGACGATTGCCGGGCCGCCGTGACCGGGACCGGCGATGTAGAGCACATCGCAGTCGCGCTGCTGGATCAGACGGTTGAGCTGGACATAGATCAGGCTCAGTGCCGGTGATGTTCCCCAGTGCCCGAGCAGCCGCGGCTTGATGTGCTCGGCGGTGAGCGGCTCCCGGAGGAGCGGGTTCGCCTGGAGGTAGATCTGGGCGACGGTCAGGTAGTTGGCTGCACTCCACGAGGTGACGAGCGCGTCGAGGTCGACGCTGCCGGTGGAAGGGGTCAGGGTGCTCACCACGGCCATCGTAGCGGCGATGGACGCTTCGCCTGAGGTCGGCTACTCGGTATTCCGGAAGGTCAGCGAGTAGCCCTTACCGGGCTTGTTCACCAGGTCGCAGGGGATCGCGAGACGCGCGAGGATCTTCCTGATGCGCAGAACATAGTTTCGGACCTCCTCGGGGAAGAGCGCGGCATCCGACCACGCCAGCCCGGTGATCTGCGCCGCCGTGTAAAAGCGATGGGGATGATCCAGGAGGAACTGCAGGAGCTCGAACTCCCGATGGGTCAGAACGGCCTCCTGCCCCTTGTGGCGCACGACGCGTCCGTTCGGGTCGAGCCAGAGGCCCTGGAGTTGCCAGAACTCGTTGATACCAGAGGTCAAGGCGGGCGTAGTACCCCGCCATCTGCGCTTCGATGAAGCCGATGTCCTCGTCGGCGGCGGTCTGCGCCACCGGATGCAGCTTGGGCAGTTCGCGTTTCACGCGCTCGAGCAGGCCCAGCTTGAAACGGATCAGGTCATCGTAGATGCTCATCCAGTGGCGAGCGTCTTCCCAGTGCTCCGTCTGGATGTCCTCGCCCTCGAGCGGGCGTGTCGCCGGTGTCTCGCCGCCGGTTGCCACGGCCGAGACTATACGGAAGCTGTTGCTGATCTTCTTACGCCGGCGGGTGTATGAGAAGACCATGAATCACAACGCCGCCTACGAGCGACCCGACGTGGTCGCCGCGATACGGGGTGGCGACAACTCGCTGGGCATGGAAGGAGAAGCCGATCCTGCCACCGCGACGCTCGAGCAAGCGCTGTTCTGGAGAGAGATCTACACGGAGATCCTCGCGATGGAGGAGTCGGTCCTGGAGCGCATTCATGAGCTGATGGCCGATCAGTCGCCGCAAGCTCGGCAGGAGGTCGCGCTCACCAACGTGCCCGTCGTCGTTGCCCAGGCGGAACGGTTCCGATCGCGCCTGGGCTTCTGGGAGTTGGCCTGCCGGCGCATCGATGGCCTCGCCGGTGTTGCTCCGGCGGTTGTGCTCGTCCCTCCCGGATAGCACGGCACAATGCGTCGCTGTTACTGAAATTGTTGCGCTCTCCGCGACACACTGACTTCACGTGGGACCGCAGGCGGAACGGTTTTCACTGACGAGCGTCCACGAAGGAGCCACCCCATGACCGACATGCAGACCCAGGATCAAGCCGTCACGGATTACGGATCGAACCGGACCGGGGTCAACACCACGACCCAGACCGTTGCTGATCCAGCCACCGGAGCGAGCGTGCGCCGGAGCAGGACCGCTGTGTGGTCAGGCAAATCTCCGGGAGTCGAGTTCGTCTGGCTCATCGCCGGAATCGTTGTCGCGTTCCTCGCTCTCGACTTCATCTTCCATGCCTCGGGAGCGAACGACGTCGGCTTCGCGGCGTTCGTCTTCGCCGTCGGCAAGGCACTGGCGAGCCCGTTCGCCGGTATCTTCAACACGGCAACCGCCGCTCGCGGCAACCTGATCGTGTGGGCCGACGTCCTGGCCATTGTCATCTACGTGCTTGTGGCGACCGCGATCGTGAAGGTTGTCACCCTGATCTCGGCTCGTAACGCGACGACCGCCAGGTAAATCGATGACGGCTGCGGAGGGCGCACCAACAATGCTTGCACTGGTATCCGTGACATTCGACCCGGGTTCGATCCTCGTTTGGGCGTTGATCGGTCTGGTCGCGGGCTTCCTGGCGAGCAAGGTGATGACCGGCCGCGGTAAGGGAATCGTCACCGACATCGTGATCGGAATCATCGGCGCCCTGGCGGGGGGACTTCTTGCCCGATATCTCGGGGTCACCACCGCCATCACGAGCCGCTCGATCATCGTGGAAATCGTCATCGCGTTCGCGGGCGCGGTCATCCTGCTCGCGGTGTTGCGCATGGCAGGGGTTGGGAAGCGCCGGCGCTTCTTCGGCTGAACCCCGGACCCGACGCCGGCGCATCGAGGCGGATCCCTCGAGCAGGTACGCTGCCCACCCCGATGACCGCGCCGATCGACGTCCGCGAACGCACGGAGCTTTGCGATCTCCTGCTCGAACTCGGTCCCGACGCACCCACGTTGTGCGAGGGCTGGACCACTGCCGACCTCGCTGCACACCTGGTACTCCGAGAGCATTTCCACCGCTGGTCCGACGCCCAGCGCGCGGTGGAGAAAGCCAACGGGCTTCCCGCAATGGTCGCCCGTCTGCGTGCCGGAGCCCCCCTGATTCCCTGGCGTCTTCCGCGCATTCGAAATGTGTTGAACGGCTTGGAATACTTCATCCATCACGAGGACGTCCGCCGCGCCAACGGTCGTGATCCACGCGCACCGATGGCTGACCTCGAGGCGCTGTCATGGCGGATGGTCCGTTTCTCTGCGCGGCGCCTCGCGCGACGCATCCGACCCTACGGGCTCGAACTGGTTCGTCCTGACGGTGGGCGGCGACGGTATGGCTCGGGGGGCACGGCAACGCTCAACGGTCCGGCAACCGAACTCGTTCTCTATCTCGGCGGCAGACGCGCATCGGCGCGCGTGACCCTCGGAGGCGCCCCGGGCGCGGTGGCCGCTGTCGAGCGCACCACAATAACGATCTGAACATCCGAAGGCGACACGAGCGCACGCAGGGGAGGATCGGTGACTGATTCGGTGACCCGGATGCTCGCGGGCGACGCCGCGTCACGGGCACTCGGCATTGAGGTGCGCGACGTCGAAGTCGGCGCCGCCACCGCCACCATGGCGATCCGCGCGGACATGGTGAACGGCCACGGCATCACCCACGGGGCGTTCGTGTTCGCTGTCGCCGACACCGCGTTCGCCTGTGCGTGCAACAGCCATGGCCCGATGACGGTCGCGGCCGCGGCCGTCATCACCTTTGTCGCACCGTCGCGTGCCGGCGACGTGCTCGAAGCCCGCGCCGTCGAGCGAGCCCGTTTCGGGCGCTCGGGAATCTACGACGTGACCGTGCGCCACGGCGACGACGTCATCGCGGAATTCCGTGGTACCAGCCGCACGGTCGGGACGGATCGCGCGTGAGCAGCCTGGGCACCGCGCCGCCACCGTGGCTTCTCGATCCGGGTGAACGCCTGAGCCGTGATGCCCTGCTCGAGCTGCAGCTCCAGCGTCTGCGCTGGTCGTTGCATCACGCCTACGCCAACGTCCCCCATTACCGCCGCGCATTCGAGTCCGCGGGGGTCACGCCCAAAGACTGCGAAACGCTCGCCGACCTCGCGCGATTTCCCTTGACCACCAAGACAGATCTCCGCGACAACTACCCGTTCGGCATGTTCGCCGTCCCCCGTCAAGAGGTGCGCCGCGTCCACGCGTCGAGCGGGACCACCGGGCGCCCGACGGTCGTCGGCTACACCCAGGACGATCTCGACACCTGGGCGGACCTCATGGCGCGGTCCATCCGCGCAGCCGGCGGGCGCAGCGGCGACATCGTCCACGTCGCCTACGGCTATGGCCTGTTCACCGGCGGGCTGGGCGCGCACTACGGCGCTGAGCGCCTCGGCTGCACCGTCGTGCCCGTCTCCGGCGGGATGACCCCGCGCCAGGTGCAGTTGATCCGTGACTTCGAGCCCGCGATCATCATGGTGACGCCGTCGTACATGCTCGCCCTCATCGACGAGTTCGAACGCCAGGGCGTGGACCCGCGGACGTGCTCGTTGCGTATCGGCATCTTCGGTGCGGAACCGTGGACCGAGGCGATGCGCGCCGAGATCGAGGGCCGCGCGGAGATGCACGCCGTGGACATCTATGGGCTGTCGGAGGTCATGGGTCCCGGCGTCTCACAGGAGTGCGTCGAGACCAAGGATGGCCTGCACATCTGGGAGGACCATTTTTATCCCGAGGTGATCGACCCGGTCACTGGCGAGGTGCTCCCTGACGGCGAGCTCGGCGAGCTGGTCTTCACATCGCTGACCAAGCAGGCGCTGCCCATGGTCCGCTACCGCACGCGCGATCTCACCCGGCTGCTCCCGGGGACGGCGCGACCGGCGTTCCGGCGCATGGAGAAGGTGACCGGGCGCAGCGACGACATGATCATCCTGCGCGGCGTCAACGTCTTTCCCACCCAGCTCGAGGAACTCGTCCTCCGCACCGCCGGTCTCTCGCCACACTTCCAGCTGATCCTCGGGCGCGCGGGGCGCCTCGACACGCTGTCGGTGCGCGTCGAAGCTCGCTCCGACTGCCCTCCCGAGCGCCGCGACCCGGCCGCGGAGGCGCTGGCTCGCGAGGTCAAGGATCGGGTGGGGGTCACCGTCCTGGTGGAGGTCGTCGACCCCGAGACCCTCGAACGCTCGGCCGGCAAGCTCCAGCGGGTGATCGACCGCCGGTCGTAGACTTCCCCAGCCCGCCGGTCGAACACGCCGGCGCACGGAGGCATATCGGGGTGGATCGGTTTCTTCTGTACCGGACCTACGACGAGCTGGAGGTCGGCCAGACCCAGCGCACCCGGGGACGAACCATCACCGAGACGGACATCGTCAACTGGTGCGCGCTGACCGGCGACTGGTTCTACCCCCACATCGACAGAGTCGCGGCGGAGCGATCGATGTTCGGTCAGCGGGTCGCGCCCGGAATCATGGTGTTTGCGCTCGGAACTGGTCTCGGTGTACCGAGCGACGCGACCACAATCCTCGCCAACTACGGCACCGATCGACTGCGCTACACCGCACCGACGTGGATCAACGACACCATCTACCTCGACATCGAGGTGCTCGAGAAGTCGGACCGCGACGCGAAATCGGGGCTGGTCTCGTATCGCTGGGACGTGCTCAACCAGAACGGGGTCACCGTCTGCGCCAGCCAGCTGAAGATTCTCACCGCCAGGGAGCGGGCGCCCTATGCCGGAATCTGAGCAGGGCCGCACGGTCCGCCTGACCATCGAGGGCGGCGTTGCCGAGCTGATGCTCGATCGTCCAGACAAGCTGAACGCGATGAGCGCCGTGATGGTGCGGGAGCTCCTCGAGAGCCTTGACGCGGCGGAGACCGCCGGGGCTCGGGCCGTGCTCGTTCGTGGCGAGGGCCGCGCGTTCTGCAGCGGACGTGACCTCGCCAGCGCGGATCCGGCCCACGAAGATGGCGAGGCGATCCTCCGCGACGAGTTCAACCCGCTCATGGCGCGGATGGCCGGGCTCGCCGTCCCGACGATCGCCGCCGTCCAAGGCGCCTGCCTCGGAACCGGTCTCGGCCTCGCACTCGCCTGCGACATCGTGTACGCCGCCGATGACGCCCGGATCGGTTCGCCGTTCGCCCGCATCGGCGCAGTCCTGGACAGCGGCGCGCATGTGGCCCTGGTGTCCCGGATCGGGCCGCACCGCACCCTCGAGCTGATCTATACCGGGCGGCTGCTGTCCGGACGCGAAGCGGCGGAATGGGGCCTGGTGAACCGCAGCGTCGCCGGCGCCGACCTCGTTCGCCGGACTCGCGAGATGGCCGGTACGATTGCCCACGGTCCGACGTCCGCCTTCCTCGAGTCCAAACGCATCGTCCGGATGATCCAGGACGAATCGCCGACATTCGCGGACCTGCTCGCCGCCGAGGCCGCGGCCCAGGGTCGCGCGTCGCGGACGCACGATTACCAGGACGGCATCGCCGCGTTCCAGGAGAAGCGCAATCCCGCCTTCACCGGCCGGTAGTCAGCGTTCAGATGAAGGATCTCGCACGCTCATTTCCGAGCCTCGTCTTCGAGCGCCCCGAGGACGGAATCCTGGTCATCACCATGAAGGCGGAAGGGCGCCTCAACGCGGCGGACGCCGCCATGCATCGCGACCTCGCCGCGGTGTGGCCTGCGGTGGACGCCGACGGGGAAACCCGCGCCGTGATCATTCGTGGCGCGGGCGGCACGTTCTCGTCGGGCGGCGACTTCGACCTCATCGAGGAGATGGCGGCGGACTTTGCGGTGCGCGCACGCGTGCTCCGGGAGGCCCGCGACCTCGTCTACAACGTCATCAACTGCAGCAAGCCGGTCGTCTCGGCGATGGACGGCGTGGCCGTCGGCGCCGGGCTCGTCGTCGGCCTGCTCGCGGACATCTCCATCGCAGCTCGCTCGGCGCGCCTGATCGACGGCCACACCCGGCTCGGCGTCGCGGCCGGCGACCACGCCGCGATCATCTGGCCGCTGCTCTGCGGTATCGCCAAGGCCAAGTACCACCTCCTGCTCAATGAGCCGCTCAGCGGCGAGGAGGCGGAGCGCATCGGACTGGTTTCGCTCAGCGTCCCCGATGAGCGGCTGCACGCCACGGCCTTCGAGGTGGCCGGAAAGCTCGCCGCGGGATCGCCGACCGCGATCAGCTGGACCAAGTACGCGCTCAACAACTGGCTGCGGGCGGCGGGGCCCATCTTCGACAGCTCGCTCGCCCTGGAATTCCTCGGTTTCACCGGTCCCGATGTCGCCGAAGGCCTGGCAGCGAGGCGGGCCAAACGTGCCCCGGACTTCGGCGGCCGCGGTCCGCAGCGGTAGGATCGAACAACGTGAGTGTGGAGGTGTCGTCGGCGACCAGCGGACCGTCCTCATTTCCGGGGCCGTCGACGGCGATCTGGCAGGACGTCGCCGCTGAGGGGGATCTCGGCGCCGCGCGGTCCCACGACGTCGACCTGACCACGGAGCAGCTCCGCGCCCTCTACCGCTTGATGGCGCTGAGCCGGCGGGTCGATCGCCAGGCGATCAACCTCACCCGCCAGGGAGCGCTCGGTGTCTTCGCCTCGAGCCACGGCCAGGAGGCGGCGCAGGTCGGCGCGGTCTTCGCGCTCGAGACGGACGACTGGCTCTTTCCAACCTACCGCGAGACGGTGGGGACGTTCGCCCGTGGGGTCGACGTCGTCGAGCTCCTCGCGCTCTTCTCGGGAAGCTGGCACTGCGGCTTCGACCCCTATCGGTACCGGGTCGCTCCGCTGACGACTCCGCTGGCCACTCAGGCGTTGCACGCGGTCGGTCTCGCGATGGCCGCGCGGATCAAGCACGATCCGATCGTCGCGTTGACCTTCTTCGGCGACGGAGCCGCCAGCGAGGGTGACGCCCACGAAGCGCTGAACATTGCCGGTGTGAGCGGGGCTCCGGTCGTGTTCGTCGTCCAGAACAACGGGTACGCGATCAGCGTTCCGTATCGCCTCCAGACCAGGACCTCGTCGATCGCGTTGCGCGCGGCGGGCGTCGGCATGCCGGGCATCCGCGTTGACGGCAACGACGTCGTCTCGGTCTACGGAGCCGTGAAGACGGCAGTCGACCGTGCCCGTCGTGGTGACGGGCCGACGCTCGTCGAAGCCGTGACCTACCGGCTCGAGGCGCACACCACGGCTGACGACACGAGCCGGTACCGCAGCGACGACGAGGCTGCCGAGTGGCGCGCCCGGGATCCCGTCGAACGCTTCCTCGCGGTGCTGCGTGAGGGCGGCGTCGTCGACGACGCGTTCCTCTCGGAGGTCGAAGCCGAAGGCGAGGCGACCGCAGCGCGCATGCGTGACTTTCTCTTCGGCGCTCCGGCCGGCGATCCGCGCGAGATGTTCGACCATGTCTACGCCACGCCCACCGCCCAGCTGGACAGTCAGCGGGCGCTGCTCGCGCAGGAATTGCAGGCGGCCGAGCAGAGCTGATGGACCTGACCATGGCCGGTGCCCTCAACGCCGCCCTTCGCGACTCGATGCGCGACGACGACTCCGTGGTCGTCTACGGCGAGGACGTCGGCAAGCTGGGCGGTGTGTTCCGCATCACCGACGGACTCCAGGCGGAGATGGGCACCGACCGCTGCTTCGACACCCCGGTCGCAGAGTCGGGCATCGCGGGGACGGCGATCGGCATGGCGATCTACGGGCTGCGTCCGGTGGTGGAGATGCAGTTCGACGGCTTCTCGTACCCCGCGCTCAACCAGGTGATCAGCCACGTCGCCAAGTACCGCAACCGGACCCGCGGCCGTGTCGGTTTGCCGATGGTGATCCGCATCCCATACGGGGGCGGCATCGGCGCCGTCGAGCACCATTCGGAAAGTCCCGAGGCCTATTACGCGCACACCGCGGGGCTCACGGTCGTCTCGCCGGGGACGCCCGCAGACGCCTACGCGCTGCTGCGCGCGTCGATCGCCTTCGACGACCCGGTCATCTTTCTCGAGCCGAAGCGCCGCTACTGGTTGAAGGAGGACCTCGAGCTGCCGGTGACCGCCCCGCCGATCGGCGAGGCGGTCGTGCGCCGCACCGGGACGACTGCGACGGTCATCGCCTACGGACCGATGGTGACCACCGCGATGGAGGCGGCCACGCGCGCCGACGAGGAGCATGGCTGGGAGCTCGAGGTGGTCGACGTCCGAACGCTGTCGCCCGTCGACATGGACACGCTGGTGGCGAGCGCCACCAAGACCGGACGGGCTCTGGTGGTCCACGAGGCGGCGCGTTTCGTCGGATACGGCGCGGAGATCGCCGCCGAGTTGAACGAGCGCGCGTTCGGCTATCTCGCGGCCCCGGTGTTGCGCGTGACCGGGTTCGACGTCCCATACCCGTCGGCCAAGATCGAGCGCCACTTCCTTCCCGACGCCGACCGCATCCTCGACTCGGTCACCCGACTGCTCGAGTACTGAACGATGCCGGCGATTCGCGACTTCCTCATGCCAGACCTCGGCGAGGGGCTCACCGAGGGGGAGGTCAACCGCTGGCTGGTGGCCGAGGGTGACATGGTCACGGTCGACCAGCCGGTCGCTGAGATCACCACCGAGAAGGCGGTCGTCGAGGTGCCCACGCCGTTTGCGGGACGCGTCGCCACCCTCCATGGTGCCGAGGGCGAGATGATCGCGGTGGGGAAGCCGCTGATCAGCATCGAGGTCGCCGGCGCCTCTGCGGCCTCGGAGTCGGGGAACGTCCTCGTCGGCTACGGAACCAGCGAAGCGGCGCCGCGTTCGCGGCGGAGCGTCGCGCCGGCAAGCACGGCTGGATCGGCTCGGTCCGCCCCGTCACCCCCGGCCTCGCCGCTGGTTCGACGGCTTGCTGCGGAGCTCGGTGTCGACCTCGCGACCATTGCGGGAAGCGGGCCCGGGGGCATGGTGACCCAGGCCGACCTCGAGCGTGCTTCGAGGCACGACGGCGCCACACCGGAAAACCAAAGCCCTCCGACAGTTGTGGGCGGCGAACGCATTTCGCTCACGGGCGTCGACCGGATCGCCGCGGAACGGCTCACCCGGTCCCATCGCGAAGCGCCCACCGCCACCGCATTTGTTCGCGCCGACGCAACCCGGCTCATGGAATTGCGTGCGGAGCTGCCGCCCGGAACCACGGATGCCTCAGTCACACCCTTCGCGATCATCCTGCGGCTCTGCGTGATCGCGCTCCGGCAATTCCCCCGGCTCAACGCCCATTTCGACACCGAGGCCAGCGAGATCGTGCGCTTCACACCGATCCACCTCGGGGTGGCCGTGCAGACCGATCGCGGCCTCGTCGTTGCGGTGATTCGCGAGGCGCAGAGCAAGTCGTTGCCAGGCATTGCCGATGACCTCCAGCGGCTTGCGAGCGCGGCACGCGACGGGTCCATCGACGCGACCGATCTCCGAGGTAGCACCTTCACCGTCTCCAACTTCGGTGCCTTCGGCGTCGACGGAGGCACCGCGATCATCAATCCCCCAGAGGCGGCGATCCTCGGCGTCGGTCGGATCGCGACCCGCCCCTGGGTCGTGGACGACTACGTGGTGCCGCGCTCGGTGGTTGAGCTCTCACTCGTCTTCGATCACCGCGTCGCTGATGGAGGCGTCGCCGGCGGCTTCATCAGGCATCTCGCGGACCTTATCGAAGCACCCGACCAGGCAAGTGCGGATGACTGAGATCCCGACCAAGGCGCCCGTCGCACAGTCCGAGCTTCGCCGTGCACAGGCGGACACGTGGGTGTACTTCGAGGGCGAGCTGTGCAGGTACGGCGATGCACATCTCGGCCTGCTCACCCACGCGCTCCATTACGGGACCGGCTGCTTCGAGGGAATCAGGGCGTACTGGAGCGAGCGGCAGCATCGCATCAACGTCTTCCGGATGGCCGATCACTTCGCGCGCATGACCGGCAACGCACGCATGCTCCACATGGCGCTGCCCCACAGTGTCGACGACCTGTGCGACATCACCGTCGAGCTGCTCCGTCGCAACGCCTTCACCACCGACGTGTACGTGCGGCCGCTCTGCTACAAGGCGACCGAGGAGATCGGCATTCGATTTCACAACCTGCGCGACGGGTTCATGATCGTCCCTGTCCCGTTCGGCGCTTACGTGGACACGACCGGAGGGATTCGTTGTCAGGTCTCGAGCTGGCGGCGCATCGACGACAACGTCGCGCCGGCGCGGTCCAAGGCGACGGGCATCTACATCAACAGCGCGCTGGCCAAGACAGAGGCGTTTCTCAACGGGTTCGACGAGGCGATCCTCATGACCCAGGAGGGCCACGTCTGTGAGGGGAGTGCGGAGAACCTGTTCATCCTCCGGCGCGGGACGCTGATCACGCCGCCGGCATCGGAGAACATCGTCGAGGGCATCACGCGCTCGGTGCTGATGACCCTTGCGCGTGACGAACTCGGCGTCGAGGTCGTCGAACGCACCATCGACCGCAGTGAGCTGTACGTTGCCGACGAGGTCCTGCTCTGCGGCACCGGCGCCGAGGTTTCGGCGGTCATCGAGATCGATCAGCGCGCGATCGGCTCGGGGTCGCCCGGGCCGCTGACCCGCAAGCTCCAGGACCTCTACTTCGGCGTCTGCAAGGGCGAGAACGACCGCTACGCGGACTGGCTGACCCCGATCGTCTGACCAGGATCCTCGATCACTGGTCGAAGTCGAGAACGACCTTCGGGGTGGTGGGATGCGATTGGCACGCGAGCACGAAGCCGGCGTCGATCTCGCGCTGCTCGAGCGCGAAGTGCTGGTCCATCTCGACGCTGCCGCTGACCAGCTTCGCGCGACAGGTGCCGCAGACACCGCCCTTGCACGCGTACGGCGCGTCCGAACGCACGCGCAGCGCGGCGTCGAGGATCCGTTCGCCATCCGGATCGACGGGGAATGTCGAGCTGCGTCCGTCGAGAATGATCGTCACCTCGGCCGCGCCTGCCGCGACGTGCTGCTCGCCGATGCGTGGGGGTTTTGCGTCCTTCGCGTGGAACAGCTCGGCGTGCACGTGGTCCGCGTCGACACCGCGCTCGACGAGCACGCCGCGTGTCGACTTGATCATCTCTCGCGGCCCGCAGAGGAACCACTCGTCCACGTCCTCGGGCCGCACCAGCTGGTCGAGGAACATGTTCAGCCGCTCAGCGTCGATATGCCCGTGAAAGAGCGGCACCTCCTGCTCCTCGCGCGAGAGCACGTGGTACAGGGCGAACCGTTCCGGGTACCGGTTCTTGAGGTCCTCGAGCTCCTCGAGGAACATGATGTCCTTGACTGTCCGGTTGCCATAGATGAGCGTGACGGTGCTGCGCGGTTCGACGGCGAGAATGGTGGTGACGTTGGACAGGATGGGCGCGATCCCGCTTCCCGCCGCGATCATTGCGTACGAGGTCGTATGGCTCGGATCGAGTGGCGTATTGAAGTGGCCGATCGGGGTCACGACCTCGACGACATCGCCGGCGCTGAGTTGTTCCATCGCGAACGCGGAAAAGATCCCGCCCGGGAGCCGTTTCACGGCCACCCGTAGCCGTCCCGATCCGGCGGCGCTGCAGATCGAATAGCTGCGTCTGGTGTCGTCTCCGGCCGCCTCGCACCGGAGGGAGACGTGCTGCCCGTGGATGAACGCGAACTCGCTCCCGAGCTCGGGGGGGACCTCGAACTCGATCACCACGGAATCGTCGGTGAGCGGCTCCACAGCCTGCACGCGCAGCGGATGGATGGTGGCGCGCCGATGCCCTGCGGATGCCTCCGCAACCGGCGTGGCGGTCAACCCCTCAGTGCTCCTTGAAGTGCGGGAAGGTCTCGCCGCAGGCATCGCACTGGCGCACCGCCTGGCACTGGGTCGAGCCGAAGTGGGCCAGCTCGTGAGTGCGCGACGAGTTGCACAGAGGACATTGCACCGCGATGGTCAGCGGCGTCACCTCGAAGGCGTGCTGACGCGGAGGCGCGATGCCGTACTCGCGCAGCTTGACTCGCCCGGCCTCGGACATCCACTCGGTCGTCCATGCGGGTGAGAGCACGATGCGCACGCTGACATCGGCGTAGCCCTGGTTTCGCACACAACGTTCGACGTCCTCACGGATGGTGTCGAGCGCCGGGCACCCCGAGTACGTCGGCGTGATGTCGACGTCGACATGCCCGGATGCGTCGACGCGGACATCGCGAAGGATGCCGAGGTCGGCGATGGTCAGGGCAGGCATCTCAGGGTCGGGGATCGCCCCGGCCACGCGACGGATCTCTTCGCTCGCGGTCACCACGTGACACCCGGAAATGAGCGATGAAGGTGTTGCATCTCGGCGAGCATGTACCCAAACGGCTCGGTGTGTAGTCCCTGCCGCCCGCCGGAAGGCCTCCAGGTACTCTCCGGTACCACGAGGGTGGCGTCGTTGAGAACGCGGCCGATATACCCCTCCCACTCGGGGCGGAGCGTCTCCGGGTCGGGACCGACGCCCAGGGCGGCAACGTCGCGGGCGACGAAGTCGCTCTCGAAAAGCTCGGCGGTGAACGGCCAGAGGGCTGCCAGGGCGCTGTCCATACGGCGATGGCTCTCGTCGGTCCCGTCGCCGAGGCGGAGCGTCCAGTCGGTGGCATGGTCGCGGTGATACGCCGTCTCCTTGACGGCTTTGGCGGCGATCGCCGCGACCTGATCGTCCGTCGACGTCACCAACGCCTGCCACTGCGCGAGCTGATATGTCGAACACAGGAGCTGGCGAAGGATCGTCGTGGCGAAGTCGCCGTTCTCCTGTTCGACGAGCAGACAGTTCACAAACTCGCGCTCATCTCGCATGAAGGCGTAGTCGTCCTCGGAGCGGCCGGTGCCGTCGAGCTCGGCGGTGCGGGCGTACATCGCACGCCCCTGGCCGAGCAGGTCGAGCGCGATGTTCGTCAAGGCGACGTCGTCCTCCAGGGTCGGCGCCCACGACGACCACTGCGCCAGCCGGTGCGAGAGCACGAGGCAATCGTCCGCGGCGCGCAGCGTGTACACGGCCGCCGCGCCGGCGACCACGAGGGTCACAGCTGCCGCACTTCCTTCGGTATCGAGTAGAACGTGGGATGCCGGTATGCCTTGTCGGACGCCGGGTCGAAGAACGAGTCCTTCTCGTCTGGAGATGACGCGGTGATCAGCGCCGAAGGGACGACCCAGATGCTCACCCCCTCCATGCGCCGCGTGTACACGTCGCGCGCGTTGCGCAGCGCCATCTCGGCGTCTGGGGCGTGCAGGCTGCCCACGTGGTTGTGGGACAGCCCGCGCTTGCTGCGGATGAAGACCTCCCAGAGCGGCGAAGGCGTTTCCTCGCTCATGCCGCCGCGCTGGTCGCCGCGTGCTTGGCCGCATAGGCGGCGGCCGCCGCCCGCACCCAGGCACCATCCTCGTGCGCTTTCAGGTGATGCGCGGCGCGCTGCCGGTCGCATGGACCGTCACCGCTGACCACGCGTCGCAGCTCCTCGAAGTCGCACGGTCCGAAATCGTAGTGCTCGCGTTCCTCGTTCCAGCGAAGTTCCGGATCCGGCGGCGTCAGACCGAGCACGACAGCCTGCGGCGCGACCATGTCGATGAAGCGCTGGCGCAGCTCGTCGTTCGAGAATCGCTTGATGCCCCACGCCATCGACTGCGCGCTGTGCGTCAACTCGGTGTCGGGGGGACCGAGCATCTCGACGGACGGCCACCACCAGCGGTTCACCGCATCCTGGGCCATCTCGTGCTGCTCGGGAGTCCCATGCGACATCGCGTAGAGCAACTCGAACCCCTGCCGCTGGTGGAAGGATTCCTCCTTGCACACGCGCACCATCGCCCTCGCGTACGGGCCGAAGGAGCAGCGGCAGAGCGGGATCTGGTTGGTGATCGCCGCGCCGTCGACGAGCCAGCCGATCGCGCCGACGTCCGCCCAGGTGAGCGTCGGGTAGTTGAAGATGCTCGAGTACTTCTGGCGCCCCTCGTGCAGGAGGTCGATGAGCTCGGAGCGATCGACGCCGAGCGTTTCAGCGGCGCAGTACAAGTACAGGCCGTGACCGGCCTCGTCCTGCACCTTGGCCATGAGGATCGCCTTGCGCCGCAGCGATGGGGCACGGGTGATCCAGTTGCCCTCGGGCTGCATGCCGATGATCTCGGAGTGGGCGTGCTGCGCGATCTGGCGGATGAGCGTCTTCCGGTAGCCGGCGGGCATCCAGTCGCGCGGTTCGATCCGCTGATCGGCGTCGATCAGTGCCTGGAATTCGGCTTCGTGGCGATCCACGACGGCGCCCGGCGCCGACCCGCCCGGTGGTGCGCTCTCCGCGCCGCCAGGGTCGTTCTGGCCGCTTGATCTCATGCTCCTACAATAGAACCACATGGTTCAGGTCGCCGAGGTTGCCGTGCCCGTGCTCGAGGGCACCGATCACGTCGAGCTGTGGGTCGGCAACGCGCGCCAGGCCGCATACCACTACCGCAAGGCCTTCGGGTTTGACATCGTCGCCTACGCTGGACCCGAGACCGGCATTCGCGATCGGGCGAGCTACGTCCTCGAGCAGGGCAAGGTGCGCCTGGTGCTCACTGCGCCGCTCCAGCCCGAGGGCGATATCGCCGAGCACCTTCGGCTCCACGGTGAGGGGGTCCGCACCATCGCGCTCCGGGTCGAGGACGCGACCGCCGCGTACGAGGCGGCCACCGCACGCGGGGCGCGCAGCGTTGCAGAGCCGGCACGCGCCGAGGACGAGCACGGGGTCGTGACCTCCGCCTCGATCGCGACGTTCGGTGACACCATCCACACCTTTGTCGAGCGCAACGAGTATTCCGGCGTCTTCTGGCCCGGGTACCGCGCCGACAGTCGCAGCGGCGGTGGCGTTGGACTCCGCTTCATCGACCACACGGTTGGCAACGTCGACACCGGCAAGATGGACGACTGGATCTCGTTCTACTCAGAGGTGTTCGGATTCACGGTCTTCCAGGAATTCGACGAAAAGGACATCGCGACCCAGTACAGCGCGCTGCGCTCAAAGGTGGCGCGCGACCCGCGCACCCAGATCACCATGCCGATCAATGAGCCACACGTCGGGCTCAGGAAGTCGCAGATCCAGGAGTACCTCGACTATTACCGCGGCAGCGGCATCCAGCACATCGCCGTCCACACGGACGACATCGTCGGCACGGTGCAGGAGATGCATGACCGCGGCGTGGAGTTCCTCACTGCCCCCGGCGCCTACTACGACGCACTCGGGGAAAGGGCCGCGGGCATCGACGAGGACCTCGACCGGCTGCGCTCGCTCAACATCCTCATCGACCGCGATGACGACGGCTACCTGCTGCAGATCTTCACGCGCCCCGTCGGCGACCGTCCGACACTGTTCTTCGAGGTCATCCAGCGCAAGGGGTGCAAGGGCTTCGGCAAGGGAAACTTCAAAGCCCTGTTCGAGTCCATCGAGCGCGAGCAGGCGGCTCGAGGCAATCTCTAAGCGCTGAGGTCGTCTCGGGTGGCCGGGAGCTACTCGGCGACGGCCAGCATGACGTCGGACGCCTTGACGATCACGATGACCTCGCTGCCGACCTTGATGCCGAGCTCCTCGACCGCATCGACGGTGATCGCGGCTGTCATGGACATGCCCGCGACCGAGACCACCACGTTCGCGGTGGCGGCTCCACGGGTGATCTGCTCGACACGGCCGGGCAGCTTGTTGCGCGCGCTGATTTTCATTGCTTCTCCCTGTTCATGCGACGGCCTGAGGCCCCACTGTAGTCGGCCGGCACCCCGGGGCCAGCGAGGCCCGGATCCCTTGGTCAAGATCGAACGCTCCAAACGAAGCACAAGATGTGCGAAGATGTTCCTGCGTGCCACTCGGCATGGCGGAAGGGGAACGGGGAATGAACGAACAGGAAGACGCGTGGACGCGCGTCCTGCGGTTGATGCGTGATCTCGAGGCGCTGCTGCTTGTTATCAAAGAGGCGGCGGTTCCAGTGCTGACCACCGGAGAAGCGGATCAAGCGTGGCGGACGCGACGCTTTCTCAGGCTTGCCGACCGGCTGCTGGAGGACATGCACGTACTTCAGTTCTCATCCGAGGGGTCGACCGGGGACTGACCTCAGGCTGGATCAGGGTTGCGGCCAGCCATCGGCCGACGGGGCCTGGCGGGGCTTGTCCGCCCAGTCGTCTCGCGGTGGCGAGAATGTCTCCACGATCGTGCACCCCGCCTCGCCGGCGCGCTCGACCGCGTGTGGAACGCCCGGTGGGATCACCCACATGTCGCCCGGTTTGCGCAGCTGCGTCTCACCGCCGACCGTGAAGGTGAACTCTCCGCGCACCACGACCCCGACCTGCTCGTTTGGATGGCGGTGCTCGGGCATTGCGATTCCGGGATCCAGTTCGAAGACGGCGAGTGTGATCCGCTCTCCATTGACCGCCCGGACGCGCAGGCCATCCATGAGTGCCAGAGGCCCGATGTCCTTGACCGAGGCGAACTCGTGGGCAGAGCTGAGGTCAGCGTCCGGCATGGCGGCGCAACCATACGCAAATCACCCGACCAGCGTCATGGATGCTCCGAGGGCGCGTAGCCGAGGCGCTTGTCGACGACGTTGAGCAGTGGCTCCCCGCGCTGGAACCGCTCGAGGTTTCTCGTGAACAGGTCGGCGATCTCTCGCTGCCAGCCCGCGTGGTCGCCGGACATGTGCGGCGAGATGATCAGGTTCGGCACGTCCCACAGCGGCGAGTCAGCAGGTAACGGTTCCGGGGTCATGACGTCGAGGGCAGCCCCGGCGATCCGCCCCTCGCGCAGCGCCGTGGACAGCGCGTCCTGGTCGAGCGTCGATCCACGGCCGACGTTGACGAGCCGCGCGGCCGGCTTGAGCGCGCCGAGGGCGGCGGCACCGACCATGCCGGCGGTCTGCGGAGTGCTGGGCAGGACCATCACGACATAGTCCGCGCCCGCGAACAGCTCGGGCAGGGCATCGGACGCGGCGATGTCGCCGAAGTCGGGATCGCCGGCGCGTGCGGTTCGCCCGATGCCGCGCACCGACATGCCGAGTGCATTGGCCAGCTGGGCGGTCCGCCGTGCGATCGGACCGACGCCGAGCATCACGACGGTCTTGCCTGAAAGTGTCTCGCTCTCACGCTGCACCCATCGATGCTCGAGCTGGTGCCTGAACGTGGCCTGCAGGTCCTTGTTCAGGGCCAGCATCAGACCGATCGTGTACTCGGCGAGGGCCTGGTCGAAGACGTACCGCGAGTTGGTGAGCACGACGTCGCTGGCGGCGAGCTCCGGGAAGAGCACGCGTTCGACGCCGGCGGTGCCCGCGTGGACCCAGCGAAGCCGGGTGAAGCGGCTCCACTGCTCGCGAAGGTAGCCGCTGCGGACGTTCCAGATCAGCAGCGCGTCGGCGTCGGCGGCGTCCGCCGGCAGCGGCGACGCGGGATCGACGAAGACGTATCGAACATCCGGCCGCGGATCCAGGATGTCGCGGCTTGGTGGATCGCCCTCGACCACTCCGACGAGGAGGGTCACATCCCTGTCCCACGGGGTCCGAAAGGCTCGCGGGTACCGGTCTCGATGCCGAATTCCCGAGCGTGTGACACGGTGATACTGTGCCATGTTGATGTCTCGACGAGAGGAGTCCAGGACCCCGTGAGCGTTCAGGTCGAGCAACGCCGGATGACCAGCGAAGAGATCGTGCGGTTGTCAAAGGAGCACACATTCTTCTCGTGGTCGGTGCAGGGCGCGGTCGATCCCATCGCCGTCGATCATGCCGAGGGCGTCTGGTTGTACACGCCGGAAGGACGGCGCATTCTCGACTTCAACAGCCAGCTGATGTCGGTGAACATCGGCCACGGAGACCGACGGGTCGTCGACGCCATCGTCGAGCAGGCCACCAGACTGCAATTCGTCCAGCCCGCCTTCGTCACCGAGATTCGAGCGCAACTCGGCGAGAAGCTGACCGGGCTCCTGCCCGGCGATCTCGACAAGGTCTTCTTCACGCTCGGTGGCGCCGAGGCGATCGAGAATGCGATCAAGATCGCCCGCCAGTACACCGGGCGCTACAAGATCCTCGCTCGCTACCGCGCCTACCACGGCGCGACCATGGGGGCGATGACGCTCACCGGCGATCCGCGCCGCTGGGCGACGGAGCCGGGGCTCGTCGGCGTGGTCCGGTATCCCGACACCCATCGCTGGGGCGAGCGCGAGCCACGACCCGTGGAGGAGAGCCTCCGCGGTCTCGAGGACGTGATCATGTACGAGGGACCGCACACCATCGCGGCGATATTCCTCGAGACCATCGTCGGCACCAACGGCATCCTGATACCGCCGGACGGTTACATTCAAGGCGTTCGCGAACTCTGCGACCGGCACGGCATCCTGATGGTGGCCGACGAGGTGATGGCAGGCTTCGGGCGCACCGGCAGGTGGTTCGCAATCGAGCACTGGAACACGGTCCCGGACCTGATGACCATGGCCAAGGGCCTCACATCCTCGTATCTTCCGTTGGGCGCCGTCGCGATGCGCCGGCACATCGCCGAGAAGTTCGATACGACGATGTTCTACGGCGGGCTCACCTACTCCAGCCACCCGGTGTCACTTGCCGCCTCGCTCGCGACCTTGAGCGTGTACGAGGAGGATCACCTCATCGAACGTGCTGCCGCGATGGACTCCGTCATGCGCGCGCATCACGAGCGGCTGGCAGCGAAGCACCCCAGCGTCGGCGCGCACCGAAACCTCGGACTCTTCGGCATCCTCGACCTGGTCAGAAAGCAGGAGCCGTATACGCCGATGACCGCGTTCAACGCGACCAGCGCGGAGATGACCGCCATCGCCATGTATCTTCGGGAACACGGCGTGTACACGATGGTCTCCAACAACTCGATCCACACCAACCCGCCGCTCTGCATCAGCGCGGAGGAGCTGGCGCACGGGTTCGAGGTCATCGACGGCGCACTCTCGATCGCGGACCAGGCCGTCCAGGGCTAGAGCCTGAACGCCACCGCGGCCGGACGGTCGTGACCAACCACGACGCCGAGCGCGCGCGGCTCCGCGACGATCCGGCGGGCTGGCGGCGCTGGGGGCCGTATCTCAGCGAGCGCGCCTGGGGCACGGTGCGCGAGGACTACAGCGCGAACGGGGACGCCTGGAGCTACGTTCCCCACGACCAGGCGCGTTCGCGAGCCTTCCGCTGGAGCGAGGAGGGCCTTGGCGGGATCTGCGATGAGCACCAGTTGCTGTGTCTCGCGTTCGCGTTCTGGAACGGCGTCGATCCCATCCTCAAGGAGCGGATCTTCGGGCTGACCGGCCCGCAGGGAAATCATGGCTGAGGACGCCAAGGAATACTGGTGGTACGTCGATTCGACGCCGACGCATTCGTGGATGCGCTGGCGATATCTCTATCCGCAGGTCGCGTTTCCCTACGACGATCTGCTCGCCGAGAACCAGCGTCGCGGTGAGCTCGACCCCGAGTACGAGCTTGCGGACACCGGCGTGCTCGACAGCGGCTTCTGGGACATCACCCTCGACTACGCGAAGGAGACGCCCGAAGATCTCATCCTGGAATTGTGCGCTCGCAACACCGGCGCCACCACCCAGAGCCTCCACATCCTCCCGACGCTCTGGTTCCGCAACACATGGGCGTGGGGCATCACCGACACGACTCCGTCACTGCACGTGGAGAACGGACGAATCGTCGCCGACCACACGGTGGTGGGCCGGATGTTCCTCACCGGGGACGGCGACTACACGACGCTGGTCTGCGACAACGAGTCCAACGCCGAGCGCCTCTGGGGATCGACGTCACGCAGCGGCTTTCCCAAGGACGGCATCAACGACCACGTGATCCACGCTGCGCAGACCGTTAATCCCGCGCAGGTCGGAACCAAGGGGGCGCTGCACTACGTGCTCTCCGTCGACCCCGGCGAGCATGCGTTGATCAGGCTTCGATTCGGCCGCCGCGAGACCGACGCCGCCGGCGGTGCGGCAGCTGCGCTCGAGCTCCGCCACAGCGAAGCCGACGCGTTTTACGCGAGCGTGATGGTCGACCCTCTCACGACCGACGAGCGCCTCGTCGTCCGTCAAGCGCTCAGCGGCATGCTGTGGGGCAAGCAGTTCTACCACTACAACGTGACGCGCTGGCTCGACGGCGACCCGGCCGAACCCGCACCGCCCGCCGAGCGACTCGTGGGACGCAACGCCGGATGGCGTCACGTCGACACCGCGGACGTGCTCTCCATGCCCGACAAGTGGGAATATCCCTGGTTCGCCGCCTGGGACCTGGGTTTCCAGTGCGTCGCGCTGGCCCACGTCGATCCCGAGTTTGCCAAGCAGCAGCTGATCCTGCTCTGTCGCGAGTGGTACATGCATGCCAACGGCCAGCTCCCAGCCTACGAATGGTCCTTCGACGACGTCAATCCGCCGGTGCACGCATGGGCTGCGCTGCGAGTTTTCGAGATCGACGGCGCGACCGATTACCAGTTCCTCGCGCGCGTCTTCCACAAGCTGCTCATCAACTTCACCTGGTGGGTCAATCGCGAGGACGCCGAGGGCAACAACATCTTCGAGGGCGGGTTCCTGGGCCTTGACAATGTCGGCCCGTTCAACCGTTCGGCGGTGCTCCCCGCCGGCGGCCACCTGGAGCAATCGGACGGCACCGCGTGGATGGCCATGTACTCGCTCAACCTCCTCGAGATTGCCCTGATCCTCGCAAGCTTCGATCGCACGTACGAGGATGTGGCGACGAAGTTCTTCGAGCACTTCGCGACCATCGCGACCGCCATGAACGAACAGGGACTCTGGGACGAGGATGCCGGCTTCTACTACGACAGCTGGCACCTCGCCGACGGCACGCGGATTCCGATCCAGGCGCGCTCGATCGTGGGGCTCATCCCGCTCTGCGCCGCGACGACGCTCGGTCACGACACCCTGCGCCGGCTCCCGGATTTTGCGGCGCGGCTGCGCTTGTTCATCAAGCTCAAACCGCGTTACGCCGCAGCCGTATCGCTCGAGGTCGAGGACGACGCAGCGCGAAAGCCGCCTGCTCGCGATCGTCGACCCCGACCGCCTGCGCCGCATTCTCGAGTATGTGCTCGACGAGTCGGAGTTCCTGAGCGACCACGGCCTGCGCGCGCTTTCGCAATATCATGCCGACCATCCGCTCGAGGTCGACCTCGGCGGTACTGTCGCGCGGCTCGATTACGAGCCCGCGGAATCGACCTCGCGGCTCTATGGCGGCAACTCGAACTGGCGTGGACCGGTCTGGTTTCCAGTCAACCACCTGATCATCGAGGCGCTTCGCGTGTATCACCGCTTCCTCGGCGACGCATGGACCGTCGAGTACCCGCGCGGGTCGGGCCGTCAGGCGCACCTCGGCGCGGTCGCAGACGACATCGCCGCGCGTCTTGCATCCATCTTCCTGAAGGCCCGGACGGCGTGCGCCCGGTGGTCGCGGGCATCAATCTCTACACGCGGCCCGACCTCGCGGATGCCATCCCGTTCCACGAGTACTTTCACGCGGAGACCGGGCAGGGGCCTCGGCGCATCGCACCAGACCGGGTGGACCGGCCTGGTCGCCGACCTGCTGCTGCGCCGAACCGGTGCAGCGCGATCGCTTATGACGTCGCATCGCTGTCCGACCGCGCGGCTACACTCGGCTGAGCCATGGAATCGCAGCATCGGATTCGCGGCACCCTCGCGGCGGCGGTCACGCCGCTCACGGCTGCGGACGGTGCCGTCGATGGCGATGGGATCGAGCGGTCGTGGACTTCTACGCCCGCGCCGGTCTTGACGGCGTCCTCGCGCTCGGCACCACGGGCGAGGGGATCCTGTTCTCGGTCGACGAGCGTCGACGTGCGGCGGACGAGTTCGTGACATCGGCGCATCACCGGCTCGCGGTCGTGGTGCACTGCGGCGCGCAGACCACGCACGACACGGTGGTTCTCGCCGAGCATGCGGCGAGCCACGGCGCGGCCGGAGTCGCCGTGATCCCGCCTCCATACTTCGCACTCGACGCGGAGGCCATCTGGCGCCACCTCGACGCAGCCGCAAGCGCATGCGCACCACTGCCCTTCTACATCTACGAGTTCGCAGCGCGGAGCGGCTACGCGGTCCCGGTCGAGGTGGTCCGGCGACTGCAGTCCACCGCGTCGAACCTGGCCGGGCTCAAGGTCTCCGACGCTCCCTTCGATCGGGTCAAGCCGTACCTGATTCCCGGCCTCGACGTGTTCATCGGCGCCGAAGGCCTGATCTGTCAGGGACTGGAGTCAGGCGCAGCAGGCGCGGTCTCCGGCCTTGCCGCGGCGCTCCCCGAGCTGACCATCGGCGCCGTCCGCTCGGGCACACCGGAGGCGAGCGCTCGGGCCGCGCGGGCGAGATCAGCCATCGAACCGTTCCCCTTTCACTCTGCGTTGAAGTTCATCCTGCAACGTCGCGGGGTCGCGATCGAGGACGCGGTCAGACCGCCCCTGCAGACGCTGAACGCGGAGCAGCGGCAGGCGCTCCGCACCCTGATCGACGACCCGGCGGGAGCGCTCGCAGCGCTCCACCCTGTCGCTTAGAGCACCGCGGTCTCGACGACCGCTCCGGGTTCGGCGAAGCGGCTCAGTCGCAGCGGGCGCAGGTCGAAGCTGCTGCACTCACCCTCGCTGATCAACTCGGTCACCGCCTGTCCCGCCGCAAGCGAGTGCATGATGCCGTGGCCGCCGAAGCCCACGCACTGGATGAACCACGGTGCCGTGGCTGCGGCGTCGATGATGGCGTGGTGGTCCGGGGTTTCGGGATACAGCCCGGCCCAGCATTTTCGCGAGCTGATCGGCACGTCCTCGAGGAAGGGGAAGCGGTTGCCGACCCGCGCGGCGACCGCGTCGAGGAATGCGGGATCGAAGGTGGTGTCCATGCTCGGTGGGTCGGCGGGATCGGAGAACCCGATCAGAAAGCCGGCACCCTCGCGGCGGATGAGCACACCGGTGTCGTTGTCGACACACATGGGGATCGCGTCTGGGATCCCGGGAACAGCCTCGGTGCACGCAAGGTTTCTCCGGCGCGACACGACCGGGAGATCGACGCCTGCCATCGCCGCCAGCTCACGAGCGAACGGCCCGCCGGCGTTGACGACGAACTCGGTCTCGATGTCTCCCGCCGTGGTGCGGACGCGCGCCGCAGGCCTCCTGCCACGTCGAGCACCTCGGTGTCGAGCAGAAAGGAGGTGTCAAGACGCCGGCACGCCGCCCACAACGCGCTCACCACACCGTGCGGGTCGATGGTTCCGTCACCGGCGCAGAACGTCGCGGCGGATAGCCCGTCGACGTTGACAAAGGGGGCGATCTCGAGGACCTGAGCGAGCGAGAGCCACTGGACGTCGACGCCGAGTGACCGTTGCAACTCCCAACTCCGCCGGAGAGCAATCTCGCCCGCGTCGGTCCCGGTGAGGAAGAGGTAGCCGACCGCACGGAACCCCACCTGCGCACCCTCGACCTCGTCCAACTCGCGGAGCTTCTCGATGGTGAATTGCGAGAACGTGATGTTGACCGGCGTGGTGAATTGCGCTCGAACCCCGCCGTTGGCGCGGCTCGTCGAGCCCATGCCGGGCGAGGGGTTTCGGTCGATCACGACGACCCGCTCCACCCCTGCACGCCGGAGTTGGAGAGCGACCGCAAGCCCGATCGCGCCCGCGCCGACAACCACCACCCGGCACTCGGGGGAATCCCCCGTGAGCCCCCTGTTTCCCGGGTTGTGGCCGGCCGCCGGGCTCACGCGCCTACCGGCCGCGCGGCGCGGCCAGCACCTCGGCCATCGGCAGGCCGCGGATGGATGCGTCGAGCAACTCCACCGGATGGAACACGGGCAGCGGACGTCCCGCCCGCCGCAATGCAGCCTGGATCTGCAGCAGGCAACCACCGTTGCCGGCGGTGAGCAGCTCGGCACCACTTGCGACGACGTTGGCGGCCTTGCGATCGCCGAGATCATCGGCGGCCCGCGGCGCGACGAGGTTGTAGATCCCCGCGCTCCCGCAGCACACATCGGATTCCTTGAGGTCGACGAGCTCGAGCTGCGGGATACGGCCGAGTACGGCGCGCGGTTGGAGTCGCACACCCTGGGCGTGAGCGAGATGACAGGCGTCGTGATATGCGACTCGAGCAGGCAGGGGGTGGAGGTGCCTGGGAAGCTGCAGGTCGAGGTCCGCGATCACCTCCATCACGTCGCGAACTCGGGCCGAGAAGGTCGCGGCACGCGCCGACCAGAACGGGTCATCGCCGAGCAGCGCCCCGTACTCCTTCATCGCCGACCCGCAGCCCGCACTGTTCACGACGACGCGGTCGATCCCGAGGTTCTCCATCTGGGCGATGAGATCGCGCATCCGCCGCAACGCGGGTCGCTCCCGACCGGCATGGATCTCGAGCGCACCGCAGCAGCTCTGGAGCGGGGGCACGAGCACGTCGCAGCCGTGAGCTGCGAGCACACGTGCGGTGGCTCGATTGACCTGCGAGAAAAAGGCGTCCTGCACGCATCCGGTGAGCAGTGCGACCCGCAGGACCGGCCGTCCGCTGGGTGAGAGGCGTCGCGGCGTGCGCGCGCGGAGATCAGCGAGGCGCAGGGACGGTGCCATGTCGTCGAGGCGGCGCACGGTCCTGGGCAGCAGGCGTCGCAGCCGCTCCTGGCGCAGCAGCTTCCGGAGCCCGAGGGCTTGCGTGAGCGCGAGCGCGCTTGCGACCGTGCGCATCCGCCGCGGGTTGGGAAGCACCGCGAAGAGTGCGGCTCGCGACGCGCGAACGTGCCAGGGGCGAGCGAAGTGGCGTTCGATCTGCGGGCGGACCTGTTCGATCAGGCGGTTGTACTGCACCCCCGAGGGGCAGGCGTCGACGCAAGCCATGCAGCCGAGACACGCATCCCAGTGGCGCACCACCTCCGCGTCCATCCCGACCTCGCCGCGCGCCGCGAGATCCATGAGCAGGATTCGACCTCGAGGGGAGTCCATCTCCTCGCCCCAGAGGAGGTAGGTCGGACACGCGGGGAGGCAGAAACCGCAGTGCACGCAGTCCGCGATCAGGGCCGGGTCCGGGGAGTGGTGATCGTCAAACGCGGCTGTCGCCGCACCCGCGCGCGGATGCCCCAGGACACGTGGCGGGCCGGAGCTCTCCGCGGTCATGTCAGATACCACCGAGCTGGCGGCCCGGGCTCAGTGTTCGGGCAGGGTCCAGCTGCCGTTTCACCGAGCGCATCAAATCGAGTGCCGCGCCGTCCTCGGGCTCTCCGGTGGAGGTGGTTTCGCCGCGCCTGATCACCAGGCGGCCGCCGGCGGTTCGCACCGCGGTCGCGACCATCTCGAGCGCTTCCCGCGCGAACCGCACCTCGCCGGTGCCGAGCAGCGGACGCAGTGCCACGGCGTCGCATGTAGCAGACATAGATGACAGAAACTGACCGACTCGCGAGGGCAGCACCGCAACCGCGCCCACCAGCCCCGGGCCGGTCCAGGGCGACCCCGCAACCGCCGCCGACAACGCGGTCTCCTCATCGCCCGCAAGGATCCGGCCGCCGAGCTCCCGGGAGACGCGCTCGGCCTGGACCGTGGCGCCGAGCTCTGAGCTGTCGAAGCGCACCATCACCATGCCCTCGGGCCAGTGGAGATCGACGACGCTCGGGGTCACCTGGAGCCGCCCGACTCCTGTGGCGAACCTGCACAGGTCGAGGACGGACCGCGACTCGAGGACGACGGTTCGCGACGCCGCGGGCATGGGATGGAGGCGGAAGGCCACCTCGGTGATCACCGCAAGCGTCCCCAGCGATCCCACCAGCAGCTTGGCGACATCGAAGCCGGCAACGTTCTTCACGACCTTGCCGCCGCTCCGCCCGACGGTTCCATCCGAGAGAACGAAGCTCGCGCCGATCACCAGGTCCCGAGGCGTGCCGAAGCGCGTGCGCAGCGGCCCGCTGGCGGCGGTGGCGACCACGCCGCCGATGGTCGCGTCGGCGCCCTGTGGGGGATCGAGCATGAGGCGCTGCCGGAAGCCTGGAGCCGAGGCGAGCGTTGCCTGCAGGCCGGCGAGCCGAGTTCCAGCGCGGACGACGCACACGAGGTCCGCGGGCTCGTGGTCGACGATTCCCTCGATACGGGCGGTCGAGAGCACGACGTCGCACCGTTCGGGCGGCGAACCCCAGTCGATCTTCGTGCCACCGCCGCGAGCCACGACCACGAGTCCGCGCGCGGTTGCGGCTGAGAGCACGGACGCGACCTCCAGCTCGTCACCCGGCGAGACGACCAGGCCCGGAACGATGCCGCCGACCGCATCGGCGGTGTCTCCGGTCCGGACCTGCGCAGCGCCGACAAGTTCGGTGAACAGATGCAGCTCCTGCGCCGCCGATACCATCAGAGACGCTCCGCCAGCCCTGCGGTCTCGATGGCGTGCGGACGGTACATCCCGGGTACCTCACCGCAGAGCCGCGGGGTCGGCAGCGCTTTGCCCGGGTTGCAGAGATCGTTCGGGTCGAACGCGTCGCGGACGCGCCCCATCACCGCTATCGAGCCGGGGGTGAACATCTTCGGCATGTAGCAGGCTTTGTCGGATCCGACTCCGTGCTCACCCGTGATCGAGCCACCGGCGGCGATGCAGGACTCGAGGATCAATCCGGCGAGCTCGAGCGCGCGGTCGGAGGCGCCGGGCTCGGTGTCGTCGTACAGCACGAGCGGGTGGAGGTTGCCGTCACCGGCGTGGAACACGTTGGCGACGCGCAGGCCGTAGGTCGCCGACAGTGCGCTGATCGACTCGAGAACGTCGCGCAGCCGCGTGCGTGGGATGACTCCATCCTGGACGTAGTAGCTCGGGCTGATCCGTCCCATCGAAGCGAATGCGGCCTTGCGTGCCTTCCAGATCAGTGCGCGCTCAGCCTCGCTCGCGGCCACGCGTCTCTCGGTCGCTCCGCTCGCCGTGCAGATGTCGATGACCTGGCGAAGGAACGCTTCCGACTCGACGGCAGGCCCGTCAAGCTCGACGATGAGCGCCGCTCCGCAATCCGGATACCCGGCGTGAACGATTTCCTCGCACGCCTGGATGGCGAGACGATCCATCATCTCGATCGCGGCCGGTGTGATACCGGCGGCGATGATCCGCGACACGGCCTCGCCGGCGTCACCCATGGTTGCGAACGCCGCGAGCACCGTCTCGGTCGACTCGGGTACGCGAACGATCCGCAGCACGACTTCGGTCACGATCCCAAGCGTTCCCTCACTGCCGATCACGACGCCGAGCAGGTCATAGCCCGCTGCGTCGCGCACCGGTCCGCCGAGATGGGCGATTCGCCCAAGCGGGGTGACGAAGGTCGCCCCGAGCACGTGGTGCGTGGTGAACCCATATTTCAGGCAGTGCGCTCCGCCGGAATTCTCTGCGACGTTACCGCCGATGGTGCAGACCTGCTGCGACGATGGATCGGGTGCGTAGAAGTACCCCAGCGGCCGGACCGCTTTGCTCACCTCGAGGTTGGTGACGCCGGGCTGCACGGTCACCTGCTGATTCTCCAGGTCGATGCCGAGGACGGCCCGCATGCGGCTGAGGCCGATGACGACGCCGTCGGCGACCGGGAGCGCGCCGCCGGACAGCCCGGTACCGGCTCCGCGCGCGACGAACGGCACGTTCGCCTCCGCACACGCCCGCACCACCGCTGCCACTTGCTCGGTAGTCACCGGAAGCACGACGGCCGCGGGCGAGACCCGGCGCCCCGTGAGTTCGTCGCACGCGTACGTCCGCAGGGCTGCGGGTGCGGTGATCATCCCGTCGCCGCCAACCGCGGCGCGCAGACGTCCAAGCAGGGCGGGCTCAAGCACGCGCGCCGACCACCGACGCCGCCGCATCGATCGTGCGCGCGGCCTCGGACTTGCCGACCGTCCCCATGTGCCCGACGCGCACGCCTCGTCCCGCCCACGGCCCGAGACAGGGCGCGATCACCACCCCGCGATCGCTCATCCCCTTGCGCAACGTCACGTCCTCGACCCCGTCGGGGAGCGCGAGAACGCTCAACGTGGGCGCGAGATACGCGCCATTGGTGAGTGGCACGAACCCGAGCTCGCTCATGCCGTCGCGAATCATGCCGGCCACGCGGCGGTGGCGCTCGTAACGAACCGGAAGTCCTTCGACGAAGATGCCGTCGAGCGACACTTCGAGCGCGCGCAGCAATGACACGGCATGCGTCGAGAAGTACGTGCGCGGGTCGTCGACCGACGCATCCCAGCGGCGCAGATCCGCGTAGTACGCGCGGACTTCGCCGAGCGACTCACGCCGCCGGCGGGCTCGCTCGGATACGGCCAGGAGCGCGAGGCCGGGAGGCACGGCGAGTGCCTTCTGGGCGCCGGTCAGGACGACGTCGACGTCCCATGTATCCATCCGCTCATCGATACCGCCGGTCGCACAGACTCCATCGACGACGATCACCGCTTCCGGTGCGACCGAGCGAACCGTCGCCGCGAGCGCGCCGCAATCCGCGAGCACGCCGCTGCTGGTGTCCACATGGGTCATGCACACCAGCGCCGGCTGGTCGCCAAGCAGCACAAGCTCTCGAAGCGAGTTCCGTTCCGGCGTGCTCGCCCCAATCGACTCGCAGCACGTCGGCGCGCATCCCGAGCGCTCCGGCGGCTTCGGCGAAGCGATCACCAAAGTACCCGTGGCTGACGACGACGATCCGGTCGCCGGGTGACGCGTGGTTGACGAGCGCCGCCTCCATCGCCAGCGTGCCCGCGCCCGCGAAGCAGTAGACCCGTGCGTGGGCGGAGCCCACGAGCTGCCGGATGCCTTCCTGGATCCGGAGCATCGTCGCGGCGTTCTCGGGTCCGGTGTGGCTCCGGACGGGCTCGGCGAGAGCCGCCAACACGTCAGGGTCCACCGGCGTGGGCCCGGGGATCATGAGCAGCGGCGACGTTGTCATGAGCAACCCATGCTGCCACACGGGCCATGCCACGGGTGAACTCGCCCGCGCGCCCCCCGATGCCGTTGATGCGGCGACCGGCTCGGTCCGCTAGATCGAGTTGCGACGGAAGGCGGCGATCACGATGGGCGCATCCTCGCGCACCGAAACGTCGGTGCCGTCGGTGAAGAAGACGCGCGTCGAGCCGAGCGACACCTGTCGAACCTGGGTCACCGCGTCCACGTTGATATACGTCGAGGCGTCGTCGGCACTCAGGTGGAGCACGACCCATTTCGCCACATCTGGCAGTCTACCAACCCACCGCGACCCGTCCGGATACGCGCATGACACAAACGCTTATTGCTCCGACGGGGACATGCGGACGGCTGGGTGACGGTTGTCACAGTGTTGAACGCGCATCGATACCCGATCCCGCTAAGTCCGCTGTCGAACAGACGGGCCTCACGGGGTACCCCCAGATTGGGTCTCGGTACGCACCGTCGGATCGTGACCGCCAGCGGGCGAGGGCACGTCGTCGCAGCAGATCGGGCGATCAGGTCGCGCCGATCAAAGGAGACCCTGACCCTGACCACCCCGCTGGTTGCCGCGGTGCTGCTCGCGGGCGGTATCGCGCTGCTGACCGCGATCAAGTCGCGCGGACTGCGCCACGCGCTCGCGCATCAGGCTTTGCACGACTCTGCTCACAGGGCTGCCCAATCGCGCGCTCCTGTGCCGGCGCCTGGCGCAAGAGCTCGCGGCCCTCGACACCACCGGGCAATCCGTGACGCTGATGATGCTCGACCTCGATGCGTTCAAGGAGGTCAATGACACCTTCGGTCACAGCGTCGGCGACCAGGTGCTGCTTCAGGTTGCTCGTCGTGTCGTGAACAGCGTCCGCGATGCCGACACGGTCGCGCGTCTCGGTGGCGATGAGTTCGCCATTCTGCTGGCATCTGGTTCCGGCGATTACGTGAACACCGTGGCACGACGCGTGCTCGCCGCTCTCGAACTCCCGCTGGCGATAAGTACGACCACGGTCGCCGTGGCGGCGAGCATCGGTATCGCCACAGCCGGGCACGGCGAGACTGCTGACGAGCTCCTGCGCAACGCGGACCTCGCCATGTACACCGCCAAAGCCGCGGGCGGGAATGAGTTTGCGCGGTACCAGCCGTACATGCACACAGCGATCGCCGAGCGGGTGCGGGTCGAGAAGGGTCTGCGCACGGCATGGCTCACCGGCGACCTGCTGGTGCACTACCAGCCGATCGTCGACCTCGCCGACGGACGGATGGTCTCGGTGGAAGCACTCGCGCGCTGGAAACATCCCGATGGTGATGTCATACCGCCGGCGATCTTCATCCCGATTGCGGAACGCACCGGGCTGATCATCCCCATGGGCGCGCGCATCCTCAATGAGGCGTGTCAGCAACTCGCCGGCTGGCAACAGGAGTACGGCGACACGGCCGACATCACCATGAGCGTCAATCTCTCACCGCGCCAGCTGCATACGGATGACCTCGTTGCGATCGTCGCGGAGGCGATTCGGAGCGCGAGCATTCAGCCTCAGCGTCTGATCCTCGAGGTGACCGAGACCGCGGTCATGGACGACATGGACGGTGCCATCCGGATCCTCAGCCGTCTCAAGGCACTCGGTGTCGGGATGGCCATCGACGATTTCGGTATCGGCGCGTCGTCGCTGGCGAGGTTGCGACGCCTCCCGGTCGACGTCGTGAAGATCGACAAGTCACTGGTCGATCACGTCCCCGACGGACATGTGGCGAGCAATCTCCTCGATGCCGTTGTCGGCATGGTCCGTGCACTCCAGTTGAAGACGATCGTCGAAGGTGTGGAGCGCGCCGACCAGGCGAAACATCTGCGCGAGTCCGGCTATGACCTCGCCCAGGGCTTCTACTACGCCCGGCCGATGGATGCAGCCGGCATCGAGCGGTCGCTGGCCTTCGCCCGTGCGCAAGGAGGAGGTCTGGCCGTCTTCCCAATCGAGGCGCGACGCGAGCCGATCGCTCAGACAGCGGCGACCGGTCGTGTGCTCGTCGTCGATGATGATCAGGCGGTCGGCGTCATCGCCCGCCGGATCCTCGAGCGCCACGGCCTGCGCACCGTGCTGGTCCCGACCATCCGAGAGGCGGTGGCGGAGCTGTCGCGCCCGACCGATGTGATGGTGGTGGACATCGGCATGCCGGACGGCGACGGTTGGGACCTGATCAGCGACGTGCGCGCGGGCACCATGCATGCTCGTATTCCGATCGTCGTGATGACTGGACTGCTCGACAGCGCCGAGGTTCTCAACCGAGCCTACGACCTCGAGTGCGAATACCTCGGCAAACCCTTCGCCCCGGAAGCCTTGATGGCGAAGATCGAATCTGCTCGACGGATGACGGCCGACGCCGGCTTCTCCGCAGCGCCTGACCCCGAGGGTCTGGCCGTCGGATGACGGCGCTTGCCGGTGCTCTATGCGCCCCGGCATGCTGCGCGACCTGATCTGAAGCGCCCTCATGAGACGATGGGCGCCTTGTCTCGCCAGCGTCGGTTCGGATACAAGGTCTCGGCGGAGCAGTTCAGTCCCTCCGACCTGCTCGATTTCACGGTGGTCGCGGAGCAGTGCGGCTTCGACACCGCCGCGATCAGCGATCACTTTCAACCCTGGCGGCACAGCGGCGGTCACGCCCCCTTCTCGCTGACGTGGCTGGGGGCGGCCGGTCAGGCGACCAGCCGGATCGCGCTCGGCACCAGCGTGCTCACCCCGACCTTCCGCTATCACCCGGCGATCGTCGCGCAGGCTATGGGCACGCTCGGGACCCTCTTCCCCGGCCGCATCTGGCTCGGAGTCGGTACCGGTGAGTTGATGAACGAGGCGCCGCTCGACATCGATTGGCCGGACACCAAGGAGCGGTTCGCGCGGCTCAAGGAAGCGGTCACGCTCATCCAGACGCTGTTGACGAGCGACCGGGTCACCTTCGACGGCACGTACTACCGGACCCGGAACGCCACCATCTACGATCGGCCGGCGACGCCGATCCCGATCTACATCGCCGCCGCGGGAGCGTCGGCCGCACGGCTCGCCGGCCGGGTCGCCGACGGACTCATCTGCACCAGCGGCAAGGGCATGGAGCTGTACTCCGACACGCTGCTCCCGGCGGTGATGGAGGGCGCACGCGCAGCCGGGCGAGACCCGGCCGATGTCGAGCTGGCCATCGAGATGAAGGTCTCATTCGACAGCGATCGCGACCGAGCGCGTGCGGACACGCGGCACTGGGCAGCGCTGGCGCTGTCTGCCGAGGAGAAGATGGGCGTCGAGGACGCGGTCGAGATGGAGCGCCTCGCCGACGAGCTTTCCATCGAGCGAGCCGCCGGCCGCTGGATCGTTTCGTCAGATCCCGACGAGCATGTGGAACGCATCCGTCCATACCTGGACCTCGGATTCACCCATCTGATCTTTCACGCCCCGGGCCCTGACCAGCGTCGATTTCTCGAGCTGTACGCCCGCGACGTGTTGCCCCGCCTCCGCAGCCTCCGGACGCGCGAGGGCGGGGCCTGAGCCGAGTTTATCCCTGCGTCGTCGGCCCGCTGCGATCGACGGTGATGCGCAGCAGCACACGGCGCTCGCGTGCCATGGCATCGCGATAGTCCTGCCAGTCGGGGTGTTCTCCACTGACCCGACGGTAGTAGTCGACGAGCGGTTCCAGCGCATCGGGAAGGCTGAGAACCTCGGCGTCGCCCTCGAGGGCATGCCACTCGCCGAAGAAGCGTTCGCTGAGCACGCAGAGACCGGCGCGCGGGTTGCGGCGAAGGTTGAGCGCCTTCATCGCCCCCTCACGCGTGCTGATCACCACGCGAGCCTCCGCGTCGACGCCGGCGAGCACCGGCGAGAGCTGTGCCTGGCCGTCGCGTCGATAGGTCGCGAGCACGCCTCGCGGGTTCGCGCGGAGGTACTCGAGTGCAAGCTCATGGGCCATCGGTTGACTCTAATGGGTGGCGAGCAGCTCGGCTGAGGAGCAAGCTGCTCCCGAGCCGCCGGCGGGTGACCACTCTTCGAACTCAGAGCGCTGAGCTCCAGGCCTAGACCGTGGCCCCGACGGTTGGCGAGGAGACAAGACGGCCGGTGGGATGTCGTGCCCCGAGCACTGATCCATTAGGGCGCCGCGATGCTCCTCCGGCTCGTTGTCGCGTTCACACAGGAGGAGCGCCACATGGTCTACCTCGGCATCGATTGGGCGGAGGCGCACCACGACGTGTGTCTCCTTGACGAGGCAGGAGCCCGTCTCGACAAGGCGCGCGTCCCCGATGGGATCGAAGGCCTGGCACGCATCCATGAGCTGGTCGGGGCGCACACCTCGAAACCCGAGACCGTGGTGGTTGGCATCGAAACCGACCGCGGTCTGCTGGTGCAAGGGTTGGTGGCCACCGGGTATCAGGTGTATGCCCTGAATCCGTTCGCGGTGAGTCGCTACCGCGATCGCCATACCGTGTCGCGGGCGAAGTCGGATCCGGGCGACGCCAAGGTGTTGGCCGAGTTGGTCCGCACCGATCGCCAGAACCATCGCCCGATGGCGGGCGACAGCGAGCTCGCGGAGAGTCTGAAAGTGCTCGCCCGCACCCATCAGACGTTGGTGTGGGCGCGCGTCCGGCATGCCAATCAGCTGCGCAGCGCGCTGCGGGAGTTCTATCCCGCTGCACTGGACGCGCTGGGCACGGAGTTGGCCGGTCGGGACGCACTGGCGTTGCTCAGCCGAGCACCCACGCCCGAGCAAGGACGGCGGCTGACTTTCAACCAGCTCCGGGTGGTGCTGGCGCGTAGCGGGCGCCGTCGCGGGATCGCCCCCCGCGCTGCGGCCTTGCAACGCGCACTGCGTGCGCCGCAACTGGCGCCGCCGCCGCTGCTCGCCAGGGCGTATGGCAGCTCGGTGCTGGCCATGGTGCGCGTGATCAGCGAGTTCAATGCGCAGATCGCCACCCTCGAGGCCGAGCTTGCCGAGGCTTTTGAAGATCACCCGGACGCCGAGATCCTGCGCAGTCTGCCCGGACTTGGTGTGATCCTCGGCGCCCGGGTCTTGGCGGAGTTCGGTGACGACCGGACCCGCTATGAGAATGCCAGAGCGCGACGCTGCTATGCCGGCAGCGCTCCGATCACTCGTGCCTCAGGCACTCGGTCGGTGGTCCTGGCGCGTGTGACGCGCAACCGCCGTCTCGCCGATGCGCTCTACCTGTGGGCCTTCTGCACCCTGACGCATTCAGCGGGCGCACGTGCCTATTACGCGGCTCATCGTGCCCGCGGCCACACCCACCATCAGGCGCTGCGTGCCCTCGCCAACCGTCTCGTCGGCATCCTCCACGGCTGTCTCGAACATCGCTGCTGCTACTCCGAACGCGTGGCCTGGCCACCCATCCGTCAGGCTGCTGCTTGACGACTTATCCCCGTGGGATGTCTAGGGCGCGGAGCAGCGACGCCGCCAGACGCCGCTCGCCCTGCGCGCCGTCCATCACCGTGTCCTCGACCAGCGGGCGCATTCCCAACGCCCGGATCGGCTCGGCCAATGCCCCGTCATCGCGGTCGATGACCATGGTGGCTGCGATGCCGGCGTAGCGGCGGGCCACACCCAGGGCGCTCGCCTCCTCGCCCATCTGCCGGAGCATGTCCACGGTCGGTCCTTTCAGCGACCGGCCGCCGACCACCGGGGAGACCACGGCAACGCGCTCCCGGTGGAGCTCCTTGCCGAGGACGGCGAGGATGGGATCGACGCTCAGGAGTGGATTCGACGGTCCGATGATCACGACCTCGGCGTTGGCGACAGCGTCGACGGCTTCCGGCGCGGGGCGCGCCGATTCGATCCCCGCGAGGCGCATCCCGCGTACCGCCGGCCGGCACCGCTGTCCCACGAACCACTCCTGCATGCTCAGCTCGCCGGAATCGGTGAGGATCCGGGTGCGCACTGGGTCGTCGCTCATCGGGATCACCCGCACCCTGATGCCGAAGCTCCGAGCCAGATGCGCCACCGCCTCTGCCAGACGCTGCCCACCACGCAGCAGCGTGGCCCGGAGCAGGTGCATGCCGATATCCCGGTCTCCGAGTTGGAACCACGTCTGCTCGCCAAGGTTCCCGAGCATCGCCTGCGCGTGAAACGTGTCGTCGCGCACGCCAAATCCGGTCGCTTCGTTGAAGATGCCGGCGAGCCGGTAGAGGATCGCGTCGACGTCAGGGCTCACGAGCAGACCCCAGAACTCGTCGTCGTCGGCGGTGTTGGCCACGATGGACAGTTCGTCGGGTGAGAGCACCGCCGCCAGGCCGGTTGCGAGCCGCGCGCCCCCTGTGCCTCCCGAGAGCAGCGCCACCCTCACCGGAAGAGGTCCAGCTCAGTTGGGCGCACCAACTCCTGACCGGTGCCCGGCGCCGCGTCGAGCTCATCGAGTCCGTGCACGATGACCGCGGGAACGCGTCGAGTTCTTGCCCATCAGCAGCTCGGCGGCGGCCGCCAGCTCGTCGGCGATCGCCACCAGCGTCGCCTGCAACGGCATCCCGAAGTCGTCCGGCCGGCCGCGGTAGTCGATCATCGCCGGTATCCCCGCGACGCCGAGCGCCACGTTGACAAGCCCCATCCGCCACGCGCGCCCGAAGGTGTCGCTGACGATCACCCCGGCGTGCACGCCTGCCAGCGCGTGGATCCGATCACGAAGCGCACGCGCGCTGGCGTCGCAATCGACGGGAAGCAGGGAGACGTCGTCCTCCCCGTCGACGTTCGACCGGTCGACGCCCGCGTTGGCGCAGACGAATCCCTGGTGGGTCTCGACGATCAGCACGCGGTCGTCGCGCACCACACTGGTGGTCTCGTCGAGGATCACCTGGACCATGCGGGGATCCGCGTCGAGCTTACGCGCGAGTGCGATCGCGCGCTCCGATGGCGTGACATCCGCGAGGCTGCGAATCCGGCCTTCCGCTTTGGAGACCACCTTCTGGGCCACGACGACGACATCGCCGCCACGGATTGGCCCGGAATTCTGGACGATGAGCGCCGCAAGGTCGTCGCCGGGGCGGATCTCGGGGAGTCCTTCGACGCCGCGCAGCTCGAGGTTCACCCAGTCGGCTCGAGCCGGCGCCATGCTGAGAGGTCTGACGGTTCGTCAAGATCGAGCGCGAGGCGTGGGTCATCGTGGACGATGAACCTACGGCCGCGCAGCCGGGCTTCCTCAGCGAACTTCGGCAGCGAGGCTGCTCCGAAGTGAAGGGAGAAGTCGCCGGGCGGGCGCAGATAGAGCGCGTTCGTCCCCTGGCGGCCGTCCGCCGGAGCGGCGACCACGAGGCCTCCGGGAGCGTCCGTGTGAGCCAGGAGCCGGCGCAGCGCTGCTTCGTCGACGAGCGGAAGATCAGAGCTCAGGAGCAGCGCCGCCGCCGCGCCGCGCTGCATGACCTCGACGAGACCGCGCGTGGCCGCCTGGTTCTGCCCGCTCGGCGAGGGCTCCACGACGAGGGCCGCGCCCCGGAGGCGGGCGAGGCCGGCGGCTTCCTCCGATCCGCAGACGGCGAGCGTCGGTGCCAGCGCCCGTGCCGCATCCAGCGCACGCGCCGCGGTCATCTCGGCCAGCCGGCGACGGGGCACAGGCCCCAGGACCGGTGCCAGCCGGCTCTTCGCGGTCGTGAAGTCCTTGATCAGCACGACGATCCAGAACGACGGTGGCATCGGGTGCTACCGGCTCCCTTCAGCGGCCAGGGTCACGTCGGTGCGGCGTGGCGTCTCGACGACGTCGCGATCCTTGAGCAGGTTCAGCGTCGTGACCACCGCGATGAGCACCAGCGCGCCGACGATCTCGATCCCGTACAGCCGGAGGCCGAGTCCGACTGGAGCCGGCAGCGAGAAGACCAGAAAAAGGGTGCACGGGTAGCCCAGCTCGGCGATCGAGGCCATGGATGCAGGGGTGCTCGCGAGCGCGCGGTAGTACAGCAGCATCGCCAGCAGCCCCGGGATAAGCGCGATTCCGATGAACCCGGGGATCTGTTGCACTGTGAACGCGCCCAGGTGCCCCCCGCCGACCCCGGTGAGCATGAGCACGAGCAGCACCGGCAGAGCGAGCGTAAAACGCATCGCCGCGGTGGTGACGAACGAGACGTTGGAGAGGCTGTAGCGCCCGAACACCGTCCCCGAGGCCCAGAGGATAACGGCGCCGAGAATCAATACCGCAGCGAGCAATTGACCATGCTGCACCGAGGAGAACGGAGCCAGCGGGTTCTGCGGAAACACGATCAGATAGACCCCCACCATCGCGCAGGCCGCCAGGGGCCAGAAGTATGGCTTGCGCCGCTCCTTGAGGAAGATGCGCGCCATGGCGATGCCGAACACCGGCTGCAGCATGTAGAGGAGATAAACCTCGTTCTCGACGTTGAAATCCGGAGCGGCGCGCGCGGGGAATGCATAGCTCAGCGCCTGGGTGAAGAGCACTGTCGCGAAGGCCTGCGCGCCGAGCGCGATGATGCCCATGGCGATCCACTGGCGGAGGGGGAGATGGCGCAACTCTCGGCGGACCCGCCCGGCAACGGGAAGGAAGCACAGCGCGATGAGCAGTGACTCGACGAACACGATCTGGCTCGCCGTCAGTTGTTTCGTCAGCGCGGGGCGGAAGTAGGGATCGGTCGCCCACATCGCGGCGGCGATGGCCACCGCCAAGGGCCCCATCCGCCCGATGAGACCGCCGGTTCTCGCTCCCATGCTCAGACGGACCTGGTCGCGCGGGGTCGCGAGGACCGCGGGTCTTCGAAGTGCACCGGTAAATTACACTCGAAGGAGCGCTTCCCGGCGTCGGAGACAATCGCACCTCTGGAGATCATGGATGCTGTACGGCAGAGAGCACGTCGATCGATATGTCGAGACCAACGGCGAAGAAGGGTACAGCTGGCGCGACGGCGTCGAGATCCTGATCCTCACCACCAAGGGGCGCAAGTCCGGTGCGATGCGCAGCAATGCGCTCATCTTCGGACGTCACGGTGACGACTACCTGGTCGTCGGCTCCAAGGGCGGAGCTCCCGCACCACCCGCGTGGTACGTGAACCTGGCGGCAGACCCCGAAGTTCAGGTCCAGGTCAAGGCAGATCGCTTTGCCGCCCACGCGCGGACGGCGACGGCCGAGGAGAAACCGGAGCTGTGGAAGACGATGACCGCGGTCTGGCCGGACTACGATCAATACCAGCAGCGCACCGAGCGGGAGATTCCGGTGGTCATCCTGACGCGCGACTGACGCATGCCAGAACGAGTTGGGACTGAGGAGAACACCGTGACCACGACCGTCGCGAGCGTCGCCGAGTTGACGGCCCTGACCGGCAAACACCTCGGGTATTGCGAGTGGCGCGAGATCACCCAGGAGCAGATCAACGCATTCGCCGACGCGACCGACGACCATCAGTGGATTCATGTCGACGCGGAGCGCGCGGCGGCGGGACCGTTCGGCACCACCATCGCGCATGGATTCCTCACGCTTTCGTTGCTCGTCCCGATGTGGAGCGAGATCCTGCATTTCGAGGGCGTGCGCCTGGGCATCAACTACGGGTTGAACAAGGTGCGGTTTGTTTCCCCGGTTCCGGTTGGCTCGCTGATCCGCACCGGCGCGACGCTCGTGTCGGTCGAGACCGTCACCGACGGCAGTCTGCAGATTGTTGTGGACTTCGTGATCGAGCGTGAAGGTGCCGAGAAGCCGTGCTGCATCGCACAGGGGCTGTATCGCTTCTACGTCTGACCTGCGTATCCGCCCGATCCAGCATCGGATCAGCGCGTCGGCGCCGTTCGCAGATCGGGAAAATCCTCTTCCCAGTACTCGTTCTCTGCGCGTGCGCGCTCCGTCTGCTTACGCAGCGTAAGCTCCTTCGCGCGCAGATCGACGCGGCGGATCTTCCCTGAGATGGTCTTGGGCAGCTCTGCGAACTCCAGCCGTCGGATGCGCTTGTAGGCGGCAAGGTTGGCCTGTGAATGCTCGAAGATCGAGCGTGCGACCTCCTCCGACGCAACGTACCCGCCGCCGACGGCGATGAATGCCTTCGGAACCGAAAGACGCACAGGATCCGGTGACGGCACCACGGCTGCTTCTGCCACCGCCGGATGCTCGATGAGCACGCTCTCGAGCTCGAACGGGGAGATGCGATAGTCCGACGACTTGAAGACGTCGTCGGACCGGCCGACGTAGGTGATGTACCCGTCGCCGTCGCGGGATGCGACGTCCCCGGTGTGATAGAAGCCGTCGCGCATCACTTCGGCGGTGTGCTCGCTGTCGTCGCGATACCCGACCATCAGCGCCAGCGGTCGGCGTGCGAGATCGATGCAGATCTCACCGGTCGCACCGTGGGCGCCGCTCGCCGGATCGATGAGATCGATCACATACCCGGGGAGCGGCCGGCCCATCGAGCCCGGCTTGACCGGCTGTCCCGTCGTGTTGGCGATCTGTGCGGTGGTCTCGGTCTGACCGTACCCGTCGCGAATGATGAGGTCCCATGCTCGTCGTACCTGCTCGATGACCTCCGGGTTGAGCGGCTCGCCGGCGCTGAGCACTTCGCGCAGCGGCGGGTGCCAGGCCTGGAGGTCCTCCTGGATGACCATCCGCCAGACCGTCGGGGGAGCGCACAGGCTCGTCACCGAGCATCGCGTCAGCGTCTCGAGCAGGCGTCGCGCGGAAAAGCGCGCGGAGTTGAGGATCAGGACGGTCGCCTCGGCATTCCACGGCGCGAAGACGTTGCTCCACGCGTGCTTCGCCCAGCCCGGTGACGAGATGTTGAGGTGCACATCGCCGGGCTGCAGACCGAGCCAGTACATCGTCGAGAGATGGCCCACCGGATAGCTCACATGGGTGTGCTCGACCAGCTTCGGCTGCGCCGTCGTCCCGGACGTGAAGTACAGGAAGAGCGGATCGCTCGCCGGTGTCGGCCCGTCGGGCGTGAACCCGCTCTCGCCGGTCTTGAAATCGTCGTACCGGAGCCATCCATCGACCGCCTCACCCACGGCGATACGGGTGAACGCGCCGGTGATCTGCGCGAAGTGACCCGTCTGCGCGGACTCGACGATGACGTGCGCGACGTGGCCGCGCTCGACCCGATCGGCGATGTCGGACGGGGTGAGCAGGGTGGTCGATGGAATCATCACCGCGCCCAGTTTGGTCAGCGCGAGGATGCACTCCCACAGCGCGGCGCGGTTGCCGAGCATGAGCAGGGTTCGGTCGCCGCGACGCACGCCCTGGTCGCGCAGCCATGTGGCGAGAGCGTTGGAGCGGGCGGTCAGCTCGGCGAACGACAGCCGTGTCTCGGTGTCGTCGTCATCGACGATCCAGAGCGCCGGCCGGTCGTTGCCGGCGGCGATGGCGTCGAACCAGTCGAGAGCCCAGTTGAAGGTCTCGGGGTGCGGCCATTGAAAGCCGGCGTAGGCCGTCTCGTAATCCCCCCGATGCGAGAGCAGGAAGTCGCGGGCGGCTCTGAATTCCATCCTCACACGCTCCTCATCTCATGGATTGGACCATCGCGACGTCGTCTGCTCAGGATCCCTTCGAGCGTATCGCGCGAGCGGCGTCCATGAGGCGCTCCGCGCGTGCTGGATCGACCCGGCTCCATGTGTCGCCGTTGACCTTCAGGCTCGTGCCCACGATGACCCCGTCGGCGACGGCGAGGATCTCGTCGAGCCGTTCCGCGTTGACGCCGGTGTTCGCGAAGACCGGCATGTCGGGCACCGCGTCCTTGGCGGTTCTCAGGTCGCTCATCGTGAACGAAACCCCGGCCGCCGGCCCGGAGATGAGGATCGCGTCCACCCCGAGGAACGCGGCGCTACGGGCGCGATCGCCGATGCCACGGGTGCCCAGGGCGCTGCTGAACTCCGGCGAGATGTTGTCGAAGAAGGCGACGTCATCGGCTCCGATCGCGGTGCGATAGCCGGCGAGATCTCCGATGGCGGGTGCGATGACCCCGAGGTCACTCTCGTACACGCCGGTGAGGACTTCTCGAACGAAGGACGCCCCCGTGGCTCGAGCAAGCGCGAGGCTCGACTTCGCGTCCCAGAGGATGTTGACCCCGAAGGGGACGCGCACCGACGCACGCAGCTCGCCGATCACCGCGGCCATCGCCGCGGGAATCTCCGGCCCGACCACCAGCTGATAGGGGATGTCGTTCTCATTGCAGAAGAGCACGCCGTCGACGCCGGCCCCCTGGAGGGTCTCGAGGTCGCGGCCGACCACTTCGACGAGGTGGCTCCTTCCGAGCTCGCGGTTGTGACGCGGCCGCCCGGGCAGCCCCGGGAAGTGGAGCATCGCGATCACCGGCTTCGGGGTTCCGAATCGCTGGGCCAGCGACAGGTTCATCCCATCTCCTCAGTGCACCGTTGCGCGGTGCCGATCAATGAATGCAATGACGGCTTGATTCCACGGGTCGGGATTCTCCACGAAAGCCGCATGTCCTCCGGGGACGATTGCCCAGGACCCGCGCGGCAGTTCCTCGAACAAACGGTGGGAGAGCGACAGCCGGATGACGATGTCGTCGTCGGCTGCGATCACCAGCGCCGGGGTGTGCAGCGCACCGAGACGGTCCGCGCAGTCGTGGGTGGCGAGCGCGGCGATCTGCGCCGAAAACGACCCGGCCGGCTGGGTGCTCTGCTCCGCCTCGGCGACGATGGTCGCGAGCCGCTCGGGCTGTGCCTCGAAGAAGGCTGGGCTGAAAACCCAGGGGGCCTGCTGGCGCATCATCAACGGCATCCCGCCGGCTTCGGCGATCTGCCTCCAGGCGTCGAAGGCAGCCCGCGTATAGGCGTCGGGCCGGGCGTAGGCGTTCGCGAGCACGACCGAGCGGAGATCCGAGGGGTAGGACAGTGCATATTCCTGGGCGATCAGGCCGCCGAGGGAGACGCCGACCAGGTGGAAGGACGCCAGCCCGAGCGCGTCGGCGAGAGCCTTGGTGTCCGCGGCCATCTCGCGGCTCGAGTACGGGCCGGGCGGCAGCGACGTGCGCCCGACACCGCGGTTGTCGAAGGTGATCACGCGTAGACCTGCGGCCACGAGGGGAGCGACCTGCATCGTCCAGCACTCGAGGTCGTCACCCACGCCGTTGACGAGCACGACGGTCTCGGAACTCTCCCCGCTGATGCGGTAGTGGATGTCGAGGCCGTTGGCGTGGACGAGGGGCATCCGCCTAACCCCCGAGGCCGCGAGCGTTGATCGCTCCGCGCCACTGATCGACCGAGGAAAGCAGGTCTGCTATGACCCGATCGTCAGGATCCTCCCAACCGGGAATGATCTCGAAGATCAGGTCGACGGTCCCGGCGCCGGCGGTTTCCAGGGTCTCGAGGACTCGTGCCGGGTCGATGCGCCCGGTGGCGTTGTGCTCCGCGGTGAAAGCCCAGTGGTGATCGGCGATCCCGTCCGACTGCTGCAACTGCACCTCCACGAGCCGGCTCCCGAAGTGCTGCAGCCAGGCGTATGGATCGCGCTCGGCGCCTTCGGTTCCGGGCACGCACTGGTGGCCGACGTCGAGGCAGAGCCGCCACGGGGCGTGCTCGCGATCGCCGTCGGTGAGCAGATCCTCGACCTGCGCCATCGTCGACGGCTCGCGCACTGCCACCAGATTTTCGACGAGGAGGTATTCGAGCCCCACCGCGGTTGCATGAGCGGCGATGGTCTCGAGGTCCCGCTTCAGACCGTCCCAGCGTTCGGCTCGGCGCTCGGGAATACTCCAGTCCGGGACGCTCATCGCTCCGACGTGCCCCCCGGTGGCCCGGGCTCCCAGCGCCGCGGTGAGATCGATGATGCCGCGGTACCACTGCAGCGCCGCTTCACGCCGCCCCTGGTCGGGGTGCATGAGGAGGTCGAGCGAGTACGCCGACAAGCCGGTGAAGGTGGCGTGGGCCGCCAGCCGGTTGGCGTCGAGAGCAGCGCGGTGACGTTCGACGGCATCTCGGCCGCCGGCGAAGGTCTCGATGCCCTCGATGAGGTCGAGTGACAGCTCGACGAGATCCAACCCGAGGTCATTGCGAACGACCGACGCCCAGTCAGCGGGGCGCGGCCAGCGTTTCAGGGCGAAGCAGTTGTTGATGCCGAGGTTGACCCTCATGCGCGCTCTTCCGGATACGGCCGCGACGGCCTGTCGTCGGCGCCCACCGCCGCGGCGCCGGGGTGAAGCGCGGTGGATGCGACCACTGCTCGGTAGCGTTCGTAGACAGCCGCGTATCTGTCGTGATTGGCAAGATCTGGCTCGATGGGCGCATCGGGGCGGCAGGCGGTCGCGATCGCCGACTCCGCGTTCGGATAGACGCCGATTCCGAGCCCGGCGAGCATCGCGACGCCGGCGGTGGTCGCGTCGCCGGGGATGCGCAGCACCGGGATGCCGAGCACGTCGGCCTTGATGTGATTCCACGTCCGCAGGGAGGCTGCGCGCCCGGAGACGCGCATCTCGGTTGCGGGCGTGCTCGCGTTTCCGAGGCGCTCCACGTGCGCTCGAATCGCGAAGGCGACGCCCTCCAGCGCAGCTCGTGCCAGTGATCGACGGTCGTGCCGGACCGACAGGCCGATCGCGCCGCCGCGGAGTTCCGGATCGTCACGCTCGCCGTCCCCGAGGACCGCCACGAAGAGCAGACCGTCCGACCCGGGGGCGACCTCGGCTGCCTCGCGGTCGAGCCGGTCGAAGTCGGCGGCTCGCAGCCGGCCGGATCGGCCGCCGTAGGTCAGCGAGGCGAGCCAATCCACCGCTTCGCCCGCGGTGTTGATCCCCACCTCGGTGACGTAGCCATCGGGGCCGACGGCGCTCGGGTAGTGAGTCACCGCCAGGTCACGGGTCGGCTCGCTCACGACCGTGTTGAGGCAGGTCGAGCTGCCGGCCATCTCGCTCACCGGTCCGGGCGTGGTTACGCCGGCCCCGAAGGCGCAGGCGATGCTGTCACCGCCGCCGGCGACGATCGGAATCGTCGCGCCCAGCCCGAAGCGCCGGACCAGCGACGGGCGCAACTCGCCGACGATGCTCCAGGACGGCTGGGGGACCGGCAGTTGCGCCGGGTCGAGACCCACCGCGGCCACGAGGGCGGGTGCCCATCGGCGCTCTCGGAGGTTCAGCAGCGCGCTCGACGCCGCCATGGTCCAGTCGGTTACCGCCTCGCCGGTGAGGGTCAACGCGAGAAGCTCCGTCGGCTGCAGAAAGAGGCGCGCCGACTTGAAGACGTCCGGCTCCTCGGCGCGGATCCAGAGGATCTTGGCTGCGACGTGAAACGCGGCCGGTACGTGTCCGGTCAACGTGTGCAGCGCTTCGGCGCCGAATGTTTCTCGCAGCCACGCCGCTTCCGCGACGGCGCGGTTGTCCCGGTAGATGAGACCCGGCCGGAGCGGTTCCCCGTGGCCATCGATGGGAACCACAGACGGGCACTGCCCGGTCAACCCGATCGCGTGGATCGTGTGCCCGCTCCCCAGTTGTTTGATGAGCGCGCCCAGGGCGGAGAGCGATGACGAACGCCAGCTGTTCGCATCCTGCTCCGCCCATCCTTCGCGCGGTGTGCGCGTCGGGTAGCTGCGGCGGACCTCGAGGAGCATCGCCCCCGCGGTGTCGTACGCGGTCGCGCGAGCACCTGACGTGCCCACGTCGACGGACAGGAGGGCGTCGGTCGGATTCGCGGTCGTGGCCACCGCGGGCTACCCGCGAACCAGCTGCTGCGCCTTGACGTTGCCGCCGTCGAGCGTCATCAACGCGCCGTTCAGCGCTCCCGTCGAGTAGTCACTGCCCGGGTTGATGACCACCGTACGGCCGATCCGCCGGATGCCCGCGGACTCGTGAATGTGTCCGTGGAGCCCGAGCAGCGGCTGATAGGCCTGCTCGGCGTCACGGACCGCTGTGCTCCCCACCGCCACCATCCGCACCTGACCGAGGGTCGCCTGCACCTGCAGATTCGCGTCCAGGAGCGGCGCCTCGTCGAGCTGGGTTCCGAACGGCGGCGCGTGCAGGTTGAAAACGGCCCGCTCCGGGTGCTGAAGCTCGCGCACCATCGCGTCGATCGTCGCCCGCAGATGGCCCTCATCCTGCTCGCGATACGTGTGCCAGGGCGTCACGTTCGAGAACCCCCAGCTGATCATCTCGTGCTCGTCGTCGAGCCAGACGACCTTGCCCTCGTCGTGCGTGCCCCATGGAGCGCTGTCCAGCAACGCTCCAAGCTCCTCAGGGTCGTCATTGCCCAGCATGAAGTACAGCGGAATGTTCAGGGGCCGGAGGCGGGCGTCGGCAAGCTCGAGCCATTCGGTCAGCCGCTCGCGCATGAGGCGCAGGAAGAGGTCGTCGAGACCGCCGTTCGCCTCCTTGGCCTCGAGCTCGCCGGGGTCGGCGCGGTACGGGTAATAGCCATGATCGGCGATCAGCTTCTCGAGCGCGTTCAGCTCGGCTCCTTCGACGACGTCGTAGTCGGTGCCGACGAACCGGCATTGCCAGTGCCCGCCCGGGGCGCGGACGATCGACTGGATCGCCTTGCCGGCAACGTCGCCACCGAGAATCAGGATGTCGGCCTGGTAGATCTTTGCTGCGTTGACGAACTTTCGAAAGCACACGCTCGATCCGTGCAGGTCGCTGACGAAGTAGATCCTCGTCTTCGACATGTCAGGCGGGAACCGCCTCGCGTGCGCGGTGTACCGCGGTCATGAAGCGTCCGGCTCGATCGGGGTCGACGGGGTTCCAGGTGACGCCGTCACGTTTCAGGCTGGTGCCGACAAGGAGCCCGTCTGCGATCGCGAGAATCGCATCGACGGTTTCCTCACGCACGCCGGTGTTGGCGAGGACGGGCATCTCCGGCACCGCTTCCTTGGCCTCGTGCAGCTCCGAGATGTGCGTGTCGGTCCCGGTGATCTGACCGCTGATGAGGATCGCGTCGACGCCGAGATACGCAGCACTTCTCGCTCGCATCGCGATCGAGCGATTCCCGAGGCTGCTCGCGAATTCCGGCGTGATGTTGGCGAACATGGCCACGGACTCGGCGCCGATCTGCTCGCGGTACGCGGCGATCGCTCCGAAGTCCGGCTGCATGAGGCCGAGGTCGCTCTCGAAGACACCGGTGAACACTTCGCGGACAAAGGACGCGCCGGTCGCGCGCGCCACCGCGAGGCTCGACACCGGGTCCCAGACGAGGTCGATGCCGAAGGGTCGTGTGATCAGGTCACGAACCTGGCCGATCACCGCCGCCATCGCCGCTGCAACCTCGGGGCCAACGCGCATCTGATACGGCAGGTCCGCCTCGTTGCAGAAGAGAAACGCGTCGACGCCGGCAGCCTGAAGCGATTCGAGATCGCGCTCGACGGTGTCGACGAGGTATCGCATCCCAGCCGATCGGTCGTGCCGGGGGCGGCCGGGCATCGCCGGGAGGTGGAGCATCGCAATCACCGGTTTGTCCACGCCGAACAAGCGGCGCAGAAGAGTCACGCCGGCCTCCTGACGTCGGTGAGGCGTGTCCGGCCGTTCTCCATCGGGCGGAGCAGTGATGTCTCGAGCCCGGCGACCACCACCTCGATGCCCGCCTGCTCGATGCGCAGTATCTCCTCGGGATCGGCGCTGCCGTCGGTCACGATGGTGGAGATCTGCTCGATCGACGCCACCGTGCTCATCGCGACAGCGCCGAACTTCGAGCCGTCGGCGATCACGATGATCCGCTCGGTCCGCTCGAGGCCGCCGCGGATCACGTCCGCGTCGCGATCGTCGAGCTCGGTGATCCCGCGGCGGGCGGAGAGTCCCGCGGCGCCGATCACCGCGGTGTCGGTGTTGTAGCGGCGCACGGCCTCGACCGCCGAGGCACCGATGCACGTCAGCTCGTCCTGGCGAACCAGGCCGCCCGCGATGATCACGCGGACGTTGCGGGTGCCGAGCAGGCTCGCCACTGCGAGCGACGGCGTGACCACCATGAGGTCCTCGCGCGCCGGCAGGAGTCGCGCGAAATGCTCGACGGTCGTGCCGATGCCGAGGAACATGGCGCGCACCCCCACGGTCAACTCAGCCGCGCGCTTGGCGATGATGCGCTTCTCCCTGGCGTGGTGCAGGGTGCGCGCATTGGCGCCGACCTCGAACGTCCGCACCAGGTGGGTGGTGGCGCCTCCATAGGTGCGCCGCACGAAACCGTCGCGTTCCAGACGGCGGAGGTCCCGGCGGATCGTCATCTCCGAAACCTGGAAGTCGCGCGCGAGGGTGCTGACCTCGATCGCCTGGTCTTCCGCGACCCGTTCCAACACCTTCAAACGCCGCTCGACAGCTAACACCTTGCGCGACTCCTCCTTGAACTACTCGCCCGGATTACTCAGCTAGGTTTGTCGGGTCTTGACCGGAAGTTGTCCCTCCGTGTCCATGAGCCTCTTGACACTGGTGTTCGATTGTGTTCAAACTCTGCAGGTTTTCGACGCGTGTGTCAAGTTCGAGGCGGTCGGGCCGCCGGAGGATCGCCATGGCAACCGCGAGCAGGCTGTTCGTCCGCAACAGCACTGGGCTGGTGCGCTCTGCGTCGGCTATCGATGCGACGATCTTCAACGCGGTCATCTCGGCACCGGTCGGATCGACGATCGCGTACTCCATCTTCTTCGCGCTGGTCGCGTTCCCCGGTGCCGACGTCGCCACCGTGATCCTGCTCGTCGCGGCCATCAACATTCCGGTGCTCATCATGTTCGCGCTGCTCGGAGCGAGCATGCCGAGAGTGGGCGGTGATTACGTCTGGGTCAGCCGCGTGCTGTCGCCGCCCCTGGCGCTGATATCCAACCTCTGCATGATCATGGGCGGGCTCCTCGGAGCCGCGTTCTTCGCAAAGTTCTTCTCAGTGCTCGCGCTCGGGCCGGTGCTGGTTGCATTGGGGTCGTTCGCCAATAACACCACGCTCATCAGCTGGGGGACCTCCTTCGGGAACAACAACAGCTGGATCCTCGGCGCATCGCTCTTCATGGTCGCGCTCCAGACGCTGATCCTCATCCGAGGCACCAAGGCGACCTTCCGCTGGCAGAACGGTGCGTTCATCATCGCGATGGCGGGGACGCTGATCGCGTTCTTGGTGCTGCTCTTCGGCAGCCAGACGGATTTCTTCTCGCACTTCAACGTTCTCAACAAGAGCTTCGGAGGCGGCACTGTTGCCCAGGTCATCGCCAAGGGCGGCGGCGCGGGCGCAGCACCGAACTTCTTCAACGGCAACGCAACTCTGCCCACGCTCTTCTCGATCCAGGGTTTCATGATGTGGAACTTCTGGTCGGTGTACATGTCGGGTGAGCTGAAGAGCGCGTCCAACCGTCGCCGGCAACTCTCCGTGATGTTCGGTGCCCTGGGTTGGGACACCATTCTGCTCGTCATTGGCGTCCTCCTCTTGTTCCGCGTCGCGGGCTACAACTTTGTCTACGCTCTGAACAACAGTGCGCTGGTGGGAGCCGGGGCACATCCGATCTATGCGATTCCGTCGGGACCCTTCTACCCCTTCCTGGCATCGCTCGTTTTCAACACGCCGATCCTCACCGTCCTGATCATGGGGTCGTTCCTGTTCTGGTCACTGCCATCCATGATCGCGAACACCTTCATGCCGATCAGGTCTTTCTTTGCCTGGTCGTTCGACCGGCTCATGCCGGAGAGCCTTGCGAACATCAACGAGCGCACTCATTCCCCGGTCAACGCGATCATCGTCACCAATGTGATCATCGCGGCCCTGGTGATCTGGAGCGTGTACGGGAACCAGTTCCAGCTTGTCCTCGGGTTGATCGTGCTCGCCGGTGCTCTCGCGGTGATAATCGTCGGGCTTGCCGCTATCGCCCTGCCGATACGACGGCCAGACCTGTATCAGGCGTCGCCGGCCAACGTCAAGTTTCTCGGGATCCCCGTGCTGTGGATCGTGGGACCGCTTTCGATCGCCGAGTTCATCTACATCATCTGGATCTCATTTCAATACCCTGCGCTGGTGATGACCGGCAACCCGGCCGATGCATGGTGGATATGGGCGTGGCTGGGCGGCCTCATCGTCGGCGGAGGGCTCCTCTACTACGTGCCGCGTTTCATCCGCGCCCAGCAGGGCGTCAACATCGGGTTCGTCTATAAGGAACTCCCGCCGGAGTGAGCGACCTTTTGCCCCCTTCTTGGAAGGGCGGTCGGTGATCGCACCGGCCGCCCTTACTATGTCCTGATGCTGATCGGATCCTGGTGATGGCGGACCCCAAGTCGCCGATCCTCTCCGATATCCGCGAGGAGGCCAGGAGAACTCGCGGAAGCCACCGTGAGCCTGGGAATGTCGGCGCGACTGATCGGTGGGGTGGCGATCTGGCTGCGATGTCCGAGCGTGCACGACGGACCGTTCGCCCGGACGTACGACGACATGGACTTCGCGATCGGTGCCGCGGCCGCCACCAAGTTCAAGGCCCTGCTCATCAGCCAGGGTTATCTTCCGGACCAGTTCTTCAACGGTCTACATGGCGCCACGCGACTGTATTACGGGGAAGCCGGCCGGTCGATGGTCAATCGACGTGGTCATCGACGAGCTGGCGATGTCGCACAAGCTCGACCTGCGCGGCCAGGCTCGACGGGCCCGCACCCACGATCACCCTCGCCGACCTCCTGCTCACGAAACTCCAGGTGTGGGAGATCAACCGGAAGGATCTCGGCGACACCCTCTGTCTGCTCGCCGATCACGCGCTCGCCGAGGACGACGGTGATGTCGAGGGAGTCAGCCTCCCTCGGGTACGCTCGGTGCTCGGCAAGGATTGGGGCTTCTGCCACACCGTCCTGCGAAACGCGCTCAAGGTCGCCGAGCTGTGGTCACTGGAGCCACTGCCCGCGGCGACGCACGATGTCGCGGCCCAGGTCGCGACGCTGCGGCAGGCGATCGAAGATGCACCGAAGTCCCGGGCGTGGCGGCTGCGCAGCCGAGTCGGTGAACGCGTCCGATGGTATGAGACCCCCGAGGAGGTCAAGCACTGACAGCCGTGACGCGGCACTAGACTTGCCTCGTGCCCCACACCAGCTCGGCCTTTGTCATCAACTCGCAGAAACCGCGTGCGTTCGAGTTCGCGACGGAGATGGGCGTCGACTACGGCGGTCTCGAGCTCGCGAAGACGTTCACGGGTGCGATCGACGGCACCAGCACGGTGGAGATGCTGTACACGCGGACGCCTGGTGCCGACGGGGCGTTTGCCGGCGCGGGGTACGTGGCCCTGGAGCGCATCTCCGCTACTGTCGACGGCCGCCAGGGCAGCTTCGCGCTGCTCCACATCTCGACCGTTCTCGGGAACGAGCCGCCGTTGAGCCGATATCTCATCTCGCCCCGCTCGGGCACCGGGGAGCTGACGGGGATCTCTGGAGTGGGGCTGATCACGATTGCCGACGACGGCTCGCACACCCTGCACCTCGATTACGAGCTGGAATGATGGGGGTGCCCTCATCGAACTGATCGGGAAGGTGGCGATCGTCACCGGTGGAGCGAGTGGGATCGGAGCGGCCGCGTGCCGCGCGTTCGCCGCCGCAGGCGCGAGCATCGCCGTCGTCGATCGTGACTGGGAGGGTTGCGAGGCCATCGCCACCGAGGTCGGCGGTATTGCGATCAGGACCGATGTCGGCGACGAAGGCTCGGTGAACGCGATGGTCGCCGAGGTCAGCGCCCGGCTCGGTCCGATCGACGTCTGCTTCAGCAACGCCGGCATCGCCACCGGCGGCGACATCCTTGAAACCGAGCCTGAGGTATGGCACGACCAGTGGGCGGTCAACGTGATGGCCCACGTGTACGCGGTCCGCGCGGTGCTCCCGGGAATGCTCGCGCGAGGAACGGGGTATCTCGTGCACACCGCATCGATGGCGGGCATTCTCACCAGCCACGGCAACGTCACATACGCGACGACCAAGCACGCGGTGGTCGGGCTCGCCGAGTGGCTGTCGATCACGTATCACCATCGCGGTATCGGCGTGTCGCTGCTTGCGCCGCTGGGCGTGAGCACGCCGATGCTCGAACGGGCCGATCCCAGGTTCGCGGCTGCCGTGGCGGGTCCGATCAAGGACGCCGATTACGTGGCCGGGCTGGTCGTCGAGGCAATCAGCGAGGAGTGCTTCCTGATAGTCTCGGATCCGATTGCGGAAACCTGGATGCACCGCAAGACCGATGACCCGGAACGCTGGCTGCAGGGGATGCGCCGGGTGCAGCAGCAGTTGGAGCAGGGGACGCTGCAGCAGTGATGGACCGGTTCGATCGACTGCGAGAGCACATCGACGTGGCGAACGGCCGCGGGCTCGAGATCGGCCCGCTGGCGTCACCGGTCGTGCCGCGGAAACTCGGCGACGTCTACTACGTCGACCACCTGGCGACCGATGACCTGATTGCCAAATACACCCCTGATCCCAACGTTGATGAGCGGATGATCGTCTCGACCGACTTCGTCTGGGGCGCGAACACGCTTGCCGAAGCGGTCGGCTCGTCGGCGCCGTTCGATTACGTCGTGGCATCGCACGTCCTCGAGCATGTGCCGGATCTCGTGGGCTGGCTGCAGGAGATCGGAAGCGTCCTGCGACCCGGAGGACGTCTGAGCCTGGCGATGCCGGATCGCCGATATACCTTCGATGTCCGCCGCCGCGATAGCGACGTCTCGGAGGTTGTGGAGGCCTATCTGCTGCACCTCCGCCGCCCGGCTGTGCGCGCCACGTTCGATCACTTCTACCGGTTCGTGGTTGTCGATCCGGGTGCCATCTGGGCAGGCCTGCCGGGTCACGACAACCCGCCGCTGGACGCCGAAACGGCCATCGCCTTCGCCACCAAAGCCGCGACGACTGATGCATACCTCGACACACATTGCTGGGTGTTCTCCGACGCCACCTTCGTTGAGCTGATGGCCACGCTCATGCAGATGCGACTTGTCACGCTTCCCTTCGTCGCCTATCGACCCACGCAACCTGGGGACTTTGAGTTCTTTGTCACCCTCGAGCGGGCCGATGATGACCTGACGCCGGAAGAGATTCGAGCACGGTGTCTGGCCAGCATCCCATCACTTCCCTCGGCGACGTCGAAATCATCCGGCAACGGTGTCGCCGCGGCTGCATCGTCGCTTCCCCGCTACGTACTCTCGGAGCGCGAACTTGCTCTCATCGAGGCGAAGCGCAAGGCGATGGCGAGCATTCGAGCGGTGGGCCGTTTGAGGCATCGGCGCTGAAGCACCGCGCGACGGGGGCCGCGCGCAGCACAGCTCTGCGGTCGGCTGCAGGCACCTAGCCCAGCGACGATGACGCGACGGGCGCCAGGGCCACGCCGATGTCGACCGTGTACCAGCGTCCCTGTATGCCGGCAGGTGGGGCTTCAACAGCAGGATCGTGGGCGACGAGCGTTCGCACCAGCGACTGCTTGACGCCGAACACCACGTCTGATTCGAGATACGCGCTCTCGGAGTCGAAGACGTGCGTGGTCACCGGGATGTACCCGTCCGCTGACACGATGAGGTGAATGTGCGCCGGGCGCCACGGATGGCGGCCCGTGGCCCGCAGCATCCTGCCGACCGGGCCGTCGTCGGGAATCGGGTAGTCCACCGGTCGGACGGTGCGGAAGGCGAACGCGCCGTCGCCGTCGGTGCGAAACCGACCTCGAAGGTTTTCGGCTGACTGCCCGTCATCCTGCACCGCGTAGAGTCGATTGGTCGCGTTCTGCCAGACGTCGACGGTGGCACCCGGCAACGGCTGGCCGGCCGTGTCGCGCACGTGGCCGCTGACCAGCAGCGGTTGGGCTCCGAGATCGTCGGTGATCGCGTCCCCATTCGATCGCCAGGGCGAACCCTCGACGTAGAACGGCCCGAGCACGGTCGAACTCGGTGGCGCTGCTCCCGGCCCCGTGGTTGATCAGGTCGACAAGCATCGAGAGACCGAGCGTGTCCGAGAGCAGGATGAACTCCTGGCGCCGGTCGGTGCACATCTGTCCGACCTCGGTGAGAAAACCAATGCCCGCCATCAATTCCGCTTCGGTGAGCGCCTGCTCCACGGCGAACTCGTGGACATGGCGGATGACGCCACCGACCAGCTCCCGCAGCCTGGGATCCGGACATTGCTCCAGGCGCTCGATCACCTGCCGGGTCAGAGCGTGTGCTGTCATGTTGTCGTCCATTCGTACCCCACGTAATTCTCCGCGAGGCTCGTCGAAGCCGCACGTGAGTTGACGGTATATGCGAGCTGGGCCAGCTGCAAGCGCACCTGGTACGCGTCAGCGTCGGGAAAGCGATGCAGCATCGATGTCATCCACCATGAGAAGTGCTGCGCCCTCCAGGCCCGGCGCAGACAATTGGCGGAATACTCGTCGAGCAATCGCGTGTCGCCAGTGCTGGAAAACGCGACCACCGCCTGCGCGAGGACGCTCACGTCGCGGAGCGCAAGATTCATCCCCTTGGCGCCCGTGGGCGGCACGATGTGCGCCGCGTCGCCGCTCAGGAACAGGCGCCCGAACTGCATGGGTTCGACGACGAAGCTGCGCATGCCCGTGATGCCCTTCTCCGTGATCGGGCCTTCGGTGAGTGACCAACTGTCCGCGGCCAGCCTGGTCCGCAACTCCTCCCAGATGCGCGCGTCAGACCAGTCTGCGACGCGCTCGCCGGCGGGTACCTGGAGGTACAGACGGCTCACGGTGGGGGATCGCATGCTGAGGAGCGCGAAGCCATGCTCGTGATAGCAGTAGATCAGCTCCTCACTTGACGGAGCGACACCGGCAAGGATTCCAAGCCAGGCGAACGGGTACTCGTGTGCGTACGCGGTGAGCACCCCGGGCGGGATGCTGTCACGCGAAACGCCGTGGAATCCGTCGCACCCGGCGATGATGTCGCAGTCGATGGTGGCGCCGGCACCGTCGAGGACGAAGCTGACCGACGGCTGTTCGGTGTCGATGCCGTGCAACCGTACGTCGCCGATCTCGAACAGGATGGGTTGGCCCGCCGACAGGCGGACTGCGATCAGATCCTTGACGATCTCCTGCTGTCCGTACACGGTGATCCCACGCCCGCCGGTGAGCGCACCGAAGTCGATGCGGTGGTCGCGACCGCCGAAGCGCAGCCGGATACCGTGATGCACGAGGCCCTCGCGCCGCATCCTCGCCCCGACACCCGTGGATTCGAGCAGATCAGCGCTTCCCTGTTCGAGCACGCCGGCGCGCAGACGGTGCTCCACATACTCGCGCGTCCGCGACTCGATGACGATCGTCTCGATGCCGGCGATGCTCAGCAGGTGGGCAAGCATCAGGCCGGCGGGACCGGCCCCGAGGATCGCAACCTGGGTGCGCACGCCTACCCCGCTCTAATCCGATGGGCCCGAGTGTTCGTATAGCGAACCTAAGTTCTCTACCTGAACGTAACATATCTCTGTGACGGCAAGAAAACCCCTGAAAAGCTAAGGTTGCGAACACGAGTGTGCGCTACGCGAACATGCTGATCCTTGAGCATGGCTGAGATCGTCTCGCTGCGCGACGGGATCGCCGCGCTCGTCCACGACGGCGACACGCTTGTCATGGAGGGGTTCACCCATCTCATCCCGTTCGCGGCCGGTCACGAGATCATTCGCCAGGGGCGTCGCAATCTCACCCTGGTGCGAATGACTCCGGATCTCATCTACGACCAGCTGATCGGGATGGGGTGCGCGTCCAAGCTCATCTTCTCGTGGGGCGGCAACCCCGGCGTCGGCTCTCTCCACAGATTCCGCGACGCGGTGGAGAACGCCTGGCCACTCCCGCTGGAGCTGGAGGAGCACAGCCATGCGGGCATGGCCAACCGATACCTCGCCGGAGCGAGCGGGCTTCCGTTCGCCGTGCTCCGCGGGTATGTCGGCACCGATCTTGTGGCGCAGACGGACACGATCAGGCCGATCACGTGTCCGTTCACCGGCGAGGTGCTGACCGCGCTTCCCGCGCTCTCGCCCGACGTCACGATCATCCATGCGCAGCGCGCGGACCGGAAGGGCAACGTGCAGATGTGGGGCATCCTCGGCGTCCAGAAGGAAGCCGTGCTCGCCGCGAAACGCTCGCTGATCACCGTCGAGGAGATCGTCGACAGCCTTGACCCCAAAGCCCAGGAGGTCGTGCTTCCCTCCTTCGCGACGACCTACGTCGCGGTCGCGCCGGGAGGATCGCATCCCTCGTATGCGCAGGGATATTCCTTGCGGGACAACGCGTTCTATACAGAATGGGACACCATCAGCAGGCAGCGGGACACGTTCCTGCGCTGGATGGACGAGAACGTGATGCGCCGAGCTCCCGCCGCGTGAGCGCGGCGTACACGTCGGACGAGATGATGACCATCGCGGCAGCACGCCAGCTGCACAACGGGACCGTCTGCTTTGTCGGCATCGGGCTGCCGAGCACCGCGGCGAATCTCGCGCGCGTCACCCACGCCCCCGACGTCGTGCTCATCTACGAGTCGGGAACGATCGGCGCCAAGCCCGACCGTCTGCCGCTCTCGATCGGCGACGGCATCCTTGCGGAAACGGCTGACGCGGTGGTCAGTGTCCCCGAGGTCTTCAACTACTGGCTGCAACCCGGAAGGATCGACGTCGGCTTCCTCAGCGCTGCGCAGATCGACCGCTACGCCAATATCAACACCACTGTGATCGGCGCCGACTACCGCCACCCGACGGTGCGGCTCCCGGGTGCGGGAGGCGCCCCCGAGATCGCCGCGTCGTGCCGTGAGGTCGTGGTTGTGGTCCGCCAGAACTCCGCGGACGTTCGTCGATCGCGTCGACTTCGTCACCTCGGCCGGCTTCGGGAGAGGATCTGACGAGCGCCGGCGGCACGGTCTCACCGGGTCCGGACCGCGGGTCGTGATCACCGACTTCGGCATCCTGTCGCCTGCCCCGGGCACCTGCGAGCTCACGCTGGTCAGCGTGCACCACGGCTCGACGGCCGAGGACGCGCGCGCCGCGACCGGCTGGCCGCTTGCGGTGTCGTCAGACCTCGCGACCACCGACCCGCCCACCGAGGAGGAGCTCACGGTGCTGCGCCGCCTCGAGGCGACCAAGGGCTCGTGACCGAGGACGTCTACGTCCTGGACGCGGTGCGCACGCCGATCGGCCGCCACGGCGGTGCGCTCGCGGGGGTGCGTCCGGATGACCTTGCGGCCTGCGTGATCTCCGAGCTCGTGACGCGGAGCCCGGCGCTCGACCCGGCAGAGGTCGGCGACGTGGTGTTTGGAGACGGCAACGGTGCGGGCGAGGACAATCGCAACCTCGCGAGGATGGCGCTCCTGCTCGCCGGGATGCCGCCGGGCGTGCCGGGCACGACCGTCAACCGGCTGTGCGGCTCAGGAACTCGAGGCGGTGATCGCGGCGAGCCGGGCGATCGCGGTCGGGGATCATTCCCTCTGCATCGCCGGCGGAGTCGAGTCGATGAGCCGCGCGCCATGGGTGATGCTCAAGCCGGAACGCGCATATGCGCGCACCAACGAGACGCTGTTCTCGACCACGCTCGGCTGGCGCATGGTCAACCCGCGGATGCCCGCGGAATGGACGATCTCGCTCGGGGAGGGCGCGGAGTTGCTCGCCTCAAAATATTCGATCAGTCGCGAGCAGCAGGACGAATTCGCGCTGCGCAGCCATCGCCAGGGGGCTGCGGCCTGGGACGCAGGGCGGTACGACGGCGAGGTCGTCGCGGTACCCGGACTTGACCTTCGCCGCGACGAAAGCATCCGCGCCGGCACGTCCATCAACGCCCTCGCGTCACTGCGACCGGCGTTCCGGCCCGACGGCACGGTGACCGCGGGGAATGCCTCCCCGCTCAACGACGGCGCCGCCGCGATCCTGCTCGCTGATGCGGCGGGTGCGCGACGCGCGGATCGCGAGCCGCTGGCCCGCATCGTTGCTCGCGGCGTGAGCGCGGTGGAGCCGCCGCTGTACGGAATCGGACCGGTTGCGGCGGCCAACCTGGCGCTCGGTCGCGCGGGAATCGGGTGGAAGGATCTTGCGGTCGTCGAGCTCAACGAGGCGTTCGCGGCGCAATCGCTCGCCTGTCTGTGCGACTGGCCGGAGCTCGACCCCGAGAAGGTGAATCCAAATGGTGGGGCGATCGCGATCGGCCATCCCATCGGCTGTTCCGGGGCGCGCATCCTCGGCTCGCTCGCCCACGAGTTGCGACGTCGTGGCGGGGGCTTCGGCCTTGCGGCGATCTGCATCGGCGTCGGCCAGGGGCTCGCCGTGGTTCTGGAAGGCTGAATGCCGGCGTCGACGCGCTCGGTGCATCCGCCGAATGACGCTTCGGCATACGCTTCGAGCCGGCTGCGCGCCCCGAAACAGCCACTGCGGGTGCTCCCGGGGCGGCTCGGCGAGCTCGCCGCACCGCTGCTGGCGGGCGAGACCATCGGCGCCCTCGACCACGACCTCACCCGGCAGCACGATGGAGAGCCAGTCGGCGAGCGGATCACCATCAGCGGGCGGGTGCTCGATGAGAACGCGAACCCGCTGGCAGGCGCGCTCATCGAGGTCTGGCAGGCGAACGCGGCGGGCCGCTATGCGCACCTCTCGGATCAGCATCAGGCCCCGCTCGATCCCAACTTCAGCGGCGCGGGCCGGTGCCTCACCGACGCGGCAGGAGGCTATCGGTTCGTCACGATCAGGCCGGGCGCGTATCCATGGCTCAACCATCCCAACGCATGGCGTCCCGCGCACGTGCATTTCTCCGTGTTCTCGCCCGCGTTCGCGCAGCGTCTGATCACGCAGATGTATTTCCCCGGCGACCCGCTGCTCGTACAGGACCCGGTGTTCAACTCGGTGCCCGACGACGCCGCGCGGCGGCGTCTGGTCGCATCGTGGTCGCTCGAGCTCACCGAGCCGGAGTGGTCGCTCGGGTACGCGTGGGACATTGTGGTCGCGGGGCGTGACGCCACGCCGCTCGACGATGATGCGTCCGAATGACGCTGCCGCTCACCCCGTCGCAGACCGTTGGACCGTTCTTCCGAATCGGACTTGCGACCACGATCGGGGCGCACGTCGCCGGCGAGGGGTCGCCGGGCGCGGTGCGCATCTCCGGGCAGGTGCTCGATGGTGCCGGTGAACCGGTGCCCGATGCGCTGGTCGAGACCTGGCAGGCCGAGGGCGCCGGCCGTTGCGGGACCGACGACGAGGGGCACTTCGCGATCGTCACCACCAAACCAGCGCGCAACGGTGCTCCGGACGCGCCGCATCTCGACGTGTCGGTCTTCGCGCGCGGCCTGCTCACCCGCCTGGTGACACGCATCTACTTCCCCGACGAAGACGAGGCCAATGACGCGGACCCGGTGCTCCAATCCCTTTCTTCGGCTGAGCGTTCAACCCTCGTGGCGGTGAGGCATGAGGGTGGTCTCCGATTCGACATCCACCTTCAGGGCGCGCGTGAGACAGTCTTCTTCGATCGCTGAGGGACTCGTCGATCCGCTGTTCGGCAGTCCCGCCGTCGACGCGGCCGTGAGTGACACCGCCTGGCTCCAGGCAATGCTCGATTTCGAAGCGGCGCTGGCACACGCCGAGGCGGACGCGGGCCTGGTACCGCTGGACGTTGCAACCGAGATCGCAGCAGCTTGCAGTGCTACGTCGTTCGACCCGGCGGAGATCGGGAGGAGCTCGATCTTGTCTGGCAACCCGGCGGCACCCTTGATCCAGTCGCTCAGCGACGCCGTATCGGCCGGTGCAGCGCAGTACGTGCATCTCGGCGCCACCAGCCAGGATGTCATCGACACTGCCTTCTCACTGATGGCGAAACGCGCGCTCGGCGTGATCATCGACGAGCTGTCGGCAGCCGGCTCCGCGTGCTCGACCCTGGCGGAGACGCACCGGCGCACCCTCATGACCGCGCGCACGCTGTTGCAGCCGGCCACACCGACCACGTTCGGCTATAAAGCCGCCGGCTGGTTGGTGAGCCTCGACGAAGCTCGCGCGCTGCTCACGCACGTGCGAGCTGACCGGCTGGCGGTGCAGCTTGGCGGAGCCACAGGCACGCTGGCGTCGCTGGAGGGCCGAGGTGTCGAGGTCGTGCATCGTCTGGCTGCTCGCCTCGAGCTCGAGGAGCCGGTGCTTCCGTGGCACACCGACCGCACCCGTGTCGCGGAGCTCGCCGCGGCGCTCGGCACTGCGATCGGCGTTCTCGGCAAGATCGCCCGCGACGTCATCCTGCTCGCACAGGCGGAGGTAGCAGAGGTCGGGGAGGCCGAGCACGGGACGTCGTCGACGTTGCCGCAGAAGCGAAATCCGGTGCGTGCCGTGCTCGTTCTGGCTGCGGCGGAGCGCGCGGCGGGTCTGGTCGGCACCGTGTTCACCACCATGGTGCAGGAGCACGAGCGTGCCGCCGGCGCATGGCATGCGGAGTGGGAGACGGTCCGCCAGCTGCTCCATATCGCAGGTGGCGCGAGCCATCACGCAGGGGCGATGCTCGGCTCACTGCACGTCGACCCTCAGCGCATGGAGGAGAACCTCGCCTCGGACGGTGGGCTGGTCATGGCGGAGCATCTCGCCCTGCAGCTGTCCCGCCACGCGGGACGATCCACCGCTCGAGCGATCGTGAGCCGGTGCAGCGAGGACTCGATCGTGCGCCACGTCGCGTTTGCGGAGATCGTGCGCGAGGATCCCGAGGTGCGCAGCCATCTCTCCGAGTTGGAGGTGCTGGCGGCGCTCGATCCAGCCGGGTACCTCGGGTCGATCGACGAGCTCATCCAGCGTGCGCAGGACGCTCACCGTGCCGTCGGCGCGCAGCCATGAGCGTGGAGGTCGCCTCGACGTTGCTCGGCGATCCAGACAGGCCGATGGTCGTGATGAGCTCCGCGCTCGGCACAACCAGGGCCATGTGGGATGCGCAAAATGCGCTGACGGCTCGCTACTCCCTCCTGCTCTACGATCATCGCGGCCTCGGTGCGTCGCCGGCACCTCGAGGCCCGTACAGCATCGAGGAACTCGGTGGCGATGTCATCGCCCTGCTCGACAAGTTCGGCGCTGGAGCCGTGTCATTCTGCGGCGTGTCCCTGGGAGGCATGGTCGGTCTCTGGATGGCGGCGCACCACCCACAACGCATCAACCGGCTTGTGGTCATGGCGACTCTCTCCCAACTCCAGCCGGCCACCCGGTACACCGACCGCGCAGCGACGGTACGAGCGGACGGCACAGGCTCGATTGCCTCGAGCGTGGTGGCTCGATGGTTCACGGCAGGGTTCGCACGTGAGCACCCGGAGACGCTGCGCGGCTACGAGGAGACCCTCGCCGCAATGGATGCCGAGGGCTATGCCAGTTGTTGCGAGGCGATCGCGACGGGGGATCTGCGCACCGACATTCACAAGGTGGATGCGCCGACGCTGATCATCGTTGGAGCGGAGGATCCGGTTGTTCCGGCGTCAAGCGCGGTCATGTTCGGCGCATCGTTTCGCGACGCGAACGTCGCGGTGGTTCCGGATGCCGCCCACCTTGTGAACGTCGAGCAACCGGACATCGTGAACGGGCTGGTGCTCGAGCATCTGAGCGAGGGTGATGGAGGAGCGCCGTGAGTGACGATATTCAAGAACAGGGAATGACCACGCGGCGCGAGGTCCTCGGTGACGAGCACGTCGATCGTGCGACGGCCGGCGCGGATCCGTTCACCGCGGATTTCCAGGACCACATCACCCGCTATGCGTGGGGCGCTGTCTGGTCGCGTCCGGGCTTGGATCGACGCACGCGCAGTTGCATCACCGTGGCGATGCTGGCTGCGCAGGGCTCAGAGCATGAGCTTGCGCTGCACGTGCGTGCGGCGCTGCGCAACGGCGTCAGCGTCGAAGAGCTCAAGGAGATCCTGATCCAGGTCGCCGTCTATGCCGGCGTTCCGCGTGCGAATCGTGCGTTCAGCATCGCTTGTGACGTGCTCGCCGGCGATGCACCAGCGAGAGAGCCGATGTGACCGACGCTGATCGACCGGCTCGCGCACGCGTGGATCGCGGCATCGGCACGGATTTCGTGCAGTCCCTCGAGCGTGGACTCGCGGTCATCCGCGCCTTCGACGCGGAACACCCCGAGCTCACGCTGAGTGAGGTCGCCCGGGTGGCGGGGCTGACGCGCGCATCGGCGCGGCGGTTCCTGCGCACACTGGCCGAGCTCGGGTACGTGCGCAGCAACGGACGCCTCTTTGCACTGCGCCCTCGAGTGCTCGAGCTCGGATACGCGTACCTGTCGAGCCTCAGCCTCCACGAGGTTGCGCAGCCGCACCTCGAGCGCCTGGTGAGCCTGCTCCGCGAGTCGTCGTCCGTCTCGGTGCTCGATGCCGACGATGTCGTCTACGTCGCCCGGGTGCCGACACGCCGGATCATGACCATCACCATCAGTGTCGGCACGCGGTTCCCCGCGTATGCGACGTCGATGGGTCGCGTGCTCCTAGCCGGACAGAGCGACGAATGGCTCGACGGATACTTCGCGACAGTGGAGCTGCGCCGGCTGACCACGCGGACCGTCACCGATGCTCCAGCCTTGCGCGCGGAGTTGCTCCAGGTACGAGAGCAGGGTTGGGCATTCGTCGACGAGGAGCTCGAGGAAGGGCTCCGGGCGATCGCCGCTCCGATCAATGACCTCTCGGGACGGGTGATCGCCGCCGTCAATGTCTCATCGCCGGTGAGCCGCGGGAGCGCCGACCTGGTCCGCAGCGAGTTCCTGCCGCACCTGCTTGCCGCGGCACGCGGCATCGAAGAGGATCTGGGTCGACGGGGTGCGCAGACATCCACGCGCCTGGGGGCATGACCGTGCCGGTCGCACGCGCCGGCGACATCGACATGTACTACGAGCTGCATGGGTCAGGGGAGCCGCTCGTGATCATCGGTGGACTCGCCAGTGATATCTCGCAGTGGGGGTGGCTCACGGACTGGTGCGCGCAGACCAGCCAGGTGCTGGCCTTCGACAACCGCGGCGCCGGACGCACCGACACGCCCGACGCGCCGTACACGATCCCGATGATGGCCGCCGACACCGACGCGCTCATGGAATCGGTCGGCATGTCGCACACCACCGTGCTCGGAATTTCCATGGGCGGGCGGATCGCGCTCGACCTGGCGCTCGAGCACCCGGCTCGGGTCGCCCGGCTCATCCTCGTCAGCACGTCGGCATCAGCGCGGCCGGAAACACCGACCTCGCGCATGGAGATGCTGAGGATGCTGTCGAGCCTCGTGTTCAGAGGCAAGTATCCGCAGCCGCGCTACGCGTTCGCCCGCCAGCGTCAGGCCTCGCGCGCGTATGAGTGCACCGACCGCCTCGACCAGATCCATGTCCCCACCACCATCCTGCACGGAAGGAGGGACAGGATCGTCCCTTTGCGAGACGCCGAGACGATGCGTCGTGGCATCAGCGGATCGCATCTGGTGACCTTCGGCGGCGGGCACCTCTTCTTCCTCGCGCGCGAGCGCAAGTGGTTCCTCGACACCGTGGCGAGCGCGCTGGCCGCTCGCTCGTCACTGCCCGCGTCCTGAGCGGGCCTCAGCGCGGCCGCCAGCGGCTGTGCCGGGTCTTCGCCTCGCCTTCGCGGATGAGCTGCAGCCTGGGTTTGGGCCCGTCGCTGCGTCCCGCCTGCGGCTTGCGGCTGCCTGCACGCAACGGATCCGGCCACTCGGCTCCCGGTCCCGAGTAGCCCTGGTCGGCAGCCGCGTGAAGCGTCCACTGCGGGTCGTAGAGATGTGCGCGCGCCAGCGCGCAGAGATCGGCGCGCCCCGCGAGCACGAGTGAGTTGACGTCGTCGTACGAGGAGATGACGCCGACCGCGATGGTCGCGATCCCCAGCTGGTTTCGGATGCGGTCCGCATACGGCGTCTGATACGAACGGCCGAACGCCGGGCTCTCGTCCTTGGTCACCTGACCCGTGGAAACGTCGATGGCGTCGGCTCCGAGTCCGGCGAACGCGCGCGCGATCTCGACTGCGTCGTCGGCGTCGATGCCCCCGGGGTACCAGTCGGTTGCGGAGATGCGCACGGTCATCGGCTTGTGCCCGGGCCACACGGCGCGCACGGCGTCAAAGACCTCGAGCGGAAAGCGAAGCCGGTTCTCCAGTGTTCCGCCGTACGCGTCCGACCGTTGGTTCGAGATCGGCGAGATGAAGCTGGAGAGCAGGTACCCATGCGCGCTGTGGAGCTCGAGGAGGTCGAACCCGGCCCGCTCACCGGCAGCGGCCGCGCGGACGAACTGCTCGCGGATCTCCACCATCTCGTCAGTGCTCAGCTCGCGGGGCACCTGGTTTGCGCCCGAGTAGGGAATCGGGGAGGGCGCCACAACCCCCCAGTTCGCTGAAGGCAGCGGCTCGTCCATCCCCTCCCACATGAGCCGGGTCGATCCTTTTCGCCCGGAGTGTCCGAGCTGCAGACCGATGCGCGCGGTGGTCTGGTCGTGCACGAAATCCACGATTCGGCGCCACCCGGACTCGTGCTCCGGCGCGTACATGCCGGTGCAGCCCGGCGTGATCCGGCCGGTCGCCGAGACGCAGACCATCTCGGTCATCACCAGCGCCGCACCTCCGAGTGCCTTGCTGCCGATGTGCACGAGGTGAAAATCGTCGGGCATGCCATCGCTCGCCGAGTACATGTCCATCGCCGAGACGATGACGCGATTCTTCAACTCGAGGTCACGGAGCCGGAACGGCTGGAACATCGGCGGGGTATCGGCCTCAGCGCGCCGGTCGTGTGCGTCGACCTGGCTCGCAAACCAGGCGTCGACGTCGCGCACGAATTCGGGGTCTCGCAGGCGCAGGTTCTCGTAGGTGACCCGGCGGCTCCGGGTGAGGATGTTGAACGCGAACTGCAGCGGTTCCTGACGGGTGTACTGTCCGAGGTTCTCGAACCATTCGAGGCTCGCCTGCGCGGCCCGCTGCGTCGACACCACCACCGGCTTGCGCTCTGCCTCATACGCCTCGAGCGCGAGCGCGACGCTCTCATTCTCGTGCAGGCATGCGGCCAGCGCGAGCGCGTCCTCCATGGCCAGCTTCGTGCCCGACCCGATCGAGAAATGCGCCGTGTGGGCGGCGTCGCCGAGGAGCACGACATTACCGTGATGCCAGCGCTCGTTGCGCACCGTCGTGAAGCTGATCCACTTCGAGTTGTTCGCGTTGACCGCGTGACCGTCAAGGATCTGCGCGAAGAGCCGGCGGATCTCGACGATACTCGCGACATCACTCTCGCCCGGAGCGAAGCCACGGCCGGCCAGCGCGTCGAAGCCTGCGCGGTGCCAGACTGCATCGTTCATCTCGACGATGAAGGTGCTGCCGGTGGCGTCGTACGGATACCCGTGAATCTGCATGATGCCGTGCGGCGTCTCGACGATGTAGAACTTGAAGGCGTCGAAGACGAGGTCGGTTCCGAGCCACATGAACTTGCATTGACGGACGTCGAGCGTCGGGCGAAACGTCTCCGCATATCGAGCCCGCGTCGCCGAGTTCACGCCGTCGGCGCCGACCACGAGGTCATGGGTCACGGCGAGCTCGTCCGCGTGCGGAGCCTCGCTGTTGAACAACAGCATCACCCCAAGCTCGAGACACCGGGCGTGCATGATGTGGAGCAACCGCTTGCGGCTCATCGCCGCAAAACCGTGTCCCCCGGATGTGATCACCTCGCCTCGGTAATGGATGTCGATGTCGTCCCAGCGCGCGAACTCGCGCGACATCGCGGCGTGGATCGTCGGGTCGGCGTGCTCGATGCCGCCGAGCGTCTCGTCCGAGAACACCACCCCGAACCCGAAGGTGTCGTCGTCGGCGTTGCGCTCCCATACGGTGATCTCGTGGCTCGGATCGAGCTGCTTGGCGAGCGCCGCGAAGTAAAGTCCGCCCGGCCCGCCCCCGACAACCGCAATTCGCATGTGAGTCTGGGCGCAACTGTAAAGTGTGCAACCTCGTGAATGTGGCGTCCTCAGCATGCCTGCATCGATTCGTTTCGCCGACCTGACATCGCCGCGCGCGCGAGCCCTGCTCGACGCCGGCCCGGCGCCCGTGCTGCTCCTGCCCGTCGGCGCGGTGGAGCCGCACGGCCCGCACGCGCCACTGGGTACCGATTCGATCATCTCGACGGCAATCTGCGAGCGCGCGGCCGTGGCGCTCTCCGGCGACAGCGCGGTGCGCGCGCTCGTGCTCCCCGAGATCGCCTTCGGTGTGACCCGCTACGCGGCGGCGTTCACCGGCGCGGTCACGATCAGCGAAGGGACCCTCAATGCGATGGTTGTCGAGGTCTGCGCGTCGTTGCGCGCCCAGGGCTTCGCTCACCTCGTGATCGTCAACAGCCACTTCGAGCCCGCCCACGTCGCCACCCTGCGGCGGGCAGCCGAGGAGGCCAGGGTGGGATTCCTCGATCTCACCCGGCGCGCCGTCGCGGAGCACCTGACCCCGGAGTTCCAGAGCGGGGCGGCCCATGCCGGGCGCTACGAGACCTCTCTGGTGCTGGCGACCCGTCCCGAGCTGGTCGAGGCCGAGATCATGCGCCGCCTGCCAGCATTCGAGCTGAACATGCCCGCCGCGATGGCGGCAGGGCACACCGACTTCCTCGCCATGGGCATGGACCGGGCGTACTGCGGCGCCCCGGCCGAGGCGACCGCTCCCGAGGGTGACGCGACCCTGGCGACGCTGACGCGTCTCCTGGTCGACCTGATCCGTGAACAGGTCGAGACCAAGCCCGGGCCGTGAGCGCCGCGGGCGTGACCGAGCCCGGTCTGAACCTGGCGACCCTCTTCCTGGACCGCAACGCCGATGAGGGGCGGGGCGGCCGCACCGCGCTGGTCGGACCCGCGGGCAGGACCACGTACGCCGAGCTCGCGGAGCTCACCAACCGGGTGGGCAACGCGCTCCTCGAGCTCGGCGTCCGACCCCATCAGCGCGTGCTCCTCGCGCTCGCAGACTCACCGGCGTTCGTGGCGACCTGGTACGCGGTCCAGAAGATCGGGGCCGTCACCGCGGAGGTGTACACGTTCCTCCTGCCGAAGGACTACGCGTACTACCTGGACTACACGGACGCCACGGTCGTGGTCGTCGACGGCGCCACGCTCGAACGGATCCGCGAAGCATCGACCGCCACCCGCGCGCGGCCGACGCTGCTGGTGGTCGGCGCCCGGGATACCGCGCTGCGCGATGGTGAGGTGTCGTTCGAGTCGCTGGTCGCGCGCCAGCCGGCGCATCTTGACGCGGAGCCGACGGGGCGGGACGACATCGCGATCTGGAAGTTCACCACCGGCAGCACGGGCAGGCCGAAAGCGTGCGTGCACACGGCGCGGAGCCCGATCGCCAGCTATGAGGGCTACGCCCGGGGCGTTCTTGACATCCGTGCGGATGACGTCGTCCTGCCGGTCCCGAAGCTGTTCTTCGGCTATGCGCGCGACCTGGCGGCGCTCTTTCCGTTCGGCGTCGGCGCCACTGGGGTGATCTTCGCGGATCGGACGACCCCGGCGCTGATCTTCGAATTGATCGCGCGCCACCGGCCGACCATCCTCGTCAACGTCCCCACCATGATGCAGGCGATGCTCGACCATCCGAGCGCGGCCGGCCAGGACCTGAGCTGCCTTCGCCTGTGCACGTCCGCGGGCGAGGCTCTCCCCGAACCGCTGCACCATCGCTGGGACGACGCCTTCGGCGTCGAGGTCCTCGACGGGATCGGGTCGTCCGAGGCCTATCACATCTACATCTCGAACCGACCCGGGCGCGTCCGCCCCGGGTCGATCGGCGAAGTGGTTCCCGGCTATGCCGCTGAGGTGGTCGATGACCACGGCCAACCGCTGCCGGACGGGCACATCGGGCGGCTCTGGGTTCGCGGCGAGAGCGCGTCGCTGATGTACTGGGAGGACGAGACGGCATCGGCGCGCACCTTCGCAGGCTCCCTGGTCATGAGCGAGGATCTTGTGGAGCGTGATCCCAGCGGGTACTTCCTCTACCGAGGACGGGCCGACGATCTGCTCAAGGTGGGTGGCATCTGGGTGGCGCCGGCCGAGATCGAGCGGTGCCTCGCCACCCACCCTGACGTCGTCGAGTGCGCGGTGGTCGCGGCCGAACGCAACGGCCTGACGCGCGGCTGCGCGTGGGTTGTGCTCAAGCCGGGCGCGGGGGCGACCGCCGAAGAATTGCAGGATTTCGTCCGACAGCGGCTCGCACCGCACAAGGTCCCGCGCGAGGTCCGTCTCCTCGACGCACTGCCGCGGACCGGATCGGGCAAGATCGATCGAAGCGCGCTGCGCCGGCTCACGCCGGCAGGCGGTACAGGAGGTAGGCAGGGTTGACCCGATTCCGGGCTTCCGCCGGGTTCACGGAACGCTGGCAGAACTTCGACCTCGACGTCTCCGGGGGCGTGGCGACGATCACGCTGACGCGTCCGGAGAAGCTCGGGGCGCTGACATTCGATGCCTACGCCGATCTCCGCGACCTGCTTGCCGAGCTGCCCCATCGCAGCGACGCGCGTGTGCTGGTGATCACCGGCAGCGGGCGCGGATTCTGCTCGGGGGGCGACGTCGTCGAGATCATCGGCGCGCTGCAGTCGATGCAGGCGGGGGATCGCCTCGAGTTCACCCGGATGACCGGATCCGTCGTCCGCGCGCTCCGCGAGTGTCCGCTCCCGGTGATCGCCGCGGTCAACGGCGTCGCCGCCGGCGCCGGAGCGGTGATCGCGCTCGCCGCGGATCTTCGTCTGCTGGCGCGATCAGCCCGGTTCGCGTTTCTCTTCACCAGGGTTGGCCTGGCCGGCGCCGACATGGGTTCGGCGTACCTGCTGCCCCGCGTGATCGGGTTCGGGCGCGCCACCGAGCTGCTGTTGCTCGGAGACACTGTCGACGCAGAGCGCGCGCTCGAGATCGGTCTCGCCACGGCGGTTGTCGAAGACGAGGCACTCGCAGAGGCGGCGCAGACCGTGGCGCGCCGGCTGGCCGAAGGCCCGGCCCTTGCCTACTCAACAACCAAGGTGTTGCTCACCCGCGAGCTCGACATGGGTCTCGGCGGCTCCCTCGAGCTCGACGCGATGACCCAGGCGCTGCTCATGGGCAGTCACGATCATGCCGAGTACCATCGCGCCTGGACCGAAGGGCGCCCGCCGGTGTGGGAGGGGAGATGACCCACGACGAGCACGAGATCGTCACGTCGCGAGAGCTGGCGGTTCCGGTGGGATATGCCCACGCGGTCATCGCCTCATCGGGACGAACCGTCCACCTGGGCGGGCAGACCGCACAGGCCCAGGACGGGACGATCTTCGGGGCGACAATGGTCGAGCAGTTCGACCTCGCCGCGCGAAACCTCGTCGCTGCGCTCCATGCCGCCGGGGGGCAGCCGGACGACATGGTCTCGATCCAGGTCTACGTGACCGATCTCCCCGCGTACCGAGCGTCACTGCGCGAGCTGGGCAGCGTCTGGCGGACCCATTTCGGCCGCCGGTATCCGGCGATGGCGGTGCTCGGGGTGACCGGGCTGTTCGACCCGAGTGCCCTGGTCGAGCTAGTCGGTGTGGCGGTCATCCCCTGAGCGCCACCTATGCGCATCTGAGCGAGGCTCATCGCGACCTCCTGGCGCGGACCGAGACACTAGCGCGAGACATCCTGGCGCCGATCGCGCAGAGTGGCGAACCGGGAAGGGTCAATCGTGAGCTGATTGCCGCGCTCTCCACGCACGGGCTCGTGCCCGAGGTGCTCCGCCCAGGTCGTGAGGTCCCGGCGCTCACCCTGTGCCTCGTCCGCGAGGGCCTGGCGCGCTACTCAACCGAGTCCGAGACCGCCTTCGCGCTCCAGGGACTGGGCGCCCATCCCATCCTGGCAGCGGGCCGCGCCGAGGTCGTCGACCGCTGGATCCCCAGGGTCTCCAGCGGCGAGGCCGTCGCCGCGTTCGCGCTGACCGAGCCCGACGCCGGATCCGACGTTGCCGCGATCGCGCTCGCCGCCGAACCCGACGGCGCTGGATTCCGGCTGAGCGGAGACAAGGTCTTCATCTCCAACGCCCCCGACGCCGATATCTACACCGTGTTCGCGCGCACCACGGCGGGCGCGGGCGCCAGGGGCATCACTGCGTTCGCGGTCCCTCGGGAGAGCCCAGGCTTGTCCGGGGAGTCGATCCCGTTTGTCGCCGACCATCCCATCGGCCGGCTTCGATTCGACGGCGTCCCGGTGCCTGCAGGGCACGTCCTCGGGGAGGTCGATCACGGCTTCGGGGTCGCGATGCGCACCCTCGACCTGTTCCGCCCGAGCGTCGGTGCCTGCGCCGTCGGCATGGCCCAGGCGGCGCTCGACGCCGCGGTCACGCATGCTGCCGGGCGCCAGGCGTTCGGTAAGCCGCTGTCCGCCCTTCAGGGAGTCAGCCATCAGCTCGCCGATGTCGCGACCCGGGTCCAGGCGTCGCGGCTGCTCGTCCATTCGGCCGCCGCCGCGCACGACGCCGGCATCAGCCCCAACACCGAGGCCGCGGCGATGGCGAAGCTCTTCGCCACCGAGACCGCGATGCTCGCTGTCGACGTGGCCATCCAGGTGCACGGCGCCAGGGCACTCGAGCGCGGACACCTCCTCGAACACCTCTACCGCGACGTCCGCGGCACCCGGATCTACGAGGGCGCTTCGGAGGTGCAGCGCGAGATCATCGCCCGCCAGCTGTTCCGCCGGGCCGGTCGCGGATCATGAGGATCGACTCGACCCGCTGACCAGCACGTGTGTCGGTGTCACGAAACGGCGCCCCGGACACGCGCATTCCCCCGCGGACGTACGCAGCCTGGGCGCGGGCGTTGCCGGCTTCGGTGATGAGCGCCACCGCGGTCGCCCCCCGATCGGCGAACAGGTGGTCGGAGAGGAGCCTCACGGTCCGTGACCCGATCCCCTTGCCGGCGAGCGCGCTCTCGCCGATGAAGATGTCCAGCCCCCACGACCCCTCCGGCATGCTCAACCCGACCTCCGCGAGATATGCGAGCTCGGCGTCCCACGGGTAGAACTGGATGAAGCCGACCGGCTCCCCGGCGAGCTCGATGATGCACGAGGTTGTCAGGTCGTCTGCGCGGCCGGGGCCGAGCTCGGCCGCGACCAGCGCCGGCGTCACCGGCGGATCGTCGGGGTCCCACCACTCTTTGACGTACGCGCTGTTCCTCCACGCCGCGAGTTGTTCGTAGTCGCCGCCGCGATCCTGCAGCGGGCGTATCACCAGGTCGCCGTCGGCGGCGACGAGGTCCGGCATCACCGGCACGTCTCGAGTTACTCGGGAGCCGGTCGCCAGGTCAGGCGGCGTGAGCGGCTGCGGCTCCGGCGGCCGGCTGCGGACGCGTTCGTGGCAGCAGCATCGAGAGCAAGCCGGTGAGTGCCCAGAAGCCGACGTTGAAGTAGAGGATGCGCTCGACCGTTGTGACGAAGTCGAGTCCGAGGGCACGCTGCGCGGCGGTCGCGAATGCGGTGCTCACAGCCTTGGTGGTGGGCGCGCTTGCACAGCCGGGGACCGGCGCCGACGGATCACTCGAGGAGGCCTGCTCCTCGAAGCAGGTCGTGAACTTCGAGATGGCGGCGTCCGCCACAGGCGCCGGCAGTTGCGCGGCCGCGAGCTGCGAGTGGAGTTGCGGGGTGACCGTGGCGACGGCATCCGTCGCGCGGCTCGAGAGCAGGCCGAAGAACACCACGCCCACGACCGCGACGCCGATGGCGCCGCCGAGCTGCTGGAAGGTCGTGAGCACACCCGAGGCCGACCCGGCATCCCTGGCCGGGACGCCGGCCAGGATGATGTTGAGCAAGGGGGCGATCACCGTGCCCAGGCCAAGCCCGCTGACCAGGAACGAGGGGATCAGGTCCCACCCGGTGACATTCGTGCCCTGGAGGTTGAGCGTGACGATGACACCGAGGATTCCGATCACCAGGAGCGCCGAACCGATCGCGATCGTCCACTTGCCGAGACGCGGCGCGACCCGCGTGGACATTGCGGAGGCGAACGCCGAGGCGAGGCTCCAGGGGATCGTCGTCAAGCCGGCGTTGAGCGCGCTGAATCCCAGCCCGACCTGGACCATCAGGCTGAAGGTGAAGAAGAACGCTGGAATACCCGCGATGAACACGGCGGAGATCGCCACTCCGACGCTGAACGACCTGATGCGAAACAGTGAGAGCTGGACGAGAGGGAACCTCGTCGAGGGCAGCGATCGCTCGTACAGGATGAAGAGCACCAGCATCACCGGGCTGATGGCCATGCAGATGAACGTCCATAGCGGCCATCCAGCCACCTGCCCCTCGACGAGCGGGTAGACGAGCAGCAGGATTCCGGCGGTCGACAGCAACACGCCGCCCACGTCGAGACGCGTGGCGTTGGGCGCGCGCGACTCGCTGACCAGCCGGGTCGCGGCGATGAGCGCGGCGATACCGATCGGCAGGTTCACGAGGAAGATCCACCGCCACGAGCCGCCGGTGATGTCGTTGCGGATGATCAGTCCACCGGCGAGCGGTCCGGTGATGGTGGCGATCCCGATCACCGCGCCGACGAAGCCGAACACCCGGGCACGCTCACGGGGTGGAAAGCTCACCTGAATCACCGAGAGCACCTGCGGATACATCATCGCCGCCATGGCTCCCTGGAGCACCCGTGAGAGGTCGAGCATGATCGCGCTCTGGGCGAGACCGCACAGTGCAGAGGCGGCCACGAACCCCGACATCCCGATGATGAACAACTTCTTTCTGCCAAAGATGTCACCAAGTCGGCCACCCGTGATCAGCAGCACCGCATAGGCGAGCCCGTAGCCGGCGATGACGAACTGGATGTCGGCATTGTTCGCTCCAAGATTGGAGCGGATCGCCGGGACCGCCACGTTCACGATGGAGACGTCGAGCAACACCATGAACAGCGCGGTCATCACGCTTCCGAGTGCGAGCCAGCGGCGCGGGTCGAGGTCGCTCGCCACGGGAACGGACGGCACGGGCGAGGCTGGTGCCCCGGAAGGGGGCGCAGCCTCAGTCGTCTCGGTCATCAGGCATGCCTCCCACGATCGCGCGTCGAGTTCCTGTCACAAGCCCGCGGATGCGGAGGTTCATATTGCCAGAGTCCCGCGCGTCCGGCGTCTGTCATCTCGCGCCGAGCGGTCCGTTGAGCGCGGTGTGCACGGCGCCCACCGCCAGCACCGCGAACATGGTAGCGACGTGGTTGCGCCGGATCCGGCGGCGCGCGTCGCGCTTCGCGCCGGAGAGGCCGCTGCCCGCGAAGGCGGTCAGGACGAGCAGGCCGACCGCGGCGGCGCCGGCCCAGATGCCGACCTCCTCACCGGCGGGCAGCGTCGACCTGGTCACCGAGGACAGGCAATGGGCGATGCCGGCGACGGCCGCCACCGCGCCGAGCCAGTTGTGGGCGCGGAACCAGCCCATGGAGAAACTGCGCCCTTCGGAGAGCCGCCACCGGTTCACGAGCGACGATGCGACGGCCACACCGAAGAGTCCGGCGGCGATCCAACCGGTGAGCGCGTCGATCTGACTCATCGCCGGCGAGCCCGCCCGTGACTCCTCCCCCGGCATCTATGCTCGCTCGTCATGGAAATGCAGTATCGACGCCTCGGGCGCTCAGGGCTCAAGGTGAGCGCCCTGTCGTTCGGCTCGTGGGTGAGCTTCGGTCCCCAGCTCGCCGGGGGGAGCGCGCGCGACTGCCTGGCCGCCGCCTACGATGCCGGCGTCAACTTCTTCGACAACGCCGAGGTCTACTCCGGGGGGCGATCGGAGTTGATCATGGGCGAAGCGATCGCGGAGCTCGGCTGGCCCCGGCACACGTTTGTCATCTCGAGCAAGTTCTTCTGGGGCATCGAGGAACTCGGTCAACACGAGGAACACCCTCAACCGCAAATACCTGCTCCATGCGGTCGACGGGTCGCTGCGCCGCCTCGGCCTGGATTTCCTCGACCTGATCTTCTGCCACCGCGCCGATCCCGAGACCCCGATCGAGGAGACGGTGCGCGTGATGCACGAGATCATCACCTCCGGTCGCGCGCTGTACTGGGGGACGTCCGAATGGAGTGCTGCGGCGATCACCGAGGCGTGGGACATCGCCGAGCGCCACCACCTCCACAAGCCGGTGATGGAGCAGCCGCAGTACAACCTCTTCGAGCGGGACAAGGTCGAGAACGAGTTCGCTCCGCTCTACGACCGGATCGGTCTCGGCCTGACGACCTGGAGCCCGCTGGCCTCGGGCCTGCTCACCGGCAAGTACAAGGACGGGATCCCGCCTGGAAGCCGCGCCGCACTCCGCGGGTACGGATGGCTCCAGGCCGATGTCACCGACGCCGATGCCAACCGGCGTGTGCGTGAGCTCGGTGCGATTGCCGGCGAGCTCGGGGTCAGCCTCGCGCAGCTCGCGATCGCGTGGTGCGCATCCAACCCGCATGTCTCGACGGTGATCACCGGCGCGAGTTGCGTCGAACAGGTCCGCGAGAATCTCGGCGCGCTCGACGTCCTCGATCGCCTCACCCCCGAGGTCCTCAAGCGCATCGACGCGATCTTCTAAGCGCTCTGCTCGAGCACCCGGAGCCGTGCACGCCGCTCCGCCGGTTCGGCCTCGGGCCATCTGCCTCCGGCGACGCGCATCGCATGTGACGTGCGCAGCATTCGCAGGATCTCTTCGGCGGGCACCGGCCTCGAGAAGTAGAAGCCCTGGGCGAGCCGGCAGCCGAGGCTCTGGAGCCGCTCGGCCTGAGCGGCGGTCTCCACGCCCTCGGCGATCAACCCGAGCCCGAGCGTCTTCCCCATCCGGATGATCGCCTGGGCGAACGCCGTCCGGCGCGGATCCTCGGCGACATGGTCGATGAACAGCTTGTCGATCTTGAGGATGTCGAGCGGCAGGTCCTGGAGCGATGCCAGCGATGAATACCCGGTGCCGAAGTCGTCCATCGAGATCCGAACACCGAGCGCCTTCAACTCACGCAGGCACACGCGCGCGCTCTCGGGATCGTCGACCATGAAGCTCTCGGTGATCTCGAGCGCGAGATGCGAGGGCGGGAAGTCCCGCCTTGGTCAGGATGCGCGAAACATCGCTGACGAAGGTCGGGTCACGCAACTGCCGGCGAGAAACGTTGACGCTCACCGTGAACGCGGGCTCATCGATCTCGGTCTGCCACGCCTGCAACTGCCTGCACGCCTCCTCGAGCACGTGCAGGCCGAGCTCGCGGATCATGCCGGTCTCTTCGGCGATGCCGATGAATTCCGAGGGCACGACCATGCCCCAGCGAGGATGCTTCCAGCGAACCAGCGCTTCGACGCCGACCGGGGTGCTGTTGGTGATGTCCACGATCGGCTGGTACAGGACCACGAGCTCGTGTCGATCGATGGCGCGCTCCAGGTCGGTGCGTACCTCGAGGCGACGCGCGACGACGTCCTGCATGCCCGGTTCGAAGACCTCGTAGGTGTCCTTCCCCTTGAGCTTGCCGCGATACATCGCGACGTCCGCGCGACCCACGAGCTCCTCCGCGGTGACGTCGCGAGACGCGGTCACGGCGACTCCCACAGAGGCGCTGATCGTGACTTCGCGCCCGGCGACAACGAATCGTGGCGTGAAGACGGACATCACGCGCTCGGCGACCCGCATGATGTCCTCGGGATCCGCGGTTTCCTCGACGAGGATCGCGAACTCGTCGCCGCCGAAGCGAGCCGGAGTGTCGGACGCGCGGAGCACCAGCTTCAGGCGATCCGCCACCTTGGTGAGCAGCTCGTCGCCGGCCATGTGTCCGAGGCTGTCGTTGATCTCCTTGAAGTCGTCGAGGTCGACGAACAGCACCCCCAATGACTCGTCGTGGCGCTCGCGGCGCGTGAGTGCGTGCTCGAGCCGGTCCATGAAGAGCGCGCGGTTGGCGAGGCCGGTGAGGGTGTCGTGAAACGCCTGCCGGCGAAGGCGGTGGCCGAGGCGCGTGTTCTCGACGGCAACCGTGATCTGCGCCGCCGAGGCATCGAAGTGATGGAGATCGTCGCTGTCGAACGGGCTCCCGTCGGTCAACCGGTTGGCGACGATCAAGGTCCCGAGGAGCATGCCTTCGCCCTGCAGGAGCGTCGCCATCGCATCCCTGAACCCCTGCTCGCTCAACCACTCGCGCAGCTCGCGGTTCGACGTGGAAGGCGTGGCGATGAGACCTCGCTGAACCACCTGACTCCCGGGGTCGACGGCCGCGGACTTGGTCTCATGGAGAAGCGGCAGCAGCCGCTCCAGGTGCTCAACGTCCAGCGGGGTGTCGACATTGTCGCGGGCGCCGCGCGACGTGCTGATCGTGCGCCACGAGTTGGTTCCCGTCGCCGCCGGCAGCAACGACACTACGGCGACTTCAGCCCGGAAGACCTTGCAGAGATGGTCGAGCAATTCGGGAACCGCCGCGCCGTCCGAGCTGGCGCGTTGGAGCATGTCGCTCGATTCGTAAAGGTTCTTGAGACGCTGGTTCTTCTCGTGTTCGCGCGTGTAGAGAACGTACGAAGCGCCGATCGCCGCGAGCGGGGTGAGCAGCAGCCATAGTGTCCTGGGGTCGGCGTTATACAGCGCGACGACAACCAACCCGAGGCTGGAGTTGGCGAATCCGCCGATCAGCAGGATCACGATCGGCTGGAACCACTGCCGGTGTGACTGCCATCCCGCGGCGAGCGAGATCGCGACGGTTGTCAGCCCGAATCCGACCAGTGAAGCGATCGACATGAAAAGCAGCAGCCACAGCCACACGGGCGGGCTGGTGGGATTGGTCCCGGAGATGTGATGGACGAGGAGCGTGACCGTCTCAGTCTCGAGCGCGAAGCTCGCGAGATTGAAGATCAGCTTCATCGGCTCCTGGCGGCGGAGCACACCCAGCCCGATCGCGGCGCCGAGCACCCGCGCGAGCACCAGCTGCCCTGGATTGCCCGCGAGCACGAACACGCCGATCACCAGCGGGATCTCGCTCAGCGAGAACGACTGAGACTCGCGACGGAAGTGGATGTACACCCGCCACCACTCGCCGGCGGCAAACGCCACCACCAACAGAGCGATCGAAAGGAGCGTCGTTCCGCCCTCCTGGTGCAACGGCGCGACCGCCAGCACGTAGACGATGGCCACCACCAGCGTCATGACGACATTCAGGACCCAGATGGGCGCGACGCTGCCGGCACTCGCCGCGGGCCGGTTCTCCGGGTCGACCCTGGCATCGTCCGCGCGCTGCTTGGCGGTCACACGTCGTGTGTCCTGTGCATCGCGATCTCCCGCGCGAGCCTGTCGCCGGCTCGGGCCGGCCCCCCTCAGGGGCTCACTGAGTTATATCGCTGACGCTGCAAACGCGTCATGACGCGCCGGAATCGCGGGTGTTACGGCCCGGTGGGACGGCGCAGGGCGCCCCCCGCGAGATCAGTCCGGGAAGGTGGCCTGTCCGAGGGTGACCGAAGCGCTGTGGCTCACGGCCGAGGCGTCCACCCAGGTGAGGGTCACGGTCTGCCCGACGCTGAACGACGCCATCGCGGTGTGCAGGTTCGACGTGTTCGTGATGGTGGTGCCGCCGATGCTGGTGATACGCACGCAGGCGGTCACCCCCGCGCTGGCCGCCGGGTTCCCCGTGACGCCACTCACCCACGCACCGGTCGTCGCCCGAGAGGCGCTGCAGTCTGTCCCGCTGCCGTCGGGTGCAGGCACGGGCTGCCTGTCGGCGACCGCCACGCCAAGCAGCGCAGCGAGGCCGATGTGGATGTTGGCGCCGCCGCCGGCGCGGATCTCGGAAACGATCTGCATCGCCTTGTTGACCGGGATCGCGAACCCGATCGTGGAGCCGGACTGCTGGTTGAAATTGCCGGAGGTCTGGCCCGCGGTCGTCATGCCGATGACCTGTCCGGCGGCGTTGACCTCGGGGCCGCCCGAATCACCGGGCTCGATCGAGGCGCTGACCTGGATCATGCCGGTCAGGGTCTCGTTGTTGCCGCCGTTGTCGCTCGCCGTGATCGTGGTGCTGGTCTGTGTGACGGTGCCGCTGGACACCGCAGGCGTCCCACCCTTGCCCAGGGCGTTGCCGAGCACCGTGATCGGGTCGCCGGTCGACAGCGCCGACGAGTTGCCGATCGAAATGGTGGGGAGGTTCGATGCCCCGACGAGCTGGACGAGCGCGACGTCGTCACTGAGGTCGTAGCCGATCACCTTCACCTGGTACTGGGGCCCGGTCCCGTCGATCTGGGCTCGGATGTTCACGGTGTCGTCGATCACGTGGTTGTTGGTCAGGACCTCGCCGTTCGAGGTGATGATCATGCCGGTGCCCGCGACCTGGCCCCCGGGGGAGGCCGTGTCGGCGGTGATGTCCACGATCGACGAGTTGAGCTTGGCGATGGTCGCCGCCGAGAGCGTGCCGCCGGTCGATGGAACGCTGCCGCCGCTGTTCGGAGCCGCGCCGCTGCCGGTCGAGCCTCCCGCAGGGAGCGTCGGCGAGGGGGTGGTGGCGGACGTGGTGGTGAGCGCCCAGGCGGTGCCGCCGCCGGCGCCGACGCAGGCGATCGCGAAGACCGCGAGCGGGGTGCGGCGAAATCCGGAGCTGCCCCGGCCGCGCTGTGGCGCCGGCGGCCAGTTGGGCGGCCCCCACTGGGGGTCGGATGACCAGGGACCGTAGGCAGCGCCGGCCGGATCGGCCGGGGGCGGTGGCGGATCGGGGGGAAGGAAGTCGTGCATCTCGTTGGTCATCATCCGGCTCCGAGGTTTTCGATTGGGTGACGCTCCAGAGCATGACGCTCGATGCTCAGTGTGGCCTGAGCCGAGTCTGTGACATCCCTGAGACCCCGGACGCGAGGATCGGATTCACGAAGGACCGGACGTCCGCTCCTCGACCCGGGCACCGGCGCTCACCCGGGGCACCGGGGCAAAGATGTAGTAGATCGCGGTGGCGCCGGCGAGCCCCAGCGACACGGGCGCACTGATGAATGCGACGGCGAAGACGATCGCGTACACCAGGGTTCCGATCGAGGTGCGCACTCGCGCGTTGCGGCGCTGATCGATCGGAACGCTGACGTGGGTGCGGCCTTCGCCGAGCGACCACTCGAACATGGCGCTGAAGCTCAGCGCCATGCCCTCGAGAACAACCGCGTAGACCGCCATCGCGATGTGCGAATCCTCCTTGCCGCTGGTGAGATACGTGGCCATCGTCGCGGTCGCAAACGGGATGAGCACGACGAACATGAGCAGCAGGAGGTTGAGAAACAGCAGCGTCCTGTCGACCACGGCGATCTGGCTCACCCGTGCGTGGTGGTTCACCCAGATGATCCCGATGGTGAAGAAGCTCACCGCATACGCAGCGAACTGCGGCCAGTGGTCGCCGAGCTGGGTCAACAGCGCGGCCCGTCCCGGTTCGGGGACGGTGAGGTCGAGCGCGAGCAGGGTGATCGCCACGGCCATGATGCCGTCACTGAAGGCCTCGAGGCGTGCCTTGCTCATCTCCGCGGAGAGCGTACAGGCGCGAGAGCCGACCTCGGGGTACCATCTGACGGCCGCGGCGCGCACCGTCGCAGCCCGTCCTTGAACTCGCCGTTCCACTCAACGTCTCACCTGAGGTTCGAGGTTGTCTCGTTCGTACGATCTTTCAGGGCGTCGCTCCGTGCGCCGGCGTCGCGCGTCACTGAAGTCGGGCCGGCGGCGCGTGACCAGGGGATCCTTTGTCGCGGCCGGCTTCGTGGTCTCGATCATCACCGGCGTCGCGCTGTATTTCATGCCCGCGATCCAGGTCGCGCTCCGCGACACCGGCCAGGTCAACACCTCGCTGGGCGGCACCGCGCAGCTAAAGCCGGTGGCGGCGAGCGAGAACCTTTCGTCGAAGTCGCCGTTCACGCTCCTCCTCCTCGGCTCCGACAGCGATTCGAAGTTCAAGGGCGACTACCTGACCCAGTCGATGATTCTCACCCGGGTCGACCCGTCGACCAGGCACGTGACCATGCTCTCGATTCCGCGCGATCTCTGGGTCCGCCTCTGCACCGGCAGCAACGGCAAGATCGACCAGGCATTCCTGCATGGCGGCGCCCAGTGCGCGATCCAGACCGTGGAGCGCGACCTCAGGGTCCACATCGACTACTACGCGTGGATCGGGCTGCAGGGGCTGGTGTCGGTTCTGAACGACCTCGGCGGGGTCAACGTGATCGCCAACAACCCGGTGATGGACGACTACTACCCGGCGGACCTCTCGGGCGGCAATCCCTTCGACTACCAGCGAATCCTCGTGCTTCCGGGTGCGCAGCACATGAGCGGCTCGCTCGCACTCGAGTACGTGCGCGCGCGCCACGATGATGCGTACGGCGACTTTGCGCGGTCGCAGCGTCAGCAACAGATCCTGATCGCGCTGCGCGCCAAGACCAAGCACATCTCATTCGCGGACATTCCGAACCTGGCGACGTCGCTCGGGTCGAACTTCCAGACGGACATGGGCATCGGCCAGGTGAGCGGGCTGCTCCCGATTGCGGGGTCGGTGCCGCTCGCGTCGATCACGCAGGTGGTGTTGCTGCCTCCGTACACGAGCAGCGTGCGCGTGGGTGGGCAGGATGCGCTGATGCCCGACTGGTCGTTGATCAGGCCGGAGGTCGCGGCATACTTCCCGGCGGCGGCGTGAGATGAGGCGTACCTCCCTCGTCATCGTGCTGATGATCGCCAGCGGACTTTCCGCGAACCGGGCCCTGGCGATGCTGCAGACACACACGACCGCCGCCGCGCTCATCAACACGACCAGCCCGCAGGTGCAGCTGCAAGGCACGATCTACGTGAGCCAGGAGGGCTCGATCTATGCGATCTCCGGTTCGAGCGTCCGCCGGCTCGCGCTGCCGTCGGGTGGCGACTGGACACAACCGCGCGTCCTGGCGGACGGTTCGCTGCTGGTCATCCGCAGGTTCGATGCGTACTCCGACCTGTATCACGTGGCGGCTTCGGGACGGGTCCTCACCCGGATGACGTCCGACGATCAGTCGACGACTAACGGGACGCTGTCTCTCGACCATTGGATTCTTTGGCCGTCGATCAGCCCCAACGGGAGCGACGTGTACTTCGCAACCGACGCGCCCAAGCCGGCGCCCAACCAGAGCTATGAGGTGGACTTCTCGCTCTGGTCCGCACCGCTCAGCGCGGCGTTCAGCATCGGTATCACTGGAGTGAGCGCCGGAACCCGCTGGTCGGTGCCCGACCTTTACACCGGCGGTGACATCGCGCCGGTGCCGCTGCCGGACGGGAGCGTGCTCTATTCGAGCTACGCGAACACCGGGAAGGGGACGGTGGTGACCGTGCTCGGCCTGCAGACGAGCCCGACCAGCGCGATGCGAACGCTCACCACCCCACAGCAGGACTGTGGCGCGCCGGCGGTCGCGCCGGACGGCGTGACCGTGGCGATGGTGTGCACCCATACGGGACAGAGTGCGGATCTCGAGATCGCGACCCTCGAGGGGAATTCGCTCGGTCCGGCGCGCGTGCTGGCCGCCAACTGTCTGTGCAACTCGCCGTCATGGTCCCCATCGGGCGACAACCTTCTCTATATGAATGCCGCGGACCCGGACGGAACCTTCGGGCTCTGGTACATCGCCCATGCGGGCGGCGCTCACCCGGGCGCGACGCGTCGCGTCACCGACGCCAGCGTCGACCTGGACGCGACGTCGGCCGCTGCGTGGTCGAGCCGGTAGCGATCAACCCGCGGGCTGGGTGAGGTCGTATACGGCCACGCCGTCGACGGTCGTCGACGCGAAGTGTTGCTCGACCCACTGGGCGATCGCCCCCGATGTACCGCTTCCGCCTCCTGGTCTGCCGCCCGATGCGAGGACGTAGTGGATGCGACCCTGCGCGACGTACTGCTCGAACTGAGCGAGTGTCGGTGCCGGATCGGTCCCGTTGAATCCGCCGATCGCCATGATCGGTAGGTCGGTGGCGAGCTGGTAGCCTGCCGCCGAGTTAGCGTCGATAGTGGCACCAACCCAGGTGTACTGGCCGGCGTTGGTTTCGAGCAGTGCGACCAGCGCGGCTCCCGGTGTACCCGCGTTGAGAAACGACCCGCCGCCTCGACCGAGACCACCGCCGCCGAAGCCGCCCGGGATGCCTCCGCGGCCCCCGAAGCCACCTCCTCCGAAGCCGCCGGGGAATCCACGCCTGCCCCCGCCGCCGAAGCCGCCCGGGAAACCGCCGGGACCACCGCCTGAGGCTGAGGCCGTGACCGCCGGACCGGCCGACGGGATGGCGCCGGAGTGAGTCGTCAGCACGGTGTCGATGGTGTAGGCGGTCGGTCCGGCGAACGCCGCCACAAGCCCGACGGCGACCACGGCTGCGACCGCCGCCCGGTGGAGGAGCGGCATGCCCACGATCGCGATCGCCGCGCCGATGCCGACGATCGCGACAGCAGCGCCGAGCCCGGAGGCGAACTCGGGGCTGCGTTCCAGCAGCAGCGCCGACCACACGCTGGTGCCGCCGACGGCGGCGGCGAGCACGAGGCGTGCCCATGTTCGTGATCGTTGCCGCCAGAGCAGCACGCTGCCCATGCCGACCAGGGCCCCGATCGAAGGAGCCAGGGCCACGGTGTAGTAGGGATGGATGATCCCGGCCGCCAGGCTGAAGACGAGCGCGGTCACAACCAGCGAACCGCCCCAGAGCAGGAATGCAGCGCGGGTGCGATCCGTGCGCGCTCGCGTCAGCGTGAGTCCGAGCCCCGCGACCAGCAGGACGAGCGCGGCCGGAAGAAGCCAGGAGACCTGGCCGCCGAAGCTCGCGTTGAAGAGCCGGCCGAGGCCGGTCGGTCCCCACATCGATCCGGCGGCACCCGTGGTCCCCACGCTGCCCGTCTCGTTCCCGGTCAACCTGCCGAACCCGTTGTAGCCGAAGATCAGGTTGAGAAGGCTGTTGTTCTGCGATCCGCCGATGTACGGACGGTCGGCTGCGGGCGTGAGCTGCACGATCGCGACCCACCACCCCGACGCGGCGACCATAACCGCCGTCGCCACAACGAGCTGGGTCATCCGCCGTCGCAGCGACACCGGCGCCGCCATCAGGTACACGAGGCCAAACGCCGGGACCACGAGAAACGCTTGCAGCATCTTGGTCAGGAAGGCGAAGCCCACCAGGGTCGCCGCGAGCACGAGCCACCTGGTCTTGCCGGCCTCGATCGCGCGCACCGTCGCGAATGTGGCGATGGTGAGCAGGAGCACGAGCAGCGCGTCGGGATTGTCGAAGCGGAACATGAGCGCCGCCACGGGCGTGAGCGCCACGGTCGCCCCGGCGATCAGAGCCGCTGCGGGCGGGAACCACCGCCGGACGATCAGATAGGTGAAGCCGACGGTGGCCACACCCTCGAGCGCCTGGGGGACGAGGATGCTCCAGGCGTTGACGCCGAAAACGCGCGCCGACAGGTCCATCACCCACAACGCGGCCGGCGACTTGTCCACGGTGATGAAGTTCGGCGCGTCGAAGGACCCGAAGAAGAACGCCTTCCAGCTCGTCGACCCGGCCTGGACCGCGGCCGAGTAGAAGGCGTTCGCCCAGCCCGACGCACCGAGGTCCCAGAGGTAGAGGAGGGCGGCGATGCCGAGCAGCCCGATCAGCGACGGTCGAACCCAGGCCGCATCGTCCTCACGGCCGCGTACCAGCAGCCTGACCCACCGGGTTGGTGCCGCTGCGACGCCGACTCCGCTCCGGGTCCGTGGCGGCGCGGGGAGAGCAGGCGGCATCGCCGGCGGCGGCTCGTCGAAAAACGGACGCGAAGCCATGGTCTTCACGGTGCCGTGGACGGCTCATGGCGATCTGGGCGGAAGCTCAGAGTCCGCTGTGAGAGCCGTGACCAGCGGCCCCAAGGGCGGGGTTATGCGTGTGCCTTGGGTCGGCCGGCCAACCAGCGGGCGGGACGCAGCGGAGTCAAGTCAGTCGACGCTGAGGAACCGGAAGTGCTTGCCTAAGCTGCCGCACTAGTGCAATTAATGCGCGGCAACCAATTTCGTCAGACGCCCTCCAGGAGGTCGCGATGAGCGAGCGGGCCAAGACCATCGACACCTTGCTCGACGAGCGGCGCACGTTCGCACCGAGCGCGGAGTTCCTGTCCAGGGCGAGGGTCACCGACCAGAGTCTCTTCGAGGCCGCCGAGGCTGACAACGAAGGCTTCTGGGCGGAGCAGGCGAGGAAGTACGTCGATGACGTCATGAACGTCGCCGGGCACCGCATCTCCACCGCCGAGGTCGAGTCCGCCCTGGTCGATCACCCGGCGGTTGCCGAAGCCGCAGTGGTGGCCAAGAGCGATCCCGAAACCGGACAGGCGATCTCGGCCTTCGTGACGGTGCAATCCGGCTTCGAGGAATCGACCGAGCTGATCGCCGAGTTGCGCGACCACGTCGCAAAGTTGATCGGACCGATCGCAAAGCCGAAATGGATCGCGTTCACGCCAGATCTGCCCAAAACCAGAAGCGGAAAGATCATGCGCCGCCTGCTCCGCGACATCGCCGAGAACCGCAAGCTCGGCGATACCACGACGCTCGCAGATTCGAGCATCGTCGCGGATCTCCAGCGCCGCGCCACGGAGGAGGAAGCCAAAGAACAGTAGATCCGTCGCGATGGGGGACAGTTCGATTTCGAACACGCGCCGGAGTGCGACTCGCTCCGGACTCATTGGAGGGCTACAAACCTATGGCAACCGCAGCTTCACCCGTCTCCTCAGGGATTGCTGAGACGGTGGCACCGGTCGCAAACCCAGCTCCTCTCGGGCTGATCGGATTCGGCATGACGACGCTCTTGCTCGGGGCCATCAACGCGGGCTTCATCACCGCGGCTCCGGGACCGACTGCCGGCTCGGCGGTCGTTGTCCTGGCAATGGCCATCGCTTTCGGTGGGGTCGGACAGATCCTGGCCGGCATGTGGGAGTTCAAGGTCGGTAACACATTCGGGGCAACCGCATTCACGAGTTACGGGTTGTTCTGGATCAGCTTCGTGCTGATCAACACAACGTTCGCGCCGGGTCTTCCCAAGGACCCGACTCCCATCCTCGGCCTGTATGCACTTGCATGGGGCATCTTCACGGCCTACATGTTCGTCGCCTCGCTGGGTGGGGCTTCGCGTGGGGTGTCGCTGGTGTTCTTCCTTCTCGCTCTCACGTTCATCACGCTGGCGATTGCCTTCTGGGGCAAGAGCCTGCCGAGCGCGGGCTGGAACCAGATCTCCGGCATCCTTGCCCTGCTCACAGCGGTCGCGGCGATCTATTGCTCGTTCGCGTTTGTCACGAATGCCAACTTCAAGAGGACCGTATTGCCCGTCTGATGGCGGTAACCGGTGACGGCGGCGCGCGGCCCTCCGGGGCCGCGCCGCTGCCGTCCTGGGTGGAGATTGCTAGCGCCCGGCCGGCCGCTTTCCCGGATCTCGCGGTGGGCGGTGGAACAGGCCGTAGCGGTTCTTGAACATCCCCTTGCGGAACCGCGAGGCGGCGCCGAAGCACAGGCCGGCCACGCCGACACCGACGACCGGGGCGATCAGGTTGAGAAGGCCGGCCTTCGGCAGGAGCAACGTCACAAGGATCGTGACGCCGATGGTGATACCCAGGAAGACCGCGACTGCAAGGAGCGAAAGAACCAGAAAGAGGAGAACGAACCCGGCGATCTTGAAAGGGCCGGTCCGCTTCCCAACCAGCACTGGCGGCGGGTCCGGGTTCGCTGCCTCTTCGAGGCCCTCGGGGTCGAGGTGGATCGTATTCACATCGGGCGAGTGGCCGGAATCCCCTGCTCGGGGGCGCGGATCAGTACGAGCCGCGAGCGGTGAGCAACGCAGGAATCGTCTTGGCGAGGATGTAGAGGTCCATCGTCAGCGACCAGTTCTCGACGTAGAAGAGGTCGTAACGCACGTAGTCCTCGAACGCGAGATCGTGGCGGCCATTCACCTGCCAGAGCCCGGTCACACCCGGCTTGACGCGCAACCGTCCACGTTGCAGCTCGGCGTAACGCGTGGTCTCCTCGGGCAGAGCAGGCCTTGGGCCGACGAGGCTCATCTCGCCGCGCAGAACATTGAACAGCTGCGGCAGTTCGTCCATCGAGGTGCGACGCAGAACGCGTCCCACCTTGGTCACCCGCGGATCATTGCGCATCTTGAACAGCAGACCGTCGGCCTCGTTCTTTTCCGCGAGTTCATCGCGTTGCGAGTCTGCGTTTCTGACCATGGTCCGGAACTTGAACATCGTGAAGCCCCGTTCCTGTTCGCCGACCCTCTTCTGCCGGAACAGAATCGGACCGGGACTGCTCAGTCGAACCATCACGGCGATGCCGAGCATCAGCGGGGCGCCGACGACGAGCGCAAGTGAGGTCACGACGAGATCGAGGCACCGTTTCTGGACTCGCTGACGACGCGAGAACCGGTGCCGCCGAAGGGAGAAAAGCGCCATGCCGTCGAGCGGCTCGAGAATGACTCTCGCCGCACCGAGGTTGGGAAGTCCGGGCGAAACGCGAACGCTCACATCCGCGGAGAGAGCCGAATCGATGAGTTGAAGAGTGGCGCCGCCGACCGCGCTCCCCGCGATGATCACGGCGCCGACCTTATGCGTCTCGGTGATCTCGGTGATGTCCTCCACGGTACCCAGAACAGGGATCCCGTCCATGACGGCCAGGCCGGACCCGGTCACTTCGACGAAGCCACAGACGTGGTAGCCCATCCACGGGCGTCGCTGCAGCGTCCGAGCCAGTGCTCGCGCCTCGTCGTTCGTCCCGGCGATCAGCGTCACCTGGCTCGTGATCGCGCGACTGTTCAGGCCGTGAGTGAGCCGCCGGATGGAGATTCTCCCGGCTGTGACTGTCAGAAGGCATGTCACCAGGAGGACCGGGATGAAAGAGCGGCGAGGCTCGGTTTGAGCCGCAAAGGTCACCAGCACCACGAGGAGCACGGACATCACGACCGCGTTGAAGAGTTGTCGAAGCTCGGCGGCAATGTGCGTCGGCCGGCGGAGGTCGTACAGGCCGTAGATCGCAAAGACAACGGGCCAGATCGCAACCGTCGCGAAGACGAACGGACGGAAGATCTGAGTCGTAGTCGTGTCGAGAATGGCCCTCGCGAGGTCGTACCCGGCGATGACCGCTATCACATCGACCGCGAACGTGGCGATGGCGAGCACCATCGGCCAGTTGCTCTGTCGCGAGATATGTTCGGCGGGAGCCGATGGGGCGGCTCCCAGGCGCCTGCTCTGCGCCTCCCCGACCAATTCGAGGTCCGCCGGCGGAGCCCAGCTCGTGTCCGGCGACAGCTTTGAACCTAGGTGTGCATCCTCAGCAAGTTCCACGACCCGTTTCCCCCTGTCGATACGAAGCGCTGCCGCCAACGGCGACTTGGGTGCCCGCCAGCGCTCCCGGACCCGTTCCTTCGGCTGAGTGTACGGCTGCCAGCCGCGAAAATCAAATGACGCTATCCGTTCGCTTGACGCGATTCCGCCCGCGGCCGTCGGGGCTTCGTGGCCTCGGGCCGAGCGGTGGCTCTCATGCCCTCCCGTGAGGGCGCAGATGAACTCCAAACTTTTGACAAAACACGGCACACTACGTCATGATGCGTTCGGACAGATCCAATCTCGGAAGGGCGACGCGCAGCCGTCGGGGACACTTCTCCGGGATAACACGTGGGGGTGGTTGGGACATGGAACGACCTGTGGCGAGATCATCGTCGCTGATCGCAAGCGCGGCCGCAATCGGGTTCCTCTTGGCCGGCTGTTCGGCTGTCGCCGGCAATGCCGTGGTCGGGATCCCGGCCAGCGCACCTCCCTCGTACACCCAGGCCGGCAACACCATCGACAGCGCTATCGACCAGGCCGTCCAGGCTGAGCTGGCTGCGGCGAACGCCGTCCAGAGCGACGGTGCACCCGCCGGCGTCCAAGTCGAGATCAATGCGCTGACCAGCGTCACCGCCCTGATTCGCTCCGAGGCTTTCACCAGCCTCCAGACGACAGGGGCAAAAGAGATCGCCAAGCGCCAGGGGTATGTCAACACGCTGATCGCGGATGTCCGGGCCGACACGTTCCTGAACAGCGTCACGCTTTCCGGCAGCAGCCTTTCGGCGACGCTCCTGTCCATGCTCTACGGCGTCAACGCCCAGCTCGCTGGGCTCGGCTCGAGCATCGTGAACGATTCGCTTCCCGACGTGCTCCGGAGCGATGTCACCAGCATCGGTCCGTCGAACTCGCGTTGCCGGCCTGATCCTGCCCATGACGCACCTGGCCATCGCCGGTGGCGGGGAGCTGCGTGAGCTCAACGACCTCGCAACTCGGTATCAGCAGCTCCAGTCCGCCGTCGCGGGCGTGGCCGGCAGCAACCCGAATCACAGCCTTGAGGTCGCCAGACTCGCCGATCTATCGGCTTCGATCGCCGCCGCAAGGCAGGTTGTGGAGTCAGCGGTCGCGGCGGTCATGAGCCTCAGCCCGAGCGGGTTCCCAGCCAACAAGGCGACGGTCACTGCGGTTCGTAACGCGCTTGTCTCCTTGCGCTCGCCCTCGGGCAAGCTCTTCGAGGCCAAGGCCGACGTCGCTGCGATCAATGCCCTGCTGGCGAATTGATTCTTGCCCTTCTTCCGAATTGATGAATAATGTTCATGCATGAGGTTGAGGACGCTCGCGCAGAGCGAGCAGCATCGCGGAGAGGGGAGGATCATGGATAGGAAGGGAGTCATGTTGAAGCGATTGGGTGGCCTGTGCGGGCTGGCCGGAACAGTGACAATCGGCGCAGCTCTATTGACGTCGCAGGCGGTGATGGCGGCCGGGAACCCCGACTTCGAAGGCATCGTGTCCGCCGCTGCTCCGACAGGGTTCATGAGCAGTCCGGCGTCGTACGACATCTCGGGTGGGCCGGTGATGATCAACTTCGACGTCGCCACGAAGAACCTCACCAGCCAGGCACATACCGTTGCGCTCAACTTTTCTGCTCATCACATCCTCACGTACAACGGCACAAATGTCGCTGACGGTCAGCCCGGGCAACCCGGGATCACCTTCAATGGTCCAACCGGGACCACACAAGCGCTGATCCCCGGTACGCAGGCGTTTAGCGAGACCTGGGCTCCGAACGCCAGCCAGACGATCTCGTTGACCTACGCATTCGACACGTGTGGCTATTTCCAGCTGGACGTCTGGGCCCCGTGGAAGGGTGTGCCCGGCAGAGATCGCGCAACACTCGCATCGGGCTTCATCCGTGTCCTCGGCTGCACTGCGGCACCGACGCCGACGCCGTCACCGACCGGTGGCGTGGGCGGTGCCACGCCGACCCCAACACCGACTGGTGGCGTGGGTGACGCGACAAGCACCCCCACACCTGTTGGAGGCGTTCTGGGGATCACCACCTCCACACCCTCGACGGGCGCCGGTGGTGGGTGGCTCACGTTGGGCGTTGTTCTTCTCATCGCTGGTGCCGGTATGCTTGTGCGTGGCGTCCGCCGTCGCGGCGTCGATGTCTGAAATCTTGAAGGGGGTCTGAACAGGTCATGGAGATTCGCGACTACCTACGCGCAATCCGGCGCATTCTATGGTTGGTCATCGCCGTGCCAATCGCCGCGGCACTGCTCACCGGGGGCTTCATGGAGTTGCAGCCCTCGATCTACGAGGCGGACGCGACTGTCGTGGTGCCGGCCATCAGCGGGAACGGCTCGTCCTCCAGCGCCGCAACCCAGTACGTCGCCGGTTTCAAGGACGTCCTTGTGTCCCAGCCGGTCCTGACGGAGGTCTCTCAGAAATACCAGATCCCGATCAGTGATCTCGCCGCCGGCCTCAGTGCCAGCACGATCACAGCCGGAAGCAACATCATTCACGTGACCTTGCAGGGTAAGCACGGTCAGAACCTCGTGGGGGCGGTGCGCGAAGCCACGGTGGATGCGATGAATGCGATCGCCCAGCCACGCCTCGCAGATGCGTTGGCCGCACAGAAGAACGCTACGACGCTGCTCAACTTGGCGAACACCAACATCACCAACTGGGTCGCGACGAACGGGACCACATCGCCACAGAGCGCGTACAACACCGCGCAGTCGCAGCTCCTTATCGAACAAGCCATCTACGCACGGGCCAAAGCAGCCGGCGACGTGAGAGCCGAAAACGGCGCTCTCGTGCTCATCGCGAACGATGAGAAGCTGGTGACCCTGTATGGCAATGAGGTGTCCCAGTTTCAGGACCTTTCGAATGCCAGGGCTGCCGCGATCAGCGCGAACGACCACGCCACCCAGGAAGTCGTTGACGCCCAGGCGCTCATCGCCACCGACGGGAACGCGGCCACAGTCAGTGCCTACGACGTCGGTCGCCTGTCGAAGCTCTCGAACACCATCAAGTTCGTCGGGATCGCGTTCGCTCTCGGCCTTCTGATGATGTTGGGCCTCATCCTCGTCCTCGAGTTGATGCGATCGAACCGAAGCTCGGTCGCCAAGCCCGAGCTCGCGCAGGGAGCCTTCGCCTGGGATCCGCAGCTGGTACCGCGTACTGGCGTTGCCGCAACACCGGCCACCGTTGCAGAACCCGTATCTGCAGCGCATACGGCGGCGGCGGTGGCCCCCTTGGCCCCTGTGGCGCCGGTGGCGCCTCGAGACCCGTGGCGCCCGAGCCCTGCAGCGACTCCCGCAGCGACGTTTGCCCGCCCCGCGGCTGCGGCCGTGGCCCCAGCCACAACGCCGTTTGGGAATGGCAACGGCCACGCGAACGGCAACGGCAATGGCAACGGGAACGGTCATGCCAACGGGAACGCCCATGCCAACGGGAACGCCCATGCCAACGGGAACGCCCATGCCAATGGCAACGGGCGCGCCAACGGGAACGGCCATGCGAACGGGAACGGCCACGCCGACCGTGCGGCAGTGGTCGATCCTGAGGCCGACCCTCAGCAGGCCGTTCCGAGCCGGTAGCGTGATGCCGCCATACGTTGGCGGCGGCGGGACGCGCTAAACCGATGTCTACGTCAGTCATCTACATCGCCGGGACCGGCCGGAGCGGTAGCACGCTCCTTGCCAGCCTTCTCGGCGAGGTCGAGGGTTGCTTTGCGGCCGGCGAAGTCCGCTACCTGTGGCAGCGCGGTCTCGCCGAGCGCCGTCTCTGCGGCTGCGGCGTGCCCGTGCGCGAGTGCCCCGTATGGAAGCGTGTGCTCGCAGAATCCGGCCATCTCGACAATCCCGACCGCATCGAGGGCGTCGTCTCCCTGCTCGCGCGCACTGGCAGGATTCGCAACCTCCCCGCGATCCTGGTCGGCAGCCTGCGACCCGAGCTCGACCCGGCGCGATCCCTCTCGGGCGTGCGTGACCGGGCCGCGCTCGGCGATGTCTACGCAGCCATGGCACACGTGACCGGAAGCCGGGTCATCATCGACTCGTCAAAGCTTCCTGCATACGCAAACGTGCTGGCGGCGACCCCTGACATCGACCTTCGCGTCGTCCACCTGATCAGGGATCCGCGGGGTGCCGCACACTCGTGGTCGAGCCGCAAACCTCTGACCGATGGAGCTTCCCGGTCCCATATGGAGCAGATCGGACCGGCCAAGAGCGCGGTCTTGTGGGATCTCTGGAATGTGGCGGGCGGCCTGCTCTTCGGCGGCCCTCCGGATCGATACGTCCGAGTCCGCTACGAGGACTTCATCGCGCATCCAGAGGCGTCGCTCCGCCGAATCCTCTCGATGGTGGAAATGGAGGACGCCAGCCTGCCATTGGTCGCCGGCGGCGGGGCGGTCACCTCGCTCAACCACAGTGTTGCGGGGAATCCGGACCGCCTTCGTCATGGCTCGATACATCTCCGCCCGGACGATCGTTGGCGCACCGCGATGCCGCGGCGCGATCAACGTCTGGTCGGCGCTCTCACGCTGCCCCTTCTCCTGCATTACGGGTACACGCTGCGCTCGCAGATCACGCCCACGCCGGCGTCCGAGACGATCTTTGATCGGGCTGCGCTCGGAGAGGGCGCGGCCGCCCGGACCGCACGCCGCGTGCGCAGACACGTTCGCTGGATCCGGACCGAGGGCCTTGCCCGCGTGGTCGAGGAGGATCAACTCAACCCCTTGACCCGGGTGCAGGTGGCGTCAGCAAAATGGCGGTGGCGGAGATCACATCCGCATATCCCTGGATCCGCCATCCCGGTCTACCTGGTTGGTCTGCAGCGGTCGGGAACGAACATGCTCGCGCGCGGCCTCGACACCGCGCCCGAGTTCGAGATCCACAACGAGAACGATCGCGCCGCGTTCGATCGCTACATGCTCCGGGACGACGCTGCGATACGGCGCATCGTGACCGCGAGCAGGCATCAATTCGTCCTCTTCAAGCCGCTCTGCGATTCTCATCGCGTCACGCACCTTCTGGACTCGATCGCGACCCCAAGTCCGGGTCGCGCGATCTGGGCGTACCGCGATGTCGACGGCCGGGCTCGGTCCGCAGTGTCGAAATTCGGGCGCAACAATCTGCTCGTTCTCGGTGACATCGCGGCAGGCAGGCAACCCGGGATGTGGCAGGCTCAGGGACTCTCCGACGCCACGCTCGAGCAGTTGCGCAGCTTTGACTACGCGACGATGTCCCCGGAGACGGCGGCGGCCCTGTTCTGGTGGACGCGCAACGGTCTCTACTTTGAGCTGGGACTCGATCGTCGCGATGACATCCTGCTCACCTCCTACCAGCATGTGCTGGCGTCGCCATCAAGCGCGATGCAGTCCATCTGCCAGTTTCTCGGCTTCCCGTTCCGGCCAGAGCTCATCGAGCACATCGCGCCCCGCGCTCCGAGTGGGCAGCGTCAACTCGAGATCGATCCTCGGGTTCGAGCGCTGTGCGATCAGCTTCAGGACCGCCTCGATGAGGCCCTGCGTCTCCAGGCCGAGGGCCGGGCCGCCTAGCCGGTACGGTGAACGCACAAGCGAGCGTGCCCGGCTCGGAACGCCAGTCGAGCCGCAACGTGGTGCGCCAGTCGGGCCTGACAGGAATCGCCGCAGCTGCGGGCGTTGCGGCCGGGTTGGTGCTCGATTTCACCATCGCGATCCGCTTCGGTGCGGGCCAAAGGACCGACGCGTTTTTCGTGGCATCACGAATACCCTTGGGGCTGATCGCGGTGGTGATGGTCGCCGCAAACCAGGCGCTCGTCCCGGCTTTCCGGACATCGGCCACCCGACGTGGAGAGCGTCCTACCGACCATCTCATCTCGATGGTCCTCTGCGCCGTCATCGTGGCCGGTGGCGCGCTGGTGCTCGTGTCGTGGCTCGTCGCCACCCCACTGGTGCATCTCACGGCACCAGGCATCCCGCAGGGCTCGCTTCATGGATTCGACGAGATCAAGACTGCTGCCTCAATGGTTCCGGTCGTCTTCGCGATGGTCCCGTTGGTGGCGGTGGCGGAGGTGCTCCGCGCGTACCTGAACGCCCGATACGCCTTTGTCGCACCCGCGCTGATGACCGTGGTGCTCAACGGCCTGGCCGCCGCGTTGATCCTGGTTTTCGTCGGCGGTCTGCAGCCCGACGTCCACGTGGTCGCGTTCGCATTCCTGGCCGGGGCCGGCGCACAAGCCGTCTTCATGTCGCTGATGGCCGCGCGTCAGGGCCTGAGGTTCCGCCCGGCGCTCGATGTTCGCGATGAGCATCTGCGCGGCATCGCAAAGCTGTGCGTCCGTCCGCTCGGCGGCGCCGGCCTCAACCCGGTTGCCCGCCTCGGCGAGCAGGTGCTGGTGTCGCTCCTACCGACCGGTTCGATCACCATCCTCAATTACGGCTATCTGCTGGTGTCAGCGGTTGGCGGCACGGTCTTCTTCCGTTCGGTCAGCGTCGCGCTGATTCCACGACTCACCGACGCGCACAATCGCGGTGATCAGGAGGAGGTGCGCCGCTTCACCGGGCTCGGCCTGCGCATCATGCTGGCGATCAGCCTGCCCCTGACGGCGTTCATGGCGGTCCTCGCAAAGCCGGCGGTCCTGGCCGTCTTTCAGCGTGGCAACTTCACCCGCACCAGTGCCGCCCTTCTGGGCACGGTGCTCGCGATCTACTCGATCAGCCTCGTCGGGTCCGCCGTGCAGCGAGCGCTGCTCGCGCCCTTCTTCGCCCGGCTCGACACTCGCATGCCCCTGCGCAACACGATATACGGCGTCGCGGCGAACCTGGTGCTGCTGCCCCTCTTGATGCTCCCATTCGGGTTCGGCACCCAGCAGGCCATCATCGGCGTCGCCCTCGCCTACTCGCTCTCGCAGTTCGTGAACGTGGGGCACGCGTGGTATCGGCTGTCGCGTCTCGACGGCAGCCCAGCTCGAGGGCTGGTCCCTTTCGCGCTCAAGCTCGCCGTCGCATCAGTGCTCAGCGCTGCGGCGATGATCGCGGCGTCCATAGCGTTCGATCTCGACGGATCGCTTGACCGGACTCACCTGCTGATCCGCACACCGGTGGCCGGGCTCGCTGGCCTTGCGGTGCTCGCCGCCTCGATGTACGTGCTCACGGGCCACGAGATCGCGGGTTGGCGCCGTGCGCTGCGGCGCGCTCGTCCCTCGGGGCACGCCGGCGGTGCCGCCGAGCGCTCGGCGCCACCGGTGTCCGCTGACGTCGCGCCGGTGGTCGAAGATGGTGTCGATCTCGATTCCGATGCCGATGTCGAGAGCACGGTAATAACCGCAAACTTGCCATGAGCGGCGGCTGCCCGTACACTGAAGAGGCGAACGGCATCCGAGGGGATCACTCGGGGAACGCTGGTGCGGCGCAACGGGAGGTGGCTCCGCGCGTGACGTGCGGTGCGAGTTGTCTGAGAACGAGGGGAACGGGTTGATGTCGACGGTCAGTGTGCGACGGCCCACGGGTGTTGGGGAGATGACCCCGCGTGCCAAGGCCGGGTTCCTGCTGATTGCGATCGTCATCCTCGCGCTCGCGGTCGAGACGAGCGTCGAGGCGGCACTCGGCGGCAACAAGCTGCTGCTCGTTGTTCCGGTCAGCGCGTTCGTCGGACTTGGCCTTTTCGCGCTCGGCATCGTCAACTTCGAGAACTTCGTGTTCACGACGATCGCGATTCGTGCCAGCCTCGACATCACCAAGACCGGTGCGGGTAACGGCGGCGCCGCCGGGGTCAACGCCGCGACCTCCTCGGCCGCCGGGCTCGATCCGACCGGAGCCCTGGCAATCCTGTTCATCGTGACCGCCTTCTTCTGGATGCTCACGCGGATGCGCGCGGGCCGGAAGTCGCCGCCGATGTCGATCCATCGTGTGTGTCTGATCCTCTTCGCGCTCGCGGGCTTCCTCAGCGTCATCGATTCCGCGAGCGTGACCGTCAGCGCACTGGAGGCCCTTCGGGTGACGGCCGTCGTGACCATGCTCGCTGTGCTCGAAGTGATGCTCGTCGATCGCGAGATGATCAAGCGGCTGATCGCATCGATCTACGTCTCGGCACTTCTTCCGGTCGGCTACACGCTCTTCAACGTGATCACCCATCACTCCCAGTTCACGAGCGGTGGGTTCTCCCGATTCGAGGGGACGTTCGCCCAGCCAAATCCCTTCGCGATCTACCTGACGATGCTCATCATCATGGGGGTCGCGCTGCTGCCTCACCTGGCGCAGAAGAAGAAGATCGGCATGTCGATACTGCTGGCGTGCTGCGCGATCTGTCTCTACTTCACGTTCACCCGGAGTGCCTGGATCGCAGCCGTGGTCGGCGTGTTCGCCGTCGCGATCATGGGGCGGCGCCGGCTCATGCTCGGAGTGATGCTCGTCGCAGTCATGGTCTCGCTGGTGGCTGTCCCGACGATCCTGCAGCGTTTCGCCGACCTGGGCAGCTCGAACAGCGCGACCGGCTACGCGTCCAATTCGCTCTCGTGGCGTTTCGACTACTGGAACCAGGTGCTCCCGCTCGCGAACAAGGATCCCATCACCGGCATCGGGCTGAACATGAGCTCGCTGGCGACCAGTCAGCAGAAGGAGCCCCACAACGACTTCCTTCGCGCCTACGTGGAGACCGGAATCGTCGGGACCATCGCATACCTTGCGCTCCTCGTCAGCATGGTGCTTGTCGCCCGACAGGCCATGAAATTCACGCGACGGCGAATGTGGAGCTATGAACGATCAATCGCGGTCGGCTTCGCCTCCTGCGTCATCGCCTTCATGCTCATCAGCCTGGTGTCGAATGTGATCACCCAGGTCGTCGTCCTCTGGTATTACGTCGCCTTTGCGGCGGCTGCATATGCCGTGACGAGATACCGCGAGAACGCCGAACTGCTCGGCCTGCCGCCTCCGGTGGAGGAACCCGCCCCCGTGTTGGTGGGCGTGTAGCGGGCCGATTGTCCCGAGCCACACCCCAGATCTGGCAGGCAGGCCGCTAGTGCGGATACTCCACGTCAACAAGTTCCTCTACCGTCGTGGTGGCGCGGAAGCGTACATGGAGGACCTGGCCGATCTGCAGATTGCGGCCGGGCACACGGTGTCGTTCTTCGGGATGGCGCATCCCCTCAACACGCACCTCGACTATGCCGCGCATTACCCGGATGACATCGAGTTCGAGCCCGCTCCGGCTCGGCTGAGCGAGCGCGTTCGCGGCGTTGCGCGGATGCTCTACTCGACATCGGCCAGCCGGGGGATGGATGCTGTGATCTCCGACTTCCGGCCGGACGTGGTGCACATGCACAACATCTATCACCAGCTCTCACCGTCGGTGCTCCGGCCGGTCGCGCGCAGGCGCACTCCGGTCGTGATGACCTTGCACGACTACAAGCTCGCGTGCCCAACGTATCGATTCCTCGATCATGGCAATCTGTGCCAGGCATGCCTCGGCGGGCACTTCCAGCATGCGGTCCTGCGCCGCTGCAAGGACGGCTCGCTGGCATCGAGCGCGGTGATGGCGGGCGAGCTGTTCCTGCACACGGTCACTCGGGCGTACGCACCGGTGGGGATCTTCATCTGCCCCAGTCAATTCCTGGAAGGCCGGATGCGCGCAGCCGGCGTCTTCCCACGGCGTCTGCGCCATGTGCCGCACTTCATCGAGACCGCCGGCATGGGGATGAAGCCTGCGCCGGGTGGCGGTGTGATGGTGGCGGGCCGCTTGTCCTCGGAGAAGGGGGTTGACGTCGCAGTCCGTGCGGTGGGGCGCATGGATGGCGTCGTGCTCGACGTCGCCGGCGCCGGTCCGGAGGAGGAATCGCTGCGCCGCCTTGCTGACTCGGTCGCCCCGGGCAGGGTGCGTTTTCACGGCCTGCTCGACAAGGCGGAGGTGGAGCGGCTGATGCTTGCCGCCTCGGTGGTCGTCGTGCCATCACGCTGGTACGAGAATCAGCCGATGGTGGTGCTCGAAGCACTCGCGCGTGGAGTGCCGGTGGTCGGAAGCGCGCTCGGCGGCATGCCCGAGCTGATCCAACCCGGCGTCACCGGCGATCTCGTGCCCGCCAACGATCCGTCAGCACTCGCCGCAGCGCTCCGTCCCTACATAACCGACCCAGGTCGCGGATTCGCGATGCGGGATCGCGCCCGTGCGACCATCGTGTCGGAGTTCTCACCGCAGCGACATCTCACGCGTATCGATGCCATGTACGGCGAGGCCACGAGAATGCAGCAACGCCGGGCGGCATGAAGCCGGCACGCATCGCGTTCATCGGACAACGCGGTGTCCCGGCCACGGTTGGCGGAATCGAGCACCATGTCGAGGAGATCGGGGCGCGCCTTGCGGCCCGCGGACACGACGTGACCGTGTACACACGCGCCAACTACGCAACGGAGCATGTCAGCGAACACCGCGGCATGCGCGTGCGCTACATCCCCACCGCACCGACCAAGCACCTGGAGGCACTGGTGCACAGCGGCTTGTCGACCGCGGCCGCGATGCTCCCCGGCCCGAAACATCCGGATATCCTTCACTACCACGCAATCGGCCCCTCGGTCTTCACGCCGTTGCCACGGGTTCTCACCGGGCGCCGCCTCGTGCTCACCATCCACGGCCTCGACTACGATCGCGAGAAGTGGGGCGTCGGCGCCCGCACCGCGCTGCGCACCGCGGGCTGGATCAGCGCCCACGTGCCGCACGCGACGATCACGGTGTCGCGGAACCTGGCTGACTTCTACCTCCGCCGCTACGGGCGCGTCGCCCATTACATCCCCAACGGCGTGACGGTCCCCGTGCACCGCTCGCCGCGCCTCATCAAGGAGCGCTTCGGACTCCATGGTGGTGACTACGCGCTCTTCGTCGGGAGGCTCGTACCCGAAAAGGCACCGGACCTGCTGATCCGCGCCTTCCGCCGCATCGACACGACATCACGCCTTGTGATCGCCGGTGGCTCCAGCTTCACCGATCGATACGTTCGGGACCTGGAGGCGCTAGCGGCTCGCGATGACCGCGTGCTCATGATCGGGCCTGCCCACGGCGACCTGCTCCACGAGCTCTACACCAACGCCGCGCTGTTCGTGCTCCCGTCGAGCCTCGAGGGCCTGCCGCTGACCCTGCTTGAGGCGGCTTCGTACCGGCTCCCGCTGGTGGCAAGCGACATTCCGCCCCACCGCGAGGTGATCGGCGGCGATGCGCCCGGCGGGCGGCTGTTCCCCAGCGGCAACGAGGCGGCACTGGCGGAGGCATTGACGGCAACTCTCGGCGGCCTGGACGGGGCGCGCCGCGGCGCGCTGGTGCTCGGGGACCGAGTGACTCGCGAATACGATTGGGACAAGGCCACCGACGCGACTGAAGAGGTGTACCTCGCAGTTCTGAGGCGATGACCGCCGCGGGCCTGCGTGCAGGCTCCGGCGGGGGCGATCACCCTGGCGCGGTGCGTGCCATCGTGGAGGCCGGCTCAGGCGATAGGTCGTATCCATATTTGCGAAGGGTCGACCCGATCGCCGTCTCGAGTTGCATGAGACTGCCTGGATCCAGGTCGCGCCGGAAACCCTGCACGCGGCCACCATCAAATGGATAGGCGGCAAACTCACGCTCGAATTCGTCGCTCCAGGGAAGCCCGATGAAGTCAACGATTGACTTGATGTGACGCCGCGGTTCGGCGACGACGTCCTCGTAGCGGACCTCCATCCACTGCTCGGCGGGCACCTCATTGCGAGCGCGCTCGAAGGCCTCGATGAGCAGCTTCCATCCAAGGCCGGCGAGGACGACAAAGGAACGTCCCGACTCCTCCCATGCAGCGGCGGACTCTGGCGAAAGCGGGCCGAGGTGCCATGCCTCTGGGCCTTGGTACCCCCGCCACCAGCCCATCTGCAGCCAGGAATTGGCGACAGCACGGCCATCACGGACGACATGAACGAACCGGGTCTCGGGGAAGGCGGATCGAATGAAACCAGCACGCGGCCAGCCGGTGAGATGCTGGATGAAGACGTCGCGATGCTGGGCTGCCATCCGGGTCTCGAAGAACTTCCGCAGCCGGTCCTTGAGCCACGGCGTGCAGTCCTCTGCGCCAAGGTCACGAAACGGCATGGACATGACCGGCGCGACCTGGCGGTCGAGGATGTTCCAGGCTTCGGCGGGTGCGATCCGCAGCCGGCCCAACTCGAAAAGCGTCCGGCGATCGTGGAACGGCCGCATCTTCGGATCGCGAGGCGAGGACAGCCGATGGAGCCGGTTGTTCCATCTGCCCTTGAGATTGAGCAACGGCAGCTTGTCATCGATGTTGGAAACAAACCCGACCTCACGATGACGGCTGACCACTTCGACGATGGGGGTCGACCCGCAGCGGCCGGTCCCGAAGACGACGATCAGCATCAGCGCACCCTCTCAGCCATTCCTCGCAGGGTACCGCGACGATCGCTGAGGGCGATCGGTGGCTTGATGCATCGGGCAGCGGGCAAAAGAAAAAGGCGCCCCGCCGTTCCGTAACGGTCGGAGCGCCCGAAGGGGGGCAGGGTGGAGTGGGGTTGGACCGCCGATCGATCGGTCAGCTCGCCCGACGCCGGTTGCTCGATCCAGCGCGGGTCGCGTGGTCAACCGGCCGTGGGGTCCCAAGCGGATCTGTCGCGGCCTGGAAACCGGTCTGCATCAACGTTGTTCCCTCTATCTGGCGCCCACCAGTGCAGGGCATTATGGGGCAGTATGGTGCAAGACCTCAAGCCTCTGACGAAGTCGCCACCGAGCAGGCTCTCTGACCAGCGCACCCGCCGGCAGGCGGATTCAGCCGATCCGAGCGAGTGGACGCAGGCCGGACTGGCTCGCAAGGTGGGCGCTTCGGTGCGCTCGGTGAAGGCGTGGGAAGCCGGCGACGCCATACCTCGCCCCTACAACCGTCGTCGCCTGGCTAAAGCGCTGGGCGTCAGCGTCTCCGACCTGGGTTTCTCGGCCGAAGACTAGAAGGAGCCGAGCGGGTCGCCGTTCGAGGGGTCGGCAGACGCGCCGAGGTACCCGAGCCCAAATGCCTCTTCGATGGCGCGCAGTGTCCCGTAGTGATTTCCGGGGGCCGATATCGCGCCCTGTCCCGCGGCGTCGCTGGAGATGACCACCATGGGCACCTGCCCGCCCGCGGGCGACGACTGGGCGTCATTCTCATCCATGGTCACGATCACGGTGCTGTCGAACTTGGTGAACCAACTGGAGGACAACACTGGAGCAAGATTTGTCTGCAACCACGTGTCGCCCTGCGTGACGGTTCCGTCGTGCATGTCGTCATCCACGTTCGGGGTGACCCAAACGAACTGCGGTGCAGCAGCGCCGCTCAGGTCGGAGATCAGCCCGGCACCGCCCGGGTATGGGACGACGTTGTTGGCACAGCCGTTGTTGAGCACGTCATTGAAATAGATGAACGGATCGTGTCTCTTGACGTAGAGGCCGTTGGACGAATCCACCGTGGAGCAGGCCGACGGCATCGATTCCATGTACGCGGTCCACGGGATACCGGCCGTGGACAGTTCGCCTCCGAGATCAGTCGCTGCGTACGGTCCCGGGCAGGAGTTGGAGGCACACCCTTGAGTGCTCCCGCTGTCGAAGGCGAGGTAGTTGGGCAGTGACGGATGACCGATGCCAGACCAACCCGTGTAGCTCGCGTATTGAGAGGCGAGGGAACACAGGTAGGGATCGCTCCCGCACGATCCGAGTGTCGCTGCGTATCCCTTGTTCTCTTCCATGATCACCATCACGTGCCGCGTTGCAGGGGCGCTCGAGGGTGATGGCGTCGGCGAAACAGTGGCTGTCGGGCTTGGCGAGGGGGTCGGCGTGGAGGTGGGTGTGGAGGTTGGCGTGGGTGTTGGGGTCGACGTTGGCGTCGTTGTTGGAGTTGGTGTTCCCGTCGGGGTCGGCGTTGGCGGCGCGACCGCAACGGCAGAGAAGGTTGCTATGGCTGCCGCCCACGCCACGGGGGCGCTCAGGGTGGCGTCGTAGCTCACGGTTTGCCCGCTGTTGACGATCTCCCATGCTGCCTGCTCTCCCGTCATGGTGCCTGCGGCCGTTGCCTGCTCGACAGGAGTGGGGGTGAAGCTCGGGGTTTGCCCCCCCGGGGTGACGTTCGCATTCCAGCCCACGTCTGCGATGACGATGTCCTGTGGGCTCGCAGGCGCCTCATCGGTGGAGGCCGCGGTGTCGTGGTTACTCGCGTCGGCCACTCCGTGGAGCGGCGTGCTGGAGGCACCGGCTATCTCCAGAACCGTCATCGCAATCGCGGCGCTCCCGCCCAATGTCACGGTGACGCCGCCCCCGGCGCCGACGGCCGCCGCGTCGGGCGCGTACCAGATCTCCTCATCGGCTTGATGTCCCTGTGTGACGCTGTCGACCAGCGACCATGTGTTTCCAGCCGAATCGGTGACCCCGGCGACCGTCTCGAACGCGGAAAGGTCGCGGCTCTTGATGGTGGCAACCAGCAGATCACCTTGGGCTGTATCCGTATTCGGTGAGACCGAGAGGGAGCTCGTGACTGCGTTGGTTGCCCCCCCAAACGACTGTACGACGCCGAGGCCTGCCGACGCCGTGGAGAGGTGCAACCCCGGTAGCGCAGCGAGGGAAAGTCCCCCGACGAGCGCGAGCAACCCGAAGTCGACGCGCACCACCACACCGCGTGGCCGCCGCAGCGCAGGGGTACGGGGACGCGTGTAGATGGCCAGTGGCGGGCGCTTGCGCTTTCGGGCTCTGACCACCGCCGGCGAACCATGCAGCCGACGCCGACGCAGACGACCCTGGTCGCTCAAATCATCGGCCCCGTCGAATGATCGCTGGCACCAAACCCCCGCTAACCGTTGCCGTCAGCACAGCGACATGAGTGCGATATCCGTCGCCGCTCCACCGTAGCACCGCTGAACCGGCGGCTGTCAGGACTCGCAATCAGTTTCGCAATGTAAAGAAACGAGGATTCACCCAAAGAAATGAGCGCAGATCACCGTCTGCAGGTTCAGCAGCCGTACCGCGCTTCTTGACGCTGCATCACCGCGCACCGCCTCCACCAAGAGGCACCCCCGGACGTCGTAAGATGCCGGCTTCACGGCGGGGCCGCACATCCATGAGGCCGGGTTGGGTCAGTTCATCGCCGGCGGGTTGGCGATGAAGCCCGGGGGTGCGGGGAAGTCTTGCATGGGGGAAGTCACGTGGGCGTCAGAACGACATCCGGGTCCGAGGCGCGCGCGTTGCTGCGTGTGTTCATGGAGCGCTATCGCCGGCTCTTCGTGGCGACGGCCAGCCTGACGCTCATCCTCGTCGCCTGTGGTCCGGCAGCGACGCACTCCGCCGGCAAAGCAACGTCCACCGCCGGACCAACCTCCGGCGTGGATGGCGGGCCGACCGCATTCTCATCGCCCGCAGCGACGAGCGCGCCGACCGCCACAGCCATAGCAAAGGCGAAGGCCCCCATGCCCAGGCCGAAGCACACGCCGACGCCGGCGCCGGCAGGCACGCGCAACAAGTACCTCTGGCCCTTCGCCAGCACCAGCATCTGGAACATGCCGATCGGCCGGGGCGCCGCCTACGTGCCCGCCCATATCGCCCTGCCCACCCTCCAGACCCTGACCGCGGACCAGGACATCATCGTCATGGATCCGAGCGCGCCGATGGTGCTCCTCGCCCACAGCGGCGCCGGCTGGAGTGGCGGCAACCGCTGCACCGTCAGCGGCCCGACGCTGACCGCGGTGCCCATCCCCGCCACCTTCACCGTCTCCAGCAATGGCCACAACGACGCTTTGGCGGTGCTGATGCCCGACGGGCAGACGGTCATCCAGGCGCAGCCGTTCGCGCGCTGCACCCCGGCGGGCCCGGCCACCGCGCTGGCACTCGCGCCCGCCGACAACCTCTATACCAACGGCATCCTCGGCGCCCACGGCGGCTCCGGGCTCAGCTCCCTGGGCGGCACCCTCCGCTTGAACGAGCTCGTCCCCGGCGGGCAGATCCGTCACGCGCTCAAGGTCAACCTCGACGCGGCCGCCGATCTCTATCCGAGCCCGGGGTATCGCTGGCCCGCGATCCGGCATGACTCCTGCGCGCCCAGCTGCTACGGGGGCACGGTGCCCGCTCTGGAGATGGGCTCGCTGCTCGCCATCCCGACCAGCGTCAACCTCAACGCGCTCGGTCTCCAGACCGCTCCCGCGCGGATGCTCGCCTGGACCCTGCAGAACTACGGCGCCTACGTCGCCGACAACACCGCCCGGAGCGTGTTCTCGATCGAGACCGAGGACAGCCCCTCCGGCTCGGTGGTCAACCAGTTCCAGCAGACCTGGGGCTATGCCTTCCAGGCTCCCGCCGGGAGCGGCACCCCCTGGTCGCACGACATCAACCTGATCCTCGCCAACCTCAGCGTGGTCGCCAACAACGGACCCTCTACCATCGGCGGCGGTGGCTCCCCCCTGCAGCCACTCGCACCACCGATCGGCAACTGATCACCGCAGGCCGCGGCGGGTGCGGAACGGATGGAGTCCAAGCGGCTCAGCCGAACAAGGAGCGCACGTCCCCGTTGACGGAAAGGGCGGCGGCGCCGAGCAGGGGTAGACGGTAGACCTCCTCGATGGAGCGCAGCAGTCCGTAGTGGTTGCCCGGGGTCGCGACGGCGCCTCTACCGGCGGCGAGCGACGAGATGATCACCATCGGGACCTGGCCGCCGCCGGGGCTCGACTGCGCGTCGTTCTCATCCATCGTGACGACAACGGTCGAGTTGAAGCCGGTGAACCACGTTGAGGCGAGGATCGGCGCGAGATTCGTTTTGAGCCACGCGTCACCCTGCGGCACGGTGCCGTCGTGCATGTCGTCGGTCACGTTCGGGGTGATCCACACGAAGTCCGGCGCACTCGCACCGTCGAGTGTGTTCACTGCCGACGACACACCCGGGTACGGGAGGATGTGGCACGCCCCGTACTCGTCCTTGAAGAAGCCACCAAACGAGTGCTTGAGGAAATACCCGTTGCTCGCGACACCGGTATAGCAGGGCGACGGCATCGATTCCATCCAACCGACCCATGGCACGCCCTTCGCGGTGAGCTGACCGCCGAGGTCGGTCGCTGACACGGAGTTCGCGGCACACGAGGTATCGCCGACGCAGCCCTGGATGCCACCCGACTCAAACGCGACGTAGTTGGGCTCGCTGGGATGGGCGACACCGAACCATGACGTGTCGCTCGCGTACTTGGCGGCAAGCGAGCACCAATACGGGTCCGCGCCGCAAGAGCCGAGCGTCGCCTTGTAGCCCTTGTTCTCCTCCATGATCACGAGCACGTGCGACGTGGCGGAGTGCGGCGGCGGTGATGGTGTCGGGCCCGGGGTCGGCAGTGGTGTCGCCGAAGGCCGCGGCGACGGCTTCAACGGCGATACGGTGTTCACGTCGATCGCTGGAGCCGGTGGGTGAGTTGCGCTTGGTGTCGAAGTGTGTCCTGACGACGTGGGGCTGGGTCGGCCGGTCCCGGATCGGGTCGTTGGGTGGCCGAATGCGCTGTGCCCTGCGCCGGATGAGGTCAGCGGGATCGCGGCGGTGGTCGCCGCTCCCTGGGCGCATGCAGCAAGGAGCACCATGATTCCGAGCGAGGACAGGGGGCTCGCACGTGTTTCGCGATGACGGCACCTGGTCGCGAACGTCGATCACCCTCGTTGCGTCTCGATTCGAAATCCATTCGGTTCCTCCATGCCGGGAGTCACCGTGTGCCATACACGTCATCGAGAAGGCATCGGCAACCCGGCCGGCTCCGGTTTTCGGAGCCCCGTAGCTTTGCGAACCCGCCTTGCGGCGGGGGTGCGTTTTGCGACACCGCGAGCCTATGTCCAGCGCGGCGCCGGCTTCGCTCACGCAACCGCGTCGTCACCGGGGCGTTGCCCCAGCACCAAATCACCGACGTGCTCCATGCGCAGGCCAGTTGCGCGTGCGACAACGAAGGCGAAACAAGCGGTGATCAGTTGCCGATCGGTGGTGCGAGTGGCTGCAGAGGGGAGCCACCGCCGCCGATGGTAGAGGGTCCGTTGTTGGCGACTACGCTGAGGTTGGCGAGGATCAGGTTGATGTCGTGCGACCAGGGGGTGCCGCTCCCGGCGGGAGCCTGGAAGGCATAGCCCCAGGTCTGCTGGAACTGGTTGACCACCGAGCCGGAGGGGCTGTCCTCGGTCTCGATCGAGAACACGCTCCGGGCGGTGTTGTCGGCGACGTAGGCGCCGTAGTTCTGCAGGGTCCACGCGAGCATCCGCGCGGGAGCGGTCTGGAGGCCGAGCGCGTTGATGTTGACGCTGGTCGGGATGGCGAGCAGCGAGCCCATCTCCAGAGCGGGCACCGTGCCCCCGTAGCAGCTGGGCGCGCAGGAGTCATGCCGGATCGCGGGCCAGCGATACCCCGGGCTCGGATAGAGATCGGCGGCCGCGTCGAGGTTGACCTTGAGCGCGTGACGGATCTGCCCGCCGGGGACGAGCTCGTTCAAGCGGAGGGTGCCGCCCAGGGAGCTGAGCCCGGAGCCGCCGTGGGCGCCGAGGATGCCGTTGGTATAGAGGTTGTCGGCGGGCGCGAGTGCCAGCGCGGTGGCCGGGCCCGCCGGGGTGCAGCGCGCGAACGGCTGCGCCTGGATGACCGTCTGCCCGTCGGGCATCAGCACCGCCAAAGCGTCGTTGTGGCCATTGCTGGAGACGGTGAAGGTGGCGGGGATGGGCACCGCGGTCAGCGTCGGGCCGCTGACGGTGCAGCGGTTGCCGCCACTCCAGCCGGCGCCGCTGTGGGCGAGGAGCACCATCGGCGCGCTCGGATCCATGACGATGATGTCCTGGTCCGCGGTCAGGGTCTGGAGGGTGGGCAAGGCGATATGGGCGGGCACGTAGGCGGCGCCCCGGCCGATCGGCATGTTCCAGATGCTGGTGCTGGCGAAGGGCCAGAGGTACTTGTTGCGGGTGCCCGCCGGCGCTGGCCTGGGCGTAGGCGTGGACCTGGGCGTGGGTGCCGCCGTCGCTGTGGCCGTGCTCGCGCCGCCGGGCGCGGACGTCGACCCCGGACTCGACGCGGGTCCCTGACCGAGCGTGGTGGACTTGTCGAGCTGGCCAGAAGCGGTCCGGCTCGATCCTCTACGCTCCGGACTCGAGCCGGGCGGGGCCATGGGACCGGAGCCGGAGACCGGTGCATTGGCCGCCTGGCCGCGCGTTGTGGCCGGCGATGGTCCGCACGCGGCGACAGCGACAGCGATACCGATCGACCAGGCGATGAACTGTCCGCGCCTCGCAGTCAAACGACGCGAACGCCGGCCAGGGTCATGTCGTCTCGATCGGATGTGCATGTGGTTCCTCCATGCCGGAGCCACCGCGTGCTAGACCTCGACGAAACAGCATCGGCAACCCGGCCGGCTCCGGTATTCGGAGTCCCGTGGCTTTGCGAACCCGCCTCGCAGCGGGAGTGCGTTTTGCGACGGGGCGGAGCCTACGCCGACCGCTTCATCCGAGACGCGAGGGCAACCGTGCCGTTACCGCGTCGTAGCCGCACTGCCCAAAACGCTTCCAGGTCTTGCGCGGACGCGCATTTGCATCTCCAACGCAGCGACGACGATGCGTTCAGACCTGCGAACCCATGCTAACGTTGGTCATCGCCGCAGGAGGGGCTACGACCTGAGGAAGCGCATGAACGAGAGGGCAGGGAAGCGTCGGCGCGCGCGCAGCGGCGCCGGAGTGCTCGGCATCCTAGGGTCGATCGCGTTCGCCGTCGTGCCGGTACCGGCCCACGCTTCGCCGCCGAGCCCGCCGCACATCATGCTCATCGTCGAGGAGAACGCGGCCTATGGCTCGGCTCAGGGCACCCCGTACATCATCAACAACCCCAGCGCGCCATACATCAACAGTCTCGCCGGCACCTACACCTCCGCGACCAATTGGTACGCCGTGCAGCACAACAGCCCTCATGACTATCTCGATCTGCTCGACGGGTCGGATCTGGGTGTGCCCATCGGCAAGCCGTACTCGTCCACGACCCTGGTCGATGAGCTGCACACCGCCGGCATCCCCTGGCAGGGCTACATGGAGAGCATGCCGGCGCCATGCTCCTCGGTGAACTCGACGAGCGACGGCCAGTACGACGCGGTTCACAATCCGTTCCACTATTTCACGAATTACTCGGCCGGGGGCGGGGGTTGGTGCAGCAGCGCCAATGCCGGCTCCGAGGGAGTCGTGCCCTATCCGGGATCGAGCGGGATTGCGGCCGCGCTCGACGGAGCCAACGCACCTGCCTTCGCCTTCGTCGTCCCCAATGACTGCAATGACATGCACGGCGACACCAGTGCAGCATCGCCGTGCGCTACCGACACCAGCGATCAGCTGGTCACTGCCGGTGACAGCTGGTTGCAGACCAATCTGCCGCAGGTGATGTCGTCGAACTGGTACACGAGCGGCGGCATCATCATCATCACCTGGGACGAGAGCGCCGATGGCGACACGTCCGGTGGGTCGTACGGCATCGGCGGTCACGTCCCCACCCTGGTGATCAGCGCGAATTCGCAGCATCCATTCGCCACATCGGGAGATCACTACGCGACGCTGCGAGGAATCGAGGAGGCGTATGTCGTTGACCTGCTGGGCAACTCCGCCGATCCAGCCTTCGGCGACATCACCCCGGCGTTCGGTGTGCCGGTTTCGGCGCCGCCGCCGTCGGTGACGGGTGTCGCTCCGACGCAGGGACCACAGGAGGGCGGCGAGCTGGTGACCGTCAGCGGCACGCATTTCAACGGGAGCGGCTTCACCACATCCGATCTGCACTTCGGCACGATCGATGTCCCGCCAACCAATGCCTACCCATGTCCGGGATCGCCCGGAGGATGCTTTGCGGTGACCAGCCCGACGGAGATCACCGCCTACACCCCGCGATCGCCTGCTCCTGGCACCGTCGACGTCACGGTCACGACCCCAGGAGGGACCACTGCGACCGGTGCCGCCGACCACTACGTGTACGTACCGCCTCCGCTGCCGTCGGTGACGGGTGTTGCTCCAACCGAGGGAGCACAGGAGGGAGGCGAGCTGGTCACGCTCAGCGGGACGAACTTCAACGGGAGCGGCGTCACCACATCCGATGTGCACTTCGGCACGATCGATGTGCCGGCAACCAATCCCTACCCATGTCCGGGATCGCCGGGAGGATGCTTTGCGGTGACCAGCCCGACGGAGATCACCGCCTACACCCCGCAATCGACTGCTCCTGGGACCGTCGACGTCACGGTCACGACCCCAGGAGGGACCACTGCGGCCAGCGCCGCCGACCACTACGTGTACGTAGCGCCGGGTGCATACACGGCGATGACGGCCTTTCGTGTCTGCGATACTCGAGCGCTCCTGCCGCACAACCAATGCACCGGCAAGACGCTTGGAGCCAAGGGCACGCTCACAGTCCAGGTCACCGGCGAACGAAACGCGCTGGGACAGGTCGTGCCGAACAACGCTGAGGCTGTCGCCGTCAACGTCACGGCGATCAACGACAGCACCAGCGCCACGTACGTCACCGCCTTTCCCGCCGGCGCCACGGTCCCGCTCGCATCGAACATCAACCTCAATGGGCAGAACGCCCAGGCCAATCTCGTCGTGGTGCAACTGGGCACGGGTGGTGCGATGAGCGTCTTCAATGCTGCGGGGCGCGCTGATGTCATCGTCGACATCCAGGGGTACTTCGCTCCCCCGGGCGCTTCCCCTGTCGCCGGTGCCTTTCATCCCATGCGACCGCTGCGCATCTGCGACACGCGGGCCGGGCAGGGCACCGTCTGCGCTGGCGCGGTCAACAACCCGATCCGCGCAAACACCTGGCGTGACGTGGTGCTTTCCGGCCTTCCTCCGGGAGGCAACGGTCCGGCCATCCCATCAGACGGCACCGCCGCGGCCGCGGTCTTCAATCTCACCGGCACCCAGGGCAGCGCTACGACCTACCTCTCGGTGGAGCCGCCGGATCCGCGCACGGGTCTGTGCCCGACGGGCGCTCCGTCAGTCTCCAACATCAACCTCCCACCCGGCTCGTCGCTGCCCAATCGCGTGATCGCCTCGCTTGGTTCGCATCAGGACGTGTGCGTCTACAACAGCACGGGCAGCGCCAACATCATCATCGACATCGACGGCTGGTTCGGCAATGGGAGCGAGACCAGTACCGGGGCACTCTTCTATGCGGTGTCACCCACGCGCATCTGCGACACCCGGGCCGGGTCGGGCACTGAGTGCCAGGGTCAGGCGCTGACCGCGGGCGCGACCGAACCGGTCCCGGTCGCAGGCGTCCTGGTGGTGCCGGCCACCGGCGGATCGACACCCCCGGTTGCCATGGTGGCCAACCTCACGGGCGTCGGGGGGAGCGCCGCGACGTATTTGACGCTCTACCCCGGCGACGTGACCACCCGGCCGCTCGCCTCCGACCTGAATCCCGCCGCCGGTATCACGATCGCCAACCTCGCCATCGTGGGGCTGGCCACCACAGGAGGCTCGAGCGGCAACATCGACCTCTACAACGCGGCGGGCGACATCAACGCGATCCTCGATGTGGCCGGCTGGTTCCAGTAGGCCTCCGGGCCTTGCGCCGGCTGTCCTGAGAAGAACCTGTGAATTGCTCTTAAAAGAACCTGTGAATTGGTCTCAAGTCGCACGGGGGGCCGACCCGATCCTTTAAGATGAGCGTGGCTAGTCAGGACGGCCGATTCTAAAGGCGCGAGCGCCTACGCGAGGGTAGCGGGCGCAAAAGGGGGCGACGTGGGCGGACCTTGGCTGCAGGGCGTGTGCTTTGTCGGGCTGGTGGGCGATCTCGGATGACCGACCGCTGGCATCCTCTCGGGCACGTCGATGGACAGAGTCGTGACGTCGAGGGCTGGCACCGTGAGACAACCTGGATAAAACCGGGACCGTCGAGTCCTCGACACGAGCCCCGCCCGAGACGTGGTCTTCGCCTCAGCCGGAGAGCTGCAGCCAGCTCGATCTTCCTCGTGGTGGGGGCTGTTGTGCTCGCGGGGATGCTCCCGCTCGGACGGCCGGCTTTCGCGAGCGCGCTCGGGGTAGCCCAGTCGTTCGGAGCGCACAACACATCTGGTAGCGCCACGCTCTCGGCGTCGCCACCCGCTGCTACGACAGCAGGCGACCTCCTCGTCGCTGTGATCCGCACTCGGAATGCCACCAACCGGGCTCCTGTCACCGGGGTCACCGATTCGGCCTCGAACCACTGGGCTCTCGCCACCAGCATCGTGCAGGGAGCCCAGGCCGACGGAGAGATCTGGTACGCGGCGAATGCGGCCGCTCTTCTGACAACTCAATCGATCAAGGTCACGGTGGGTGGGACATCAGCGTCGACCTCGGCCATCGCATTCACAGTCCTGGAGGTGACCGGCGCCGCACCATCATCGCCGCTCGATGTGGTTCACGGGCAGGGGGGCAGCGCCCAGCCATCCACGACCGGCACGACTCCCACCACGACCCAGGCCAGCGAGATCGCAATCAGCGACCTCGGTTGGAACAGCAGCGGCATCGTGACAATGAGTGGACAAACCCCCGGCTACAGCACCAACATTCCCACACAAACGGCGACTGTAAGCGGCAGCGGGGCCGGCGAAGCGGCGGCATGGCTGGCTTTGACGGCCACAGGTGTGCAGAGCTATTCGGCCACGCTGAGCGCGTCCAGCGTGGCCTGGACCGGCACGATCGCCACCTTCAAAGCCGGGTCGTCCTCACCGCCGACGATCTCCGGTTTCAGCCCGAGTCATGGACCGATCGGCATGCCGGTGACGATCAATGGGGCCGGGTTCACCGGGGCCACCTTCGTCAAGTTCTTTGGAACCAACGCCGTGTACACGGTGAACTCCGACATCCAGATCAGTACGACGGTACCCGCCGGCGCGGGCTCCGGGACGATCTCAGTCACCACGCCTGCGGGGACTGCAACATCATCGGCCTCGTTCACGGTGGATGCCTCACCCACGCCCACGATCACCGGTTTCGCCCCGCCCAGCGGACCAAGGAGCACGCCGGTGACGATCACCGGCACTGGATTCACCGGCACCTCGGTTGTCGAATTCAGCGGAACCACCGCCACCTACACGGTGACTGACGACTCGCACATCAGCACCTCGGTGCCCAGCGGAGCCACGACCGGCCCGATCACGGTTACAACGCCCGGCGGCACCGCGACGTCGTCGACCTCATTCACCGTGACCGCGCCCCCGCCCGCGCCACACATCATGTTGATCGTCGACGAGAACAAGGCGTACAGCAGTGCTCAGGGCAGCCCGTACGTTATCGGTAACGCCAGTGCGCCATACATCAATAGTCTGGCCAGCAAATACGCGTCGACGACCGCGTGGTACGGGAATCAACACAACAGCCCTGGTGACTATCTCGACCTGGTCTCCGGATTCAATCAGGGCTATACGGTGAACACCACGCCACCTTATGCCACGCCGACGCTCGTCGACGAGTTGAACACAGCCGGTATCAGTTGGAAGGCCTACATGGAGTCGATGCCTTCGAACTGCTACCGGGGCACTGCACCGCTCTACTTGTCCGACCATAATCCATTCGTATTTTTCAGCGACTATTCGTCACTCTGCTCGGGCGGCAATGGTGTTGTCCCCTACACGCTGTCACAGATTTCAACCGATCTCAACAGCGGTAGCCCGCCCGACTTCGTCTGGATCTCTCCGAACGTGTGCGACGACATGCACACCGCAGGCTCACCGTGTGGGAGCAACCCACTGGTGAACGGTGATACCTGGCTGAGCCAGAATCTGCCAACAGTCCTTTCGTCAAGCTGGTACACCAGCGGAGGCATCGTCATCCTCACCTGGGACGAGAGTGTTAATGCCGATAAGTCCGGTGGCACTTTTGGGAATGGCGGTCGGGTCGCCACCGTGGTAATCAGCGCCAATTCCCATGGCGCCTTCAATGCTTCAGGCGATCACTACGCGACGCTGAGAGGCATTGAAGAGGCATACGGCGTAACGCTGCTCGGCAATTCGTCGAACGCGAGTTTCGGTGACATCAAGCCGGCTTTCGGCCAGAGCACGGGCACGATCACGGGCAAGGTGACGGACTCGGTCACCAGCGCTGCGATCGGCGGCGTGGCGGTCGCCTGCAGCGGCACGCCCACCTGCACCGGCACCACGACCGCGTCTGACGGCACCTATACGCTCACGGTTGCGCCCGGGACGTACGACATCACGGCGACCCAGACCGGGTACACGACGGGGTCGACATCGGGCGTGGTGGTCACAGCCGGGAACTCGACGCCGGAGAACTTCAGCCTGGTGCCGAATCCCGGGACGATCAGCGGGACAGTGAGGGACTCGGCCAGTTCTCCGATTCCCAGTGCGACTGTCGCCTGCACCGGCACCCTGACCTGCACCCCCGCAACGACCGCGGTTGACGGTACCTACACCCTGAGCAATCTCACCGAGGGGAGCTACCAGATCACGGCATCGAAGGCCGGCTTCGCGTCTGAGACGTTCACGGTCGTGGTGGGGCCGGGCGGATCCCCAACCCAGGACTTCCAGCTCATCACGGGCCCTGGGACGATCACCGGCTCTGTGACGGACTCGATCACCAGCGCTGCAATCGGCGGTGCGACGGTCGCCTGCAGCGGCACGCCCAGCTGCACCAGCACCACGACCGCGTCTGACGGTACCTACACGCTCACGGTTGCGCCCGGAACGTACGTGATCACGGCGACGCAGACCGGGTACGCGACGGGGACGAACTCCGGTGTGGTGGTGACGACCGGGAACTCGACGCCAGAGAGCTTCAGCCTGGTGCCGAATCCCGGGACGATCAGCGGGAAGGTGACGGACTCGCTGACCAGTGCCGCAATTGCCGGTGCGACGGTTGCCTGCACCGGGACAATGCCGTGCACCAGCACTGTCACGGCAGGCGACGGTACCTACACCCTCAGCGGCCTCACCGAAGGGGCGTACCAGGTCACCGCGTCAGCCAACGGCTACTCACCGGAGACGGTCAACCCGATCAACGTGGGGCCGGGTGGGACCCCGACGCAGAACTTCGCGCTGGGGCCGCTGCCCGGGCAGATCACCGGCACGGTTACAAAGTCCGACGGAATCACGCCGATCAGCGGTGCGAATGTCGCCTGCACCGGTACGCCCGCGTGCACCGGCACCGCCACGGCGAGCAACGGCACCTACACACTCAGCGGTCTTGCCGAGGGAACCTATTCTGTGACCGTTTCCGCGACCGGCTACACGCCGCAGACCGCTCCCGTCATCGTGACGCCAGGTGCAACAACGAATCAGAACTTCTCGCTGGTGGCAAGCAGCGCAAGCCTGAAGGTGGTCGAGACCTTTGGCTCCCTCAATACGACGCAGGCCACAACTTTGACGGCAACGACCGCGACAGCCACCGGGAGCGGCGATCTTCTCGTGGTCACGATCAAGGGTCGGAGCAGCCCTTTGTTTGCGGTGACTGGGGTTAGCGACAACTCAACCGGACACAACGTGTGGTCACAGGCCACGAGCACGCTCAACGGTCAGGCGTTCGAGGCTATCTACTACGTTGCCAACTCGGGAAGTGTCACGAGTGTCACGGCCACGACGAGTGGTGTCGCCTCCCTGTCAATGACTGTCTTTGACATCGCCGGAGCATCGCCGACTACTCCGTTCGACAAGTCGGCTACCGCGATCGGATCCACCGCGGCGGCAACGACGGGAACCACTCCGACTACAACCCAGTCCAACGAGATCGTGATTGCGGACATCGGCTGGAATGGCGCGCTGACGCTCACGGGCACAACCACCGGCTACACGACGACGCCGCCGGAGCAATCGACCGCAAAGTTGGGGACGACAGGTTTCTCGAGCGGCGAGGAAGCGGCATGGCTGATCGTGAGTGCGACTGGAGCGCAGAGCTTCGCGGGCACCCTCAGTTCAGCCCTGGCGTGGACCGGGGCCATTGCAACGTTTCACTAGCCGCGGTGGCGTGGAGGCGCGCGAACCGCACCGCCTGATCGATGGTTTGTGTGAGGAAGGATGACTTAGCGGGGCAGGCGAATGCGGCAATCAAGGCGTTCTGCAAGCCTTGGTCTGCGGCTTTTGGGAGCCGTCACGCTCGTCGGCATCGGAGCACTCGGTGCCGGGAGTCCAGTCGCCGCGAGCACAGCGCGCACCACGATTCATCCTGTCCCTTCCGCTGACACGGCATCCAGGACCGAACGGTCAGCCCCGACCAAGGCCACCATGTACCGCGCCGCGCCCGCGGCTGCGGCGAGTGCGCCCCACATCATGCTGATCCTCGAAGAGAACGAGAGCTACAACGCCATCATCGGCAGCTCGAGCGCACCGTATATCAACGGGCTGGCGACAACCTACAGCTCGGCCACCAAGTGGTACGCGGTGCAGGGCAACAGTCCGCACGACTACCTTGACCTGATCGTCGGCTCTGACCTTGGCCTTCCGAACGGCAAGCCGTACAACGCGCTCACGCTCGTGGACGAATTGCATAAGGCCGGCATTCCCTGGCGCGCCTACATGGAGAACATGCCGTCGAATTGCGCGAACGGTGGCGGATCCAGCAGCGGCCTCTATGACAGCAATCACAATCCGTTTCACTATTTCACGAATTACTCGACGGCATCCGGAGGGTGGTGCAGCGCCGCCAATCTCAGCTCTGAGGGAGTCGTGCCCTATTCCACCTCGAGCAGCCTGGTGTCCGATCTCACCGCTACCAACGCACCGGATTTCGTTTTCATCACGCCCAATGATTGCGACGAGATGCACGGAGACACCAATACCGGTTCGACTTGCGCGGGCGCCTCCAACGGCGCCCTCATCAAGGCCGGCGACAACTGGCTGTCCAGCAATATCGCACCGGTGCTGAACTCGACTTGGTTCAAGCAGAACGGCATCGTGATCATCACCTGGGATGAGGCTACCGGCGACTTGTCAGGCTGCTGCGGACTTACCGCACCAGGGGGCCACATCGCCACCATCGTCGTGTCTGCCAACAACAAGGGCCTGGGTGCGTTCACTGGAACCGGTGACCATTACGGGACGTTGCGAGCACTCGAGGAGAGCTATGGCGTTGGGCCGCTCCTCGGGGGATCCAGCAATTCGGTGAACGGTGATCTGACCGGCGCCTTCGGATCGGCTCCGACGACCGGATCCATCGGAGGCACGGTCACAGACGCACAGACCGCAGCCGGGATCACCGGTGCCACGGTGACGTGTACGTGTAGCAGCGGTGGCGTCTCGACAGGCACGGGTGGAAGCTACTCGTTCGCGAATGTCGCTCCGGGCACGTATTCGATGACCTTCTCGCAGCCCGGCTATGTCGGTCAATCACTCAGCAACGTCGCTGTCACGAGCGGGCATGCGACCACAGAGAACGTCGCACTGACTCGAACGCCCGGAACCATCACAGGGCAGGTCACGGATGGCACCGCCAGCGGTCAGCCAGTTCTCGCAGGCGCGACCGTGACGTGCACGTGCCAGAGCGGAAGCGCCACGACGGATGCTTTTGGAAACTACTCGTTCACCAGTGTTCCGCCAGGCTCGTATTCGCTCACCTTCAGCGACGCCGGATACGTCACCCAGACGGTTACGGGTGTCACTGTCACGTCGGGTAACACCACTACCGAGAGCGCCGCCCTGACCGAGGATGGTGGGATCACCGGGACGGTCAAAGACGCGCAGACCGGCACGCCGATCTCAGGGGTGACGGTCAACTGTGGTGGTGGCTGCCCGACGACCACTGCCACGACCGATATCTCGGGCAATTACAGCTTCACCATGGTCCCGAACGGCTCCGCATACACCGTCTCCTTCGCCGCGAGCGGGTACGTCACGCAGACGAGCACGGGCGTCACGGTGACCGGTCCCAACACGACCGTGGAGAACATCGCGCTGACGGAGGACGGCGGGATCAGCGGGACAGTGACCGACGCGCAAACCGCGCTGCCGATCGCGGGGGTGACGGTCACCTGCAGTGCCTGCGGAACCACCACCGCAACGACCGATGGGTCGGGCTTTTACGCGTTCACGAATGTCGCCCCGAGCACCTACTCGCTCATCTTCAGCGACGCCGGGTACGTCTCCCAGACGGCCTCCGGAATCGTGGTGACGCCGGGCACCACCAGCACCGAGACCGTCGCGCTCACGGAAGACGGCGGGATCAGCGGGACGGTCACCGACCAGCAGACCGCCACGCCGATCTCAGGGGTGACAGTCACGTGCGCCGGAGGGTGCCCGACAAACACCGCGGCGACCGACGGCTCGGGTAACTATGCGTTCGCAGCGGTCCCCGATGGCTCCTCGTACTCGCTGACGTTCGCCGCGAGCGGGTATGTGACGCAGACGATCACGGGCGTCGTGGTCGCCGGACCCGCCACCACCACCGAGAATGTCGCCCTCACCGAGGACGGCGCGATCACGGGGACGGTCACCGACGCGCAGACCAACAGCCTGCTCTCAGGGGTGACGGTGACCTGTGGTGGGGGCTGCCCATCGGGCATGACTACAACCGACGGCTCCGGCGACTACGCCTTCACGATGGTCCCGACCGGCTCCGCATACTCGCTGACGTTTACGGCGAGCGGGTACGTGACCCAGACGATCACCGGTGTCACGGTGACCGCTCCCAACACGACCAGCGAAAATGTCGCCCTCACCGAGGACGGGGGGGTGAGTGGAGTGGTGACCGATGCAAGTACCCACACCGCGATACCGAATGCCACGGTGACCTGCACGTGCCGGGTCGGGAGCGTCACCACCAACAGCTCCGGCGCCTACAGTTTCACGCAGATCGTTCCCGGCTCCTACACCGCGTCGGTCGCAGCGACCTCATACGTGGGGCAGACGAGCAATCCCTTCACGGTGAGCCCAGGGGGCACGACAACCCAGAACTTCCAGCTCTCCGCGATCCCAAAAGCGCCGCAGGTGGTCAGGACCTTCGGCGCCGCCGGCACCACGGGGAGTACCACGTTGTCGGCGTCGACGGGTATCGCCACGGGCGCTGGTGACCTTCTCGTGGTCACCGTCAAGGACCGCAGCGGTTCGCTGACCAACGTCGTGGGCGTCACCAACTCGTCCGGACACAACACGTGGGCAAAGGCAGAGAGTTCACAGTTCGGTCAGGGCGACGACGAGATCTGGTACGTCGCCGGGGCCGCCAGCGTGACCTCGGTCACCGTTACCGTGAGTGGGACTGCCTCGCTGGCGATGACCGTGATCGACATCGCCGGCGCCACGGCAACCCCGCTCGACAAGACGATGACGGCGACGGGGGCCAGCACCACCGCGTCGACCGGGACGACCTTGACCACCTCGCAGGCAAGCGAGATCGTCATCGCCGACATCGGCTGGAACAGCGCGGTGAGTGTCAGCAAGCAGACTGTCGCCTACACGCCCCTGCCGTTCCAGCAGTCCACCGTCTCGGGTAACCAGACCGGCGAGCAGGCGGCCTGGCTCGTGGTCAGTGCCACTGGAGCGCAGAGCTTCGCGGCGACCCTCAGCTCATCAGTCGCGTGGATCGGCGCCATCGCGACCTTCAAATAGCGCAACCACCGCTAAACTCATCGGTATGCGCAGGATTCTCTACATCGGTGGGTGCACGCGTAGTGGCAGCACACTGGTGGATCGCATGCTCGGCCAGATCCCCGGCTTCGTCTCCACCGGGGAGTTCGGTCTGATCACGACGCACAGCATCACCGAGAACCGGCTGTGCGGATGCGGCCGCCGGTTTCGGGACTGCCCGTACTGGCAGGCTGTCGGCGAAGCAGCATTCGGTGGCTGGGACGGGACTGACGCTGCGGAGCTGGTGAAACTCCATCCGCAGGTAACCCGGCAGCGGCACATCCCGCTCCTGGTGTTTCCCTCGCTCTCCCCCGGTTTCGCGCGGAGGTTGCGCCGCTATCGAGAACTCCTCGGCAAGCTCTATGGAGCAGTCAGCACGGTGTCGGGCGCCGAGATCGTGGTGGATTCCACCAAGGCGCCGGCGTACGCGCTGGCACTCCGAGGCGTTCCCGGATTCGAGCTGCGTATCCTCGACCTCGTGCGCGACAGTCGCGGGACGGCGTACTCGTCATCCAAAGAGCAGGTGATGCAGGACAGCATCGACCGTGTCGTCCCGAAACACCGCTACACGGCGCCGGTCATCACGCTGCGCTGGATCGGGTATCACCTCATCTTCGACACTATCCGCGTCGCCGGGATCCCGGGAATCGTGGAACGCTACGAAGATATCGTGAGGGCGCCGCGGCAGCGACTGGAACGGATCGCAGCCTTCGCGGGCCATCCGGCCGGCGCTCATGATCTCGACTTCATCACACCGCCGACGGTGCACATGCGCGAGGACCACACGGCAGTGGGCAACGACTCGCGCCTCGTCCAGGGGACGATCAGGCTGCGCGAAGACGACGAGTGGCGCACCAAGCTTCCGGCTCAGAGCCGGAAGCTGGTCACCGTGATGAGCTGGCTGCTGCTCAAGCGCTGGCGTTACGTGTGATCTGATCCTGATGCGTGGCCGGCGCCTCTTCCTGGTCTGAGCCGGGCTCGACCGGAGTCACCAGTTTCATGGTGCCGTTCTCGACCTGGAATTCGACGATGCCACCGCGGTTGACGGGCACCCGCCAGCTCCCACCGTCGATGCCCTCGAGATGGGCAATCACGAGACGGATCATGACCGCGTGCGTGACGCCAACCACAGTCTCTCCCTGGTGACGTGAACCGATCAATTCCACCGCCTCGAGCATGCGATCCCGCGCGTCGACGAGGCGTTCGCCGTTGGGGCAGACGCACGTCATCGGTGCAGTCCGGTAGGCCTCGAAGGCCGCTGGGTCGGTGACGGACGCTTCCTTCGAGGTCATGCCGTGCCAGATCCCGTAGTCGAGGTTGATGAGCCCCTGGAGGATGCGAATGTCAGGTACGCCCGCCTCGTCGGCGATGATCTGCGCCGTCGCAATCGTCCGGCGGAGTGGTCCGGTGTACACCGCATTCAGGCCTGCATTGGAGAGTGCCCTGGCGGCATCCACGGCCTCCTGGTACCCCTGCGCGTCCAGGGGGACATCCCACCGGCCACGGTACCGATTCTCTATGTTCATGCGCGTGGTGCCATGGCGCACAAGAAGCACCCTGCACGGTCCCTCGACCGCTCTCATGTGAAGCACCGCCTCATCATGGAAACCCCCCTTTCACCTGCTTGTAGCACCCCTCCAGTACCTTTCGATGGGATGCTCGACGATTCATTGTACCGAACCCAAACAGCCGGGTCAATGGAAGTAACTCAGTGAAAGTGAGCCCACATCAGGGGATTACGTTGACAGCCAAGGCGTGATTGGTCGCCGCAAGGGTGGACGGTGTGCCGAGCAACTCGTAGCCGCCAGGGAGCTCGACGGAGTTCGCACCCAAGCTGATCGCGTAGGCAAGCGTGGCCGCCAGGCTCCCGATGCGCGACCCGGTTGCGGTTTGAAACGCGATCGGCTTTCCGAGCGACTGCATCGCGGCGTACATCGCGAGGTAGCTCTGCAGCGGCGGGGTGCGCAGCGAGTTGTTCTCGAGAACGCATCTCGACGAGAGGATCTGGCGGCAGTACTGCATCATCGACTCGGTGAACAGCTCATCACCTCTGGTGGAACCGCCGGCGTCGACCACCTCGAAAGGGTTGAAGGCGAGGTCGACGTGCGTGTGTTGCCAGACCGCACTTGCACCGATCTCCTCGCGCTGGCAGTTCTCGTCGGCAGCGAGGGTGTAGCCGGCATCGAGCAGCGCGGTGTCGTTGGGCGTGTACCCGGTGTCGCGAATGAAGGGTTCATCGTAGAAGGTCGTGCAACGGGAGACGGTCACCTCGCGAACCTCCTGAATGTTGTCGTACCTCGCTGCAAGCAGGCTCTCGAGCTGGTCGTATGCCTCGCCGAACGGGTCCGTCCAGAACCGTCCGATGCTGCCCGCCGCACCGCTCTGCGGGTTGATCAGGGAAATCGGCGAGCCCCCGAGGTTCTTGGCCCATTGCGGCGCCGAGACGCCCGCCAGGACGCGGAGCTTCAGGCCGAGATCAAGGTGATAGGTGGCGTTGAGCGTGCGGGCGCTGGTGATCGCCTGGTCGATCGCGTTGCCGGCCGCAATCGGCCCACCGCGCAGTGGCTGCAGGTCGCTCCAGCGAACGTTGACGACGAAGCCGCCGAGCGAGGTGACATACGAGATCGGCGGCGTGCCGTTGCGATCCAGGAGCCCGCTGAGGATCGGCTTGAGAACGAGCGATGGGCTCGGAACCGGCGACGAACTCGACAAGGGAGTCGGTGAAGGACTCGCGCTGACCGACGGGCTGGGCGGTGCCTGGCTGCCGCATCCGGCCACCATCACGGCGACCGCAACCGCCGGCAGGATTGCACGGCGCCGCGCGCTCTTTTCCGGATTAGCTTTGAGCATCGTTAGCGGGCCGTGCACGCAAACGGAGCGCGCAATTTCAGGGCTCCTCTCACAGCTTCCATTGTGGCAGCGGGAATTCTGAGATACCGATGAGAGATCGCAGCCCGCGCGAGCTGCTGCGTACCGAGGGTCAGTTGGCCGCTGAAGCGACCGCAGCGATGATCGCATTGTGGAGATCGGCGCGGCACACGACCTGGTCCGGTAGCCACGGGTTCTGCCGGTTGTAGACCAGCGGTGACCCGTCGACGCGGGTGGCCATGAACCCGGCCGCAAGCGCGACCCCGACGGGCGCGGCGGAGTCCCACTCGTATTGACCGCCGATATGCACGTAGGCGTCGGCGCTGCCGAGAACCACCGCCATGGTCTTGGCTCCGGCCGACCCCATGAACACGAGCTCGGCGTCGAGCGCCTTTGCCACCGCGTGTGCCTCGGGCGGGGTGTGGGAGCGGCTCACAACGATGCGGAGCCGTCCGGGTGGTCGCTCGGATGTACGCGGGACCGGGGATGTCGACATCACCAGGTCGCGCGCCGGGAGTGACACGGCAGCCGCAATGGGCTTTCCGTTCTCGATGAGGGCGACGTGGACAGCCCAGTCGGTCCTGCCCTCTTCTCCGAATTCACGCGTCCCGTCGAGTGGGTCGACGATCCACACACGTGTCGCGGAAAGCCGTGCCTGATCGTCGACGCCTTCTTCGGACAACACCGCGTCGTCCGGGCGTTGCTCGGCGAGCAGCCTCATCAACAGCTGATGTGACATGCGATCGCCTTCATCGCGAAGTCGTTTCGAGTCCTCGAAGCCGAGCTCGGCGCGCAGCGCCATCAACGCCCGGCCAGCCTCGAGGGCCCCAAAGCGGGCGAGCTCGTGGTCCGAGTCGACCACGAGCTCGTTCCCCCCCACGTTCATTCTTTTGTTAGTAGCTCAGCTGTAGTAGCCGAGGACGTCGACGATGAGGTTCACGCCACCCAGCGCGTTGAACAGGTTGATGGTTCCATCGGTTCCGAGCGTGGCAACCACAAGGTTGGAAACCGGCAGATACGACGGGACGTTGAGGTCCGACGCGGTCGGAGCCGAAAGCACCGTGCCCGGGTAGACGGTGATGAAGGTCCCGGTCGTCGCGTTCACGGCGGTCACGTTGGCCACGATCGCAACCGGCGAGCCGGCGCCGCCTGTGTCGGGCGGAATGCCGTCAATGCCGGCGGCCTCGATGTTGAGCACCTGTCCACTGCCGACCAGTCCTTTCGAGCAACCGGCGTCGCTCGAGTTGCCGTTCTGCGTGTTGCAGATCCGGGCAGGCGTGGGGAGCGCTGTGAACTGTGTGCCCGTGCCGGTGGTGAACCATCCGTCGATGTCGACCGCGATATTCACCGAGCCGGCGCCGTTCCAGATCGAGACGGTGCAGTTTCCGCCTGTGCAGGTCACCGGCACGATGACCCGGTTCGGCACCGCCGCGTGTGCCTCAACGTTGATGTTGGAGGCGATCGGCCGGGTGACCCCGGTGAACGCCGTGAGCACTGTCCTGACACTGGGGTTGATGGCGGTGAGGTTGAAGACCACCGCGCTGACACCCGTACCCGGTACCGGGCTGGGCGCGCCATTGACATTGAAGGTCAGCGTGGCGCCGCTGCCGATCGGCGATGCTCCAGCAGTGTTGCAACGGTTTGGTGCAACGGCGCCTCCCGCCGCGCGCGTGTCGCAGATGCGGACCGGGCTGGTTCCGGTGAAGAGGCCCGTGGATGTCGAGGACACAAAGCCCTCGATGTCCAACGCGATGTTGATCGAACCGACCGCATTGAAGACGTCGATCTTGCCCGCGGTGCTGACGCCCACCTCAACCAGGTTGGCTCTGACCTGCCCTGCCTGTGGGTTAAGGTTCGACGTTGTCGACGCGACGCCGTCGGGAGACAGCCTGAGGAACGTCCCCTTGGTCGGTGCGATCGCCGTGAGGTTGACAACCACTGCCGTGACGCCCGATGCGGGGAGACCGCCGAAGTTGTCGACGGTGATGACGCGTGTGGCACCCGAACCGATCGGTCCACTACCGGCACCGGTGCTGCCGTTGTCGCACTGGTTGCTGACGATGCCAGGCGCTGCGGGACGGGTGTCGCAGACACGGAATGGAGTCACCGACGTGTACGGACCCTGTGGTGGCCCCGTCGACGTTGCATAGGTGTAAGTAGTGAAGTTTGAGTGCGTCGCGGTCGGATGATTCTGTGCGGTGATCGTGTCTGTTCCCGACGCAGGGAGCGGGTTGGCCGTCGCATAGCTGATCGTCACGGTACCCGTGGCGTCGGCGCCGAACCGGCTCGGAAGATTGGTGAGGTGCTTTATAGTCATCGAGATCTGGCTGAAGGCCGTAGCGGTGCCGCCCGAGGTACCGGTACTCGTCAGTGACAGGTCGAGGTACGCGCCCGGAACGGGCTTGCCCGAAGCATCCTCCGCCACAACCGTGACCGTGACCGGTGCCGCGGGGCCCAACGTTCCCGTTGCCGCCATCGTCGGCGACGGCGTTATCACGTACTGAGTCACCGGCGAGTAGACGTAGGTGCCGGTGTCGCAGATTCCCGGTCCGACGCACTTGCCGGTCGTGTTGTCAAACGAAACGCCATCTGACGTCGCCGCGATAACGTCTCGCCCGGCGACCGGAACGGTGGGCGTCGGGCCTGTATATGTGATGGGAATGGACCACGGCAGCGTGCCGCTTGTCTCCAAGTTGGCATACGAGCATGTGGCCTAAGTCGGGAACGAGACAGGCGTCGCGGTCAGTGGTGTTCCTTCTGCGGTCGCCGATCCGCCAACGCTCGCCGGCGGCGCGAACAGTGCCGAGTCAATGCTGAGGAATACATTGGTGACACTCGTGATGGGTTTGCCGGCCAACGTCGGCTGGACGCACATCGTCACCGTGTTCGTCCCGGTCGGGCTCAGTGTTCCCGGCTGCTCGATCGGCAAGGGCTTGACGTTGAGTGCGTCAAAGGACGCAGCCGAAGCGCTGTGTGGCAGACCGAGCGGGACCGCCGCGGCGGCGACCAAAGCCAAGACGACACCAATGGTTCGACGTTTCATCGTTGGGAGACCTCTTTCCTTTCTGTGAGCCTGCAGCGAGCGGCTCGAGACCAGTGCATCAGGATACCTGAACGTACGCGGAAACTTGGATCCGTGGTCCGAGTTCGCCACCCGCTACCCTCCGTTGTCGCGCCGGCCGAACCGGCACCCCTCTTCGCCCGTCGCGATCCGATCGCGTGGTACTGAAAGCGTCGATCGGAGCATTACTCCCGAACGCTTCTCTTGTCAGCAAGCCTAGCAAAGCGTCCCTGCCGACGCAAGTGAATTTGTCGATGTCGCGGCGTTCGCAACAATCCGGGCCCGGTTGTGACGACGTTGGACGGGAACGCCGCAATCGCCGTGGCGTGCATCACTCGCGTGTATCCGACGGCCGGTAGGGTACGAGGGTGATCTCCGCCGAACTCACCGAAGCGGTCCGCTATGCCCAGCTCATCGAGGCGCTTGGAAGCGACGACCAGGGCACCTGGTCCGGTGGCGCGTGGTTCCGCGCGCGTTCCTTGCCGCAGGTCTATGACGTCAACCGTCTCGTCGTGCTCGAGGAGGGATTCGGGATGTCGATGGAGGAGGTGAGGGCCGCTGCCGACGAGATCCAGGCCGAGCTGCCCAATCGCATCGTCGAATTCGTAGCCTGCGACGAGTTGGATGCACTTACCGCCGCATTCCGCGCCGCGGGATGGCTCGAGGAGCCGCTTGGCATCATGGTTCGCCATCGTGAGCCGGATCGCCACGTCGACACCTCGCAGGTGCGAGTTGTCGATGCGGTATCGATACGCCCGGCGCGCGAAGCCTCGTTGGCCGCCGAGGCGTGGGCCACGCCGGATGCCGTCGCCCAGGTGCGTGAGAAGCAGGAACGCGTGGCTCGTGGCGTGCCCACTACGCATCTCGCGGTCATCGTCGAGGGAATGGTGGTCTCGTATTGCGAGGTCTACAGGATCGACGACATCGCGCAGATCGAGAGCGTCGCCACCGTCCCGGAGCATCGCCGGCGCGGCTACGGGCGCGCCGTGGTTACGCGGGCCCTTGAGTTGACCACGGAGTGCCGCCTCGTGTTTCTCGGCATGGATCCGGACGACTGGCCGCAGCGGCTCTACGCGCGGCTCGGGATGGATGACATCGGGCGGGTCGCACGATTTCGCAAAGCGCTCCCGGGTCCAGCGTGAACCCAGGAGCGCTCGCAGTCCCCCCATCCCTCAAGGCCGTCTCCCCGGCGGATCGGTGCAAAGGTACCGAACGTCGTAAGACTATCAAACACGTCAGCGGGACGCAAGCGCTGAGCGTACGAGTTACGCGAGCGCAACATCCGAGGTAGCAGTTAAGACATCGCGGAACTCAGGGCGCGGTGGGCAGGAGTTGCTCGGTCAGTGTTCCGCCGCCGGCGATATAGGCAAGGATGGCCCGATCTGTCAGCCACTCGACCGCGGCTCGGTCATCGGTGAGCGGATCGGAGGCGGGGGGCACGACGTACGCGTGAGCGACCACGAGCGCGCCGAGCACCCTGACGTTCACCGGCAGAGTCGTGAGGCGCTGAGCCAGCGAAGCGGTGGGGATCGACTCGGACAGACCGACGACGAGCTCATTGAAGTGCAGCGCCGGCCACACCAACACCTGTGGGAACTCGGTCGCCACCGTCCCGGCGACCGCCTGGACCAGCTGGTCGTTACCGGGAACGCGCTCGACGTTGAGCGCGACGCCGCCACCGGCATTGAGGTGCGCGCGGACCAGGGCGAAGAACTCCTGGGTCGCGAGGTAGAACGGGATGTATTCGGTCCTGTACGCGTCGACGACGATGAGGTCGTACCGCCGCGTCGTGGTCGCCAGGTACTCGCGCCCGTCCGCGGTGGTCACGTGCAGGTTGGGGATCGCGTCGAGCCCCATGTACTGGCGGGCGAGCTGGGTCACGACCGGGTCGAGCTCCACCGCGTCGATGTCGATGCCGGGATATTCCGACGCCAGGGCGCGCGCCGTGGTCCCGCCCGCGTTGCCGATGACGAGCACGTGATGCAGTGTCCGGGCAAGCATCGGCGGCACCACGAGCGGCATGTCCCACTCACCGCCGGTCAGTGCGGTATCGACCCGATAAACGGATTGATCGGCGATGCCGTCGTCAAACCGCATCACGACCCTGCCCCCGACTCGCGCGCCACCTGAATGAACTGGTACGCCGTCTCGCGCTCGGCGAGTGTCCCGGTCGTCTCCTTCACCAGGCCCGGCGGGAGGATGAGCAAGACCACGATCACTGCGCTCGCGATCAGCGCCGGGCGCAGCAGGAGCGGGATGGACACGAGCGCAACGAGCAACGCCGCGCTGAGCAGCGTTCGCTGAGTGCCGACCCCGGGAATGAGCACGAGCGCCGATCCGAATGTGCCAATGATGGCACCAACAGTCGCGAGCGACGAGAGGCGTCCGCTGGTGCGCCCGGCTCTGTCGATGTCGGTCAATGCCAGACGAAGCGCAAACGGCGAGGCCATACCGAGCAAGGTCACCGGGACGGAGAAGAGCAACAGCGTCGAGAGGAATGACCCGACCACGGTGCCGACGCTCACCGCGTTGAAGCCCTGCAGCGCGAGGTTGAGGAAGGGTCGCGCGATGAATGGGAGCACCGCCGTACACAGCGCGGCGATGACCAGGATCAGGCCGAGAACGCGCTGCGTCGGATGCCTGTCGGCGATGCGCCCGCCGAGCCAGTAGCCGAGCGACAGATAGATGAGGATGAGGCCGATGACGTTCGCCCAGACCACGGTCGACTGGCCGAAGTACGGGGCGAGCAACCGGGTCGCGCAGATCTCCGTCGCCAGCGAGGAGGCTCCGGCTGTGAAGACGACCGCGGGGAGCACGCGTGGAGCCACCCGCGGATCGTAGACGCGGCAGATATAGCGACGGCTCGCCCTGGGGGCGAGCCGTCTTGGGAGGGAGGCTGGGTTGGGAGATCACTGGCGGGATCGCACCCGCCGTGACCGCAGGTTCAGTTCGCGCTGGTTCCGCCCGTCGTGGGGCACGTGTGCGAAGTCGCCGGCGTGCTCGACGCCAAGGTTGAAATCGGGGAGGATGCGTTTGCGACGACGAAACCGCCGATGCCGCCGCCGATGAGCAACCCTGCTGCGAGCAGCAGCGCGGCCGGCCCGCGGCCGAGACCACCGAAGCTGCGCCGATGCGGCTGGTCGTCGGACCCTACGGTGTCGGTGAAGTTGTCCTGATCCATCGCAAACCTCCTAGGGTTCGTCAACCCGGAGGTTAGAGGGGCAACCTTTCGAAGTCGGTGACGCGGCCCCGGGTGCGTGTGTGCTGCGCACCAAAGGGGCTCAACAACGCGTCAGTTGCTGCATTCGCGCAGAACGGAACTGCGCGGCCGTCCGCCGAACACTGGCGGGTTACGCCAGCTCGTAGATGTGGGTCTCGTCCGAGTAATAGAGCGCGTGATTCGGGCCCTCGACGACGTCGAGACGGCAGCCCGACGGTCCGAGACGAACCGAGGCGTGCGGACTGCCCGCAGTCGCGATGGCCATGCCCTTGTCGTACGTGCAGAACACGAGGTGGCCGGCGTAGCCTCCCGGCCCGGCCGCGTCGACGAAGGTCGCACCGGTTGGGACGTACGTGCTCGCCTCGCTGCTCCAGTTCGGCGCGATGCCCCCACCGCAGGTGGACGCCGCGAGTGGATGGCTGTACCCATAGCAGTCGGGCCACTGATAGTGAGCGCCGCGAGTCACGTTCAGATACAGCGTGTCGTAGCCGGTGCCGGGACTCCCGGCATCACCGGAGGGGCCGTTCATCGTGATCGCGAGCTGTCCCGTGGCCGAGAAGGCGATGCCGAACGGGTTGCGAAATCCGTACGCCCACACCGGATTTTTGGCCCCGAAGGGATTGTTCGACGGGATGGAGCCGTCCGGGTTGTAGCGGAGCACCTTGCCGCGAACGTCGTTGACGTTCTGGGCACTGGGGGCATCATGCTCGTCGCCCAGGGTGACGTAGAGCTTGCCGTCCGGACCGAAGGCGATGCGTCCGCCCTTGTGGCAGCAGTCGTTACCGGCCGGGAAGGTTGCGATGATCGTGGGATGCGTTCCGGTGCCGTCGCAGTCGTACCAGCGGATGACGTGCTGGGTCCTGTAGCTCGCGTCGGAGTAGAAGGCGTAGACGAAACGGTCCGCCGTGAACGTGGGGCTGATCGCCAGGCCGAGCAGGCCGCGTTCGCTGTAGCTGCCGTTGGACTCGGTGGTGACCGTCCTCACCCTTGCGAAGACCCTTGACGCCCCGTTCTGCCAGACCCTCACCGTCCCAGAGCGCTCGGCCCAGAAGAGTCTTCCGTCGGGTGCGAACGATAAGGCGGTCGCGAAATTGGCCGGGATGGTGCCGCGCGGCGCGGGCTCGCTCGACGGCGCGACACACGCATTGGCGGTGGCCGAGGGTGTCACGGTCGGCGACGCCAGCGTCGGTGTGGCCACCGGTGTCGCTGTGGCCACCGGCGTCACGCTCGCGGACGGTCGGGGAGTCGATCCACAGGCCGCTGCGAGCACTGCCACGCCGGCGAGCGCGAGCCGGCGACGGATTCTCGTCGACCGGTCAGCCGACAGCGGCGCTCGGCTCCTCGTCGGCCACGATGACGGCGCTGAGGTGTTCGCGTGCCCACGCACCGATCTCATCGATCACCCGTTGGAGGTCGACACCCGCCGGAGCGAGCTCGTACGAGGTGCGTGGCGGCATCTGTGAGTAGCAATACGTAATCTGTCCAGGTACGCCACAGT